>CBDIQD010000001.1:0-426005 GCA_965283845.1 Sphingomonadaceae bacterium
AGCATGGCGCGAGCGCATCAGCAGGAGGATCGAGCCGAGCAGCGACCCGAAGCCGCCGAGCGCCCAGCAGATGTTCGACCACGCCGGGGCGCCCAGGACAAAGGCGAGCTGCGCATCGGTATATTGCGACAGCCAGAATTTGCTGCGCAAATTGGTCAGCGTGAAATCGATCACCGGGAACGCGTTCCATAGCAGCGACAGGCCGCCGACGACCCACAGATGCCACGGCGTTTTGACCGGAATGTTCATATCGTCTCCCCTCCAGAAAGATCGGGTGAAGCTATCACGCTTTGCCGTGGCCAGCAATCGGTGATATAGCGATGCAATACAGCGCGCGGGCTTGGCAAACCGGTGCCGACCAGCGATAGCCACGCAATGTGCGTCGTCGCCCTTGCCTGGCAGGTCCATCCCGACTGGCCGTTGATCCTGACCGGCAACCGCGACGAGTTTCACGGCCGGCCGAGCGCGGCGCTGGCAGCGTGGGACGACGCACCGCGGCATCGTCGCGGGCCGCGATTTGCAAGCCGGCGGCACTTGGTTCGGAGCACATCCCGCCAGCGGGCGGATCGTCGTGGTGACCAATGTCCGCGGCGCGCGGCCCGATCCGGCCAAGGAATCGCGCGGCGCACTGGTCGTCGACATGCTGCGCGGCGACGGGCGCTTTGCCGATCCGGCCGAGGCCGATCTGGGCCGCTTCAACGCTTTCAACCTGCTCGCGATCGGCGGCGGCACGGCGCGGCTGCTAGCCAACCGGCCGGCGCCGTGCATCGCGCCGCTGTCACCCGGTATACATGCGCTCGCCAACGAACCCGCCCGCACCCCTTGCCCGCGCGCCGAGCGCCTGGGCGCGGCGCTGGCGGCGGTGGTCGATGCGGGCGCCGATCCCGAAAGCTTGCTCGACACGCTGATGGCTGAGGATGCGCCGGCGCTGTTCCTGCGCGGCGATGTCTATGGCACCCGCGCCTCGACCCTCGTCGCGGTCGCCGTCGATGGTAGCGCGCACATGATCGAGCGCCGATATGAAGCGGGCGGTCGTTCCGCTGGAACGACCGCCCTGCAATTTCGGATTGGCTTCGAAATCCTCCCTGTCGCGTAGCGATGGGGAGGTGGCGCGAAGAGTATCGCCCGCCCGCTTTAACGCGATCATCAACCTGTTGATGATCGGCGTTGGGCTGGAGCTAATTCGGCAAGCCATCTGGTGATGGCACTGCCTGCTTATTTGGGTGAAAGTACCATCAGCATCTGGCGGCCTTCCATCCGGGGATGGGCCTCAATCTTGGCGGATTCAGCCGTATCGGCCTGAACCCGCTGTAAAAGCTGCATTCCCAGTTGCTGGTGCGCCAGTTCGCGGCCGCGAAAGCGGAGCGTGATTTTGACCTTGTCGCCCTCTTCGATGAATTCTGCCACCTTCTTCATCTTCACCATATAATCATGGTCGTCGATGTTCGGACGCATCTTGATCTCTTTGATCTCCTGCGTCTTCTGGCTCTTGCGCGCTAGATTAGCCTTTTTCTGGGCCTCATACCGGAACTTGCCGACATCAAGGAACTTCGCCACCGGCGGATCGGCGTTGGGAGAAATCTCCACGAGGTCCAGCCCTACTTCGGCTGCCTGCTCGATCGCTTCGCGGGTATACATGACGCCAAGGTTTTCGGCCGTCTTCGTCAATGACGCGGACCTGGTCCGAGCGATGACTGCTTGCAGCGTCGGCTCGCTCGGCGGCATCGGCGCCATCGGGCGGCTCAGGCCGAGCGCGTCCCCGCGGCATCTCCTGGTCGTTGACGGATGACGTGCGGAATCGGCGCGATTTGCGCACGTCCTGCTCATATAGTGACCGCGCGCGCGCCGTAAAGGCCGCGCGTTGCTTGGCGGTAACGCTTTTCGCGCGACTGTGGCGGCTAAGCCACGCCTTTTGGCATCACCATTTGGTCGGGGCGGGATCGACGACGCGGAAACCTCCGGCGCCGATTTCGCTCACCTCGAGCGCGCGCTGGGCGATCCCGCGGTTGTTGAAACGAAAGATGCCGTCGATGCCGCCGAACCCGTCGGCCGCTAGCAACTTGTTTGCCGGAAAGCTGGTGCCGGGTTTCCAGTCGCGCGCAATGCGCACCGTCAGCAGCACCGAATCATACCCCAGGCTGGCCAGCCTATAAGGCGCCTTGCCAAAGCGGGTGCGGTATTTTCCCGCAAGCTGGCCATAGAGCCCGTCCGACACGCTGGCGAACCATGATCCGCGCATCACCGCACTGGTGCCAAGCGACGCATCGGTGTTCCACAATTCGGTGCCCAGAATGCGCGCGTCGGTGCGCTTTGATCACCGGCACGGCGCGGATCGCATTGCCGCCGCTGTCGGCGATCAGCACCGCGTCGATCGAGCGCAGCCGGCGATCCGCCGCGCCGCGCCGGTCATCGCGGTCGCGCTGCGGTCGTAGCTTTCGACCGCGACCAAGGTGCCGCCCGCCTCGGCCACCGCGGCGCGGAACGCTGCTGCCGATCGGTCGCCATAGACATTCTTGGGCACCAGCGCGCCGAAACGCTGATGGCCCTTGCTGCGCGCAAAGGCGACGACGCGTTCGACCGATTGCCCGGGGACAAACCCCATGATGAAAACGCCATTACCAGCGACGCTGCTGTCGTTCGAGAAGCTGAGCACCGGCACTTTGGCATCGCGCGCGATCGGCGCGACCGCCGCGACATCTTCGCTGAGCAGCGGGCCGAGGATCAGGCGGTTGCCGTCTGCGACCGCCTGCCGTGCCGCCGCCGCAGCGCCGAGCGCGGTGTCGTAGGTGGTGATGCGGACGCGTTCGGTGCGCAATTGAGGCCAAGGGTAGCGATCTCGATCGCCATGCCGACATCGGCGTTGGGGCCGGTCTGTGGCACCAGCAACGCGACGCGGTGGCGATCGGTGTCGGTGGGCAGGCCGGGGCCGAAATTGTCCGTCGGCGCTTCGGGCGGCGGCGGCGCCGCCGGACCGCCGGTTTTCGGAACCACCTGACATGCGGCCAGCAGGCCCGCCATGGCCATCACCGCCAGCCCGCGCAGCATCTGCCGCCGCGGCGACGCATCGGCCGGGCGCGCGCAATTGGCTATTGGCGGCAGTTTCGCCATTTTCGGCGTCATGCCAGATTCGAACATTTCAGATTCTCCCTTGCCCGGTCTCTATATCGTCGCGACCCCCATCGGCAACCTCGGCGACATCACCGCACGCGCCGGGGCGATGCTGGCGCGCGCCGACCTGATCGCGGCGGAGGATACGCGGGTGACCGCCAAGCTATTGTCGCATCTGGGTTTGCGGGTGCCGATGACCCCGTATCACGACCACAGCGATGAACGGACCCGTGCGGCGCTGGTGGCGCGGATGGCGGACGAGGTCGTCGTACTGGTGTCCGATGCCGGCACCCCGCTGATTTCCGATCCGGGATACAAGCTGGTGCGCGATGCGCGCGCGGCGGGACGGCATGTCGCCACCCTGCCCGGCCCGTGCGCCGCGATCGCCGCGATCACCCTGTCGGGCCTGCCAAGCGACCGCTTCCTGTTCGCCGGCTTCCTGCCGTCAAAGGCCAAGGCGCGCGCCGATACCCTCGCCGAATTCGCAGGATTGCGCGCGACCTTGGTGTTTTACGAAAGTGGCCCGCGCCTTTCCTCGGCGCTGACGGCGATGGCCGAGGGGCTGGGCGACCGCGAGGCGGCGGTCGCACGCGAGATCAGCAAGATGTTCGAGGAATGTGTGACCGGCACGCTGACCGAGCTTGCGGCGCGCTATGCCGATGCGCCGCCAAAAGGCGAGATCGTGGTGGTGGTTGGCCCGCCGGGCGAAGCGGTACCCGAGGAAGCCGACGATGCGACGCTCGCCGCGGCGCTGCGCGCGGCAATGGCCGACAAGCCGGTGGCTCAGGCGGCCAAGGCGGTCGCCAAGCGCTTCGGGCTCGACCGCCACGACGTCTATGCCCGCGCGCTCACGCTGAAAGACGGTGCTTGAAGCGCGCCGCCGCCGAAGCCCGTGGTTGCAAGGCCGAACGCCGCGCCGCATGGTGGCTGCGGCTGCACGGGTGGCGCATTCTGGGCGAGCGGCTGCGCGTCGCCACGGGCGAAGTCGACCTTGTCGCGCGGCGCGGCCGCATCATTGCCTTTATCGAGGTGAAATGGCGCGAGCGACCCGAAGACCTCGACCTCGCGATCGACCAATATCGCCTGCGCCGTGTCGCGGCGGCGGCGGAAATGCTCGCCCCGCGCTTCGCCGGCCCGCGCGACGATATCCGGATCGACGTGATGCTCCTTGCGCCGCGGCGCCTGCCACGCCATCTGGTCCACGTCTGGCAACCCTGAGGAATATGGAATGACCCTGCGCGCCGCGGTGCAAATGGACCCGATGGACGGTATCAACATCGGGGGCGACAGCAGTTTCCACCTGATGCTGACGGCGCAGACGCGCGATTACACCCTCTATCATTACGATGTGCGCGGGCTGACGTGGGAGGCCGGGCGGCTGACCACCAAGGCGCACCGCGTGCTCGACGTGAAACGCGAAGCCGGGGCGCATTACCGGTTCGGCGACGAAGTGACGATCGACCTGGGCCGCGATATCGATGTCGTGCTGATGCGGCAGGATCCGCCCTTCGACTTGGGTTACCTGACCGGCACCTGGCTGCTCGAACGGATTGCGGACGAGACAATGGTGGTCAACGACCCGGTGTCGGTCCGCAACGCGCCCGAAAAGGTCTTCGTGCTCGATTTTCCCGAATATATGCCGCCGACGATGGTCACCCGCGACCTCGATGCGGTGAAGGATTTCCAGGCACGCCACGGCGCAGTCGTCATCAAGCCGCTGCATGGCAATGGCGGCAAGGCGGTGTTCAAGATGGATGCCGATGGCGGCAATCTCGAGACGCTGGTCGAGATGTTCGGTCAGGTGTGGCCCGAACCTTTCATGGTCCAGCAATTCCTGCCCAGCGTGTCGCATGGCGACAAGCGCATCGTGCTGGTCGACGGCGAGGTCGCGGGCGCGATCAACCGCAAGCCCGGCGAAGGCGAATTTCGTTCGAACCTCGCGGTTGGCGGTTTTGCCGAAGCAGCGACGCTGACCCCGCGCGAACAGGAAATCTGCGACGTCCTCGGCCCGCAATTGCGCGAACGCGGGTTGGTGTTCGTCGGCATCGACGTGATCGGCGGCGAATGGCTGACCGAAATCAACGTCACCTCGCCCACCGGGATCGTCGCGATCGACCGGTTCAACAACAGCGATACCGCGGGCATGATCTGGGACGCGATCATCCGGCGGATCGGCTGACGCCTCCGGCGCGTTACCTCACCTATGACCGATTTCATTCTCAACCTGATCCAGAGCTGGGGCTATGCGGGGATTTTCATCCTCATGTTCCTGGAGAATGTGTTCCCGCCCATCCCGTCCGAAGTCATCATGGGCCTTGGCGGCATCGCGGTCGCCAAGGGCCATTTCGATTTCTGGACGCTCGTCGCGGTCGCGGTGGCGGGGACGACCGCGGGCAATTGGGTATGGTACGGCATCGGCCGCTGGATCGGTTACGAGCGATTGAAACCGTTTATCGACCGCCATGGCCGCTGGCTGACCCTCGATTGGGCCGAGGTCGAGCGGTTGCACAGCTTTTTCCTGAAATATGGGCCCGGCATCGTTTTCGTCGCCCGCTTCCTGCCCGTCGCGCGCACGATGGTGTCGCTGCCCGCCGGCATGGTGAAAATGCACCAAGCGAAATTCCTGCTCTGGACCGCCGCCGGATCGACGATCTGGATCGCCGCGCTCGCGGGAGCCGGCCATTGGTTCGGAGGCAATTTCGCCAATCTCGACGCGTTCGTCGGCCCCCTCGCGCTGGTCGCGATCGGCTCGCTGGTGCTGATCTACCTTTACCGCGTCATCACCTGGAAGCCGAAGCGGGCCGACTAAGCCCGCGGATGGGCGCTGCGATAAATGTCGAGCAGATGCGCCGCGTCCACCGCGGTATAGACTTGCGTCGAGGCGAGGCTCGCATGGCCGAGCAGTTCCTGCAAACTGCGAAGATCCGCCCCGCCCGCCAGCAGATGCGTCGCGAAACTGTGGCGCAGCGCATGCGGGGTCGTGCGTTCGGACAGCCCCAGCGCGCGGCGCGCCGAACGGACATTCGCCCGCACGACGCCGGGCGCCAGCGGCCCGCCGCGCGCCCCGAGGAACAGCGGCGCGTCCCTGGCGATCGGATAGGGGCAAGCCGCGACATAGCGCGACACGGCGTTTGCAACCGCCGGCAGGATCGGTACGACGCGCGTCTTGCCGCGTTTACCGTTGACGCGCAGCGTCTCGCGCAGCGACGCCGACCGCGCCGCTCAGCCCCAGCGCCTCACCGATGCGCAGCCCCGCGCCATACAGCAGCAGTAGCAGCGCAGATCGCGCGCCTCGGTCCACCCCTGCCGCGCGTTATCCTCCACGTCCTGCGGCCAGCCGAGCGCCCTGGTGCGACGCCGAGTCGCAGCCGTCCGCTATGAGCCGCGCGGCCGCGCAGCTGCGGCACGCTGGCGCCCGATCCGCCGGCCGACGCAGGAACCAGGTCGACGCCGCAAGCTCGCGCGCCGCCGATGCATTGCCCAGGCCGTCGGCGCGGCGCTCGGCGAGATAGGCGCGCAGGTCATTGGGGGTCAGTTTCGCCAGCATCGGGCCACTGACGACGCCACCGCGATGCTGCGACAGAAATGCGCAAAACCGCTCCGCGGTCGCGATATAGGCGCGGCGCGTATGCTCCGACCGGCGCTTTTCATGCGCCAGATGGGCATCCCAGTCGCGGATCAGATCGAGGTTCACTCCAAATCCCGTTCGTGCTGAGCTTGTCGAAGCACTGTTCTTCTATCGACGGTGCAGGAAAAACGGCCCTTCGACAAGCTCAGGGCGAACGGACTTTGGGGTAGCCTAGCCCGTCCGCACCACCTCGGAAAGGATCGAGTCGAGCAGCAATATGCCGTCGTCGGTAACCGCCAACCCGTCGCCAGCCAGCGCCATCAGCCCCTGCCCGACCAGCGTCGCCACCGCATCGGCATCGACGAACGCCTCACGCGTCAACCCGCTACGCGCCTCGATCCGCGCCAGATCGACACCCTCGGTCAACCGCAGCCCCATCAACATCGCCTCGGTCGCGCGTTCGTGCGCCGGCAGGTCGCTTTCGACCTTCAACCCGTGACCGTTGCGCTCGACCGCCGCGATGAAATTCTCGGGCTTCTTGTGCCGCTCGGTCGCCTGCCCCAGCCGGCGCCCATGCGCGCCGGGGCCGATCCCGGCATAGTCGGCATAGCGCCAGTAAGCGAGATTGTGGCGGCTTTCCTGGCCGATGCGCGCGTGGTTCGACACTTCGTAACGCGGCAATCCGCTGGCGCGCGTCATCGCCTGCGTCGCCTCGAACAGGTCGGCGGCGGTATCGCCATCGGGGATGGTCAGGTCGCCCTTCGCCGCCAGCGTCGCAAAGCGCGTGCCCGGCTCGATGGTCAGCTGGTAGAGCGAAAGATGGTCGGTGCCGAACGCGAGCGCCTGTGCCAGTTCGCTTTCCCACGCCGCGATCGACTGACCGGGCCGCGCATAGATCAGGTCGAAACTGACCCGCGCGAAATGCTCCTGCGCGGTCGCGATTGCGCGCCGCGCTTCGTCTTCGCTGTGCGCACGACCAAGAAATTCAAGAACTTCGGCATCGAAGCTTTGAACACCGATAGAAACGCGATTGACCCCTGCGGCGGCGAGGTGGGCGAAATTGGCGACCTCGACTGAATTGGGATTCGCCTCCAGCGTGATCTCGCAATTGTCGGCCAGCCCCCACAGGTCGCCAGCCGCCGTGATCACCGCCGCGACGGTTGCGGGCGGCATCAGACTGGGCGTGCCGCCACCAAAAAAGATCGACCCGACCCGGCGATCGGGCAGCAGCCCCGCCTCGTGCCGCAAATCGGCGAGCAACGCGTCGCGCCACACCGCCTGATCGACACTCTCGCGAACATGGCTGTTGAAGTCGCAATAGGGGCATTTCGACACGCAAAACGGCCAGTGGACATAAAGGGCGAGCGGTTCGGCCATGCGGCGCGCCTAGAAAACCCCAGCCACCAATTTGGCAAACGCATCGGCGCGGTGGCTGATCGCATGTTTTTCGGTGGGATCGATTTCGGCGTAAGTCAGCGTGTTACCGACCGGAACGAACACCGGATCATAACCGAATCCGAGCAACCCGCGAGGCGGCCAAGTTAGACCCCCGTGCGCCCGCCCCTCGAACACCTCCGCATGGCCGTCGGGCCAGGCCAGCGCCAAGGTGCAGACGAAACAGGCGCTGCGGTCTGCGGCCGGTCCTTGTTCGGCAAGCAGGCCTTCGACCTTGCCCATCGCCATATACCAGTCGCGACCGGGCCCGCCTTCAAAGCTCTGCCTTCGAACGCCTGCCGCTCGGCCCAGTCGGCGGTGTAAACGCCGGGACGTCCACCGAGCGCCGCAACCTCGAGGCCGCTGTCGTCGGCAAGCGCGGGTAAGCCCGACGCCGCCGCGCTCGCATGCGCCTTGAGCAGCGCATTTTCGGCGAAGGTCGTACCGGTCTCTTCGGGTTCTGGCAGGTCGAGGTCGCCCGCCGACACCGGATCGATCCCGAACGGTTCGAGCAGCGCCCGGATCTCGCGCACCTTGCCCGCATTATGGCTGGCGATCACGAGCCTGCCGGGGGCGAGCTTGCGCGTCACCTCAGCGCCCCGTCGCCCTACCCGTTGCCACGTCCTGCGCCGCGAAAATCTCGGTGCAGCCGATGCGCGCGAGGCGGAGGAGGCGGAGCAGGCGCTTCCTCGTCATAGGTCGCGCCTTCGGCGCTCGCCTGGACTTCGACGATCTGGCCGCGGGCGGTCAGTACGAAATTGCCGTCGGCCTCGGCGACCGAATCCTCGTCATAGTCGAGGTCGAGCACCGGCGTGCCCTTATGGATGCCGCAGCTGATTGCGGCGACCTTGGCGGTGATCGGATCTTCCTTGATCAGCCCCTTGGCCATCAGGCCGTCGACTGCGAGCCGCAGCGCGACCCATGCGCCGGAGATCGACGCGGTGCGGGTGCCGCCATCGGCCTGGATGACGTCGCAATCGATGCGTGATCTGGCGCTCGCCGAGCTTGTGAGATCGACCACCGCGCGCAGCGTGCGCGCTCGATCAGCCGCTGGATGTCCTGGGTGCGGCCGAACTGCTTGCCCGTCGCCGCTTCGCGGCGGTGCGCGTGATGGGTCGCGCGGGGCAGCATGCCGTACTCGGCGGTGACCCAGCCCTGGCCCTTGCCGCGCAGGAAGCCGGGGACGCCCTCCTCCAGGCTGGCGGTCACCAGCACCTTGGTGTGGCCGGCCGAGATCAGGCACGAGCCCTCGGCATAGCGCGTCACCGCCGTCTCCAGGACGATGGGGCGCAGAAGGTCGGGGGCGCGTTCGGATGGGCGCATGGATGATCCTTTCGGGTGGGTGATTGCCGCCGCGCATAGGCGTGTGCGATCAATCGCTCAACCGCATCCTGAAGAAATCGAGGATTTCGTCGCGCGCCTGCACCGTCGGTTGCCCCGCCCCGTCGATCAGATGGATGGTGACGACGCTGTGCGGGTTCTTCATCGGGCTGTCGGGGTTTGCCGCATTGTCGGGCAATACCCGGCCGATGAAGCGGTCGCCGAGCGCATCCTGATACGCCGCGAAACGCGCCGCCTTGCAATATTTGTCGCCATCGAAGCGGTAAGCGAGGACGGTCAGATCCTCGGCCTCCATTCGCGCCTTCACCGCCGCGAGTTCGTCGGGGGCGATGTGCATCCCCGCAGGGTCGTTCAGCGGCAGCGACGGCTGCGCGAGCACGGGCGCCAACACCGACGGTTCGAGCATCATCGACAGCGCAAAATTTCCGGTGAAGCACATGCCGATCGCACCGACGCCCTTGCCGCCGCATTCCTGATGCGCGAACGCCGCCAGCGCGCGCAGCCAGCGCGTCGCGGGCGAGCTTTCATTTGCCTGGAAAGCGCGAAACTGGCGGCTGATGCACCCGCCGATCATGGTGAAGAGCATGCGAGGCGCCCGCGGCACCGCGCCATCCTTGCCGAAGATATGCGGCATATAAACAGTGAAACCGGCGTCGCGGACCCAGCGCGCGAAGCGCGCGACATGCGGGCTGATCCCCGGCATTTCGGTCATCACAATCACCGCGGGGCCGCGGCCCATCGTATAGACGCGGTGCCGACGGCCGAGCAGGACGATGTCGCGATGGTCGAAATCGTCGAGCGGATCGTCCTGGGTTAGTGGGCGTGTGGTCATCATGATCTCCCCCGGGACGGAAGGCTAGCGACGCAAGGCAGCGAGTCAAATCCTCTCCGCAAGAACAGCGTCGCCCCCGCGAAGGCGGGGCGACGGTTTTGTTGCAACCGCCCTTCCCCATCCCTAAATCCCCATCATGGCCACGCCCCCGATCACCGAACTCACCACGCGCGCCCGCGACGTGTTCCGGCTGGTCGTCGATGCGTATCTGGAGACCGGGCAGCCGGTCGGGTCGCGGACGCTGTCGAAATTCACCGGGCTCAACCTGTCGCCCGCCTCGATCCGCAATGTGATGCAGGATCTGGAAGAATATGGCCTGCTCGCTAGTCCGCACACCAGCGCCGGCCGCCTGCCCACCGAACAGGGCCTCCGCCTGTTCGTCGACGGCATGATGCAGGTCGCGCAGCCGAGCGCCGAGGACCGCGCCCAGATCGAGGCCTCTCTGTCGGACGCCGGCCCGATCGAAAGCGCGCTGGCGCAGGCGACGTCGGCGCTGTCGGGGCTGTCGGCGTGCGCCGGGTTGGTGCTCGTCCCCAAGCACGAGCGTATCCTGAAACAGGTCGCCTTCGTGCCGCTCTCGGCCAGCCAGTCGCTCGTCGTCCTCGTCGCCGGCGACGGCGCGGTCGAGAACCGCGTCATCGATATTCCGGCGGGACTCAACCCCTCGGCGCTGGTCGAAGCGGGCAATTACATCTCTTCGATGCTGGCCGGCTTGACGCTGACTGAGGCGATGGCGCGGGTGCGCCACGAGATCGAGGCCGAACGCATCGCGATCGACCGCGCGGCGCAGGATCTGGTCAGCCGCGGGCTAGCGATCTGGTCGTCCGACGGCGCCGACCGCCCGGTGCTGATCGTGCGCGGCCAGGCCAATCTGCTCGACGAGAATGCGGTCGGCGATCTCGACCGCGTCCGCCAATTGCTCGACGAGCTCGAAACCAAACAGGAAATCGCCGGGCTGCTCGACAGCGCCCGCGACGGCGCCGCGACCCGCATTTTCATCGGGTCGGAGAATAAATTATTCTCGCTTTCGGGCTCTTCCGTGATAGCGGCGCCGTATCGCGGATCGGACGGGCGCGTGGTCGGCGTGGTCGGAGTTATCGGCCCCACTCGCTTGAACTATGCCCGGATCGTTCCCATGGTGGATTTCACCGCACAATCGCTCTCCAGACTGATACGATAGGTTTATGACGAACATCGAAAATGACACCCCGGTCGACGACAGCGCGACCCCAGAAGCCGCAAACTCAACCGACGCCCCCACCGAAGAAGCCAGCGGGCGCAGCTGACCGAACAGCTCGCCGCGGTGCAGCAGGACCTGCTCTACGCGCGCGCCGAGACCCAGAATCTCGGCCGCCGCAAGGAAAAGGAAATTGCCGACGCGCACGCCTATGCCGCGACCAAATTCGCGCGCGACATCCTGTCGGTCGCCGACAACCTCGGCCGCGCGCTCGCCGCGCTGAGCGAAGACCAGCGCGCGTCGGACGCGATCAAGCCGCTGATCACGGGCCTCGAGGCGACCGAGCGCGAGTTGCTCAGCGTCTTCGAACGCAACGGCATCACCCGCATCGCCGCGATCGGCCTGCCGCTCGACCCCAACCAGCATCAGGCGATGCTCGAGATCCCGAGCGAGCAGACGCCCGGCACGATCGTGCAGGAAATGCAGGCGGGTTATATGATGAAAGACCGGCTGTTGCGCCCCGCGATGGTCGCGGTGGCAAAGGCGGGATAGCTTTCACGCCCAATAATTGTCGCGTTCCCCCGCGAAGGCGGGGGTCCATCTCCCGACCGTCGCGATTGCCGCAACGGCCGGTGATGGGCTCCCGCCTTCGCGGGGGAACGATGTTCTTTGCGGGCTCAGCCGCCTTGCGCAGCTTGATCAGCTTCTTCAGCACCATGTCCCGCTTCAGTCGCGACAGATGGTCGATGAACAGCATGCCGTTGCAGATGGTCGTGCTCGTGCTGGATGCACGTCGCCATCAGGCCGGTCATGCGTTCTTGGTGATGCTTGCCGTCCGCGTCCTGCCAGTCGACGGTCACCTCGGCGGGGCGGGTCACATCGGCATATTGTTCGGGCACCGACAGGCACCCTTCGGAATAGACGCTATGCTCGTCGCTCTCGTCCGAAAAGACGGGGTTGATGAAAATGCGCGGTTCGCGGATCAGCCGCTTGCCCTCTTCATCCTCGGGATCGGGTTCCTGCAGGTCGATCACCAGGATGCGCTTCGCCACCCCGACCTGAATCGCCGCCAGCCCGATGCCGGGGCGCGTCGTACATCGTCTCGAACATGTCGGCGATCAACGTCTTGAGCTCGGCATCGAAACTCTCACGGTTCGGAAAAAAGCGGGATTCCCGCGTTCGCGGGAATGACGAGCCAGGGTGGCGGCATGAGACCCATGTCCGCCTAGACCATCGGTTTCCTCGCCCGCAGCGCCTGTGCCAGCGTTCCCTCGTCGAGATAATCGAGCTCACCGCCCATCGGCAGGCCCTGCGCCAGCTGGGTGAGCCGTACCGGATAGCCCTCGAGCCGCTCAGCGAGATAATGCGCGGTGGTCTGCCCCTCGAGCGTGGCGTTCATCGCCAGCACGACCTCGTCGATCCCGCCAGCAGCAACCCGCGCGACCAGCGAGGCGACACGTCAGATCCTCCGGCCGCACCCCTTCTAGCGCCGAAAGCCGCCCGCCCAGCACATGATAGCGCCCGGGGAACAGCCGCGATTTGTCGAGCGCCCACAGGTCCGACACCTCCTCGACAACGCACAGGCTGCGCGCATCGCGGCGCGGGTCGGCGCAGATCGCGCACGGATCATGCGTGTCAACATTGCCGCAGATGGTGCAGGTGACCAGCCGCTCGGACACGGTTTGCAACGCCGCGAGCAGCGGCACGAATGCCGACTCGCGCTTCTTCATCAGATGCAACACCGCTCGCCGCGCCGACCGCGGGCCGAGCCCCGGCAGGCGGGCGAGTTGCTGGACGAGGGCTTCGATTTCGGTGGACGCCATGATGGGGTGGTAGTGGGTGTGCTGGGGATGCACAATATTCCCCGTGTTCCTGCGAAGGCAGGAACCCATCTCCGGTCGGCGCAACCTGACACGGTCCGGTGATGAACCCCTGCCTTTGCTGGGGCACGCTGCGCCAAGGGTTGAATATGATGCCGCGCTCCGCCAAAGCCCCCCACCATGCGCATCGCCTTCATGGGAACGCCGCCCTTTGCGGTGCCGACGCTCGCCGCGCTGCATGCGGCGGGGACGACATCGCGTGCCGATGCTCACCCAGCCGCCCCGCGCAGCGCAGCGCGGCAAGAAGCTGCAGCAGAGCGCGGTGCACGACTGGGCCGATGCGCATGGCCTGCCCGTCCGCACCCCGAAGAGCTTGAAGGGCGCCGACGAACAGGCCGAATTCGCCGCCCTCGACCTTGATGTCGCCATCGTCGCAGCCTACGGCCTTATCCTGCCGCCCGCGATCCTGGATGCCCCGCACGAAGGATGCCTGAACGTCCACGGTTCGATCCTGCCGCGCTGGCGCGGCGCGGCGCCGGTGCACACGCGCGATTCGGCGCGGGCGATGCCGAGACCGGGGTGACGATCATGCAGATGGACATCGGGCTCGACACCGGCGCGATGCGGCTGATCGGGCGGACGCCGGTCGCGGACAAGACCGCGGGTGCGTTGACCGATGAGCTGGCGGCGATGGGAGCGGCGCTGATGGCGCGGGTGCTGACGCCGACGCTTCCGCCGTTGCGTCACCGAAGCGCAGCCCGAGGGCGGCGTGACGTACGCGGCGAAGATCGACAAGAGCGAAGCGCGGCTCGACTTCCTGACCGGCGCGGTGCAGGTCGAGCGGCAAGTGCGCGCGTTCAACCTCGCGCCGGGCGCGTTTTCGAACTCGATGGCGAGCGCTATAAAATCCTCGCCGCCGAGGTCGTGCATCCGGCCGAAACGGTCGCTGGCGCCGCACCCGGCATCACGCTCGACGATGCGCTGACCATCGCGTGCAACCCCGGCGCGATCCGCGCGACGCGCGTCCAGCGCGCCGGGAAGCCGGCCATGGATGCAGGCGAATTCCTGCGTGGGCGGGCGATTCCCAAAGGCACCCGCCTAGCCTAATTCCGTTCGCATCGAGCGAAGTCGAGATGCCTATCGATTGCCCGCGCCTTCGGGGTGTCTCGACTTCGCTCGACGCGAGCGGCTAAGGGGGCGGCCATGACCCGCTTCGCCCTCACCATCGAATATGACGGCCGCCCCTATATGGGCTGGCAGCGGCAGCCGCACGGCCCCAGCATCCAGCAGGCGATCGAGGAAGCCATCTACCGCTTCACCGCCGAAACCGTGCAAGTGCTCAGCGCCGGCCGCACCGACGCGGGTGTCCATGCGATCGCGATGCGCGCGCATGTCGACATCGCCAAACCGCTGACACCGTTCAAGCTGATCGAGGCACTCAACGCCCAGCTGCGCCCCGCACCGATCGCGGTGGTGGGGTGCGAGATCGTGCCCGACGACTGGCACGCGCGCTTTTCCTGCACCGGGCGCGCCTATGAATATCGCATCGTCAACCGACGCGCCCCGTTGACGTGGGACAGGGGGCTGTCGTGGCAGATCATCCGGCCATTGGATGCCGATGCCATGCACGCCGCGGCGCAGGCGCTGATCGGCCTACACGATTTCACGACCTTTCGCTCGGCACATTGCCAGTCGCAAAGCCCGGTGAAGACGCTCGATAAGCTGTCGGTCAGCCGCCACGGCGACGAATTGATCGTCGAGGCCGCGGCGCGCAGCTTCCTCCACCATCAGGTGCGCTCGATGGTCGGCTGCCTGTCGCTGGTCGGGCATGGCAAATGGTCGGCGCGCGATCTGAAGACGGCGCTGGAAGCGGCGGATCGCACCGCGCTGGGGCTCAATGCGCCGCCCGACGGGTTGTATTTTGTGGGAGCCACTTACGCGAAGACCCACCCCTCATTCGTCACCCCGGACTTGATCCGGGGTCTATGACTTCAGCGCCGCTATGGATGCCGGATCAAGTCCGGCATGACGAATGAAAGGCTCATGCCTGAATCAAAAAGGGCGGCCCTCGCGGACCGCCCTTTTCGTCATCGCTACCCTGCGCGCTTACACCTTTTCGGCGTAATACAGCGGCGCATGCTCGTTGAGGATCTGGAGGATCTTCGCCTGCGCGGTCTTTTCGTCGCTTTCTTCCATCGCGCCGAGTTCGCGCGCGAGGCGGCTCGATGCCGCTTCGAAGATCTGGCGTTCCGAATAGCTCTGCTCGGGCTGATCATCGGCGCGGAACAGGTCGCGGGTCACTTCGGCGATCGACACCAAGTCGCCCGAATTGATCTTCGCTTCATATTCCTGCGCGCGGCGCGACCACATGGTGCGCTTCACCTTCGGCTTGGTGGTCAGCACCTGCAACGCTTCCTTCAGCGTCTTGTCCGACGACAGCTTGCGCATGCCCACGCCTTCGGCCTTGTTCGTCGGCACGCGAAGCGTCATTTTTTCCTTTTCGAAGCGCAGGACATAAAGTTCCAGCTGCATCCCGGCGATTTCCGATCGCTGCAACTCGATGACGCGCCCCACGCCATGTTTGGGATAAACGACATAATCACCGACTTCGAACAAGAGCGTGTTCACGGACATGCAAATTCCTTTTGTTGGCCTTGACCGCGATCTGAAAGTGCGACAACATCGGCGCATCCCGCCCTCTTGATATGAGGTGGAACAGCATTCGGTCGGCGCTAGCCAGTCAGAGTGACAAGGGATATGGCTCCATCGGAACGCCGCACAGCGCCGCAGCCCAGCAACGGGAAGAGGCAGAATGTCGGCGTGTTGTTATTAATTATAACAGATTCGCAACAAAATTGCCACCCCCGCGCGGAAACGCGCGTGGGTGCCGCCTTGACGGCTGGGTAAACCCGTTTCAGGTTGAAACGAAAGCAGCATTGGGAGCGGATATGAAAGATCAAATCTGGTGGGTTACAGGCGCGTCGTCGGGGATCGGCGCGGCGCTGGCGCGGGGACTCGCGGCGCGCGGTGCGAAACTGATCCTGTCGGGCCGCAACGTCGCGGCGATCGAAGCGGTCGCCGCCGATTGCGGGACCGAGACCCTGGTCCTGCCGTTCGAGGCGACCGATTACGACGCGCTGCCCGTCATCGCCGAACAAGCCTGGAACTGGCAAGGCCGCGTCGACGGCCTGATCAACAACGCCGGCATCTCGCAGCGCAGCCTGGCGATCGAAACCGATTTTGCGGTGTATCAACGGATCGTCGCGGTCGACCTGCTCGCCCCCATCGCACTGACCCAGGCGATGCTGCCGCGCATGGTCGCCGCCGGCGGCGGGCAGATCGTCGCGATTTCGAGCGTCGCGGGGATCGCGGGGGTGCCGCTGCGCAGCGCCTACTCGGCCGCCAAGCATGGCCTGATCGGCTATCACGACAGCGTCCGGGCGGAGAATGAGCATCTGGGGCTGAAGGTACTCGTCGTCGCACCGGGGTCGGTGCGGACGAACGTCAGCCGCAACGCGCTCAACGCCGACGGCAGCATCCGCGGGGAAAGCGACACCGCGATCGACAACGGCCTGTCGCCCGATTTCGCCGCGGCACAGATGCTCGATGCGGTCGATGCCGGGACGCGCGAACTGGTCGTGGCCGAGGGCGCCGAGGCGGCGATCGCGGGGCTGCGCCGCAGCGATCCCGACGCACTGTTCGACCGCATGAGCGCGATGGTCCAGGCGGGCTATGCAGCGCAGATGAAGGCGGGGCGGTAGCTCCTCTCCTCACTCCGTTTGTCCTGAGGAGCCATTGAGCCTGTCGAAATGGCGTCTCGAAGGACCGCTGCGTAAGCGTCCTTCGAGACGGGTCTTCGACAAGCTCAGCCCCTCCTCAGGACAAACGATTTGGTTTGAACGCATAGAAAAAGCCCCGGCGGATCGCTCCGCCGGGGCCTTTCTTTTGCCTACAGGCGGTGCGGCCTAAACCGCGCCGTTGGCCAGCGCCGCGAGGAGCAGGATCGCCACGATGTTGGTGATCTTGATCATCGGGTTGACCGCGGGACCCGCGGTATCCTTGTACGGATCGCCAACGGTGTCGCCGGTCACCGCGGCCTTATGGGCCTCGCTGCCCTTGCCGCCGTGGTTGCCGTCTTCGATGTATTTCTTCGCATTGTCCCATGCGCCGCCGCCCGAGGTCATCGAGATGGCGACGAACAGTCCGCCGACGATCACGCCGAGCAGGAGCGCGCCGAGCGCTTCGAGCGCCGCGATCTGCCCCGCCACCGCCAGGATGACGAAATAGACGACGATCGGCGCCAGCACCGGCAGCAGCGACGGAATGATCATTTCCTTGATCGCCGCCTTGGTCACCAGATCGACCGTGCGCGCATAGTCCGGCTTGCTCTCGTAGGTCATGATGCCGGGGTTGTTCTTGAACTGGTCGCGAACATCCTTGACCACCTCGCCCGCCGCGCGGCCGACCGCGGTCATGCCCATCGCGCCGAACAGATACGGCAGCAATGCGCCGAGCAGCAGCCCGACGATGACATAGGGCGACGACAGCGAGAAGGTCAGCGGCTCGGTCAGCCCCAGCTTCGCCGAATATTCGGTGATGTCGGCGGTGTAGGTCGCCGAACAGCACCAGCGCGCCGAGGCCCGCCGAACCGATCGCATAGCCCTTGGTCACCGCCTTGGTCGTGTTCCCCACGGCGTCGAGCAGGTCGGTCTTTTCGCGAACCGAATCGTCGAGACCCGCCATTTCGGCGATGCCGCCGGCGTTGTCGGTGACCGGACCATAGGCGTCGAGCGCCACCACCATGCCGGCCAGCGCCAGCATCGCGGTCGCCGCAAAGGCGATGCCGATGATGCCCGCGAGCAGATAGGCGATGATGATGCCGGCACAGATGACCAGCGTCGGCAGCGCGGTCGATTCCAGGCTGATCGCCAGCCCCTGAATGACGTTGGTGCCGTGACCGGTTTCCGATGCCTTCGCGATCGACCGCACCGGGCGATAATTGGTCCCGGTGTAATATTCGGTGATCCAGATGATCAGCCCGGTGATGACCAGGCCGAGCAGCGAGCAATAGAAGAGGTCCATGCCGTTGAAGGTCGTGCCGACCACGTCGGTGGTCATGTCGCCGCGCAGGATATAGCTGGTCGAGAACCAGATCGCCGGGATCGACAGCACCGCGGTGACCAGGAAGCCCTTGTACATCGCGCCCATGACGTTGGTGCCGCTGCCGAGGCGGACGAAATAGGTGCCGATGATCGAGGTGATGATGCAGACGCCGCCCATCAACAGCGGCAGGCTCATCAGCGGCACGAGCATGTCGCCCGCGCCCTTCAACAGCAGCGCCATCAGCACCATGGTGGCGCCGACGGTGACGACATAGGTTTCGAACAGGTCGGCGGCCATGCCGGCGCAGTCACCGACATTGTCGCCGACGTTGTCGGCGATCACCGCGGGGTTGCGTGGGTCGTCTTCGGGGATGCCTGCTTCGACCTTGCCGACCAGGTCGGCGCCGACGTCGGCGGCCTTGGTGAAGATACCGCCGCCGAGACGCGCGAAGATCGAGATCAGCGAGGCGCCGAAAGCCGAGCGCGACGAGCGCGTCGACGACGGTGCGATCCTCACCGCCGACGGTGAACCCGCCGGGGACGATCAGATACCAGAAAAATACCGAGATCGCGAGCAGGGCGAGCCCCGCCACCAACATGCCGGTGATCGCGCCGGCGCGGAACGCCATGGTCAGGCCGGCTTGCAGACCGGTCTGCGCGGCGGCCGCGGTGCGGACGTTCGCTTTCACCGAAATGTTCATGCCGACGAAACCGGCAACCCCCGACAGGACGGCGCCGATGACAAAGCCGGTCGCCGAAATCGGGCCGAGGAACAGGCCGACGAGGATGGCGACGACGACCCCGACGATGGCGATGGTGCGATATTGGCGGCCCAGATAGGCTTTGGCGCCTTCTTGGATCGCCGCGGCGATTTCCTGCATCTTTTCATTACCCGCCGAGGCGCTGAGCACCTGACGCGAGGTAATGAAGCCATAGAGCACGGCGATAAGGCCGCACGCTATCGCGATCATAACCGGATCAAACATGAATTTCCTTCCCCTAGAACGGGGCGGACCCAGGTGAAAAACCGAGCACGTCCGACTTATGATTGCCGGTTCGCCCTCTCCCCTGATGCGACCGCCCCTGAATTTGGACGCCGCGTTATGGGAAGAAAGAATGCCAAGGGCAACCCCGGTTTTTCGGCACTTTTATAACGGTTTTGGGTCAATGCGTGAAACCGAGCCGCGCGGGCAGCGCGATGCGCTGGGCGCGGTGCGTCAACACCAGCCCCTCGCCCACCCCGGCATGGCCGATCGGCGTCGCGGCGATGTTCAGCGCCGCGGCGATCTCGCGGATCGCCGCCGCCGCATCCGGATCGGCGGCAAACAGCAGCTGATAATCGTCGCCCGCGCTCGCCGCCGCGAGGCGCGTGTCGACGACATCGGGGCGCACCGCGAGCAAGGCCGCCGCCAGCGGCACCGATTCGAGCATCAGCACGAACTCGCACCCGCTGGCCTCGGCCATCCGCTGCGCATCGATCAGCAGCCCGTCGGATATATCCATCATCGCATGGACATGCGGCACCACCGCCTGTCCAAAGGTCAGCTGCGGTTGCGGACGGCGATAGGCGGCGAGGCAGGTCTCATTGGGATCGACCTGCCCCAGCCGCATCGCGAGCCCGAGGCCGGCATTGCCTATCGATCCCGTCACCCACAATTGGTCGCCGGGCCGCACCCCGCTGCGCGACGGCGCCCCGCCCGGTGGCGCGCGGCCGATCGCGGTCAGGCCGAAACTGCGCGGCGCCCCCGCCGGCACCCGCACCGTATCGCCGCCGAGCAGGATGACACCAAAGCGGCGCAGCGCCACGTCGAGTCCATCGACAAAGGCGGCGTCCCATGCCGCGTCACCCAGGCTGTAGCCGACCAGCACCCCGATCGGCGCCGCGCCCTTTGCGGCAAGGTCCGACAGGTTCACCGCGACGAGTTTCCAGGCGACGTCCTGCGGCGTGTCGTTGGGAAGGAAGTGGATCCCCTCGACGATCATGTCGTGGGTGAGTACCAATCCTTCCCACTCGGCGGCATCGTCCATCAGCCCGCGCGCGGCGGGATCGGTCGCGATGGCGCGCAGGCGGGCGATGAAATCGGTTTCGGACATGGCCAGCAGAATAGCGACAATTATCGGTATCCGATAGTTTGTACCCCTGCGAAGGCAGGGGTCCATCACCGGTGGTTTCAAAATGGAGCCGTCAGGAGATGGGTCCCTGCCTTCGCAGGGACACGGGAACCAAAGACATAGCCCAAACGGGCGTGCCGATCGCATCAAGCAAACCGTTCGCAAATCCCGCCTCGCGGCCGTCGAAAAACGCCTTGGCGACATCGACATATTCGCTGACCACCGCGCCGACCGGCACGTCGCCGCGCGCGATCAGTTCATAGGCGCCGGCGCGCAGGACGGCCTTCATCGTGCGGTCGAGCCGTTCTAGCGACCAGCCGCTCGCCAGCCGCGCGACGATCGCCGCGTCGATTTCGGCGGCCCGCGCCAGCGTGCCTTTGACGATGTCATCGAAAAATTCGGTGTCGGCGCCGGCATATTCGGCGTCCTCGATCGTCGCGCCGATGCGATGCTGGTGAAATTCGTGGATCAGCTTGGCGACCGGGGTCGCCTCCATCTCGTGCTGATAGAGCGCCTGGACGGCGGCGAGACGGGCGGCGGAGCGGGATTGGGCGCGTTTGTTCATGGTTCTTTTCTTAGCTGAGACGCTGGCTGACCGATAGCGCATGCGCGGGAAGCCCTTCGGCCCCCGCAAGCGCGACGGCCGCGGGGCCGATCGCGGCGAGGCTGGCATCGTCGAGGGCGAGGAAGCTGGTGCGTTTAATGAAATCGGTCACCGACAGCCCGCTCGAAAAACGCGCGCGGCGGCCGGTTGGCAACACATGGTTGGGACCCGCGACATAATCGCCGATCGCTTCGGGGGTTTGGCGACCGAGGAACACCGAACCGGCGTGGCGCACCTTGGCGAACAGCGCGTCGGCCTCGGCGGCATCGACCGCGAGTTCGAGATGTTCGGGGGCGAGCCGGTCGCAGAGTGGGATGGCATCGGCGAGCGTGGGCACGATGATGACGGCGCCGTTGGCGTCCTTCACCGCGTCGCGACCTTTTCGGTCGAGAGCGAGGCCAATTGCACGCCGACCACATCTGCGACGATATCGGCAAAGCCCGCGTCATCGGTGAACAGGATCGACTGGCTGGTCGGGTCATGCTCGGACTGGCTGAGCAGATCGGCGGCGATGATATGTGGTTCGTTCTGCCCGTCAGCGACGACGACGATCTCGCTCGGCCCGGCGACCATGTCGATGCCGACAACGCCATAGACCTGCCGCTTCGCTTCGGCGACCCAGGCGTTGCCCGGGCCGGTAACGACATCCACCGGCGCGACCCTGTCGGTGCCGTAGGCCAGCGCCGCAACCGCCTGCGCCCCGCCGATCCGCCAGATCTCGTCGACCCCGCCGATATGCGCCGCCGCCATGACCACCGGATTGATCTCGCCGCCCGGCGTCGGCGTCATCATCACAATGCGGCGCACCCCCGCGACCTTGGCGGGAATGATGTTCATCAGCACCGAAGAGGGATAGGCTGCACGGCCGCCCGGAACATAGACTCCCGCAGCATCGACCGCGTTCCAGCGCGCACCCAGCCGCGCGCCGGTCGCGTCGCGATAATCGCGGTCCTCGGGCAGCTGCGCCGCATGATAAGCACGGATGCGTGTCGCGGCGAGGTTCAGCGCATCGCGCAACTCGGGCGCCAGCGCGTCATAAGCGGCAGCGCACGCTTCCTTCGAAATGCCCCACCCACTCGCATCCAGATCGAAGCGGTCGAACTTTGCGGTATAGTCGGCGAGCGCCGCGTCGCCCTCCGCCTTCACCCGCGCGATGATCGCGGCGACGTCGGCTGAAACGTCAGAATCGCTTTCGCGCCGATCATTGACCAGCGCGTCGAAAGCGGCGGCGAAGCCGGGCGCGGAGGCATCAAGCCGCCGCATCGCCGACCGCCTGACGAAAGCGTTCGACCAGCGCTGGCACTTCGGCCGAGCGCAGCTTGAACGCGGCGCGATTGACGATCAGCCGCGCCGACACCTCGCTGATGATCGTCTGTTCGGCGAGCGCATTTTCAACCAGCGTCCGCCCGGTCGAGACCAGATCGACGATGTGCGACGCGAGCCCCAGCGAGGGCGCGAGCTCCATCGCGCCGTTCAGCTTGATGCATTCGGCCTGCACGCCGCGGCGCCGCAAATCGGCGGCGTGTCATGTCGGGATATTTGGTCGCGACGCGGATGTGGCTCGAACCCAGTCCGGGCGGCGCGCTGTTCGCGGGTCCCGCCAGCGACAGCCGGCAATGGCCGATACCCAGATCGACCGGCGCATACAGCTCGCTATAATCGAACTCGTCGACAACATCGGACCCGACGATGCCCAGTTGCGCCGCGCCATGTGCGACAAAGGTCGCCACGTCGAAGGCGCGAACGCGGATCAGCGAAATGTGCGGCTGGTTGGTGCCGAACACCAGCGCGCGGCTCTTGGGATCGAAGAAATCCGCCGCAGGTTCGATGCCGACGCGCGCGAGCAGTGGCAGCGCCTCGTCGAGGATGCGCCCTTTCGGGATGGCAAAGATGATCGGTTCGGGCATAGCTTGCGCGCCCATAGGCATTGAAGGGAAAAAGGGCAATGAGCGAGCGTTACGAGTTCATCGACATCAACGCGACCGGCGCCGGTACGGTGCGGACCGCCTTTGCCAACCAGGTTGCTTACTGCCGCGCCAGCGACGCCCGGGTGACGGCGCGGATCGTCGCTGCCCTCGCGACATTGCTCGATAAGCCAGCGACGCAATTTGCGCGCCGCATCGCCGACTGGCAAGGTGCCCCGCTCGCCGACGCGCTGCCGCTGCGCGCCGCGGGCGGCATCCACGCGCTGCACTTGGCCGGCATCGCGCACGAACTCGCGCCGATCTATGCCGATTCCGAAGACATCAACGACGCAGCGATCGTCGCTGGGGTCGTGGCGCGGCACGAGGCGGCGCTGCTGCCGTGGCTCGACGGCCCGCCGCAGACCAATGAAGCGGGGCGGTCGTCCAACTTCATCGCCGCGATGCTGTGGCTCACCGACCGGGGATTGCCACCCCTGTTCGACTGTCTCGAAATCGGGTCGAGCGCCGGGATCAACCTGATGCTCGGTCGCTATCATTATGATCTGGGCGGGGTCCATGTCGGGCCGCGACCCGGTGTAATGGCATTCACCCCCGAATGGCGCGGCAATCATCCGCCGCAGCACCCGATCGACATCGTCGGCACCAAGGGATGGCGACGTCGCCCCCGTCGACCTGACCGATCCGGCGCAGGCGCTGCGGCTGAAGGCGTATATCTGGCCCGAACATTCTGTCCGGTTCGAGCGCATGGCGGCCGCGATCGCCGCCGCGACCAAGGAACCGCCGCAGTTGATCCACGCAAACGCCGCCGATTTCGTCGAGGCCGAACTGGCGCGCCCGCAGGCCGATGGGACGACGCGGGTGCTGATGCATTCGATCGTCTGGCAATATGTTCCCGCCGACCAGCAGACGCGGATCACCGCCGCCATGGAGGCCGCGGGGGCGGGGGCGACGCCCGAACGGCCGCTCGCCTGGATCGCGCTGGAGGCGAACCGGACCGTGCATCATCACGAACTGGTGGTACGATATTGGCCCGACGGCGCCGCCCCGGTGAAACTGGGGCACGCCCATGCGCATGGGGCGTGGATCGAGTGGTTGGCTACCTGACCCCTCCTTGGAAAGGAGGGGAATCAGCTAAAGCCGCGCTTCCAATTGCGCCAGCAACGCCTGAACCGGGGTCACCGCGCGCGGCGCCTCCCACGCTGCTTCCAGCGCCGCGATTCGTTCGAACAGGCGTTCACTGGCGGCGATGATGCGGCGAACCGGGGCTTCGAAGCCCGCGCAGACATCCCAGTCCGCGGTGACGGGTTCGCCGATGCGCGCCGCGCTGTCGCTCGCCCCCGCGCCGGGATCGCCGGCCATCATCGCGCGCCGATGCAATAGCCACGCAATGACATGCATCAGCCGGGTGGTGGTCTTCAGCGATTCGCAGGCCAGGCTGATCTGCAACAACCCGTCGCCGCGGACGCCGCCGTCCCTGGTTCGGCCCAGGTCGCGCTGCGCGGCAAAGGCGGCGTGCGCCTCGTCGGCCAGGACCATCGCCTCGACATACAGATTCTCGACTTGCGCCCGCTGGACGCGAAGGCCGGTCGCCCTGTCCACTGTTCGTCCCGTCAACATCGGGGAAACGATGCCACGACGCCGCCCGATGCTGCAATGGCGGTAACCACGAATTCGGCGGCGCGCGCCGTCCCGTTTTGATTCAAGCGATGATATCGGGGACCAGTTGGTCTTCGCACCAGGTGATCTCGTCACGCAGGCGCAGCTTGCGCTTTTTCAGGCGCGCCAATTGCAACTGATCGGGGATCGCCGCGATGCCGAGCGCGATGATCGCGGCATCGAGGTCGCGATGCTCGATCTTCAGATGCTCCAGGCGCTGGGTGATTTCATCAGGGTTCACGGCTGGCCTCCTGCCACGTTCACCACTGGTCCGCAACGGGGACCGCTTGGCCGAATCGTCACGACATCGCGGCCGTTTCATGTTTTACTCCGCCATGCCCATCGAGTCGAAAAGGAGAAAGACCAATGAGCATGTCGCACCTTTCCAGCCTGAAATCCCGCCACGCGGATATCGATGCAAAGCTTGCGAATGAAGAGCGCCGCCCCGCCCCCGATACCGGCGTGGTCGCGCAGTTGAAGAAACAGAAACTGAAACTGAAGGAAGAGATGCTGGCGATCGGCTGACGATCGCCTGCCATACCGCCGCCCGCTGATGCCGCCCTATGCAGGACGCATCAGCGTCGGCGGTACACCGGTCCTCGATCCATACCGGCGCGCTTCAGATGCGGCGGCAGATCGGACTGCGACACCACCTGACGACGCACCGCCTGCGGGTCGACCGGCCGGTCGAACGCGATCCCGAACTTGCCCTCGCCCGCCCACACGACGCGCCCCGTCACCGGCCCGACGTTTTTCAGGTCGATCTGGACCGCCACGCCTTGGTCGATCTGCAGCTTGGCTTCGGCCAGCATGCCGCCCGGAGACAGGTTGCGGACGCGCACGATCACCGGATCGGGCCTGCCGGGCAGGATCAGGCTGGCTTGTAAAAACAAGCTGTCCCGATCGGCGCCGCGCGACAGCGCCGCCACTTCTTCATCTGTCGTTGTTGGTCCGCGCGATTCCATTGCGACCTGTTCCCCGCGTTGCTTGTCAGGATCGCGAATCTAGAACGCAGCCCTTGCCGAAATGTAAATCGGCGGCGGGTAATCGGACATTCGCCCCAAAACGGGTCAATCCTCGCGCGAAATCCGCTCGTTGCGCTCGTGGCGCTCCTGCGCCTCCAGCGTCATCGTCGCGATCGGCCGCGCTTGCAGACGGGCGAGCGAAATCGGCTCTCCGGTCACCTCGCAATAGCCATATTCGCCTTCGTCGATGCGGCGAAGCGCGGAATCGATCTTGGCGATCAGCTTGCGCTGGCGGTCGCGGGTGCGCAGTTCGATCGCCCAGTCGGTCTCGCTCGATGCGCGATCGGCCAGATCGGGTTCGCGCAGCGGCCCGTCCTGCAGATGCGCCAGCGTCGATTCGGATTCGGTCAGGATCGACTTTTTCCAGGCGAGGAGGAGGCCGCGAAAATAGTCCTGCTGCCGCTCGTTCATGAATTCTTCGCTGTCGCTGGGGACATAGTCGGAGTCGAGATTGGACTTGGCCTCGCGAAGCGCATCGGCGCCAACATCGGCAATCTTGGTCGGCATGAGGGGCCCTCGCGTCCTTTCCTGTCACCCTGCGGGCCGTCAAGCGGTGCAGGGAGTGGCGCGCCTATAACCAGCCGCTGGCCGCGATACAAGCGTCGAAGCAGCGCATAGCGACCCGCCGTGAAGCGGGGCTGAACATCGATCGCGTCGCGGGTGATTCTTAACAGTCGATCGCAACCGATCAGGCTGGCCGCGGCGCTTCGATTTAGGGCCGAAGATTAACCAATCGCATAGAATTGTTGCGGATTCCGTTCTTTTTTGGGACAGATACCGCCATTAGGGTTGATTCCGGCGCCCTTTTCCCGCTGTCGGACAGGCAAACGCGGTTAACGCAATTGCCGCGTTCATAAAGCTTTGGCCTTTTGGGTTATAGCGAAGGTGAGATTGGGTGTCGGTCGGTGGCGCTTCGCACCTGCAACGGGAAAGAAAGAGAAACCTATGTCTGTCCGAATGGCCCTTGCCAAGCTTTGCGCCTGCACCTGCGGCGGTGCGATTATCGGTAGCGGCGCGATGCAGATTGCGGATGTTCCAAAGGCGCGCGCACAGACGGTTCAATCCTGCTCGCCCTGCGTCGGCAAAAAGGTCGTGCGCAAGCGTCATGCGGCACGCAAGCCGGTGAAGCGGATCCGCCGCGTCGTGACGACCAAACGGATCATTCGCACCGTCACCCCGCAGACCCAGGTCGTAACCCAGACGATCCCGCTGCCCCCGATCCCCTATGCGCCTTTCCCGCGCACCGGTTTCGAAGGCGGCAGCAGCGGCAGCGGCGTCACCGTGATCGGCGGCGGCTTTGGCGGCGGTTTCGGCGGCGGCTTCTTTGGTGGCTTCTTCGGCGGTAGCAGCGGCGGCGGCAGCAGCGGCAGCATCGTCGTCACCTCGACCACCACCGGCGGGCTCAGCACGACGTCCAGCAGCACCTCGGGCGGCGTGTCGACGTCGACCGGCGGTGTCAGCACCTCGACCTCGACCGGCGGCGTGTCGACCTCGACCGGCAGCGTCAGCACCTCAAGCGGCGTGTCGACCTCCACCGGCGGTGTTTCAACGTCTACCGGCAGCTCGACCACTTCGACCGGCGGCGTTTCGACTTCGACGGGCAATGTCAGCACGTCATCGGGCAATGTTTCGACCTCGTCCGGCAATGTTTCCACCTCGTCGTCGAGCAGCAGTTCGTCGTCGAGCTCGTCATCCTCTTCATCCTCCTCCAGCTCGTCGTCGTCGGGCGGCGGCAGCTCGTCAAAGGGCGGATCGTCGCATGGCAGCTCGGGCTGGGGCAGTTCGTCCTATGGCAGCTCGGGCAGCTCGGGCGGCTCGAACGGGTCCAGCGGCAGCTCGGGCGGGTCGAGCAGCAGCTCGGGCGTCGAGCTCTTCGTCGTCCAGCTCGTCTTCGTCGTCGAGCAGCAGCACGTCGAGCGGCGCGGCCTCGTCGGGCGCGACCGGCGGCAGCAGCAGCTTCGGTTCGACCGGCAGCACCAGCACCGGCAGCACCGGATCGTCCTCTTCGTCGAGCAGCAGCTCGTCGTCATCGTCGTCCAGCTCGGGCGGCAGCACCAGCAGCTCGTCGGGAACTCCGCCGACCCAGGTTCCGGCACCGCCGATGATGCTGTTGTTCGGCGCCGCCGCTGCGGCACTTGTCGCGCGCCGCCGCGCCGCCAACCGCAACGACGACGACGCCAACGCGGCCTGATAGTTCCACTGGAGGTCGGGGGGGCTAACCCGGACCACCACACTGAAGGGTCGCCTTTCGGGGCGGCCCTTTTTTCGTGGCCGCGATCGGGCTTGCACCCCCCGCCCGGCAACGCCATAGCGCGCCCATGCACGATATTCGCCTGATCCGGGAAAATCCCGCCGCCTTCGACGCCGGCCTCGCGCGCCGCGGTCTCGAACCCCTGTCCGCCGCGATCCTGACCGCCGACGCGTCGGTGCGCGCGCTGCAGACCGAGGTTCAGGCGTCGCTCGCACGCCGCAACGAGGCCTCGAAGCTGATCGGTCAGGCGATGGCAGAGGGCGACAAGGACAAGGCCGAGGCACTGAAGGCCGAGGTTGCCACGCTCAAGACCTCGCTCCCCGAAAAGGAAAATGCCGAACGCGAGCAGCTTGCCGCGCTGCAAGACACTCTCGCCGCGCTCCCCAACCTGCCCGCCGCCGACGTTCCCGAGGGCGAAGACGAGGACGGCAATGTCGAAATTGCGCGTTGGGGTACCCCGCGGACGTTCGATTTCACCGCGCAGGAGCACGCCGACTTCGCCCCCGCGCTCGGGCTCGATTTCGAAACCGCGGCCAAGATGTCGGGCGCGCGCTTTGCATTTCTTCGCGGCCAGATGGCGCGCCTCGAACGCGCGCTCGGCCAGTTCATGATCGATCGGCAGACGATCGACGCAGGCTATACCGAATGCGCCACCCCGCTGATGGTCCACGACGACGCGGCGTTCGGGACGACGCAGCTGCCGAAGTTCGAGCGCGACCTCTTTCAAACGGATCTCTCGCTCGATCCGTTTGAGCTATACGAGTTCAAGCGACGAGCGCATGCCGACTGGGCCAAAAAAATTGGCATGGATGTGAACGAAGCGCCTTCCGTCGTTGAGCCAGACGTTTGGAATATGCTCCCGTCGCCTAGCTCTAGGCGCTGGCTGATCTCGACGTCGGAGATGAGCCTGACCAACGCAGTGCGCGAGGACATCCTGCCCGAGGCCGACCTGCCGATCCGCATGACCGCACTGACCCCCTGCTTCCGTTCCGAAGCGGGATCGGCGGGGCAAGGATACGCGCGGCTATATCCGCCAGCATCAATTCTGGAAGGTCGAGCTGGTGTCGATCGTCCGTCCGGAGGACAGCGATGCCGAGCTGGAGCGCAAGACGCGCGCCGCCGAGGCGATTCTCGAGGCGCTCGAGCTGCCCTATCGCAAGATGCTGCTGTGCGCCGGCGACATGGGCTTTGCCGCCCGCAAGACCTATGATCTTGAGGTGTGGCTGCCCGGCCAGAACGCCTATCGCGAGATTTCGAGCTGTTCAAACTGCGGCGATTTCCAGGCCCGGCGCCTGAACACCCGCTTCCGCCGCGAGGGCGGTAAGAACAACGAGTTCGTCCATACGCTCAACGGGTCAGGGCTTGCGGTCGGGCGCACGCTCGTCGCGGTGCTCGAAAATTACCAGCAGGCCGACGGCAGCGTCGATGTTCCGGCGGCGTTGCTGCCGTATATGGGCGGGATCACCAAGCTCGAACCGTAAGTGCCATAAACAGCCGTTCGTGCTGAGGAGGGACTGAGCCCCGGCGAAGGCCCGTCTCGAAGCGCTGGTCCTTCGAGACGCCATTTCGACAAGCTCAATGGCTCCTCAGGACGAACGGCTGTTGATCGAAGGAAACCAGAAGTGCGCATCCTGATCACCAACGACGACGGCTATCACGCCCCCGGCATGGCGGTGCTCGAAGCGATCGCGCGCGAGCTCAGCGATGACATCTGGGTCTGCGCCCCGGCCGAGGAACAGTCGGGCGCGGGCCACTCGCTCACCCTGTCGCGCCCGGTCCGCATCCGCGAGCATGGCGAACGGCGCTGGTCGTGCAGCGGCACCCCGACCGATTCGGTGATGATGGCGATCGGCAAACTGATGCCCGAAAAGCCCGACCTGATCCTCTCGGGGGTCAACCGCGGCGCCAATCTGGGCGACGACGTCACCTATTCGGGCACCGTTTCGGCGGCGATCGAGGGCGCGCTCGCGGGCATCCGCTCGATCGCGCTCAGCCAGGTTTATGCCAGGGAAGGCATGGGCGACAGTGTGCCGTTCGAGGCGGCCGCCGCCTGGGGCGCCCAGGTGCTGCGCCCGCTGATCGATATGGATATGGCGCCGCGCACGCTGATCAACGTCAACTTCCCCGCCCTGCCCGCCGCCGAGGTGCGCGGCATCCGGGTGACGCGGCAGGGGTTCCATGACTATGGCCGCGGTTCGATCGTCGAGGGCACCGACCCGCGCGGCTATCGCTATTACTGGTTCGGCCTCCACGGCATCGAACATTCGCCGGGGCATGACAGCGACCTCGAGGCGATCGACGATCGTTACATCTCGGTCACCCCGCTGCAGCTCGACCTGACGCACGATGCATCGCTCGCGGCGCTGCGCGGCGCTTATGATTCAGCGGGCTAGCCTTCCCCCGCCGGCTTTGGCACAAGGCTGCCGATGAGCCGAAAACCGTCCGACAAACTGACGCTGCAGCATATTTTCCGGCCGCTGCGCCGCGCCAGCAAATGGCCGATCTGGGCCGATGTGATCGCCCGGCTCGGCCTCGCCTTCTTCCTCATCGGCATCGTCATACTCGTCCACTGGATCGACCGTGCGGGGTTGAAGGACAACCATGACGGTCACATCAGCTTTCTCGACGTCGTCTATTTCACGATGATTTCGGTCACCACGACGGGTTTTGGCGACATCGCCCCGGTGTCCGACCGTTCGCGGTTGATTGAATCGATCATCGTCACCCCGATCCGCATCATGGTGCTCTTCATTTTCGTCGGCACCGCCTATCAATTCGCCCTCAAACGCACATGGGATAAATGGCGCATGGCCCGCATCCAGGCAAAACTCACCAACCATATCGTCGTCCTCGGTTTCGGCGTCAGCGGCGCCGAGGCGGTTCGCGAACTGATCGCGCGCGGCACCGACCCGTCGTGCATCGTCGTCATCGACCAATCGGCATCGCGCATCGCCGAGGCCGAAGCGATGGGCTGCAACGTGATGCAGGGCGACGCATCGAACGACGACACATTGATCGACGTCCAGATTGCCAAAGCGCAGTCGGTGCTGGTGTCGGCAGGCCGCGACGATACGTCGATCCTGATGGTCCTGACCGTCCGCCACCTGTCGCCAAAGGTGCCGATCAGCGTCGTCATCCGCGCGCAGGCCAACGACCGCGCTCGCGCGGCAGGCGGGCGCCGAGCATATCGTGCATCATACCCGGTCAGGTTCACCGGCCTAGCGCGTGCGCGAACTGACCGGCGGGGCGCGCATGTCGCCGACGTGATGGCCGATCGCGCCGGGACGACGGTCACCTGCGCGAAGCCCGCTCGAGCGGCAAGTCGGCGGCGTCTCGATCGCTAGGCCAGCGGCGGCCGCGGCCTGCGGGCAGCCTGAACGTCGAGCGGCAAGCCGCAGGCTCGGACCCGACGAACACTCGGCCGGGACCTGATCGTGGGTCGTCGATTGCGAGACGTGCGACGCGGACTGACTATCCGTCGCCCCGCGAAGGCGGGGCGCCGCCGTCGGCGTGCGCAAGCCGGCGGCGGCCCTCCGCCTTCGCGGTGGCGACCCTTCAGGCCTCGGCGTAGATCCAGGCCGCCCAGAGCCAGCCTGCGATCAGCAAAGTGCCGCCAATCGGCGTCACCGCGCCCAGCCAGCGCGGCGCACCCAAGGCCATCAGGTACAAAGTCACCGCAAAGATAGCAGAGCCGGCCAGCAGGGTTAGCGCAGGACCCCGCGCCACGCCCATGATCGCCAGCGCCGCGACCGCGTGGACCAATTGATACATGCCCGCCGGTGCGCAGCCATTCGGCCTCCTGCTGCCCCGCCGCGCCATGCGCCCCAAATGCGCCCGCCGCGACCGCAATCGCCGCCGAAATTGCCGCAAACGCCCCGATCATCATTCAACACCCTTGCAAAGCCAAGCCGACGCGCCGAGCAATAGCCAGGAGAGAGGGAGAAAGCGATGGCCCGCGACATACCGCTTCCCAAAGACCTGAAACCGCCCAGCCGGCGCGCGCAGCTCGGTGAACTGGCGCTGCCGTTCGATCTGCTGCGCTATGGTCTGTCGGGCTATCACCTGATCGGCGCGCCGCGCGGCGACGGCCGTCCGGTCGCGTTGCTCCCCGGTTACGGCGCCAGCGAAATCTCGATGCGGCCGCTCGAGGCGTATCTGCGCCACCTCGGCTATCATGTCCGCGACTGGGGCATGGGCCGCAACCAGGGCCGCGTTGCCGCCGACGTCGAACGCTTCGCCGCGCAAGCCGCCGAGTGGGTGAAGGCCGACGGCGCCCCGCTGACCCTGATCGGCTGGAGCCTCGGCGGCGTCATCGCCCGCGAAACCGCGCGCGCCTATCCAAAACTCATCCGCGAGATCATCACGATGGGCACCCCGATCATCGGCGGCCCCAAATATACCGCACTCGCCCAGCGCTTCGCCGGCCGCGATTTCGACGCGATCGAGCGCGAAATCCACGCGCGTAACCTGAAAGGCCTCACCCAGCCGCTGACCGTGATCTACTCGGACCGCGACGGCATCGTCGGGCCGGACATCGCGATCGACATCTACAATGCCCAAGCGCGCAACATCAAAGTCGACAGCACGCATCTGGGCCTTGGCATCAATCCCAAGGTGTGGCGGATCGTGGCGGATACGCTGGCGGGCAAGAGTGAAGATAAGTGAAGAAAGGGAAACGGGATGGCGAAGCCCGGAGTACACCACGATCATCGTTGAAGTTTACGATTCCGGCCGCACAGGCGGAAAACATGGCTCACGGCATATTAGACCGGCCAAGGACCAGCCGTTTCCGCAGTCGCTGGACGTCGAGTGCAACTCATCTCTGGCAGATGGCCACCCCGTTGGAACAAAGTTTAGGATGCACGTGAAGCTGAAATATCGTGAGGGAGATGGCGAACATCTCTATTCTTATTGGGGTTGGCAGGCCGAACGCCTCCCCGACTGATTGGCGGACGTGACAAACGCCAAAAAATCCCCTATGCGCCCCGCCAATCATGACAGTCAAAACCCTCCCCACCCAGCCGAAGGTCGGCATGGTTTCGCTCGGCTGCCCCAAGGCGCTCGTCGACAGCGAACGGATTCTCACCAAGCTGCGCGCCGACGGCTACGGCTTGTCGCCCGATTACGCGGGCGCCGACGTCGTGCTCGTCAACACCTGCGGCTTCCTCGACTCGGCGAAGGAAGAAAGCCTTGAGGCGATCGGCGAAGCGATGGCCGAGAACGGCCGCGTGATCGTCACCGGCTGCATGGGCAACGAAGCCGACGTCATCCGCGCGCGCTTCCCTAACGTCCTCGCGGTCACCGGCGCGCATCAATATGAGCAGGTCGTCGATGCTGTCCACGAAGCCGCGCCGCCGACGCAGGGCCCGTTCGTCGATCTGGTGCCAGAGGGCGGGCTGAAGCTGACGCCGCGCCACTACAGCTATCTCAAGATTTCCGAAGGCTGCAACCACAGCTGCTCCTTCTGCATCATCCCCGACCTGCGCGGTAAACTCGTCAGCCGCCGCATCGACGCGGTGCTGCGCGAGGCCGAAAAGCTGGTCGCCGCCGGGACCAAGGAACTGCTGGTGATCAGCCAGGACACCTCGGCCTATGGCGTCGATATCGCGCCACGACCCGCGCCAGTGGAAGGGCCGCGAAGTCCGCGCCCATATGACCGACCTCGCGCGCGAACTCGGTCAGCTCCAGACCAGCGAAGGCCGCGCGCCGTGGGTGCGCCTCCACTATGTCTACCCCTATCCGCACGTCGACGCGGTCATCCCGCTGATGGCCGAGGGGCTGCTGACGCCCTATCTCGACATCCCCTTCCAGCATGCCCAGCCCGAGCGTCCTCAAGCGCATGAAGCGCCCCGCCAACGAAGCGAAGGTGCTCGAACGGTTGAAAAACTGGCGCGCCATTGCCCCCGACATCGCGATCCGCTCGAGCTTCGTCGTCGGCTTCCCCGGTGAGACCGAGGCCGATTTCCAGTATCTCCTCGATTGGCTCGACGAAGCCCAGCTCGACCGCGTCGGCGCCTTCCGCTTCGAACCCGTCGCCGGCGCGCAGGCCAACGCCCTCGACGATCAGGTGCCCGAAGAACTCAAGGAAGAGCGCTACCAGCGCATCATGGAAAAAACCGCCGCGATCAGCGCCGCCAAACTCGAGGCCAAGATCGGCCGCACAATGCCGGTGATCATCGACGAAGTCGGCGAAGCGGACGAAGACGGCAGCATCGGCGCGACGGGTCGGTCGCAGGCGGATGCGCCCGAGATCGACGGCCATGTCTATCTGCGCGATGTCGCGGCGACCTTAAAGGCAGGCGACATCGTCGATGTCGAAATCGAGGACGCCGACGAGCATGATCTGTTTGGGGTGGTGGTCTAGCGCCACCCGCGAAAAATCGCTGTCCTACATTATCCGGGCCGCATAGCCTGACACGATGACGCCTGACCGCCGCCACAGACCGCAATTTCGGTGTGAAGTTACGCAGTTTTCTGCCGTTTCAGTGGAAAAGCCGCTCCTCTTCGTCACCCCGGGCTTGACCCGGGGTCCAGCTTCTTCAACGTCGTCAGCGGGACCCCGGGTCAAGCCCGGGGTGACGGTTACGGCAATCCGGCGATGCGCAAGTCGGTTTCCGTGCAAAGCTACGCAGATTCCGCCATCGGACCCGGCTCCACATCCCTCTTTCGTCATCCCGGACTTGATCCGGGATCCCGCTTTTTGAGCATGCCGGTCGCTCGAGCGGGACCCCGGATCAAGTCCGGGGTGACGATGGTATAAGCGCGGCACAGGTGCGGAATGCGATTCCAGAGTAAAGTTACGCAGTTTTCTGTCACTTTTCAGCCCACCCTCCGCGCAAGGAACGCCTTAACCCCATCGCCGTTATAAACGGCAAATTCCGCATCAGGGGCACCACATGCGACACATCCAACTGGCCACCGCCACCCTTCTGCTCATCGCCACTCTCGCCGCCTGCGACCGCCAAGCCAAGGTCGAAGCGCCGCCGCGCGCCACTGACAAGGCACCCTCCCCCACGCAGACATCGCTGATCGCGGTGCCGATCAACGCCAGCACCGCTTCACTCAAACAGGCACTCGAACGCGCGGTGCCAAAGACGCTGTGGACGATCAATCGCCGCGAGCCGCGCTGTGTGCAGCCGCAGCAGGTCAAGGTCTTTGGCAAGAAGGTCAAGGTCACCCCGCCGATCGCCTGCACCATCGTCGGGCAGGTGACGCGCGGGTCGCTGCAGCTGCGCGGCGAAGGCGATGAGATCGTCGTCGATGTCCCGATCCATGCCGCGATCGCTGCGCGCGACGTCGGCGGGGTGCTGAAGGGTGAGACCGCGACCGGCACCGCAATGGCGCATGCGCGGATCAAGATCGAACTCACCCCCGACTGGCGCACGCAGGGCAAGGCGCGGATCAGCTATGGCTGGACCAAGGCGCCGGGCATCGACTTTCTGGGCAAACGCATCACCTTTACCGACGAGGCCGATGCCAAGCTGAAACCCGTCGTGCGCGATGTCGAGCGCGAGGTGACCCGCGAAATCGCCAGGCTCGATATCCGCAGCCAGGCCGCCGATGTATGGCGGCAAAGCTTCACCGCGCTCGAACTCAATCGCGAAAACCCGCCGGTTTGGATGCGCGTCACGCCGCAGCGCATCCTGTATGGCGGTTACCGGATCGACGGCACGCGGCTGAACATGAACCTGGGGCTCGAGGCGATCACCGAAACCTTTGTTTCGGGCCGGCCCGCCGATCCCAAACCGACCCCGCTGCCTCGCCTGGTCCGCGAAGTGCCCAAGCCGCATCTCGACGTGCGGGTGCCGGTGATCGCCGATTATGCGATACTCCAGCCCGTCGTCGATCGCGCGCTCCTGAAACGCTCGGCGCGGCCCTTCGTGCTGCCCAAGGTCGGGCCGATGACGGTGAAATTCGGCAAATCGACCATCTATGGCGCCCCCGGTGGGCGGATCGCGGTGGGGGTCGATGTCTATATGCTGCTCGCGTCGCGCACCGGCGCGCCGACCCATGGCCGCATCTGGATGACCGCGGTACCGGTCAACGCGCCGGGGTCGGCCGAGGTCCATTTCACCGATCTCGTCATCAACGGCGATACCGACGGGGTCGGCGGCGACCTGCTCATCGTGCTTGGCCAAAGCGACGGCTTTGCGCCGCTCATCGCCGCCGCGCTGAGGCAGAATTTCGCCAATGATCTGGGCAAGTTGCAAGGTAAGATCAAACGCGCGGTCGATCAGCGGCGCGAGGGGGCCTTTGTTATCCGCACCAAGGTCGACGGCTTCGAAATCGGCGCGATCAAGGCCTATGGCAACGGCCTCTACCTGCCGGTCCGGATGATAGGCGCCGCCAGCGTCGATTATCGCCCGGTGCGGTGATCAGAACAGCCGCGTAATCCCATAGAAAACCGCCGCGACCGCTGCGCTCGCGGGGATGGTGATGAACCACGCCGCGACCACGTTGCCCGCGACGCCCCAGCGCACCGCACTGGCGCGGCGGGCGACGCCGGCGCCGATGATGCTGCCGGTGATCGTGTGGGTCGTCGATACCGGGATGCCGAGCAGGCTGGCGGTGAACACCATGATCGACCCGCCGGTCGAGGCCGCGAACCCCTGCTGATGCGACAGCTTGGTGATCCGCCGCCCATCGTCTCGATGATCTTCCACCCACCCGACAAGGTGCCCAGTGCGATCGCGACATAACAGCTGAACGCCACCCAGTGCGGGATATGAAATTCGCCGCCGAGATAGCCGGTCGAATAGAGCAGCACGGTGATAATCCCCATCGTCTTTTGCGCGTCGTTCAGCCCGTGGCTGATCGAGTAAGCGGCGGACGACATCAGGTGGAGGCGGCGGAAGGTCTTCTCGGCGAAATTGGCAGTCGACCGGCGCAACGCCCAGCTGCTGAGCAGCATCACCAGCATCGCGAGCATCATGCCGAGCAGCGGTGACAGGAAGATGGCGATGACGGTCTTGTTGAGCCCGGTCCACTCGATCCCCTCGAATCCGGCATGCGCTACGCCTGCCCCGACGATGCCGCCGACCAGCGCGTGGCTCGACGAGGACGGGATGCCTTTCAGCCAGGTGACGACGTTCCAGAACATCGCTCCGACCAGCGCCCCGAACACGACCGCCGGGGTCACCAGATCCTTGTCGATGATTCCCTTGCCGATCGTCTCGGCAACCTTGTGCAGTTCAGGAAAGATGATCGACAGGAAATAAGCGGCGAAGTTGAAAAAGGCCGCGAACAGCACCGCCTGCACCGGCCGCAGCAGCCGCGTCGCGACGACCGTGGCGATGCTGTTCGCCGCGTCGTGCAAACCGTTCAGGAAGTCGAACGCCAGCGCCAGGATGACCAGGCCGACGAGCAGCGGAAAAGCGAGTTCGTGCATGGTCTAGTGTCTACGCCCAACCATATCCGTTCGTGTCGAGCGAAGTCGAGACACCCATCGGTGTGCATGCCTTCACGGCATCTCGACTTCGCTCGATGCGAACGGGATTGGTGAAGCGATCGACGATCGAATGCGCTGCACCATCACGCATGGTCGATGACCAGACCGTCGATCTCGTTCGCGACATCCTCGAAACTGTCGGTGACGCGCTCGAGGTGGCGGAAGAGTTCGCGTGCGATCAGGAATTTCGTCGGGTTGGCCTCGCCATGTTCGCGGAACAGGCGCTTGAGCCCGGCGGCGTGGATCTCGTCGGCGTGACCCTCCATCCGCACCAGCCGCTCGGTCAGTTCGTGCAGCCGCGGGCCGTTGGCGCCGATGTTGCGGAGCAGCGGCAGCGCTTCGGCGGTCAGCCGCGCGACATTGTCGATGTCGGCCATGTCCTTCATTTCCTGCTTGAACTCGGTGAGTTCGTACAGATCGATCGCGCCTGCGGTCTTCTGCATCTCGTCGATGGCATCGTCCATCGATCCGATCAGGCTGGTGATCGCGCTGCGGTCGAACGGGGTGAGGAAGGTGCGGCGAACGGTTTGCAGCACTTCGCGGGTGATCGCGTCTGCGTCATGTTCGCGCTCGATGATTTCCTGGACATGGTCGGCCATGCCCTCGCCGCCCTGCAGCATGCGCGACAGCGCGTTGGCGCCGGCGACCAGCGTCGCGGCGTGATTTTCGAACAGTTCGAAAAAATTCCCCTGCCGCGGCAGCAAACGCTGAAACCAAGCGAACATCGAGCTTACCCCTGTCTTTTCAGCAACATTTTGAACGACCCCGCGCGGCATCGCGACGGCACGGAACCCGCCATCGCCGAACGAGCGGATCAGCGCCTGCAAATCGGGTTCCTCAACCGCCGATGCGGCATCGCGGAACGAGAACCATTTGCGGTCGCGTTCGTCCATTTCCTTCCAGTCGTCGAGTTCGTTGGTCACCGCGAGCGGAAACACCTCGACATTGTACATGATCGACGCGCCATTGGCGCGGCGCTTGCGATATTCATAGCTGCCGATCGGCGTGGGACAGACGGCGCCGATCACCCCCGCTTCCTCCTCAGCTTCGATCGCGGCCGCGGCATGGCGCTCCATGCCCGTCAGCGGATTGCCCTTGGGCACCACCCACCGCTTGGTCTCGCGCGATGTGATCAGCAGGATTTCGGTCGGCCCATCGCGCGCGGGGCCGCTGAAGCGATAGGGAAGGACGGCGATCTGACGCATCGTGTTTTGTCCTTTCCATGGGTTTCAGGCGCATCGCGGCCGGGGTGACAAACAGGTTACGCCCCTATGACAATAATGTGACAGCGACAAGGAAACTTCCCTCTCCGGCGCAGCTTTCCGTAAACGTCAATTCGATTGCAAAATGAAACGTGGTGCGTAAGCTGTGCTCAAACATGATCGGGAGACAGGATGATGGCAGGCACGGCGACGATGGAACGCCCCGCGGGCACGCAGGCCGCCCCGGTGGATCAGGATGTGCTGATCGTCGGCGCGGGCATTTCGGGCATCGGCATGGCGGTGCATCTGCAACAATATAGCCCCGACCGCAGCTTTACGCTGGTCGAACGGCGCGCCAATCTGGGCGGCACTTGGGACCTGTTCCGCTATCCCGGCATCCGGTCGGACAGCGACATGCACACGCTTGGGTTCGTGTTCGAACCGTGGAAACATGAAAAGACGATCGCCGACGGCCCCGCGATCCTCGAATATCTGAACCGCATCGTCGATGAACGCCATATCCGCGAGCGCATCCGGTTCGACCGCAAGGTCGTCGGCGCCGACTGGGACAGCAACGCCGCACGCTGGACGGTCACGTTGGAGGAAGATGGCGGCACCACCTCGACGACGACGGCGCGCTGGCTCTATCTCGGCGCCGGCTATTACGATTATGATGCGCCGTTCGACGCCAATTTCACCGGCCGCGAGGATTTCAAAGGCCAGATTCTGCATCCGCAGTTCTGGCCGAAAGACCTGGACTATACCGGCAAAAAAATCGTCGTGGTCGGATCGGGCGCGACCGCGGTGACAATCGTCCCGGCGATGGCCGACAAGGCGGCGCATGTGACGATGCTGCAACGCACCCCAACCTGGTTCGCGATCCGCCCCGCCAAGGACGGAGTGGCCAATTTCCTGCGCAAGATCCTGCCCGAGAAACTGGCCTATAAGATCACCCGCTACAAGAATGTGAAGATGCAGGACATCGTGTTCCGCAAGGCACGCGACAAGCCCGAGAAGGTCAAGGAATATCTGTCCAAACAGATCCAGAAGAGCCTGGGCGACAAATATGATTCCGCGACCTTCACGCCGCCCTACAACCCATGGGAACAGCGGCTGTGCCTGATCCCCGATGCCGATTTCTTCGAAGCGATGAAGGCCGACAAGGCGTCGGTCGTCACCGATCATATCGATCGGTTCGATGCGACCGGCATCCAGCTGAAATCAGGCAAGCGCCTCGATGCCGATATCATCGTCACCGCAACCGGCCTCAATCTGGCGGTGGCCGGCAAGATCCCGGTCCGGGTCGACGGCGCGCTCATCGACTGGAGCGAGCATTATTATTACAAGGCGTGCATGTTCTCGAACGTCCCGAACTTTTCGGCGGTGTTCGGGTATCTCAACGCCAGCTGGACGCTGCGCGCCGACATCGTCGCCGAATATGTCTGCCGCGTCCTCAATCATATGAAGAACACCGGCACCCATGTGGCGACCCCGGCGCTCGCCGATTCGGCCAGCCTGACCGAAGAGAATATTTTCGATTTTTCGTCGGGTTATATCCAGCGAGGGCTGCACATCATGCCCCGCAATGCCGACAAGCTGCCGTGGCGGCTCAACCAGAATTACATCCAGGACCGCATCGATATGCGCACCGGCGCGATCGACGACGGCGTGCTGGCGTTCGGCAATGCGCGGGTGGCAGCGGCGTCAGCGCCGGCCGAACTCGAAGCCGCCGAGTGACGATCAGGCGGCGCTTCGAGCTCAGTTGATGGGCAAGAAATCGCGGGCATATTCGCCCTTGACCGCGCGGACGAGCGCGCCGGTGACCGGCACATTGATCTTGTAATTGCCCTCGGCAAAAGGACCGATTTCATAAGGCGCGATGGCAATCGTCATGCGATCGATGTAGCGGCCGTCGGACGATCCCAGCCAGACGGTCTGCGCCGACGCCGGCGGGCATTTGCCGAAAGGACTGTCGGGCGCCTCGTCACGCAGAATTCCCTTCGCAGCTTTGGCGCGCTTGATGCCGGCACAAAAGGCGTCGCTGATCGCCGCATCGAACGCCTCGCCGCTGGCAAACAGGTCGAGCGGTTTCAGGCGCTTCCGCCGGTTACGATCCCACAGCAGCGTACCGAAAGTGGTCATGCCGTGCGCGCCGCCCATATAGGTCTCGATTTCAGCCGACAGGCTCAGGAAGCGCGGCGTGGTCGTGACGCGCTGCCACGTCTGCAAATGACTATGGGCGTGATAGGGATAGTCGCCTTTCTCCGCCGCCGCCTTATCGCGCCGGGCGGCGGCGATCAGCGCGTCGGCCTGCGGGGCGACGAAGTCGAGCCACGCCGCGAGTTCATCCAGGAGAATGCGCGGATAGGCATAAGCAAATTCAATCAGATCGCTCTTTTCGCGCACATCGGAAGCCGGCGCGTCCTTCGCGACAATATCGGCAGCGCCGCCGGGCGGCGCGCCGGGGACGGCAGCGGCGGCGGCTTTCTCAGCCGGTGTCGGCTGGTCGTCGGAACAGCCCGCGAGCAGGAGCGCGGCGGTCAGGATCGGAATGGCATTTCGCCAAGGTGTTGCAGTCGTCATCCAGACATAACGCCGGGAATCGACAAAATATCCCGTTCGGCCTAGCACGCTTGCATGACCGACTATTCCGATCTGATCCAGCCCGACCAGGGACAGGATGCCCGCCCGATCCATCTCGTCGATAAAAAGGGCTATGACGAATGGCTGAAGGGTCGCAGCGCACGCGAGCGCGCGCATCTGGCGGCGGTCGGCTTCAAGCCCGACGCTTTCGTCCACGCGATCTTGCCAGGCGACGATCCCGAGCGCTGGGCGGTCGTGACCGCAGTCGCCAAGGCCGACAGCCTGTCGGCCTGGTGCTTGGGCAAGCTGGGCCAGATCCTTCCCGAAGGTCGCTACCGCCTCGAAGGCCAGCAACCGGGCAAGGCGCTGTTCGGCTGGATGAGCGCGCAATATCGCTTCGACATTTATCGGCCCAAGGCCGAGACCAAGGGACCGCGCGTTCTGCTGACCAGCGATGTCGGCGCCATCGCGCCGCTGGTCGCCGAGATGCGCGCCGTCGCACTGGTCCGCGACCTGGTCAACACCCCCGCCGCCGACATGGGTCCGGCCGCGATCGAGAAGGCCGCCGAGCGCATCGCCAAGGCGCATGGCGGCAAACTGACCGTCACCAAGGGCGAAGCGCTCGAACAAGGCTATCCGATGATCCACGCCGTCGGACGTGCGGCGGCGAAGCAGCACGCGCCGCGGCTGATCGAGATCGAATGGGGCAAGCCCGATCATCCCCGCATCGCGCTGGTCGGCAAGGGGATCAGTTTCGACAGCGGCGGGCTCGACATCAAACCGTCGTCGGGCATGCGGCTGATGAAGAAGGATATGGGCGGCGCGGCGCATGTGCTGGCGCTCGCCGAACTGGTGATGGCGAGCGGACTGCCGGTACGGCTGCACTGTCTGGTGGCGGCGGCCGAAAACGCGATCTCCGCCGATGCCTTTCGCCCCGGAGACGTGCTGACCAGCCGGCTGGGCCTGACCGTCGAAATCGGCAACACTGATGCCGAGGGCCGGCTGGTGCTAGGCGACGCGCTGGCCAAGGCTGGCGAAGGCAAGCCCGAACTGATCGTCGATTTCGCAACCCTGACCGGCGCCGCGCGGGTGGCGCTGGGCCCTGACCTGCCGCCGCTGTTCGCCAATGATGATGCGCTGGCCGATGCGATGCTGGCGGGCGGGATCGAGCGCGACGATCCGCTGTGGCGGATGCCGCTGTGGGACGGTTATGCCGACCTGCTCGAAACCGACATCGCCGACCTGGGCAATGCCGGCAATTCGTCCTTTGCGGGATCGATCACCGCCGCCTTGTTTCTGAAGCGCTTCGTTCCCGAGGGTGCGCTATGGGCGCACCTCGACACCTTTGCATGGCGACCGTCGGCGAAACCCGGGCGCCCGAAAGGCGGCGCCGCGCTGGGGTTGCGCGCCGCCTGGGCGATGCTGCAGGCGCGCTACGACCGGCGCGCCAAAACCTGAACATTCTTGATAAAGCGGGTCCTGCTGGTCTAATGGCGCGCGATTGTCCGCAGCATGCGGACCACAGGTTTTTACAGGATTACACGTGACAGCAGAAAGTGGCGATATTTCAGCGGCAAATCGCGTGCGCATGGGGCGCCCCGGCGCCGCTGGCGCGGGCCGCGATCGCTTCGGCCTGACCGGCACGTCGCAGGATTATGATCCGCGCATCGTCGCAATCCGTCCCGACCTGGCCGACATCGCCGTCGCCGGTCAGCATTTCGCGCCGCATTATGCCGCGCCGATGATGCGCAGCGGCGTGTTGCCCGCCGCCGTGCTGCGCGGGTCGCCGTCGGTTGACGCCGACCCGACCAGCGAGTTGCTGTTCGGCGAAGGTTTTGCCCTGCTCGACCTGACCGGCGGCTGGGCGTGGGGATATTGTCTGTCCGACCATTATGTCGGCTATCTGGCCGCCGAGGCGCTCGCCGCGCCCATCGCACCGACCCACCGGGTCGAGATGATCGAAGCCATCCTCCACAGCGCCCCCGACGCGGCCAGCGGCGGTCCCGCCGTGCTGCCGCGCGGCGCGCTGGTGATGGGCGAGGTCGAGGGCGAATGGCTGGCGACGGCTCACGGTTACCTGCCGCTGGCCGCGCTGGTCGAGGTCGGCGCGCAGGATAGCGACCCCGCCGGACGCGCCGAAGAGCTGATTGGCACCCCCTATGCCTGGGGCGGCCGCACCGCAAAAGGCATCGATTGTTCGGGGCTGGTCCAGTTGAGCTGGGCGGCGGCCGGCGTGCAGTTGCCGCGCGACAGCGATTTGCAGCTCGCGGCGCTCGGGGCGGACAAGGACGTCGATCCGGCGGCCCTCGCGCGCGGCGACCTGGTGTTTTTTCCCGGCCATGTCGGGATCATGGCCGACGGACAAAACATCATTCACGCCAGCCGACGATGGATGGCGGTGAAGGCTGAGCCGTTGGCCGACGTCATCGCGCGTTCGGCCGCCAAGGATCATGATCCGCCGGTGAGCGGATATAAACGACTGCGATAAACGATGACACAGACGGTCTTTATCGACGGCGCGGCGGGAACGACGGGCCTGGAAATCGCCCATGCGGCTGGCGGGGCGCAGCGAGTTTATGCTCGCCGCTCTGGACGAGGCGCACTCGCAAGGATGCGGGGGCGCGCCGCGCCGCGTTGACCGATGCCGATTTCGTCATTCTGTGCCTGCCGGACGAGGCGGCGCGCGAAGCGGTCGCGATGATCGACAATGGCCGCACCCGGGTGATCGACGCATCGACCGCGCACCGTGTCGCGCCGGGCTGGACCTATGGCTTTCCGGAAGTGAGCGGGCATGATGCGGTTGCCGGCGCGGCACGGGTCAGCAACCCCGGCTGCTATTCGACCGGCTTCATCGCGCTGATGGCGCCGCTGGTGAAGGCGGGCCTGCTGCCGGCCGATTGGCCGTATAGCTGCAATGCAGTCAGCGGCTATTCGGGCGGCGGCAAGGCGCTGATCGAACGGTTCGAGCGCGACCGCGACATCGCATGGCGCGGCTATGCCCTGGGGCTCGGCCACAAGCATGTGCCCGAGATGCAGGCCCAGTGCGCCCTGTCGATCGCGCCGCTGTTTTCCCCTGCGGTCATTCCCGCGCATCGCGGCATGGTCGTCGATGTGCAATTGCCGCTGGCCGCGATTGGCGGGGCGGCGGCGCCCGACGACCTCCGCGCCGCGCTGGCGGATCATTATGCCGGCGAAGCCCTGATCAGTGATCGCAGCCATGGGCGCCGCGCACGGCGAATGCTGCTGCGTGCTCGGACGGCGATGCGCCGACCGACCGGACTGGCGCTCTATGTCCTGCCCAGCGCGGATGGGTCGCAGGTGCGGCTGATCGCGATGCTCGACAATCTGGGCAAGGGGGCCAGCGGCGCCTGCGTCCAGAATCTCAACATCATGGCTGGCCTGCCCGAAACCGCGGGCCTGCGGCTTTAGTGCACCGTGTCGAGGACATCCTCGACCGACAGATAGGTGATCAGTCGTTCGATCTGGCGCCAGCGCGCGAAATGGACATGGTTGCCCAGCACGCGATATTGCTCGGCGCGGGCGGCGGCGGCGAACCCGGCTTCTTCGCCGTGCATGCTGATCAGCGCATGCGCTTCATCGACCGCGGCGCGATCGGCAAGAAATGGTGCAGGCAGATGCATGGAGTCCCCGTCCGTCGCATGGAAGCCGCCGTCCTAGCGCGCCCCCCTCACCGCCCCGTTCCCAACCGTGATGAACAATCGGGTAAGGTTAATCACGGGCGTTGCGCCATTAACCAACCGGTCCGCAGCAAAGTCCGCGTTTCGCCCCTTTGCCGCCGCGCCTGACCCGTGTAGACAGGCATCATGCGCAAGATCCTGAAATATATCGCCCTCGCCCTGCTACTGCTGATCATCATCGGCGGCATCACATTTTACATCATGTCGCGCCCCGACGTGGCGCGCTTCTCGACCGCCGAACTCAGCGGCCGGGTGCCGGTGATGGCGGGGCAAAAGGTCGAAACCTTTCCAACGATCAATGTCCCCGAAGCGACGGGCTGGCCCGCCGGCCAGACGCCCCGCGCCGCGCCGGGACTGACCACCGCGCGTTTCGCCGACGGGCTCGACCATCCGCGCAATATGCTGGTGCTGCCCAACGGCGACGTGCTGGTCGCCGAGGCGCAGAGCCCGCCGCGCGACACCTCGGGGGTCGAGAACAAGATCATGGGCCGGCTGATGAGCAAGGGCGGCGCGGGCGGCGTGTCGGCCAACCGCATCACGCTGCTCCGTGACGCCGACGGCGACGGCAAGGCCGACGCATGGACCGCCTATATCACCGGGCTCCATTCGCCCTATGGCATGGCGCTGGTCGGCACGACGCTCTATGTCGCCAACACCGATGCGCTGCTCGCCTTTCCCTATGTGGCGGGCGAGACAAAGATGAGCGGCAAGCCGGCGACGATCGTCGACCTGCCCGCCAAGGGCACCAATCGGCACTGGACCAAAAGCCTGGCCGCCGCCCCCAATGGCTGGCTCTATGTCGGGGTTGGCGCCGACAGCAATATCGGCGAAAAGGGCATGGCGCGCGAAGCCCGCCGCGCCAGCGTGCTCGAAGTGCGCCCCGACCAGAACTATATCCGCACCTTTGCCGCCGGAATCCGCAACCCCGTCGGGCTCGGCTTCTATCCCGGCAGCGACCGGCTGTGGACGGTGGTCAACGAGCGTGACATGCTGGGTTCCGACCTGGTCCCCGACTATCTGACCGACGTCGCCGAGGGCGATTTCTATGGTTGGCCCTGGTATTATTGGGGCGGCGTTATCGATCCCCGCGTCGAACCCGAGGCCGAAGATCGCCGCCAGTATGTCAAGCGCCCGAAATACGGACTGGGCGCGCATGTCGCGCCGCTGGGCATGACCTTTACCCACGGGCTCGATCTGGGCGACCGCTGGGCGAACGGCGCGCTGGTCGCGTTGCACGGATCGTGGAACCGCGAACCGGTCGCGGGTTACAGCGTCGTGTTCGTCAAATTCGGCGCGAACGGCAAACCCGTCGATGCCCTGCCCGTCACCCTGCTCGACCAGTTTCTGGGCAAAGACGGCAAGACCACGCGTGGCCGCCCGGCCGATGTGAAGGTGGCGAAGGACGGCAGCGTGCTGATCGCCGACGATAGCGGCGGGGTGATCTGGCGGGTGGCAAAGGCGGGGTAAACCCGACTTTCATTTTCGTCATTGCGCGCGAAGCGAAGAAATCCAGAGTAGAGCGATCCGCACTGGATTGCCTCGCTTCGCGCGCAATGACGGACTGTTGCGGGACTTAAACCCGCATCGGCATCAGCACATACAGCGCCGGGCTCTTTTCGCTTTCGCGGATCAGCGTCGGGGCGTTGGCATCGGCGAGGTGCAGTTCGACGGTATCACCGTCAACCTGCGCCAATATGTCCGACAGATACCGCGCGTTGAACCCGATTTCGATCGCGTCGCTGTCATACCCCGCGGCGATTTCTTCGGCGGCGGTGCCATTTTCGGGACTGGTCACCGACAGGGTGATGCGGTCCTTGTCCAGGCTGACCTTGACCGCGCGGGTCTTTTCGCTGGCGATCGTCGACACGCGGTCGACGCCCTGGAACAGGCTTTTCGGATCGACCTTGAGCAGCTTGTCGTTCGCGGTCGGGATGACGCGGCTGTAATCGGGAAAGGTGCCGTCGATCAGCTTCGAGGTCAGGATGGCATTGCCAAGCTGAAAGCGGATCTTGCTCGCCGACAGGCTGATTTCGACATTGCCCTCGGCCTCGTCGAGCAGCTTGCGGATTTCGGTGACGCATTTGCGCGGCACGATGACGTCGGGCATGCTGTTCGCACCCTCGGGACGCGTGACGGTATAGCGCGCGAGACGATGGCCGTCGGTAGCCGCGGCCTTCAGCACCGGACCCGACGCATCTTCCGCCACGTGCAGGAAAATGCCGTTCAGGTAATAACGCGTTTCCTCGGTCGAGATGGCAAAGCGCGTCTTGTCGATGATCTGGATCAATTCGGCGACCGGCAGTTCAAAGCTCGTCGGCAAATCGCCCTCGGCAATCACCGGAAAATCGTCGCGCGGCAGCGTCGGCAGGTTGAAGTTCGAGCGGCCGGCCTTGACCTGCATCTTGCCCTCGGCGGCGGCCAGGCTTACCTCGGCCCCCTCGGGCAGCTTGCGCGCGATTTCGAACAGGGTGTGCGCTGATACCGTGGTGGTGCCGGCGGTCTCGACCTTGGCGGCAATCGTCTCGACGACTTGCAGGTCGAGGTCGGTCGCCATCAGCTTCAGCTGGCCCGACGCATCGGCTTCGATCAGGACGTTCGACAGGATGGGAATGGTATTGCGCCGCTCGACCACCGACTGGACGTGGCCAAGGCTCTTCAACAGCACCGCGCGTTCGATCGTCGCTTTCATTCTAAATCCGCCATCCCTGTGTTCCGCGGGAAAAGTCCCTAAGGGACAGAGCGTCGGAGGCGATTCGCTGCCCCGATTCCCGGCCCCTGAAAATGCTCACCTTCCTTAACGCACGCATCGGCGGGTGCAAGCCATGCTTGCAGAGCATCCCCAATCGCGCTTGCAAAGCATCCCCAATCGCGCGAACGAGAGGATAATGCGGCGCCTGGCTCCCCTTTTTCTGATGCTGGCGGCCATGCCCGCCGCGACCTTGGCCGCCGCCCCGACCGCGCTTGGCATTTTCGACGGCTGGGGGGCCTTTCGCGATCCCGCCGCACCGCGCTGCTACGCGCTCGCCTCCCCCTCCGCGACGATCGGCACCCCGCAGGTCAAGGCCTATGCCAGCGTGGGATATTGGCCGCGGTCGCGGATTCGCGGTCAATTCTATGTCCGCCTGTCGAAAGCGCGCGGGCCGGGCCGGGAATTGCGGCTGACCATCGGCAGCCGCCGCTTCATCCTGACCGGCAACGGCGCCCACGGCTGGGCCAGCGACGCGCGCATGGACGCGGCGATCGTCGCCGCGATGCGATCGGCACCGAGCATGAGTGTCGAGAGCAGCACCGATGCCGGACGGGCGGTCGCCGACACCTATCGGCTGCGCGGCGCGGCGACGGCGATCGACGCCGCGGCGCTGGGGTGCGCGCGGCTGCGGTGACGATCCCTAACCGCGCGCCAGCTTCGCCAGTTCGGCCGCGACAAAATCGAGCACCAACCGCACCCGGGGTACATGGCGCAACCGTTCGTGGGTCAGCAGCCACAGCCCGGTGGTGTCATCACTCTTGGGCGGGATACAGCGGATCAGATCGGGTTCGCGGTCGGCGATAAAGGCCGGCAGGATGGTCAGGCCCATCCCTGATCGGACCCCGGCAAGCAGGCCGGTGCCGGTATCATATTTCATCACCACCGAATCCTCGAGACCATATTGCCGCAGCCATGCCTGATAGCTCGCCCAGACCCCGCCGCCGCCGCCGATAAAGGGGTGCGCCGCCAGTTGCTCGCGGCTGTGCGGAATACCGTGGCGATCGGCATAATCGCGGCTGCAATAAACGGTCCACGGATTGTCGGCGATGCGCCGCCCGACCAGCCCCGCGCCGCTCGGCTGCTTGCTGCTGCGGATCGCGATGTCCGCCACACCCGCGGCCAGGTCACGCGGCTCGTCGGATGTATCGAGATGGATATGGATCCCCGGATGCGCCGAGCGCAATCGCGCAGGATCGGCGGCAGCACGGTGACCGCGAAAATTTCCATCGTCGTCAGGATGACCGTGCCGCCGGCATCGCGCGAGCGGGCGCCCGCCGCGTCACCGAACCGATCGGCGGCATCGCGCACCGCGATCGCGCTCGCCAGCATCGCCTGCCCCACCGGGGTCAGCGCATAGCCCGCCTGCCTTCGTTCGAACAGGGCCACGCCGATGGCCTTCTCCAGCGCCGCGATGCGCCGAGCGACGGTCGTCTGGCTGACGCGCAAGGCCTGCGCGGCCGATAGCGTGCTGCCGGTTTCCGCCACCGCCAGAAAGGCTTTGAGGTCGTTCCAATCGTACATGATGCCTTTTGCGTCATAATCGGCTTGGCGCCATTCTGCAATTTTGCAGAATGGCGGCGCAACATCGTTGCTCCTTTTGCGCCCACCGAGCGATTATCTGCTGTCTCACCGGCTTCCTCCCCTCCTCAGCCGGCCGAAGGAGACACAAGATGCAAAAGCTTCTGATCCTCGCCGCCCTCGCTGCCATATCGTTCGGCCAGCCCGCGGCGGCGCAAACCGCGCCCGCCAGCCCGGCTGTCCGACCGAGCGTCGCTGTGGCGCACAAGGACCTCGACCTGCGGACCGAGGCGGGTGCCAGGGCGCTCGACCGGCGCATCTGGCGCGCCGTCGTCGATGTGTGCGGCACCGCCCCGGATTTCGACATCACGGGCAAGAATGACGTGCGGCAATGCCGCCGCGATACGCGGGTCGTGGCCTCGGCGCAGGCCGAGCAGGTCATCGCCAACGCGTCGCGCGACGAGCGCATCCAGGTGACCTCGATCCGCAAATGATTGGCGAGCCGAGTTGCACGGCTTGCCAAAGCCAGGGCCGCGATCCGGGCACTATCGCGGCCTTGGCTTGTTCTCCCGTCCCCATATTGACCGCGCGCGACAGATCGGGGTTGCCGTCCGACCCCGCATTGCGCATGATCTGCCCCACGGTCAGTGGCAGAGGCGCACAAGCAGCCCGCCGAACCGGGGATTGGGAGAATGATATGTCGCGGATCAATGCCGGCCTACGCTGTGACGCCGCCGCGCGCGAGCGCCACCATGCGCTGGATTTCATCGGGCTGCGCGCCCATGCGACGACGGTCGGATTGATCCAGCTGTGCGAGGAACTGCTCAACGCCGGTATTTTGAGCGCCGAGGCACTCGATCGGATCAAGACCGCGATCCTGACCGAACTGGCGGTCAGCAGCAGTTCGCGCATTTCGAACCATGCGACCTTCGACGACTCGATGCGGCGGCGGATCGACGCGATCTTTCCGCAGGCCCCCGGCGTTCCGCCCAAGGAGCAGGTCGGATCGGCCGAGGATTTCGAAGACGCGATCGGCAGCAACTGACCCGCGATAGCTTTGCCGCGGCTTAGCGACGGCGCGGGCAATTGCACATTTCGCCCTTCGCGCCTATATCGCCGGCCATCATGCAGATTCCCGGCCATATCGACCCCGTTACGACGGGCGCGCGTCCACCTGCCGGCGGCGAACTCGCATCGACCTGGTCGGACCTGACGCGCGACGGATCGCGGCGTACTGGTCGAGAGTCGGGGCTGGACGCCAAGGGCGCCAAGCTGCGCGCCAAGCAGGTGTTCCACTGGATCTATCACCGCGGCGTGACCGATTTCGAGGCGATGACCGACATCGCAAAGGCCATGCGCCCATGGCTGACCGACCGCTTCATCATCGGCCGCCCGACGGTGCGCGAGGAGCAGGTGTCGAGCGACGGGACGCGCAAATGGCTGCTCGCCGCCGCCGACGGCCAGGAATATGAAATGGTGTTTATCCCCGACGCCGATCGGGGAACTTTGTGCGTGTCGAGCCAGGTCGGCTGCACGCTCAATTGCCGGTTCTGCCACACCGGCACGATGCGCCTGGTCCGCAACCTGGCGGCGGGCGAGATCGTCGGACAGGTGATGCTGGCGCGCGATGCGCTGGGCGAATGGCCGAAGGGCACGATGGCGGGTTTCGGCCCCGATCCGGACGACGATGACGACGAAGAAGGCGGCCATTACACCGCCGACGGCCGCATCCTGACCAACATCGTGTTGATGGGCATGGGCGAACCGCTGTATAATTTCGACGAAGTCAAAAGCGCGCTGAAGATCGTCATGGACGGCGACGGGCTGGCACTGTCGCGGCGCCGCATCACCCTGTCGACCAGCGGCGTTGTGCCGATGATGGCACGCGCCGGCGAAGAGATTAGTGTGAATCTGGCTGTGTCGCTGCACGCCGTAACCAAGGAAATTCGCGACGAGATCGTGCCGCTCAACCGCAAATACGGCATCGACGAATTGCTGCAGGCGTGTGCCGCCTATCCGGGCGCCGGCAATTCGCGGCGCATCACCTTCGAATATGTGATGCTGAAGGACAAGAACGACAGCGACGACGATGCGCGCGAGTTGGTGCGACTGATCAAGCACTATGGCTTGCACGCAAAGGTCAATCTGATCCCGTTCAACCCCTGGCCCGGCGCGATGTATGAATGTTCGACCCCCGAACGGGTGCGCGCGTTCAGCAACCTGATCTTCAAAAGCGGCATCTCGGCGCCGGTTCGCACCCCGCGCGGGCGCGATATCATGGCGGCGTGCGGGCAGCTGAAGAGCGCAGCGACCAAGCCGACCCGCGCCGAACTCGACCGGATCGCGGACGAGAAACAGGCGGCGCTGGGTTAAACCGAGCCTGGTTTCGCCGCGTCGGGCCGCCACCGCCCTCCTTCACATCGGCAGTTATCGGCCAAATTTTACCCTTCGCCGCTGCATAGCTATTCTATACTGTGTGGTAAAATTAACACAGGTAAGAAAATTGTCACATTGTGACACTTCCGTTCATTGAAGCGACAGCTGCGAACGCCATTTAGGCCGTGGACCGCGACCCAAAGGGCGTGGCCATGACAACGCAGAAGGAAGAAAACATGAAAAAATTCGCAGTTGCAGCCGCTCTCCTGACGGCCATCGTTGCAACCCCCGTCCTGGCAGCCGAAGGCGGCGAAGGCCGCGTCGAAGTGCGCGGCGGCCTGATCACCGGCAACGGTATCGACGAAGCCACGCTCGGCGCGGCTGCCGGTTATGATTTCGACCTTGGTTCGACCGCATTCATCGGCGCCGAAGGCGCTGCCGACAAGGTGCTGGTTGACGGCGCAGACGTCCAGTTTTCGGCCGGTGGCCGCGTGGGCGCCAAGGTTGGCACGGCCGGCAAGGCCTATGTCACCGGCGGTTACACCTTCAGCGACATCAAGGACCCGTATGTCGGTGCCGGTTACCAGCACAAGCTGGGCCAGAACCTGTATGCCAAGGCCGAATATCGTCACCAGTTCATCGAGAGCTTCGGCGACTTCGACACCTTCGTCGCCGGCGTCGGCTTTGCCTTCTGATCGATCGATCATCGCGAAAAAGGACAGGGCGGGCCGCAAGGCTCGCCCTTTTCTTTGGCGCGTCGCGAACGGCGCGCCGGTCATCGATCTGTAACCTGATTTGCGCGCCGACCGAACGACGGGGCGGAGCATTTCGCGCTCCGCGCTGCGAAGGGATACAGCATGAAAAAATCAAGTGTCGCGATTGCCATCTTTATCGCGGTCATCGCGGTTCCGGCCGCTGCCGACGAAGGGCGGGTCGAAGCACGCGGCGGCGCAGCCGGGTTGGACGATAATGAAGGTGGCGTCGCCGGCATCGCGGGTGGTTATGATTTCGATCTTGGCGACAGCAAGATTTTTGTCGGCGTCGAAGGGTCGGCCGACGTGACCCTGGGCGACATCGACATCGCATTGTTCGGCATATCGGGGCGATTGGGTGCAAAATTGGGCGAAGCCAGCCGCCTATATGCCATCGGGGGCTATAGCATCAATGCGATCGACGCCTCGCACGTCGGCGTGGGTTTCCAACAAGGATTCGGCAAAAGCCTTTACGGCAAAATCGAATATCGCCGGTTTCTGGGCCGCGACAGCGATGCGGCATTCGTAGGCGTCGGCCTGCGTTTCTGACGGCTTCGCAGGCGTCGGTTTAGGGGGCGGTCTGCGGGCTGCCCCCTTTTCATTTGTCGTCAACCCGGCCACGGTGCGAGGATGACGGCCTTGGCTTACATCGGCGCGGCGCTGGCCGAAATCGCGGGCTGCTTCGCCTTCTGGGCGTGGCTGCGGCTGGACAAGCCGATCTGGTGGCTGGCGCCCGGCACCGCGTCGCTGATACTGTTCGCCTATCTGCTGACGCTCGTCGATGCCGAGCATGCGAGGCGCACTTACGCCGCCTATGGCGGGGTCTATATCGCGGCGGCGCTGTTGTGGCTTTGGGCGGTCGAGGGCGCGAAGCCCGACCGCTGGGATCTGATCGGCGCCGCGGTGTGCCTGGGCGGCGCAGCGATCATCTTGTTCGGGCCGCGGGGAAGTTAGGGCGCGCCCGGCAGCGCCTGCTCGACCAGCGGCGCGAGCCCCTCGGCCATCACCGCCACCCCTTTGGCATTGGGATGCATATTGTCGCCGAGCATCAGCGCATTGTCGGTGACGACATTGTCGAGGATGAAAGGGTAGAAACTCACCCCATATTTGGCGGCGAGTTCGGGATAGATCGGATCGAACTTCTTCGCATAGTCGCTGCCCAGATTGGGCGCCGCCATCATGCCGGTGAGCAGCACCGGAATATCGCGCCGCTTCAGTTCGGCCAGCATGGCGTCAAGATTGGCGCGCGTCTGGTCGGGGCCGATGCCGCGCAGCATGTCGTTGCCGCCGAGCCCCAATATAACGAGCGCGGGCTTCGCCTTGGCGTTGTCGAGCACATAGATCAGCCGCTGGCGTCCGGCGGCGGTGGTGTCACCCGATACCCCGGCATTTTGCACGCGTGCGATAACGCCGTCGTCGGTGAGCGCAGCCTGCAACTGCGGCGATAGGCCTTCCTTCGGGCCGAGCTGATAGCCGGCGTAAAGACTATCGCCGAAGGCGATGACGAGCGGCGCGTTGGCGGGAATCGCTGGTGCCGCCTTTGCGGCGGCCTTGTCATTGGTCGAAGCCGACGGGTTTTCCGCCGATCCGCACGCGGCGAGCGGTTGGCAAAGCGCAAGTGCGCAACCATATACAGCGTAAGAGCGCCATCCGGCCGTTCTCATTTCCAAAGGGTCCTTCCTTGACCGACGCACGACTTTCGCCTGACTTGGCGATCGCCGCCCATAATGTGACGCTGACGCTCGGAAGCGACAAGGCCCCCGTCGAAATATTGCGCGGCGTCGACCTCGAGGTTACCGCAGGTGCCTCGGTCGCGCTACTTGGGCCGTCGGGATCGGGCAAAAGCTCGCTGATGGCGGTGCTGGCCGGACTCGAGCGCGCCAATGGCGGCAGCATCCGCGTTGCCGGACTCGATTTCACGACGATGGACGAAGATGATCTGGCGCGGGCGCGGCGCGGGCGGATCGGCATCGTGTTGCAGGCTTTTCATCTGCTCCCCACGATGACCGCGCTGGAGAATGTCGCGGTGCCGCTGGAACTGGCGGGCATGGCCGATCCGTTCGGGCGCGCCGCCGCCGAACTGGAGGCGGTCGGCCTTGGCCATCGCCTGACCCATTATCCCTCGCAGCTTTCGGGCGGCGAGCAACAGCGCGTCGCGATTGCGCGCGCAATGGCAAGCTCCCCCGCGATCATCTTTGCCGATGAGCCGACGGGCAATCTCGACACCGCGACCGGGCAGGCGATCATCGAACTGATCTTCGCGCGCCGCGCGGCACTCGGCGCGACGCTGCTGATCATCACCCACGACCCCGAGCTTGCCGCGCATTGCGACCGGGTTGTGGTGATGCACGATGGACGGATCGAGGAACGGGCGGCATGAGTGGAGTAACAAACCGATCCTCCCTGTCGCGTAGCGATGGAGCCAGAGGCTGGCTGCGAGCGCTGACGGAGGCGCTTAAGCACCGACAAGCCCCTCCACCACCGCCTACGGCGGCGGTCCCCCTCCCCGACCGACTACGCGGCGGGGAGGATCTGGTGCTCGCCTGCGCCTCTCTGCGACGGATCGCGCGCCGTGATCTCGCGGCTCGCATCCGCGGACTGCGACTGCTCGCGGCGCTGCCTGTTCCTGGGCGTCGCGGCGCTAGCCGCGATCGGCAAGCTGACCAGCGCCATCGACGCGGCGAACTCGAGTCGCGCGGGCAGACGATCCTGGGCGGCGACGTCCAGGTGCGAAGTCTGGCAGCGCGGCGCGACCGCCGCCGAGCTGACGCGAGTTCCGAAGCGCTCGGCACGTTTCGGCGACGGTCCGGCTGCGCGCGATGGCCGCCTGCCCGGCGGATCGACCGACGCTGGTCGAGGCCAAGGGTGTCGACGGCGCCTATCCGCTCTATGGCACAATGCGGCTGGAGAGCGGCGTGCGCAGAGGCCCGCCGCCCGTCGGCAGCATCTGGATCGGCAAAGATCTCGCCTCGCGTCTCGACCTGAAAGTCGGCGAGCGAGTGAAGTTTGGCGAAAAAGCGTTCCTTATTGACGGCACTATCGCCGAAGAACCCGACCGGCTGGGCGAAGGCTTTACTCTGGGGCCCGTCGCGATCATCGGGCTAGGCGACCTGCCCGCGACCCAGCTGATCCAGCCGGGCAGCCTGTATGAGAGCAAATATCGCGTCCGCTTGCCCGACGCCGCCAATCCCGAAGCGGTCGGCAAGGCGCTCACCGCCCAATTCCCCCAGGCAGGATGGGAAATTACCGACCGCAGCAACGGCGCCCCCGGCACGCGGCGCTTTATCGAGCGCATGGGGCAGTTCCTCTCGCTGGTCGGGCTAGCGGCGCTGGTGATCGCGGGGATCGGCGTCGGCAATGGCGTCGCCAGCTATCTTGCGGGCAAGCGTCCGGGGTTGGCGACGCTCAAGGTGCTGGGCGCCGACAGCGCGACGGTATTGCGCATCTATGGCCTGCAAATATTGGCGGTCGCGGCGGTTTCGATTTTCGCCGGGCTGGTCGTCGGGGCGCTGGCGCCGGTGGCGATCGGGGCGATTGCGGGCGATGTGCTTCCGGTGCGACCGGGGTTCGCGCTCTATCCTTTGCCGCTCGCCGTCAGCGCTGCCTATGGTTTGCTGATCGCAATCGCCTTTGCGCTGCCACCGCTCGCGGCGACCAAGCATATTCCGGCGGCAGGGTTGTACCGCGCTATCGTCGATCGGGCGGCGCGGATCGACCGGTCGGCATTGATCGCGGTTGCCGCCGCCTTCCTCGCTATCGTCGCACTCGCGGTCAGCACCGCGCGCGAGCCGTTATTCGCGCTCAGCTTTATCGCCGCCGCGATCGGCTTGCTGTTGATCCTCGTCGGGCCGGCCAGCCTGTGAGCCGCAGCCGTGAGCAGCTGCAACAGCCACAAGTGCGCGGCCTGTTCAAGGTGGTCGATGGCATCTACCAGATCCGCGGCTACGACATCGCCAACATGACGCTGGTGGAGGGCAAGACCGGCTGGATCGTCATCGACACGCTGCTCACCGCCGAAATCGCCCGCAGCACGCTGGCTTTTGCGCTGGACAAGCTGGGCAGCAAGAAGCCGGTGGTCGCGGTGATCTACACCCACAGCCATGCCGACCAAGGCCGCCCTGCGGCAGGTCGCCCATGATCTGCGGCGCCGCGTCATGGAGCTGAATCGCGCTGGCGAGGACTCGCTGGCCGAGGTACTGCCCGAAGGGCAGTGGGTGCTGCGCGGCGACCGCGGCATTACCTACTCGGCCAACGTTCCCAAGAACTCGCGGGTGGTCGAGGCCAATGGTGGGCGGCCGATTACAAGGGGCCGCCGCTGGTCAGCGTCGAAGAGGAAGTCGCCACGTCACTGGGGCTGAAGATCGGCGACACGCTGAGCGTCAATGTGCTGGGGGTCGAGGTGCAGGCGAAGGTCGCATCGACGCGCACGGTCAGCTGGGACAATTTCGGGCTCAACTATGTGCTGGTGTTTTCGCCCGGCACCTTTGACGCGGCGCCGCATAATATGGTCGCGACGGTCGCGGTCGATCCCAAAGCCGAGACCGAACTGGCACGCAGCATCCCGCGCGCCTTCCCGTCGGCCTCGCTGATCGCGGTGCGCGATGTCGTGTCGCAGGTGACGACCTTGCTCACGCAGATGAGCCAGGCGATCGCCGCGGCGGCGAGTATCGCGATCCTCGCCGGCATCGCGGTGCTGATCGGCGCGATTGCGGCGAGCCGCGAACGGCGCGTTTACGACAGCGTCATCCTAAAACTGCTCGGCGCCACGAGGGGCCAGATTTTGGGCGCGCAGGCGATGGAGTATGCAGTGCTCGCCGCGATTCTGGCGGCGCTGGCGCTCGGGTTGGGGCTGATCGCGGCGCGCTATGTCGTCGTCAGTGTGTTCGATTTCACTTTCGCCCCCGATCCGTTCATCGTTGGCGCGACGTTGATTGGCGGCGCCGGACTGTCATTTCTGATCGGCATTGCGGGCAGCTGGCCTTTGTTGTCGGCGAAGCCGGCGCAGGCGCTGCGCAGCCTTTAGTTCAACAGCCGGATCACCGCCGACAGGCCCGCGAGCCCCAGCACGACTGCGACGATGCTGCGCCAGATGTGGTCAGGGACGCGGCCGAAGGCGCGGGTGCCAAGATGGTCGCCAAGCCACATCGGCACGAACAGCAGCAGCGCGAGCAGGAACAGCTTGTGCGTCGCGAGCCCGAGCCACAGCGACGCCAGCGTCCCGGCGATCGCCGTCGCGAAAAAAATCAGCATCATCGACGCGCGCGCGGTTGCCGGCGCGATGCGCTGGCGCAGGTAGAAGGGCACGACCGGCGGCCCCGGCATCGCCGCGAACCCGGTGAGAATGCCCGACGACAGCCCGGTGAGGCCGATCGCGAACCGGCCCGGGCGGTGACCATCGGGATGCTGCGGCAGGAACAGGACCAGAAAGGCACCGATCGCCACGGCGGCGATCAACAGGCGCGCGACGTCGGGGGTGACCGCCTTCAGCACGAGCATCCCGATCGGTGTCGCAAGCATCGCCAGAAGCGCGATCGGAACCGCGCTGGCCCGATCGGCATCGGTCCGGATCCGCTTGATCCCGATCGGCCCGATCAGCAATTGCAGGATGATGCCCAGCACCACCGCCTCCCCCGGTGCGACGACCAGCCCCAGCAGCGGCACCAGGATGATCGCCATGCCGAACCCGGTCAGCCCGCGCACCAGCGCGGCGCCGAACGTCATCGCGGCGGCGAGCGCGAACGCGAGCGGCGCCATGCCGATCAGATGCGGCAGGCCGGTCACCCGGCGCGGCGCGGCACAAAGGCTGGACAAGAGGGCAGCGTGTTTCCCCGGCGACGATCGACTGGAGCCGGCCGATACCCGAGGAAGCGGGCAGCGGCTAGCCCCCGCCGATAGCGGTCAGGCGAGCGGCCAGAGCTTGTCGAGCGGTCGCTCGAGCACCTGCGCGGCAACGCTGTGCAGGCGCTGTGGTGCGAGACGCCCGGCGCGAACGGCCTGGCCCAGCCATGCTTCGATCGATCCGCCGGTATCGACCCACCGGTCCTGCCGCAGCATGCCGTAAAAGGCGCCGGCGAGAACATGGATGCCATCGTCGGACTTGCGCCAGCGATCGGCGGGGTTGCGCGCGACCCCGAGCGCCTCGGCGATCAACTGATCGAGCGCTTGGGCGAGGTCTTCGTTCAATAGACCGTCGAGCGTCGTGTAACCCCATTTGGGATCATGGTCGGCGACGATGCGCGGGATCAGCGGATCCCTGGCGAGCACCGCCAGCGCGGCCTGCGCCGCGGCCCCGTCCATCGGCACCGGCGGATGGAGCATTTCATGCGCGGCGTTGCGCACCGTGATCGAGGTGTTCCAGTCGGCCGCCTGCAGGAAGGTCTGTCCCTGCACCTTGATCCCGTGCGGCTTGCAGAATTGCAGCAGCACGACCTCGATCAGCGGATCGAAAACTCGGCCGGTCAGCTTTTCGTGGAGGCGAATGACGTCGTAATCGGCCAGATCGCGATCGAGTTCGGCGATGCGCCGCACGATACCCCCGGCGCGCTCGCCGCGAAACGCCGCGAAGTCCGCGGCCTGCATCGCCTCGAATACCGCCTTGAGGCGCGGCGCGGCGCCGATGAACCAGCGCCAGTCGCCCTCGTTCCAATAGGGGCTGGCGCGATAGGCGGGCAGCAGCCTGGCCTCGGGCGCCGCGACGCTCGCGATCAGGCTGGGCAGGTCGGCGTCGCTGCCGTTCGAAAACAGCACCGACAAATTGGGGCCGAGCAGACCGAAGCCGCCGGTTTCGGCGTCTTTGGACAAAGCGGGAATATCGGCGCGGGCCGCGGCGGCCAGTCGCGCGGCAAAGGCGTCGGCGTCGGCCCGATAATAAGGCAGATACAGTTCGCCGCCCGCGAGCGGGCCGAGGAAGGCGAGCGCGTCGAAGCCTTCGGAGGCGCGAACTTTCCAGCGGGTGCGCATCGGCGAACGCTGGGCGCGGGCGAGGGTGGGAATGGCGAGGCTGCCGAGCGATGCGGCAAGGAAGAGGCGGCGATCCATGGGTCCGGTTTAGCCGGAACGGGCGCCTCGCGCTTGAACGGACTTTGCCCGCAAGATGACGGGCGGCACCCCGGTCATCGCGGCGATCGACCGGGTGAGATGTGCCTGATCGGCAAAGCCTTGGTCGGCGGCAAGAGCGGCAAGACTGCCCCGCCAGCCGTCGAGCGCGCCGATCGCGCGCCGCGTCCGCGCCTCGAACCGGAAGCGTTTGGGGCTGACCCCATAGGCGCGCGCGAAGCCGCGGCTGACCGACGCCGGGTCGATGCCCATCCGGCGTGCCCATAGTGCGAGCGCGGTGTCGGGATCGGCGCGAAGCGCGGCGGCGAGCAGATCGGGCCAATCGGTGCATTGCAAGTTCGCCGGTTGCAAATGCGCCCGCACATAGTCTGCCGCGCCCAGCGGGTCGCGCTCGGCCAGCCGAATGGCGGTGTCGGGATCGGGAAGACGGCCCGCACCGGGGGGCAATGGCGCAATCGCCGGGAGGTTTAGCACCCGCGCTCCGCGTTTGCCAAACCGATCGAGGTGCGCGGTCCATCGGCCATGCACAACGACCGTCCCCGGATATACCGAAATCCGACCCTCGTCGCGCCGCATCCTGCACCGGCCTACTGTGCGCGCCGGCGGCATGGCGGTGCCGCGGCAGGCATTCGCCCGCCCGATGCCGGCCTATGCCCGCCGCGCTCACCGATCGCGCAGATCGGGCGGGGTCGCCTCACCCTTGAGCAGCGCGATCGCTTCGGCGAGCGGCAGGATGCGCTGGCCGTCCTGGCCGAGGGTGCGGATCGCGACGGTGCCTTCCTCGGCCTCGCGCTTGCCGACAACGAGCAGATACGGAACCTTGGCCAGGCTGTGTTCGCGGACCTTGTAGTTGATCTTTTCGTTGCGCAGGTCGGTTTCGACGCGGATGCCGGCGGCCGACAGCTGCGCCGTCGCATGGCGGGCATAATCGTCGGCGTCGGACACGATCGTCGCGACGACCGCCTGCACCGGGGCGAGCCACACCGGCAGCTTGCCCGCATAATGTTCGATCAGGATGCCGATGAAGCGTTCGTAGCTGCCGAAGATCGCGCGGTGGAGCATCACCGGGCGGTGGCGTTCGCCATCCTCGGCGATGTATGACGCGTCGAGGCGATCGGGCAGCACGCGGTCGGACTGGATCGTGCCGACCTGCCACGTCCGGCCGATCGCGTCGGTCAGATGCCATTCGAGTTTCGGCGCGTAGAATGCGCCCTCGCCCGGCAGTTCTTCCCAGCCATATTCGGCGGTGTCGAGCCCGGCGGCGGTGACCGCGGCGCGCAGCTCGGCCTCGGCCATGTCCCACATTTCTTCGGTCCCGAAGCGCTTTTCAGGGCGCAGCGCGAGCTTGATCGCATAGCCTTCGAAACCCAGATCCTTGTAGATGCGGTCGGCAAGCGCGCAGAAATCCTGCACTTCGCCGACGATCTGATCCTCGCGGCAGAAGATATGCGCGTCGTCCTGGGTGAACTGGCGCACCCGCATCAGCCCGTGCAGCGCGCCATGCGGTTCGTTGCGGTGGCAGCAGCCGTTTTCATAGAGGCGCAGCGGCAGGTCGCGGTACGACTTCATCCCCTGACGGAAAATCAGCACATGCGCCGGGCAGTTCATCGGCTTCAATGCCATCCACTCGGCGTCGTCGGAAACGATCGGGCCTTCGTCTTCGGTGTTCGGCACCTCGTCGGGGATCACGAACATATTCTCGCGATATTTGCCCCAATGGCCCGATTGTTCCCACTGGCGCGCGTCCATCACCTGCGGCGTCTTGACCTCGCGGTAGCCCGCACCATCGATCGCGCGGCGCATATAGGCCTCCAGCTCGCGCCAGATCCTATAGCCCTTGGGGTGCCAGAATACCGAGCCATGCGCCTCGGCCTGGAGGTGGAACAGGTCCATTTCCTGCCCCAGCTTGCGGTGGTCGCGCTTGGCGGCTTCCTCCAGCCGCACCAGATGTTCGGCGAGCTGTTTCTTGTTGAGCCAGCCGGTGCCATAGATGCGGCTGAGCTGGGCATTTTTCTGATCGCCGCGCCAATAGGCACCCGACACGCGCGTCAGTTTGAACGCCGCGGGGTCGAGCTTGCCGGTCGAGGCGAGGTGCGGGCCGCGGCACATGTCCATCCAGCCGTCGCCCGAACGATAGACGGTGAGTTCTTCGCCTTGCGGCAATTCGGCGGCCCATTCGGCCTTGAACGTCTCGCCGTCGGCCTGCCATTTCGCGATCAGCTTGTCGCGCTCCCACACTTCGCGGGTCAGCGGCAGGTCGGCCGCGATAAGGCGGCGCATCTCTTCCTCGATCAACGGCAGTTCGTCGTCGCGGAACGCGCCATGGTCGGCGGTGGGGGCGAAGTCGTAATAAAAGCCGTCGCCGGTTGAGGGACCAAAGGTGATCTGCGTCCCCGGAAACAGGTTTTGTACCGCCTCGGCGAGCAGATGCGCATAATCGTGGCGTACCAGTTCAAGCGCGTCAGCCTCGTCGCGGCTCGTCACCAACGCCAGGTTCGTGTCTTCCTCCAGCGGGCGCATGATGTCGCGCAGCTCGCCGTCGATCTTTGCCGCGAGCGCCGCCTTGGCGAGGCCGGGTCCGATGTCGGCCGCGATCTGTGCCGGGGTAGTCCCGCGCACGACGTCCCGGGCAGAGCCATCGGGAAGGGTGACGCGGATCATCTGGGACATCGAAAAATCGGCCTTTCTGGCGGGGTAAAACAGCGCCCCTTTGCCAGCGCGGAACATGGGCGGCAAGTGCCCGATTCACAATATGGGTTGCAATGATACATTGTATCACTATCTGGCCTCACAAGCCCTCCCGCCGAGAAAGCAACCCCATGTGCCTCCCCACCGCGCGCGCGCGCTTTGCCGACCTGATGGGGATCGGCCTGTCGCTGACCTGCCTGATCCATTGTCTCGCGCTGCCGCTGCTCATCCTGATCGCCCCGGCGCTCAGCCGCTGGATCGCGATGCCCGAATGGGTGCATGCGGCGATCCTGCTGCTGGCATTGCCCGCCGCGATGATGGCGATGCGGGACGGTTGGCGGCGCCACCGGCGGCTGACCCTCGCCCTCGTGAGCAGCCGCCGGGCTTGGCCTGCTCGCGCTGGGTCTGGCGGCGCATGAAGGGTGGATCGCGATGCGCGCGCGGTCGCCGACCGGCTGCTGACCTCGCTGGGCGCGCTGATGCTGGCGACGGCGCATGTCATCAACTGGCGCTGGCGTCACCGCGGGGGTGCGCATACACTCCGTCCATGACCGACGCTCCACCACCGCATACGATCGCGGCAATCCTGCCGTGCAGCGACTTGGACGCCAGCACTGCCTTTTATGAAAAGCTGGGGCTGTCGGTGGTGGCTCCGTCAGCTCTACGGCCTGCTCGCCGACGGCAAGGCGATGGCTGTTGCATCTGACCGACGAGAACAAGCCGACCTGGCCCGAGCGCGACCAGAACCCCTTTGGCCTGTATCTTTACACCGAACGCGTCGACGAACTGGCCGAGCGGGTCCGCGACGCTATCATCGGCCCGATCAAAGCACCGACGCACAAACCGTGGGGCGTCTACGAGTTCGCGCTGTCGGACCCCGACGAAACGCTGATCCGCATCGGCTGGCCGAGCCATTTGATCGGCTGAATTTTCCTCGCGTCACCCCCTGTCAATGAAACTTGACAACGGCGCCCACCAATGTCAACTTCCCTTGACTTATTAACAAGGGAGCTTGACCTATGCCATCGATTCTTCGTGCCCTTCCCTGGGCGGCCGCGACCTTGTTTGTCGCGGTCGCCGGGATGTTAGACCTCATTTCCGACGCACAGACGCAAACGCTCATCATCGCTTTTCCCGCGGTGATGATCGCTACGATGAACGCCAAACCATGCGCGCTGCGCCGGCGGAGCGCCTGACATGGTCGAGGAGGGCGTGCCCGCCGCCAATCGCGCCCCGCTGCTGTGGGGAGTGGCCTTTGTCGTCGCCATGTTCGGGACCGGCATTTTTGCGCGCATCGTCGGGCTGAATGGTTTCTGGAGCATGGTCGTCATGCTGCCGCCGATGCTTTTGCTGATCCCCTTGATCCGTTCCGCCGAGCGCGGGGGAAATCTCGCCGGATGCAACTCGCCGGCGCTGAGCCGCTACAACCGGCGAGGACTGGTTTGGGCGTTCGGTTACGTCGCGGCGCTGTTTTTCGCCATATCGATCAACGAATGGCTCAAGCCCGAGGGGCCGTTGCTGTGGCTGATCGCGGTGCTGCCGTCGTTGCCGATCCTCTATTTCGTCTGGGCGCTCTATCGGTATCTGGTCGAGGAGACCGACGAATATCTGAAGATGCGCTATGTCGGCGACGCGCTGTTCGGGCTTGGCTTGCTGCTGATCGTATCAACCGTGTGGGGCTTCCTCGAAAGCTTCAAGGTCGTGCCGCACGTCGAGCTGGATCGTCGGTCCGGTCTGGGCGATCGGTCGGCCTGTCGCAAATCCAGCGGCGGATCCGCGGTCATGAAGAACCGCCTGAAAGTGCTGCGCGCCGAGCGCGACTGGAGCCAGGGCGATCTGGCCGAACGGCTGGAGCGTCAGACGCGCAGGCTCAACGCAGTCGAGACCGGCAAATACGACCGCTCGCTGCCGCTCGCCTTTCGTATCGCCGACCTGTTCGGCCTACGGATCGAAGAGATTTTCCTGAAGGATTGAAGCCCGTGAAAAAACCCGTATCCATCGCCGCCGTCTTCATCCTAACCGTCGCGCTGATTGCCGGCCGCGCCGACGCCGTCGAAGCGCCGCAAACCGAAGGCGCCTGCTCGGCCGACGTCACGCAGGGCAAGGCGGTGACCATCCGCAACGAGGGCCAGGGTCCCGACGTCATCCTGATCCCCGGCCTGTCGACGCCGCGCGCGGTGTGGGATGCGACCGCCGCGCGGCTGAAGACGAACCACCGGCTGCATATCGTCCAAATTCGCGGCTTTGGCGACGACGCGGGGCCCAATGCCGAAGGCGCGGTATTGCCGACGGTGGTCGAGGATGTGCGCGGTTTCATTGAGGATTGCATCGTCGGACAGGACCGCCCCGCTCCGGCGATCATCGGTCATTCGATGGGCGGGCTGACCGGATTAATGGTCGCGGCCGAAGCACCCGACCGGGTCGGCAAGCTGATGATCGTCGACGCGCTGCCGTTCATCGGCACGCTCTTTGGCGCGCCGACCGCCGACGCGTTGCGCCCCCAGGCCGAACAGATGGCAGCGATGATACGCGCCCAATATGGCCAGCCCAAATCCGAAGGCGCGGTGACCGATCCGGGGCCAGCGAGCATGGCTGGCGGCATGTCGAACACGCCAGCGGGACGGATCGCCATCGCGGGGTGGGTGCGCACCGCCGACGAACGGGTGACCGCGCAGGTTCTGCACGATGTGATGGCCACCGATATGCGGAGCGCGCTGCCCAAGGTGACGGCGCCCGTGACGCTGCTCTATGCGCAGGACGACAGTACAATTCCCGTCGCCATGGCGAAGGCCGCGTTCGAGCCGCAATATGCGGCGCTCCCGCAGTTCAAGGCGCAGATGGTGCCGGGCAGCCGGCATTTCATCATGCTCGACCAGCCCGATGTTTTCGCGCAGGCGGTGGGCGCCTTTCTGGCCGACTGACGCCCGCCAGGGGTCGCCGCTCTTGCCGGTGGCGGCCTCTCCGGCTAGGGCGGCGGCCACCCGAAAGGAGCCGTCCCATGTTCAAGCGCCTGTTCGTCGACCATCCGAAGAGCGTCGATGAAAACTACATCGAACATTTCGGCGTCGCGTCGAAATTTGGCGTGACGATGATCTGGGGCGGGCTGTGTGCACTCGTCCACGCCGTCGTCCCCGGCTGGTGCATCACCACCGGCAGCGACACGATCCGCCGGCTCAACAAGATCATGGTCGAACAGCGCGCCGCCAAGGGGCAGGCCGCGATCCAGATGAACACGATCGACTGGGTGATCTGATCCCGGTGGACGCCCCCCCCGACTATCTCGACCGCCCGGGCCGGCCGCGCCTCGCTCATCGGCATATCGCGGGGGCGGGTCCGACGATCGTCTTCCTGCCCGGCTATATGTCCGACATGGCGGGCGGCAAGGCGACCGCGCTGTTCGACTGGGCGGCCGCCGAGGGCCGCGCCTGCCTGCTCCTCGACTATGCCGGATGCGGGCTGTCGGACGGATTGTTCGCCGAGCAGAATTTGCTCGACTGGCGCGGCGACGTGCTCGACTTGATCGATGCCAAGGCCGAAGGGTCGGTGCTGATCGTCGGATCGTCGATGGGCGGCTGGCTGATGCTGCTCACCGCGCTGGCGCTGGTTCAGCGCGACGGACCGGGGCGTGTCGCCGGGCTGGTCGGCATCGCGGCGGCGCCCGATTTCACCGACTGGGGTTTTACGGCCGCCGAGAAAGCGATCATTTTGGCCGAGGGCGAGTTGCGCGAGGAAACGTCGTACAGCGATCAGCCCTATGTGACGACGCGCGGTTTTTTTCAGTCGGGCGAAGCGAATCGCTTGCTCGAAACCGAAATCCCGCTCTCCTGTCCCATCCGCCTGCTCCACGGCCAAGAGGATGGCGACGTGCCGCCCGACATCAGTCTGCGCCTGTCCGCCGCTCTCGCCAGTACTGATGTTCAGGTCACGCTGGCCAAGGGCGGCGATCACCGGCTGTCGCGCGATACCGACATCGCGCTGCTCATCGACACCGTCGCGCGGCTCGCGACGACAAACTAAAGGATTACCATGGCTCGCAGCGACTTTCGTTTCCACGTCATCAAGCGGGTCCGCTACGCCGAAATCGATGCGCAGGCGGTGGTGTTCAACAGCCGTTACCTGGAATATTTCGACATCGGGATCACCGAATATTGGCGCGCCGCGGGGGTTTATGACCGCTGGCCCGGGCACACGAGCCCCGAATTCCACGTCGCACGTGCCGAGGTCGATTACAAGTTACCGATCCTGCTCGACGAGGAAGTCGATATTTGCGTCCGCTGTTCGCGCGTCGGCACCAGTTCGATGACCTTTCTGTTCGAACTGCACGGCGCGGGCAAGGACGACCTACGCGCGACGGGGCTGGAGGTCAGCGTCCATGTCGCCGAAGCGCAGGGCGCGCCGACCCCGGTGCCCGATGAATTCGTAAACTTGTTCGAAGCATTTGAAGGACGCGGCCTTCGCGCGTAGAACGGCGGCATGGCCAAATATCTTCACACCATGATCCGCGTCACCGACCCCGACGCGACCGTCGCATTCTTCCGGCTGATCGGGCTGGAGGAAACCCGCCGTTTCGACAGCGAACAGGGGCGCTTCACGCTGATTTTCCTCGCCTGCCCCGGGCAGGACGGGGTTGCCGAAGTCGAGCTGACCTATAATTGGCCGCCCGCCGACGGCAGCGATGCCGAACGCTATGACGGCGGCCGCAATTTCGGTCACCTCGCCTATCGCGTCGACGATATCTATGCGACGTGCCAGCGGCTGATGGACGCCGGGGTGACGATCAACCGCCCGCCGCGCGACGGCCATATGGCGTTCGTCCGCTCGCCCGACGGCATTTCGGTCGAATTGTTACAAGACGGAAATTTGCCGCCGCAGGAACCCTGGGCATCGATGCCCAACACTGGCGCCTGGTAAGCGGACGCGCGATGCCCGGCCTGTTGATCAACATCGACGTGCCCGACCTCGCCGCCGCCGAACATTTCTACACCGAGGCGCTGGGGCTGACGGCCGCCAGACGGTTTGATGACGATATCGTCGAACTGACCGGGTGCGAGGTCCCGATCTATCTGATCGAAAAGCCAGCAGGATCTGCGATCGGCCCCAACGGCGGCGACCTTCGCAGGTACAACCGGCACTGGACGCCGGTGCACCCCGATTTCGCCGTTGCCGACCTGAACCATGCGATCGAACGCGTCGTGACAGCAGGTGCCAGACAGGAAGGCGAGACATTGAACCTGGCCTATGGCAAGCAGGCGATGTTCGCCGATCCGTTCGGCAACGGATTCTGCCTGATCGAGTTTAACGACCAAGGCTATGATGCGATCGCAACCTGAACAAGTCGATCAAGGCACCCGCTTCGCCGCTCCGTCTTGAAAGAGCCAGGCGCTGGAAAGGAGATATCATGGCTGCACTCGACATCGTCCGCATCCCGGTGCTCAGCGACAATTATGTCTGGCTGGTCCATGATCCCGAAAGCCTGGCGACGATGGTCGTCGATCCCGCGGTCGCCGACCCGGTGCTGGCTGCGGCGGCCGAGCGCGGCTGGGCGATCACCCAGATCTGGAACACCCACTGGCATCCCGACCACACCGGCGGCAATGCGGCGATCAAGGAAGCGACCGGCTGCACCATCACCGGCCCCGCTGCCGAATATGCCCGCATCCCGACGCTCGATGTGCAGGTGACGGGCGGCGACACCGTTCGCCTCGGAAATCATGTCGCCAACGTGTGGGACGTGCCCGGCCACACCGCTGGGCCATGTCGTCTACCGCTCGGTCGCCGACGCTCACGCTCTTCGTGGGCGACGTGCTGTTCAACCATGGGCTGCGGCCGGCTGTTCGAAGGCACGCCTGAGCAGATGTTCGCCAATATGCAGAAACTCGGCACCCTCGACGATGCGACGGCGGTTTATTGCGCGCACGAATATACACTGTCGAACGCGCGCTTCGCGGTGACCGTCGATCCGGACAATGCTGCGCTCGCAGCGCGGCTGGCGGCGGTCGAGGCGGCGCGGGCCGCGGGTCGGGCGACGGTGCCGACGAGCATCGGCGAAGAACGCGCCACCAATCCTTTTTTGCGCGCGCCCAGCGCTGCCGAACTCGGACGTATCCGGGCGCTCAAGGACGCCGCCTGATGCCGCCGCTTCAGCGCCTATTCATCTGGTTCTGCAATAATGATCGACCCCAAGGAGCAACGTCATGGCCAAGCTGAACCTGATCGGTGCCGCGCTGCTGCTCGCGGCCGCGCCGCTCGTCGCCAGCTGCGCCCCTGCCGGCACGGCGGAGCCCGGCGCTGCGGCGTTGACCCCGAAACAAGCCGAGCGGCTCGACAAGCAATTGGCCGGCAAGTTGCCTGGCAAACCGCTCCGATGCCTGCCATATTCGCATAGCAGCGCCACGATCCGCGTGTCGGACAGCATACTGCTCTATCGTTCAGGCGGCAATCTGGTCTATCGCAATGACTTGCGGAACAGCTGCCCCGGCCTGGCGCGCGACAGCGACATCATGGTCGTGCGGCAGTTTGGATCGTCGACGTGCGAAGGCGATTTCTTTCATCTGGTCGACCGGTCGAGCGGCATCCGCGGGCCGACATGTGTTTTTGGCGAATTCGTCCCCTATCGCAAACCGGCGGGGGACGCGGGCTGAACCAGCGGTTCAGTCGCAGGCGGGGACCGGTTTGCGCCGAGCTCTTCGGGTCGCACCCCCGCCTGCATCGATGATCAGGCTTTGTACAATGCCGCGATCTTGCTGGCATACACCTCGCGCAGCACATGGCGGCGGATCTTCATCGACGGCGTCATCTGTTCGTTCTCGATCGTGAATGCCTCGTCGGCAAAGTCGAACTTGCGGACCTTTTCGATCACCGACAATTGACCGTTGACGCGATCGACCGCCGCGCGGATCGCGGCACGGAATTTTTCATGTTCGCGCAGCAGCGTAAGATCCTTGGGCAATCCTTCGGCGTCTGCCCACTCGCCCATCCATTCGGGATCGGGAACCAGCAGGCCGACAAGATGCGGTCGCTTATCGCCATAGACCATCGCCTGAAGGATTTCGGGCTGGAGCGTCAGCATCCCCTCGACACGCTGCGGCGACACATTGTCGCCCTTGTCGTTGACGATAAGGTCCTTTTTGCGGTCGGTGATGACGATCCGCCCCTTGTCATCGATATGACCGATGTCGCCGGTGTGGAGCCACGCGCGTTTTTCCGGCTCCGCCGGGTCCGGCACCAACACCCGTGCGGTCTCGGCCGGGTTGCGCCAATAGCCCTTCATCACCAGCTCGCCGCGCACCAAAATCTCGCCGTCGTCGGCGATGCGAACCTCGGTGTTCATCAGCGGCGGGCCGACGGTGTCCATCTTGATCCCGGCACTCGGCCGGTTGCAGCTGATCACCGGTCCGGCCTCGGTCTGACCGTAACCTTGCAGCAAGGTTAGCCCGATCGAGTGGAAGAACACCCCGATTTCAGGGTTCAGCGGCGCACCGCCCGACACCAGCGCCTTCAACCGGCCGCCAAAGCGTTTCTGGATTTTGGGCCGGAACAATTTGTCGAGAATCAGGTCGACCGGGCGGTCGAGCACGCCCAGCCGCCGCTCATAATCCTTTTCACCGACGCGCAGCGCCTGGTTCAGCATCCAGTTCGCCAGCTTCCCCTGTTTTTCGACCGATTTGATCATCCGCGCCCGGATCACCTCGAACAGCCGCGGCACGACGACCATGATCGTCGGTCGCGTCTCCTCGATGTTAGCGACCAGTTTCTCCAAGCCTTCGCTGTAATAGATTTGCGCCCCGACCATGATCGGCAGGAACTGACCGCCCGAATGTTCATAAGCGTGGCTGAGCGGCAGGAAGGACAGGAAAGCCTCTTCGTCACCGATACCGAAATCGTTGACGAGCACCTCGGCTGCGCCCGCCGCATTGTGCAGGATCGCGCCGTGATGCTGCATCACGCCGCGCGGGGCGCCGCCGGTGCCGCTGGTATAGATGATGCAGGCCGTATCCTCGCGCTTGATCTTGGCCACGCGCTTGTCGACCGCGGCGCGGGCCTTGGCAGCATCCCCCTCCAGCAGGCTGGTCCAGTCGCGGTATTCGAACTGCCCGGTCTGATCACGATATGTGCATCGGAGCGGGTCACCGCGGGCATCAACGTGCGCGCGAGCTTCGCGGTCGACACAATCACCGCCTTGGCCCCGCTGTTGTCGAGGATATGCTGGTGATCTCGTTCGGTGTTGGTCGTGTAGGTCGGCACAGTGACGCAGCCCGCGGCCATGATCGCCAAGTCGGCGATGCACCATTCCGGGCGGTTTTCGCTGATCAGCACCACCCTGTCGCCGTCTTTCAGCCCGAGTTCGCGCAGATTGTGCGCCAGCGCCGATACCTGGTTCGCGACCTGACGCCAGCTGAGCGGATGCCAGACGCGGTCGGCCTTACGCCACAGAAAGGGATCTTCGCCGCCGCGTGCGGCGCGGTCAAAGAACATCGCGACCAGGCTGGGAAAATGGTCGAGATGGGGGTTTTCGAGCTTCATGCCTCTCACTCTCCGCAGATTTTCGATCTGTTATGTTTGTGTCTTAGCCCTGCGGCGGGGCGCCATCCACCGCCGATGTGCCGGGACCGCGCGGATCGGCGGCGCCGCGCCAGCCCTCGCCAACCCGCTCGACCGCGTTCAGCTTGGATCCGAGGCTGGTCGGGGTGATGCTGTAGCCAAAGGGTTTCATCTTGGCGGCAATCGCCTTGCCCGCGTCGGTATCTTCGATCAGCACGCCCTTTTGGCCATAGAACAGATTGGGCAGTTCCATCGCCGTCTTGGCATCGAGACCCCAGTCGAGCACCCCGATCAGCACTTTGGTGACATGCATGATGATCCGCTTGCCGCCGGCCGAACCGACCGCCAGCACGACCTTGCCATCGGGACCATAGACGATCGTCGGCGACATCGACGACAACGGACGCTTGCCCGCCTGTACCCGGTTCGCGGTCGGCACCCCATCCTGGACTGGCGCCAGATCGAAATCGGTGAGTTCGTTGTTGAGGAAATAGCCGTTGGCTATCAGGTGGCTGCCAAAGATGCTTTCGACGGTCGAAGTCATCGACACCACGTCGCCCGCGGCATCGACGGCCACGAAATGCGTCGTGCCCTGTTCGGGCACCGGCGCGGCGGCGGCGCGCGGCTTGGCGCCCGGCAGCATCGATCGCAGTGACCCGCAGCGCCAAAGGGCGAGATGAGCTGGCGGCGCTGACCGAGATAGGCCTTGTCGAGCAGACCCTGGACCGGAACATCCACGAAATCGCCATCGCCTAGATAGGCTGCACGGTCGGCATAGGAGAACTGCATCGCTTCGGCGAGCAGATGCCAGCTCATCGGATTGTCCTTACCCATCGCCTTCATGTCCCAGCCCTCGACCATACCGAGGATGCCGAACACCGTGGTCGCGCCCGACGAGGGCGGACCCATGCCGCAGACCTTGTAGACGCGGTAGGTTGTGCAGACCGCCGGGCGTTCCTTTGCCTTATAGGCCGCGATGTCCTTGACCGTGAGCGGCGCCGGATTGCGCGGTGCCTTTGTCACCGCGTCGCTGATCGCGCGGGCGTTGGCGCCGGAGTAGAACGCATCGGGGCCGCGCGCGGCAATATCGCGCAGGAGCGCGGCATAGGCGGGATTCTTGAGCCGCGTCCCGATGGGCGCCGGCTTGCCGTCCACATAATAAATCGCGCGCGCAGCAGGAAAATCCTTCCACACCGGCTCGAATTGCACCAGCCAGTTGTGCAGCACCGGGCTGACGTCATAGCCCTCTTCGGCCAGTTTGATCGCCGGCTGAAGCAGCGCTTTCCACTCCAGCTTGCCCCATTTTTTGTGCGCCATTTCCATCAGGCGCATATTGCCCGGCACCCCCACCGACAGCCCGCCAGGGATGACGTCGGTGTAGCTGCGCGGTTTGCCGTCGGCGCCAAGGAAACGATCGGGCTTGGCTGCTGCCGGCGCCATCTCGCGGCCGTCGATCGTCGAGATGCTGCCGTCCCTGGCATTGTGAATCACCATGAAACCGCCGCCGCCGATGCCGCTCTCCGCCGCTCGACCAGCGTCAGCACCGCGACCATCGCGACCGCGGCGTCGGCGGCGGTGCCGCCCTGATGCAATATTTCGCGTCCGGCCTCGGTCGCCCGCGAATCGGCGGACGAGGTGACGCCCTGCGCAAGCGCGGATGCTGGGAGGGTTAGGACAAGAAGGGCGGCGAGCGGGAGGAATCTTTTCAACATGGGCGGGACATTGGCGCGGGGTGGCAGGTAGCGCAACCCCAACCGATCCTCCCTGTTGCGAAGCGATGGGGAGGTGGCAGCGCGAAGCGCTGACGGAGGGGCTTTGGCGCTGCCGCCGCGGCCCCTCTACCCCCGCTGCGCGAGCGGTCCCGGTCCCCGTCCCCATGCCTTCGGCACAGGGAGGATTGATTAAGCGGTCCCCACCGCGTCCGCCACACGCGCAAAGCCGTCGCGCACCACCAGCTTTTCCAGCCCGTGCGCGATGCGCGCCGCCAAGCCCGGGCCTCCATAGACCATCGCCGAATATATCTGGATCAGGCTGGCGCCTGCGCGGATGCGGTCCCACGCCTGCTCCGCCGATGCGATGCCGCCCGCCGCGACCAGCGGTACCTGCCCGCCGCTGGCGGCGCGGAAATCCCGGACCCGCTGGAGCGCCAGGTCGGCGAGCGGGGCGCCCGACAGCCCGCCGGCCTCGTTCGCATGACGTGAGGCGAGCGCGGGGCGCGTGATCGTGGTGTTCGCCACGATGACCGCCGCGAGTCCCTTGTCCAGCGCCACCGCGACGATGTCGTCGATGTCGGCGGGTTCGAGGTCGGGCGCGACTTTCAGGAACACGGGCTTGGCCGCACCCGCCGGCTGCGCCGCGGCTACGCCGTCGAGCAGCGCTTCTAGGGCGCCCTTGTCCTGCAGGGCGCGGAGGCCCGGGGTGTTGGGTGAGCTGATGTTGACGGTCAGATAGTCGGCGAGCGGCGCCATCGCCGCGGCACCCTTGGCATAATCGGCGATGCGATCGGCGCTGTCCTTGTTGGCGCCGATATTGATCCCCAGCGGCACCGCGATCCCGCAAGCACGCAGCCTGGCGATCCGCGCCGCTGCTGCTGCCTGCCCGCCGTTGTTGAACCCCATGCGGTTGATCACCGCGCCGTCCTGAACCAGCCGGAACAAGCGCGGGCGCGGGTTGCCGTCCTGCGGCAGGGGGGTCAGGGTGCCGACCTCGACGAACCCGAACCCGAAGCGCGGCATCACCCCGGCAACGCGCGCATCCTTGTCGAAACCGGGCGCGAGGCCGACGGGATTGGGGAAGGCGATACCGGCGAATTCGGTGGCAAGCACCGGGCTAGTCAGCGCCGTGCGCGCGCGCGGCAGCGGTTCGAGCGCGCTGAGCGTCAGGTTGTGCGCAGCCTCGCCATCGGTTGCGTGGACGATCGGGCGGACCAGCGCATAGGCGGCGTCGGCGGCAGAGGCGAAGAGCGACATGGCCCGCCATTGCGCGCCCCGCGCCGCTATGGCAAGCCCCGCCTCAACCTATTCGGCGTCGCCGAAAAGCCATCGGAAAAACCGGGAGAAAATAGTGTCGCACCTTCGCACCATCGCTTGCCTGTCCACCGGCCTCGCCCTGCTCGCCGCGGCGGGTTGCGCACCGGCCGCCGTGCAGGAGGCTCCGGCCACAGCCGCGACCGCGCCGGCCCCGGAAGCGGCACCGGCGGGCGCCAACCTAGCGCGCTTTTTCGAAAATTATGACGCCGCACAGCTGTCGCTGAGCCCGCAAGGCAAGGCGTATCGCGGCATCCGCGATGGCGATTACGGCCGCTGGAACGATGTCAGCGACGACGCCGCGGTCGCGAGCCACAAATTGCAGCAGGCAACCGCCGAGGCGATGCGCGGCAGCTTCGATCCCCAGGCGATGGCGACCGACGATGCGCTGTCGTTCGAACTGTTCAACGCCCAGGCGGCGCGCACCGAGCGGCTGTTCCCTTATCGCAACCATGGCTATGTCTTCGACCAGATGAACGGCGCGCAAAGCCAGCTGCCCGCGTTCCTGATCAACATCCACCGCGTCGCCAATACCGCCGAAGCCGAAGCCTATATCGAGCGCATACGCGGGCTCGGTCCCGTACTCGGCGCGCTGTCGGCGCAGTCGGCCGGGCGCGCCAGGACCGGCATCCAGCCGCCGAAGTGGGTCTATGGCTATCTTATCTCCGACATCGGCAATCTGCAGAAGCCCGACAATGCGGTGGTCGAGGACATCACCGCCAAGGTCGGCAAGCTCGACATCGACGCCGCCGAAAAGACGCGGTTGATCGCCGCCGCCAAAGCGGCGTGGGCGGACAGCGCGGGTCCCGCTTACACCCGCCTGCTAACCGAAATGAAGCGCCAGCAGGCGAGCGCGCCGACTCAGGACGGCGTGTGGCGGTTGCCCGACGGCAAAGCCTATTATGAGGCGCTGCTCGCCAATTACACGACCACCGACATGACCGCGGCCGAGATCCACAACCTGGGCCTGTCCGAAGTCGCGCGCATCCATGGCGAGATGACGACAATCATGAAGAAAGTCGGCTTCAAGGGGACGCTGCAGCAGTTCTTCGCGCATTTGCGCACCAGCCCGCAATATTATTATACGACGCGCGAAGCCTATCTGGCCGAGGTCGATGCCAAGGTGAAGGCGATGGAGGCGCGGCTGCCCGCGTTCTTCAACACCCTGCCCAAGGCGGCTTTGCAGGTCAAAGCGGTCGAGGCGTTCCGCGAAAAATCGGCGGGCAAGGCGTTCTACAACTCGCCCGCCCCTGACGGGTCGCGGCCCGGCACCTATTATGTGAACCTTTATGACCTGCGCGACATGCCCAAGACCGAGCTGGAAGCGCTGGCCTATCACGAAGGCGTGCCGGGGCATCATCTGCAGCGCGCGGTGCAGACCGAACTCACCGGCCTGCCGCCCTTCCGCCGTTTCGGCGGCTTTACCGCCTATACCGAAGGCTGGGGCCTGTATTCGGAGGAACTCGCCAAGGACATGGGGTTCTATACCGACCCCTACAGCGATTTCGGGCGGCTGGGCATGGAGTTGTGGCGCGCGACCCGGCTGGTCGTCGACACCGGTATCCACGACAAGCGGTGGACCCGCGGACAGGCGATCAAATATCTCAAAGACAATACGCCCAACCCGGACGGCGACATCGAAAAGGCGATCGAACGCTATATCGTCTATCCCGGGCAGGCGACCGCTTACCTGATCGGCAAGCTCAAGATCATGGAATTGCGCGGTCGCGCGCAGGCCGCGATGGGCGACAAATTCGACTATCGCGCCTTTCACGACGTCGTGCTCGAATCGGGTCCGGTGCCGCTCGACATTCTGGAACGGCGGGTCGATGCCTGGATCGCGACCCAGAAAAGCAATTAAAAAACAAAGTTCGCGCTTGACGCGTAGCGATGAAACGCAAATGACTTGTTCCATATAACAGGCAGTCTGGGGAAAGGCTGTCACGGTCTGGGCTCGTCATGTCAGAAGCATCATCCTCGCGCGAAGGCGCGGACGGCATTGCGCCGTTCGAACTACACTATTTCCCGCCCGATCCCGATCTGGCGGACATGGTGTCGAGTTTCTATTTCGCGCGCCTCAATATGCCGAGCTTCGACGAATATGAGCGCGCCGATCGGCCGCAGTCCGACTTCGTCGACCGACGCCGATGGCGACATATGGCTTTGCCGACGGTCACCGGTCCACGGTTTGCCGCGCCAACATCATCGGCCCGACAAGCGGACGCGTTCGCGCGATCAGCCATGGTCCAGCGCAATTGTTCGGTTTCGGGTTGCTGCCCGCCGGCTGGGCGACGCTGATGGGCGTGGACGCCGAAAAGCTGACCGATCGCGCGATTGACGCTGCCGACATGTTCGGACCGTGGATCGACGAGGTGGCGACGGCGCTGGAGGCCGCAACCGACGCCGAGGCGCGGCTGGTCATTGGCAATAATTTTGCTCGCGAAGTGTTGAAACGGAACGAGCCGGCGCCACTGTGGTTCATCCGCACCGTCGATCAGTGGCTGACCGCATCGTCGTCGCCGCAGGTTCCCGACTTGGTCGATGCGACCGGCATGTCGATCCGGTCGGTCGAGCGGATGACCAAATATTATTACGGCCTGTCGCCGCGGATGCTGGCGCGCAAATATCGCGCGGTGCGCGCCGCGTCGGCGCTGGCGCGCGGCGAAGGGCTCGATGCGGCGCAGCTCGGCGATGCCTTTTACGACCAGTCGCACCTGATCCGCGAGATCAAGCGCTTCGCCGGCGCGACCCCGGGCCAGTTGAGCAAGCCGACGCGTTATACCGAGGCGACGACCAAGGGGCGCAAGGAAATGGCCGGCAAGGTCAGCCCGATGGTGTCGGAAACCTGAATTGCGGCGTTAACCGTCAAAAAATGCGCACAAAGTCGTTTTGGCGTTTCCATCCAATCGCGAATCGGCGCGCCGGCATAATTCGGCGTTGCGACCCAGAAGAGCTCATCCTCTGACGAGGACTGAGACCTTCATCTTGGCACTCATTTGGCTTTGGCCGGATGGGTGCCTTTTTTCTTGGGCGCCGCAAAGCGCCCGTTGGTTGCGCCGCACGAAGGCTTCCCCTATATAAGTGGAGTGATTTACTCCAGTTAAGAATCGTTCGCAATCTGCGCGCGATAGAGAGCCAACCAGCCAGTATGCGCCTGTCCAACCTTGCCGACTATGCCGTGGTGCTGATGAGCGCCGCTGCCCGCCAGTGCGGGTCGGTGCCCTTGCAAGCAGGCCTGCTCGCCGAGCAGACGGGGATTCCGGGACCGACGGCGCAGAAACTGGTGAGCGGGCTTGCCCGCGCCGGACTGCTCGTCGCCTCGCGCGGCAGCGGCGGTGGAGTGCGGCTGGCGCGGCCTGCGGCGGCGATCAGCGTCGCCGACATCATCGAAGCGGTCGAAGGGCCGATCGCGCTGACCAGCTGCGTGTCTGAGGGGCGTCACGATTGCTCGCTCGAGGGTAGCTGCAAGGTGCAGCCGCATTGGGGCGTCGTGAACGGTGCAGTGCGCGGGGCGTTGGCGGAGATCAGTTTGGCGAGCCTGTCTGTCATCCCAGCGAAAGCCGGGATCGCTCTCGGCGGTGCCCAGCCGCAAGAGACCCCAGCTTTCGCTGGGGTGACGGATTAATGCGGGTGACGAGTTAGAGATATGACCGACAACACAGATCTTCCCGTCAAGGACCAGGCCGCGCACGACGCCGCGGCGAAGGTCGCCGATTATGAGCATGGCTGGTCCTCGACCATCGAGACCGACTTCGCGCCCAAGGGGCTGACCGAGGATACGGTTCGCTTCATTTCGGCGAAGAAGAACGAGCCCGAATGGATGCTCGACTGGCGGTTGAAGGCGTTTTGCCATTGGCAGACGATGGAGACGCCCGACTGGGCGAAGCTCAACGTGCCGCCGATCGATTATCAGGACGCTTACTATTACGCGGCGCCGAAACCGAAGCCGAAGCTCGGCAGCCTCGACGAGGTCGATCCTGAGATCCTCGAAGTCTATAAGAAGCTCGGCATCCCGATCGAGGAGCAGAAGGTGCTCGCGGGCGTCGAGGGCGCGCGTAAGGTCGCGGTCGACGCGGTGTTCGACAGCGTCAGCGTCGCGACGACCTTCCGCGAGGAACTCAAGCGCGCGGGCGTGATCTTCCTCTCGATCTCCGAAGCGATCCGCGAATATCCCGAGCTTGTGAAAAAGTGGCTCGGCAAGGTCGTGCCGATGCACGACAACTATTTCGCGACCCTCAACTGCGCGGTCTTTTCGGACGGCACCTTCGTTTACGTTCCCGAGGGCGTGCGCTGCCCGATGGAGCTGTCGACCTATTTCCGCATCAATGCCGAGAATACGGGGCAGTTCGAGCGGACGTTGATCATCGCCGACAAGGGCGCCTATGTCAGCTACCTCGAAGGCTGCACCGCGCCGATGCGCGACGAGAATCAGCTGCACGCCGCGGTGGTCGAACTGGTGACGCTCGACGATGCCGAGATCAAATATTCGACGGTGCAGAACTGGTATCCCGGCAATGCCGAGGGGCTGGGCGGCATCTATAATTTCGTGACCAAGCGCGCGCTGTGTCAGGGCAAGCGCAGCAAGGTGTCGTGGACGCAGGTCGAAACCGGCTCTGCGGTGACGTGGAAATATCCCAGCTGCGTGCTCAACGGCGACGACAGCGTCGGCGAATTCTATTCGGTCGCGGTCACCAACAATTACCAGCAGGCCGACACCGGCACCAAGATGATCCACAATGGCAAGCGCACGCGGTCGACCATCGTCAGCAAGGGGATCAGCGCCGGCAAGTCAAACAACACCTATCGCGGCATCGTGCGCGTGGCGCCGAATGCCGAGGGGGTGCGCAATTTCACCCAGTGCGACAGCCTGCTGCTGGGCTCGCTGAGCGGCGCGCACACCGTGCCATACATCGAAGTCCGCAACCCGACCGCGACCGTCGAGCATGAAGCGACGACGAGCAAGATCAGCGACGACCAGCTGTTCTACGCGCTGCAACGCGGGCTGAATGCGGAAGAAGCGGTGGCCCTGATCGTCAATGGCTTCGCCAAGGAAGTGCTGCAGCAGTTGCCGATGGAGTTCGCGGTCGAGGCGCAGAAACTATTGGGGATCAGCCTTGAGGGGAGCGTGGGATGAAAGCTATTGGTTTTCTGGCCCTTTATGTCGCGACACTAACACTGGCGCCAGATATGGCCGAAGCCCAATCCGGGTCGGTGAGCCGAGAAAGATTTACAGGGACGGTCGAGTTCACCAGTTTTGGTGAAGATCGTCAGGAGCGGATGGTGAATTTGTCTTTCAGGAAAGGCAAATTGGTGGAGTGTGATGTTGTCAAGTCATGGGGCAGCGCAAAAGAAGATCAGGAAATCTGCCAAAAACTGAGGAATTGCAGCGAGAAATTTCCGGGTTCGATTATGGACGTGAGAGAGTGCAGTTTGTCAGATCAAGCTGACTTTCGTCGGGATAAGGTGCGCGATGACACCAGCGGAGTGGTACGACGGGAAGTCATTACCTCGCCGCCAATCGAGTACGAAAAGCCCGTCGGGGCTGCCGTTACGCTTTATAACGATTGCCTGTCTCGCGCCGTACAGGCCGGCGCCAAATTGGACATGGCTGGGTATCGCGGCGTCTTGACCGAATGCCGAGAGGTTCGCGCCCAAGCCTTGCAAATGGGCGACCGCGCGCTCTCCAAAGAAGCTGGTTGGTCCAGCACGGACAAGCGACTGGCGTCTGTCAATAAAACGCTGGACCAAACTGAGGCCGCTATCCTCGTTCTATTTGCGGTTGTTTCGGATGCCACGGCAAAAGAAAATCCCAATGCTCAAAATTGAAAACTTTAAAGCCGCCATCGCCGACAAGCCGGTCTTGGGAGGTCTGCGGATGCCTGTCGATCGAGCGCCGATGGCGCAAATTGAGACAATGGCTGCCCATTCCATACGTAATGCCGCTGCAAACCAGCCCGAATTAACTATAATTCCCGTCAGTCCGCAACCGGGGACATGGGAAATCGCGCCTTTGTCATATGCTCGTGCACTGTCCGATTCGGTCCGGAGACACAGCCATGGCGCGCGGTTTGGAATTCAACTGGTCGGAAGCCGATATGGTCGTGCATCCCGTGCAAGCGGTTGCCGCCTATCCGACGCAGCAGGGCGTGATCATCCGTCAGCAGAAGAAATCGGAACGCGATCGCGACGAGGTGATCATCATTCCGCATCATGCCGTCAGCATGCTGATCCGGCGGTTGCAGCATCTGCAGAATACCAGCGTGATCAGCGTCGAAGAAGTCGCCAATTCGGAGCTGGCGGAAATCTTCGCCGCCGAATAGGCGCCGTTCGGCCCCGCCCGTTACGGGCTTTCCTCACATCATCTGCCCAAACGGTGCGCCCGACCGGCGCGCCGCGCAATCCTGTTTTTTGCCTGAAAGTCTGACATGCTGACGATCGAAAACCTCCACGCCACCGTCGCCGACAAGCCGATCCTGAAGGGCTTGTCGCTGCGCATCAATGCGGGCGAAATCCATGCGATCATGGGACCGAATGGCGCGGGCAAGTCGACGCTGTCCTATGTGCTCGGCGGCCGGCCCGGGTATGAGGTAACCGAGGGGTCGGTGAGCTTTGCCCCCGATATCATGTTCCCCGGCGCCAATGCGACCGACCAAGAGGGCGCTGACATTGAACGCGGAACCGGAACCACCGACGAGCACTCGACCTCCTCGCTACTCGAGCCGCACGAGCGCGCAGCGGCGGGGCTGTTCCTCGGCGTTTCAATATCCCGTGCGAAATCCCAGGGGTGTCGAACGTCCAGTTCCTGCGCGAGAGCGCTCAATGCGCAGCGGCGCGCGCGCGGGGAAGAGCCGTTATCGGGTGGCGAGTTCCTGAAGGTCGCGCGCGAGAAGGCGGCGCTGCTCAAGATGGACATGGACATGCTCAAGCGTCCCGTGAACGTCGGCTTTTCGGGCGGCGAGAAGAAGCGCAACGAGATGGTGCAGATGGGGATCATCGACCCCAAGCTGGCGATCCTTGACGAGACCGACAGCGGCCTCGACATCGACGCGTTGCGCACCGTCGGCGACGGGATCAATGCGATCATGCGGCGCCCCGACAAAGCGGTGCTGCTGATTACGCATTACCAGCGGCTGCTCGATTATGTGCAGCCCGATTTCGTCCATGTCCTCGCGGGCGGGCGAATCGTGAAGTCGGGCGGGCCCGAACTGGCGCGCGAGCTGGAAGAACATGGCTATGCCGGGGTAATGGCGTGATCGCAGCCATCGTCCTTGCCACAGCGCAGGCCGCCGCCCTGCCCCCGCCGACCACCGAGGAGGAAATCCTGGTGGTCGCGCAGAAGATGCGTTGGATCGAGCTCGACATAAAGGCGCCCAAGCGCAAGGGCATCGTTACGATCGAAAGATGCCGGGTGACCAAGCCAAGCGGTTATGCCGAACTCGACGCCATTCCGTGCAGCGTCGCGCAGGAATGCGCTGCGCAAAAACCTGCAACGCGCAAGGCGCTCGCCGCGTGCACCGAGGAACGCTCGAACGACAGGCTCGATGCGGTAGTCGCGGCGTGGCGCGTGGCTGGGACGACCCCATGACGGCCGCGGCCCTACCCCGCCGGCGCGACGAAGCGTGGCGGTGACGCGCGGCTTCGGAAACCCGGTCACGCAGCTGGCCGAGATGCGAGAGCATCATCGTGCCAGCCGGCGGCAAGTTCGCGCGCGCGATCGTACAGGATTCGGGCGATATCCGGCAGATCGAGCTGGTGCTCGGCAAGGGCGCGGTGGCTTCGCTGCATGTGCTGAACATCGGCGGCGCTTATGGCCGCATCGAACTGGCGGTGACGCTGCACGAGGGCGCCGACTTTCATCTCGGCGCGGCGCAGATCGGCGGCGGGGAGCAGAATCTCGAGATCGTTACCACGGTCACCCACGCCGAACCCGGCGCGACGTCGCGGCAGGTCGTGCGTTCGGTGCTCGGCGGCACTGCGACCGGGACCTATCTCGGCAAAGTCGCGGTCGCACGCGACGCGCAGCAGACCGACAGCGCGCAGGATGTGAAGGCGATGCTGCTCAACCGAAGCGCGACCGCCAACGCCAAGCCCGAACTGGAAATTTACGCCGACGACGTGAAATGCGCGCACGGCTGCGCGATTGGCGAGCTGGATGCGATGGCGCTGTATTACCTTCAATCGCGCGGGATTCCGCCGGGTGAGGCGAAGAAGCTGATGTTGCAGGCGTTTGTTGCCGGGGTGTTCGACGGCGCCGAGGATGCGGCGCGGTTGCAGGACCTGGCGCTGGCGAAATTGGGGGAACTGGTGTGACCACCACGACCGCCCTCCGCACCTTCCCCGACGTGCGCGCCGACTTTCCGGGCCTAACGCCCGGCTGGCGCTATCTCGACACCGCCGCGACGGCGCAGAAGCCGCAGGCCGTCATCGACGCGACGGTCCATGCGATGGGCCGCGATTATGCGACCGTGCACCGCGGCGTCTATGCGCGTTCGGCCGACATGACGCTCGCTTATGAGGCGGCGCGGCGGCGGATTGCGGCATTTATTGGCGCGCGCGACGAGCAGGTCGTGTTCGTGCGCGGCGCGACCGAGGCGATCAATCTGGTCGCCTACTCGCATCCGCGGAAGGGCCGCGTACTGCTCTCTATGCTCGAACATCACAGCAATATCGTGCCGTGGCAGCTTGCCGGCTGGCAGGTCGACGTCTGCCCGCTGACCGCGCATGGCTGCATCGATCTCGATGCCGCCGAAAAACTGCTCACCCCTGAACACAATATGGTCGCGTTCGCGCATGTCTCAAACGTGCTGGGCAGCCCGCTCGACGTTGCGCGCGTCGCAGAGCTGGCGCACCGTGTCGGCGCCGAGTTGCTGATCGATGGGTGCCAAGCGGTGCCGCGGCTGCCGGTCGATGTCGCCGCGCTCGGCTGCGACTATTATGTTTTCTCGGGCCACAAACTTTACGGCCCGACCGGGATCGGCGTGTTGTGGAGCGACAAGCTCGACAGCCTGCCGCCGTGGCAGGGCGGCGGGTCGATGATCGACCGCGTGACCTTTGAAAAGACGACCTACGCGCCCGCCCCGACGCGGTTCGAGGCGGGAACGCCGGCGATTATCGAGGCGATCGGGCTGGCGGCGGCGGTCGATTATGTCGAGGCGATCGGCATCGACGCGATCCACGCGCATGAATGCGCGCTGGTCGGCAGCTTGCGCGAGGCGCTGGCGCGGCGCGGGATCAGCGTCAAAACGACCAACAGCGCCGGAATCGTCAGCTTTTCGATGGCGGGGGTTCATCCGCACGACATCGGCACTATCTTGGATGAAAGCGGGGTCGCGATCCGCGCCGGGCATCATTGCGCACAGCCGCTGATGGAGCATCTGGGCGTACCCGCGACCGCGCGCGCGAGTTTTGGCGTGTACAGCAATGACGACGATGTGGCGGCGCTGATCGATGGCCTGTCGCGCGTTGAGAGGATTTTCGGATGAGCGAGAACGGGATTCGGATCGAGGAAGTGGAGAGCGTCGAGGCACCGCCGAAGGCGCGCGTCGCGGACGTGGAAAGCGCGCCAGAAACATTGGGCGAGAAATTGGAGCGCAAGCGCGACTATCTGGAGGGCTTCCTGGCGGCACAAGCCCGCGGCGGCCGATCCGGCACGAGCGTCGGCGGCGATTTGTATGAGGCGTGATCGTCAATGCGCTGAAGGACATTTACGACCCGGAAATTCCGGTTAACATCTATGACCTTGGCCTGATCTACAATGTCGAGATCGACGACGGGCATGCGGTCGTCACGATGACGCTGACCACCCCGCACTGTCCGGTCGCCGAGTCGATGCCTGCCGAGGTCGAATTGCGCGTCGGCGCGGTGCCGGGGTCGGCGATGCCGAGGTCAATCTGGTTTGGGATCCGCCATGGTCGCCGGCGAATATGAGCGACGAGGCGCGGTTAGAGCTGGGAATGTTGTGATGACCGAAATCAAGACCCGCACCCGCCCTGCCGCGGTCACGCTGACCGCTAATGCCGAGGCACGCGTCGCTGCGCTGATGGCGGCGGCGCCCGCGGAGGCGATCGGCGTCAAGCTGTCTACCCCGCGCCGCGGCTGTTCGGGCCTCGCCTACTCGGTCGATTATGTGACCGAAGAGGCGAAGTTCGACGAGAAAATCGAGACCCCCGGCGGCGTCTTCTACATCGACGGCGCGTCGGTGCTGTATTTGATCGGCAGCATCATGGACTGGGTCGAGGATGATTTCGCCGCCGGCTTCGTGTTCGAGAACCCGAACGCCAAGGGCGCGTGCGGCTGCGGCGAGAGCTTTACAGTCTGACGATGCCGGTGCGGCCCGCCCAATTATCGGACATTCCGGTTTGGGCGGCGATGCGCGCCCGGCTGTGGCCCGACGCCGATGCGGCCGAGCTGGCCGAAGAACTCCCCGCGATGCTGACCGACGAAACGCTCTGGAATTTTATGCTGCTGAGCGATGCGGATGGCGTGACCGGCTTTGCCGAAGTCCAGCTGCGCACGATGTTCGACGGCTGTCCGGTCGCGCCCTATCCGCATGTCGAAGGCATCTGGGTCGATGCGAACGTGCGTCGCACCGGCGGGGCGGGCGCCTTGCTGGCGGCGATCGAGGAGCGCGCGCGGCGCGGCGGCTACGACCGCATCGGATCCGACGTCGAGCTCGACAATATCGGCAGCCAGGCATGGCACGAGGCATGCGGCTTCACCGAAGAAGTCCGGTCGATCCTCTATTCAAAACCGCTTTAGTGGCACACCGTCCAGCCCGTTCGCGCCGACATGTCGAGGTGAAAATGGTCGGCGTGGGCGCGGTTGTAATCGGGTGACAGGACGGTGCTGAACAGCCCGCACGATCCGTCGCGGACGTCGTGCAGGAAGTCGCGCCGGACATCGGGATCGGTCCAGTCGTCGATCAGCGAGATGCGCGTCCCGTCGGCGAGGATGAAGGCCGAGATGTCGATCGCATTGGCGGTCGAATGCTGGCTCTGCGCCTGCTCTCCGGCGATCTTGCGGCAATTGTAGCTGCCGAGATTTTCGAGCGCGACGACCTTTTGCCCGAAATGTTTCTGCGCCATCGGCTGGACGACGTCGCGGGTCCATAGCGCCATCGCGGCGGTCACCGCGCAGCCGGGCCCGGCATTGGCGGGACGCATCGTCGGCACGAAGCGGTTGCCGGTCAGCACCATGCGTTGGCTCGCGCGGCACGCGCCGGCGCCGACCACCGGGCGCCGTTCATAGCCTGCACCGGCGCGGTCGAACGCGGCAAAACAGGCGCTATTGTCATCGACGAACCCGACCAGCTTGCGGTGCGTCGCCCATCCCTGCGGCTGCGAAAATTCAAAGCGCGCGGTGGGGATATGCTCGGGATGATCGGCAATCCATTGCATGCCGCGGATCGCCCCGAGCGCGAGCACGACCGCGACACCGAACCAGATCAGATAGGGACGAACGCTTTTCATCCACCCTTATTGGGGTGCCGCGTCCGCCGGCACAATGGGTGTTGGCTGAGGTCAATGGCCGGACGCGCCTGCAACGGCTGAATCGGGCGGCCCCTCGGTGCCGAGCGCGCCGAGTTCGCCCGCCGCGCGCGCCTTGCGGCCATAGACGATTTCGAACAGCGGCCCCGCCATCACCGTGGTGACGATCGCCATCAGCACCATGATCGCGAACAGGGTCGGCCCGATGATCCCCTTTTGCAGCCCGATGTTGATGATGATCAATTCCATCAGACCGCGCGCGTTCATCAGTGCCCCGATGCCCATCGCGGTCCGGTTATCCTCACCAGCCAGCCGCGCCGCGAACCAGCAGGCGCCGAATTTCGCCGCGATCGACACCAGCAATATGCCGAGCGCGAGTCCCAGCAGCGACAGGCTGTTCACCGTGCTGAGCTCGGTGTTGAGCCCCGAATAGGTGAAGAAGACCGGAACCAGCAGGATGGTGATCGGCCCGACCTTGCGCTTGATCTCTTCGGTCAGCTTGCCGCGCGGCATACAGACACCCAGGATGAAACCCCCGAACACCGCGTGGATTCCGGCCGCATCCATGACAAAGGCGCACAGCGCGAACAGCATCAGTGTGATCGATAGCATCGTGTCGCTCATCGCGCCCCGCGCCTCGACCGCGCGGCCCAGCGGCATGAGCAGCGGGCGTCCGACGAAGAACATGAACGCGGCGAAACCAAAGCCGCCGAAAATCGCCAGCAGGGCAATGCCCGGCCCGCCGCCAAAGGTCGCGAGCACGATCGCCAGCACGCACCACGACACCGCGTCGTCGAACGCCCCGGCGGTCAACGTCAGGGTGCCGAGCGAGGTGTTCGCCAGCCCGCGTTCGTTGATGATCCGCGCGAGCATCGGAAAGGCGGTGAGCGCGATGCACGCGCCCATGAACAACGTCGCGCTGCCCTGCCCCAGCCCGTCGGCAAACAGGCCGGGAATGTCGAGCAGGAACGGCGTGATCAACGCGGCGAGCAGGAACGGCGCGACGATCCCCGCCACCGAGACGCCGACGGCGCTTTTCGCCTTCGACTGGAAATGGTCGAGCCGCAGCGTCGTGCCGACCAGGAACATGTAAAGCCCGACCCCGACCTGGGCGCAAACATACAGCACACTGCGCGTCTCTTTGGGAAATAGCGCGGCTTGCAGGTCGGGAAAGAACAGCCCGAACAGCGAGGGGCCGAGCAGCACCCCGGCAATCATCTCGCCCACCACCTGCGGTTGGCCGAGGAATTTTTTCGCCGCCCAGCCGACGACGCGGCAGACGAGGAGGATCACCGCGATCTGGAGGAAGAAATGGACGCTGTAATCTGTGGGGGTATAGCTTTGCGCGGCGCTTACTGCCGGACCATGCGCGTTCAGGATGTCGCCGACGGCGCGCGAGAATTCGCCCCAGATTTCCGCCATCACCCTCTCCCCGTCGTCTGCGACTCGTCGGCCCTTGCGGGCCGCGGCGCAGGATCAGGCGCAAATGATAACGCTCACAATTGCCGAATTCCAGCGTTTTCTATTGGCTCCGCCCGCTCGCCAAAACTCTAGAGAGAGAAGAGCAGCGAGCCATGAGAATATTAATTGAGTCGTCATTGCGAGAGCGAAGCGACGCGGCAATCCAGGGTGGCGTAACCCGCTCTGGATTGCTTCGCTTCGCTCGCAATGACGGAAAGGGGGAACCGAAAGCTGTTTAGTTAGCCGAGCGGCACGAAACTCACCGTCAGCCCGTCCTTCGGACGCGGGATCGGCAGCACCTGCCATTTGGGTTCATAGCCCTCCGCCACGACGATGCGATGGGTGGTGATGACATGGTGGAAAAAGATCTTCGCCTGCATGTACGCAAAGTGCAGCCCCAGGCACATATGCGCGCCGCCGCCGAACGGCACCCACGCATATTTGTGCCGCTCGCGCGCGACTTCCGGCGAAAAACGCATCGGGTCGAACTTTTCAGGCTCGGGCCAATGCTCTTCCATCATGTGGGTGAAAGCGGGGCTGACCCCGACCGAGGTGCCGGCGGGGATGCGATAGCCGCCATATTCGAAATCCTTGAGCGCGCGGCGCGGGAAGCTGGGCACCGGGGGCACCAGCCGCAGCGCTTCCTTGAACGCCCACTCGGTCATTTCCAGCTCGCCCAGGCTATTGTGCCCGACCCCCTCGCCGGCGGGCGATACCGCCAGCATTTCGGTGCGCAGCCTGTCCTGCCATTCTGGATGCTTGGCGAGCATCCAGACCATCGAGGTGATCGAGCTGGTGATCGTGTCGTGCGCCGCCATCATGAGAAAGTTCATATGATCGACGATCGCCTCGGCGCTCAGATAGTCGCCATTGTCGTCGCGGGCGCGGCAGATCTGGCTGAAGATATCCTCGCCCGTCCCCTCCCGCCGCTCGGGCACCATGCGGCCGAAATATTCGACCAGATACGCGCGCCCCTTCGCGCCGCGGCCCATCGCGGTGAACGGCATTGGCACCCGGACGACGCCGATCGACGCCTGGACCATGTCGACAAACGCCTTGTTCACCTTGTCCGCCTCAGGCCCGAACGGGATGCCGAGGAAGCTGGTCGCCGCCAGATCGAGCGTCAGTTTCTTGATCGCCGCATAAAATTGAAAGGTCTTGCCGCTCCACGATGCGACACGGTCCTTGATCCCCTCGTTCAGCGCGTCGGCATAATGGCGCATCGGTTCGGGCTTGAACGCGACCGACAGCACCTTGCGGTCGGCGCGATGCTTTTCGAAATCCATCAGCATCAGCCCGCGGGGGAACAACAAGTTGAGCACCGGCCCCCAGCCCTGTTCAGACGAGAAAATCTTTTCACGGTCGAACATCACAAGTTCGTTGGCCTCGGGACCGTGCAGCGCGACGCTGCGCCCGCCAAAGCTGTTGTTGCGGTAAACGCGGCCGTAGGTAGCCACCATACGGTCGGCGAAACCGCGATAATCGCTGAGCTGTTCGAGGGTGTTGCCGATCACCGGCAGACCGTCCTCGCCCGGAATATGGTCGAGCACCCGATCCGAATTGCGCGGCAACCAATGCTGCGTTTCGGGGCCAAAGCGGGCCTCGGGCCATGTGATATTCGTGGGCGCATTCATCGAGTCAAATCCTTGTCAGGCCTGCCGTTATCGCCAGCGTAACGCACTACTGACATCGATGCAAGTAACGCTATTTGTCCGGCAGGACACCATTCACCGCAAATTCAACTCGACTCGCGCAGCATGGTGCCCAAGATGACCGGTCCGACCGGACCCGATTTTCAAGGAATGGCGCATGTCCAAGAGTCTGATGCCCCAGCATTTTCGTCGTCCCCTCTCGATCGCGCTCGGCGCTGCCGCGACGGCAATGCTCGGCGGCTGCTATTATGGCGATGTTTATGGCACCAGCTATGCGTCGGGCGGCGATTGCGCGGCGCGCTATGGCAACGCCTATTATGATTATGAGGGTTATGCCTATGACGACGGCTATGGCTACGACTGTTACGATGCGTCCGACTATGGCGGCGGGTTCGTTCAGATCGGGTTCGGCGGCGGGTGGTACGACGATTATTATTACCCCGGCTACGGCACCTGGATGTTCGACAATTATCGTAATCGTTATCCGCTGCGCGGCCAGTATCTGAATTATTGGGGCGGCCGCCGCGCGTGGTGGAAACATCATGGCGGGCGCGGCGACGGTCAGCCGGGGCGTCCCGGCGGGTGGAACCGCGGTGACCGCGACAATGACGGTCCGCGTGGGGACGGGCCGCGCGGCACCCGCCCGGGTCGCGGCGACGGCAACCCGGCTACGCCGCCCGTGACCGGCAATTCCGGACGCCCTGATTGGGGATCGGGCGACGGTCGGCCGGGGCGGCCCGGCGGCTGGAACCGCGGCGATCGCAACCCGCGACGGCTACCGCGTGGCGCGAGCCCGGCCGTGGGCATCTTCCGCATCCGGCACCTGAGCGACACCGAGGTGGTGATGGGCCAGGACGACAAGCACCTGGACGTGCAGGTGTCCATCTGCAAACAGCCCGCCGCCCCCGGCACCCCCCGTGCAAAGCGCGCCGCCGCGTGCCGAACGGCCCGCCGGGCGCGGACCTGGCGACCGTATCAACAACACCCGCCCAGATTGATCGACTACGCTGGCGGCGCGGTTTGCGGCACCGGCTCATGCTTCATGCCGGCCGAAACAACGGTCGCGGCGACCAGGTCGCCGATCACGTTGAGAGTCGTGCGGCACATGTCGAGAAAGCGGTCGACGCCCAAGATCAGCCCGATCCCCTCGGGCGGCACGCCGACCGACGCCAGAATCAGCGCGATCACGGGGAGCGACCCCGCAGGGACGCCCGCGGTGCCGATGCCGCCGAGAATGCAGACGAGCATGACGACGATCTGCTGTTGCAGCGTCAGGTCGATGCCGAAGAATTGCGCGAGGAAGATCACCGTCACGCCCTCGAACATCGCGGTGCCGTTCTGGTTCGCGGTCGCCCCGATGGTCAGCACGAAGCGCGCCACCTTGTCGGGCAGGCGCAACCGATCGTGTGCGACACGCAGCGCCGTCGGCAAGGTTGCATTCGATGACGCGGTCGCAAACGCCATCATCGACGCCTCCTGCGTCTCGCGGAGAAAGGCGACCGGAGATTTCTGGGCAAAGATTTTCAGGATGATCGGGAAAACGGCGAACATCTGGATCGACAGCGCAAGCAGCACGACGCCGACGAAAGCCGAAAGCCGAATGAGCAGATCGACCCCGAACTGCGCCCCCAGGTTGAACATGAAACAAAAGATGGCGATCGGCGCGAGCTGGATGACCAGGCCGATCAGCTTCATCGCGATTTCGAACACCCCCTCGACAACCGTCTTGAGCTGCTGTGTCTGCGGCGACCGCACCAGCATCAGCCCGATGCCGAAGAGGAGCGAGAAAAACATCACCGCGACCACGTCATTCTCGGTCATCGCGAGAAAGACATTGCTGGGCACAATGGCGACGAACGCGTCCACCCCGGTCTTCGCCTCGCGGCTGCTTTGAACGATGCTGCCCGCGCGGTCCGCGCCCTCGGCGATCAGCGACCGCGCGACTTCGGGATCGACACCGCCGCCGGGCTGGATCAGGTTGACGACGAGCAGGCTGATCGCGACGGCGATCGACGACACGATGATGGTGTAAAACAGCGTTCGCAGCCCGACCGTCTTGAGCGCTCGCATCTCGCCCATTTCGGCGACGCCGACGATCAGAGCCGAAATGAGCAACGGGATGACGAGCATGAACAGCAGGCGCAGGAATATCTCGCCCAGCTTGCCCAGATAATAGGTGACGGTCTCGACCCAAGCCGTATCGGCGGACGTGCCATAATGCACCGCGAGGCCCAACAGCAGGCCGGCGACGAAGCCGATCAGCATCCGCCATTGCAGCCGCCGCGCGCGCAGACCCTCGCGGGCTGCCTCGTCGATAACTGCTTTGCCGGCCATATTCAGTTCCTTGTCGCCCCCGTTGGACGGCCCGAAACTGCGCTTGGCGCGCTATCCGGCCGCTGGTTTGCTGTCGCCTTCCCCACTGTCATCACGAAGATCGAGCCCGCGGGTTCCATGATGCGGCGTATGGGCCGGCGCGTGCGGGTATTCGGCATCGGCCGGTTCGGGCACTTCGAGCATGCCTTCCCATTTGGCGATGACCGAGGTCGCGACCGCATTGCCGACGACGTTGGTCGCCGATCGGCCCATGTCGAGGAACTGGTCGATCCCCAGAATCAGCGCGACGCCCTCGACCGGCAGGCCGAACTGAGTCAGCGTCGCGGTGATGACCACCAGGCTGGCGCGCGGGACGCCTGCGATCCCCTTCGACGTCACCATCAGCGTCAGCAGGATCAATATCTGGGTGCCGATCGACAGGTCGATGCCATAAGCCTGCGCGATGAACAGCGTCGCAAAGCTCATGTACATCATCGAGCCGTCGAGATTGAAGCTGTAACCCAGCGGCAGGACGAATCCCGAAACGCGGCGCGGGACGCCAAAGCGGTCGAGCTGTTCGAACAGCTTGGGCAGCGCCGCTTCCGACGAAGCGGTCGAAAAGGCGAGCAGCAGCGGCTCGACGATATAGCGCGCCAAGGTCAGGATGCGCTTGCCGAGGAAGATCGCGCCAATCCCGAACAAGATCATCCACAGCAACGCGAGGCCAAGGTAGAATTCGAGGATCAGGCGCAGGAAGTCGAGCAGGATGCCGAGCCCGTTGACCGTGATCACCCCGGCGAGCGCGCCGAACACCGCAAAGGGCGCGAACAGCATCACATAGTTGGTGATCTGCAGCATCAATTCGGCGAGCACATCGACGGCGCGGACCAAAGGTGCGCCCCGCTCGCCAAGCGCCGATAGGCCGACCCCGGCGAAGATCGAGAAGACGAGAATCTGGAGGATATTGTTCGTCGCCATCGCCCCAAAGATCGATTCGGGAAAGATATGCAGGATGAAATCGCGCAGGTTGAGCGCCGACGTCTTCACTTCGCCGATCTCTGCCGTCGGCGTCAGATCGAGCCCCACCCCCGGCTGGAGCAGGTTCACCAGCAACAGACCCAAGGTGATCGAAATGAAGCTGGCGGCGATGAACCACGACAGCGACTTCAGCCCGATCCGACCGAGCGCTGCGCTATCCCCCATATTGGCGATGCCCGCGACGATCGTCGCCAGCACCAGCGGCGCGATGATCATCTTGATGAGATGGAGAAAGACGTCGGGCAAAATCTTGAAATAGCCGGCGATCAACGCCGCAGCATCCTTGTCGGCGCCGATTTGTGCGTGCCCCACGGCACCGGCGACGATGCCCAGCAGCATGCCGATAAGAATGAATAAGGTCAGGCGTTTTGCCATGAAAAATGCTCCCTGATTCCGGGCCCGCCGGATTTTATGCCGGTGGGGTAACAGCCCCTCGGACCAGGGGCAATCGCATGTTGCTGAGTGACCCGATCAGGGGGTCCAGAAGGCGAGCGCGGCGCAGCCCGCAACCCCGGTCATGATATTGAGCGGGACTCCGATCCGCACGAAATCCATGAACCGATAATCGCCCGCGGCATAGACGAGGGTGTTGGTCTGATAACCGACCGGGGTGGCAAAACAGGCCGACGCGCCGAGCATCAGCGCCATCAGCAGCGGTTGCGGGGCGACCCCGGTTGCTTGGGCAATGCCGATCACAAGTGGCCCCATCAGGGCCGCAACGGCATTGTTGCTGAGCAATTCGGACAGCAGCAGCGCCGAGAAATAGACGATCGCGATCACCGCCCATTGCGGCGCGCCGACCAAGACCGGGTCGAGCGCGCCGACCATCAGCGCGACCGTCCCCGATTGTTCGAGCGCGGCGCCCACCGCCAGCATCGCAAAGATCAGGATCAGCACGTCGCCGTCGATGCTGCCCCACGCTTCGGATGCATCGATGCACCGGGTCAGCAGGACGACGGCGACGCCGATGAACGCGGCGACGCCGATCGACAACACCCCCATCGCCGACAGGAACACCGCACTCGCCATCACCAGCACCGCGATCCACGCCCGACGGCGGCGGAATGCGGTGACCGATGCCATCGCGACGCCGATCAGCCCGGTGTTGGCGCGCAGCCGCCCGATATTGGCCTCGTCGGCCTCGACCAGCAGGCGATCGGCGGCGCGGATGCGACTTTCGGACAGCGTCGGCCCCGGCAGGTGCCGGAACCGCGACACGCCCAGAATACGAACCGGCAGCCGCTGCACGAAGGGGATTTCGGCAAGCGGCCGGTCGATCGAACGATGGCTTGGCGCGACCGTGACCTCGACAACCGTCGAATCGCCGTCGGGGCTATCGCCGATACCAAGGGCAAAGCGCCCCTCGCTCCGGATCGTCATCAGCGCCGCGCCGTCGAGCCGCGCGACGACACGGTTGCCCACGGCAAGACGATGATGCCGCGCGTCTTTTCCGGAGATCAGGCGTCCGCCCGCGATGACCCCGACGATCCGCGCCGGAGATATCCCCAAGTTCGCCACCTCAAGCGCCATGTCGATCGCCGGATCGCCTTCCCCAATCACCAGTTCGGTCAGATAGAGCTGCTCGGTTCCGCCCGTTTTTTCGGCGATGCGCGGATAGTCGGATGGCAGGAAGCGCGCCATGACGAGCAGGCCGACCACGCCGGCAGCCGCAACCGCCAGACCATAGGGCGTGATATCGAACAGGCCGAAGCGTTCGATCCCCGCCTGTTCGGCGATCCCGGCGACGACCAGATTGGTCGAGGTCCCGATCAAGGTAAGACAGCCGCCCAACACCGCGATCACCGACAGCGGCATCAGCAATTTTTTTGGCGACACGCCGAGCGCTTCGGCAAGCCGGAAGCAGACCGGCATCATCACGACGACGAAGGGCGTGCTGTTGATGAAGCCCGAAACGAGCAGACCGCCGCCAAACACTTCGACCACGGCCAGCCGCGGGTGTCGCTTGGCACGGTCGACGACATAATTACCGACCTTGTCGATCACCCCGGTACGGATCAGCGCGCCGGAAAGGATGAACATCGCGCCGACGGTCAGCGGCGCGCTGTTGGAAAAGACGCCATAAGCGCCTTTTTCAACGAGCAGGCCGAGCGCCAGCATCGTGCCCGCCCCGGCGACCGCGACGACCGACGGCGAAAAACGTTCCCAGACGAAGGCGGCAAACATCCCGGCGAGCACGAAGAGGCCGATAATCGCCTTATGCTCCGCAATGAAACCCGAAACTAAATCCACAGGATGATCAGCCGCATTGAGCGCGATGCAATAATTTATGATCGGCGAGGACCAGCGCCATCATCGCTTCGACCACCGGGGCGCCGCGAATGCCGACGCACGGGTCGTGACGGCCCTTGGTGACGATGTCGGCTCGCCTCGCCTCGCTTGGTTGATCGTCGGCACCGGGGTGAGAATAGAACTGGTCGGTTTGAACGCGACGCGGACGACGACGGGCTGGCCGGTCGAAATGCCGCCTGCGATCCCCCCGGCGTTGTTCGACAGGAAATCGGGGCGGTTGCTGCCGTCGGTGGCGGGGCGCATCGGATCGGCATTTTCCTCGCCGCGCAACCGCGCCGCGTGAAAGCCGGCGCCGATCTCGACGCCCTTGACCGCGTTGATGCCCATCATTGCGGCGGCCAGGTCGCTGTCGAGCTTGGCATAGATCGGCGCGCCCCAGCCGGCGGGGACGCCGCTGGCGGCACATTCTATCACGGCGCCGAGCGAGCTGCCCGCCTTGCGCGCAGCGTCCATCAGCCCTTCCCAGCGCTGCGCCGCGCGCAGGATCAGGACAGAAAAACGGATTGCGATCAATTTCTTCGAGGTCGAAGTTCGCCGGGTCAATCGCATCGCCGCCGATTTCGGCTACCCAGGCGTGGATCTGAACCTCCGGGATCACTAGCCGCGCGACGCCGCCCGCGGCGACGCGCGCCGCGGTCTCGCGCGCACTCGACCGGCCACCGCCGCGATAGTCGCGGATGCCATATTTGGCGTCATAGCTGTAATCGGCGTGGCCGGGGCGATAGGCCTGCGCGATCTCGCCATAGTCCTTCGATCGCTGGTCGACATTGTCGATCATCAGGCTGATCGGGGTGCCGGTCGTCTTGCCCTCGAAAATGCCCGACAGGATGCGCACCTGGTCGGGTTCCTGCCGCTGCGTCGTGTGGCGCGACTGGCCCGGGCGGCGTTTGTCGAGATAGGGCTGGATATCGGCTTCGGACAGCGACAGCCGCGGCGGACAGCCATCGACGACGGCACCGAGCGCGGGGCCGTGGCTTTCCCCCAGGTCGTAAAGCGAAGAACGCGTCCGAAGCTGTTGAAACTCATGACCCCTATCCCATCCGGCCGAAAGCGGGTGCATAATCCGCCCGTCCGCCTAGCGGCCAAGCCGCGCCCGAGTCCAGCGTCATCGCCATGAAATGCGGGCCCGCGAAGGGCGATGCGAAGCGCGCCGCGAGTTCGGGCGAATAGCCGAAGCGCGGGTAATAGGCCTCGTGCCCGAGCACAAAGCTGATCGCGCAGCCCTGTTCGCGCAGCAAGTCCAGCCCGATCGCGGCCCAGCGCATCGCCGACGCCCTGCTGAAATCCGGGAACGACAGCGACGGGCGCCAGGCCGGCAGCGGCAATCCGCCGACCATCGGCCTCGACGTCCATACGGCTGAACAGCACATGCCCGACGATTTCGCCGCCTCGCTCCGCGACGAGCGACGCCAGCGTATCGCCGTCCGCCTCGATCATCCGCACCAGTTCGGCTTCGCCCTGATGGCCGAAGTCGGTCCGGGCAAAGGCGCTGCGAATAATGGTGTCAATGGCCTCGGCATCCGCTGCCGTAGCGGAGCGGCTGACAAGTTCGTCAGACAAGTGCGATGTCCGGGGCGTCTTCCTGTTTCATTCCGACGGTGTGATATCCCGCATCGACATGGTGGGTTTCGCCGGTGACGCCCGACGCCAGATCGCTGAGCAGATACAGCGCCGACCCACCGACGTCGTCGATGGTGACGTTGCGGCGCAGCGGGGCATTATGTTCGTTCCATTTCAGGATCAGGCGGAAATCGCCGATGCCCGACGCGGCGAGCGTCTTGATCGGACCCGCCGAGATCGCGTTGACGCGCACTCCCTGCGGCCCGAAATCATTGGCGAGATATTTGACGCTGGTTTCCAGCGCAGATTTGGCGACACCCATCACGTTGTAATGCGGGATGACCTTTTCGGCGCCATAGTAGCTCAATGTTAGCATGGACCCGCCGCCCTGGCCGGTTTCGGGATCGAGCGGCGGCATCATCGGCCGCGGCCCGCTTGGCGACCGCGGTGAAGCTGTAGACGCTGATGTTCATCGTCATCAGGAAATCGTCAAGCGTCACATCGCTGTAATTGCCGCGCAGCGCTTCCTTGTTGGTGTAACCGATCGCGTGGACCACGAAGTCGATCGTCGGCCAGCGTGCGCCAAGCGTCGCGAACGCCGCGTCCAGATTGTCCATGTCGGACACGTCGCAATCGATCAGGAAATCGCAGCCAAGCTCTTCGGCAAGCGGCTTCACCCGTTTGAGCATCACATCGCCCTGATACGAAATCGCGAGTTCAGCCCCATGCGCGTGCAGCGCTTTGGCAATGCCCCACGCCAGTGATTTATCGTTGGCGAGGCCCATGATCAGCCCGCGCTTGCCTGTCATCAGACCCGTCATACTTTATCTCCGGAAATCACATCGTCGATGCGCCCAATAGCGTCATGGCCCAAATCCTCAACCTCGACGAGTGCGGCGTTGAGTTCGGCGCCCATCACCATGCCGAGACCGACGAGGTAGAAAAAGAACAGCGCGACCATCACACCCGCGAGGCTGCCGTAAGTTGCGTCATAGCTGAGCAGGCTGGCAAGCAGCGGCGGCAGCGCGAGAGTGACGCCGACCCACCAGAGCGTTGTGAACAGCGCGCCGGGCCATTTCGGGAATTGTTTGCGCCGATATTTCGACGGGGTCAGGCTGTAGAAGAGCATGTAGATCGCGAGAAACAGCCCCGCGCCAGACACGCCGCGCGAGATCGCCACCACGCCCCACGCCTGATATTGTTCGGGCAGCACCCGGGTGACGAACTGTTCGACGCCAACGATCAGCACCTGCATGCTGAACGACAACAGCATCAGTACGACGGCGCCGGTGATGATGCCGATCGACAGCAGCCGGTAATGGAAAAACCCCTTGCTGAAATGGATGGCTTCGGCAAGCTCGAGTGTGGCGCACGGTTTCGATCAGGCTGTTCCAGGCGACGACAAAGCGACGAGCGCGCCGAGCCACAGGACAAGAGGTAACACGCGCCATCACTTCGCGGATCGGCCCCGACAGCGCGTTAGCGACCGAGGGCGGCATGGTCGAAAACACCGCCTCGATCGCCGCTTCGCCGCCCACGCTGCCGCCGATCACCGAAAAGGCGGCGGCGAGCAGGATGAAGAAGGGGAACAGTGCGATCAGCGCGAGATAGGCCAGATTGCCGGCGTGGATAAATCCGTCGGTGTAGGTGCCGACGACCACGCGGCGGGCGATGTGAAACACGCGGGTGCCGGGACCGAGCCGCTTGCGGCTGCGATCGAGAACCCCCTGCGCGCGGGCGCGCAGCTTGATCCGCTTGGCGCGTTCGGCACGCGCTTCAGGGGAATGCGGCGATTGCCCCCCCGCCAGAAATTCCTTGCCGACCTCCTCGGCGACCTGTTTCGCGAGCGCATCCGCCGCGCGCTGGTCGGTCGTATCAGTCACGCATCATACGCCCAGATCCGCCCGGACCGCGCGCGGATCGGTCCATTCGCCGAGCAGCGCGATCAGCGCATCGTCATCGGCGGGCAGGTCGACCATCGACTCGCACCAGCTGGTCGCCGCGCGCGCCGCCTGTTTCGCTGAAGCCCTTGCCCTTCAGGCGCATGACCTTGCCAGACGTCGATCCGGCGGGGATCGACAGCATCACCGGACCATCGACCGTCGGCACCTTGACCTTCGCGCCCCGGACCGCCTCGTTCAGCGTCACCGGCAGGTCGAGGCGAATGTTGGCGCCCTCGCGGACGAAAAACGGGTGGTCCTTGACGGTGATCGTCACGATGCCGGCGCCGGTGCCGCCGGGACCCGCCTTGTCGTAGCGCGACTGCCGCCATCTGGGTGCCGCTTTCGACCCCGGCCGGCAGTTTCAGGTCGATCGTCCCGCCATCGGCCAGCGTGATCCGCTGCGGCGCCTGCGTCGCCGCGTCGAGAAAGGATACCGCCAGGCGATAAGCGACATTGGCGCCCTTTGCGGAGGCGCACTGCGGCCGCCAAAGCCGCCGAACGGCCCGGCCCCGCCACCGCCGCTGCGGCGGAACAGGCCGTCGACAGACATCCCCGAAGTCGGCGCCCTCTTCGCCGAAACCGCCAAAGCCGCCGGCCTGTCCGCGCGGATCGCCGCGGAAACCGCCACCGCCGCCATAGCCGAATGGCATCGCCGGATTGCCCTCGCCGTCGATCTCGCCGCGGTCGAATTGCGCCCGTTTGGTCTTGTCCGACAGGATGTCATACGCTTTGGTGACGTCGGAGAATTTCTCGGACGCCTTTGGATTGTCTTTGTTCTTGTCGGGATGCCATTGCATCGCCAGCTTGCGATAGGCGGATTTGATCTCCGCTTCGCTCGCGCCTTTTGCAACGCCCAGGGTGGTATAGGGATCTGCCATTTTGTTCCTGTAGCCCGAATATCGTTGGGCCGGGAAGGCCCGAATGCGCGTTGATGTGGGAATGTCCGGCAAAGCGGTCAAGTTCCCGATATGCCGCTCGACCATCAGCGCGGCGCGCATTATGACCGCACGCATGACAGCCGATCCCTTTGCCCTGTTCGACAGCTGGTTCGCCGAAGCGCGGGCAAGCGAGCCCAATGATGCCAATGCGATGGCGCTCGCCACGACGACTTCGGACGGCCATCCTTCGCTGCGCATGGTGCTGCTGAAGGGGCATGGCGCCGACGGCTTTGTCTTTACACCAACCTCGACAGCCGCAAGGGCGGCGAGCTGGCGGCCAACCCGCACGTGGCGCTGCTCTTTCACTGGAAGTCGCTGCGGCGGCAGATCTCGGATCGAGGCAGCGGTGGCGCCGGTCGACGATGTCGCCGCCGATGCCTAGTTCGCCACGCGCAGCCGCGACAGCCAGCACCATCCCGAGAGCGGGTTTCGCAATCGCCACGTCGTCATCGCCGAGCGACGTTCGAGGCGCGCTTGCCGAAATGGCAGCGCGCAGTATCCGGCCGGCAATGTGCCGCGCCCGGCGCGCTGGTCCGGCTGTCGTGTCACCCCACGTGCGATCGAGTTCTGGCAGGACCGCGCCCACCGCCTGCACGAACGTACTTTGTTTACCCATACCGGCGCAGACTGGTCGAAAGGATTGCTATATCCATGAGCGCCGCCCGCCGTTTGCCGATCAGCCAGGTCGATGCCTTTGCCAGTCGCGCCTTTACCGGCAACCCCGCCGCGGTGATGCCGCTCGAGGAATGGCTGGGCGATGGCGTGCTGCAGGCGATCGCGGCCGAGAATAACCTTGCCGAAACCGCTTTTCTGGTCCCCGACGAAAGCGGCGAGGCCGATTATGAGCTGCGCTGGTTCACCCCGACGGTCGAGGTTGCGCTGTGCGGCCATGCGACGCTGGCGAGCGGACATGTGCTGTTGTCGGCCGCCCCGTGGCGCCAGGAAATGCGCTTTCGCACCCGCAAGGCGGGCATCTTGCAGGTCGCGCGCGTCAATGGCGAAGACGGCGAGGATGCGGGCTATCGTATGGCGCTGCCCGCCTTTCCGCCCGCGCCCAAAGCCATGCCCGACATCGTCCGTGCACTCGGCGGCGATGCGGTCGAAACGCACTGGCATCCGGGCGGCTATGCGGTGATCGCCTATGCCGACGCGGTGAGCGTCCGCGCGCTCGATCCCGATTTCCGTGCGCTCAAGGATGGCGGCGATGTGCTGTACATTGCGACCGCGCCGGGAGCCGGCGATCCGTCGGGCGCCGATGTCGTCAGCCGCTGCTTTGCGCCCAGCGCCGGGATCGACGAGGATCCGGTGACCGGATCGGCGCACAGCGTGCTGACCCCCTATTGGTCGACGCGGCTGGGGCGCGACGCGTTCACGGCATATCAGGCGAGCGCGCGCGGCGGCCATGTCGGTTGCCGCCTGGATGGCGACATGGTCGAACTGACCGGTACCTGCGTGACGACGCTGGTCGGCGATTTCCTGCTATAAAGCCGCGGTCAGATCCGCCAGATGGCGGCGCAGCGCCGGGAACTGATCGTCCCTAGTCACGCCCAGCCGCACGATCGTCACCCGCTGCGAGGGCGAAACGATGATATATTGGCCCTGATGGCCGATGCACGCGAACAGGTCGTTGGGGCCGCGGTCGGGCCATAGCGCCGGGGTCACCCCGGGCGGGCGGCGGCGGTTGAGCCAGATATGCCCGCCATAGCCGGCGTCGTTCGCCGACGGGGTCAGCATGAACCTCATCCAGGTTTCGGGCAGCAGCCGCTGGCCGTTCACGACGCCATGATTGCGCAGAAACTCACCGAACTTGGCATAATCACGCGCCGTCGCGTGCATGATCGACCCGCCGATCATCGTGCCGTGCGCGTCATATTCGGGGGTCAGGCTGGTCATCCCGAGCGGCTCGATCAGGCGGCCGCGAACAAATTCACGCATCGCATCGCGCCGCGCGTCGGCATTTTGCGACGGGGTCAGCGTGTCTGCGAGGATGTCGGACAGGATGACGCTGGTCGCCGAACTATAATTGAAGATCTCACCTGGCTGCGCCGCCGCCGGCTTTGCTTCGGCAAAGCCCGCCATATCGGACGCGCCGCCGCCGAACAGCATCGCCACCGTATCGCCCTGCCACACCGGGTCGCCATTTTCGACATGCTCGAGCCCCGCCGACATGTGGAGCAGATGTTTCAGGGTGATCGCGCCGCGCGGGTCGCCGCTGCGCTGCCACGCCGCCACCGGGGCCGGCCCATCGAGCGACAATTGGCCGTCGGCGACCAAGAAACCGGTGAGCACCGCGGTGATGCTTTTCGCCATCGACCAGCTGATCAATTTGGTTTCGGGGCCGAATCCGGCGGCGTAGCGTTCGTAAATCGGCTCGCCGTCGCGCAGCACATAGAGCGCGCGCGTCTGCCCGACGTCCTCGGCATCGGCGAACAGCGCGTCGGCGCGCGCCTTGATCATGGTGAGGCAGCGCGGGCAGCGGCGGCAGCGCTGACCGCGACACCGTCGATCGACGGGGTGAATTGCGGCGCGGGCGAGGCGAGGGCCAGCGTCCCCTGCCCCGCCGCCTGCGCCAGCGACCAGGCGCCGAGAAGGGCGAGAGCGGCACTTGCCAGCAGCCGTTTTTTCGTGATCATGGGTCAGGTGACTAGCACCAACTCGACCGGTCCTTCAACGGGCGAGACGCCCCCGGCGGCGACGCTCCCCGCCGACCCGGCCCCGCCGCCGCGCAACCCGCGCAAAAAGCCCAGTCGCTGGGGCGGTTGTCTGCCGTGGCTGATCGTGCTGGCAGTGCTGTTCGCGATCTTTGCGATCTGGAAATTCCCCTCGTTCAAGGCGCAGGCCGAACTGGGGTCGGCTTATGCCGCGCGGGTCGGCTGTTCGTGCCGCTATGTCCAGGACCGCAGCCTCGACAGTTGTCAGAGCGACTTCGAGCCGGGGATGGAGATGATCTCGCTGAGCGAGGACCCCGCGACCAAGACGGTGACCGGCAGCGTCCCGCTGCTCGCATCGCGCAGCGCGCGCTACGCCGGTCAGACCCTGGTGCGCGCGGCCGGCGGACTAGGCCCGATACTCAAGTCGCCGACAGAAACTCGTCCATCGCCGCATTGACGGCATCGGGCGCGTCCCACGGCACGAAATGGCCGCAGTCGGAAACCTCGACAATCCGCACGGCTGGGACCAGATCGGCGATCCCGTCGAGGTTGCACGGCGGCAGCGCGACATCGTCGAGCGCCCAGACCACCAATGTCGGGATGGTCAGCTTGGGAAACGGCATCGCCGGCGGCTCGGCATAGGGTTCGTCCATCGCCGGCACATTGGCCGGCGAACCGCGATACCAGTTGATCATCGCGCGGCAGGTGTCGCGGTCCTCCCCCGCCCGCAGCCGGGCGATCTCGTCGGGCGGCTGCATCCCGCCGCTCGGCACCCGCCCGGCAAAGGCGTGCGCGAGGATCCCGGCGATGCCGTGCGCCTCGATGATCGCGTCGCTCGCCGGATCGCGAAAGGTCCGGATATACTGGCTGGCGGCGCGCTGCTGTTCGTTGATGAGCAGCAGGCGCTGGAAAATCGCCGGGTGCGGCGCATTGGCGATCACCGCGCGAGTGACGCGCCCCGCCCATGCGGGGTGCAGCCCGCCGGGCTGGCCGCCCAGCGCGACACCCCAGGCGATCGCCCCGCCCCAGTCATGACCGACGATGGTGAATTCACCGACGCCCAGCGCATCGGCAAGCGCGAAAATGTCGGCGATCAGATTCGTCGGCGATACAGCTTGCGCGCCTGCAGGCTTGGACGAGCCCGCAATAGCCGCGCTGGTCGGGCGCGATGCAGCCGGAAGCGGTCGGCAAAATGCGCCATGACGTAGCGCCAGGTGCGGTGCGATTCGGGAAAGCCGTGCAGCAGGATCAGCGGCGGTGCGTCCGCAGGGCCGGTGATCGCGACGTCGAGCTCGACCCCGGTCGAAAGCTTCACTCGCACCTGCTCGAAATCGCCGATCATTGCCGCCCGCTCCTTTGGTTTCGTTTCGAAACCAATCTGGCGGGGATCGGGGCTGGTGGCAAGCCGCAACGCGTGCAACGACCGTCCAAAGTTCAGGAAAGTTCAGCCTTGTGCGCCTTCAATTTGAACCCCGCGCCGTGCTGGCCGCGACCGGCCGTGGCCATAGCCGCGAGCCGGAATGAAAGCTGACATAGCCGGATATTGTAGGAAAGGATTATTTTAGGTCGCGCCCGCTTTCGGGTGGGGAGCGACGCCAACATCCCCACCTTCGTCATCCCGGACTTGATCCGGGATCCATCGCCGCCGGCGGCAATGGATCCCGGATCAAGTCCGGGATGACGAGGATAAGGATATCCTCCCTGTCGCGCAGCGATGGGGAGGGGGACCGCTCATCGCAGATGAGTGGTGGAGGGGCAGCGACGACAGCGCCAAAGCCCCTCCGTCAGCGCTTCGCGCTGCCACCTCCCCATCGCTTCGCGACAGGGAGGATCTACCGCTAAAATTCGGCATTTCCGGTCCCGTCAAGGCTAGCTCACCGTCTTCGGCACCTCGGGGATCGGAATGAACTCCTCGCTGTCGCCGGGGACGAGCGGGAATTTGCCGTCTTTCCAGTCGTGCTTGGCCTGATTGATCCGGTCGCGCGACGAGCTCACGAAATTCCACCACACGTGGCGCGGGGTCGAGAACGCCTCGCCGCCCAGCAGCATCACGCGCGCATCGCTGGTCGCGCGCAGCGTCATCGCCTGACCGGGTTTCAGGATATAGAGGCTGTAGCGGTCGAGCGCCTCGCCATCGAGGCTCGCGTCGCCCAGCGCCACCAGCACGGCGCGCTCGTCGGCCTCGGCCTCGATCGGAATCGTCGATCCGGCGTTCATCAATATGTCGGCGTAGATGGTCGCGGCATGCTGGGTGATTGGCGACGTTTTCCCCCACAAACTGCCCATGATGATCCGCGCCGACACGCCATTGTCCTCGATCAGCGGCAGGTCGTCCTTCGCGACATGTTCGAACGCCGCGTCGATCTCTTCCTTGCCGTCGGGCAGCGCGAGCCAGGTCTGCATCCCCGAGATGCCCGAACCGGTGGCGCGCTCGGCCGCCGGGGTGCGCTCCGAATGGACGATGCCGCTGCCCGCGGTCATCAAATTGCACGCGCCGGGGCGGATCGTCGCCAGCGTGCCCAGGCTGTCGCGATGCTCGATCGCGCCGTCGAACAAATAGGTGACGGTCGCCAGGTTGATATGCGGGTGCGGGCGCACGTCCATGCCCGCGCCGATGTCGAAATGCGCCGGGCCGAACTGGTCGACGAAGATGAACGGGCCGACCATCGTCCGCGATTTATTGGGCAAGGTCCGCCGCACCTCGAACGCGCCAAGGTCGTGGGTCGAGGGCGTGATGATGTCCATCATCCTTCTCCCGGCGCGGTCGCCTTGATCGCCAGCGCATGAACGCGCTGCCCCGGCAGGTCGCCGAGCGCCTTGTTCACCGCGCGCTGACGCGCGACGCGGTTCTGGCCGGCGAAGCCCGCCCACTCGATGCTCAGGCTGAAATGCGACTCGCCGCTGCCGTCGTCGCCGGAGTGTCCATGATGACTGGCGCTGTCGTTGCTCAGGGTGAAATTGGCGTCGGGAAAAGCCGCGGTGAGCAGGCTTTCCATCTCTTGTTGCACGGGGCCATTGTTGCTCATGGGGTTGACCATAAGCGCTTCGTCGCCAAATTATAAGGTCTCCCAAACACGTCGAAAGCGCATTTTGTCCACTTCGCCCCGCCCCAATCGCTTCCACGGCCGCGTCCCGCGCGAGGACGCCTGCGCCGCGCCCGGATGCCGCGAGCCGGGCGAATTTCGTGCGCCGATGGCGTGGACCCGATCGCCCGACGGGCCGCCGCAATATCGCTGGTTGTGCCTGGATCATGTCCGCGAATTCAACAGCGGCTATAATTTCTTCGAGGGGATGAACGCCGACCAGATCATGGAAGCGCAATCGCCGACCGCGGGCTGGGAAACCGAAAGCCGCACCTTTCGCGCCGCGGGCAGCGCCGACCTGCCGCCGCGCTGGGCCGATTTCAAGGATCCCATCGACGCACTCGGCGCGCGGTTCCGCCAGCGGATGGACGAGGCGCGGCGCGAGGCGGCCAACCCCGGCCTGTCGCGCGAAGAGCATGGCGCGATGCAATTGCTCGGCCTGTCCGCCGACGCCGACCGCGCGGCATTGCGGCGGCGTTACAGCGAGCTCGTCCGACGCTATCATCCCGACCGCAACGGCGGCGACCGCAGTTTCGAGTCGCGGCTGGGCGAGGTCGTCGCGGCCTATCAATTGCTGCGCAAGACCAAGGCCTTTGCGTAAAGGAGACGCGCGATGAGCACCCTCGACGAAGCCCGTATCGAAGTGGTCCGCCGCCATATGGCGCTGGAAATCACCCATGATTGGGACGGGGTGATCGCGACCTTCGACCACCCGCGCTACGAGACTGCTCGGCCCCGGCACGATATTCGACGGCGAGGCCGCGGTGCGATCCTATTTTGCGGCGTCGCGCGAACCCTTTCCCGATCAGGCGAACGAGGTGATCGCGATTGCGGCCGACCCCGCGACGGATACCGTGCTCGTCGAATTCTGGCTGACCGGCACGCATCTTGGCCCGCTGCGCATGGGGCTGCGCACGATCGAGCCGACCGGGAAGGCGTTCCGCATCCGCATCGCCGCGAGCTTTCAGTTTGCGCCGGGCAGCGACAAGATCGTCTGCGAGCGCCCCTATTACGACCAGTCGGCGGTGCTGAAGGCGCTCGATCTGTTCTGAAAAGGCGTTGCAAGGTGCAACCGACGCCTATACCGCGCTAGCCGAAGCGCCAGGCAACGGCGACTCTCTCCCGACCGCACTCGCTGGACTTGTGACATGACCGATATTCCCAACAGCCTTCCCGACCATCATGGTTCGACGCTCCTGTCGGCGCCCGATATCGAGGTCGACGCGCGCGAGCTGTTCGGGGTCGACATCGACATGGAAGTGCCGGCGTTTAGCGAGGCCGACGAGCGCGTCCCCGATCTCGACCCCGCCTATGTCTTTGACGGCGACACCACGCTCGCAATCCTCGCGGGCTTCAAATACAACCGCCGCGTCATGGTGCAGGGCTATCATGGCACCGGCAAATCGACCCATATCGAACAGGTCGCGGCGCGGCTGAAATGGCCGTGCATCCGCGTCAACCTCGACGCGCATATCAGCCGCATCGACCTGGTCGGCCGTGATGCGATCGTGCTGCGCGACGGACAGCAGGTCACCGAATTTCGCGAAGGCCTGCTCCCGTGGGCGCTGCAGACCCCGACCGCGCTGGTGTTCGACGAATATGATGCGGGCCGCCCCGACGTGATGTTCGTGATCCAGCGCGTGCTGGAGGCCGAGGGCAAGCTGACCCTGCTCGACCAGAACCGCGTCATCCGCCCGCACACCGCATTTCCGGCTGTTTTCGACCGCGAACACCGTCGGGCTCGGCGACACCAGCGGGCTGTATCATGGGACGCAACAGATCAACCAGGGCCAGATGGACCGCTGGAACATCGTCGTCACGCTGAACTATCTGCCCGCCGCGACCGAAAGCCGGATCATTCTGCAAAAGGTCCCCGGAACCGACGACACCACGGTCGCCAATATGGTCAAGGTCGCCGATCTGACGCGTCAGCGCCTTCATGAACGGCGACATCTCCACCGTCATGAGCCCCCGCACGGTGATCACCTGGGCCCAGAACGCCATCATCTTCGCCGGCGATGTGGGCCTGGCCTTCCGCCTGACCTTCCTCAACAAATGCGACGAGCTGGAACGGATGATCGTCGCCGAATATTATCAGCGGGTGTTCGGCGAAGACCTGCCCGAAGGGGTTACGGGCAAGTGATGCCGGTTCGCCGCCTGCTGATCGCAGGTGCCACGCTGGCCCTGTCCGGCTGCAGCATCGCGGCGGTCGATTATGGCCCGGTTCGCCACGCCGAATATGTCGCCGACCCGCGCTGTACGGCGCAACCGGGCGCGGTGATCGACGGCGCGGCGCTGCCGCAGTTTTTCGTCACCACGCGCTTGCCCGATTGCCGCACCGACGATGTCACCTTGCTCCGCCATCGCGGCGACAAGGTCCGCTATGGCCGCTTTGCCGCGCCGCGCGAGGTCGAAGTCGCGGGCAAGAAAAAGCTGCGCACGCCGATGGCGTTCCAGAATTCGGCCGATTGGTGGACCGCGTTGCAGGCCGAAACCGACCGGCGGCAGGGGCGCGTCCTGCTGTATGTCCATGGCTATCGCGAGACGTTCGAGACGACATCGAAAGACGCGGCCCAGATCGCGCGCATGACCGGGTTCGACGGGCCGGTGATCGAATATAGCTGGCCGTCGCAGGGCGAGGTGCTGAGCTATGCGGTCGACGAGACCAACATGTATCATGACGAACGCAATTTCCGCGACTTCCTGAAAACCCTCGCCGAACGGCCGTGGGTCAAGGAGATCGTCGTCGTGTCGCACTCGCTGGGGGCGCGGCTGGTCATCCCCGCGATTTCCTATGTCGATCGCGCGTCGAGCAACGCCGACAGCAGCAATATTTACGAACGTCATCCTGGCGTCGCCCGATCTCGATGTCGGGGTCTTCCGGCGTGGGGCAGATCGATGTCGATGGGTGGCGGCGCGCCGGGTCGCGAACAATCGGCGCATCACTCTTTATGTGTCGCACGCCGACAAGGCGCTGGCCGCGTCGCGGCGCTCACGGCTATCCGCGTCTCGGCTCGCCCTTTTGCTTCGATCCGTTCGAGGCCGCCGACCTGAAGGCGAAGGGATTGCCGGTCCGTTGCTATACCGCGGCGGTGGCGGGGCTGACCGTGGTCAGAATGCCCTGCTCGATCGCGTCGAGCAAAAGGTTCGAGCCCGGTCGATGTCGCCTTCGCCTGCCGCGATTTCGTCGATGTCGTGGCGGGCAAGCGAACGCGCCCCGAACGGACGGCGACGCACCTGGCCTATGTGTTTCGCCTGTTGCCCGATCCGGCGGAGCCCAAAGAGATGGACGAGGCGATCTGTAACCGCGTTCCGGCGGCGCCCGTCCCCTAAAAACCGCACATGATCGCGGCGTTGGCGAGCCAGACGACCGGCCCCTCGCCGCTCCACAGCCACAGCCCGCCGACCGCGAACAAGCCGAACAGCGCGAGCGCCGCCCAATCCTGCCGCGCGATCCTCATGCCGGTTGCAGCCGTTTGACCGGGGCATCGGCGATCGGCAGGTGGACGATGCCGGCAAACAAACCCAGCGCGATCGAAATGCCCCAGGCGATATTATAGCTGCCGGTGGCATCGAAGATCAGCCCCGCCATCCATGCGCCGAAAAAGCTGCCGACCTGATGGCTGAGAAACACGATGCCATAGAGCATCGACAAGTAGCGGATGCCGAAAATGCGCCCGACGATCCCGCTGGTCAGTGGCACGGTGCCGAGCCACAGAAACCCCATCGCGCCCGCGAATATCAGCGCGCTCGCATGGCTGAGCGGCACGAACAGGAACAGCGCGATCACCGCCGAACGCGCGGTGTAGAGCGCCGACAGGACATATTTCTGGCGCAGAAAATCGCCGGCGCGGCCGAACACATAGGACCCCAGGATGTTGAACAGCCCGACGAGCGCCAGTACCTGCGCCCCGATGCCGATGCCCAGCCCCTTGTCGTCGAGATAGGCGGGCAGGTGGGTCGCGATGAACGCGATGTGGAAACCGCAGACGAAGAAACCCGCGTTGAGCAGCCAGAAACCGCGGTGGACCGCCGCCTCGCGCAGCGCTTCGCGTGCGCTCTGCTCGACCTCGGCGGCGAGGCCGGGGCCGCCGTCGGTCCGGCCGGCAACCCCGATCGCGAGCAGGCCGCACAGCGCGACCAGCCCCGCCATGATCCACAAGGTTTCATGATAGCCGATATCGCCAAGCAGCATCGACGCCAGCGGCACGACAAGGAACTGCCCGAGCGAGCCACCCGCGGTGACGATGCCGAACGCGCTGCTGCGCTTCTCCGGGCCGACCACGCGGCCCACCGCGCCGAGCACGACGACAAAGGTCGTCGCCGACTGCGCCATGCCGATCAGCAAGCCGAAACTGATGTACAGCCCGAGCGCGTCGGTCGCGAACGCCGCGCCGATCAGCCCGAGCGCATAAAGCAGCGCTCCCGCCAGCACGACGCGCCCCGCGCCATGCTTGTCGGCGAGCGCGCCGACGAAGGGCTGAACGAGACCGAACAACAGGTTCTGCAATGCCATGGCGAGGCCGAAGTCGGACCGGCTGATCCCGATATCGACGCTCATCTGCGGCAGGAACAGCCCGAACGACTGGCGGACGCCCATCGCCAGCGTGACGATGAAGGCGGCGCAGAGGATGACGATCCACGGGCGTTTCATGGCGGAATTCATATCCCGCGGATGCTCTTGCGCGTGGCGAGCGTCAAGCGAGCTTAGCTATATTCCCATCAAGCCAAAAGCGGGGTAGCAAAGCCAGACCCTCCCCCTTGATGGGGGAGGCAGCGAGACTTGCGAACTTGTTCGCTAGTCGCAGCGGTAGGGGTGTGGTTGCGCCATGAAACGAACGCCGCCGGATAGCTCTACGGGGCGGGCTCGCCGATTACGCAGCGAAATGACCAATGCCGAACGGAAAATCTGGACGTTATTGCGTACCGCATTTCCAGACTGGCGCTTCCGCCGCCAAGTCCCGATCCGCCAGTATATTACCGACTTCGCGAGCCATCGGGCCAGGCTGGTCATCGAAATCGACGGCGGGCAGCATAATGCTGAAATCGACGCTCCGCGCACGGCGATAATTGAAAATGACGGCTACCGCGTCATCCGTTTCTGGAACGATGATGTGCTCGCCAATATTGACGGTGTTGCCAACCTTCTGACAAAGGCTTTGGCCGAAGAGATCACCCCCACCCAACCCTCCCCCATCAAGAGGGAGGGCTTTGAAGACCGCATCCTGCCATGACCACCCATTCCGCCCTCGACGATTTCAAGGCCGCGCTGTCGAGCGTCGCGCGCGCGGTGACGCGCGATGCCGAGGTCGAGGTCGGCTTTACCGCCGATGCGCCGGCGCAGATCGGCAAGGCGATCAAGGTGCCGACCCCGTCGCGCACCCTGCCCGCCGATCAGGTCGCGGAAGCGCGCGGCTTTGCGGACTCCTATGCTTTGCGGATGAAGCATCACAGCGAGAAGCTGCACGCCGCGGCGCGTCCCGCCGAACCGCTCGCCGCCGCCGCATTCGACGCGATGGAGCGGGCGCGGATCGAGGCGCTCGGCGCGCGGCATATGGACGGCATGCGCGCCAACCTGTCGGCCAGTCTGGCGATGCGGATGCGCAGCGACCCGATTTCGCGCGCGCAGGGCCGCGACGACGTGCCGATATCGAGCGCGCTCGAACTGATGCTGCGCGAGGCGCTGACCGGCGACCATGGGCCGCAGGGCACCGAGGCCGGCCTGTCGCTGGTCCGCGAATGGATCACGAAGGAGGCCGGCGGCGATTTGACGGCGCTGTCGATGCTGCTCGACGATCAGGCTGCTTTTGCCGAAACTTCCAAGCTCGCCCTGCGCCACCTCGATCTGATCCAGAGCGACGAACCGCTGAACGAGGGCGGCGAGGACGGCGGCGAAGAGGATGAGAGCGAAGCCGAGGACAGCCAGGAGGAACAGGACAGCGAAGACGGCGGCGCCGGCGAATCGCAGGTCGATGCGCGCGCCGAAATGGCGGGCGATCAGGCCGACGACGGCGACAGCGATTCCGACGCGCAGGAAATGGAAGCCGACGGCGAACCCGAAATGGGCGGCGAAGGCGACGAGGGGATGCTGCCCGTGCGCCCCAACCGCCTGCCCGGCGATATTCCCGATTTCAACTATCTGCGCTTCACCGAAAAGCATGACGAGATCATCCTGGCGACTGAGCTCTGCGATGCCGACGAACTGACCCGGCTGCGCGCCTATCTCGACCAGCAGATCGCAGCATCTGCAGGGCGCGGTGACCAAGCTCGCCAACCGTTTGCAACGGCGTTTGATGGCGCAACAGAACCGGGCGTGGGATTTCGACCAGGAGGAAGGCCAGCTCGACGCCGCGCGGCTGGCCCGCGTCATCGTCTCGCCCGGCCAGTCGCTGAGTTACAAGATCGAGCGCGATACCGATTTCCGCGACACCGTCGTCACCCTGCTGATCGACAATTCGGGGTCGATGCGCGGGCGGCCGATCAGCATCGCCGCGATCAGCGCCGATATCCTCGCGCGCACCCTTGAACGCTGCGGTGTGAAGACCGAAATCCTCGGCTTTACGACGCGCACATGGAAGGGCGGGCAAAGCCGCGAGGACTGGCTTGCTGCGGGCCGCCCCGCGCATCCCGGCCGCCTCAACGATTTGCGCCACATCATCTATAAACCCGCCGATGAACCCTATCGCCGCGCGCGCAAGTCGCTCGGGCTGATGATGCGCGAAGGGCTGCTGAAAGAGAATATCGACGGCGAGGCGCTGACCTGGGCGCACAGCCGCATCATCAGCCGCCCCGAGGAGCGCCGTATCCTGATGGTGATCAGCGACGGCGCGCCGGTCGACGACAGCACCCTGTCGGTCAACCACGGCGCTTATCTGGACCAGCATTTGCGCCAGGTGATCGAATGGATCGAAAACCGATCGCCGGTCGAACTGTGCGCGATCGGCATCGGCCACGACGTGACCCGCTATTACAGCCGCGCGGTGACGATCATGGATGCCGAACAACTGGGCGGCACGATGGTCGAGCAACTGGCGGGGCTGTTCGACGACGAGTGATGCGGGCTGGCGCGGCGCTAGGCCAGACTTGCCAAAGGTCGGCGCCCAGCTTAACCAAGCCGATCGATCCTTACCGCGTCGGCTCGCTTGCTGCCGCTGCCGGCGTGGCAACGGGTTCAGCTGCTACAGGCGCGATCGTGGCCGGAGCTGCCGCTTCGGCCATTCGCACCGCCAGTGCCTTGTCGCACTCGACGTAAAAAGCCTTGTAAGGCTCGCCAAATACGACCGGCTTACCGTCCGAATAGGACGAACCCATGCGCGCCTTGGCCTCGACCGTTTGCAGCTTGACCGATATGCGCGTCATCGTCGGCGAAATCGGTTCGACGAACACCGATGCGACCTGGGTCAGCTTCTTTTTACCAAAGCCCCAGAAGATATTGTAGACCAGCTTCGATTTCGCATCGGTCTCGGCGGTAATTGTTCCCGCGTCCTTGCTGGCGTTGATATTGACGTAGCTCATCTCCTGCAAAGCCGAGATGGAGGAGCGGAACACGACGTCGGTTCCGGCCGGAATTTCGCGCTTTTGGAGTGTTGCCAGTTCGCTTTCGCTAAGCTCCACTGGCTTGGGTTCTTTGTCCTTTGCGGATGCCGCTACGGGCAACGCCATCATCGACACGCCAAGTGTCATTATCGTCCATTTACGCATTCCGTCCCCCTTTGGAAGTTTCAACTCCACTTGTCGCGAATGGATAAAGGGCAATTCCTGCTTTGCAATATTTTTGCAACGGCCAGTTGGACTTCACTTGCCGGCGGGAAATTGGATGTCCTTATCGACGGATGACAACCCCCTCCCCCCTCGTTACAAACGCTTCCGGTGCAGCAGGGACTCGCGGCCTGACGACGAGAGCCGCTGCGCTGAAATTCATGCTGTGGTCGCCAGCATGGCTGGGGCCGCACCGGGGTGGTGCGTGGCTGAGGGGGCGACTACGCATGAAAAAAGCATCCGACCTGTTCATTGAATGCCTGGAAGAAGAAGGCGTCGAATATATCTTCGGCGTGCCGGGCGAAGAAAATCTCGACTTTCTCGACAGCCTGTCGCGATCGAAACAGATCAAGCTGATCCTGACCCGCCACGAACAGGGCGCGGGCTTCATGGCCGCCACTTATGGCCGCCACACCGGCAAGACCGGCGTTTGTCTCGCGACCCTCGGCCCCGGCGCGACCAACTTCGTCACCGCCGCGGCCTATGCGCAATTGGGCGGCATGCCGATGATGATGATCACCGGGCAAAAGCCGATCAAGAAGTCCAAGCAAGGCCGCTTCCAGATCCTCGACGTCGTCGCGATGATGGGACCGATCACCAAATATACCCACCAGATGGCCGCGTCCGACAATATCCCGAGCCGGGTGCGCGAAGCATTCCGCCTCGCCGAGGAGGAAAAGCCCGGCGCGGTGCATATCGAATTGCCCGAGGATATCGCCGACGAGCATACCGACGCGACGCCGCTGAAGCGCAGCCATTCGCGCCGGCCGAACGCCGACGTCAAATCGATCCGCGAGGCGGTGAAGGCGCTCGAAGCCGCCAAGTCGCCCGTGCTCGTCATCGGCGCCGGCGCCAACCGCACGATGACCAGCCGCATGTTGCTGCAGTTCATCGAAAAGACCGGCATCCCGTTCCTGACGACCCAGCTTGGCAAGGGCGTGATCGACGAGCGGCACCCGAAATTCCTCGGTTGCGCCGCGCTGTCGGCGGGCGATTTCGTCCACCGCGCGGTCGAGGCGTCGGATTGCATCGTCAACCTGGGTCATGACGTCATCGAAAAGCCGCCCTTCTTCATGCAGCGCGGCGGCCCGACGGTGATCCATGTGTCGTCGAAGACCGCCGAGGTCGATCCGGTCTACTTCCCGAACATCGAGGTGATCGGTGATATCGCCAATGCGGTGTGGCAGATGAAGGAAGACATCGTCCCCAACGGCAGCTGGAAATTCGACCACATGCTGAAATATCGGCAGGGCGAGGTCGAGCATACCAAGCCGCTGGCCGAAGATGCGCGCTTCCCGATCTTTCCGCCGCATCTGGTCCAGTCGATCCGCGACGCCATGCCCGACGACGGCATCATCTGCCTCGACAATGGCGTCTATAAGATCTGGTTCGCGCGCGGTTATACAGCCTATCGCCCCAACACCGTGCTGCTCGACAATGCGCTGGCAACGATGGGCGCGGGGCTGCCGTCGGCGATGATGTCGGCGATGGTCTATCCCGACCGCAAGGTGATGGCGGTGTGCGGCGACGGCGGGTTCATGATGAACAGCCAGGAAATGGAAACCGCGGTCCGGCTGGGGCTCAACATGACGGTGCTGATCCTTAACGACAACAGCTATGGCATGATCCGCTGGAAACAGGCGAATATGGGCTTCAAGGATTGGGGGCTGACCTATGGCAACCCCGATTTTGTCAAATATGCCGAAGCCTATGGTGCGCACGGCCACCGCGTGGAAAGCGCCGCGCATCTGAAGGAAATTCTCGCGCACACCCGCGACACGCCGGGGGTGCACCTGATCGACTGCCCGGTCGATTACAGCGAGAACGACCAGATTTTGAACATCGATATCAAGAAGATATCGAAGGAAATGTGATGTTCCGCTTCCTGTTCCCCGGCGAAGGCCGGGGTCCAGAGCGCCCTTGCGCTACCGTCGCGCGTTCTAGCCCTGGACCCCCGCCTTCGCTGGGGTGCGAAGATGTGAGAATATGAAACTCAAAGACGTCTATCCGCTCTACCTCAACAACAAGGCGGCGCAGCCGAACACCGACCTGGAGGTGATCGACAAGTTCACCGGCGAGGTCGCGTTTCAGACCGCGCTTGCGACCCCCGATGTGATCGACGAGGCAATCGCGGGCGCCGTCCGCGCCGCCGAGCCGATGGCGCGGCTGGCGAGCTATGAGAAGCGCGACGTCCTCGCCCATTGCGTCGGCCGCTTTCAGGAGCGGTTCGACGAACTCGCCTATGCGCTGTGCGTCGAGGCGGGCAAGCCGATCGCCGATGCCGAGGGCGAGGTCACCCGCCTGATCGACACCTTTCGCATCGCCGCCGAGGAAGCGACCCGCAACTATGGCGAGGTCCAGCCGCTCGACATTTCGGCGCGCGCCAAGGGCTATATGGGGATGTGGAAACGGGTGCCGATCGGCCCGTGCAGTTTCATCTCGCCGTTCAACTTCCCGCTGAACCTCGCCGCGCACAAGATCGCCCCCGCGATCGCGATCGGCTGTCCGTTCGTGATGAAGCCCGCGTCGATGACCCCGCTCGGCGCGATCATCATGGGCGAAGTGCTCGCCGAATGCGACGTCCTGCCCGAGGGCGCGTTCAGCATCCTGCCCGCGAGCCGCGCCGGCGCCGACCTGTTCACCACCGACGAGCGACTGAAACTGCTGAGCTTTACCGGCTCGCCCGGCGTGGGCTGGGATCTGAAAGCCAAGGCGGGCAAGAAAAAGTCGTGCTCGAACTTGGCGGCAATGCCGCGGTGGTCGTCGACAAGGACGCCGACCTCGACCATGCGCTCGCGCGGATCATCTTCGGCGGCTATTATCAGTCGGGGCAAAGCTGCATCCATGTGCAGCGCGTGATCATCCATGAGGACATCTACGACACCTTCCGCGATATGCTCACCGCGAAGGTCAAGACGTTGAAATCGGGCGACCCCAAGCATCGCGACACCTTCATCGGGCCGATGATTTCGGTCAAGGAAGCGCAGCGCCTGAAAGGGTGGATCGACGATGCGGTCGCCGCAGGCGCAACCCTGCTCGCGGGTGGCGGCTGCGACGGCAATATGCTCGAGGCAGCCTTGCTCGAAAATGTGCCGGCGGGCGCGGATGTCGTCGTCGAGGAGGCGTTCGGTCCGGTCGTGGTGCTGTCGAAATTCGCGAAGTGGGACGACGCGCTGGCCGAGGTCAACGACAGCAAATTCGGGTTGCAGGCAGGGCTGTTCACCAGCGACCTGCAAAAAGTGCTCGACGCATGGGATCACCTCGACGTCGGCGGCATCGTCGTCAACGACGTGTCGAGCTACCGCGTCGACAACATGCCCTATGGCGGGGTGAAGGACAGCGGGCTGGGCCGCGAAGGCGTGCGTTTCGCGATCGAGGATATGAGCGAGATCCGCAATCTGGTGATTAGGCGGACATAACCGTCGCCCCCGCGAAGGCGGGGGCCGCTGGCCGCATATCGTCAATGAAGGCGTAAACCGACAGCGGCCCCCGCCTTCGCGGGGGCGACGTGACCTAGTCAACGTCACAAAACCGCCGCCAAACCGTCGTCAAATCGACGCGGCTTTGAATCGCACAGTGTCACAATTCTCCTGTCTAGCCCGTGGGCAGCCCAAGGCTGCTTACGGAGTGTGACATGGCCTCGATTTCGACCCTGCCCATCCCCGCGCGTTTTCCCGATCCCTTTGCCAGCGATCCGCATGTCCCCGAACGGCTGATCGGCGAGCGGCGGAGCTATCGCACCGTATGGGTCAGCGACATCCACCTCGGCACCCGCGGCTGCAACGCCGCGATGCTGATCGACTTTTTCGACCATGTCGATTGCCAGACGCTGTATCTGGTCGGCGACATCATCGACGGCTGGCGGCTCAAGAAGCGCCATTTCTGGCCACCCGAACATAATGACGTCGTCTGGCGCGTCCTAAAGCGCGCCAAGCGCGGCACCCGCGTCGTCTATGTCCCCGGCAATCATGACGAGATGTGCAAGCCGTTCGACGGCTTCGATTTCGGCGGGGTCGAAATCCGGCGCGAGGCGATCCACGAAACCGCCGACGGCCGCAAATTGCTGGTCGTCCATGGCGATGAATTCGACGCGGTGATGCTGGCGCACCGCTGGCTCGCCTTTGTCGGCGACGCCGCTTACACCGGCCTGATGAAGTGCAATGTGGTGGTCAACCGCATCCGCAGCGCCTTCGGCCTGCCCTATTGGTCGCTGTCGATGGTCGCCAAGCACAAGGTCAAGAACGCGGTCCAGTTCATCGGCCGTTACGAGGAAGTCGTCGCCCATGCCGCCCGATCGCGCGGGGTCGACGGCGTCGTATGCGGCCATATCCACAGCGCCGAGATGCGCGAGATCGAGGGCACCGCTCTACTGCAACGACGGCGACTGGGTCGAAGGCTGCACCGCGCTGGTCGAACATCATGACGGGCGGATGGAAATCCTCCACTGGGCCGAGGAAGTCGCGGCGCGCGCCGCGCCGGCGGTGCTCGAACTGCCCGCCCCGGCACGTGCAGCTTAGGGATTTGGCCGCATGAGGATCCTGATCGTCAGCGACGCGTGGGAGCCCCAGGTCAACGGCGTCGTCCGCACCCTGCAAGCCACCATCGCCGAACTGCGCCGGGCGGGACATGAGGTCGGGGTGATCTCGCCCGACCTGTTCCGTTCGATCCCCTGCCCCTCCTACCCCGAAATCCGCCTCGCTTTCGCTGGCTGGCGCAAGGTCGGGCGGCATATCCGTGCGTTCGCGCCGCAGGCGATCCATATCTCGACCGAAGGACCATTGGGCATGGCGGCGCGGCGCTGGTGCCTCAAGAACGGCTTTCCCTTCACCACCGCCTACCACACCCGTTTCCCTGACTATGTCGCGGCGCGCCTGCCGCTGTCGCCCGCTTTCGTGTGGCGCTTCATCCGCTGGTTCCACCGTCCGGCGCGCCACATCATGGTCGCGACGCGCAGCCTGGCGCGCGAGCTGGCCGAACAGAGACTGGGCCAGACGATGCTGTGGGAACGCGGCGTCGATCACGACCTGTTCCGCCCCGACCGTGCCCCGCATCCAGCCTATGCGGACCTGCCGCGTCCGATCCAGCTCTATGTCGGCCGCGTCGCGGTCGAAAAGAATGTCGGCGCCTTCCTCGACATCGATCGTCCGGGCACAAAGGTGATCGTCGGCGACGGCCCAGAGCTCACCGAACTGAAAGCAAAGCACCCCGGCGCGCTGTTCCTAGGCAAACTCGGCGGCGAAACGCTCGCTGCGGCCTATGCGGGCGCCGATGTATTCGTCTTTTCCAGCCGCACCGACACCTTTGGCTTGGTCGTGATCGAGGCGCTGAGTTGCGGCACCCCCGTCGCTGCCTATCCTGATCCAGTGCACCGGCCGCGCGATGGCGCGGGCGCGCTCGACGAGGATCTCGTCACCAACCATCGACACCGCGCTGGCATGCGAGCGCGCCGCGGCCGAAGCGCTTGGCGCGCGCTACAGCTGGGCCAGCTGCACCGCGCAGTTTGTCCAGGCGCTGACATTCGTGCCGAGTGAGGCGGCGGGAGATATCACGGCTGGCGTGACCGCCTACGCTGCCTAGGAAACATCAATAAACCGTTCGTCCTGAGGAGCCATTGAGCTTGTCGAAATGGCGTCTCGAAGGACCAAGCGCGGCGCTGGCGTCCTTCGAGACGGGCCCTCGCCGGGCTCAGTCCCTTCTCAGGACAAACGATATTGTGAATCCATCCGATCAGGAAAGCCGCTAGAACGTCTTGCGCCACTCCAGCTCGATATAGCGGCCCAGGGGATCGATATAGCCGGGCTGGTAGTTGAGCGGCACCAGGCCGTTCGCGTCGGTGATCTTGCGCTGGGCGTCGAACAGATTGTCGATCGACAGGCGCAAACGCGATCCTTTCAGGAACGGCAGCTTCTCGATCAGCTTCGGCTTCTGGTTCAAATCGGCGAAAAAGCGCAGGTTGAAGGTCGCGAGGTCGCCGAATTTCAGGTCGCCCGCGGTGCCGCCGGTGACGGTGCTGCCGCTGTCATATTTCGCGCTGAGCCGCACGCCCATGCCCTTGTTGAACAGCCCGCCGTCGAGTTCGAACAGATGGCGGTTGCTGCCGCCGCCGCTGCCGGTCGCCGACCCGTTCAGCAGGTCGAGTTCGGGCACGCCGGGGCGGATCAGCACTTTGTCGGTCAGCTTGATCGTGTGATACAGCGACACCTGCCAGCGGCCGCCCTGCGGACCGCCGAACATGCCGCCGGGACCACCCGGGCCGCGACCGCCGCCGCCCATGCGCGGTCCGCCGCCACCGCCGCGCGGGCGGCCAGCCCCGGCGCCTTCGGGACGTCCGCCGCCGGGCCCACCTGCGCCGGGGCCGCGCGACTCCTGCTGGCCAAAACTTTTGCCGAAATTGAGCCCCAGCGGATCTGCGAATTTTCGATCTGGTCGAAATTGACCGGCCGCTGGTCGAGCGCGATCAGCACGCCATTGGCGTCGCGCGTCACCCGGTCGGGGAACGCCGCCTCGATCTCGGGGGTCAGCAACGGGAAGCTGTTCGCCGTGTCGTTGCTTTTGTTGCGGTTATAATTGACCGAGAGATTCAGTCCCTCGACCATCGGCGGCGACCAGTTGAGCCCGAGTTTGAGGTCGCGGCGCTGCTCGGCGAGCAGAAAGGGATTGCCGCCGGTGGTCGTCGTGATCTGCACCGTCTGGCCGGTCGAAAAATCATAATAAGTCACCGCCGGGGTCACCAGCGGCGCCGCGCCCAGTTGCTGGATCCCCGGGGCCGCCTCGTCATTGTTGAAGCTGGCGATCAGCGAGAGATTGTCGGTTACCCCCCAATTCAGATTGGCGCCCCAGCTTTTCAGCGCCGCAAAATCGCTGGGGTTCTGCACCTGGCCACTGAGCGTCAGCGACACCCGGCCGATCTTGCCGACCTCATATTCGGGATCGAGCAGCGGGATGGTCAACGATCCGAACACGCTCGGCGTATCGCGCCCCAAATCGGTGGTGGTGATGGCGCCCGAACGTTCGGACTGGCTGTCGAAGCGCAGCCCCGAATAACTGCCGGTCATCGACAGGCGGATCGGCCCGGCCCAGCCCTCGGTCACCGTGCCCGACAGATTGGCGTTGCCGCCGAAACTCTGCTGGCTGCTGTCGAACCGGTCGCGGGCGCCGCTGATCCGGTCGGTGAAAATGCGCGAATCGGCGTCGGCGTAATTGCCCGATACCGACCAGCGCCAATTGCCCAGCATGCCGTTGACGCTGGCGGTGGTCGCCAGATTGCGGCTGCGGCTGTCGCGGGTCAGCGGATCGGTGACGCCCCCGGCGCCCGGACCAAGCAGCGACAGGCTGTCGGTCTGGTCCAGCCGGACGTTGAGCGACGTGTCGGTAAGCTTGTTCAGGCTGCGCTGGATCGTCGCGTCGATCGAATATTCGTCGGACGCCGACAACAGACTGCGCGCCGGGGCTTCGGCGGCTTGCGCCGGGTCGTTGTAATCCAGGTTCCGCTCGCTTTCGAGCAGCATCGATTTATGGTCCCAGCCGGCGTTGACATTGACCCGGCCGTTTTCGCCGATCGCCAGAAAGCTCGGCTGGATCTCGCTCTGAAACCGGCCGCCCTGGGTCGGGATGCCGCCTTCGGCCTCAACCGCGATCTGGCGGAAATTCGGCTTGAGCACCATGTTGACGACGCGCTCGTCCGCCGAATAGCCATATTGCAGCGCGACCTCTTCGGGGAAAACCTCGACCTTCGCAATCGCTTCGGGAGGCAGATTGCGCACCTCGCCGAAGCCGCCGATGCGGCGCCCGTTGACCAAGATGATCGGCCGGCCGCTGCCGCGGCCGCGCCCCGACCGCGTCTGCGGCGCCAGGGCGTCGAGCAGTTCGGATACGTTCGACACGCCATAGCTGGCGATCGCCGCTTCATCGAGTTCGGTTTCGGCCGGGATATCGGTTTCGAGCTGTCCGGCCAGCCGCGGCGCGGTGACGACGATCTCGTCCCCGTCGATATCGTCATACGCGTTTTCGGGATCGTCCGATGCGCTGACGACCGGCGTTGATGGCTGGTCGGCAACGGCCGTCAGGGCGGCGCTGGCGGGCATGGTTTCATCCGCAGCAAAGGCGGGAACGGCAAGCGCGGTGCCGGTAGCGAGCAACAGGGCACGCGCGGAAAGGGAGAGGCGGACGGTGGTCATGGGGGAAAGCCTTTTGTTTTTTCTTGGTTCTTATTGGCGCGGCAGGGCTGAACAGGTTGTGACGCGCATCTTTGTCGGCGGTTCATCTGGTCGCAATTTGTCGCAACAATATGGCAGCACCATAAAAGTTCGACCGATGGCAAACGACGACCGCTGGACAGCATGGCCGCGCGCCCTTATCGGCCAGCCATGCCGACTCCAGACACGTCCTCCGCCCCGAAGTCCGATACCGGTGACTCGATCCTGATCATCGATTTCGGCAGCCAGGTGACCCAGCTCATCGCCCGCCGCGTCCGCGAAGCGGGGGTGTATAGCGAGATCGTCCCGTTCAACAGCGCCGCCGAAGCGTTCGAACGGATGCAACCGAAGGGCGTGATCCTGTCGGGCGGTCCGGCCTCGGTCACCGACGAAGGCAGCCCGCGTGCGCCGCAGGTCATCATCGACAGCGGCCTGCCGATCCTCGCAATCTGCTACGGCCAGCAGACGCTTTGTGTCCAGCTGGGCGGCAAAGTCGAAGGCGGTCACGCCGCCGAATTCGGTCGCGCCGATGTCGAAATCCTGAAATCCAGCCCCTTGTTCGAAGGCTTTTGGGACGTCGGCAGCAAATATCCGGTGTGGATGAGCCACGGCGACCGCGTCACCGGGGCGCCCGACGGTTTCGAAATTATCGGCACCTCGCCCAATGCCCCCTTCGCGATCTGCGTCAACGAGGCGAAGCGTTATTATACGACGATGTTTCATCCCGAGGTGGTTCACACCCCCGACGGGGCAAAGCTGCTGTCGAATTTCGTCCACAAGATTTGCGGGCTCGCCGGCGACTGGACGATGGCCGAGTTCCGCGCCAACAAGATCGCCGACATCCGCGCCCAGGTCGGCGACCAGCGCGTTCTGTGCGGCCTGTCGGGCGGGGTCGACAGCGCCGTGGCCGCGGTGCTGCTCCACGAAGCGATCGGCCATCAACTGACCTGTGTGTTCGTCGATCATGGCCTGCTGCGCCTCAACGAGCGTGAACAGGTCGAGCGATTGTTCCGCGATCATTATAACATCCCGCTGGTCGTCGTTGACGCCGAGGAACGCTTCATGACGGGCTTGGCGGGCGTTTCCGACCCCGAAGCCAAGCGCAAATTCATTGGCAAGACCTTCATCGATGTATTTGACGAAGAAGCCAAAAAACTCGGCGGCGCCGATTTCCTGGCACAGGGAACGCTGTATCCCGATGTGATCGAATCGGTCAGTTTCACCGGCGGCCCGAGCGTGACGATCAAGAGTCACCACAATGTCGGCGGCCTGCCCGAACGCATGAAGATGGCGCTCGTCGAACCGCTGCGCGAACTGTTCAAGGACGAAGTCCGGTTGCTCGGCAAGGAGCTTGGCCTGCCCGACATCTTCGTCGGTCGCCACCCTTTCCCCGGCCCCGGCCTGGCGATCCGCATCCCCGGCGAAGTGACAAAGCCAAGTTGCGACATATTGCGCAAGGCCGACGCCATTTATCTCGAGGAAATCCGCAACGCGGGGCTCTATGACGAGATTTGGCAGGCCTTTGCGGTACTGCTTCCCGTCCGCACCGTCGGCGTAATGGGCGATTACCGTACCTACGACCAGGTTTGCGCGCTGCGCGCCGTCACCTCGACCGACGGCATGACCGCCGACATCTATCCCTTCGACGCTGCCTTCCTCAGCCGCTGCGCGACGCGCATCATCAACGAAGTGCAGGGCATCAACCGCGTGGTGTACGACTATACGTCGAAACCGCCGGGGACGATCGAGTGGGAATGAAGAAGCAGCGGATTTTTAGTAAATTATCGCTGCTTTGCAAATAGTCATGCATCGCACCGCTTGACATAAATTCTACATCATCAATGGGGTGTAACTCATTGAACTTAATATCTTTCGCATCGGATGTCAGATTTATAGCGATGCAATTCGACGTTGTTTCAGGACCGATTTTCAATCGAAATGCTGGATATGGCTAAGCGGCCCCTCCTGACGATGTTTTTGATCCTACGCCATGACAAGCCGACCTTTCATACCCGGGCGTCACGTGACGATTGGCGCGTCTCTTGCCGACAACCCGGCTCTGTTCGGGGCTAGACCGGAACGGTGACCTGCTTGCTGCCAAACACGGCTTGCCAGTTTTCGATTTCCGCAAACACCACATCGTCTGCCGCATGGACCAGATCGGCAACGCTGCCATAATCGAGGGCGGTGTCGGGGATATCGGCGAGACGCGCGATCCGCGCATCGATTGCATCCAGCTTTTCGGCCGTCATCTCCGAAATCGAAGCGAAGCGCTCGAAGTCACCGAAATAGCGGATCCCGGCAATCCCCGCGCCGAATGTCGGGAAGAGGACGCCCAGCAACGTGAAAAGCTTCGCGACATGCGTGACGGGTTCGCTCGGGATAATCTGCAGCGCCGCGGCGGCGACCAGCGCCAGATAGAGCGCCACCGACGCCACCGCACATTGGAACAGGCGTTCGGACAGATGATCCAGATTATGGTGCACGTTCGTCAGGCGCCGTGCCTTGTCGAAATGATAGTCGCGCTGCGCGACGACACGACGGTCAGCAGCTTCTGGCCAGCGACTTGGCCGGTCTGACCGCGCCGATCGGACCGAGACCGGCACGGCGGCTCGCATCGCCGGGCCGAGCGCCGATGAACTGCGCCGCGTCCCAGATCGCGGAGCGTGCTCAGGCGCTGAGCAGCCGCGTCCGTGCCGAGCAGATCGGCGGCGCGCCGCGTCTCGATCAGCGGGCATCGCCAGCGCCGACGCTGACCGGCAAAGGTGATCGCCAGAATGATGCATAGGAGCACCAGCTCGAACAGCGCGAAGCCCCATTTCCCTGCCGGCGCGACCAGCGGCAGATAGGCGATGCCGCCGACGATCGCGAGCGCTGGAGAGACATGAAGTTGACGATCATCCCGCCGCGATACGTGTCCGACAGGCGCGACGAGATCCCGTCGATCCAGGCGAAAGCGCCGCAGTCACCTGCTGCTCGAATCGCCGGGCGCGAGCTGGACGCCGGCGCCGGGCAGGCGCGCGCGGCCAGCCGCCATCAGGCCGGCGGCGCCCGCGCTGGTGGCAATCGGCCTCGAGGCAGTGCTCAGTCAGTCCTGCCGCAGCGAGCGCAGCCGGCGCGTCTCGCCGAGAACAGCGCCTCGATCCGCCGATAGGCGTGCGCGATCCGGCTGCTGCGCGGCCGCCAGCGCTCACCCGCCAGCGTCGCGAGACCGGGATGGCCGATTTTGCTGTCGGCGATGAGGAAACTCTGCGCGAGGCGCCGCACCTCGGCCTCACGCTCGGCTGCACCAGAGCTGCGGTCGCCGAGCAACGCTTCGGGGCCGTTCAGGATGCGCCATTCTTCGGGCGCGCGCGTGTCGATCCAGATCACCGGCGTGCCATATTGCAGCGCCGCCGCGATGGTGTGTCCGGTCCCGCCGATATGGGCGGTCGAGACGCCGTCCCATACCCCGATCAACAAATCCGATTGCTCGATGACGATCCGCCCGGCCAGCGCCACCCGCCGCGACACTTCGGCCGCAAGCAGCTGCGCCTTGCCGCCATCGTCGGGATTGTCGAACCTGGCCAGCAACAGCTCGGTCATCGCCGCGTCCTGATCGGCGAGGCAGAACAATCGCGCCCGGTCGCTGATCGCGCGGATCGCGTCGGCGTGGCGCTGTGTCAGCGAATCCTGCGCTTTGCCCCCCGCCAGCAGCGCGCGGACGTCGCCGGCATCGCGCGGCTTGGCGTTGATCGTCTTGTTCAGCCGGCGGCCGAAGGGCAGCGGCGCCACCAGATCATAGCCGCGTGCCAAGGCCATTTCGGCGGCGATCACATCGGTGCCGTCGGCCAGCAGACTGTGCAGACGGGTCGGCGCAACCACGCCGGCACCGGCCTGGGGCGGCAGATCGCGGACCGCGCGATCGATCAGGTCGAGGATCGCACCCAGCGTCGCCGCGATGCGGCTGGCGTGGCTTTCAAAGCCTGGATGGTCGAAGCGATGGCCCGTCACCCCGATGTGCAGCCGCCGATCGGGCGGCGGTACAGCGCTGGAGGATGTGTCGGCCGCCATGGCAAAGCGGGTAACGGAGCGCGATGCCCGCGTCAAATGCGATGCCGCCCGCTTGTCGATTGCGGCAAGTTGATGATAAAGTCCGCCCTGTTGCGGGGATAGCGCGCGCCGGGGCGCCGGGCGATCCGTCGGGGGACAGAAGCGCATGGCGGCGTCAGACCAAGCGGCACGAACCGAGGGCGACGAGCCCGGAACGCCGGCCGTGTTCCTGAGCTATAGCCGCACCGATCAGGCGCGCGCGCGTCCGGTCATCGACGCGCTGACGGCGGCGGGTTTCACCATACGCGGTGCGACGGCATGCTGCGCGGCGGCGAGCATGTTCCTGCCGACCACCGAAGCCGCGCTCGAACAGGCGCGTGCGGTGGTCGTCCTGTGGTCGAAGACGTCGATCGAGTCCCACTGGGTGCGCGACGAAGCCCAGCGCGGGCGCGAGCGCGGCTGCCTCGTCCCGCTGACGATCGACGGCAGTCAGGCGCCGCTCGGATTCCGGCAATTCCAGCTGATCGACATCGCCAAATGGAGGGGCCGCACCGACGCGCCCGAATTCCAGCCGGTCCTGAACGCCGTGGCCGCACTGGTCGGGCGCGCGCCACAGGTGCCCGCCGGCCCAAAGCGCCGGATCGATCGGCGCGCCATCATCGGCGGCGGGGCGCTGCTGGTCGCGGCGAGCGGCGGCTTGGCCGTCTGGCGCGGCGGATGGCTGTCAGCAGCATCGGCGAGAGACGACAGCATCGCGGTGCGACCGCTCAAAAACCTCAGCAACAATCCCGACCAGGATTATTTCAGCGAGGGCCTGACCGACGAAATCCGGCTGACGCTATCGCGCAATGCCAAGCTGCGCGTGCTGGCGCCGACGTCGACGAACAGCGTTCGCGACAGCAAGCTCGCCCCGACCGAAATCGCCCAGAAGCTGGGCGTGTCCTATCTCCTGGGCGGCAGCGTCCGGCGATCGGGCCAGGCGCTGCGCATCACCGCCGAACTCGCCGATGGGCGATCGGGGACGACGTTATGGTCCGACGTGTTCGACCGCGAACTGGCGGACATTTTCGCGCTGCAAAGCGAAATCGCCGGCAAGGTCGCGGGGGCCATGTCGGCGCAGGCCGCCGATGGCGATGCGCAGGCGAAACGCGCCGACGCCGCCAAGCTGGGGGGCACGCGCAATGGCGACGCCTATGACGCCTTTCTTCGCGGTCAGGCCTATTATGCGCTGCGCTCGGGCGAAGCCGCGTATCGCGCCGCGATCACGCAATATGACGCCGCGATCGCCGCCGACCCCCGCTTTGCCCGCGCCCACGCTGCGCGCGCCCTCGTGCTGCTCATCCTGACCAGCAGCTATGCCAAAGCGGGCGAGCTCAAGGCGCAATATGACGATGTGATCGCTTCGGCGCGGCGCGCGGCCCAACTCGCGCCCGACCTCGCCATGGCGCAGGCGATTCTCGGCTATGCGCTGGTGCAGGCGCGTTTCGACCTGCGCGGTGCACGTCGGCCGTATGAACTCGCCAATCGTCTTGGCCAGGGTGATGCGACGGTCTTGACGCTCTATGCCGGTTACCAGACCCAGATGGGCCGCGCCGCCGCTGCCCTGGCGGCGATCGAACGCGCGGCGTCGCTCGATCCGCTCAACGCCGGGGTACATCGCGGGGTCGGTTGGGTCCAATATTTCGGCCGCCGCTTCGACGCCGCGATCGCCGCCTGCCGGCAATCGATCGCGATCAATGCCGATGTCGACGATGCGCATGGCATCATCGGCGACTCACTCTACCAGCAAGGCAAGCTGGCCGACGCGCGCGCCGCCTATCGACTGGAACCCGGCGCGCTGATCGGCCTCACCGGACTGGCCATCGTGTCGCACCGCCTGGGCGACGTCGGGGCAGCGCGCGCGGCGCAGGGAAAATTGCAGACGGCGCTGGGTGCGGCCGCAACCTATCAACAGGCCCAAATCGCGACACAATGGGGCGACGCCGAAACGGCAATGGGTCTGTTGCGGCAGGCGCGGGCGATCGGCGACAGCGGGCTCACCTTGTTGGCCGTCGATCCGATGTTCGACGCGCTGCGCGGCCGCGCCGATTTTATTCATTTGCTAAAAGGTCTGGGCTTCGATTAGCCTGTTTGCGTTCGTGAAGAAGAGGGGCCAATCATGAAAAAACTTCTGATTTTGACGGCAGTCACGTCGGCGTCGATCATGCTCGCCGGCTGCAATTCGGCGCCCAAAGAAGAGGCGCCGGTCGAGCCTGCCGCGACCGAAGCCGCCGCTCCCGAAGCGGCAGCGCCCGCCGAAACCGCGCCTGCCGATGCGGCCGCCGAAGCGACCGATGGCAGCGACGACAACGAAACGGGCGGCGGCGGCATCAAACCGGCCGCGTCCGACAAGTAACGCGGCGCCGTTTTTCGCGTGAAGATCGTGCCGGCTTGTCCGGCGCGACCAACATCAATCGGCGGTGGGTCCCGCCGATTTCTTGGCGCGCGCGATCCAGCCGAGATATTGGTCGATGCGCGTGTAGACCGCCGGTCGGCTGTCGCTCAGCACGCCGCAATCGCGTTTCGCCCACGATACCACGCCGACGACGCTGATCGGCTTGCCAAAAGCGCGGTAATAGACCGGCCCGCCGCTGTCGCCGGGACAGGTGCGAACGCCGGGCGCACCGGCGCAGAATATGCGCGGATGTACGCGCGGCGTCGCGCCGCCGCTCGCCAACCGCGCCAGGCCGAAATCCGGCAATGCGGCGCATTGGGCCGACGGGACGAGCGACATCGCACCGTGCCGCAAATAGGCGACCGGCAAATTTCCCCGCCCCCGGGTCACCCCCCAACCCGTGGTCTGAAAACCCAGCGCATAGGGATCGGGCGGCAAGACACCGAGGCGCGCCGTCGCGATCGTCCTGCCCTGGCGCACCGGCGCGGGACGCGCGAGGTGCAGCAACGCGATGTCATAATCATAGATGTTCTTCGGGTCGTAGCGGGCATGGCGCACGACGCGGTCGACGCGCAATGCCGTGCCATCGCCGCCGGAAATGTCGGCCGCCCCCAACTGCGCGACAAGGCCAATTTTGACGTGCGCCGGGCCGACGCAATGCGCCGCGGTCAGCACCCACTCGCGGTCGATCAATGTGCCGCCGCAGATATGGCGGGTCTGCCAGCGCGGCACCGCGGGATTGTCGATGCCTGGTGCCTGTGCGTTGGTGACCCCGTCCGCATACCGGATCTGGACCTGAAACGGCACCTGCTCGATCCGCGCCGGCTCGCCGTTGCCGACGGGCACGACGGGAAAACCGCCCGCGGCGACCAAGGCGGCGTTCATTTCATCCTGCCCGACCTGATAGGAAAATTCCTCGAACGCCGCGCGCTCTTCCGCTTTGGTCGGGCGTCTCGTCGGGGCGGGGGCGATCAGGTCGGCGGGTTGCGTCAACGCGGGATCATCCGCACTTGGTAGCCCGAAACTGTGGAGCGCCTGAGGGTTTATCGTCGGCCGGTCGGCATCGCCGTCCGCCGGAGCAACCTGCCCCGTTTCGCCGGCGGGCTGCGCGCAGAGCGGAGCCCCGGAAACTGTGCCCAACCCCATCGCCAGCAGCGCGGCGCCATATCTCGAAGCCAGCATATCGCTTCCCTCGCCCACCTGTTGCAATCCTAGGCCCAATCCGTGGAATTGAAAAGGCGGCACCCGTCGCATCATCTTATGTCCGGGATATCGCGGGACGGCCGGTAACGAGGCGCTAAACCATGGCACCGGCCGCCCGGCGATCGGCAAGCGGTTATCTGTCTCCAGATGACCAGTTGCGGCCTGTCGGCCTTCAACAAAAGAAGGCCCGGCAGCGGACCGCGCTCGACCTTCTGATGGCTTCAACCTTCATGGCGCCACCGGTTGACTTCCCGTTACGGCTGACTGGCGCGGCATGGCTCCGCGGCGCTTGGCGCACATTCCGACAACAGGCCGGTCCGGATAGCCAACGCCGTCCGGACCGGCCCATTGTCAGAAGGACGCCGTAACGCTCGCCACAACTGCGGCATCGGAAATCGATCCGATACCATCGCCGCCCTTGCTGAAGTTGGGCTGGAGGGGCGCCGCTTCCGCCTTGCTGATATCGGTATCGACATAGGAGATGTTGAGCGTCAGATTGCGCCAGGTCGCATCCATACCGAGCGACCAGTCCCAATAGCGACCGGTCGGCGCGACGCTCGTGCCGTTGGGACCGAGACCGGGATTGCCGTCGGAATAGCCGACATGCGCTTTCGCCGTCAGCGGCGTGCCACCGATGGCCAAAGCCCCGTCGCCCCACAGATAAAGGTTATCCTCGCTCTGGCCGCGGCTGTTCGGCGCGGCCGATACGTTCGCCAGCGCATATTGCTTGGGTGCATAGGCGGCGCCGGCGGTCAGCGTTGCCGGACCGGACGTGCCGGTCAGTTTGACATAGGGTTCGGCAAAGTCGGAGTCATCAGCGCCGCCTGGATATATGTACCAGACAAGGCCGACGTCGAGCGTCGCATTGTCCGCGACGGGCAGCTTGTAGCCACCGATGAGATCGAGTTCCATATTGGCGCCGCCGAAGGTGCCCCAGCCGGCGAGATTCGACCCCCATACCCCGGCATAGAGGCCGCTCTCATGGGTCAGGGTCAGGCCCCCCTGCACCGCCATTTCCTCATCCGATTGCGAGACGCCGCGAAAACGGTAGTCCGACGCGAGCGTTGCAGACCCCGTGATGGCGACGGCAGGCTTTTCACTGTCCTGCGCCGATGCGGCAACGGGCGAGATGGCTGCCGCAAGAGCGGCGGCCGTGATGATGATTTTCATAAATTCCTCTTGAAAGCGCCTCGGCCGGACATGGCGGAGACTCGCGAGGACGCTCAACTAGATCAGCGCGGCATTGGAAATCGAGAGCGAGAATGCCGCGGCCGCATAGTGTTTTCACTATGCGGCAGGCTGGTTTCGATCCCCGCTTATGTGGGCCGGGAATCGCGTTCGAATATCGTCGGTGCCGCGAAGTCGTTCGTCGGCAGACGCCGCCAGCGTTCGGAAACCTCGACGGTTTCCCAAAGTCCGGGGCCGACGAAGAGCAGCGCGCTGCCCGCGCTGCCGCAGATGAAGACGATCGCGGCGAGGAGCATCATGAAAGACGTCGCATCGCGCGCCGAAGTGGCGAGCGCCAACTGGTGAAGACGAATGGCGACGGACCAACTTGCCGCGAGCAATGCGAGTCCGCCGGCGCGCAGGCCGACATTCGCTACCAGCGTTTCATGCCATTTCTTCATGTCCGAGCCTCCAATGGAGGCCATTCAATTACGCATCGGCGCGTAGGAAATCGAGATCGGGAAACGCCGTCCGGCGTAGAGATTGCATATGATCGCCCGCCAAGCGCGGGCATCGACCGTCAATCATATGCGATTCATATGCAAACACCGCCCTTCCGACATGGAGATCATATGCCGTTCCGTGGCATTGCCAGCGGATTCAGACATGTGGGGCATTTGATCGATGAGCACGAAGAGTGGAGATGCCGGAGGCGAACCGGATGCCCACGGCAAAGCCCGTCTGTCGACGCTTGCGTTCGGTGCCCTCGGCGTCGTCTTCGGCGATATCGGCACCTCGCCGCTTTACGCGCTGAAGGAAAGTTTCGTCGGTCATCATCCGCTGACCGTCGACCATGCCCACATCTATGGCGTCCTGTCGCTGATCTTCTGGACGATGATGCTGATCGTCACGGTGAAATATGTCTTCATCGTCATGCGCGCCGACAATGACGGCGAAGGCGGGAGCATGGCGCTTCTCGCACTGATTTCCCGGACGCTCGGCGAAACGCGCTGGACGCCTGCGATCGCGATGCTTGGCGTCTTGGCGACCGCGCTCTTCTACGGTGACGCCATCATTACCCCGGCGATATCGGTTCTTTCGGCCGTCGAAGGCCTGACGGTCGTGCAGTCTTCGCTGGGCCGGTTCGTGCTGCCGATCGCGATCATGATCCTGATCGGACTTTTTCTGATTCAGCTCTTCGGGACCGAGAAGGTCGGCACCCTGTTTGGCCCGATCATGGCGATTTATTTCATCGTGCTTGCCGTGCTCGGTGTCACCAACATCGTCGGACATCCCGAGATACTGGGTATCGTCAATCCGCTCTGGGCCGTACGCTTTTTTTCCCTCGATCCGCAGCTCGCCTTTCTGGCGCTCGGGTCGGTGGTGCTAGCCGTGACCGGTGCCGAGGCGCTTTACGCCGACATGGGGCATTTCGGACGCAAGGCGATCAGCATCGCCTGGCTCTATGCGGCGCTGCCATGCCTGATGCTCAACTATATGGGTCAGGGCGCGCTGCTGATCGAAAATCCGGCGGCGGCGGCCAATCCCTTCTTCCTGCTGGCGCCCGAGTGGGCCCGGCTGCCGCTCGTCATCCTTGCGACGCTGGCGACGATCATCGCGAGCCAGGCGGTCATTTCGGGTGCATTCTCGGTGACGCGCCAGGCCGTCCAGCTCGGCTTCCTGCCGCGCCTGCGCATCCTGCACACCAGCGCGTCGACCGTCGGGCAGGTCTATGTGCCGTTCGTCAACTGGACGCTGCTGGTGCTCGTCATCGCGCTCGTGCTGGGCTTCCGCAGCTCCAGCAATCTTGCTGCGGCCTACGGCATAGCCGTGACCGGCACGATGGTTCTGACCGCCTGCATGCTCGGAATTTTGACCTTCAAGGTCTGGCGCTGGCACCCGCTGCTTGCCGGCGGGGCCACCGGCCTCTTCCTTTTGATCGACGGCGCCTATTTCGCATCGAACGTCACGAAAATTCCGGACGGCGGCTGGTTTCCGCTGCTCGTCGCTGCGGTCGCTTTCGTCCTGCTGACGACATGGTCGACCGGACGAAAGATCATGCGCCGCTACCTCCAGCTGGGAGCCATGGATCTCGACCTGTTCGTCAAATCGACCGCCACGTCGGTCAAACGCGTTCCGGGAACGGCGATCTTCCTGTCCTCGTCGGCACAGGGGTGCCGCCGTCGCTGCTTCACAATGTGAAGCACAATAAGATCCTGCACGAGCGCGTGGTCATATTGACGGTCGTCATCGACGATGTGCCGCATCTTGCGCCCGAACAGCGGATGGATGTGAGCGATGCCGGCGCAGGTTTCTACCGCGTCCGGTTGCGGCACGGCTTCATGGAGGATGTCGATATCCCCGCCGCGCTCAGCGGCTTCGACCGCGCCGGCGGACCGATCAACAGCTTCGACACCAGCTATTTCCTCAGCCGCCAAACGCTGATCGCCTCGAGCCGGCCGGGCATGGCGATCTGGCGCGAGAAACTCTTTGCCTGGATGGTGCAGAACGCCGAAAGCCCAATGGAATTTTTCAAGCTGCCGAGCAACCGCGTGGTCGAACTCGGATCGCAGGTGGAAATCTGACGGGTTAGCGCGTCATGTCCGCGACAAAGGCGACCAGCGTCACGACGCTGCACATATAGATGGTGAGCAACAAAGGCCCCTGGGCGCCAAGCCAATCGACGATGCGATTGCGTACACCGGACGATGCCTTGAGATCATTTCTGTTCATCGCATCGATGTAGACGACGCGCCCATTTGAAATCGAGAGCAGGAAAGCGCTGCCCGCATAGAGATTGCATATGATCGCGAACCGTGCGGCCGGTGCAGACGCGTCAGCGCGCGTCCCCACCCTCTTCGACAAGAGTCTCGGCGAGCCGCAGACGATAGCCGATACCCAGTTCGTTGCAGATGATCTGCGGCTGCTGCGGATCGGCCTCCAGTTTCTGGCGCAAGGTCCGCACCAGCACGCGCAGATATTCGACATGATGCTCATGCTCGTTCGGCCAGACCTCGTTCATGATCTGGTTGTGCGTAATGACGCGGCCTGGAAAGCGCGCCAGCTGGGCAAGCACGGCATATTCCTTGGGGGTGAGATGCACCTCCTTGCCGCCCTTCTTTACCGTCCGCGCGATCAGGTCCATCGTCACGTCGCCGACCGAGAGGGTCAGATTCCCGCCATCGCGGGTCAGCCGGTTGCGCAGCGCGACGCGCACGCGGGCGAGCAACTCGTCGGTATCGAAGGGCTTGGTCAGATAATCGTCGGCGCCCAGATCGAGCGCCGCCACTTTTTCCTCGATCGCATCACGCGCCGATACGACGATCAGCGTCGTGTCCGACTGCTGCTTGAACAGCGGGACGAGTTCGAGCCCGTCACGGTCGGGCAGACCAAGGTCGAGCAGGGTGATGTCGGGGCGCTCTTCGCGCAGACGCTCGACCGCTTCGCGGGCATTTTCGGCTTCGACGATCGCATAGTCGGCCCTGGCCAGCGCCGCGTGGATCAGCCGTCGGATGTGGAGTTCGTCATCGACGATCAAGACCTTGTGACGCACTTTCATGGGATGTCCTTGTCGATCAGATGGGTAATGATCAATGTTTCGGGAATACGGATGGTGAAGCAGGCGCCGTGCGGTTCGGCCGTGTTGCTCGCCTCGACCGAAAGCCCCATCGCCTCGGCGAACCCCTTGACGATGGCCAGCCCCAGCCCGGTGCCATGTTTCACGCGGTCGCTTCCCTCCAGCCGCGTAAAGGTTTCAAAAACACGTTTCTCGTTTCCCGGCGCGATGCCCGGTCCCTGGTCGATGACCGAGAGCAGGATCGCGCCCGCGACGCGGTTCGCGCGGATGATGATCGGCGTATCGGGATCGGCATAGCGCCCCGCGTTGTCGAGCAGGTTGATCAGGCAATGATGCAGTAGAACCGGATCGACGCGGACGAACGGGATGTTCGGCGAAATGTCGATCTTGACCTCATGCCCCGCGAGCGACGCCCGCGTATCGTGCGCCGCACTCGCCGCCGCATCGAACAGTTCGGTCGCCTCGATCTTCATCGGCAAGGCACCCGCCTCGACGCGGGCCATGTCGAGCAGGTTCGACACGAAGCGGTTGAGACGCAGCGCCTCGGTCTCGATCGTCTCGGCCAGCTCGGGCGACGGGTGGCGCTGAATTTCCTGCGCGGCCGACAGGATCGTCGTGAGCGGGGTGCGCAGGTCATGGCTGACCGACGACAGGAGCGCCGAGCGCAGCCGATCGCGCTCGTCGACCTGCCGCGTGCGAAGCGATTCCTCTTCGAGTTCCATCCGGTCGAGCGCGATCGACGCCTGGTCGAGCAGGCTCATCAGCAGCGGCAGTTGATCGGAACGGACGGGCTCGCGCGCGTCGTCACGGGTCAACCCAAGCACGCCGAGCACGCCGCGCGTCGTGCGCAGCGGTGGAAGCCGCCAGTCCGCGTTGGTCAGCGTCGAGGATCCGCGGCCGGCAGGCTGCTCATTGTCCATTGCCCATTGCGCCGCGGCGCGCTCGATCTGTTCAAGCCGGTCTTCGGGCGGCACCGCGGCGCGCAGCGTCGGCCCGTCGGCCGACGGCAGCAGCAACGCCGTGCGGACATCGAGCAGGCGCCCGACCTCGGCGCAGATGGCGTGCATCAGCATATCCTGATCGGGGGCCGCGATCAGCAGCCGCGAAAAGCTGGCGAGCGCCGCATTCTGCCGCGCGCTCGATTGCGCGAGATCGGCCTGCGCCCGGACCCGCGCAGCGAACTGACTGGTCACCACCGCGACGCCGAGCAGCACGAGGATGCTGACGACATTTTCCGGATTGTTGACGGTCAGCGTCCCGGTCGGCGGCAGGAAAAAGAAATTATAGGCGAGGCTGGAAGCCAGGCCGGCGAACAGACCGGCGCGCACGCCAAAGGTCGCGGCGGCGAACATCACCGGCACAAGATAAAGCAGGGCGATGTTCCCAAGATCGATCCCGGCAAGGAGCAGCCGGCCAAGCGCCGTCATCGCGGCGACCATGAGCAACGACCAGAGATAGTCGGTGGGCCTGCCCCAGCGTCCGGGAATGGCGATGCGACGGCGCGGTTGGCCGGGCTGTGCGGCGAGTACTCCGGGCAAGACATGGACGCCGACCATCGTCGATCGTGCGGACGAGCTGATCGACGACCGAGCCATGACGCATTTCGAACCACCACGGGCGGGTCGACTTGCCGATAACGATCTGGGTCGCGCGCGCATCGCCGGCAAAGACCCGCAACCCTTCGACAACGCTCGCCGCTGGAACGGTCGCGGTAGAGGCGCCAAGCCGCGAGGCGAGCGCAAGCGTGTCGGCAAGCTGCCGTCGCTCATCGTCCGATATGTGCTGGCTACGCCGCGTCTCGATATACACCGCGCTCCATGGCGCCTTGAGCGCGTCGGCAAGGCGTTTGCCCGCGCGGACGAGTTCGGCGGCGACCGGCAGTTCGCTGACCGCGACGACGATGCGTTCGCCGACTGCAAAGCTGCCGGCCAAGGCATGGCTGCGCACATGGTCGAGCATCTGCGCATCGACCGCCTGCGCGGCGCGGCGGAGCGCCAATTCGCGGAGCGCGGTCAGGTTCGACTTGGAAAAGAAATGGGTGAGCGCGCGGCTCGCTTCCTGCGGCACGTAGACCTTGCCATCGCGCAGCCGCTCGATCAGTTCGTCGGGCGGAATATCGACGACCTCGATCTCGGCATTTTCCAGAATCGAATCGGGCACGGTTTCGCGGACGCGGACGCGGGTGAACGACGCAACGACGTCGTTCAGGCTTTCGACATGCTGGATGTTGATCGTCGAATAGACGTCGATCCCGGCGCCCAGCAGTTCCTCGACATCCTGATAGCGCTTGGGGTGCCGGCTGCCCGGCGCGTTGCTGTGCGCAAGCTCATCGACGAGCACCAGTTGCGGCCGGCGTTCGAGGATCGCGTCGATGTCCATTTCGCCAAGACTATGCCCCTGATGATCGACCGCGCGGCGAGGAATGATCTCATGACCGTGGACGAGTGCCTCGGTCTCGCGGCGGCCGTGGGTTTCGACCACGCCGATCACGACATCGACCCCGGCCTCGCGCCTTTGCCGGCCGTCGGTCAACATCTCCCATGTCTTGCCGACGCCCGGAGCCGCGCCGAGAAACACTTTCAACGGCCACGGCCTTCCTGCGCCGCCTGGCGCAGGAAGGCCTCTGGAGATGGTCGGTCGGACTCTGTCACGCAGCGGGTTTAGCGCCAAATGCATCGAGCCGTCGATTGATCTTGAACACATTCACCCGCGGCTCGCCCAGAATGCCGAGGAACGGCTTGTCGATGCTCTCTTCGACAAGCCCGCGCACCGCTGCCGGAGCCAGCCCCCGTGCGCGCGCTATCCGATCGACCTGGTAAAAGGCCGCTTCGGGCGTGATGTCGGGGTCGAGCCCCGAACCCGATGCGGTCACCATATCCGCCGGGATGACCTTGCCCGGTTCGGCGGCGTTCAATTTCTCGACATCGCCTTTGACCCGGTCGACGAGCGCCTGCGACGTCGGACCGAGGTTCGAGCCCGACGAGGCAAGCCCGTCATAGCCGTCGCCTGCCGCCGACGGGCGCGTGTTGAAATAGCGTTCGGACGTAAAGGCCTGCCCGACCACGGTCGAGCCAACGACCTGGCCATTCTCGCGCACGAGGCTGCCGTTCGCCTGGCTCGGGAAGAGTGCCTGCCCGATCCCGGTGAGCGCCAGCGGATAAGCGAGGCCGAGGAGCAACGCGAAAAGCAGCGTCATGACGAGCGCCGGACGGAGCGCGGTGATGAGATCCTTGTTCATTTCATTATCCTCAGACGAGACCCAAGCCGCCGACCGCGAGGTCGATCAGCTTGATGCCGACAAAAGGTGCCACAAGGCCGCCAAGGCCATAGACGGCGAGATTGCGGGCGAGCAGCGGCCCGGCACCCATCGGGCGATAGGTCACGCCCTTCAAGGCGAGCGGGACGAGCAGCGGGATGATCAGCGCGTTGAAGATGATCGCCGACAGGATCGCGCTCTCGGGACTGGTCAGCCCCATCACGTTGAGCACGCCGAGCCCCGGATAGAGCACGATGAACATCGCCGGGATGATCGCGAAATATTTGGCGACGTCGTTGGCGACCGAGAAGGTCGTCAGCGCCCCGCGCGTCATCAACAGCTGCTTGCCGAGGCCGACGACCTCGATCAGCTTGGTCGGATCGCTGTCGAGATCGACCATGTTGCCCGCTTCGCGCGCCGCCTGCGTGCCGGTGTTCATCGCAACGCCGACATCGGCCTGCGCCAGCGCCGGCGCATCGTTGGTGCCGTCGCCGCACATCGCGACGAGCCGCCCGCCCGCCTGTTCCTTGCGGATCAGCTCGAGCTTGTCCTCGGGCGTCGCCTGCGCGAGGAAATCGTCGACCCCGGCCTCGGCGGCGATCGCAGCCGCGGTGAGGGGATTGTCGCCGGTGATCATCACCGTGCGAATGCCCATCGCGCGCAGTTCGCCGAAGCGTTCGCGGATGCCCGCCTTGACGATGTCCTTCAGGAAGATCGCGCCCAGCAACTGGCCATCCTTCGCGACCGCGAGCGGTGTGCCGCCCGCGCGGGCGATCTCGTCGGTGGTCCGGCGCAGTTCGGTCGCCGCAGCGGTCTCGCCGGCACCCGGATTGGCCTTGAGGATCGAATCGACGGCGCCTTTCTGAATCACGCTGTCTCCGAGCTTGATCCCCGAGATCCGCGTCTGAGCGGTGAAGGCGATGATTTCGGCACCCGCGGGCAGGTCCGCCAACGTCTGGCCGAACTTTTCGCGCGCCAGGGCAACGATTGAGCGGCCTTCGGGGGTTTCATCGGCGAGGCTGGCGAGCAGGGCCGCCTCCGAAAGGACGGCCATCGACTGGCCGCCGACCGGGCGAAATTCGGTGGCCTGACGGTCGCCGACGGTGATCGTCCCCGTCTTGTCGAGCAGCAGCACATCGATGTCGCCCGCCGCCTCGACCGCGCGGCCCGATTTCGCAAGCACGTTGAAACGCACGAGACGGTCCATGCCGGCAATGCCGATGGCGGAGAGCAACGCCGCGATCGTCGTCGGGATGAGAGTGATCAGCAGCGCCGCGAGGATCGCGACGGGGATGCTGCCGCCCGCATAGTTCGCAAAAGCGGGAATCGTCCCGACCGCGATCAGGAAAATGATCGTCAGGCCGACGAGCAGCAGGGTCAGCGCGATTTCGTTCGGCGTCTTCTGCCGCTCGGCGCCCTCGACGAGCGCGATCATCCGGTCGAGGAAGCCCTGCCCCGGATTGACCGTCACCTGGACACGGATTTCGTCGGAGATGACGCGCGTGCCCGCGGTGACCGCCGAACGGTCGCCGCCCGCCTCGCGGATTACCGGCGCGCTTTCGCCGGTGATCGCCGCTTCGTTGACCGACGCGACGCCTCCGATGACCTCACCGTCCGACGGGATCAGATCGCCCGTCTCGACGAGGACGATGTCGCCGACCCGCAGCGCGCTGGCGGGGACGTTTTCATATGCCGTCCCCTCGCCCTTCAGCTTCTTGGCCGTGAGTTCGGCCTTGGTCGCACGCAACGAGGCGGCCTGCGCCTTGCCGCGCCCTTCGGCGAGCGCTTCGGCGAAGGTGCCGAACAGCACCGTCAGCCAGAGCCAGATCACGAGCTGCAGCTTGAAGCCAACCGCGAGTCCGTCTTGTCCGGCAAAGAGCAGGACGGTCAGCAACAGCGCGACGACCGCGGTGGTGAACATCACCGGATTGCGGATCAGTTCCTTCGGGTTGAGTTTGCGAAAGGCGTCGCCGATCGCCGGAACGATCAGGTCCGCCGTGAACAGGGACTTGGTTTGAGACCGAGCCATTTTCGATAATCCTTAGAAAAGCTGGCCGTTGATCATCGCGAGATGATCGGCGATGGGACCGAGCGCGAGGCTGGGCAGGAAGGTCAGGCCGCCGACGATCAGCACGATGCAGATCAGCATGGGCGTTTCGAACAGCACCGTCGTGGGGAAGCTGCCCGCCGATCTCGGGCGTGTATTTCTTCGCTGCCAGGCCGCCTGCAATGGCCAGCATGGGAATGATGATGAAGAAACGGCCGATCCACATCGCGACCCCCAGCATGCCGTTATAGAAGGGCGTGTTGGCAGTAAGGCCCGCAAAGGCCGAACCGTTGTTCGCGGTCGCGCTGGTGAAGGCGTAGAGGATTTCCGAAAAGCCATGCGGACCTTTGTTGAGCGGTCCGGCCAACCCGGCCTCGGTCACCGACGCGATCGCGGTGAACCCGAGGATGATGAGCGGCAGCACCGCGATCGCAAGCACCGCGAGCTTGACCTCGCGCGCCTCGATCTTCTTGCCGACATATTCGGGCGTACGCCCGACCATCAGACCGGCCACGAAAATCGCGAGGATCGCGAAGAGCAGGAAGCCATAGATCCCCGCGCCGACGCCGCCGATCACCACTTCGCCCAGCTGCATGTTGAACAGCGGGATCAGGCCGCCAAGCGCGGTGAAGCTGTCGTGCATGGCATTGACCGCGCCGCATGAGGCGGCGGTGGTCACGACCGAAAAGAGCGAGGACGCCGCAATGCCGAAGCGAACTTCCTTGCCTTCCATGCTTCCGCCGGCCGCGCCGAGTTGATGGAGGATCGGATTGCCCGCGGCTTCCTGCCAACAGGTGATGGTGACCCCGACGAGAAAGATCGTCATCATGGCACCGAGGATAGCCCAGCCCTGGCGGGTGTTGCCGACCGCCTTGCCGAAACACCAGGTCAGCCCGACGCCGATCAGAAAGATCGACAGCATCTGCACAAGATTGGTGAGCGCGGTTGGATTTTCGAACGGGTGCGCACTGTTGGCGTTGAAGAAGCCGCCACCATTGGTGCCGAGCATCTTGATCGCTTCCTGCGATGCGACCGGGCCGACCGAGAGCGTCTGCTTGACGCCTTCGAGGGTCGTCACATCGACCGATCCCGCCAGTGTTTGCGGCACGCCGCTCGCGATGAGGAAGATCGCGTAGGCGATGCAAAGCGGGAGCAGCAGATACAGCGTCACGCGCGTCATGTCGGCCCAGAAATTACCGATCGTCGATGCGCTGCGGCGCGCAAAGCCGCGGAACAGCGCAAAGGCGAGCGCGATGCCCGTCGCCGCCGAGAGGAAGTTGTGGATGGTCAGGCCGAGCATCTGGCTGAGGTTCGACATCGTCGATTCGCCGCCATAGCTTTGCCAGTTGGTGTTGGTGGTGAAACTGACCGCGGTGTTGAACGCAAGATGCTCGCTGGCGCCGTCATAGCCGACCGCGCTTCGAGCGGTGGATCGTCGCCTCGCGATTGGGCGCGTTCTCCAGCAGCGCGACGTTGAAGATGCGCGGCCGCGTAGCGGCGCCATCCCTGCTCTTCCTTGGGATCGATCCCCGACAAGCGATAAAAGCCCGTTTCGACCGGCCCGAGCACAAGGTGCAGCGGCGTCCGGCGCCCTTCATAGAGCGCGAACAGCCATCGGCCCATCGGCTTGCAAAGCAGGAGCAGGATCGCGACGAACGCGATGATGAGAAACCATCCCTGAAAGGTCATGGCGGGCCTCCCTTAAAAGCGTTCGGGCCGTGCGAGCACAGCCACGAGATAGATGAGAAGGCCGAGCGCGGTGATCCCCGCGAGCCAGAGGTCGAGTGTCATCGTCATCGATCCTTATGCGTCGTCACACAGGCGCGCGTAGCCGAGGCTTGCGGCGAGGAGAGCGAGGATGATGCCGATCCAGAGAAGATCCTGCATGGGTTTGCTCCAGCAAGGCGCCGGCCACGGGGCGTGGCACGAGTCGTCTGCGGACTCCCAAATAGGTGAGGCGCGCGTTTGAATGCGAGACAGTGAAACTGTGAGACGCGTAGTAATCTCATATGATTTTGCCGATTTCAGCGACGTGGCGCACCTCGGCACCAACTCGTCGCACCACAATTGGGGGCGGGCCGCTCCGTCATTTGAGAATTTCAACGCCGCGACCGCCGGACTCATCTGGAGATCAAACGCGAAGTTCCGCCATATGCAGGTGCGTCCCTCCGGCCATCCGTCTCGGGTCCGGCCGTCGGCGTACCACCTCCCCGGCCTGCCTTGCCTCGGGCCGGGGAGGACTATGGCACTGCCCGCGCCAAGCGCCGACCGGAAATAGTGAAAATACAATGGCTAACGCCATATCTCGATCTCGAATCCCTATGCGCGAATCAATAGATTGCCGGCATCGGGTCTCGATTTCCGGGTTCCGATTTGCGTAGCCAAGGAGCATCTCACCATGATTTCTGCGATTTTCGCGGAGCCCGACCCATCGGGTCTGACGATATTCGTCGGCCGCGACACGGCCGGTCACTGGCTGGTCCAGGACAGTGAAGGACAGCTGGAAGGCCGTTTCATTTCCCGCGCCGCCGCCTGGGCCTTCGCCCGCGCCGAATGCCGCGGCGTTCCGGGCGCGCAGGCCATCGCCGCCGTGCATCCGCTGATCCCCATTGTTTCTTTCGCTCCCGCGCGGGCGGACGAAGCAGCGATCGCGGCATGAGGAGGATGACCATGCGCTATTCTGCCATGACCCCCGCCGGCATCCTGTGGATGTCTCCCGCTGCCGCCGTTCAGTCGGTCGCCGTGCAAGGCGCACGGACCCACGCCGAGAAGGACCGGCGCTGGCCCGCCATGCTTCGCAAGCTCAAGGGGCTGCGCAAGCGCGGGCGCCACAGCATCCGTATCGTCGATGCCGACTGCGGCGCCGGCGAACTGCTTATTCATGCTGTCCGCCGCGCCCGCGAGCTCGGCTTCGTCGCGATCGAGGGACGCGGGATCGACAACGATCCGCGCCTCGTTGCCAGCGCTCGGCAGGCGGCGGCCCGCCAGACCGACCCGGCGATCGGCCTCGTCTTCGAGGAAGGCGACATCGACCGCGCCATGCGGGCGGAAATCGAGTTCCCGGTGGATCTCCTGCTCTGCCCGTCGTCCAAGGAAAACGACCGCGAACTTGCCAAGCTCGCGCACGCGGCGGGCGATGAGCTGGCGTCGACCGGCCGGACAGAGACATCTGGGCGATCACGCTCGATCCCGGTGTCTTCGCCGCCATGGCTGCGGGCGCGGCGCTGATCGCCGTCGGCCATGTGCTGCGGCGGCAGCGGCTGGCAGTGCCGACCTTGTCGGCCTTGTCAGGCCTCCTGGTGGCCGCCACCGGCCTCCTGCTCCTGATCGGCGGCAAACAGGTCGCGCTGGCGCTGCGCGTCGAACGGAGCCGCCACCGTGAACTGCCGGGCGCGATACGGACCGCCCGGCAGGCCCGGCGCCGCGGTCGCTGATCTTCATCCAAGGATAAATCGATGACCTCATTCCATTTGCGCGGCGGCGAGATGCACGCCGAGGCGGTCTCGCTCGAAACGATCGCCGCGACCGTCGGCACCCCCGCCTATGTCTATTCGGCCGATGCACTTAGGTGTTCGGCGCAGCGGTTTCGCGCCGCGCTCGGCAAGGTGCCGCGCAAGCAGCTGATGTTCGCGGTGAAGGCGAACCCATCGCTCGCCGTGCTCCGCATCCTGGCCGATCAGAATTATGGCGCCGACATCGTGTCCGGCGGCGAACTCGATTGTGCGCTGGCTGCCGGGATCGCCGGGCCACGACATCGTCTTTTCGGGCGTCGGCAAGCTCCACCGCGAGATGGTCATGGGGCTTGAGGCCGGGATCGGCCAGCTTCAACATCGAGAGCGAGCGCGAAGGGCAGTTGCTGTCGGCGCTCGCAGCGCAGCGCCGGCAAGCGGGCGCCCGCGCTGCTCCGCATCAACCCCGATGTCGACGCGAGCACCCACGCCAAGATCACGACCGGCCGCAAGGAGAACAAGTTCGGCATCGACATCGGCGAAGCGCCGGCGATGTATGACCGGCTCACCACCCTCCCCGGCCTCGATCTTCACGGTCTGGCGGTTCACATCGGCAGCCAGATCACCGACCTCGGGCCGCTCGAGGCGGCCTATCGCAAGATCGGCGAACTGATCCGCACGCTGCGGGCGAAAGGGCACCGTGTCTATCATGTCGATCTCGGCGGCGGCCTCGGGGTATCGTACCGGCCGGATCAGACCGAGGCGGACATCGAAGCCTATGGCGCGATGGTTGCGGACGTCACCCGCGATTGGGATGTGACATTGCTGTTCGAGCCCGGACGCTTCATCGCCGCACAGGCCGGCGTGCTGCTGACGCGGGTGTTGTGGGTAAAGCCCGGACAGGAGCATCCGTTCGTGGTGGTCGATGCGGCGATGAACGACCTCGCACGCCCCGCACTTTACGATGCGTGGCACGAATTCGCTGCGGTGCGGCCAAGGAGCGAGACATTCGTCGCCAATATCGTCGGCCCGATCTGCGAGACCGGCGACACCTTCGCCAAGGCGCGGACGATCGAACGGGTCGGCGAAGGCGACCTCGCCCTGTTCCGTGCGGCGGGCGCCTATGGCGCTTCGATGGCCTCGACTTACAATTGCCGGGCCCTCGTCCCCGAGGTGCTCGTCGACGGCAATCGCTACGCGGTCATCTCCGAGCGCGTAGCGGCGCACGAGGTGCGAAGGCAGCGCCTTGCCCCGTGGATGCAAAGCGCGCCCGCGGCCCGCGCCGCCTGACGCGCGATCCGGCTAAGAGCCACGCTTACGCAAGCCGTCGAGCACCAGATTGACCAAAAACGCCTGAAAGGCGGCGGTCAATTCTTCCATGTCGGTCCCTTCGGGAACGAGCTCGCGCACCAGCGGCGCGGCCTGGCGCTCAAAAGTCGCTCGCCCCCAGCACCGCGAGATGCAGAAACAGCGGGTCGGTCGGCGCAAGCTCTTTTCCTCCGTCCGCGCTCAGGATATCGCGGTAAAATTCGACGAGATCGTGATTCATCGCGCCGACCCGCGCGCGAGATTCGACGGTTCCGGCATCGGCGAGTTCGTCGATGACGAGGCGGTGCATGAACGGTGCCCGGCGCACCAGCTGGACCGTCCGCGCGATATGGTCGGCCAAAGCGACCGTCGGCTCGGCCTTTGACGGTTCGCCGCGCGACGCGTGCGCGGTGACGCGATCGACGACCGCGACGAGCAGCGCGGTGCGGTTGCCGAAATAATAGCGGATGAGCGCTGGATCGGCCTTCGCCTCCTGCGCGATGCGCGCGATCGTCACGCGGGCCGGAGGCAATGTCCGCAGCAGTTTTTCCGTCGCGGTGAGCAGCCTCTCGCGCCCGACGTCGTTTTCTCCCGGGACGGGACGCCCTTGCCCCCTTTTCGCATTTTCTGTCTTCGCAGCGGTCGCAGGCTTGGTCATGGCGTGGGGTCGTGCTTCCTAAAAAACCCCTGGCAAATGTCCGGGGGATATTCTTAGCGGCATGAATATACGCACGGCATAACCGAGGCAAGCGGCATGGGTTTGCCAACGGGCCTTCTTGCTCCCGCATGAAGTCTGCGCAGCTTGTGCTAGCCGTCGCCCAATCCATACAGATCGATCGTTCGCTCGCCGTCCCGAAGACAGTCAAGTTTGGTCTCCTCATCGCGCAGGCGATCCGCGCCCGCGACCAAAGCGCTAGGAACATCGACCCCTGGCAAGGCGATGATGCCGTCGCGATCGCCGACGATCAGGTCGCCTTGGTTGACGACGACGTCGCCGATGCGGATCGGCTGACGCAGCCAGGCGGTCGCGTCATGGCCCTTGATCGTACCGCGCAGGCAAATGCCGTTGGAGAAGACGGGGAAAGGTCCCGCCGCCAGCCCGGCAACGTCGCGGACGCCGCCGTCGATGACCAGCCCGCCCAGTCGCTGCGCCAACGCCGCTTCATTGAGGATGTCGCCCCAATAGCCCCATTCGATGCCGCCGCTGGTCGAGACGACCAGAATATCGCCCGGCGCGGCCTGGTACAGCGCCCGGTGGATCCACAAATTGTCGCCGGCGGGAATGTGAACGGTGAACGCCGGGCCGGCGATCCGCATCGCGGGCGCAACCGGCTTGATCGCGGACGGCAGCGCGCCGATCCGCCCCGCCGCCTCGTGCAGCGTCGCCGCGCCAAGACGGCCCGCCTCGGCCAGTTGTTCGGCGCTGTACATCATGGGGCCTCGCGGCGCTGGAGCAGATGATAATGCTGCTGCTGGCGCGCCTCGTCCAATCGCAAACCGCCAGCGATCGCGTCGCGGATGCGCATTTCGGCAGCGTCGATCGCCTCGGCGGTATCGAGCACCTCGGCCTCGCGGTCGGCGGGGATGACGACGACGCCGTCCGAATCGCCGCGCACAATATCGCCGGGCGCCACCCGGGCGTCGCCGACGGTGACGATGACCTGCGTGGCCTCCAGCTGCACCCGGTCCTTGCCGGTGCGCATCGAATAGCTGCGGCTGTACATCGGATAACCGAGATCGAGCGCGAGATGGGTGTCGCGGCACGCGCCGTCGATCACCGCACCGCCCAGCCCGCGCTGGTTGGCGGTGAAGGTCAAAATGTCGCCCCACACCGTCGCGTCGGGGCGCCCGCTGTTGTCGATCACCACGACATGCCCCTCGGGCACGTCGTCGATGAAATCGCCGACCGTGCCGACCGGATGCCCGACTGGCGCATAGGCCAAAGTAAAAGCGCGGCCTGCCAGCCGGAAACGGTGGTCGAGCGGCTTGATGCCGAGGCACTGGCCGGCGATGCCGAGCTTGTCGAGCGCGTCGCTGAGGGTCGCGGTCTCCAGCCTTGCGGCGCGGGCCACATTCGCGTCGGTCATTCACTCTTCTCCAGCAGATGTTCGTAATCGCCGCCCATCACGGTCGAGACGGGGTTCCCGGCGAGCACCGCCTTGGTCATCGCGGCCTCGCGCGCGGCGATGCGTTCGGCGGCGGCGAGCACGTCGGCGATGCGGTCGGCGGGCACGAACGCCGCGCCGCTGCCGTCGGCAACCACCCAGTCGCCGGTCGCCACGGTCACGTCGCCAACCGTGATCGGCTCGCCCGTCGCCGCCTCGTATATGCGGCCGCGCGCGGTGCGGGCCGATGCTGCCGCGCGCATAGATGAAAGCCGCCGGCTTCGGCCGCTTCATCAACATCGCGCGCCAGCCCCTCGACGATTACGCCCGACACCTGCCGCCCGCGCGCCGCGTTGGACAGGATGCCGCCCCAGCCCGCGCACTCGATCCCGGTGCGCTGCTCGACAACGATGACCTGTCCCGGCTGCGCCCTATCGATCGCGGTGGTGCACAGGTGGCGCGGCGGGGTGCCCGTGGGCGGTTTGCCCGCGGCGAGCTTCACCGTGATGATCGATCCCGAAATCCGCCCCTTGGCGGCGCAGGGGATCAGGCCCGTCACCGACGGCGGCAGACCGATCTGATCGAGCGCGTCGGAAATGGCGCAAGCATCGAGCCGCGCGAGGCGGGTGGCGAAATCGTCGGGCATAGCGATCAGCTCCAGCAGACAAAGCCGTTGGCGGTGCCGGTGCCGGCTTCGGAACGGTAGCAGGGCTGGTAATCGACCACGTCGCCGGCCAGCTCGGTTTCGAACAGCGCCCCGGCTGCGGCGATCCAGTTTTTCAGCTCGCTGCTTCCCGATTGCAGCCAATCTTCGCCGATGGTGCACAGCGCTTCGGCGTCGCGCGCCGCAAGGGCGGCAAAAATCTGCTGGTCGAACGCCTCGTCGATGACGAAGTGCGACATGCCGCCCGACCCGAAAATTGCGACCCGCGCGTCCGATTTCCATGCCTTGATCGCGCGCCCAACCGTGCGCCCCAGCTCGAAACAGCGCCGCGCGGTCGGCTGGTTCGGCGGGAAGAAGGTGTTGGTGATGAACGGCACATGCGGCACCACTTGGTCGCGCATGATCTGGCGATAGACGAAGCCGAAGGCATGGCCGATGCCGCTGTGCCAATGATCGTCGAGCCGCGGCAGCTGGCTGGCGCGGGTGATGTCGAACTGGTTGGCGACGAGATCGCCGATCAGATAATTGGCCAGCTCGGGATGCCCCGGATATTCGGTATAGACGGGCGGCTTGTGGCCCCATTCGGCGGCGTGGATACCCGGCGGATGCTTCGCCGCCTGCTCGGGCGACGACGGCTCGTTCCACACCGCCGCGCCATTGAAGACGGTGAACGCGGGCATCAGCGCGTCGTTGAACAATTCCTGCTGGTCGTTGCCGAAGATGATCGCGATGTCGGGCTTCGCCGCGGCATAGGCATCGGCCATCCGGTCGATCGCGGCGCGGCACGCGGCGTTGCGCTTGGTGCGCTCGGCAAGCGAGCTTTTCTCGGCCAGTCCCTCATCGCGGCGCATCTCGACCAGCGTGTCGAAGTCGTAACGCCCGGTCTGATACCAATGCGCCTTGTTGGCGTGGTCGGCGGGCAGCCGCAGCAACCACTCCTCGGGCGTGGTCGAGAGCGTGGGACCATGGGTGGTCCACATGCCGAGGACGATCTGAGCCATGAACAGTCTCCAATATCAGACGTCGAGATTGAACACCCGGCGGGCATTGTCTTCGAAGATCATCTTTTTCTGCGCGTCGCTCAGCCAGTCGAAGCCGGCGATGGTCGGCGCGATGTCGTCCATCGTTCGTCCGTCGGTGCCGGCAACTTTCGACCCGACGCCCGGGCATTCTGATCCGAACAGGCATTGTTCGGGACCGACGGTCTCGATCAGCAGGCGCAGCGCGCCTTCGGTGTAGAGAACGGTGTCGTAATAGAGTTTGCGCATCCCGTCCGAAAACCGCCGCGTCGATCCCGGGTTGATCGATCCTGCCTCGAACCGCCCAAGCTGGTACGGAATCGCGCCGCCGCCGTGGCTGACGACGATCTTCAGATCGGGGAAATCGGTCAGCACGTCCGAATTGACGAGATTGAAGACCGCCGTCGTTTCCTCGTTGATGAAATGCAGCGAATAGGGTTCGCGGTCCGATCGCGATCCGGTCGCATGGATGTGCGCGGGCAGATCGAGCTCGCACAATTTTTCGTACAACGGATACCAGTAACGCTCGTTCAGTCCGGGCGGATGAACCCCCGTATTCTCATAAGGATCGGGGTTGAGCAGGCAGCCCTTGAAGCCGAGCGAAATGCAGCGATCGAGTTCGGCGAACGTATTCTCTATCGGCTCGCCCGCAACCTGCGGCAGCCCGCACACCCCGACGAATTTATCGGGAAACAGCCCCATCTGGCGGTGGATGATGGTGTGGCATTCCTCGACGAACCAGTGGACCACGCGGCCCGGCTCGAAGCTTGACATCATCTGGAACGGCCGCGGTGAAATCAGCTGCAGGTCGGTGCCATGCTTGTGCAGCATATCGAGGTGCCCGCACGGCGCCATCTCGACCTTGTTCGCGGCGGCGCGGATCTGATCGTCGCTGACGTTGACCTTGCCGCGCCCGTGACTGCCGCGGTGCGACAGCACCCCCGCCTTATACGCCCACAGCTCCACCGGGGCGCTCACATGCCCGTGGCAATCGATAATCATCTGGCCGCTCCCGCCATATCGTCGAATCGATCCTGACTCGACATAATCAGACGTCTGATAGTATAGGCTGACCCAACACGCAACCTGTTTGGGACGAATGCTCATGGGAAAACCGCTCAATATCGCAATTGTCGGCGGCGGAATCGCGGGCCTGGCGCTTGCGCTCGGGCTGCACCGGCACGGGATTTCGGCGCAGGTTTATGAAGCCGCACCGGCGATCGCCGAGATCGGGGTCGGCATCACCCTGTTGCCGCATGGGATGCGCGAGATCGGCTTGCTGGGGCTGGGCGACACGATGCTGGCGGCCGGGATCGAGAACCAGACCAGCGCCTTTTTCAACCGCTTCGGACAACAGCTGTTCGCCGAACCGCGCGGCAAATACGCCGGCTATCCCGATCCCGAAGTCGGCATCCACCGCGGCCGGCTGCACGGCATCCTGCTCGCCGCGGTGCGCGAGCAGCTGGGCCCCGGCGCGGTCGCGTGCGATCATCAGTTTGTCGGCCTCGATCAGACCGAGACCGCGGTGACGCTGCATTTCAAGGCGACGTCGGACGGGTTGGTACACGCGCCGGTCACCGCCGATCTGGTGATCGCCTGCGACGGGATCAATTCGACGGTGCGGCGTCTGTATTACCCCCAGGAAACCGTCGCCTTTACCGGCATCAACACCTGGCGCGGGGTCACCCGCCGCAAACCGATCCTGGGCGGCCGCACCTATATGCGGATCGGATCGATCAAAACGGGCAAGATCGTCATCTATCCCATCGCCGACCCTAGCGATGGATCGGGCGACCAGCTGATCAACTGGATCGCCGAGATCGAAAATGCCGCCAGCCTGCAAAACGACTGGAACCAGCGCGGCGACACGGCCGACTTTCTGCCGATCTTCGATAGCTTCAACTTCGACTGGCTGGACGTCGGACAATTGATCCGCGACGCCGACACGGTGCTGGAATATCCGATGGTCGACAAGGATCCGGTCGATCGCTGGACCTTTGGCCGGGTGACCTTTGCCGGCGACGCCGCGCATCCGATGTATCCGATCGGTTCGAACGGGTCGGCGCAGGCGTTGATCGACGTGCGCACGCTGGCCGATCTGCTGGCATCGAGCGACGACCCGCGTGCCGCCTTCGCCGCCTATGAAGCCGAACGACGTCCGGCAACGGCGGCCATTGTCCGCACCAACCGCGTCAGCCCCCCGACATCATCAATCTGAAAGTCGAGGAACTGGTCGGCGACCGTCCGTTCGACAATCTCGACGACCATATCTCGCAGGCCGAATTGCAGGCGCTGTCGGACCGGTACAAAAGCGTCGCCGGTTTCAGCGTGGATACGGCGCCGCGCCGCTGACGCCGCGCCGGGCTTCCATCGCCGGCAAAATCGACTAACCACGGGGAATAAGCGAAGCAGGTGAAGAACATGGGCGTGACAGGAGATGAGGGGCCGGGCGAAGGATCGCTCGACGCGCTGTATCGGCGGCCGGGATTTCTGCTGCGCCGCGCCCACCAGATCAGCGCCGCGATATTCCTGGAGGAAGCCGCGGGATTGGGCCTGACCACCACCCAATATGGCGCGATGGTCGCGCTGCGCGCGCGCGGCAGCCTCGATCAGGTCGGGATTGCGACGCTCGTCGGCATCGATCGCTCGACGACGACGCTCGTCGTGAGCAAGCTTGCCGAAGCGGGCTATATCGAACGGCGCGACGACAAGGTCGACAAGCGCCGCAAGATCATCACCCTGTCGAAAGCCGGTCATGCGATGCTCGACCGCGTCGCAGAGCCGGCGCAGCGCGCCCGCGAGCGCGCCCTCGCGCCCTTCTCGGCAACCGACGCCGCCAAATTTCTCGCGCTGCTAGAACGCTTCGTCGACGCCTTCAACGCACAGACCCGCGCGCCCATCCGGGCCGAGACGGCGGAACCACGACCCCGGCGCATAGCTAAACCGGCGGCGGCGCCGCCCGCATAAAGGCGGGCAGCGCGGCGGCGCGATCGGCGATCGCGGTCACGCGCGGGAACAGCGCCAGATCGACCTTGAACCGCCGGGCGTTATACATCTGCGGCACCAGGCAAGCATCGACGATATTGGGGCGTCGCCGCCCGCGAAGCGCAAGTCGGGCAACAGCGCCTCTAGGGTCACGAATCCCTGCGCGACCCAGTGCCGGTACCAGTCGTCGATCGCGGCTTTGCCCTGCCCCATGTCATGCTCAAGATACTGCAGGACGCGCAGATTGTTGATCGGGTGGATGTCGCATGCGATCGTCAGCGCCATTTCCATCGCCCGTGCCCGTCCCAGCGGATCGGCGGGGATCATCCGCGGTTCGGGATGGATCGCGTCAAGATAGTCGATGATCGCGATACTTTGCCCCAGCACCAGACCGCCGGTTTCCAGCGCCGGCACGAGGCCTGCGGGATTGACGGCGAGATAGTCGGCCGCCGTCTCGCCCATGGTGACCGCCATCAACTTGATCAGCCAGAAACCGAGCGTGACCTCCGGAACCCTGTTGTGGTCCGGTTCGGCGGGGTACGTGCTGGGAGCGATCGTGCACTGACCGTGGTCGCCGAGCTGTTGCATGGTACCCGCAGCGCCTCCAACCCTTCGATGGTCACGTCGATGACGTCGCCGGGCACCACCGCGCCGATCCCCGCCGGGGTGCCGGTGAAAATCAGGTCGCCGGGCAGCAGCCGTTCGAACCGACTGACATGCGCGATGGTTTCGGCGCAGTCCCAGATCAGATCGGCGATGTCGGCATCCTGTTTGATCGCGCCATTGACGGTCAGCCGGATCGGCGCCGCGGTCATCGGACCGACGTCGGCGAACGGGCGGATCGCCGCCATCGGCGCCGAGAAAGCGAAATTCTTGCCGGTGTCCCACGGCCGCCCCTTGTCGCGGGCCTCCAGCTGCAAATCGCGGCGCGTCATGTCGAGGCCGACCGCATATCCGAACACCAGGTCGAGCGCGTTGGCCACGTTAACCTTGGCGCCGGCTTTGCCGATCGCGATCACCAGCTCGGCTTCGAAATGATAGTCGGCGGTTTCCGGCGGATAGGGGATCGCGGCGCCATTGGGCACCAGCGCGTCGGCCCATTTGGTGAAAAAGAACGGCGCCTCGCGGTTCGGATCTTTCCCCATCTCGCGCGCGTGGGCCGCGTAATTGCGCCCGATGCAAAAGATGCGGCCGACGGGAAAGGTCTCGTCCGTCCCTTCGATCGCGGCGGCGGGACGTTCGGGGAGCGCAAAGACGTGGGTCATGACAAAATCCTCTCGTGACGACGGCCGGCGGCGCGGCGGCTGGCCGAACGCCAGCGAATTCGCGCCGCGCGATGGTTCGCAATTGCGTCGGTCCATATCAGCGTGCATAATTCCTGCAAGCATGAATAAGGATTCGAATATGATCACGGCCGCCCATCCGTCGAACTTGGAAGCCGCGCGCGACGATTTCTACGAACGGCTGACGCCCGAGCGGCTGGCGCCGCTATGGAAGGTGCTGGCGGCGCTCGTTACCCCCACCCCGCAGACCCCCGCCGTGGCGGCATCTTGGTCGTTTGGCCGTATCAAACCGTTGCTGATCGAGGCCGGCGAACTGATCACCGCCGCCGAGGCCGAACGCCGGGTGCTGATCCTCGAGAACCCCGCACTGCCCGGGCAATCGCGGATCACCAACACGCTCTACGCCGGCTTGCAGTTGATCCTGCCGGGCGAGGTCGCCCCCGCGCATCGTCATACCCAGAATGCGCTGCGTTTCATCATGGCGGGCGACGGCGCCTTTACCGCGCTCGACGGCGAGCGCGCTTATATGCACCAGTACGACCTGATCCTGACCCCCGCATGGCTGTGGCACGATCATGGCAACGAGACCGACCAACCGATGATCTGGCTGGACGGTCTCGACATCCCGCTCGTCCAGATGCTCGACGCCAGCTTTGCCGAGCATCGCGACGACCGCGGCGCGTGGCCGGCGTCGCGCCCCGTCGGCGATGCAGGAATGCGCTGGGGCCGCAACATGCGCCCGGTCCATACAGGGCGTGTCGACGGGCAAGGTAACCCGCTCTTCATCTACCCCTTCGCCGAATGGCGCGAGACGCTGGAGGTGCTGCGCCGCAGCGAGGCGCCGCATCCGCACGACGCGTATTTGATGGAATTCACCAATCCGGTCGACGGTGGCCCGGTGATGGCAACGATGTCGGCGTTTGCGCGGCTGGTCCCGACCGGGTTCGAGACCCGCGCCGCGCGATCGAGCGACGGGATGATCCATATCGTGGTCGAGGGAGCGGGAACGCTGTTCATCGACGACGCCGCGTTCGCGCTGACCCCCGGCGAGATCGTGGTGGTGCCGTCGTGGGCCGAGCGGCGTTTTGCCGCCGACAGAGACCTAGTGCTGTTCAGCTATTCCGACCGCGCGACGCAGGAAAAGCTGTCGCTGTGGCGGGAGTCGTTGGGGTAGCGGAAGCCTAACCCGCCTTCTCCTCCTCCAGCGCCACTCCGAAACGCGCCGTCACCGGCCGCGCGGCCGCAGGATGGTCGGGATCGATCCCCATCGCGGCGCAATAATCCTCCCACACCGCGCGCGGCTGGCCGGCCTGGAACAGGAATTCGTGGAGGTGATGGGCAAAAAACGGGTGCTTGAGGAAGCCCTCCAGGCTCGCACCCTTGACCAGCAGGTCGCGCTCAGCGGTCGGCAGTTCGACATTCTGCGCCTTGGTCGGATCGCGGATGATGCCCTTGGGGTCTTCGCCGCGTTCGACCGCCGCGATGTCCTTGAGCAACTGTTTGCGCAGCATCTGGATACCGCGATCGCTCAGCCCCAATTTCTCCTTGGTGCGATCGGCGATCACCCCCTGCCCGACCCATGCGACGAAATCCTGGTTCATCACATGGCGGCTGTGCCAGCGCCCGGTTTCGGGATCGGTGATCGGCCCGCGCCACGTCGGGATGCGGTCCTGAACATAGGGTTCCCGCTCGTTCGGCACCCGATTGAACATCCACCCGATGCTCAGCATATTTTCGTCGTCGATCGGGATCCGCCACTCGAAATGGTCGCCCAGGAAAAACGCGTTGGGCCACAGGCACACACGGCCGACGGTCCACATCGAATGCTGGTCCGACAGATCCTCGCGGATGCGGCGATAGATCAGGCCATGGTCGAATTCGTCGAACGCGATCTGCAGGTGGCGCGGGCCGAGTTCGGCCGCTTCATCCTCCTGCCGCCGCCCCCAATTCATGTGCATCCATTCGAAATGCACCGGGTCGATCGAATTTTCCTGCGCCTGCAACCAGTTGCACGGCAGTTCCGAAATGACGATCTGGCGAAAGCCGTTCGCCCAGTTGAACGGTTCCCAATCGGGCAGCTCGGGCGCCGGCGCGGGGCCCATATAGGTCCACAGCAAGCCGGCGTGGGCGCGCACCGGATAGGCGTTGATCTTGATCTTGTCCTTATACTTCGCCTGCGGAACGACGGTGTCCTCGAACGGCATTTCGACGCATTGACCGCGTTGGTCATAGGCCCAGCCATGATAGTTGCAGCGCAGTCCGCATTTCTCGACAAAGCCGTATGACAGGTCGGCGCGGCGGTGGGCGCATTGGCGTTCGACCAGTCCGAACTGATCGCTAAGATCGCGGTAGAGCACCAGATCCTCGCCCAGCAGCCGGATCGCCTTGACCCGCTGGGTGTCGAACTCGGCAACCCCGGCGACGGGAAACCAGTGGCGGCGCAGCACTTCGCCCATCGGCGTGCCGGGGCCGACTCGGGTCAGCAGGTCATTTTGGGCGGCGTCCATCTTGCTCTCCCGATGGGCTTAAGGTTTGCGGCCGAGGCGCGGGTGGATGTCCTCGAGCGGCTTGCCATCGACCGTGACCGGCGCCGCGTCGAGCAACACAAAGGCAACGCGCGCGGTTTCGTCGGCGCTGGGGTTGCGCCAGCTGTGGATTGTGCCGCGTTGGATGACGATGCCGCCCGGTTTGACCAGCGTCGCCGCCTGATCATCGAGGATCAGTTCGATCTGGCCCGAAATCACGATGCCGTAATCGAGGCTGCTGGTGCGATGCATCGGCGCGGTCGTTCCCGGCAGCATGTCGACGACACGGATCACCGATCCGCCCGGCAAGGTGATGTCGGTATCGCGCTCGCGCCCATCACGGTCGTCGTTGTTATCGACCGGCATGCCCTGCGAGGTCCACACCAGGGTGAACAAGGCGGTGCCGGCCGGATTGGGGATACTTTCGAATTTGGTATCGGCGATCACCACCGCCTTGCCGGCGGCATCATGCCCGGTCACGACGCGGTGGACTGGCGGTAAAGACATATCAGCTCCCATCGGTAATCACGGTGCCGCCATCGACGACGATCACCTGGCCATTGACGAACCCGCCGGCGGGCGCGGCGAGGAATACCGCGGCGCCGGCAATCTCTTCGGGCTGGCCGACGCGGCGTAGCGGGGTCATCTGCATCCGCCGCGCCATGAACGCCTCGTCGCCGAGCAGCCCGTCGGCAAAGCGCGTCGCGATCAGCCCGGGGGCGATCGCATTGGTCCGCACGCCTTTGGGCCCCCATTGCACCGCCAGATTGCGCGCCAGTTGGGCGACCCCCGCCTTGGCCAGTGCATAAGCGTCGATGCGCGCATTGCCGCGCAGCGCCGCGATGCTCGCGATCAGGATGACCGAGGCGCCAGCGCGCCCCGCCATCACCGGCAGCGCATGACGCGTCAGCACCGCCATCGACCGCAAATTGACGGCAATGACACGGTCGAAAATCGTCATGTCGAGCGGATCGGCCGACGGCCCGCCTTGAATGCCGGCATTGGACACGAGAATGTCGATGCCGCCGAACCGCGCGGTCACGTCCGCGACCAGCGCGGCGATCGCGGCGTCGTCGGCAACGTTGCACACGAGCCCTACGCCGCCCAATTTCGCGGCGGCCGCGGCGGTGTCGTCGGCATCCTCGCTCGATATGATCACCGTTGCGCCATGCGCAATCAGCGCCTCGGCGATCGCATAGCCCAGCCCGCGCGTCGATCCTGTCACCACCGCGACCTTGCCCGAAAGGTCGAACAATTCCTTCATGTGCAGCATCCTGTCCCCCTCGCTGGCGCCCCTGAGGCGACTCTTATTCCTGCTATAAGGAATAATTCGGTGGCGACAAGCGCTGGTTTGAAGGGAAAGCGCGCGGTGCGCTATGAAGCGCCGAAACGGCGCGGCGCGGCCGTCGGGAAAATTTTCGACAAATCATGATTGCCTTCCATTTTAATTCACGATAACAGGAATAATAATTCGCTGTATCAGGAATAACGGCCAGAGAGCCGTGTAAGGGGGAGAGGTTATGAAGAATATCATCTTGGCGTCGGCATCCATGCTCGCGATGGTCGCCGTTCCGGCGCATGCTCAGGACGCGCCGACCGGCACCACGGACCAGGCGGGTCTCGACGATATCATCGTCACCGCACAGCGCACCCAGGAGACGGCGCAAAAGGCGCCGCTGCCGATCGCGGTGGTCCAGCCCGAGGACCTGACCCGCCAGAGCGTGACCCGCTCCGAAGATCTCTCGCGCCTCGTCCCTGCCCTCGTCGCGACCGCATCGGGCGGCCCCAACACGTCGTTCTTCCTGCGCGGCGTCGGTAACACGACGGTCAATTCGTACAGCGATCCGGCGATCGCTTTCAATTATGACGGCGTCTATATCGGCCGCCCCAACTCGACCCAGGGTTTCTTTACGACCTGCAGCGGATCGAAGTGCTCAAAGGGCCGCAGGGCACGCTCTATGGCCGCAATGCCACCGGCGGCGCGATCAACGTCATTCCCAACCGCCCCAAAATCGGCGAGACCAGCGGCGAATTCGCCAATGCCAGCTATGGCAATTATGATGCGGTCCATGACGCAGGCCGCGCTCAACCTGCCGATCGGCGACGACGGCGCGTTCCGCGTTGCCGGAGCATATGACAAACGCGATGGCTATCTGTCCGACGGCACCGGCGACCAGGATTCGATTTCGGTGCGCGGGCAACTGCTCGCCGAACTGACCCCCAATCTAACGACCCGGATCGGCGCCGATTTCTCGCATCAGGGCGGCGTCGGCAGCGGCGCCTATGTCTATGGCACGACCTTTTTGATCAGCCCGACCGCCGGCTATGGCTTTGCCCCGACCCCCGATCTGGGGCCAAAGGTCGGCATGCACGATCCGCGCAGCGAAGCGTTCCTGCAGACACGCTTCATCACCCAGGCCGGTCGCCGCTCCGAACCGCTCAATAGCTATCCGCGTCAGGACAATTCGGTCTGGGGCTTCACCAACGAAACCAACTGGGAAACCGATGCGGGGACGCTGACGGTGCAAGCCGCCTACCGCGAATCGGACGTCAATTCGCTATCGACCTCGTCCAACTTCCGCGGCTTCATCATCGACGAACATGCCCAGCAGTTCACCTTGGAGACGCGCTTTGCCGGCAAGATCGGCGACACCGCCGATTATCTGGTCGGCGCCTATTATTTCGACGAAGACATCGAAAATTCGTCGGCGATCAACCAGCTGACGTCGCTGCCGATCCAGGATTACAAGACCGGAACCGAATCGAAAGCGGTGTTCGGGCGCCTCGCCTTTCACGTCACCGACACGCTGACGCTGACCGCGGCCGGCCGTTACACCGACGACGACAAGCGGTTCGACGGCCTCAGCAATGTCTATACCGTGTTCTGCGGCGCGCCGACGCCGCCGCAGGACAATTGCCCGACGGTGCCGCTGATGCCGCTGGTGACCACCGCGGCCGAAGTCGTCGCTTTCTACACCGCGCGCGGCATCGTCTTTGGCCCGCCGGGATCGCGCGGGCCGAACACCCCGACGATCAACAACACCCGGATCGCGATCAACTCGGCGACGCGCGACAAGAAATTCACCTATCGCCTGGCGGCCGACTGGCAGGTCACGCCGCGCAACATGATCTATGCGAGCTATGAGACGGGTTTCCACGGCGGCGGTTTTCGTTCGCACGCGGACTGCACCTTCGCACCCGAAGAGCTGACCGCCTTTACGCTGGGCGCCAAGAACCGCTTCTTCGACAACCAGCTGCAGCTTAACATCGAAGCGTTCTACTGGGACTACAAGGACCAGCAGATCAGCCAGTTCGGTCGCGACCGGCGTGCGCGACCAGGCGGCGTCGTCCTACGGCTCGAACATCGGGCGCAGCACGACGCGGGCGATGGCAGCGTTGAGCCCGGCAACGCGGACCACCCGGCTGACCGGCAGCGCCCAATATCTCGACGCGACCTATGACGACTTCATCACCTATTCGCCCAATTCGGGGACGGTGCAGTCGCCGGGACCGCTTCCGAACTTCAACTGCCCCGCGACCCCGGTCATCTTCCGCGGCAGTAATTCGTTTGCGATCGACTGTTCGGGCAAGGACAGCCTGTTCTCACCGAAATGGTCGTTCAACGTCGGGGTCGAGCAGACCATCGAACTTGGCGAATATAACCTCATGGCGCAGGGCGGCACCCGCTATCGCGGCGACTTTTTTGCGGCAACGACCTATTTCCCGTGGGTCGTATCGCCCGCCGGGTTCCAGTCCGACGCGTCGCTGACCTTGGCGGCGAAGTCCGACCGCTGGTTCGTCACCGCCTATGTCAACAACATCGAAAACACGCGCCGTCTGGCGCAGGCCAACGTCAATTTGAGTGTCGGCACGATGACCGGACTGGCCACCGCGCCGCGCACCTATGGCATCCGTATCGGCGGCAAGTTCTGAATTTCTCAGGGGGCAAGTCCCGCAGCACCACATGCTGCGGGACTTGTAATTCCTGACAACGGGAATTAATATCCTACCATTCCATCGAGCAGGACAAATCATCATGAACGCCCGCGTGACCGACCTTCATTATATCGCCCATGCCGTGCCCGACCTGGCCGCCGAGCGCCAATTCTATGGCGAAACCTGGGGCCTGACCGAAGTCGCCGAGGTCGACGGCAAAGTCTATTTCGCTGCCGAGGGTTCGGCGCATCCCTTCGTCATCCGGTTGCGCCAGGATGACGAGAAGAAGACCGACCTGATCAGCTATTCGGCCGACACACAAGCCGATGTGGATGCGATTTACGCGCAGGCAATCGCCGCCGGGGCCAAGTCGATTGCGCAGCCCGGACCCGCGCAGGAACCGTTCGGCGGCTATGCCGCGCGTTTCTTCGATCCGGACGGGCGCGCGCTCGAAGTGATCAGCGAAACCCAGCGGCGCGACACGCGGCCGTTGAAGGTCGGTGAATCGATCCCCATCGGCCTCAGCCATGTCGTGCTGCATTCGCCCGACCATAAGGGCCTGACCAAATGGTATGAGGATGTGCTTGGCTTTAAGCTGTCCGACTGGATCGGCGAGTTCATGGTGTTCCTGCGCTGCAACCCCGCGCACCACCGCCTTGCCATCATGCCGGGCAAACCGGCGCTGAACCATGTTGCCTTCGATGTTGCCTCGGTCGACGAGATGATGCGCGGACTGGGGCGGTTGACCAAGGAAGGCGTCACGCTCAGCTGGGGCCCCGGACGGCACACGGCGGGCAATAACACTTTCACTTATTATCTGACGCCTCAGCGGCAATGCGGTCGAATACACCTCCGACCTGGAAGAGTGCCACGACGATTGGGAACCCAAAACCTATGAAATGCGGCCCGACATCACCGATCAATGGGGCACCGGGCGGATCATCATGGGCAATGTGCCGCATGTGACGTTGGACGCCGACAAGGGGCTTTGGTGCGTACCGGCGTGAACCGGACCACGCAGGGGAAGGCATCATGATAAAGACTGTCCTGATCGTCGGTGGCGGCATCGCGGCCTGAAGGCCTGCGCTGGCGCTGGCGCGGCGCGGCGCGGCGGTGACGCTGATCGACAGCGATCCCGCGGCCGCGCTGTGGCGCGGGCATCGCGATCACCGGCATGTCGCTGCGCGCGTTCGGCGATCTCGGCGTGCTCGACGAAATCCGGGCGCGCGGCTTCGTCCGACGACGGCATGCGCCCGATGAAATTCTCCGGCGAGCCGCTGGGCGAACCGATGCGCGCGCCGCCGGGATCGCTGCCGATCATGGCACGGCGTCGGCATCGGATGCGCCCGGTGCTGCACGACATTTTGTCGAGCCGCGTGCGCGCGGCGGGCATCGCGGTCAAACTGGGCGTCACCGTCGACCGGTTCGAACAGGACGACGCGGGGGTCGATGTGACGCTGACCGACGGCAGCAGCGCGCGATACGATCTGGTGGTCGGCGCCGACGGCATATTCTCCAAGACGCGCGACATGATCTTTCCGGACGCGCCCAAGCCGCAATTCACCGGCCAGGGCTGTTGGCGGATCGTCGCGGATCGCCCGCCGCAGGTCGACCGCGCCGAAATCTATTTCGGCGGGCCGATGAAGCTGGGCATGTCGCCGATCTCGCAGGATCAGATGTATGTCTTCCTGCTCGAACATGTTCCGGGCAACTCGTGGTTCGCGCCCGAAACCCATGTGGCGCACATGGCCGAACTGATGGCGCCGTTCGGCGGCAATGTGCCTGCGGTCCGCGCCGCGCTCGGCGCGGATTCGCAGATCGTCTATCGCCCGCTCGAATGGCTGATGATGCCCGATCCCTGGTACAAGGGCCGCGTCGTGCTGATCGGCGATGCCGTCCATGCGACGACGCCGCATATGGCATCGGGCGCCGGTCTGGCGGTCGAGGACGGCCTTGTGCTCGCCGAGGAACTGGCCGGCCACGACGACGTCGTCGCGGCACTGCGCGCGTTCATGGACCGCCGGTTCGAGCGCGCCAAACTGGTCGTCGAAACATCGGTGCGCCAGGGCGAGATGGAAATCGCCAAGGCCGACCGCATGCAACAGACCGGTGTGCTGATGTCGGCGACCAAGGCGCTGGCGCAACCCTATTAAACTGGATGACCCGATCATGACTCTTGCCGAGCCGCGCATCGCGCCGCCCTGCACGCTGGACGAACTGCGCCACGACACGTCACACGGCAGCGCGGCGCGGCTATCCCGGCCGCGGCGTCCGCCCCGCCGACGCCGAGCGCGCGATGACCGCCCTCACCGCGCTCGATCCCGAGGAATGGGCCAAGGTGTGGACGGATGCCGGCGACCGGGTCGCCGCCGAGGCCGAAGGGGCGGCAGACCCCGCTGCACAGCGCGAGCTGTTCAAGAGCGCCTATGCGACCTATACGATGGGTCGTTTTCCTACCATCAGCACGCCGGGCAAACAGGCGTCCTACGAAAAGGCGATCACCGCCTACAGGCACTACGCTGACCTGCTGCCGCAGAAACTCGAAGTCGTCCGCATTCCGTTCGAGGGTAAGGAGATCATCGGCTATTTCCGCAAACCCGAAGGCCCCGGCCCCTTCCCGCTGATGGTCCAGTGCGGCGGACTGGATTATTGGAAGGAAAATGTCGCCGACGAGGCGCTGTCCTATCTGCCGCACGGCATCTGTGTGTTCGGCATGGACATGCCCGGCACCGGCCAATCGCCGATCAAGGGCGATGTCGGGTCGGAACGGGTGTTCAGCCGCGTGTTCGACTGGGCCGAGACGCGCCCCGACGTCGATTCGACGCGGATGTTCATGCGCGGGGTCAGCTGGGGCGGTCACTGGGCGACGCGCGTCGCGATCGCCGAAAAGGACCGCCTGCTCGGCGCGATCAACCACGGCGGCGCGGTGCATCATTTCTTCCAGCCCGAATGGCAGTTGAAGGCGCTGGGGACGCGCGAATATCTGCTCGACCTGTTCGGCGCCCGCGCCAATGTGTTTGGGGTCGAGACGCTCGACGAGTTTCTCGACTATGGCCCGCGCATGTCGTTGCTTCACGACGATATGATCGACCGCCCCTGCGCGCCGATGCTGGTGATGAACGGCGCCAAGGACAGCCAGGTGCCGATCGCCGACCAGTTGCTGCTGCTGACCCGCGGCGATGCCAAGGACGGCTGGATCAATCCCAAAGGCGTGCATATGGGTTTCGGGGCGGGTTGGGGACCGGATCGGACGATCCGCGAGGTGATCGCACCCTGGCTGCTCAAGAAACTGGCGCTGCACGAGCTTGGCGAGGGGCGGGCGCGTGAAGCTCGCCACCATCGCCAACGGGACGCGCGACGGACGCCTGGTCATCGTCTCGCGCGATCATGCGCGCGCGGTCGCGGCGGATGGTATTGCGGCGACGCTTCAGGACGCGCTCGACCGCTGGCGCGAGGTCGAAGCACCGCTTCTCGCACTAGCCCAACGGCTCGAACGGGGTGATCTCGCCGATGCCTTCGATTTCGCCGCCGCGGCAGCGCTCGCGCCGCTGCCGCGCGCCTGGCAGTGGCTCGATGGATCGGCCGATCGACAGCCACGGCGAACTGATGCGGTTGGCGACGGGCCGGCCCGCACCGCCCAATGATGCGCCGCTGATGTATCAGGGGCTGTCGCACCATTTCTATCCCGCCACCGCCGACGTGCCGATGCCAAGCGAAGCCGGCAATATCGATTTCGAAGGCGAGATTCGGCGTGATCGTCGACGACGTGCCGATGGGCACGACCGCCGAGCAGGCGTCGGCGCATATCAAGCTGATCGTCCAGATCAACGACTGGTCGCTGCGCGGCTTCGCGCTGCGCGAATCGAAAATCGGTTTCGGCTGGGTGCAGGCGAAGCCCGCGTGCAGTCTGGCCCCGGTCGCGGTGACGCCCGACGAGCTGGGCGCCTGCTGGCGCGACGGGCGGGTCGATCTGCCGCTGGTCGTCGACTGGAACGGCGAACGCTTTGGCGCCGCCGGGGGTTATGCGATGAGCTGGTCGTTCGCCGAACATGTCGCCCATGCCGCGAAGACCCGGTCGCTGTGCGCCGGGACGATCATCGGCGGTGGGACCGTTTCGAACGACAATTATCGCGAGGTCGGATCGTCGTGCATCGCCGAACGGCGCGGGATCGAGACGATCGACGAAGGCAAGCCGCGCACCGGGTTCATGAAATTCGGCGATCGGGTGCGGATGGAGGCGAAGTTGCCCGACGGCACCCCGCTGTTCGGCGTGATCGACCAGCGGGTCGTCCAGGGATAGCATATATTTCCGGCGCCCGGGCTGCGGCCCTGCGGGACGGGGAACAAGGAGAGCATAGCGTGACCGAGACCGAAACCGCGCCACCGCGCAGCGGCCTGTTTGCGGGCTATGCCCTGATGTTGCTGCTGCTCGCCAATATCTTCAACTACGCCGACCGCGCCCTGCTCGGCATCGTCGTCGAACCGATGCGCAAAGAGTTGATGCTGAACGACACCGAGATCAGCATCGTGTCGGGTCTGGCCTTTTCGGTGTTCTTCCTGCTCGCCGGTATCGCCATCGCGCGCTGGGTCGATCGCGGCAACCGCCGGCTGATCCTGGCGCTTGGTGTCGCTCTGTGGTCCGGCGCGACGGCGGCGACCGGCTGGGCGCAGGATTTCTACACGCTGGCTTTGTGCGCATGGGCGTCGGCATCGGCGAGGCGACGGTGTTTCCGGTCGCGCTGTCGCTGCTCGCCGATCTGTATCCCGGACCGAAGCTGACCCGGACGGTGTCGATCTTTCAGGCCAGTTCGGGGGTCGGGATCATGATCGGATCGGTGCTCGCGGGCATATTGGCCGCCGCATTTGGCTGGCGCACGATGTTCGAGATCTTTGGCGTCGCGGGATTGGCGCTGGTGTTGCTGATTGCGCTGACGATGCAGCCGGTGCCGCGGATCGGCACGCCCGGGTCACAAGCGGCCGCGGATGGCGGCATCCTGTCGGCGATCCGGACGATTCTGGCGATTCCGGGAATGGGGTGGCTCGCGCTCGGCTATGGCGCGTCGAACATGATGCTGGCGTGCCTGCCGGTCTGGGCGCCCGCCTTCCTGCTGCGCTCGCACAACGTCCAGCTGGCCGAAGTTGGCGCGCTGGTCGGACCGCCGGCGGTCATCGGCGGTATCGCGGGCGGTGTTTTTGCCGGCATCGTCGCGACGCGGTTGATCCAGCGCAGCGGCAACCGCTGGGCCGGCCTGATCGTCCCGGTCGTCGCGCTTCCGCTCGCCGCCCCGGCGTTTGCGTTGTTCCTGTTCGCGCCGACGCTGCCGCTTGTCCTGCTCGGCATTGCACTCATGAACTTCCTGCTCGCCAGCTCGCTCGGGCCGTGCGTGGCGCTGGCGGTGTCGCTCGTCGCCGGATCGCAACGCGGCGTCACATCGACACTGATGCTGATCGTCCAGAACTTGATGGCCTTTGCGCTGGGGCCGTTGTTGATCGGGCTTGTCAGCGACGCGATCGCTCCGACGTTCGGCGCCGACTCTCTCCGTTACGCGCTCGCATTGATGCTCGCGGCGCCATGGGCCGCATCGCTGATGCTCTGGCTGGCGCGCCGCCGCATCGCCGTGGGTCACCTCCGCCCTCCGGCGACTGTTCGGAATGTTTAGAATTTGGTTGGTTTTGACGGGTTTGGAGACAGCCTGCCTTCACGCGCAACCCTTGCGCCGCGATGATCCGGCGATCGACGTCACGATACTTGTGTTCGCCCCGGCACGCTGATAGAGGCGCCCATCGTTGCCGCTTTAGCTCAGTTGGTAGAGCACATCATTCGTAATGATGGGGTCACAGGTTCGAGTCCTGTAAGCGGCACCATCGACCCCATAATTCAATAGCTTAGCCGGGATCAATTTTTCGGAAGCCTCTATTGCGTGGTCGAACGGCGCCGCCGGAATCAGGATCGAGAGCTCGTGTCCGATCAGCGGCCGAACTAGATATCAGTCTCCTATCAAGGCAGCGATCGCCACTTCATCGTCGCTGCGCAGCGCATCCAGATAGTCGCTCCACCATTGGTGCATCCGTACCCGCTCATCCCAATAGGGCGTCCGGTTATAGATGCGGCGGATTTGATTGTTGTCGGCGTGCGCGAGCGACCGCTCGATCGCATCGGGATTCCACTTGCCGCACTGGTTGAGAAGCGACGAGGCGGTCGCGCGGAACCCGTGGGACGTTAATTCCCTCGGCCCATAGCCCATGCGACGATAGGCGGCGTTCATCGTATTCTCGCTGAGCGGCCGCTTCCATGTGTGGAACGCAGGGAAGACATAATCCTCGCCGCCGACATAGGGACGAAGCTCTTCCAGCAAAGCTACCACCTGCCACGACAGCGGCACATAGTGTGGCCGTCGCATCTTCATGCGCTCAGGCGGTACGGTCCAGACGGCTTTCTCGAAATCGAACTCGGCCCAGCGCGCGAGCCGCAACTCCACCCGGCCGCGCCATGACGTGCGGCAGGATTTTGCAGGCGAGCAAGGTAATGGGATAGCCCGAGTAGCCGTCAAGCGCCCGAAGGAACCCGCCAACCTCCTCGGGCTCGCGGAGTGCCGCATGATGCTTCGGCTTCGGCGCGATCAGCGCGCCGCGCAGCAGCGTTGTCGGATCGGCGTCCGCTCGCCCTGATGCCGCCGCATAGCGAAACACCCGGCTCGCAAAGGAACGGCAACGGCGCGCCGTCTCGAAACGGCCCTGCGCCTCAATCTTCTTAAGCACCGCGAATAGGTCGACGGATTGCAGGTTCGCAATTGGGGTGTCGGCGATCGGCCGCAGCTTTTCGAGCAGCCATTTCATCTTCTCGATCGTCGCTTCGCTCCGCCCTTCCTTCGTGACCATTTCGATATATTCCCCGGCAAGATCGCCGAATATTCCCCGGCAAGATCGCCGAAGCGGTTCGAGGCTTTGAACTTGCCGACGAGTTTTTGCCGTTTCCGGTCCGCGAGCGGATCGACACCTTCGTGGATCAGCAATCGGGTTTCGTCGCGCTTGCGCCTTGCCTCGGCGAGGCCGACGACCGGATAAGCGCCGAGCGCAATGCGCTTCTGCTTTCCATGCCAAGTGTATTTGAGGCGCCACAACCGAGCACCGGTCGGATGCACCTCCAGATAGAGGCTGTTGGCGTCGGAAATTTTGTAGATGCGATCCCGCGGCTTGAGAGACCGGATTTGAACATCGCTAAGAGGCACGGCTCAACTCCTTATAAAGGGTTAGGACCGGCACCGATCACGGCGCTCGAGGCGAACGGGCCATCGAGCAATACTCACTTCGAAAAAGACGGGCCATTATGGCTTTTTTGATGGCCCGTTTCGGGGTGAGATTGTGTGAGACACCCTCGGACAATTCGGAACAAAACCCACGGAAAACTAACATATTTCCGGGATTTTGCCGATTGCCCTGAGAAGGGTAAATGGTGCCAGAAGAAGATTATAACTTAAATAGTTAAACTACTGTATTTATTTATAAATGTCTCACAATTTGGATATCTTGATTATTTCATCCCTCATCTGACCCCCTCCTGCTCCAGCTGCTCCGGAAGACCCGCGGTCGCATTGTAACACTATGTTCTGAAGAGCGCGAAATCCCGTATCGGTGTCAGGTGACTAACGCTTTGCCTGCTCTTTGGCCGCCAAAGAGACGGCATTGTCAGGGAAGGTGGCCAACAGGTCGCAGCTAGGAAACTTCCGGAGCGCTTGTGCAATTTGCACCACAGGATCATCTGGTTTCCGCGCCAAAACCGCATCCATTTCTGCCTTTGAGGCGATGCCGTGGTCGTATTCATCCTTGGTTTGGCGATAATTTGCCGCATAGACGTCGTCTAACGATTGCAAGGCGCGCACCAGTTGGCCCGTTGCCGCCGAAATTGCGCGCACCTTAGCGCGAGCCGCATCCCGTAGAACAGGATCATCCGGCAAGCTGCCAACCTCTCCGGTGAGTTCGGCAACTTCGCGGATACACTCTGCTGACACTGGTTCGCGGAGGTAATGGGGGCTTTCCTGAGCGCCAGCCAACAACATAACGGCGACTGAAAATAGCATTTGAATTACCCCGCCCCCACGCCCCAAGTGCCATGTTTATCAACGTAGTTAGCAGCCGGCGCAAGCCAGTCAGTCGCCGGGCATCCAGTTCATCAGCAAAACCCAGCCCGTCCACTTCTGCATTTCGGTCGCCGACAAATCATCCGGGCCGCCCAATCCATAGAGGGCCAATATACCCTCCAGATCGCTGCTGCCGGTAAATTTGAGCTCCCATGCCAGATGCTCCAGCGGCGTGAAACGCGCCAAGCGCTCAACTGCGCTCAGCTCGGCATCGAACGGGCCGAAATTGCCTTTCGCGTTCGACACAGCGCGCCAGAAATCCGCTTCCGCGCGGGTTGCCCACGCTGATGGGCTATCGGCCTCCAAAGCAATCACACGGCGCTCTAGGCTGCGGCTCATGCGCGGGCCTCCAGTGCTGCAATGCGACGGTCCAACTCGGCATGGCCGGTGGCGTTCGCATGGGCTTCGAGCAGCTTTGCGAATGATCCCGCTTCGAGAGGGGTCAACTCCCCGGTGGCCATCGCTTCCAGCAACGCGCTGATCGCCTTCGGATGATCGCTAAGCCCCGCAATGGCCGGAAGGGCGAAATTGACCGGCCGGTCTTTCGGAACCGGGTAAAGGCGGTCCATGCACATCCGGAGGGCTTGTGCATCACCGCCCATAGCTTGCTGGATTACGCGGCGGGTCAGAGCATCCGCCTCACCGGCAATCAACGCCTCCGCGGCGAGAGAGACGCTATGGCGGCTTCCAGCCGGGCGGCCGCGGGGATTGCCGGAAATGCCCTTGGCAAATGTGCCGTTCTTCCGACGGCCTGATTTGGCAGGACTATCAGGCATTGAGACCGCGGAAGCCCATCGCTCCGCTCAAACCATGGGCTTCCCACGCGAAAAACGGCTGCGACGGCATGGGCAGCATCGCGGCGCTGATCGTCGAGCAAGTGCCAAGGCCGGGAATGTAGAAGCTCGCTGGGATGCCCCTGCCCATCGCTTCGGCGACGGCCGGGACACCTGCCGAGGCGCACAGCACATTGTTTTCAGAAATGCGCTTCACGAGGCTGGTCAGTTCGCGCACGATTGCAGGATAGCGCGCGGCGATATCACGAGCCAAGGCGTCGCGCGCGTCCAATGCGTCCGCCGCCTTCGATGCCTGCGCTTCGGCGATTCCGGCATCGCGCAATTCAGCAATACGGGAACGGAGCGCGGAACAGGCGGCATCCAAACGATCGGCGTGAAAACGACGGTCGGCGGCTTCCGCGTGCTTTGCCTGCGCTTCGACCAATTCGAGCGCCGGGGAGAGCGCGGCAGTATCAAGCGCATCTGCCTCGCCTTCCAACCGCCGTTGATCGGCGACGGCCAAAGCGTGGACCGTCTCCGCCTCTGCAATGCTGACGCGCTCGGCAAGCGCCTTGGCGATCCGGCGATCAAGCGGCTCCATTACTCAACCCCTTCTCGCGGACGGCAAGGGCGGCGCTGCGGAGCGCACGGAGGGCGGTTTCTTCGCCATTACGGTGCGCTTCCCCAGCGGCAAACTCCGCGACTGCCAACCGGGAACGCTCATGCGCCAGATATCCAGTGCGAATGGCCATCGCCGCGTGGCCTTCAGTCCAAGGCATTGCCTGCGGTCCTCTCCACCTTTCGTGCAGACGGTGCTCGCGCTTTGCATGCGCGATTGCGGCCTGCCCCTCGGCAGACAGCATAAAGTCCAGTTCTTCCGGCTTAAGCCCAAGCATGTTCAGTCCTTCACAAGATTGTAGCGCAGCCGGTCGCTCAAATAGTCCATCACGGTCAGACCTGCCCGCCCGGCTTCGGCGGAAATGGCAGCGCAGCCGACGCTGTCGAGCGTCCGCATATGGCCGGTATCCATACAGCGCAGCTTGTCCCCGGCTCGCGGGAGGAGAGAACAACGAGCCGGGGAACTGTCGCGAAATGCAAAGGGAACCGACACCCCCTCGCCATCGCGGACAATTTCGGAATTATCGCTATCGGGATGATGACGGCTTTTCATGCGGGAATAGTGCCGACAGCGGAGAAGCACTTCTACCGACGAAAATCAGCGAATTTCAGCCGGGCAACTAGAACCGGGTTACCCGCTTATGCAGGCACGCCGACTGAGCGCCTTCGACGACCGGGCCAGTCGAGGGTGCGTCGCTTCCCGATTTGTGACCGTGCGAGACGCGCTCGTCGATCATCGGGGCCACCGGTATGCCTTCCGCCGTTCGCGGGCGCGCAACTCGCGAACTTTCGCCAAATGCGCCCGACGGCGCGCGCACATAAGCTCTTTACCCAGCTCGGCAAGCCAGCGGGCGATCGTCCTGGAGTTAGTCCCCCATTCGAGCTCGGCTCCGCTCCAGCCAATCTCAGGCCACCGAGTTTCAAAGTCGGCAGGCACGGGGCGCAGCGGACGGCCGCGGCCGCGACCGGCGGCCGCGCCGGGATTGGAAGTCAACCGCTCGCGGCGATGATCGGAAAGGGCGAAGGGCTCGGTGATGTCGTTTCGTTCTCTAATAGACTGGCAATGGCCGGATCAGGTCTCGGACGGCGCGCCGATCACGGTGGGGAGAAGGTGAGCCGGTGGCGGCCGACCGAAAGAACGACGACGCCCTGACGGCGTAGCCAATCGGCGGCGCGCGGGATGCTGAAAGGCAAGACCTCGGAGACAACGAACCGCGCCGCCTTCGCGGTGGCGGACACCCAGCGGCGCGACGACCAATAGCGACGCGACCCAGCGAACTTGATCGGCTCTTTCGCCATGTAGCGGCCCAGCCCATCGGCATTGTGGACCGGCCGCAGATCGACATCGACGACGCCAACGGCGCTCATCGCGTCGAGAAGCATCCGCTCCAGCGCGTCGAGCGAGTGAGGCTCAAACGGAAAGCGTATCGCGATATGCAGATGAGGCTCGCCGCGCTGCGTCGCCTCGACGACGACGAAATATTGGACGGCCGCGAAGGCAGGGCGGCGGCGCGCGCGCTTCCAGCCGCGAACCAGCGCCGCAATCTGGGCGTCCGGATCATCGCGCAGGCCGGGCGGGGCCTTGATCGTCGCGAAGGCATTCGACCGACCATCCGCCACACGTTTCGCCACCTTGGCGCGGAGCAGCGGCAGGCAATGGTCGCACGACCACCGCCGACACCGCTGCGAGACCGCAACCCCTTCGGCTTCGCTAACCAGAGATGCTTCCCCGCACCTCATCAGAGCCACCTGACCTTGAGAGGCTCCGCGCAAATATAGCGGGCGTGAAACCCACCTTCATGCGGTTCGAACTCCGTCAAGATTTCTAGCCCGCGGCGGAGCCGCAACTGATGAACGATGCTTGCGAGACGCAAACTCCACGGCACGCAATCCAGTGGCGTTATGCCGCCGCGCCGCGTTGCGAGCAGGCGCAGAACGCGGGCAGTCTTACCGCTGACGACAAAGGGCGCTGCGTTGGCAGGGTGACAAATGAGCCGGGCTTTCGCGCGGTGATGGTGGGTGCTAGGAGCGGAACTGCCGAAGGTGACAGCGCCATCCCCCTGCACGGGGATGGCGTTTTCCATTATTTGGCCCCGTTGTCGATCAGCGCACGGAGTGAGGCAGCGGGGATCAGGGTCATGTTGCCGACCTTGCGCTTTTCCAAACGACCCATTTTCATAAATGCATAGAGCGACGTGACACCGATGCCGGAAACCCGACTGGCATCCTTCACGCGGTATGCAAGAATTTGGGGATCAAGCGCGGAAACAGATTGAAAAGCCACTACAGGAGTCCTTCATCGTGAAGTCTCCTGCCTCCTCACAGCGAGTTGGCTTAAGGCGGGGCAGCGCCCCTGCTGATTGGCCAATCAGTTGATGGTTGGTCAATCACTTGAGGTTTCATATAGCTTCGCGTGAACACATAATCAATCATGTGGCGCATATTTGCTGGCAGCGAAATTTTTCAATTCGCTCCTTCGGCAAGCAAAGCAACAACTTCTGCTGCTGCTTTGCCAGTAGCGAACCTTCCCCAAGCGTCCATCATATCACGGCGCTTATCGAAAAAGTCTGTCCGACGGTACGCTGCTTCGACAGCGTTCGGAACAGCATGGGAAAGAGCCGCTTCTGCAACTTCGCCGGGAAAGCTGGTTTGTTCCGCTGCCCAATCGCGGAATGAGCTGCGAAAGCCATGCACGGTCACCGTTTCGCCCTCATCGCGCAGCACCTTGGTAAGCGTCATGTCCGACAATGATCGCCCAGTAGAAGAGGGAAAGACTAGGTCGCTGTCAGCACGGCGGATGCCCGCGGCTTTGCGGAATACTGCGACGGCTTCTGCTGACAGTGGTACGCGATGCGGGCGGCGCATTTTCATGCGCTCAGCCGGGATCGTCCAGAGCGCCGCGTCCAAATCGAGTTCGCTCCACGTCGCTGCGCGAACCTCGCCAGATCGAGCGGCCGTCAGGATAGCGGCGCGGAGCGCTATCGCGCCCATGCCGCTTTTGCTCGCCAACTTTGGCATGAGCGTAGGAACGCTGCCGTAATCCATCGCCGCAAAATTGCCCTTGCGCGGCTGGGCGGGGAGCCGGTCAGTCACGGCTTTCGCCAGTGTCGTTTCCAACAGCGCGCCATCCGGCCGACCAAATCGAAGCGTGCGGATTATCAGATTGCGCACCTTGCGAGCTGTTTCGGGCTTGCTTTGCCAGATCGGGCGAAGGCATTCCGCAATAACGTCGGCGTCCACACTCTGGAGCTGGAGCTTGCCCAGTTTCGGAAAGGCGTGCTTTTGAAGCCGTCCCTTGGTGCGGGCTCGGCTCACCTCCGACACCTTTGCCTCTAGAAATTTGAGCGCGGTATCTTTGAAAAGCTGCATCAATTTTTCGTCCGGCTTCGAGAGGGCAATTGGGTCGCCGCCCGACAGCAATTCGCGCTTATACATTCGTGCCTTTTCACGGGCTTCGGCCAACGTCACTAGATCATATGACCCCAAGCCATAATCGCGCCGCTTCTTATTGATTTGCAGCCTCGCGACCCACGACGCCTTTCCGGGCTCGCGAACATACAGCATGAGGCCGCCCCCGTCCCGATAGCGTCCGGGCGTCCTAAGAGCAGCTTTCGCACTCGCAGCGGTCAATTCACCCATGCGACAGCTCCTCGAGTTCGATTTTCATCGCTTCCCTCATTCCGTCCCTCGTTACTAGCGCGAAGGAGGGTGAATGACAATGAAAAGCTGCGAACGAGAAAACGGTCGGAAAACCAGCCGCTTGCTGGACATTCCCGGACGTTGCCGGAAAGGTCACTGGTGCCCAGAAGAGGACTCGAACCTCCACGCCCTTGCGAGCGCCAGCACCTGAAGCTGGTGCGTCTACCAATTCCGCCATCTGGGCACGGGGTAGGAGCGGGCCACTAGCCGTGACTGTTTGCAGGCTTGTCAACAGCCGGCGCGGTTTGGTGCAAGTATTTGGTCCAAAACGCAAGTCGTTGCGCGGCGCGGCCGCCTTCGGCCCTTGCCCCTCCCCGCTTCGCGGCATTGGGAAGCCGTGCGGCGCGCCCTGCGCCGGCGACGGAATCAACGACAGGCGGACGCGATGCAGAAACTCGATGGGCAATTGATCACGGTGCTGGGCGGCGGCGGCTTCCTGGGCCGCTATGTCGTCCAGCGGCTGCTGGCCCGCGGCGCCCGCGTCCGCATCGCGCAGCGCACCCCGCGCGCCGCGACCTTCCTGAAACCGCTCGGCGGGCTGGGCCAGACCCAGTTCGTCACCGCCGACGTCCGCGACGCGGCGAGCATCGCCCGCGCGGTGCAGGGCAGCGACGCGGTGATCAATCTGGTCGGCGCGTTCGGCGATATGCAGGCGGTGCAGGCCGACGGCGCGGGCCATGCCGCGGCCGCGGCCAAGGCGGCCGGGATCGCCACTCTCGTCCATGTGTCGGCGATCGGTGCCGATCGCGATAGCCTGTCGGCCTATGGCCGCAGCAAGGGCGATGGCGAAGCGGCGGTGCGCGCGGCCTTTGCCGATGCCGTCATTCTGCGCCCGTCGATCATTTTTGGCCGCGAGGACCAGTTCATCAACCGCTTTGCGGCGCTGATCCGGATGGCGCCGGTCGTCCCGGTGATCGCACCGAAGCACGAAATTCCAGCCGGTCTATGTCGGCGATGTCGCCGATGCCGTCGTTGCCGCGCTGGGCGATGCCGCCGCCGGGGGAACCTTCGAACTCGGCGGACCGCAGACACTGACGATGGGCGAGCTCCAGCGCTGGATCGCCGATGCGACGGGACGCAAACCCTTGTTCATCGATGTGCCCGACCCGGTCGCCGCGATGCTGGCGAGCGGCTTGGGCTGGGCGCCCGGCGCGCCGATCACTAAGGATCAGTGGCTGATGCTGCAAAACGACAATGTCGTCGCGGCCGGCGCCGACGGGCTGGCACAGCTGGGCGTCACCCCGACGTCGCTGGAATCGGTCGCCGACGGCTGGCTGGTGCAATATCGCCGCCTCGGCCGTTTCGCCCCGGCCGCCTGACACCCCCAACCGAGTATCCAACTATCATGAGTATCTGGCTGACCGCCGTCATCCTCGGCATCGTCGAGGGGCTGACCGAATTTCTTCCCGTCTCGTCGACCGGGCACCTGATCCTGGCGACCGAACTGCTGGGTTATGACGCATCGCGCTGGGCGATCTTCAACATCGCGATCCAGCCGGGGGCGATCCTGGCGATCGTCGTGCTGTACCGGAAACTGTTCTGGGACATGTTCACGGGCTTTTTCCGGCGCGACCCGGTGGCGATCGCCTTTGTCCGCAATTTGGCGCTCGCCTTCTTTCCGGCGGTCATCCTCGGCCTCGCGCTCGGCGATTATATCGAGGTGCTGCTGGAGAATGCCGTCGTCGTCGCGTGGGCGCTGATCATCGGCGGTTTCGCGATCCTGCTGGTCGAGCGGTTCGCCAAGCCGAAGGAGAGCGGCGGGGTCGCCAATTTGTCGGCGCGCCAATCGATGCTGATCGGGCTGGTCCAATGCATCGCGATGATCCCGGGGGTCAGCCGGTCGGGGGCGACGATCCTGGGCGCGATGTCGCTGGGAGTCGATCGCAAGACCGCAGCGGAGTTCAGCTTTTTCCTCGCCCTGCCGACGCTGACCGGCGCCACCGCGCTACAATTGTTCAAACATCGCGACGCGATCACGACCAACGATCTCAGCCTGATCGCGGTGGGCGCACTCGTGTCGTTCATCGTGGCCTGGGCCGTCATCAAGGCGTTTCTGGCGGTCGTCACCCGCTATGGTTTCACCCCCTTTGCCTGGTACCGAATCATCGTCGGCGCGGCGGCGCTGGTGTGGCTGGGGATGAGATAGATCCGAATAGAGACTATTGCGAAAGATAATTGCGCGAAAATCGGATTATCTCGGTTCACGTCATAATTTAAGGTCAGCATTATTGACCTAACTGGCATTTCGGCCGTGACACGGCGGTTTCGGCCATGCATCTGCCCCGCTCGGAAGGGGAAATTGCATGGCTGCCGATCGCATGCTCCAGTTTGTGGAGCGCGAACAACATTATCCGGACAAGCGTTCGGCCGACGACCGCGCGCAGGACTTCCGCGAGATCGCCGAACGCTATGCCGCGCCCGACGCCGATGAACAGGCGGCGCGCTGCTCGCAATGCGGCGTCCCCTATTGCTCGGTGCATTGCCCGCTGCACAACCATATCCCCGACTGGCTGCGGCTGACGGCGGAAGGCCGGCTGCGACGAAGCCTATGAGCTGAGCAACGGCGACCTCGACGATTGCCCGAGATTTGCGGCCGCATCTGCCCGCAGGACCGGCTTTGCGAGGGCAACTGCGTCATCGAATATTCGGGCCATGGCGCGGTCACCATCGGCAGCGGTCGAGAAGTATATCACCGACACCGCGTGGGCCGAGGGCTGGGTGCGAACCGCTGCATCCCGGCGCCGCGACCGGCCAGTCGGTCGGCATCATCGGCGCCGGCCCCGCGGGTCTGACGGCGGCCGAATATCTGCGCGTCGCGGGGCATGAGGTGCATGTCTACGACCGCCACGACCGCGCCGGCGGGCTCCTGACCTATGGCATCCCCGGTTTCAAGCTGGAGAAAGAGGTGGTGCATGCGCCGCGATCGACCGGCTGGTCGCGGGCGGCATCCAGTTCGCACCTGGGTTTCGAGGTTGGCGGCGACGCGACGCTCGACGCGCTGCGCGCAAAAGCATGACGCGCTGCTGGTCGCGACCGGGGTGTACAAGGCGCGCGAGATGCAGCATCCCGGGCAATGCCGCCGAGGGCGTCATCGCGGCGCTCGACTATCTGGTCGCATCGAACCGCAAGGGCTTTGGCGACGCGGTGCCGGAGTTCGACGACGGCACGCCTGAATGCCGAGGGCAAGAACGTCGTCGTCATCGGCGGCGGCGACACCGCGATGGACTGCGTGCGCACTGCGGTGCGCCAGGGCGCCAAGTCGGTGAAATGCCTCTATCGCCGCGACCGCGCGAACATGCCGGGCTCGCAGCGCGAAGTGTAGAACGCCGAGGAAGAAGGCGTCGATTTCGTCTGGCTGTCGGCCCCCGAAAGCTTCACCGCCGACAAGAGCGTCAAGCAGGTCGCGGTCGCCGGCATGCGGCTGGGCGCCCCCGACGCCAGCGGTCGACGCAGCCCCGAAATCGACCCCGGCCGCCAGTTCGACCTGCTCAACGACATGGTGATCAAGGCGCTTGCGCTGCGAAGGCGAAGAACTGCCGCACCTGTTCGGCGCCCCCGACCTCAGCGTCACGCGCTGGGGGACGCTGCGCGTCGATCATCAGACGATGATGACCAGCCTGCCGGGGGTTTTTGCGGCAGGCGATATCGTCCGCGGCGCCAGCCTGGTCGTGTGGGGCATCCGCGACGGCCGCGATGTCAGCAACCAGATGGCAAAGTGGTTGAAAGCGAAAGCGAAAAGCGAAAAGAAGGCAGCATGATCAACAGGGAAGGGAAATTCATGATGTCGAAGTTTAAAACGATGCTGCTCGCCGGGACGATCGCGATGCTGCCGCTGGGGACACCGGCCTATGCCGCGCAAAAGGAAGCGCCGCTGGCAGAGGCCGTCGAAGCGCCGACGCCGACCGAGATCGACGACGCTCAGGGCGATGCCGACAGCGAAGCCTATGCTGCCCAAGCCAAGGCCAAGATGCAGAAGGAAATGGACGCGGCGATCGCGCTGGTCGAAAAGATGTTCGACACCAGCAGCCTGCCGCCGATCGAACCCGCCCGGCTGACGCTCGCGCAGCAGACGATGGGGTCGCTGATCCCCGCCGGCAGCCTCGAGAAGATGATCGACAATCTTTACGGCAAGATGTTCAAGACGCTGATGGGCGAGTTGGGCGGCCAGTCGGACCTGATGCTGTCGATCAAGACCGGGGTCGAAAGCGACAAGATCGGCGCGCTCGACGCGGCGACGAAGACCAAGATCGCCGATATGTTCGACCCGCATCGCAAGGAACGCGAAGACCAGATCACCCGGGTGATCAAACCGCTGATCAGCGAAGCGCTGACCGACCTGGAGCGGCCGATGCGCGACGGGATGGCCAAGGCCTATGCCCGCAAGTTCAGCGCCGCGCAGCTGACCGACCTCAACGGCTTTCTCGCGACCCCGACCGGCAGCGTCTACGCCAGCGAATGGATGGCGTTGCAGGCCGACCCCGAAGTGATGGTGTCGGTGATGCGCGCGCTGCCGCCGATGATCACCAAGTTCATGGATCGCGGGCCGCAGATCGAAAAGGACATGAAGGACCTGCCCAAGGAAAAGCAGCTGTCCGATTTCAACGACAAGGAACTCGCCTCGCTCGCCAAACTGATGAAGGTCGATGTGAAGGTGCTGAAAGAACAGCGCGACATGTGGAAGACCGACACGGTCGAGACGACCGAAGCGCTTCCCGCCGACGCGGCTTATGACGATGCCGCGACCGACGCGGCGGTCGATGCCGCCGCCGCAGCAGCGGACGCCGCCGCCTATGCAACCGATGCCGTCATGGAACCCGCCCAAGATCGCAGCAACTGGTCGGAAGCCGATGTCGAGCGGGTCGAACAACTGGAAGAAGCCGTCGAGATAGCCTCTTCCGCCGCGGATGAAGCCAGACAGCGAGCCGTCGAAAACGCCCGCAGTAAAGACAAGCCTAAATCCGAAAACTGACAACGGTCGCCAGGAAAATCGATATGACCCACTACCCCACCCCCGAGCACGAGCGGCTTGCCAACGACGGCATGTATCGCCCCGACCTGGAATCCGATGCCTGCGGCGTCGGTCATGGTCGCGGCGACCGATGGCAAGGCGTCGCGTCGCGTCGTCGAGGCGGCGATCGAAGCGCTGCGTGCCGTGTGGCACCGCGGCGCGGTCGATGCCGACGGCAAGACCGGCGATGGGGCGGGCATCCATGTCGACCTGCCGGTCCGTTTCTTCGACGATGCGATCGCGGCATCGGGCCACAAGGTGCGCCCCAACCGCCTCGCCGTCGGGATGATCTTCTTGCCGCGCACCGACCTTGAGGCGCAGGAGCATTGCCGCACGATCGTCGAGGCCGAGATCATCGAAGCAGGCTATACCATTTATGGCTGGCGCCAGGTGCCGGTCGACATCTCGGTGATCGGCGACAAGGCGCAGCGCACCCGGCCCGAGATCGAGCAGATCATGATCGCAGGGCCCATGCCCGACGAGCAGAACGTTGCCGAGTTCGAAAAGCAGCTGTATCTCGTGCGCCGGCGGATCGAGAAAACGGCGATCGCGGCGCAGATCGCCGATTTTTACGTGTGCAGCCTGTCGTGCCGTTCGATCATCTACAAGGGGCTGTTCCTCGCCGAGAGCCTGGCCGATTTCTTTCCCGACCTGACCAGCAAGCTGTTCGAAAGCCGCGTCGCGATTTTCCATCAGCGCTATTCGACCAACACCTTTCCGCAATGGTGGCTGGCGCAGCCGTTCCGCTGTCTGGCGCATAATGGCGAAATCAACACGATCCGCGGCAACAAGAATTGGATGAAAAGCCACGAGATCAAGATGGCGAGCCTGGCGTTCGGCGAGCATTCGGAAGACATCAAGCCGGTGATCCCGGCGGGCGCCAGCGACACCGCGGCGCTCGACGCGGTGTTCGAAACCCTGTGCCGCGCCGGCCGCGACGCGCCGACCGCCAAGCTGATCCTGGTGCCCGAGGCGTGGACCAACGAATGCGACGTCCCCGACAACCACCGCGCCATGTACGCCTTTCTGGCCAGCGTGATGGAGCCGTGGGACGGCCCCGCCGCGCTCGCGATGACCGACGGCCGCTGGGCGGTCGCGGGCATGGACCGCAACGCGCTGCGTCCGCTCCGCTACACGCTGACCGCCGACAATCTGCTCGTCGTCGGGTCGGAGAGCGGCATGGTGTTGCTGCCCGAAGCGAGCATCCGCAAAAAAGGCCGTCTTGGCCCCGGTCAGATGATCGCGGTCGATCTGGAAGAAGGCGTCCTCTACGAAGACCTCGCGATCAAGGACAAGATCGCCGACGCCCACGACTATCGCCTCGCGCGTCCGCGGTTTCCGCACGATGGCCGATCTGCCCAAGCGGCGGCAAATCGACGCTGCCTACGTTCCGAGCGCGCGGAGCTGCTGCCGCCGTCAGGTCGCCGCCGGCCTGACGATGGAGGATATGGAGCTGATCCTGTCGCCGATGGTCGAGGACGCCAAGGAAGCGACCGGGTCGATGGGCGACGATACCCCGCTCGCGGTCATTTCGGACAAGCCGCGGCACGTCGCGCAATTCTTTCGCCAGAATTTCAGCCAGGTGACCAACCCGCCGATCGACTCCTTACGCGAACGCCATGTGATGAGCCTGAAAACGCGCTTCGCCAACCTCGCCAACATCCTCGATGAGCGCGGGCAGAGCGACCATGTGCTGGTGATCGACTCGCCGGTGCTGGTCGGCGACGATTGGGACCGGCTGCGCGCCTATTTCGGCGATGCGGTCGCCGACATCGATTGCACCTTCAAAGTCGGCGGCGACGCCGCGACGCTGCGCGAGGCGATTGCCCGTGTCCGCCGCGAGGCCGAAGATGCGGTGCGCGCCGGGCGCAGCGAATTGTTCCTGACCGATCAGAGCATCGGCGAGGGCCGCGTCGGCATGGCGATGGTGCTCGCCGCCGCCGCCGTCCACACCCATCTCGTGCGCAAGGGACTGCGCAGCTACGCCTCGATCAACGTGCGGTCGGCCGAGGTGCTCGACACCCACGCCTTTGCCGTGCTCGTCGGGGTCGGCGCGACGACGGTCCACGCCTATCTGGCCGAAGCCGCGATCGCCGACCGCCAGGCGCGCGGCCTGTTCGGCGATGTCACTCGACGACTGCCGCCTGCGTTTCCGCAAGGCGATCGACGACGGGCTGCTCAAAATCCTTGCCAAGATGGGGATCGCGGTGATCTCCAGCTATCGCGGCGGCTATAATTTCGAAGCCGTCGGGCTCAGCCGCGCGCTGGTCAACGACCTGTTCCCCGGCATGCCGGCAAAGATTTCGGGCGAAGGCTATCAATCGCTGTTCATCAACGCGACCGAAAAGCATCAGGCGGCGTTCGACGCCCGCGTCACCACCCTGCCGATCGGCGGTTTCTATCGCCAGCGCGCGCGGCGGCGAGACGGCACGCCTATTCGGCGCAGCTGATGCATCATGCTGCAGACAGCGGTCGCGACCGACAGCTACTCGACCTATCTGCAATTTTCGCGCGGGGTCGCCGACCTGCCGCCGGTGTATCTGCGCGACCTGATGGAATTCAACTATCCGCAGCAGGGCGTCGCGCTCGACGGGGTCGAGGCGATCACCGAGATCCGCAAGCGCTTCGTCACGCCCGGCATGTCGCTGGGCGCGCTGTCACCCGAAGCGCACGAGACGCTGGCGATCGCGATGAACCGCATCGGCGCCAAGGCGGTGTCGGGCGAAGGCGGCGAAGCGAGCGAACGCTACCAACCCTATGCCAATGGCGACAATGCCAACAGCAGCATCAAGCAGATCGCCAGCGGCCGGTTCGGCGTCACCGCCGAATATCTGGGCGCCTGCGACGAGATCGAGATCAAGGTCGCGCAGGGCGCCAAGCCCGGCGAAGGCGGCCAGCTGCCCGGCTTCAAGGTCACCGAATTCATCGCCCGCCTGCGCCATGCGACGCCAGGGGTCACGCTGATTTCGCCGCCGCCGCATCACGACATCTATTCGATCGAGGATCTGGCGCAGCTCATCTACGACCTGAAGCAGATCAACCCGCGCGCGCGGGTGTGCGTCAAACTGGTGAGTTCCGCCGGAATCGGCACCGTCGCGGCGGGCGTCGCCAAGGCGCATGCCGACGTCATCCTCGTCGCCGGCAACACCGGCGGCACCGGCGCCTCGCCGCAGACCAGCGTCAAATACGCCGGCACCCCGTGGGAAATGGGGCTGTCGGAAGCCAATCAGGTGCTGTCGCTCAATCGGCCTGCGCGACCAGCATGCCGCCTGCGCACCGACGGCGGGCATCAAGACCGGGCGCGATATCGTCATCGCTGCGATTTTGGGTGCTGAGGAATATGGCATTGGGACGCTCAGCCTCGTCGCGATGGGCTGCATCATGGTGCGCCAGTGCCATTCGAACACCTGCCCGGTCGGCGTCTGCACCCAGGACGAAAAGCTACGCGCCAAGTTCACCGGCACGCCTGAAAAGGTCATCAACCTGATGACCTTCATCGCCGAGGAAGTGCGCGAGATTCTCGCGCGGCTCGGCTTCCGCAGCCTCGACGAGATCATCGGCCGCACCGACCTGCTGCGTCAGGTCAGCCGCGGTGCCGAGCATCTCGACGATCTCGATCTCAACCCGATCCTCGCCAAGGTGGATGTCGCCAGCGACCAGCGCGCGGTTCAACCTCGATACCTGGCGCAACGCGGTGCCCGACAGCCTCGATGCGCTAGATCATCAAGCGATGCCAAGCCCGTGTTCGAACGCGCGCGAGAAGATGCAGCTGACGTACAGCGTGCGCAACACGCACCGCGCCGTCGGCACCCGGCTGTCGGCCGAGATCACGCGCAGCTTCGGGATGAGCGGGCTCGCCGACAACCATGTCAGGTCCGCCTGCGCGGCACCGCGGGCCAGTCATTGGGCGCCTTTCTGTGCAGCGGCATCACATTGGAAGTGTTCGGCGACGCCAACGACTATGTCGGCAAGGGATTGTCGGGCGGCCGCATCATCGTGCGCCCCACCGTATCCAGCCCGCTGGTCAGCCAGCACAACAGCATCATCGGCAACACCGTGCTGTATGGCGCGACCTCGGGCACCCTGCTCGCGGCGGGTCAGGCGGGCGAGCGCTTCGCGGTCCGCAATTCGGGCGCCAAGGTCGTCGTCGAGGGCTGCGGCGCCAATGGCTGCGAATATATGACCGGCGGCACCGCGGTGATCCTGGGGGCCATCGGATCCAACTTTGGCGCCGGGATGACCGGCGGCATGGCCTTCATCCTCGACACCGACGGCCAGTTCGAACGCCGCGCCAACGCCGACTCGATCGTCTGGCAGCGCCTCGACAGCGCGCATTGGGAAAATGTGGTGCGGGAACTCGTCGAGGATCATGCCAAGGCCACCGGCAGCAAATGGTCGACCGAGATTTTGGCCGACTGGGACCGCTGGCGGGGCCAGTTCTGGCAGGTGTGCCCGAAGGAAATGCTGTCGCGCCTGTCCCATCCGCTGAGCGATGCCGAGGCCGAGGTGGTCGCGGCGGAGTGACAATTTAAGATCCTCCCTGTGCCGCAGGCATGGGGAGGTGGCAGCGCGAAGCGTTGACGGAGGGGCTTTGGCGCAAACGTCGCGGCCCCTCCACCCTTTGCTTCGCAAGCGGTCCCCCTCCCCATCGCTGCGCGACAGGGAGGATCACTTATCCCACCCTCAAGGCGCTTCATCGCATCATCGGCACCCGTTCAGCGCCGCGAAAGCGTTGTGCCCTTATAGACGCCGCTTTGCTGACCCTTGCGTCCTTTGAAAGGATGAAAGCCATGACCCGCCCGACGCCCCGTTTTGCGCTGATCGCACTTCCCTGCTCGCGCTCGCCGCACCGCTGCCCGCCGCCGCGGCCGACAGCGAGATGCGCGATACCGTCGCCACGCTGAACGATCCGGTGGCGCAGGACCGGATGGCCGACACGATCACCGCGGTCGTCGGTGCGCTGATGCAAATGCCGGTCGGCCCGCTGGCCGATGCGATTGCGCGCGTCGATCCCGAATCCGACGCCGCCTATATCCCACGCGACGCGACGCTTGGCGATGTCTCCGGCCGCGATCCCGCCTATGCCGATCGCATGGGTGCCGACGTCCGCGCCACCACCCGGATGGCGGGACAGGCGGCATCGGCCCTCGCAATCTATGCCCCCGTCCTCAAGGACATGGCGCGCGATATGGCCGCGCAATGGGAACGCGAACGCGTAGCACCGCGCCGCTAAGGCATAATCCACAATATTGCCCCCAACACGCGCGCCATAGCCGTTGCGCGCGCGGCATCGCTGACGCTATGCCGGACGCATGTGGCAACTCTATCAATTCCCGCTCTGTCCTTTTTCGCGCAAGGTCCGCCTGTTGCTGGGCGAAAAGGGCGTCGGTTATGAATTGGTGCGCGAATCGCCGTGGGAACGCCGCGACGAATTCATCGATCTGAATCCCGCCGGGCGCACCCCGGTTATGGTAGATCAGGCGCGCGGTCAGGTGCTGATGGACAGCATGGCGATCGCCGAATATTTCGAGGAAACCGTCGAAGGCAAGGCGATGATCAACGGCACCGCGGCCAACCGCGCCGAAATCCGCCGGCTGACGTCGTGGTTCGACCATGATTTCTATTATGAAGTCACCGGCCCGCTGCTGTTCGAACGGATGCAGAAGCGCATCGTCCACCGCCAGCCGCCCGATGGCGGCGCGCTGCGCGAGGCGACCACACCACCGCCCGCGCGTCCCGACTATGTCGACTATCTGATCGACCACCGCACTTGGCTCGCCGGCGCCACGATGAGCCTCGCCGACCTGACCGCTGCGGCGCATATCTCGGTCGCCGACTATCTGGGCGGCATCGACTGGACCGGGCACGAACAGACCAAGGGCTGGTATTCGGGGCTGAAATCGCGGCCGAGCTTTCGGCCGCTGCTCGCCGAGCGGATGGAGATTGTGACGCCGCCTAAATATTATGAGGATGTGGACTTCTAAACCTCGTCATTGCGAGGAGCCGAAGGCGACGCGGCAATCCAGAGCCTGCGTAACCCGCTCTGGATTGCTTCGCTACGCTCGCAATGACGATAAGATAGGGACAGTCCCTATTGGACCGGCCACCGCGCCGCGACCAGATAGTTCAGCGCCTCGCTGCCGCCCAGCTTGAAGCCCTTCGCCGCCGACGGCGCCAGGCCGGTGCGATCGATGACTTCCAGCCCCGCGCCTTCGAGCAAAGCCGTCAGTTCCTCTGGCCGCAAAAACTGGTCCCAGTCGTGCGTCCCGCGCGGCACCGCGCCGACGCGCTCGGCAGCTTCGACGAGCAATAGTTTCGACAAGGTCGTGCGGTTGGGGGTCGACAGGATCATCAGCCCGCCGGGCGCCAACCGCGCCGCCAGTTCGCCGATGAAGGCGGCGGGATCGGTCACATGCTCGACGACCTCCATCGAGGTGACGAGATCGAACGTCGCGGGTGGCAGCGCGGCAAGTTCACCGGTGTGATAGTCGATGCTCAGCCCCTGCCCCGCCGCATGCGCTATCGCCGCCGCGATATTCTCCGGCGCCGCATCGACGCCCGTCACCTTGGCGCCCATCCGCGCCAGCGGTTCAGCGAGGAGCCCGGCGCCGCACCCGACGTCGATCGCGCTCCGCCCCACCAGCGCATGGCGCTCGCGCGCGTCGATCTGCCAATGCGCGTCGATCTGCGCCCGGATGTAGGACAGTCGCACCGGATTGAGCTTGTGCAGCATCGCCGACGAGCCATGCGGATCCCACCAGTCGGCGGCGAGCGCGCCGAAATGGGCGGCTTCATTCGGATTGATCGTCGCGGCGTTCATGCCCTGCGATGTGGCACTCCCCCTCGCGCCATGCAAGAAATTCTATCCGCTGCGCGCGTTGCCGGTCTTGCCATCGCCCGCCCCCTTCCGTAACAGCCGAACGCCGCAGAAATGCTTGGAAAAGTTGCGGCCGAAACCAGTTCGGGAAAGCGGGGCGACATGGCGCGGATCGTGATGAAATTCGGGGGCACGTCGATGGCGGGCACCGAGCGGATTCGCACCGTGGCGAAACTCGTCGCGCGCGAAGTCGCCAATGGCAATCAGGTCGCGGTCGTCGTGTCGGCGATGGCAGGCGAAACCGACCGCCTCGTCAACTTCTGCCGCGAAGCCAACCCGCGCTACGACCCCGCCGAATATGACGTCGTCGTCGCCGCGGGCGAACAGATCACCTCGGGGCTGCTCGCGCTGACCTTGCAGGCGATGGGCACCCCGGCGCGCAGCTGGCTCGGCTGGCAGCTGCCGATCCGCACCGAGGAAGCCCACGCCCGCGCGCGCATCGCCGACATCGACGCCGGCGCGCTCGGCGCCGCGATGGCGCGCGGCGAGGTCGCGGTGATCCCGGGCTTTCAGGGCCTGATGGACGACGGCCGCGTCGCGACGCTGGGCCGCGGCGGGTCGGATACCAGCGCGGTCGCGGTTGCCGCGGCGCTCAAGGCCGATCGCTGCGACATCTACACCGACGTCGACGGCGTCTACACCACCGACCCGCGCATCGTCGCGCGCGCGCGCAAGCTCGACTATGTTACCTATGAAGAAATGCTCGAACTCGCGAGCGTCGGCGCCAAGGTGCTGCAAACGCGCTCGGTCGGGCTGGCGATGAAAATGGGCGTGCGGGTGCAGGTCCTGTCGAGCTTTGTCGAGGGCGACGAAGCCCCAATCCCCGGCACGATGATCGTCAGCGATGAAGAACTGGAAGGAATGGACATGGAACGCCAGCTGATCACCGGCATCGCCCACGACAAGAATGAAGCGAAGATCATCGTCACCCGGGTGCCCGACAAGCCCGGCGGCGTCGCCAACATCTTTGGCCCGCTCGCCGCGGCCGGGATCAACGTCGACATGATCATCCAGAACGTCGGCCGCGACAAGGGCGAGACCGACGTGACCTTCACCGTGCCCGCCACCGACCTGCTGCGCTCAATCGACCTGCTCGACGCGTCGAAGGAAAAAATCGGCTTCAACCGCATCATCAGCGACGACAAGGTGGCGAAGATCAGCGTCGTCGGGGTCGGCATGAAAAGCCACGCCGGGGTCGCGAGCACGATGTTCCGCGCGCTGGCCGATCGCGGCATCAACATCCAGGCGATCTCGACCAGCGAGATCAAGGTCAGCGTGCTGATCGACGAGGATGAGACCGAACTCGCGGTGCGCGTGCTGCACACCGCTTACGGGCTCGACGCCGACTGATAATTAGGTCGCCCCCGCGTAAGAGTGGAGGGTCGGGCTGTCCCCGGACAGCCCTTGGACATGCGGGGTATGTCCAACCCTTAACTGGCCGCTATCGTCATTCCCCGCCGCCAGCGATCCCAGCTTTCGATGGGATGACGGTTAAAGTCTGCTGCGGCTCGCCCGCATGGCGCCGCAGCCGCGCCTGCCCGACAAAATGCACCACCGCGATGTGGACCGCGAACAGCCCGAACTTCGACGCCAGCGGGAATATCCCGATGAACAGCGGCCACCAGGCGGTGAACAGGATCGCGACGACCAGGTTCAGGCCCGCGCTGACGAACATCAGCGCCGCCCAGATCATCCCGAACCGGTCCATCACATCGCCGACCAGCGCCAGCTGCTCGGGCAGGATATAGCGGTTGAGCCAGCCGCGGCGCAGCATCACCGTGCCGACGACCAGATAGACGATCGTCGGCTTGGCCATCAGGAAACGCGGATCGCCGGTCAGCAGCGTCGCCGCCGCGGTCAGCAGCACCGACGCCAGGCTGATCCACTGCAACGCCGCGACCTTGTTGCCGCGCGCCAGTTCATAACCGACGACCGCGATCGCCACGACGGTGCCGGCAACCGTTGCGGGCACGATCCCCGCCCCCGCGACCAGCAACACCGCAAAGACGATGACGTCGAGCGAGTCGAACAGCATCGGCCCGAGGGCATAAAGCAGCGTTTTCATCGGCGCACCGCTTTCGCCGTTCAATGTTTCCACTGTCAATATTGGCGATGAGCGCGGATGAGTCAAGCATAAATTGACAGTGGAAACATTGCGCGGCTAAGCCAAATTATGACCAAGCCCTATCATCATGGTGACCTGCGCGCGGCGCTGCTCGTCGCCGCCGAAGCGATTGTGAACCGCGACGGCGTCGCCGGGCTGACGCTGCGCGGCGTCGCTCGCGAGGTCGATGCCTCGCACGCGGCCCCCAAAAATCATTTCGGCGACCTGACCGGGCTCGTCAGCGAACTCGCCGCGGTCGGCTTCGACCGCTTCGCCGACCGGATGCAGGCCGCTGCGGCGCAGCAGGAAGATCCGCAGCGCCGGCTGAACGCCATCGGCCGCGCCTATGTCGAATTCGCGCTGGCCGATCCCGGCCTGTTCCAGCTGATGTTCCGCGGCGAACGGCTCGACAAATCGCGGCCGGCGTTGCGCGCCGCGATGGACCGGGCGTTCGGCACCCTGTCGGGCGCGTCGGAGCATCGCATGAGGGCAACCCCGACGCCGCCAGAATCGCCCGCGCCCACGCCGCGCGGGCGTGGAGCATGGTCCACGGCTTTGCGATCCTGCTGCTCGACGACCGCCTCAATCCGCTGCTCGACGCCAGCGCCCCACGCGCCGACGCGCTGGCGCTGCTCGACGACATGCTGACGCTGGGGTGAAGCCGCCACCGATCGGCGGGTCGGCGCCGATGGGCGCCCAATAAAGAAGAATCCGCCCCCAGGCCCATGTCCCCGGGGGCGGGTCCGCGACCCGTCTTTACGGCATGAGCCGATCAGGCGAGGTCGAAGCGGTCGGCGTTCATCACCTTGGTCCAGGCTTTGACGAAGTCCTTGACGAACTTCTCCTCATGACCCGTCTCGGCATAGACTTCGGCGACCGCGCGCAGTTCCGAATTGGAACCGAACACCAGATCGGCGCGGGTGGCGCGCCAGGTTTCGCCGCCGCCCTTGCGGTCGGTGGCGACATATTCCTGATCGTCCGACCCGTCGACGGCCTTCCAGACATTGGTCATGTCGAGCAGGTTGACGAAAAAGTCGTTGGTCAGCTGGCCCGAACGTTTGGTGAAATGGCCGTGACCGCGCTCGCCATGATTGGCGCCGAGCACGCGCAGCCCGCCGACCAGCACGGTCATTTCGGGCACCGACAGACCCAGCAAAGATGCCCGGTCGAGCATCATTTCCTCGGTCTTTATTGCGAGCTTCTTCTTGCCCAGATAGTTGCGGAACGCGTCGGCTTCGGGCTCCATCACGTCGAAGCTTTCGGCATCGGTCTGCGCGTCGCTCGCATCGCCGCGCCCGCCGGTGAACGGCACTGCGACGCTGAAGCCCGCGTCCTTGATCGGGCGTTGCCATCACTCCGCCGCCCAGCACGATGGCATCGGCGATCGACAGATTGCCGCGCAGCCCGTCGAGCGTGCTCAGCACCTTCGCCAGCGTCGCAGGCTCGTTGACGTCCCAGTCCTTTTGCGGCGCCAGCCGAACGCGCGCGCCGTTGGCGCCGCCGCGGTGGTCCGACTTGCGATAGGTGCTCGCCGACGCCCAGGCCGCCTTGATCAACTGGCTGACAGTCAGGCCGCTATTGGCGACCTCGGCCTTCACCGCCGCCACGTCGGCGTCGGACGGCTTGGCGGCCGGCGGGAACGGGATCCTGCCAGATCAGGTCTTCGGCGGGGACTTCGGGGCCAAGATACCGGACTTTGGGACCCATGTCGCGGTGGCACAGTTTGAACCAGGCGCGCGCAAAGGCGTCCTTCAACGCTTCATGATCGGTCCGGAACTTCTCGCTGACCTTGCGGAACTCGGGATCCATCTTGAGCGCCATGTCGGCGGTGGTCATCATCGTCGGAACCTTGATGTTGGGATCCCACGCCGCCGGGGCCATATCCTCCGGCTTCTGGTTGATCGGCTGCCATTGCTGGGCGCCGGCAGGCGAGTGGACGATCTCGTAATCATAATCGAGCAGCAGGCGGAAATAATTCTCCGACCATTCGGTCGGCGTGTTGACCCACGATCCTTCGATGCCGCTGGTCACGCTATGCTCGCCGATGCCGCCGCTGTCATGGCTGCTGACCCAGCCGAAGCCCTGCGCCGCCAGATCGCCGCCCGACGGGGCATTGCCGAGCAGCGAAGCGTCGCCATTGCCGTGCGCCTTGCCAAAGGTGTGACCGCCCGCGGTCAACGCGACGGTTTCCTCATGGTTCATCGCCATGCGCTCGAAAGTTTCCTTCATGTCGCGCGCCGACAGCAAAGGATCGGGATTGCCGCCCGGGCCTTCGGGATTGACATAGATCAGCCCCATCTGGATCGCGGCCAGCGGTCCTTCGATCGCGTCCAGCCCCTTGTCGGGATCGATGCGGGTCTGAACGCCCTCATTGACCCATTTGTCTTCGCTGCCCCAATAGATGTCGCGCTCGGGTTCGAACACGTCGGCGCGGCCGCCGCCGAAGCCGAACACAGGGCCGCCCATGCTTTCGATCGCGACATTGCCGGTCAGGATGAACAGGTCGGCCCAGCTGATCTTGTTGCCGTATTTCTGCTTGATCGGCCACAACAGGCGGCGCGCCTTGTCGAGGTTGCCGTTGTCGGGCCAGCTGTCGAGCGGCGCGAAACGCTGCTGCCCGCTGTTGGCGCCGCCGCGGCCGTCGGCGGTGCGATAGGTCCCCGCGGCGTGCCACGCCATGCGGATGAAGAACGGACCATAATGACCATAATCGGCCGGCCACCACGGCTGGCTGTCGGTCATCAGCGCGGTCAGGTCGGCCTTCAGCGCCGCATAATCGAGCAGCGCGAACGCCTTCGAATAATCGAAGTCGTCGCCCATCGGGTTCGACGAGCCATTCGGGTTGAGGACTTCGGTCGCCAGCATGTCGGGCCACCAATCCTTGTTGGTGCGGCCGAGCAGCGAGCGCACGCCGCCGGGCTGGTGAACCGGGCAACCACCCGCGGCGTCGATGGGGGTCTGGTCGTTCATGCAGTCTCTCCTTTTGGGGTTATCGTTGGATCGGGGTGGCGCGGCAGGATGACGGGCGCATGACGCGCGGGCGACCGAGGGTCGCCGCTAGCACGTCGAGAAGAGCCGGTCGCGAGTCGATTGGGTCGTCCTTTCGCCTTGGATGGAAAGAATAGGCCGCGCTCCTCCATCGACATAACCGAATAAGCTGAATTCAGTCATTGAACGAACCGATCACCGCGGCGCAGGTTGCCGCAATCAAATGACGTTGGTCGCGCCGCCGCCACGTCTGACCGAAAGGCCAAAGATGGTCGGCAACATCCCGCCTGTTCAAAGGGTTGATCCATCGTCACGCGCCCCCGCCGTGGCATCAGGAGAAAGCAAGTGGCTGACCAAAAACCCAATGAGCAGCAGCGCGACGAAGAACAGCGTCGCAAACAGCAGCAGCAGGACGGTGGCCAGGATCGCCAGCAGGGCGGTCAGCGGTCGGATCAGGACCGCGATAGCGACAACGACAAACAGCAGCGCTGATCCGCAAGGCTGCACGAGAAAGGGGCCGCTCCGGCAGGAGCGGCCCCTTTTCCTTGGACCGAAGGTGGACGGATCAGAAGCTGAACTTCACCGTGCCGCCCCAGGTCTGCGGATCGCCCGGCTGGCCGGCGATCAGACCGACGTTGCCCGGCGCCACTTGCAGCGTTTCGATATACTTCACATCGAAAGCATTGCGGACCCAGCCGAAGATATCGAAGCCGTCGGCGCGGAAACCGGCGCGGAAGTTGGTCAGGCCATAGCCTTTGACATTGGTATAGATCGACGGCGACGCGTTCGAATTCCAGTGCGAGCGATAATTGCCATCGACGCCCAGGTAAAATTGTCCGTCCTTCGCCAGCAGCGTGAGCGGCGCATTGGCCTCGGCGCCATAAGAGAAAGCCCATTTCGATACGCCAGGCAAATCCTGTCCGGAAATATCGCACTGGCGCGGGCTCAGCGCCCCAGCCACCCCGGGCTGCGAATAATCGGGGGTGGCGCCGATCGGCTGGAGCGTGCCGCCCGACAGCTCGGGCGGGCACGGCGCGTTGGTGAATTTCTTATATTTGGCGTCGGTGTAGGCGCCGTTGGCATAGGCGGTGAACCGGTCGCTGGTGCGGATCTTGAAATCCGCTTCCACGCCTTGCGAAACCACCTTTTCGGCATTGGCGAGGTAGCCGCGCACCGTGCCGAATTGGCCGCCGTTCACCGTCGCCTGGAAATCCTTGATCTCGGTGCGGAAGGCCGCGAGGTTGAACGTCGCCAGGCGGTTCCAGAACGATGTTTTCAGACCGACTTCGAAATGGTTCACAGCCTCGGGTTTCACCGTGCTCGCGGACAGATCGGGCAGATTGGTTGCGCTGTTCAGCGGCAAGCCATTCTGGTTGATGCCCACCGTCTTGAAGCTCTTGGCATAGGTCGCATAGGCCAGAATGTCCGGCGTGACCTTGTAGTTCACATTGAGGTCGTAACTGAAATTCCAGTCACTCACCGACGGCGACGTGCTCTGCGGCTGATAGACGCCGCATTGCGCCGCCAGCGCGCTGTTGGCGGTCAGCGGCGGGGTGCAATTGAGAACCTGGCCGGCGCCATTGGTCACCACACGCTGATAAAAGCCGGACTTCTTGTCATAGTTGACCCGGATACCCGGCTGGATCGTCAGCTCGGGGGTCAGCTTGTAACTGAGCTGACCATAGAGCGCGCCGCTGGTGCTTTTGAGGAACTGGGTGTTGGTGGCTGTCAGGCCGTTGAGGATAGCCGGATTGTCCCTGCCCTGCGCCGCGGTCAGGCTCCACAGGCTGGCGTTCGGGCCTTGTTGCTCGGTGCCTTGGGTGTCGATCCGCTGCTTGAAGCCGAACAGCCCGACGACGAAATCGACCGTGTCGCCTTCGTAATTGTAGCGGAACTCCTGGCTATATTGATCCTGCTGCGACGGATTTTGCGACTTGGATACGATCGATGCGCCGGTAAAATCACGGTCGTTCTCGGGGGTCCAGTCCCAGAAGCGCCAGGCGCTGACCGAGGTGAAGGTGCCGGGGCCGACGTCCCACTTCACCTTCGCCGAGACGCCACCGATCTTGTTGCCCGCCTTGAGGCTGGCGTCGATGTCGGTCAGACGGTCGTAGACGTTGCGGCTGGGCACCGCGAAGTTCCGTCCGGGATTGGCCGCGTTCAACCGTGCGATCAGCGCGTCATACTGGCGATCGAGCGCGCGCTGCGTCCGGCCGACGCGGACGAACGCCGTGCCATAGCCCTCGGGATCCTGTTTGCTGTAGTCGCCCGACAGCGTGATGCTCAGATCCTCGCTGGGCTTGAACAGCAACTGGCCGCGCAGGCCCAGATTATCCTGTTCGTTGATCCAGCGATCGCTGGTGACATTGAACAGCGTGCCGCGCCGACTGGTCGCGGCGACGGCCAGGCGCGCGGCGATGGTTTCCGACAACGGGCCGGAGACCGCCGCCTTCGCCTGCCGGAAATTGAGGTTGCCGACGGTCAGTTCCGCGCGGCCTTCGAAATCGAAGGTCGGCTTTCGTGGTGATGTTGATCGCGCCGGCGGTGGTGTTCTTGCCGTATAACGTGCCCCTGCGGCCCGCGCAGCACTTCGACCTGGTCGACATCGAGGAAGTCGAACGTCGCGGCGGCGACGCGCGAATTATAGACGTCGTCGACATAGATGCCGACACCCTGCTCGAAACCGTCGCTGGTCAGACCATATGGCACCCCAAGACCGCGGATGTTGACAGACGTGTTGCGCGGGTTGGTGGTGTAGACCTGCAACGTCGGGGCGATCTGCTGCAGCTTCACGACGTTGAAATTGCCTGTCGCCTCGATCGAATCGCCGCGGATGACCGAGATCGCGACCGGCACTTCCTGCGCGGTTTCCTGGCGGCGGCGGGCGGTGACGATGATGATGTCGCCGCGGCTGATGTCGTCGGCCTGACCGGCAGCATCGGCCCCGGCGGCATCGGCCGCCCCGGCCGCAGCAGCAGCGACGGCGGCGCCGTCATCGGCCTTACCGGCCGATGCTTCTTCGGCCGCGGCGGGCGCCGCGCCCAAGGCGAGCAGCAGCGCAAGGGTCAGCGAGGACGCCTGCGCGCGGCGGCGAAAGGAAGGATATTTTGCGGTCATGACGATTTTTCCCTGTTTTTTTTAGAACGTTGCGCGAAAATCGCCGCATCTGGTCGTCCGGTCTGTGGCGTGAAAAGAAATGCTCCGTCGGGAGCCTTCGAAAATCAGTTGGGGTAGCGGTGCCGTTCGGTCACATCGACCTGCACCAGCCGGCCTTCGTGGACGGTCAGCTGGATCGCCCCGAACTTCAGCTTGTCGAGTGCGTCGAGCACGGTCTGAACGGCGCGCGACGCCGATTCAGGCTCGCTTTTCGCCAGCTCTTTTGGATGATTCACGATATCCCTTTCCCTCTTGATGTCGGCGCAATTTATATCAAGTTTTTTGGTAGACAATAATTGTTTTGCTTTCTGCGCCCAAAGGTTCGGTTGCTGCGCCAGATGGATCGCGCCAAAAGGATTCCCGCGCGCGATGGGGCGACGGCGGGTGAAGACGCTAGGGATTGCGCCCGAGTCCCAGTGCTGGCAAAGGCCCAGACAATGAGCAAAATTAATGATCTGATGGCCCGCGGCACCGATCTTCTCGGCAGCGACTATGCCATCCTGTGCGGCGCGATGAGCTGGGTGTCGGAACGTCACCTGGTCAGCGCCATCAGCAACGCGGGCGGCTTTGGCGTGATCGCGTGCGGCGCCATGACACCCGACCTGCTCGATGCCGAGATTGCCGCGACCAAGACCCTTGCGACGCGCAATTTCGGCGTCAACCTGATCACCATGCATCCGCAGTTGTTCGACCTGATCGACGTTTGCGCCAAACATGGCGTCGGCCATGTCGTGCTTGCCGGCGGCCTGCCCCCAAAGGCAGTTTGGAAGCGATCAAGGCGTCGGGTGCCAAGGTGATCTGCTTTGCGCCGACGCTGGCGATGGGCAAGAAGCTGATCCGGTCGGGTGTCAACGCGCTGGTGATCGAGGGGATGGAGGCCGGCGGCCATATCGGTCCGGTGTCGACCAGCGTACTGGCGCAGGAAATCCTGCCGACGCTGGCGGACGAGGTGCCGGTGTTCGTCGCCGGCGGCATCGGCCGCGGCGAAGCGATTGCCGCCTATCTCGAAATGGGCGCGTCGGGGGTTCAGCTCGGCACGCGATTCGTCTGCGCGACCGAAAGCATCGCGCATCCCAATTTCAAGAAAGCCTTTTTCCGCGCCTCGGCGCGCGAAGCGGTCGCCAGCGTCCAGATCGATCCGCGCCTGCCCGTCATCCCGGTGCGTGCGCTGAAAAATGCCGGGACCGAGGCGTTCACCGCAAAACAGCGCGAGGTCGCGAACAAACTCGACGGCGGCGAGATCGATATGATGGCGGCGCAGCTCGAAATCGAGCATTATTGGGCCGGCGCGCTGCGCCGCGCGGTCATCGACGGCGATGTCGAAAATGGTTCGTTAATGGCAGGGCAATCTGTCGGTATGGTAACCGAGGACGAGCGGGTTGCCGATATCATCGCAACTTTGGTGCAACAGGCCGACGCGGCGTTGCACGCCCGGGGTTAATTGCCGCATAGGTTTGCGGTTGGGGAGTATATTATGAAGTTGTCGCGCAAGATCGTCGTGGCCGGGCTGCTCGCGAGCGTCGCCGCTTGTACCAAGGCGCCGCCTCCGCCCCCGCCGCCGCCGCCGCCCCCGCCGCCGGTCATCGTCATACCGGCACGCCCGCTGCCGCCCGGCAATGCGTCGCTGACGCAAATCCTGCCCGGGCGTGGCATCGACGGCCGTTTCGTCACCGCGAACAGCAATGTGACCGGCGACCGCGCCTTTTGGCAGATGAAGATCGCGCTCAATGTCGCCGCGATCGGCTGCCGCGGGCTGGAAGAAACGACGCTCGTTTCGGCCTATAACAATATCATCAAGACCCATGGCAAGGTGATCCGGTCGACCGAGAAGAGCGTGATCACGCAGCTCGGCAAGGACAACAAGAACAACGGCATCGCGCCGCGCGACCGCCTGTCGACCCAGTTGTTCAACTATTTCGCGCAGCCGCCGGCGCAGCGTGCCTTCTGCGTCCGCGCCAACGAAATCGCCCAGCTGGTGTCGTCGACCCCGAGCGCACAGGTGATCGAACAGGCGCCGGCGCATCTCGCACGGCTCGACCAGCCATTTGTCGACTTTTACGAGGCCTATGCCCGCTATCAATACGACGTGGTGGCGTGGGACGCCAAATATGCACCGCCGCCCGCCATCATGAGCGCGCCACCCGCGCCGATCGCGACGCCGGCCCAGCCCGCCACCTCGCCCACCGGAATCTAAGGCGCGAGACACCGGGCGGCACCGGGCGACAGTGTTGCATTCATGCAACGCCGTCCCGGCGACGCGAAACGATTTCTTTCGGTTCGTCGCATTTCACCCGGCACCCCGGCGGTGCCGGGTGACGTCATGCCGTCGGACGGCATCTTTCCGCGACCGCCGTTGACGTAAAAGCCCCCGTCCTTCCAGCCCGATCGCACGACGGGCCGCCGGATGGGCTATCGTGAAGCAAGGGCTGCGAAACGGTCTTTCCAGTGTGTTCATGATGAATTTCCGGAAACCTTTCGACTCTCCGGTGCCCCTTATCGTCAGTTTTGCCGGAACCGTCCGGCATTGCTCGGGGAGCATGGGGGAATACGGAACATGACCAGAGGGATCGGACTCGCTGCCGCGTGCGCGGCGGCCTTTGCTGCTGCGCCTGCAGCGGCACAATATATGCAGCAGGAACCGCAGGCGCCGGGCTTTGCCGCCGCCAATCTGCGCCTGCCGCCGCGCGATGCGCGGGGGGACTATGCAACGCCCAACCGTGAACTGACCGGTCACGACGCGTTCTGGAACCTGCGCATCGCGCTCAACGTCGCCGCCATCGGATGCCGCCATCCGGGTTCGCTACAGTTGATCGCCGATTACAACGGGATTGATCGCGCGGCACGGCGGGCTGATCCGTTCGGCCGAAACCGCGGTGATCGCCCGCCTGGGGCGCGAGACCGGCAGCAACGGCATCGCCGCGCGCGACCGGACGTCGACAAAACTGTTCAACTATTTCGCGCAGCCGCCGGCGCAAAAGCAGTTTTGCCAGGTCGCAGGATCGATCGCGCAGCAGGTGAACGGCATGGACAGCGGCGCGGCGATGGAAATGGCCCCCGCGCTGCTGGCGCAGATCGATCAGCCGTTTGTCGATTTCTATGACGAATATGCGCGGTATCAGGTCGAACTGGCCGCTTATCGCGCCCAGCGCAGCTATCAGCCGCGCACCGAACCGGGTATCCAGATGGCGGCCGCAAAGCCCTGAACGAAATATATCGGGGGTCATAGCAACGGTGCGAAGCATCTGTTAGCAGGGCGGAGCGATGACCAATGCTCCGCCCCCTCCTTCATCCGCGGCCCAGTCGGCACGCACCATCCTGACCCGGTTGCACGAGGTGATGGCATCGCGCGCCAACGCGCAGGGCAAGCTGAACCAGGTCGTCGGCATCATCGGGGAAGGCCTCGATAGCGAGGTCTGCTCGATCTACCTGCTGCGCGACGGCGCGCTCGAACTTTATGCGACGCGCGGGCTGAAGCAGGAGGCGGTGCACGTCACCCGCCTGGGTCTGGGCGAGGGACTGGTCGGCATGATCGCCGACCAGATCGAAACGCTGAACCTCGACGAAGCCGCGGCGCACCCCGACTTTTCCTATCGCCCCGAAACCGGCGAGGAACTGTTCCACAGCTTTGCCGGGGTGCCGATCATCCGCCGTGAACGTGCGGTCGGCGTCCTCTGCGTCCAGCACGCCGACCCGCGCCGCTATGCCGACATCGAAATCGAGACGTTGCAGACCGTCGCGATGGTTTTGTCCGAACTGATCACCAACGCCGATCTGGTCGATACCGCTGCGCGCACCGACGCCGCCGCCGCCGACCAGTCGGCGCAGCGATTGAACGGCCAGAAGCTGGTCGACGGCATGGGCGCCGGGGTCGCGGTGTTCCATCAACCGCGGATCACCATCGAACATACCGTCGCCGAGGATACCGAGGCCGAGCGCCACCGCGTGTATGCCGCGTTCGACAAGATGCGCGAACAAATCGACCGCATGGCGAGCCAGGCCGAATTCGGCGTCGGCGGCGAACATGACGAGGTCATCCAGACGTACAAGATGTTCGCCTATGACGAGGGATGGTCGCGGCGGATCAACGAAGCGATCGACAGCGGCCTGACCGCCGAGGCGGCGATCGAGCGCGTCCAGCAGCGCACCCGGATGCGGATGCGCCAGATCGACGATGCCTTGCTGCGCGACCGCATGCACGATCTCGAGGATCTGTCGAACCGGCTGATCCGCATCGTGTCGGGGCAGATGGGCACCGCGGCGCAGATGGGCCTGCGCCAGGATTCGATCCTGATCGCGCGCAACCTGGGTCCTGCGGAACTGCTCGAATATGACCGCCGCCGGCTGAAGGGGGTGGTGCTCGAGGAAGGGTCACTCACCGCCCACGTCATCATAGTCGCGCGCGCCATGGGGGTGCCGGTGCTCGGCCGCGTCAGCGATGTGCGCGCTTCGATCCGCGAAGGCGATCTGCTGTTGCTCGACACCGGCGCCGGCGCCGTCCATGTCCGCCCGACGCAGGCGGTGCAGGACGCCTTCGACGGCAAGCTGGAGGTGTCGCAAAAACGCCGCGCCAACCTCGCCTCGCTGCGCGATCTGCCCGCGGTCACCAAGGACGGTGTGGCAATCGAGCTGATGATCAACGCCGGGCTGCGCGAAGATATCGCCGCGCTCGACCTGACCGGCGCGCGCGGCATCGGGCTGTTCCGCACCGAATTCCAGTTTCTGGTGTCGGCGACCTTGCCGTCGCGCGACCGCCAGCAGCGGCTGTATCGCGACGTGCTTGACGCCGCGGGCGACCAAGCCGGTGATCTTCCGCACGGTCGATATCGGCGGTGACAAGGTCGCTGCCCTATCTGCGTCACAACGACGGCGAGACCGAGGAAAATCCCGGCGATGGGCTGGCGCGCGCTGCGCGCTGGCGCTCGAGCGCGATGGGCTGCTCAAGGTGCAGGCGCGCGCGCTGATCGAGGCGGCGGCCGGGCGCACGCTGAACGTGATGTTCCCGATGGTGTCCGAACCCTGGGAATATGAAGCGGCGCGCGATCTGTTCGTCGGCCAGGCCATAGCTCGGCTTGACCAAAAAACTGCCGGTCGCGATCCGTTATGGCGCGATGCTTGAGGTGCCGGGCCTGCTCGAAACGCTCGACCTGATGCTGCCGCATCTCGATTTCCTGTCGGTCGGCACCAACGACCTGACCCAGTTCCTGTTCGCCGCCGACCGCGCCCACCCGCGGCTGGCGGAACGTTATGACTGGCTGTCGCCGATCGTCATGCGCTATCTGGCCCGCGTCGTGCGGACGGTATCGGGATCGAAGGTCGCGCTGGGGGTTTGCGGCGAAATGGGCGGCCGGCCGCTCGAGGCCATGGCGCTGCTGGGCGTCGGTATCGAACGGCTGTCGATCACCCCCGCCGGCGTCGGCCCGGTGAAGGCGATGATCCGCTCGCTCGATCTGGGCGCGCTGCGCGCCGACATGCCGACGATTCTTGCCAAGCCGTCGTCGAACCCGCGTGGCCAGTATCAGGATTGGGCCGCGGCGCATCAGGTCGATCTGGGCGACTAGGCGACGACCGTCGGGTTGCCGAAAACTGCCTGATGACAATCACCATGTTTATGTTATGTTCTTGCCTCAATTCCCCGAGGAGAGAGAAATGACCGAGCAAGCCACGCGGGCCAGCGGCCAATGCCATTGCGGCGCGATCCGCTATTCGATGACCACCGCGGTGCAGCATCACGCACTGTGCCATTGCAAGGATTGCCGCCGCCACGCGGGCGCGCCGATGGTCGGTTGGGGGCTGGTCGGGGCGGATGAGATCGACATCGACGGCACCGCCAAAATCTATGCGTCTTCGGAACATGGCCGCCGGCATTTCTGTGGCGATTGCGGCACCGGGCTCTTTTATACCAACGAGGCGATTTTTCCGGGCCAGATCGACGTCCAGGTTGCAACGCTCGATGACCCCAACCTGATCCCGGCGCAGGCGCAGATTCAGACCGCCGAGCGCATCGGCTGGATGGAAAAGCTTGACAGCCTGCCCGCCTTCGAACGCTATCCGCCCTTCGAATAGAGGTCAGCGCGCCGCGTCGGCGGCAACGATCGCTTTGACGAAGGCCGCGATGTCGAGGCGGTTCTTGTCGTCGTCATACCCCTGCCGCACGATCACCAACTGGCGCGACGGGATGACGACCAGATATTGGCCGCGATTGCCAAAGGCGCCAAACGCGTCGGCGGGGATGCCGTCGGACGTGTTCAGCAACCAGAAGCCCGCGCCATAGCCGAACGCTCCCGCGGGCTGCGGCCCGCTTGGCGTGGTGACGAAGGTCCGCCAGTCCGCAGACAACAGCCGCTTGCCGTCCCACAGACCATCGTTCTGATAGAGCAGCCCGAGCCGCGCCAGGTCGCGTGCCGTGGTCCACACCTGGCTCGACAGAATATAGTCGCCATCCTTGTCATGCTCGACATAGGTGCGCGTCATGCCAAGGCGGTCGAAGAATCCGACGGGGTTCAATGCCGCTCCCGCCTTCGCCTGCGCCGCCTTGAGCGACAGCACCGCGAGCAGCGTGTCGTTGTTGGCATAGCGATAGCGCGTGTTCTGCTGGGTCAGCAGCGGCCATTGCGTGGTCCACTGGCGCACCGACGCGCCGCCCATATAGATGGCATCGCTGCGATTGCCGGCGGTGTCGCTTGTCAGGCCGCTTGCCATGCGCATCAGCTGTTCGGTGGTGATGGCCCCGCGCGGATCGTCGGGTATCTGCCATTCGGCAATCATCGCAGGCGCCTTCACGTCGATCCAGCCGTTATAGGCCGCGTTACCGATCAAGGTCGCCGCCATCGACTTCGCAACCGAAAACGTGCGCTGGGCGGTGTGGATGTCGTGGCCGCCCCAATAGCGCTCGACGGCGATCCTGCCATTCTTGACGATCAGCATCGAACTCGTCCGCCCGCCGAAGCCTTCCATATCGATCGTCGCACGCTCGAACGCCGACGGCGCGCGCGGCGTCGGGGAGGTCGCATCCTTGTCGCCGACCGGCCACGGCCGGCCATCCAGCATCGGGCGGCCGCGATTGCGGAAACCCTCGATACGTGCCTGCTGCGCTCCGATCGGCAATGTCACACAGCCCTCGCGGCTGTCCCACATCGCGATACGCGGGGGCATGTCGTCGCGATATTTGACCCTTACGGTCTTCGCCCTGTCATCGACCTCGGCCGTCAGCGCCCGGACGTCGGCCTCGATCTCGGGATAGATGCCGGTCAGTTCGTCGCGTTCGATCGCGGCCAGCGACTTGCCGCTGCCGTTCCACAGCGACGAGCATGTGAACCCCGCGCGATACCCCGCCGCCCAGGCGCGGTTGATTTCATCATTCGGTTTTGGCGGTGCCGGCGCCTGCGCCATCGCGGGTGCCGCGCCAGCAAGGGCAAGCATGATCACCAGCCGCCGCCACATAGCAGGACCGCGCGTCATGCGGGGTCTGCCAAAAGATGTCGGGATCGGTTGCAAGCAGGATTTCCTTTTCATCGGGCGACCATATGGTTCGGGCGGTCGAATGTCGGCGCCATCCTCAGCCCCGCGTCCGGCGTTGCTCGTCCCACCAGGCGATCCGTTCGGCGATGCGTTTTTCGAAACCGCGATCGGTCGGCTGATAATAGATTTGCGGCCCCATTCCCTCGGGCCAATAATCGGCGCCCGAAAATCCATCGGGCGCATCATGATCATATTCATACCCGGCGCCATAGCCCAGGTCTTTCATCAGCTTGGTCGGGGCGTTGAGGATGTTCGCCGGCGGTGCCAGCGACCCGGTGTCGCGCGCCGATGCGAACGCCGCTTTCTGGGCGGAGTAGGCAGCGTTCGATTTGGGCGCGGTCGCCAGATACAAGCACGCCTGCACGATCGCGAGTTCGCCCTCGGGCGACCCCAGAAACTGATAGGCATCCTTGGCGGCAAGGCATTGCACCAGCGCCTGCGGGTCGGCGAGGCCGATATCCTCGCTGGCGAAGCGGACCAGCCGGCGCAGCACATAGAGCGGCTCTTCGCCGGCAACCAGCATCCGCGCCATATAATAGAGCGACGCCTGCGCATCCGAACCGCGCAGCGCTTTGTGCAGCGCCGAAATCAGATTGTAGTGACCGTCGCGATCCTTGTCATAGACCGGCATGCGGCGATGCAGGAACTGCGCGAGTTCGGCGGGATCGAGCGGCTCGGGGATCGCCGCCGCGAACAGCGTCTCGACCTGATTGAGCAGAAAGCGCCCGTCGCCATCGGCGCTGGTGACCAAGGCCACCTTGGCATCGTCGGTGACCGGCAGGCTACGCCCTATGTCGGCCTCGGCGCGCGCGACCAGTTGCGCCAACGCGTCCTCGCCCAGCCGATTGAGCACCAGCACCTGCGCCCGCGACAGCAGCGCCGCGTTGAGCGCAAAGCTGGGGTTCTCGGTCGTCGCGCCGACCAGCACCACGGTGCCGCGCTCGACATAGGGCAGGAATCCGTCCTGCTGGGCGCGGTTGAAGCGGTGGATCTCGTCGACGAACAACAAAGTGCGCTTGCCCACCGCCGCCATCTTCTCGGCATCGGCGAAGGCCTGGCGAAGGTCGGCGACCCCCGAAAAGACCGCCGACAACGCGGCGAACCGCATCCCCACCGCCTCCGCCAGCAGGCGCGCGATCGTCGTCTTGCCGGTGCCGGGCGGCCCCCACAGGATGATCGACGACAATTGCCCCGCCGCGACCATCCGGCCGATCGTCCCTTCAGGTCCGGTCAAATGGTCCTGCCCGACGACATCGGCCAGCGCACGCGGACGCAGCCGTTCGGCCAACGGGACAGGACCGGTGGCGCCGCCCTGCTGCGCCGCCGGCACGTCTTCGCCGAACAGATCGCCGGCCATCGCGGCCCTACCCCGCGCGCCGTTGTTTTTGGCGGATCAGGCGCAGATAGGTGTCGGCAACCGCGCGATTGATCGCGTCCCATTGAGTACGAACCGCTTTCCTGCACGGCCGCGGCGCCGTGATCGGCACGCAGGGGAAGGTCGCGACAATAGCGCTGAAGATGGTCGGCAAAGCCGGTAATCGAACCCGGCGGGACCAGATAGCCGGTCCGCCCATGTTTGACGATGCTGGCGCTGCCCGTCGCCCGCGCCGCGACGACAGGAAGGCCGCAGGCCATTGCCTCGAGCGTGACATTGCCAAAGGTTTCGGTGACCGACGGGTTGAAAAAGATATCGCACGACGCCAGCGCGCGCGCCAGGTCTTCGCCGCCCTGAAAGCCGACGAAGCTGGCGTTCGGCAGGCGCGATTCGAACCAGTCGCCGGCGGGTCCCTCGCCGATCACAACGACCTTGTGCGGCACACCGCGCCGCTGGAGCACGTCGATCGCATCGGCGAACACGTCGAGGCCCTTTTCCATCACCAGCCGGCCGAGGAAGGCGATGGCGGGAACGTCGTCCTCGATGCCGATCGACCGGCGCCATGTCCTATCGCGGCGAGCGGGGTTGAAAATCCCCTGCTCGACGCCGCGGGTCCAGATGCCGATGTCATAATTCATCCGCTGTTCGCGCAGCACCTGCGCGAAACTTTCGGATGGCGCGATCAGCGCATCGCACTTGCGATACAGCTTGCGCAGCCAAGCGACCATGACGGGTTCGAGGAACGACAGATTATAATAGCGAACATAGGTTTCAAAGCGGGTGTGGACCGAACAGGCGACCGGCAACCGCCGCCGCCGCGCCCACGCCGCGGCCTGCCTCGACACGCGATCAGGGCTGGAGATATGGACGATATTGGGGGCGAAATCGACGATATCCTGGCGGACCCGCGACGAGAAGGACACCGGAATGCGGTATTCGCTGCGGCCGGGAATCGCGAACGACGGCACGCTGACCAGGTCACCGGTCGGCTCGAAAGCCGGGTTGGCGACGGTCGGCGAATAGACGCGCACCGCCGCGCCATGCGCCAGCAGATAGCCGACCAGGCGGTTCAGCGCCTTGTTCGCGCCGTCGGTGGTCATGTTGTAATTGCCGCTGAACAGGGCGATGCGCAGGTCGGAAACGTCCATCGCGCCTGCGCTAGTCCCTTGGCAGGGCAAAGGCAATTGCGTCAGAACTCCTCGGTCCGTTCGGTCGGCGCCTCCAGGTCGACGACGACCGGCGGGTGCAGGCGCAGGCGATGCACGCGGCGTTCGTCGGCCTCGGTCACCTCGATGCGCCAGCCGCTGGAATGGAGCAGGATTTCGCCGACCTCGGGGACATGGCCCGCCAGCACCGCGGCAAGACCGCCCAGCGTATCGACATCCTCATCGATTTCGGCCAGCCGCGGGTCGATCGCCTCGCCGACATCGTCGAGTTCGGCACGCGCTTCGGCGTCCCAGCAGCCGTCGGCACCGCGGGTGAACAGCAGGACCGGTTCGTCGTCATGCTCGTCCTCGATCTCGCCGACGATCTCCTCGACCAGATCCTCGATCGTCAGCAGGCCTTCGGTGCCCGAATATTCGTCGATGACGATCGCCAGATGGGTGCGCTTGGCGCGCATTTCGGCGAGCAGGTCGAGCACCCCCATCGATTGCGGGACGTAAAGCGGCTGGCGGATCAGGTCGAGCAGCGGCGGCGGCGGGCGCCCCTCGGCCAGCACCGCGAACACATCCTTGACGTGGATCATGCCGATCACTTCGTCCAGATTCTCGCGATAGACCGGCAGGCGGCTGTGCCCGGCGTCGGCAAATTGGGCGACGATTTCGTCGAAACTTGCGCTTTCGGGGATCGCGATGATGTCGGCACGCGGCACCGCGACGTCATCGACCGTCTGTTCGCCAAAGTGGAGGAGGTTGCGCAACATCTTGCGTTCGATCGGCGACAGGTCGCCGACGATGCTGCTGCCGCGCGGTTTTTGTCCCTCTTCCTCGGCCTCGTCGATGACGTCTTCGATCTGCTCGCGCAGCGACGGTTCGTTGGCGCCGCCGAATAGCAATGTCCGGATTCCGGCCCAAATGCCGGATCTACTATCCTCTTCCGATCGGGTCGAAGATCCCTGGTCGTCGGGCATGTGCTTATGGTGTCCTCAGTTAATCAAGGTCCGCATATGGATTGGCGATGCCCAGCGATGCAAGCGCTTTCACCTCGAGCGCCTCCATCGCCGCCGCCGAGGCGTCCTCCATATGATCGTAACCGACCAGATGCAGCATCCCGTGGACGATCAGGTGCGTCGCATGCTGCTCCAGCGAAATCCCTTTCTCCGCCGCTTCGCGGGCGCAGGTTTCGCGTGCGAGCACGATGTCGCCCAACAATATCTCGCCGTCATCGCTGTTCGCCAGACCTTCGAGCAAATCGTCCTGCACCTGCGGAAAGGACAGCACGTTGGTCGGCTTGTCCTTGCCGCGAAAATCGCGATTGAGGCTATGGACCTCGGCATCGTCGGTCAGGCGCACCGCAACCTCGACCAGCGGCGCCGCGTCGGCGAGCGCGGCATAAGGCGTCAGCGCCAGCGCGGCGGCCACCGCCTCCCCGCCCGCGCTGCCCAATCGAGCGCATCGGGCCACGGCGTCGCGGCGTGGGTTTCGACCGTCAGCATGGAAAAACCGGCGGCGGCGGAATGGCGGAAAACCGCGTAACTTCACGCTGGAATCGCGGCAGGGGCGTCGCCGGCGCAGCGATGGGCGGGACGGGATGGTGACGGATCATCGGCGCCACGCTATCGCCGCGACATCATATAGGACAGCGGAAAATTCGGTCCGGCCGCGATCGGATCGCCGCGCTGCGCCGATCGCACTGTAACCACCGCGAAACGGCGATCGTATACAGGTCATGCCGCTCTTTCGCTCCATCCTTGCCGCGCTGCTGCTGGTGATCGCCGCGACCGGATCGGCGGCGGCGCCGGCGGCGGCCTGCCCCGCGGCCAGCGCAGCGAGCGCATGCTGCGACCAGCGGCACGCCGCCTGCCCGATGACCGGTCCGGCGTGCCGATCGGCCTGCGCGCCCGCTAAAATGTTCCGTTTGCACGGCGTGGCGGCGGCGCCGGCGCAAGCTGCGCTTCCCTTGTTTTCGCCCGTCGTCGTCGATGGCGAAGGGCGCCGGGTCCGGCCTCCGTTGCCGCCGCCGCGAACGGCGGGCACCTGAACCGCACCATAAATTTTCAGGAGAATGACAATGAAGAAGATTATCGGATTTTTCGCCCTCGGTGCCGCGACGATCAGCAGCACCGCCTTTGCCGCCTCTCCGACAGCGTTCGCTGCCGCCTGCTGCGCTCTCGGCGCATGCTGCGGCTTGCCCTGCTGCGGATAGGATGGGTCGCGGGTTGGGGCGCTGGCGATCGCCAGCGCCCCAATTCGGTCAATGCATATGCCGCAGCTTGTCGGGGTTGCGCATCACATAGATGGCGGCGACCTTGCCATCGGCCCGACGCCTATGCCAGCCCGGCATCCCGGCGGGCGACACGCCGACTGGTTCGCCGGTCTGGCGGCGGGCGCGGCGGCGGTCGGTCTCGATCAGCGCGCTCATATAACCGGAACAGATGCTCGACCCGCGCCCGATCGTCGGCAAACCCTTTGGCCGCGTAGAGCCGGTCGACGGCGACATCAAGCGCCTTGTGCGCCTTGAACAACTCGCCGGGCATGCGGTCGGGATCGTAGAGGTCGGCGAGGGTCGAGGTGGCATTTTTGGGCAAAGCGCGGGCGTCGAGCACGGCCTGAGCCAGCACTTCGACCTTGGCACGCTGCGCGGGCGTGGCGTCGGGCCAGGGGAAGGTGTTGTAGACGAGGCCGATGGAGTAGCGGTAGCGGCTTTCCAGTCGTCCGCCAATATCCCTCATCCATGCCATCTGCGCTGCACTTGTAAGTAAGGCAAAATCAAACAGCGTCCCGCCTGAAACGAACAAGCAGCTATCATGGGCGACGTTCGTTGCATCAAAAAATCCCATCGGAACATACTCACGTCGTTCAGACGAATGACGCGGTATAAGCACAAAGGGTCTATCATTGTGCCGGATCTCGCCGAACACGCTAGGAAACGATGCTAACTTGCGAGTTACGGAACGGGTGCTATTTGATCTATAAGCCCGATTTTTTCTTATTCGTTCGGCCACCGCTGGCGACGTGTTGAGCAGATTTGGGGGAGCGTCTTTCAGCCAAAGACAATATCGGACACCTCCATTTATGAAATCTTTGGCACCAATCAGAGGTAGGATAAAGTCTGCCAGTGCTGGCGACTCTGCGACTATTTGCGCGCGCTCGACAGGCGAAATTATCAGGTTGCCGTCATCGTTTGGCATGTTCCCAAATTGTATTGCCGGTCGAGGCGACAACGGAGAAGTGCTTTCGTTTACAACGCGAAATCGATCCACCTCCGAAGCGTCAAATAGATAGGCGGTTAGTGCAGCGTGGGGCGTTTCGACCGCTGCACCTTTGCCATTCCAACTGTACGAAAAGAGGCGCTTGGTTTCCGGTTCATCCCCGCGCTGCGCCAGCCCGACGATGACGCAATGCACCGCCGCCCTTCCCGGCCAGACGAATGTGCGGTGGGCGAAGGCGATTTCGAGGCGGCGTTCGTGAAACAGCTTTGGCCACAATTGCGCGACCTGTTCGCCCTGACAAATCGAATTGGTGGCGACAAAGGCAATGCGTCCAATACCCCCCCGCAAGATATGTGCCAGCTTTCAGAAACCACGCCGCGACATAATCCAATGTGCCGCCCGATCCGCCCAGCTGCGCGATCCGGCGCACCTGCGCGCGCTGCGCCTCGCTTTGCATCTTGGACCCGATGAAGGGCGGATTGCCGAAGATATAGCTGCATTCGGCGGGCGGCAGGACGTCGGCCCAGTCGATCTCCAGCGCATCGCCGTGGCGGATATTCGGCGCCGTCACCAGCGGCACCCGCGCGAACGGCTTGCCGAAATCGTCACCCAAATTGGTGTTGGCGATATGGTCGGTCATCCACAGCGCAACCTGCGCGATCTGGCTGGGAAATTCGTCGATCTCGATCCCGTAAAAGCTGTTGACGTTGAGTTTCGAGAGCAGCGTGACATCGAGCATCAACTGGCGGCTTTCGGGCGGGTGGATTTCGCGCAGCAACAGCCGTTCCAGCTCGCGCATCTCACGGTAGGCGACGACCAGGAAATTGCCCGCCCCGCAGGCCGGGTCGAAAAAGGTCAAAGCGGCGATCTTGTCGTGATACGCGGCCAGTGCCTTGGCCCGGCCACCGTCCTTGCGTGCTTTCAACGCTTCGAACTCGATATACAGATCGTCCAGGAACAGCGGTCCGATCACCTTCTGAATCGCTTCCTCAGGCGTGTAGTGTGCGCCCTGTTTACGCCGCGTCACCTTGTCGATCACGCTTTCGAACAGCGACCCGAAAATGGCGGGCGACACGCTGCCCCAATCGAATACGCTAGCATCGAGCAGGATGTCGCGCAGCGCATTGTTGAACGACGCGGTGTCGATGCGTTCGGCGAACAGCGCGCCGTTGATGTGCGGGAAAGCGCCCAGATCGCCATCGAGGCTGGTCTGGCGATCTTCGGGCGCGGTATCGAGCACTCCGAACAACGCCGTCAGCTTTTCGCCCAAGTCGCGGCCGTCGGGCTGGGTGCGTTGTTCCAGCCAGACCAGAAACTGGTCCTTGGGCCAGATGCCCGTGTCGTCGGCAAACAGGATGAACAGCAGCCGCACGAGCAGCAATTGCAGCTTATGGCCGCTGTATCCGTCCTCCTCCAGTTGCTTGTGTAGCTTTCCCAACAGCTCGGATGCCTTGGGGTTGGCGGGCTTTTGATTGCGGAACTGGCGCGTTTCAACCCCGACGATGAAGGCGAACGCTTCGACATGCTTTTTCAGGTCGGCCAGCGGAAAGCGCCATTCGCGGCGCGTGTCCAGATCGAGCAGTTCAAACCGCTGAAAATCGCAGGTGAGGATATAGCGCGGCTTGATCGCCTCGGGCAGGCCTTCGTAATAATCCAGCGCCTGGTCATTGGCAACGCGCAGGTCAAGACCAGCCGACTTCTGCTCGACGATCAGCTTGCCCGGCATGAACAGGTCGATGAAACCCTTGCGATCCTGGGGCAGGTTCCCGACCCGCTGTTCATACACCGCGACCTGTTTGCGATCGACCCCGAAGCAGGCGAAAAATTCGTTGTAAAAAGTCTGCGTCTGACCCTTTTCATAATTGTCGGACTTGTGGTCCTCGCTGAACTTGGCGGCACGGGCGCGGATTTCAGGCCAGGTCAAACGCATATTCGGGGTGATCCTCCGCTTTCGACCCGTCTTTGCGGATAGCGGTCGTCAGAGCAAGCCGCAAAGGCTTGCCGCCCGGAGGTCGCCGCGTAAACCTCCGCCTTTGTCAGGCCCCCGGCCCCTCATAGGCATCGACGATCCGCCCGACGATCGGGTGGCGGACGACGTCGGCGCTGGTGAAATAGCTGACGTTGATCCCCTCGACGCCCTCCAGCCGGCTGACCGCGTCGGCCAGACCCGAGCTCGCGGGGATCGGCAGATCGACCTGTTTGGGATCGCCGCACACGACCATGCGGCTGTTCACGCCAAAGCGGGTCAGGAACATCTTCATCTGCGGGATCGTCGTATTCTGCGCCTCGTCGAGGATGATGAAAGCGTCGGCCAGCGTCCGGCCGCGCATGAAAGCCAGCGGCGCGATCTCGATTTCGCCGCTGGCGATGCGGCGTTCGACCTGTTCGGCGGGCAGGCAATCGTGCAGCGCGTCGTAAAGCGGGCGCAGATAGGGATCGACCTTTTCCTTCATGTCACCGGGCAAAAAGCCTAATTTTTCGCCTGCTTCGACCGCGGGACGCGACAGGATCAGGCGCTGAACGCTGCCGGTGATCAGCTGCGCCACCGCTTGAGCGACCGCCAGATAGGTCTTGCCGGTGCCCGCCGGGCCAAGCGCGAAGATGATGTCGTCGCGCGCCAGCGCCTGCATATACGGGATTTGCGAGGGCGCGCGCGGGACGATCGTCTTTTTGCGCGTGCGGATCATGATCGGCGGCGCTTCGTTCTTTTCATGGCGGATGATGCCGTCGAGCGTCGGCTGCGCCGTCATCGCAATCACGCCGTCGACCATGCCGGCGTCAACCTCCTGCCCCTGTTCGATGCGGTTATACAGATCGACGAGCACATCGCGCGCTCGCGCCGCGGCCTCGGCCTCGCCCTCGATCTGGACCCGGTTACCGCGCGCCGAGATATAGACGCCCAGCCGGTTTTCGATGCCGACCAGGTTGCGGTCGAACTCGCCGAACAAAATGCCCAACAGCTGCGTTCGCTCAAATTCCGCGGTCAGTCGGACGCGGTCGCCGGGTGCGGCGGGCGAGGTGGCAGTCAGCGGGCGTTTGGACATATAAGCAAGGCTCCTTCGATCGAGATCATGACTGTAGTCCCGCCAAGACGGGAGTCCATAACTTGCGGGCTCGGAATTCGACAGAAGGAGACGGAGTGTGTCTTCGTGGAGACAGCTTCCGTCCGCCGCACTAGGCGACCTCTTCCATCAGCGCTTCGGCGGCAACGCTGTTAGCACCCGCCGACACGATCCGCACGTCGATCATGTCGCCGATCGCCAATCCCGGCGCGATCACATGCGCCGATTGCAGCCACGGCGTCTTGCCGATCAACTGGCCATCGAGCTTGCCCTTGCGTTCGAGCAGCAGCCGCGTCGTACTGCCGACCGACGCCGCGTTGAACGCCTGTTGCTGTTCGTTGAGCAGCGCCTGGAGTCGCTGGAGGCGATCGTTCATGACCTCCTCCGAAATCTGGTCGTCCATCGTCGCGGCGGGGGTGCCGGGGCGGCGCGAATATTTGAAGCTGTAAGCCATCGCGTAGCGCGTCTGATGGATCAGATCGAGCGTCGCCTGGAAATCCGCTTCGGTCTCGCCGGGAAAACCGACGATGAAGTCGCCCGAGATCGCGATGTCGGGGCGCACCGCGCGAACGCGTTCGATGACGCGCAGATAGCTGTCGGTGCTGTGGCTGCGGTTCATCGCGGCGAGGATGCGGTCGCTGCCCGCCTGCACCGGCAAATGGAGGAACGGCATCAGCTTGCCGACCTCGCCATGCGCCGCGATCAGACCGTCGGTCATGTCGTTGGGATGGCTGGTGGTGTAACGGATGCGCTCGATACCGGGGATCTCAGCCACGTACTCGATCAGCGTCGGCGAAGTCGGCGATCTCCGCCGTGTCCCGCCGTCTCGCCGTCGCCAGGCGTTGACGTTCTGGCCCAGCAGCGTCACTCCTTGCACGCCCCGGCGACCAGGCGCGCGCGCCTCGGCGATCAGGTCGGCGAACGGCCGGCTGATCTCGGCGCCGCGGGTGTAAGGCACGACGCAATAGGTGCAGAATTTGTCACAGCCTTCCTGAACGGTCAGGAACGCGGTCGGACGCTGGCCGGCGCCGCGCGCCGGCAGCGCCGCGTCCTGCCGCTCGGCATGTCGAGATCGACGGCGCTCGCGCGCGCGCGGCGCGGGCGAGCAGGTCGGGCAGGCGGTGATAGGCCTGCGGGCCGACGACGACATCCACCGTCGGTGCGCGGCGCGCAATCTCGGCGCCCTCGGCCTGCGCGACGCAGCCGGCGACCGCGATCGTCGGGCGGCTGCCGTCGGCGCGCTTCAGCCGGCCGATGTCGGAATAGACCTGCTCGGCCGCCTTCTCGCGGATGTGACAGGTGTTGAGAAGGACCAGATCGGCGTCGGCGCCGTCGGCGGCGGCGACATAGCCCTCGGCGCCCAGCATCTCGGCCATGCGCTCGCCGTCGTAGACGTTCATCTGGCAACCGAAGGTCTTGACGTAAGATCTTGGCGGCGGCGGCGTCAGGCTTTCCGCCTCGGCGCGGATCGCCGCGCCGACGGCGGAATCTCGCGATGCGGCGCATCTTGGACATGATCATTGCGGCGCGCGCGCCTCGTTGATCGCCTTGCGGTAGTTGGCGATGCAGGTGTCGAGCGACAGCGCGCCGCACAGACCGCGCGCCTGACGGTCGGCGATCGAGAGCTCAGCCAGCCAGGATTCGGGGTCGAGCCACGCGATGTCGCTGGACTGTTCGCCATAATCGAGGAACACCGGCTGGACCTGCAAATTGGGCGGGGTCGGAATGATCGCCTGGAACAGCGAGGCGCGAAACGGCAGCAGCCCGTCGCCGGGGCCGGTCGTGCCCTCGGGAAACAGCGTCACCGGACGGCCGCGCGCCAGCGCGGCGCGCAGGCTGCTTGCCTGATCCTGGATGTCGCGCCGGGCGTCGCGCTGGACATAGATGGTGTTGTTCTGATCGGCGAGCCAGCCGACCAGCGGCGTCGTCTTCACCTCGGCCTTTGACACGAAAGTCGATCGCGCCGCGCCGCCGAGCGCCAATATATCGAGCCAGCTGACATGGTTCGATACGAACAGCACATTACGGCGCAGCCGCGTGCCGGTATGTACGAACGCGCAGGCCGGCGATCCAGCCGGCGGCGTTGAGAAACGCCATGACCATCGGCGAGGGACGGCCGACGGCGCGATAGAGAAGGTGCGGGACGATCAGGAACAACAGCGCCAGCACCATCAGGATCAGGCGGGCGACCGTCCGCCAGGTGATCGCGGCGCGATCAGTCGCGCTTGCGATCGAGGGCGACACCATAAAGCTCCATGCGATGGTCGACGAGGCGGTAGCCCAGTCGTTCGGCGATAACCTTTTGCAACGCTTCGAGTTCGGGATCGACGAATTCGATCACCTTGCCCGTTTCGACATCGATCAGATGGTCGTGATGCGCCTCGGGCGCGGCTTCATAACGCGAACGCCCGTCGCCGAAGTCATGACGATCGAGGATGCCGGCCTCTTCGAACAGGCGGACGGTGCGATAGACGGTGGCGATCGAAATGCCGCTGTCGACCTTCGACGCGCGCTCGTACAGCGTCTCGACGTCGGGATGATCCTCGGAATCCGAGATGACGCGGGCGATGATGCGGCGCTGCTCGGTAATCCGCAGCCCCTTTTCGTGGCACAATGCTTCGAGATCGATGTTACCGGACATGCTGGCCTTTCCTGCAGGATGCAGTCGGATTTCGGTTATGCGAACTGTATAGGGTCGCCCCGCCGATAGGACAAGGGCGGCACCTGTCGGCACCGCCCCTTCCTGCCCGTTGAGGCCGTCATTTGCGAGGCGTCATGCCTTGGCTTTGGGCTTCGGCTTGCGCCCGCCACCGCGGCCCTTGGTGCCAAGACCGATTTCCTTTGCCAGCGCGCGGCGCTTTTCGGCATAGTTCGGCGCGACCATCGGATAGTCGGCAGGCAGCCCCCATTTGGTCCGATAATCGTCGGGGGTCATGCCATAATGCGTCATCAGGTGGCGGCGCAGCATCTTCAGCTTTTTGCCATCTTCCAGACAGGTGATGAAGTCGGGCTTGACCGACGTGCGGATCGACACCGCCGGCACCAGTTTTTCTTCGACGACCGGTGCGGTCCCGAGACCCGTCAGCGCGGCGTGGACATTGTTGATCAAGAGAGAGAGATCCGAGATCGCAACGCTGTTGTTGCTGACATGCGCGGCGACAATGTCGGCGGTCAGCGTAACGAGCATCTCACTGGTATCGGCTTGGTCGGACATGAGACTATTCCTTATTATCTTACCCAGAAGAGCGGCCGGCGAATATTGGATCTGTTCTTTCGCCGGCGCGATTACTGCCACTTTGGCACCAGTTCCGCAACAACCGATCAGCCCGATCGGACCTCCGGTCCGGTTCGCCGCATGGTAACGGCATCGCGCATCACCCCGTCGTTACCGCGATAATAGGCCGTACGGCGCCCGACTTCCAGAAATCCGGTGCGACTATACAGATGGACCGCATCATTATCGGCCCGCATTTCAAGGAAATACTCTTCCGCACCCAGTGCGGCCGCCCAAATCTGCCAGTCTTGCATCAACAGCGCGCCGATCCCGCGGCCGCGCCAGGCGGGATCGACGGCGAGCAGCAAAAGTTCGCTTTCGGGGCCGGCCAGACGCGCGGCGGAGAAACCGCACGGCTGATCGCCATCCCAGGCAATGCAGACGCGCGCCGAGGGCAGCGCGAACAACGTCAGCAGCTGCGCACCGCTCCACGCCTCACCATAAGCGGGCGCAAAGGCGGCATCCATCACGCGCATCACCGCCGCAAGGTCGGCGACGCGCGCGGTGGCCAGGCGGATGGCGCCGGTCATGCCGCGCTCATCGACTTTGGCATCGGCTTGGCGTCGGGCGCGCGGCCATAGATCGGGCTGGGCTGGTCGATCAGCGCGCTCGCCGGCAACCGCAAAAAAGCCCGGGCGTCGGGCAGGATCGTCAGCGCGCGGCCCGAACCGCGACGCGCCACGAACAGTTCGGCGCGATTGCCGACGACCAGCTCATCATCGAGCGCGGCGGCGTCATCGGGCAACAGCGAGCGGACCGCGGCGCGCGGCGACAGATCGGCGGCGAAGGGCTGGACGAACCATTGGCCATGCCCGCCCTCGGTCACCACCAGCGCGCCGCCGGTCGCCCCGATCGCGTCGGCGGCACCAGCCGCTACCAGCGCGAGGGTCGAAAAACCGCGGACCGGCACCTGCCAGCCGAGCGCCAGTCCGCGCGCTGCCGCGACCGCGATCCGCACCCCGGCAAAGCTGCCAGGACCGCAGCCCGCGACGATGATGTCGGCGCGCCCGCCCCCCGCCAGTTCGGCGATCAACGGCACCAGCCGTTCGGCATGGCCGCGGCCGATGGTTTCGCTGACGCGGCCGACGACCTTGCCGTCCTCGATCAGCGCCACCGAGCAGGCTTCGCTCGCCGAATCGATAATCAGCTGTCGCATGGGCTCGGGACGGTCTCGCTCAGGCGAGGCGGTTGAAGCGGCCGAAGTCGGGGCGCGGGCTGCGTTCGAAAATCGTCGCCGGATCGCCATAACCGAGCGTCGCGATGAAATTGCTCTTCACATTGGGCTCGTCGGCAAAGAAGGCGGCATCGACCGCATCGTTCGAAAAGCCCGACATTGCGCCGGTATCCAGCCCCAGCGCGCGCGCGGCGAGGATGAAATAGGCGCCCTGCAGGCTCGAATTGCGCATGCGCGGTGGTCTTCGCATGCTCTTCGTTGCCGACAAACCAGCTGCGCGCGTCGGCGTGCGGGAACAGTTCGGGCAGCAGCTCGTAAAATTCATTGTCCATCGCGATGATCGCGGTGACCGGCGCCTTCAGGATCTTGTCGGCATTGGCCGGCATCGCCAGCGCGGCAAGCTTTTGCTTGGCGGCATCCGACGTGCACCAGACGATCCGTGCCGGCAGGCTGTTGGCGCTGGTCGGGCCGAACTTCATCAAGTCCCAGATCGCGTGGAGCTGCTCGTCCGACACCGGCCGATCGGTATAGCCGTTATAGGTGCGCGCGGTGCGAAACAGCTGGTCGAGGGCCTGGTCGGAAAGCGGCTCGCTCATCGGGACATTCTCCAGATTACGGGGCGATCAGACGGCGTGGACCGCCGTCACTTCGGGAACATAATGTTTCAAGAGCGATTCGATGCCGTTCTTGAGCGTCGCGGTCGACGACGGACATCCGGCGCAGGCACCCTGCATCTTCAGATACACATTGCCCTTGTCGAACCCGCGATAGATGATGTCGCCGCCGTCGTTGGCGACCGCCGGCCGGACGCGCGTTTCGATCAATTCCTTGATCTGGTCGATGACGTCGGCATCGGCCGGATCGTCGGCAAAACCCGCCTCATCCTCGGCCGGCACCGCAAAGCCCGCGCTCGCGGGGTGGAACAACGGCACCTCGGCCAGGAAATGGTCCATGAAGATGCCCAGGACGTCGGGTTTCGCGTCGCGCCATTCGGCGCCTGGCGCGATCGTCACCGACACGAAATCGCGGCCGAAAAAGACCCCCGTCACATCGCCGAGCGAGAAAAGCGCGCTCGCCAGCGGCGATGCCTCGGCCTCTTCGGGGCTGGCGAAGTCGCGGGTTCCCGCCTCCATCACCACCCGACCGGGCAGGAATTTGAGCGTCGCGGGATTGGGCGTCGATTCGGTTTCGATCAGCATGGGGTGCATGTGGGACGCCATCGCCCTTTGTGCAAGCCGCGAAGCGGCTTTGGAGTAGGTGCTGGCAAGTTTAACCGTTTGTCCTGAGGAGCCATTGAGCTTGTCGAAATGGCATCTCGAAGGACGCTGCGCTGACCGTCCTTCGAGACGGGTCCCTTCGACTGCCTTGCAGGCGCTCAGGACAGGCTTCGACTTCGCTCAGCCCGTCCTCCGGACAAACGGAAGTTCCTTCCTCTCATCAGCACAGACTCGAAACGCCCAAGATGCGCCGCTTCACCCACTTTGCCGCCATCGACTGGTCGGGCGCCCGCGGCGCGCGGCAGCGCGGGATCGCGCTGGCCGTCACGAGCGGCGCCGACGCCCCGGCGCTGGTGCGGCCGGAGCATATCTGGTCGCGCGCCGAAATCCTGGCGTGGTTGCATGATGTTGCAGCATCGGGCGCCGACACGCTGATCGGTTTCGATTTTTCGGCCGCCTTCGCCTTTGCCGACCGGGGCGCCTATTTCCCAGAATGGACCGACAGCCCGGCCGATATGCGGTCGCTATGGGCGCTCGTCGAGCGGCTGGCGGACCACGATCCGCACTATGAAGCCGGCGGCTTTCTCGCCCATCCCGAAGCGCGGCGGCATTTCCGCCATCATCGCGAGCTTGGCGATCTGTTCGAGGCGGGCGCGGGGCGGCTGCGGGTCGTCGAGCGGCATCAGCGCGCGACCAAACAGGCGGCGAGCGTGAGCAACTTCAACCTGGTCGGTGCGGCGCAGGTCGGCAAAGCGAGCCTGTCGGGCATGCGCGTGCTGCACCGGCTGGCGGGACATATTCCGCTATGGCCCGGCGACCCGGTGCCCGCGACAGGCCCGCTGCTTGCCGAAATCTATACCGGCGTTGCGGCGCGCGCGGCGGGGATGCCCGCAGGTCGCAGCAAGATCCGCGATGGCGAAGCGCTCGACACCGCACTCGCCGTCCTCGGCTCGCCGCCGGTCGGCGCGCGCGGTCCGATCAGCGACCATAGCAGCGACGCGTTGCTGACCGCCGCCTGGCTGCGCGCCGTCGCCGGCGATGCGGCGACATGGTCGCCGGCGCCGCTGACCGACACGCTGGCGCGCACCGAAGGCTGGACCTTTGGCATAATTTGAAGCAAGGGGCGTGTCGCGCCGGCTTAGCTCAGTTGGTAGAGCAACCGCCTTGTAAGCGGTAGGTCGTCAGTTCGAGTCTGACAGTCGGCACCACGCCATTCCCCAGTCTGTCAGCGCGCCGGGGCCGGGACGCGCGGCGCCGCCACCGAAGCGATTTGCCCGATCTGCTGATACTCCAGCACGATCTGCGCCAGCGTCGATAGCGCCAGCGTCGCCGGGTCGCGCGTCGCGGGGATCAGACCAACCGAGGTGTGCAGCTTTTGGCGCAGCGATTGCGGAACGCCGGCCGCTTCAAGCGACGCGAGCCGATCCCGCTGCGTTCGAGGATTGCCGATCGCGCCGACGTAGAAACCCGCGGTCGCCAGCGCACGCGGCAACAGCACATCCTCCCAATCGCGGTCGTGGAAGACCGATAGGATCGCGGTCCAGCTATCGGTAGCGAGCGGCGGCAGGTGGGTGCGGCTGGTCAGCTCGATCGCCTCACACCCTGCGGCGGCGAGATCGGCCAGCGCCGCACGGTCGGGCGACAGCGCGCAGACCCCGGCCCCGAACGCGGCGGCGAGCCGCGCCAACGCGGTCAGTTCTTCGCCCTGCCCCATGATGACGAGGCGAAGCCGCGGCGGATAACAAAGGTCGAACCCGTCGCCTTGCCAGCCGGTGCCGGCCAGCGGGTCGGCGCCGGACTGCACCCCTGCTTTCGACAAGCGCAGCGCTGCAACCTCGCGCCGGTCGTGCTGCGCCAACGCGTGCGCGATCGCCCCGCGACCCGGATGGGGATTGAACAACAGGTCGATGCCGCTGCCGCAGGGCAGACGGATGTCGAGATAGGGCGATCCCGCGCCGAAGCGCACCAGCCGCGCCGCGCCATCGCCCAGCGTCTCGATCGCCTCGGCCACCACCGCCGCCTCGATACAGCCGCCCGAGAAGGAGCCGATGGAGCGCCCGTCCGCCGCGACAGCCATCTGGGCACCGACCGCGCGCGGCGACGATCCGTCGATGTCGGTCAGCGTCACCAACACGGTGCCGACGCCTTCGTCGATGCGCGCGAGGGTAAAGCGCAATATGTCGGCGGGGGTGGTTGCTATCATCGCAGTTCTGGGGTGAGGATAGCCGGCGCGCCGCGGGCGTGGGCACGCAAGGGAGCGACGGCCATCATCGAAGCCAGCGACATCGCCGCCATCCTGCTCGCCGCCGGCGCATCGCGCCGTTTCGGAACCAGCGACAAGCTGGCCGCGCCGCTGGCGGGTGAACCGCTGGCGCTGCACGCGGCGCGGCGGATCGTCGAACTGGCGCCGGGGCGCCGGATCGCGGTGTGTCCAGACACAGGCGGAGCGCTGGCGCGGCAGCTGGCAATGCTGGGTTTCGAAATCGTCGCCAATCCCGACAGCGACCGCGGCCTGTCGCATTCTCTGGCGTGCGGCATCGCCGCGGCGGCGCAGGGTTCCGAAACGGCGGCGCTGATTTGCCTGGCCGACATGCCGTTCGTCAGCATCGGCCATTTGCGCGCCATCGTCGCGCGATTCGACGCGTCAGATGCGCCCATCGTCGCGTCGAACGATGGCGCAGCTTCGATGCCGCCGGCACTGTTCGCGCGCTCACACTTCGACCGTTTGCGCGCGACCGAAGGCGACCGGGGCGGCAAGGCGCTGCTCGCCGATGCGGTGCTGGTTGCGGCGACCCCCGACGAACTGGCGGACATCGACAGGCCAGAGGATCTTCGGGACTGAACGATTTGCGCGGACCGGTCCGGCGTCATGCGACCTCGGGCAGCTTGTCGAGCAGTTTGTCGAGGGTGATCGGATAGTTGCGGACGCGCACTCCGGTCGCGTTGTACACCGCGTTGGCAACCGCCGCGGCGACCCCGCAAATCCCCAGCTCGCCGACCCCCTTCGCCTTCATCGGCGACGTCGTCGGATCGGTTTCGTCGAGGAAGATCACCTCCTGATGCGGGATGTCGGCGTGGACGGGGACTTCGTAGCCCGCCAAGTCGTGGTTGACGAAAAAGCCAAAGCGTTTGTCGATCGCCAGTTCCTCCATCAGCGCCGATCCCGCGCCCATCGTCATCGCGCCGATCACTTGGCTGCGCGCCGCTTTGGGATTGAGGATACGCCCCGCTGCGCACACCGCGAGCATACGGCGGATGCGGATTTCGCCGGTCGCGGCGTTGACCCCGACCTCGACGAAATGCGCGCCAAAGGTCGACTGCTGATACTTTTCGGCCAGATCGCCGTAATCCATCTTGTCCTCGGCCACGAGTTCGCCGTCGGCGGCGGCATCGCCGAGCGCGACGCTGCGCCGTCCCGCCTTGACCTTCCCGCCGGCAAACACCGCGTCGAGCGGATCGATGCCCAGCTTTTGCGCCACCGCTTCGCGCAGCTTGACGCAAGCGGCATAGACCCCGGCGGTCGAGCTGTTGGCGCCCCATTGGCCGCCCGACCCGGCCGACACCGGGAATGCCGAATCGCCCAGCTTCACGACGATCCTGTCGAGCGGCAGACCCATCATTTCGGCCGCGGTCTGCGCAATGATCGTGTAGCTGCCGGTGCCGATGTCGGTCATGTCGGTTTCGACCGTCACGACGCCCGATTTGTCGAGCCGGACGCGCGCCGCCGATGTCGCGTTCATATTGTTACGAAACGCCGCCGCGACCCCGGTCCCGACCAGCCATTGCCCGTCGCGGGTCAGGCCCGGCTTGGCCTCACGCTTGGCCCAGCCGAATGTATCGGCGCCGGTCTTGAGGCATTCGTTGAGCTGGCGCTGCGAAAAGGGGCGGCTCGGTTTTTCGGGATCGACCTGGGTGTCGTTGATGATGCGGAAGTCGATCGGGTCGATCCCCAGCTTCTCGGCCATTTCATCGACCGCGATTTCGAGCGCCATCAGCCCCGGCGCCTCGCCCGGCGCGCGCATCGCATTGCCTTCGGGCAGGTCGAGCACCGCGAGCCGCATCGCGGTCATCCGGTTTTCGCCCGCATAGAGCAGGCGCGTCTGGCCGACGGCGGTTTCGGGGCCGCCGCCGGGCAGGTCGCCCGACCAGCTTTCATGGCCGATCGCGGTGATCTTGCCATCGGCGGTGGCGCCGATCCGGATGCGCTGGATCGTCGCCGGGCGGTGCGTGGTGTTGTTGATCATCAGCGGACGGGTCAGCGCGACCTTGACCGGCCGGCCCGCCGCCTTGGCGCCGAGCGCGGCGAGCAGCGCGTCGGCGCGGTTGAACAATTTGCCGCCGAAACCGCCGCCAATATAGGGCGAGTCGATACGCACATTCGCCTTGGGAATACCCAGCGTCTTGGCCATATCGCCGACCGACCAGTCGATCATCTGGTTCGACGTCCAGATCGTCAGCTTGTCGCCGTCCCACGCCGCGATCGACGCATGGGGTTCCATCATCGCGTGGCTGTGATCGGGGGTGGTGTAACGCGCGTCGAGCCGCACCGGTGCCGCCGCAAAGGCACCGGCGAAATCGCCGACGCTGCTGTCGGGTTCGGTGCCGAACGACGCCTTGGGCTTGACCGCTTTATCCATCGCGGCGGCGAGGTCGAACGCGCCCTTGCCGCGCGCATATTCGACGCGCACCAGCGCCGCGGCGGCGCGCGCCTGTTCGAATGTTTCGGCGACCACCAGCGCGATCGCCTGATGATAATGGTCGATCGCGGGTCCGCCAAGCAGCTTGGCGGTGTTGAAATCGCCCTTGACCAGTTTGCCGGCATTGCCCGCGGTGACGACCGCCAGGACCCCCGGCGCCGCCTTGGCCGCATCGATGTTGATCGACGAAATCCGCCCCTTGGCGATCGCCGATCCGACGACATGGCCATAGGCCTGGTTCGCGACGACATCGTGCCGTTCATAGGCATAGGGGGCGAGGCCGGTCGTCTTGAGCGGGCCGTCGATGCGGTTGGTGGGTTTGCCGATCACCTTCAGCTGGTCGATCGGATTGGTCGTTGCGGGCGTGTCGAACTTCATGGCTCAGCCCTTTGCTTGTGCCAGCACCGCGGCGAGCGTGCGCTCGACCAACGGCAGCTTATAGGCGTTTTCGTGGCTCGGTTTGGCGCCCGCGAGCAGCTTGGCGGTGACCGCCTTGGCGCCGCGCGGCAGTTCGGCCTCGGCGGCTTCGACGCGCCAGGGTTTGTAACCGACCCCGCCGAGTGCGACGCGGCCCGACCCATCTTTCTGGATGATCGCGCCGACCGAAATCAGCGCAAAGGCATAGGAAGCACGGTCGCGAACCTTTCGATAGATATGCGTCCCGCCGACCGGTTTGGGAAACGGAACGCGGTGATCAGCTCGCCGGGCGCCAGCACGGTGTCGAGGTGCGGGGTGGTGCCCGGGGCGCGATAGAAATCGGCAACGGGGATCGACCGCACCTTGCCCGCGCCATCGACCGTCTCGACCCACGCGTCGAGCGCGCGCATCGCGACCGCCATGTCGCTGGGGTGGGTGGCGATGCACGCGTCGCTGGCCCCGACAACGGCATGCAACCGGCTGAACCCGCCGATCGCGGCGCAACCGCTGCCCGGCTTGCGCTTGTTGCAGGGCATATTGGGGTCGTAAAAATAGGGGCAGCGGGTGCGTTGCAACATATTGCCCGCGGTCGTCGCCTTGTTGCGGAGCTGCCCCGACGCGCCCGCGACCAGCGCGCGCGACAACAGGCCATAGTCGCGCCGCACCCGCGCATCGGCCGCCAGATCGGTATTGCGGACCATCGCCCCGATGCGCAGCCCGCCCTCGGTCGTGGGCTCGATCTTGTCGAGCGCCAGTCGGCTGATATCGATCAGATGCGCCGGGGTCTCGATCTCCAGCTTCATCAGGTCGAGCAAATTGGTGCCGCCGGCGATGAAGCGCGCGCCTTTCACCTTGGCAAAGGCGGCGGTGGCGGCGGCGGGCGTGTCGACGCGTTCGTAGGTAAAGCTTTTCATGCCTTTACCCCCGCCACATCGGTGATCGCGTCGATGATGTTCGAATAGGCGCCGCAGCGGCAGATATTGCCGCTCATCCGCTCGCGCAGTTCGGCCGCGGTAACTTTGGGCGCCTTGGTCAGGTCGGCGGTGACATGGCTGGGAATGCCGGCCTTGATCTCGTCGAGCACCGCGACCGCCGAACATATCTGGCCCGGGGTGCAATAACCGCATTGATAGCCGTCATGCTCGACGAACGCGTCCTGCATGGCGTGCATCTTGTCCGGGGTGCCCAATCCCTCGATCGTGGTGATCGTATTGCCGTCGTGCATCACCGCCAGCGTCAGGCAGCTGTTGATCCGCCGCCCATCGACGATGACGGTGCAAGCGCCGCACTGACCATGATCACAGCCCTTCTTGGTGCCGGTCAGGTGGAGATGTTCGCGCAGCGCGTCGAGCAGCGAGGTGCGTGTGCCGAGGTCGAGCTCGCGCCGCGTGCCGTTCACGTCGAACGCCACCTTGGCGGTCGGCGGCGCGGTTGCGGCCTTCGCCGGTGCCGCAGCGCCGCGCGTCGGCAGGGCGGTCACCGCCGCCACCGAGGCACCGCCGGCCAGCACGCCGCGCCGTGAAAAGTCGAAATCGCCAGGCGTTTGCATCGCGTGTCCCCGGTTCTGTTTCTGGTTGCCGATGGGCGAGCGCCCATGGGTAAGGTCAGGCAGTCAATGCCGCGCGCGCATTATAGGTTGCCGCGTCGGCGCAGAAGCTTTCGGATTCGGGAATCAGATTAACATACCGATCGGTCAGCCACCAGTCGAACCCGCCGGGACCGCGGCAAGTTCCCCACGCGCCTGACGAAACACCTCGATGCTGCCCCAGATCGCGAGCGCCGCCATGATCGCCGCCACGACCAGGTCGGGCCAGCGGAGCCGGTGCCGAACACGCCGAGCGCCGCGGCCATGACCGCGACATTGCCGATCGCGTCGTTGCGCGAACAAATCCATACCGAGCGCATGTTCGCGTCGCCGGTGCGATAGCGATAGAGCATCAGCGCAACCGCGACATTGGCGGCGAGCGCGAGCGCGCCGATCAGCCCCATCGTCTCCGCATGCGGCGCCGATCCGCCGACGAAACCCCAGACCGCCGACCCCAGCACCCACAGCCCGAACGCCAGCATCGTCACCGCCTTGACCTGAGCGGCGCGGGCGCGCCACGCCAGCGCCATGCCGGCGACCCCCAGGCTGATCGCATAATTGGCGGCGTCGCCCAGAAAATCGAGCGCGTCGGCTTGCAGCGCGCGTGAATCCGCGGCGACCCCGGCGACGATTTCGACCCCGAACATCGCAGCGTTGATCAGCAAAGCGATCCACAGGATGCGCCGCCAGCGCGGGTCGTTGAGTGCGGTCTTGCCGCTGGTACCGGCACAGCATGAATCGGACACCCCAAAGCTCCTTTGATCTTCGAATTGGTACCTATATGGACCCTGTAGAAACTACAGGGTCAAGCAATGAAAATCGGCGAACTGTCGCGGGCGACCAGGACCAATATCGAAACCATCCGCTATTACGAGCGCATCGGGCTGCTGCCCGCGCCCGATCGCACCGCGGCCAATTATCGCAGCTATGGCGATGCCCACCGCGCCCGGCTCGCGTTCGTGCGTCATTCGCGCGACCTGGGGTTCACGATCGGGGAGGTGCGCTCGCTGCTCGATCTGTCGGACGATCCGGGGCGCGATTGCAGCGAGGCCGACCGCATCGCGAGCCGCCATCTGGCGCAGGTCGAGGACAAGATTACCCAGCTCACCCTGCTCCGCGACGAACTGACGCGCATCGTCGGGCGTTGCCGCGGCGGGGTCGCGGCCGATTGCCGGGTCATCGAGGCGCTGGGCGATCATGGCGGTTGTGCGGGGGCGCATTAGTCAACTCGTCGCCCCCGCGAAGGCGGGGCCGCTGGCGGCCTTGGGCTACTGCGCGGCTTTACAGACCGACACCGGCCCCCGCCTTCGCGGGGGCGAAGACGACAATTCGCAGAGGCGACGATGACAAAGCGAAAGGTGGACGATTCTGTTGCCCGGCTCGTCCCCAGCCGCTGGTATCCGATTCTGTTGCCCGGTTCGGTCCGAACCGCGTTCTATTTGTCTAACCTTAGGCCGTGAGGCTTATCGGTTAGGCAGCCAGAGCGAGTGCTTCGTTATCGTTAGCACCTATTGGTTTTGAGCCTTGAACGGGTTACTCAGCCCGGGCAAAAATATCGTCTTTGAACACACGTCGATCCTGGTTCGGCCCCCTCAGAAACCCGCTTTTCCTCACGGATCTGCGGGTTTGTGGTGGAGCCGCCGGAGTACTGCCCCGGGTCCGCTGTGTCTATTCCACGACACCATTTATCACCATAGTCGGCCGAAACCGACCCGACCTATATAGGGTGCCTGGTCGCCGAATGAAAGGGCGCAGCGACGCCCATGTTTCCGTTCGCATCAAGCGAAGTCGAGATGCCGTAAGTTTGCGCGCCGACGATGGGTGTCTCGACTTCGCTCGACACCAACGGAAGGGGCTATTTTTTCCTCAACTCGTCGCGAATTTCGGTGAGGAGATCGACTTCGGTCGGACCCGCTGCGGGCTCTTCGGCGGGCTTCATGAACTTGCTCGCCTGACGCACCAACAGGAACACCACGAACGCGAGCAATACGAAATTGATCACCGCGGTGACGAAGCTGCCCAGCGCCATCACATTGGCGCCGCTCGCCTTGGCGGCGGCCAAGGTCATGCCGGTGGTCACTTTCTCACCGCCCGACAGGATCAGATATTTGTTGGTGAAATCGACCCCGCCGCCAGTGACGAAGCCGATAAACGGCATCAGCACATCGTCGGTCAGCGATTTGACGATCGTCCCGAACGCGGCGCCGATGATGACACCGACCGCCAGTCCCATCACATTGCCCTGGTTCAGGAACGCTTTGAAATCCTTGATCATGCTATGTCCCCTTCGATCGTTACGCCCATGCGGTCAGACTGCATGACAGGATTATCCGCGTCAATGATGGCCGGGGAGATTGCAGCGGACGAAGCGTCTTACTATATTAAGGCAGTTGGCGCGGCGCCGTGCCGCGCGGAGGAGTCTAAAGACCATGACCATGCGTTCTGCCCGTTGGCTGATTGTGCCGCTCGCAGCCGTGTCGCTTTCCGCCTGCGGCATCAACAGCGTACCCACCAAGGAAGAAGCCGCGAAAGCGAAATGGGCGAATGTCGAGGCCGCGTATCAGCGCCGCGCCGACCTGATCCCCAACGTGGTCGAAACCGCCAAGGGCGCCTCGCAGATCGAACAATCGACGCTGCAAGGCGTGATCCAGGCGCGCGCATCGGCGACGCAGGTCAAGCTGAGCACCGACGACCTCGAGGATCCGGCAAAGGTGCAGGCATTCCAGCAAGCGCAAGGCAATGTGTCGAGTGCGCTCGGCCGCCTGCTCGTGACGGTCGAAGCCTATCCCGACCTTAAGAGCCAGGCGCGCTTTGCCGACCTGATGACCCAGCTCGAAGGCACCGAAAACCGCATCAACGTGTCGGTCCAGGACTATAATGGCGCGGTGCAGGATTATAACACGACGATCCGCACCTTCCCCGACATCATCGGCGCCAAGATCGTCCATGGCGCCAAGCCGATGACCCCATATCGCGCGGTCACCCCGAACGCCAATCAGGCGCCGAAGGTCGATTTCGGGACCTAAGATGCGGTTTGCTGTCCTTGCTGCTCCGCTCGCGATCCTGTTGGTCGCGGGCGGATGCAAGGCCGCGTCGGAACCCGTTGCCGAAAAGGAAACGGCCTTCTGCGATGGCGTTCCCCAAATGGCACTCGCCGGCCGGGTGACAGACGCAGCAGATGTCGTGACCGCCGAAGAGGAGGCCCGCTTGTCCGAGCGCCTGACCCGATACGAACAGCGCACGAAGCACCAGATGGTCGTCGCGACGACGTCGAGTCTTCACGGCGCTCGTGTCGACAATTTCGCGACCTGCCTCGGCAATCGATGGGGCGTCGGGCGGGCCAGCCATGACGACGGGCTCGTCATTCTCGTCGCACCGCAGGATCGCCGAGTGGCGATTTCGACGGGCTTGGGAATGGAAAAACTGTTCCCCGACGACAAGGCGTTGCAAGCGGTGAAACTTATGACGGCTTACTTCAAGAACGCGGACTATGCCGGCGGCGTGTCGGCGGGCATCGATGCAATCGCTACACAAACGGGAGATCCCAAATGAGGTCGCTTTTGCTCGGCTGGGCGCTCGGCCTGTCTCTTTTCGCGGCTCCGGCCGCCGCGCAGACCTTCCCCAAACTGGCGGGCGCGCCGGTCGTCGATCAGGCCGATATCATTCCGGCGGCCGAGGAAGCGGCGCTCAATACCCAGCTGCTCGATCTGGAGAAAAAACCGGGCACCAACTCGTCGTCGCGACGGTCAGCGACCTGGAGGGCCGCGACGTCGCCGACTATGGTTATCGGCTCGGCCGCGAATGGAAGATCGGCGATGCCGAGAAAGACGACGGCGTCGTTTTCCTGATCGCGCCGAACGAGCGGCGGATGCACATCGCGGTCGGGCTGGGGCTCGAGCCGGTGCTCACCGATGCGCTGTCGGGGCGGATCATCCGCGATGTGGTAACCCCGAAGTTCAAGGCGGGCGACATGCCCGGCGGGATCCAGGACGGCGTCAATGCGATCGCCGAGCAGATCCAGCTACCCCCCGAAGCAGCGGCGGCGCGCGCGCAGGCGGCGGCGGCACAGCAACGCGACCGCGCCGACGGTGCCATGCTTCTCGGCCTGGTCTTAGTTGCCAGCATCTTTTTCTTTTTCATCCTGCCGATGCTGATGCGGCTCGGGCGCGGCAAAAAGCGGCGGAAGGGGCGGCCGTGGGATGTCCCGATCATCATCTGGGGCGGCAGCGACTGGGGCGGCGGCAGCGGCGGCGGCTCGTCGTGGGGCGGCGGCGGTTCGAGCTGGGGCGGCGGCGGCTTTGGCGGCTTTTCGGGTGGTGGCGGCTCCTTCGGGGGCGGCGGCGCCTCCGGCGGCTGGTAGGGAGCGCGGGATATGCCCAAAAAAATCAGCCATGTGAGCGAAGCAGATCACGACATCGTCACCGCAGCGGTCGCGGCGGCCGAGGCGCACACCAGCGGCGAGATCGTCACCGTCGTCGCGGCGCAATCGAACGATTATGACGATGTCGCGCTGGTGTGGGCCAGCGTCATCGCGTTCATCGCGATGTCGGTGATCGCGCTGTTCCCCGAATTCTACCGCGGCCTGTGCGACCGGCTGATCGGCGGCTGGGGGCATGAATTGACCGCCAATCAATGGCTTGGAACGGTGATTGCCATCGGCGTGCTCAAATGGATCGGCATGTGGCTGATATTGCTGTGGCGGCCGCTGCGGCTGGCGCTCACTCCGCGCGCGATCAAGGCGCAGCGGGTGCGCGCCCGCGCGATCGACCTGTTCAAGGTCGGGACCGAGGCGAAAACGATCGGGCGCACCGGGGTGCTGTTATGCCCTCAGCCTGAAAGAACATCGCGCCGACATCGTCGCCGACGAAGCGATCGCCGCCAAAGTGTCCGCCGACGTGTGGGGCGATGCGATGGCGGCGCTGGTCGAACAGGTCCGCGCCGGCCGGCCGGGTCAGGGCATGGCCGACGCGGTCACCCAGATGGGCGTCGTCCTGGCCGAACATTTCCCGCGCGGCGGCGAAAACCCGAACGAATTGCCCGATCGCCTGATCGAGATTTAGATCGCGCCTGACTTGATTTGATCCGTTTTCCCGAGCGAAGACGAGGGACTATGCCGAGCGAAGTCGAGGCTGCGGCGTTGCAGGTTCTCGCTTCGCTCGAACGAGCCCCTCGTCTTCGCTCGGGGATACGGTTGCACTGGAATCAGAGGAATAGTTGATGACCTGCCCCGCCCCCGAAACCCCCATCGAAACCCACTGGGAGGGCCGCTTCATCACGGTCAAGCAGCAGGGGACGTGGGAATATGTGTCGCGGTCGCGCGGCATCCATGCCGCGGTGATCCTGGCGATCGACGACGCAGCGGACGGCCGCCACGTCATTCTGGTCGAACAATATCGCGTGCCGCTGAAGGTCCAATGCCTCGAACTCCCCGCCGGACTGGTCGGCGACGACATGGCGGGCGAGGCGTCCGAGGCCGCGGCGCGGCGCGAGCTCGAAGAGGAAACCGGCTATCGCGCCGACCATTGGCGCATCGTCGGCGAATTTTTCAGCTCGCCGGGCATGGTCAGCGAAAGCTTCACCCTGCTCGTCGCGACCGGGCTGACAAAAGTCGGCGCCGGTGGCGGGGTCGATAGCGAGGACATCATCGTCCACCGCGTGCCGCTCGATGGCATCGCCGATTTCATCGCGGCGAAGCGTGCCGAGGGGTGCGGGATCGATGTGCGCGTCGCGATGTTGCTGGCGGGCGGGTTGATCGGTTAGTCCCTAAGAAATCCCGCATCCCCGAGCGAAGACGAGGGGCTCGTTCGAGCGAAGCGAGAATCTGCAGATGTCGCAGCCTCGACTTCGCTCGGCATAGCCCCTCGTCTTCGCTCGGGGATGCGGATGTTGATTAGGAGCTTCCTACCGCGCCCCGAACCGCCAGCGCAGCAACGGCCGCGCCAACAGCAACCCCGCCAGAAACCCGCCGACATGCGCCCAAATCGCGATCGCGCCAAAACCCGCGCCGCCGGCCAGACCGATGAGCAGCTGGACCCCGATCCATGCTGCGGCGAGCCACAGCGCGCGGACCCAATGTGCCGGAATCGGGCCGATCGCCGGGGTGCGCGAGCGGCTGAAGATCAGCGCGAACACCGCGATCACCGCCGAGATCGCCCCGCTGGCGCCGATCATCGGGACCGCCGACTGCGGACCGGCCAGAAATTGGGCCAGCGCCCCGCCATAGGCGCCGGCGAGCAGCAGCACCGCCATCGCTTTCGCCCCCAGCGGTGCCTCAAGCTGGCGGCCGATGAACAGCAGCACCATCATATTGAAAGCGATGTGCAGCACCCCGCCGTGCAGAAACGCCGAGGTCAGCGGGGTCAGCAGAAACGGCACCATCGTCCCGGGCGGGACGATCAGTTCCGAACCGAAGCGCGCCGGAATGAACCCGGCGCGAACGATCGCATCGATCTGGAATCCGGTGATCCACAAGAGGACGAAGATGATGACGCAGGCGAGCGCGTAGCCCGTGACCAGCGGCGCTTGCGGTTTCATCGGCCTATCGCGTCCCTCGGCGACCCATCAGATGAATTCGATTTTCTTCACCACATAATATTTGTCGCCCGCGGGCACGGTGACTTCGATCTCGTCCTTGACGCGGCGGCCGATCAGGGCGCGGCCGAGCGGGCTGTTATAGCTGATCCGGCCGATGCGGGCGTCGGCTTCGGCCAGCCCGACGATCTGGTATTTCACCGGCTTTTCGTCTTCGTCGAGCAGCGACACGGTGGCGCCGAACACGATGCGGTCGCCCGACAGCATCGTCGGGTCGATGATCTGCGCCCGCGACAATTTGTCTTCCAGGTCGCCGATCGAGGCTTCGACCTGACCCTGACGTTCCTTGGCCGCATGATATTCGGCGTTTTCGCTCAGGTCGCCATGCGCCCGCGCGACCTCGATCGCCTCGACGATGATCGGGCGCTCCGCCTTGAAATCCGCCAGTTGCGCATTCAGCTTTTCATAGCCTTCCTGCAACATCGGCACTTTTTCCACGCTCGCCATTCTCGTCTTCCTTCGTCAATAACCCGCCGCCAGCGAAGTTTCGCCGGGCGGCTGCGCCGCTTTTCCGTCAATGTCGGGGGGCGGTGTTGGCTTAATAATAGTCTTGAAGTGGCTTTACTTCAAGACTGTGCGCACGAAGCGCTCCGATCGCGTGGGTCGCGGCATCGCTGCCCGCGGCCGTGGTGAAGTAGGGCACCTTGCCGGTGAGCGCCGAAGCGCGGATCGACTGCGAATCCTTCAGGCTCTGCCAGCCTTCGGTGGTGTTGAAGATCAGCGCAATCTGGCCGTCCTTGATCCGGTCGACGATGTGCGGACGTCCCTGCGCCACCTTGTTGACCTCGGTTACCGCCACGGCGTTGTCCTGCAGATAACGCGCGGTGCCGCGGTCGCGATCACCCGCCAGCTCGATAGCCTGTTTGACCGCCGGTACGATCACAGGCTTGTCGCTGTCCTTCACCGACACAAACAATTTTCCGCCCATAGGCGGCGGCATGCGCGCGCCGATCTGCGATTTGGCAAAGGCCGTCGCAAAATCCTTGTCGATACCCATGACTTCGCCTGTTGATTTCATCTCCGGGGACAGGACAGGGTCAACGCCCGGGAACCGCGTCGAACGGGAACACCGCTTCCTTGACCGCCATATGGTCGATGTTGCGATCGATCACCGGCAGATCGGCCAGCATCTCGCCCGCCATCACCCGCGCGGCATATTTCGCCACCGGCTGGCCGATCGCCTTGGCGACGAAGGGCACCGTGCGGCTGGCGCGCGGATTGACCTCGATCAGATAGACCTGGCCTTCCTTGACCGCGAACTGGATGTTCATCAGGCCCCGGACTTCGAGCGCGCGGGCGAGCGCGTCGGTCTGGCGTTCGATCTCGGCGATGATTTCGGCGGACAGGCTGTATGGCGGGATCGAACAGGCGCTGTCGCCCGAATGGACCCCGGCCTCCTCGATATGCTGGAGTACGCCGGCGACGACGACATCGGTGCCGTCGCAGAGCGCATCGACATCGACCTCGATCGCGTCGCGCAGATAGCGGTCGATCAGCACCGGCGAGTCGCCCGAAACCTGCACCGCGGTCTCGATATAATTTTCGAGCTGCGCTTGGTCGTCGACGATCTCCATCGCGCGGCCTCCAAGCACATAGGAGGGTCGCGTCAGCACCGGGTAACCGATGCGCGTCGCGACCGCGATCGCCTCCTCGCGGCTGCGCGCGATGCCGTTTTCGGGCTGTTTCAGGCCGAGCTTGTTGACCAGCGCCGCAAAACGCTCGCGGTCTTCGGCGAGGTCGATCGCGTCGGGCGAGGTGCCCAGGATCGGGATGCCGGCGTCTTCCAGCGCGCTCGCGAGCTTGAGCGGCGTCTGGCCGCCGAACTGGACGATCACGCCGACCAGCGTGCCATTCTGTTGTTCGACGTGCAGGATTTCCAGGACATCCTCGGCGGTCAGCGGTTCGAAATAGAGGCGATCCGAGGTGTCATAATCGGTGCTCACCGTCTCCGGATTGCAGTTGATCATGATCGTCTCGTAACCGGCCTCTTCGAGCGCGAAGCAGGCGTGGCAGCAGCAATAGTCGAACTCGATCCCCTGCCCGATCCGGTTCGGACCGCCGCCCAGGATCACGACCTTCTTGGCGTTCGGACGGCTGCAGCTCTCGCACTCGGGCTCGCCAAAGCTGGGCGCCTTCATAGGTCGAATACATATACGGCGTCCGTGCGGAGAACTCGCCAGCGCAGGTGTCGATCGTCTTGTATACCGGGCGCACGCCAAGCTTGTGGCGCAGCGCGCGCACTTCCATCTCGGTGACGCCGCCGGTCATCGCCTTGACCGCTTCGTGGATCAACCCGCTGCCGCGCGCGGTCGCACGCTTCGATCCGGGGCGCAAATTCGCCGACTGGAGCGCGAGGTAAGCAAGGCGCTTGTCCGAAAAGCCCATCGCTTTCAGCTTGCGCAGCCCTTCGGCATCGCGCGGCAGGCCGTTGGCGCAGACCTCCTTCTCGGCCTCGACGATTTCCTCGATGCGTTCGAGGAACCACATGTCGTAACCCGCGATGCGGTTGATCTCCGACAGCGGCAGCCCCTCGCGGATCGCCTGCGCCGCGTTGAGCAGTCGGTCGGGCGTTGCTTTGGCGAGCTCGCTGCGCAACTGATCGTGGCTCGCGCCCTTGAGCCGATCGACGAAGTTAAAGCCCGACAAGCCGGTTTCCAACCCGCGCAGCGCCTTTTGCAAGGATTCGTGGATCGTGCGGCCGATCGCCATCACTTCGCCGACCGACTTCATCGCGGTCGACAGCACTGCTTCGGCGCCCTTGAATTTTTCAAACGCAAAGCGCGGGATTTTGGTGACCACATAGTCGATCGTCGGCTCGAACGACGCCGGGGTGACCCCGGTGATGTCGTTCATGATCTCGTCGAGCGTGTAGCCGACCGCGAGCTTTGCCGCGACCTTGGCGATCGGGAAACCCGTCGCCTTTGACGCGAGCGCCGACGAGCGCGACACGCGCGGGTTCATCTCGATCACGATCAGGCGGCCGTCCTTGGGATTCACCGCGAACTGGACGTTCGACCCGCCGGTTTCGACCCCGATCTCACGCAAGCACGCGATGCTCGCGTTGCGCATGATCTGATATTCCTTATCGGTCAGCGTCAGCGCCGGGGCGACGGTGATGCTGTCGCCGGTGTGGACGCCCATCGGATCGACATTTTCGATCGAACAGATGATGATGCAATTGTCCTTGCGGTCGCGCACCACCTCCATCTCATATTCTTTCCAGCCGAGGAGCGATTCCTCGATCAGGACTTCGGTGGTCGGCGATGCGATCAGGCCGCCGCGGACGATATGCTCGAACTCTTCGCGGTTATACGCAATGCCGCCGCCGGTGCCGCCCATCGTAAAGCTGGGGCGGATGATCGACGGCAGGCCGGTGCGTTCGAGCACGGCGAGCGCTTCGTCGAACGTGTGCGCGATGCCGCTGCGCGCGCTTTCCAGCCCGATCTTGGTCATCGCGTCGCGGAACTTGATCCGGTCCTCGGCCTTGTCGATCGCCTCGGCATCGGCGCCGATCATCTCGACGCCATATTTGGTCAGCGTGCCGTCGTTGAACAGCGCCAGCGCGGTGTTGAGCGCGGTCTGCCCGCCCATCGTCGGCAGCACAGCCCAGCCGCCCGGATGCAAAGCGGTTTCCTTGGCGATGATCTTCGCGACGATCTCGGGCGTGATCGGCTCCACATAGGTCGCGTCGGCCAGCTCGGGATCGGTCATGATCGTCGCCGGGTTGGAGTTGACCAGGACGATGCGATAGCCCTCCTCCTTCAACGCCTTGATCGCCTGCGTCCCCGAATAATCGAATTCGCACGCCTGACCGATAACGATCGGGCCGGCGCCGATGACGAGGATGGATTGGATGTCAGTTCTTTTGGGCATTTTATATCGCTATCGTGTCTACTTCCGCCGCAGAGGAAGAACGGCAAAACATATTGGTGGCAGGGTCATCGAGATATTGGCGCTCAAACATTCAGCTGCTCTCCAAACGCCTTCCAAAGACCATTCTCCGGATAGCGTTGAATGCTCGCTTGATAAGCAACCCTGAGTCGGGAACTCATTTCTGGCAGTGGGGGAGCGCCGGGGATGATCCCATCTTCGGCCCATCCCGCTTCCCTATGAAGGCGAGAATTGACATATGAGCGCCCTGCATCGGTCAACGAGATGCTGCCATCTTGGTTTTCGACCAACCAGCCGTACGAGATCATTTCCGTTACCAGAAGCTGCTCCAGCCCCGGATCCATCCAACAGAAATCTCGGCCAATCATCCGCTCCACCGTTATGGGTTCGGGATCACCGTAGATAAAATCTCCAAGCATATGGTCGCGAGGATCGAATATCCGCCCATATTCAGAATCGTCAAACTCTTGGATCACCCCAACCCACCCACAAACTTCTCGAACAGATAGAAACTGTCCTGCGGCCCCGGGCTCGCCTCGGGGTGATATTGTACGCTGAACGCGTTCTTGCCCGTGATCGCGATGCCGCAGTTCGATCCGTCGAACAGGCTCTTGTGCGTCTCGACCACGCCGCCCGGCAGGGTCGCGGTGTCGACCGCGAAGCCGTGGTTCATGCTGGTGATTTCGACGATGCCGTCCTCTGCCCGCTGCACCGGATGGTTCGCGCCGCGGTGGCCCTGATGCATCTTCACCGTCTTCGCCCCCGCGGCGAGCGCGAGTAGCTGGTGGCCCAGACAGATGCCAAAGATCGGCACACCCCGTTCGAGCAATCCCTTGATCACCGGCACCGCATAATCGCCCGTCGCCGCCGGATCGCCGGGGCCGTTCGACAGGAACACCCCCGCGGGGCGCAGTGCGACGATGTCTTCGAGCGAGGTTTTCGCGGGCACCACGGTGACGCGCGCGCCGGCCTGAACCAGGCTGCGGAAAATATTGTCCTTCGCGCCATAATCGACCGCGACGACGTGCGGCGCAGGGTCGCCCGCGCGCTTGTGGTCCGACGCGGCATAGCCGGCGCCCAGCGCCCACACGCCCGCATCCCACGCACCCTGCCGCTCGCGCGTCACGGTCTTGGCCAGGTCCATACCCTCCAGCCCCGGCCAGCCCTGCGCGAGCATCAACAGCTTATCGATGTCGAACACGCCATCGGGGCTGTGCGCCACCACCCCGGTCGGCGCGCCGCCGCCGCGGATACGGCGGGTCAGCGCGCGGGTGTCGATGCCGGCGAGGCCGATCAGCCCCTGCGCCGTCATCCACTCGGGCAGCGTCTGCACGCTGCGGAAATTGCTGGGCAGCGTCGGCAATTCGCGCGTCACGCACCCGATCGCGCCGCGCTTGTCGCGCTCCATATCCTCGGGATTGGCGCCGACATTGCCGATGTGCGGAAAGGTGAAGGTGATGATCTGGCCCGCATAGCTGGGGTCGGTCAGGATTTCCTGATAGCCGGTCATCGCGGTATTGAAACAAATCTCGCCCACACCCGCGCCGCTGGCGCCATAACCGACGCCCCACAGCACCGTGCCGTCCGCAAGGACGAGGACGCCGGTGGCGCCATCAGGCTGGGCTTTGGGCGTGACAGAGGGGTTGGCAGGTGCCATTCAACATGCTCCGGACGGGGGGCTAAACGGCCGATCAACTAGGCATCAAAAAAGTGATTCACAAGCTATCGAATTTGGAATCTTGGCGCTAGAGAGGGCCTTTCCGAAATTTGCAGCGCATGGGGACACGTATGATTCGTGACGACATCAAGGCTGCGCAGGTCACCGCGATGAAAAGCGGCGACAAGGCGCGGCTCGGCACCATCCGGCTGATGCTGGCCAAGATCAAGGACAAGGACATCGAACTGCGCACCGGCACCCCGCCGGCCGACGACGATGTGCTGGTCACCGACGTGCTCCAGAAAATGGTCAAACAGCGCCGCGAGTCGATCGCCATGTACGAACAGGGCAACCGCCAGGAACTGGCCGACATCGAGGCGGCCGAAGTCGTCGTGATCGAAGACTTCCTGCCCGCGCAGCTGTCCGACGACGACGCGGCCGTCGCGATTAAGGCGATTGTGGTCGAGTTGGGCGCCGAGAGCCTGAAGGATATGGGCAAGGTGATGGCGGCGGTGAAGGAGCGGCTTGGGAGCCAGCTCGACATGAGCAAGGCGAGTGGGTGGGTGAAGGCGGCTTTGTCCTGAGAGACGCCCCTCCCGCCTGCTTGCGGGCGGGTGCCGACAGAGGCATATCGCGGACATGACCCTCACCCCGCAATGGCTGGACGAACTGCGCTCGCGCGTCACGCTGTCGACCCTCATCGGCCGCACCGTGAAGGTTACCGCGCGCGGGCCGCGAATATAAGGCGTGCTGTCCGTTCCACAACGAGAAGACCCCCAGCTTCACGATCAACGACGAAAAAGGTTTTTATCATTGCCTGGCCGCGGAAACCGTGGTCATCACCGAGAACGGCCGAGCCCCGATCGCGGATCTCTCGGGCAAAACCGTCCGGATCCTGTCGCGTGGCGGCGAATGGATTGAGGCGCCATTCAAATCCTACGGCGAACAGCGGCTCTGGAAAATCAGCCTCTCGCGAAACGGCGTCGCCAAAGAAATCTATGCGACATCGGGTCACCGCTGGTTCGTGCATGACCGGGCTCGGACCTATACGACCGGAGAATTGCGCCCCGGCCACGCGCTTGAATCCGTCTTGCCGTCACAACGGTCCGACTGGTCGCTCGATCCCGAAGGCGTCCGGCATGGCATCGTTTTCGGCGACGGCAGCATGTACAAGGGCGCGTACGGCACGTTGAACCTGCACGGCGAAAAGGATGCCCAACTGCGCCACTGGTTTCCCGACCAGGAACACCATGTCCAAGAACGTAAAGGCGGCGCGCTTTATCTGCGGATCTACGGCGGTCGCGCGTTCTCCCATATGAAGCACATGCCCGGCAAGGACCGCTCAGCGGCCTATTTGCTCGGCTTTCTCGCAGGGTATCTGGCCGCCGATGGCCATGTGGCAAAAGACGGAACCGTGATTCTGAATTCGGCCAGCGCCGAGCATCTGGAGGCCGTTCGCGACGTGGCGACGAAGCTGGGTATTGCGACCTATGGGCGCACCACCCTGATGCGCAAAGGTTATGGCAACGAGCCGAGCGCGCTGCATCGAATCCACTTCGTGACCTCGACGCTGTCAGAAAAACTCTTTCTGCTGAGAACGGCGCGCGAGCGTTTTACGGCGCAAACGAAGAAATTCGATCGCCTGCGCTGGGTCGTCCGGTCGGTCGAACCGAGCGATCGGATCGAAACCGTCTATTGTGCCGAAGTCCCCCTCCATCACGCTTTCGCGCTCGACGATAATATTCTGACCGGCAACTGCTTCGGTTGTTCAGCCCACGGCGATGCGATCCGCTGGATGACCGATCAGCGCGGGCTGTCGTTCATGGACGCGGTGAAGGAACTCGCCGCCGAAGCCGGGATGGAGGTGCCCGCCGCCGACCCACGCGCCGCGAAAAAGGCCGAGGAGGCGGCGAGCCTGCGCGATGTCGTCCAGGCCGCCGCCGACTGGTTCACCCAGCAATTGGACAGCAGCAACGGCGCCCCGGCGCGCGATTATCTCACCAAACGCGGCATATCCGACCCAACGCGGCGCGCGTTCGGTTTCGGCCTCGCCCCCGACAGCCGCAGCGCGCTGAAAGAAGCGCTCAAGAAATTCCCGACCGCGATGCTGGTCGAATCGGGGATGCTGATCGCGGTCGAGGAGAAAGAACCCTACGACCGGTTCCGCGGCCGGCTGATGATCCCGATCCGCGACGCGCGCGGGCGGGTCATCGCCTTTGGGGGACGCATCCTCGGCGATGGCGAGCCCAAATATCTCAATTCGCCCGACACCCCGCTCTTCGACAAAGGGCGCGTCCTCTATAATCTCGACAAGGCGTCGCCGGCGTCGCGCCAGACCGACCGGATCATCGTGGTCGAGGGCTATATGGACGTCATCGCGCTGGCCGAGGCGGGGATCGCCGATGCCGTCGCGCCGCTCGGCACCGCGCTGACCGAGGCGCAGCTGGGGCTGATCTGGCGGATGGTGCCGGTGCCGATCCTGTGCTTCGACGGCGATGCGGCGGGACAAAAGGCGGCGATGCGCGCCGCAATGCGCGCGCTCCCCCTCCTCCGCCCCGGCTTCAGCCTCGCCTTTGCGATCATGCCCGCGGGACTGGACCCCGACGATATCGTCCGCGCCCGCGGCGCCGAGGGCTTCACCGCGCTGCTGGACGAAGCGCAGCCGCTGGTCGAGCGGTTGTGGGCGCATGAAGTCGCCGCCGGACCGCTGGCGACCCCCGAAGAACGCGCCGCGCTCAAGACCCGCGTCCTCGGCCATGCCGACGAGATCCAGGATCCCGATGTGCGCCACCATTACCGCGAGGCGTTTCGCGAGCGGCTGGACCATTTGTTCGCGCGCAAGCAGCCGGAGCGTGCCGCGCGCCAACCCTGGACCCCGAACCCGCCGCGCGGTGGACAATATGGGGGGGGCAATCGCCGCTTCGGTCCCGACCCGCGGTTGCAGCCCCCGGGCGACGAAACGCGTTCGATCGGACAGGCCGGAATTTCGGCCCCTTATGTTGCGGGCCTGATCGGCGGGTCGCTGACGCCATCCCGCGCCGCCCTGCGGCGCAACGAGGAGGCATTGACCCGGCTGCCGGTGACCGATTCCAGCGACGCCGAACTGCTCGGCGCAATGCTTGACAGCGCCATGCGTCAAGAAGGGCTTGATTGCGAGGGGTTGCTTGCCATATTGGAGCCAATGAAAGTGTATAATAGGGCGATGACATTGCTCAGAGCCGACGGAATGCACTTCTCGTTCAATCGCAGGCTGGAAGGCGAAGAGGCTGATGCAACACGGGAAACCGCGTTGCGCGACCTCGATGAATATATCGGCGTGCTGGTCACCCAGCCCGAAATCCGCACCCGGCTTGCCGAAGCCACCGCGGATTACATGCGCTCGATGGACGACGAAGGCCATGCGCGGCAGCAAAAGCTGCGTGCGATGGACGAGGATTTGACCCGCCGCCTGGCCGCGCTGTCCGACAGCAGCAGCCAGTGAAGACCGACCCCTTATTGCCCCCAAGGCAGGAACATATATGGCCACCAAGAACACCGCAACCGAAACCGAAGCCGATACCGACGGCCCGCTGATCGACCTCAACGAGGCCGACGTCAAAAAGCTGCTCGCGCGCGGCAAGAAGCGCGGTTACCTGACATACGACGAGCTCAACGCGGCATTGCCGCAGGACGAGATGTCGTCGGAGCAGATCGAGGACATCATGTCGGCGATTTCCGACATGGGCATCAACATCGTCGAAAGCGACGAGGATGTGCAGGAAGAGGCCGACGCCGAACCCGACGATGAAGTCGATGTCAGCGCCGGTTCGGGTTCGGTGTCGAACCCGGCGATCGAAAAGAAAAAGGAAGTCGTCGATCGCACCGACGACCCGGTGCGCATGTACCTGCGCGAAATGGGCGCGGTGGAGCTGCTCAGCCGCGAGGGCGAAATCGCCATCGCCAAGCGCATCGAGGCCGGCCGCGACACGATGATCCTGGGGCTGTGCGAAAGCCCGATCACCTTCAACGCGATCATCGAATGGTCGAACGCGCTGAACAACGGCGACATGCAGTTGCGCGAGATCGTCGATCTGGAAGCGATGCTGTCGAAGGACCCCGCCCCGAAAACCTCGAAGAGGAAGGCGCCGAGGACGACGGCGAGATCAGCGAAAAGAACGCCGGCGTCTCGTTCAAGGACGAGGACGAGGTAGAGGAAGAACCCGCCGCCGATCTCGGATGAAGAGGACGGCGAAGGCACCTCGGGCAAGCGCGAAAGCTTTGAAGAGGACGAGGAGGACAACACCCTCAGCCTCGCCGCGATGGAGGAACTGCTCAAGCCCGACGCGCTCGAGAAGTTCGCGAACATCACCAAAAGCTTCAAGGCGTTCTCGAAGTTGCAGGACACACGGCTCGAAGCTTTGTCGTCGGGCGACGAATTTCCGTCGGCGTCGGAAAAGAAATATCACAAGCTGCGCGAGGATCTCACCGCGCAGGTCGAAGGCGTGCAGTTCCATAATGCCAAGATCGAATATCTCGTCGATCAGCTTTACAGCTATAACCGCCGCCTGACCGCACTGGGCGGCCAGATGCTGCGCCTCGCCGAACGTCACAAGGTGCCGCGCAAGGCGTTCCTCGACAATTATGTCGGGCGCGAGCTGGAGGAAACCTGGCTCGACGCGGTCGGCAAGCTCGACAAGAAATGGGCCGCCTTCGCCGAAAACGAAGCCGGCGCGGTCGATCGCATCCGCATCGAAATCTCGGAAATCGCCCAAGCCGCGGGCATGAGCCTGACCGAATTCCGCCGCGTCGTGAACATGGTCCAGAAAGGCGAACGCGAAGCGCGGATCGCCAAGAAGGAAATGGTCGAAGCGAACCTCCGCCTCGTCATCTCGATCGCCAAGAAATACACCAACCGCGGGCTGCAGTTCCTCGATCTCATTCAGGAAGGCAATATCGGGCTGATGAAGGCGGTCGACAAGTTCGAATATCGCCGCGGCTACAAGTTCAGCACCTATGCGACCTGGTGGATCCGTCAGGCGATCACCCGCTCGATCGCCGATCAGGCGCGCACCATCCGCATCCCGGTCCATATGATCGAGACGATCAACAAGCTGGTCCGGTGCAGCCGCCAGTTCCTCCACGAAAGCGGCCGCGAACCGACCCCGGAAGAGATGGCCGAACGGCTTTCGATGCCGCTCGAAAAAGTCCGCAAGGTGATGAAGATCGCCAAGGAGCCGATCTCGCTCGAAACGCCGATCGGCGACGAGGAAGACAGCCACCTCGGCGATTTCATCGAGGACAAGAATGCCGTCATCCCGGTCGATGCCGCGGTCCAATCGAACCTCAAGGAAACGGTGACGCGCGTTTTGGCATCGCTGACCCCGCGCGAAGAACGCGTGCTGCGCATGCGCTTCGGCATCGGGATGAACACCGACCACACGCTCGAGGAGGTCGGCCAGCAGTTCAGCGTGACCCGCGAACGCATCCGCCAGATCGAGGCGAAGGCGCTGCGCAAGCTGAAGCACCCGAGCCGCAGCCGCAAGATGCGCAGCTTCCTCGACCAGTAAGCGGCGTTTCAGGGCGAAATCAGGGGCGGTCCGGCAACGGACCGCCCTTCGTCGTTTCGGAATGGCCGTCGCCCCCGCGGAGGCGGGGGCCGCTGGAGGCTTCATCCGCCGCGCTGCGACAAGGCCGACAACGGCCCCCGCCTTCGCGGGGGCGACGATAGGTTGAACATAACATGCTGCACCGCACAATATTTTTTGCCCGCACGCCTTTAAATCTTCACATCTTCCCACCAGATAGCGCCTCGTCATCACACGCAGCGCGCTTCACGGCCCGTTCAGGCGCTGCCCATCAAATGGCGAACTTTCCCACCCAATGGGAAACAATCCGGGACCCACCATCAGCGATCAACCTCGATCGACCCCAAAAATCCCGGAAAACCGGGGACTGCAAAAACTGGCACGGCCTTTGCGAAGCATGGTGCATCGGCGCGGGGAAGTGCCCGCCGCCAAAGCGAAAGACGAAAAAATGGACAGCGAAAACACCAACCTCTTCCGCCGCCGCGACACCTTTTTCGGTATCTGCGAGGCCGTGGGCCAGGATTTCGGCTTCAACCCGCTGTGGCTGCGCCTCGCCTTCGTCGCGCCGCTGTTCTTCTTCCCGGTGCAGACCTTCGTCGGCTATTTCGGTCTCGGCCTGGTGGTGCTGGCCTCGCGCCTGCTCTTTCCCGCCAAGTCCGCCGCCACCGCACAGCCCGCGCTGAGCGCGGTCGACGACAGCGCCCAGCCGGCCGAAAAAATCGAGGAATTCGCCCTCGCCGCTTAAGCGATGGCCGACCGGATTTCCCGTCAGAGGGTCCGGTCATCCCGCCCTTATGGCGTCCTGCGGGACGCCATAGATGGGGCCGACAAGCTCTCCCCGGTGCTTGTCGGCCCCTTTGCTTTGTCCCCGACTGAAACAGCCGCGGTGCAAATCGGCCGCCGCCTATAAACGCGACGTTTACGACGTTGTTCTATGGATGATCTTTGATGATCCATCGGCTTGGGCTTCGCGGCCCCTGCCACAGGCGAGGAACCCGCGTTGAGCCAGTCGATCCAGCCCAAGGTCCAGACGCGCGGCGTCGCCGAAATGCTCGATTCGCTGGTCGCCAGCGGCGGCACCGGCGCGCATCCGCACGTCCGCGCCGGAGCGCTGTCGAGCGGCGCGCAAGCGATGCGCAACCTGGCCGATGCCGTCCATTTCCTCTGCCTGCTCCACGGCCGCTATCCCGGCGTCATCGACAACGCCGCGCGCAAGGCGGTCGATCCCGCATCGCGCCGGTGGATGGACCAGGCGGCGGACGCCTTTGTCCAGGAACGCGCGTTCCTCTCGAAAATCGCCGCCGCGGTCGGCCCGATGCCGAGCACCCAGGGGCAGGCGCAATGCGAAGCCGCGGTCGGTGCGCAGCGCAAGGCGATCGACATGCTCGCCGAATCGGATCGTCACGGCTGCGCCGTCGGCGCCGCGATCGCGCTGACCCTCGACTGGCGGACGATCCGCGTCCTGCTCGACATCAGCGCCCAGCGGCTCGACATGACCCCGCCAACCTGCACCCTGCCCGACCTGCCGGGCACCGCGCGGCTCGCCGCCACCGTCGCCGACAGCCCCGCGGTCGAACGCGCGATGGTGTTCGGCGCCCAGCAACTCGTCACCCAGCACAGCGGGCTGTGGGACCTGATGGCGGCGCGCGCCGCCAGCCGGGCGACCCTCTAGTCCCCCTCCCGCAAGCGGGAGGGGAGACAACTTGCACCCGCCCCCTCCCCTCGCTATGCCCGCCCGTGATTGACGTTCACGTTAAGGGAAAGACGAGCCCATGCGTTTCGATGGTACCAGCGCCTATATCGCCACTGCAGACCTGAAGGTCGCGGTCAACGCCGCGACGCTGCTGCGCCGCCCGCTGCTCGTGAAGGGTGAACCCGGCACCGGCAAGACCGTGCTGGCCGAGGAAATCGCCAAGGCCTTCGACGCGCCGCTGATCACCTGGAACATCAAATCGACGACCAAGGCTCAGCAAGGCCTGTACGAATATGACGCGGTCGCGCGGCTGCGCGATGGGCAACTCGGCGAAGAGCGCGTCCACAACATTCGCAACTACATCCGCAAGGGCAAGCTGTGGGAGGCGTTCACGTCGCCCAAACTCCCCGTGCTGCTGATCGACGAAATCGACAAGGCCGACATCGAATTCCCGAACGACCTGCTCCAGGAACTCGATCGCATGGCCTTCCATGTCTACGAAACCGACGAGACGGTGACCGCCAAGGAACGCCCGATCGTCGTCATCACCTCGAATAATGAAAAGGAACTGCCCGACGCGTTCCTGCGCCGCTGTTTCTTTCACTACATCAAATTCCCCGACCGCGACACGATGCACGCGATCGTCGACGTCCATTTCCCGGGCATCCAGAAGACGCTGGTCAGCCGCGCGATGGACATTTTCTACGAAGTCCGCGACGTGCCGGGCCTCAAGAAAAAGCCCTCGACCAGCGAGCTGATCGACTGGCTCAAGCTGCTGCTCAACGAAGACATGCCGCTTGAGGTTTTGCAGAACCGCGACGTCGGCAAAGCGATCCCGCCGCTCCACGGCGCGCTGCTCAAGAATGAGCAGGATGTGATGCTGTTCGAAAAGCTGGCGTTCATGGCGCGGCGCCAGGGCAGCTGATTTTCCGGTTCCGTTCGTGCTGAGGAGGGGCTGAGCCTTGTCGAAGACCCGTCTCGAAGCACCATGCGCGTCCTTCGAGACGCCGCTTCGACTTCGCTCAGCGGCTCCTCACGACAAACGGCGGTCAGGTTTTTCTAAAGCTGGTAAGCCACCTCGACGTCGCCCCAGCGGCGCCCGTTGATGAACGCCGGCGTATACACGTTGCGCACCGTCACATAATTGGTGCCGTCGCCTTCCTGGCGGTACACCGCCATGAAAAACGGCGCGGTGCTGCGCTTTGCCGCCAGGTCGGTGTCGTCGAGCAGGACGCGGCCGTTGCGGCAATAGGCGGTGTCGTGCGCGACATCGCCGGTCGGGGCGCGCGAACAATCGGTGATGTGGGTCGGCAGGAATCCGTTCATGTCGCCCGCCGACGACATCCGCACCTCGGGATGATCGGCGACGATGCGGTCGAACAGCGGCCGCCAGTGGACATCGGCCCAATCGCACAGCGTGGTGCGAAACCGTTCGGGGTTCGACCCCGGCACCCGGACGTAATTGGTGTCGAACAGCTGCTCCATCGTCAGCTCGCCGCGCGCAACCGCGCGCTCGGCGATCGCCACGAATTCGTCGCGCACCGTTGCCGCCAGATCGACAACGGCAGAATCGCTGGGACTGACCCCCGCCGAAATCACCGCGTTGAACATGCGGTTCGACACATGCTCCATCGACAGGATCGAGGTTCTTGTATCTTCCAGCGTCGCGCGATTGTCATGGACCGACGCGACGACGTGATCGACCGCCTCGCGCACCTTGGCTCCATTGGCATGGACCATCGCGCTCGATTGCGCGATGCGGTCGCTCTGATCGTCGAGCAGCGCGACGAGGTGCGTCGCATCGTGCAGCGCGTCGGTGATCGTTTCGAACTGCGCCTCGGCGCGGCTCGATTGTTCGACCCCGGCCTGAATTTCGGTGACCAGACCGCCGGCCTCGGCGGCCAGGCTGCCGATGCTGCGGCGGATTTCGTCGGTGGCGCCGCGGGTGTTCTGCGCCAGTTTTTTCACCTCGGCGGCGACGACGGCAAAGGTGCGCCCGGCATCGCCGGCGCGCTCGGCCTCGATCGCGGCGTTCAGCGCCAGCATGTTGGTGGTCTTGGCGATCTGTTCGATCGACTGGCTCACCTGCTGGACCTGCGCCATCACCGCGGCAAAATTGGTGACATGCGTGCCCAACCGAGCGACCAGATCGATCACCGACCGGAATTCGGTGACCGCGGCGTTGACGCGCTCGGCGCCGGCATCGAGCTGTTCGCACGCGCGCGCCGACAGCAATTTCGCCTCGTCGGTCGAATCGGCGATCTGGCGCTGGTCGGATTCCAGGCCGACGACGAACTCCTCGAGCCGCCCGAGTTCGCTGATCTGGCGGTCCATCTGATCGGTCGTCCGCTTGATACGACCCGCCGCCTCGCTGCACCCGACGGCCAGCTCGCCGCAGTCGCTGGCGACCGACTGGTCGAGTACCGGAGCCGCCGGATTGATCGGATCGAATTTCATTGCGCCACCCACCTGAATACCATCGACGGGTCATGCCGGATAATGGTTAACGGGGGGTCAATGGGTGTGGGCCGACCGGCGTGGCTGCGAAAGGCAGCTTTGGGGTGGGAAGCGGACATTGCGCACCTCACAGAATTGCTTAACGTCGCGCCATGGAACAAACTGCCCTTCGCCAGAGACTTGGAGACATTTTACGCGAAGAATGGCGCGACGACGTGAATTGGGAAATGGTCGAGCGGATGTGCGAGAGTCTCTACCAAAGCATTGATCCGCAGTGCGATTCGGCCTGCCCGCACATCGTGTTTCACTTTTTATCCGACGCAGACATTCGAGCAAAGAATGCCCGTTATGGCCAAGGGCAGCGGGTTCAAATTAAGCGTTTCGTCGATACGGGCGAATGCACCGACAGCAAACCGATCCATGCTCGGAACCTTGCCATCGCCTTAGCTGGCACTGGAGCTTTGTTATTCTGGCTGTTCAGGTGACAGACAAAACGACCGCAATTGGCCGCTACCCGACATCTGCTTTCCGTTTACGTAAAGCGGTTGCACCCCGCCCCGCAACGCGATAACCCTCCCCCATGTTTTTCGGCTTCCTCGACGAGCTCCGCGCCGCTGGCATCCCCGCCAGCCTGAAAGAGCATCTGATGCTGCTGGAAGCGCTCGACCGCGAGGTGATCGATCGCAGCCCCGAGCAATTCTATTATCTGTCGCGCGCGATCTATGTGAAGGACGAAGGCCTGCTCGACCGGTTCGATCAGGTGTTCAACAAGGTCTTCGACGGGATCCTGAGCGACTACGGCCAGAACCCGGTCGACATTCCCGAGGAATGGCTGAAGGCCGTTGCCGAGAAGTTCCTGACGCCCGAGGAAATGGAAGCGATCAAGTCGCTCGGCGACTGGGACAAGATTATGGAGACGCTGAAAGAGCGGCTCGAGGAACAGCAGAAGCGCCACGAGGGCGGCAGCAAGTGGATCGGCACCGGCGGCACCAGCCCCTTTGGCAATTCGGGCTATAATCCCGAGGGCGTCCGGATCGGCGGCGAGAGCAAGCACAAGCGCGCGCTGAAAGTCTGGGAAAAGCGCGAGTTCGCCAATCTCGACAACACCAAGGAACTCGGCACCCGCAACATCAAGATCGCGCTGCGTCGCCTGCGCAAATTCGCGCGCGAGGGCGCGGCCGACGAGCTCGATATTCCGGGCACGATCGACGGCACCGCGCGCCAGGGATGGCTCGACATCCGGATGCGCCCTGAGCGGCGCAATGCGGTCAAGCTGCTGCTGTTTCTCGACGTCGGCGGATCGATGGATCCGTTCATCAAGCTGTGCGAAGAATTGTTCAGCGCGGCGACGACCGAATTCAAGAACCTCGAATTCTTCTATTTCCACAACTGCCTCTACGAAGGCGTGTGGAAGGACAACAAGCGCCGCTGGTCCGAACGCCACCAGATGTGGGACATCCTCCACAAATATGGCCATGATTATAAAGTGATCTTCGTCGGCGATGCGTCGATGTCGCCCCTATGAAATCACCCATCCGGGCGGTTGCGTCGAACATTTCAACGAGGAATCGGGCGCGGTCTGGCTCGGCCGGATCACCAAAGTCTATCCCGCCGCGGTGTGGCTCAACCCGGTGCCCGAGGCGCATTGGGGCTATACCCAGTCGATGAAGCTGATCAACGACAGCTGATGAACGACCGCATGGTGCCGCTGACACTCGCCGGGCTGGACGATGCGATGCGCGAGCTGACGCGAAAGCACTGACGGCCGCCTGATAAAGCCAAAGCATCCGCATCCCCGAGCGAAGACGAGGGGCTATGCCGAGCGAAGTCGAGGCTGCGGCGTTGCAGGTTCTCGCTTCGCTCGAACGAGCCCCTCGTCTTCGCTCGGGGATGCGGCATGTCGACCAGTATGCCGACGCGGCTTTCTCGGCCGCCTGCTGCTGCTCACCGGCTTCATCCGGAAATCCGGTATGCTCCATTGAAGCGATGCTGCGCCGGGGTGCGGACCCGGCGGATCGCGATGAGCTTTGCGCTGTTCAACATCCTGGTGCTGGTCAGCCGCACGTCCAACGCGTTCCTCGGCGGCGTTCCTTGCCAAGCGGATCGAAAGCGCGCTGATCCAAGAGCCGCGGATTGTGTCGCTGTTCCTCGACTGCAATTGCGCTTGGCCGTCAGCGTCGCTCGCGCGTTGATCGGCATCCTGCTGTGCCCACCGGGCAGCGCATGTTCGCCGCCGCGATCGATTGGTACCAGACCAACCGGTCGACGACGAAGCTCGCGGTCAAGGCGATCAGCCCGAGCGGATTTCGCACCGTCCGCCGCTCGCTGCGCTTCCCCAGCGTGGCGCATCTCAAGACATGGAGCATGCCAAAGGGGATCAGCTGGGGCGTGCTGATCGCCAATTGCCTGGCGCAATCGCTGCTCGCGGTCGGCGTCGTCGCCTCGCTCTATGCCGGCTATCTCGCGCCCGAATTCCGCGTTACCGCGTCGCAGCTATCGGCGCTGATCAACGGCTTTGCGACGATCCTGCTGTTCGCCTTCATCGACCCGCAATTGTCGGTGATGACCGACGATGCGGTCGAAGGCAAAGTCGGCGAAGGCGAGTTCCGCCGCGCGATCATGCTGATCTCGCTCAGCCGCCTCGCCGGCACCATCCTCGCGCAGCTGTTGCTGATGCCCGCCGCGCTGCTGATCGCCTACGTCGCCGTGCATGTCTGAACCGCGGCCGGGGACGGTGGGGGGCCACAGCCGTTTTCACGCGGTCCGTTCGCGGCTGGAGGCGATGGCGATCGTGCCGGGGCCGCGCGGCTGGTTTCTCGAATTCCTCGTCTTCGGGTTCAAACAGGGTTGGGCGTGTCTGTTCGGCGGCCTGATGCTGGCGTTGCTGCTCGGCACGCATCTGTTCTGGCCCGATGACGCGCCGCTGCATCGCTACGATGCGATCACCATCGGCGCGATACTGATCCAGCTGGCGATGCTGGCATTCCGGCTGGAAACGCCCCGGGAAGCACTGGTCATTCTGATCTTCCACATCGTCGGCACGGTGATGGAATTGTTCAAGACCGCCGCGGGGTCGTGGCAATATCCCGAGGCGAGCCTGCTCCATATTGGCGCGGTGCCGCTGTTCTCGGGCTTCATGTACGCCGCGGTCGGCAGCTATATCGCGCGCGTCTGGCGCATCTTCGACTTTCGTTATTCGGGCTATCCGCCCGCTTGGGCTAGCTATGCCCTTGCGGTCGCGATCTACGTCAACTTCTTCGCGCACCACTGGCTGCCCGACATTCGCTGGCTGCTATTCGCGGCGACCGCATTCCTGTTCTGGCGCTGCCAGGTCTGGTTCCGCCCGCTCCATGTCCATCGCCGGATGCCGCTGCTCGTCGGCTGGGGTCTCGTCGCGCTGTTCATCTGGTTCGCCGAAAATATCGGGACGTTTGCGCGGGCGTGGACCTATCCGAGCCAGGACGCCGGTTGGCACATGGTCGGCGTCGAAAAGCTCGGCAGCTGGTATCTGCTGATGATTATCTCGTTCGTGCTGGTGAGTTTGGTGCAGCGGCCGAAGGAACATGACGCCAACCCCTAACCCGTTCGTGCTGAGCTTGTCGAAGCACCGTTCTTCTTTGCCGCGCCAAAAGGAAAAACGGCCCTTCGATAAGCTCAGGGCGAACGGCGTTTTTTAGTCAAACGGCCTATCAATCGACGGCGGCGGCTCAGCTGAACCATTTCGGACCGCTGCTCGGTCATATGGAAGCAATCCTCAAGCCGGATCCCGAACTCGCCCGGGATGTAGATGCCCGGCTCGTTCGAGAAAGCACATGCCGGGCGCCAGCTTGGTCGTCTCGCCGCGCACCAGATTGACCGGCTCGTGGCCGTCCATGCCGATGCCGTGACCCGTGCGGTGCGACAGTCCCGGCAGCTTGTAATCGGGTCCGCAGCCGAGGCCGGCATAATAAGCGCGCACCGCGTCGTCGACCTTGCCCGCCGGCGTACCCAGCTTCGCCGCAGCGAGGGCGACATCCTGCCCCTTGCGCATCTGGTCCCACACCTGCCGCTGCCGCGCAGCTTGCCTCGATGACAAAGCTGCGCGAAATGTCCGACTGATGGTGGCCGAGCCGCGCCGACCAGGTCCATCAGCACGACCTCGCCGCGACACCGACCGGGGCTTGCCGCTGCCGTGCGGATAGGCGCTCGCCTCACCGAGCAGGATCAGCTCGAACTCGCTCTTGCCGCCAAGTGCCCGCGTCGCGGCGGCCATGATCGCACCGATGTCGGCCGGGGTCATCCCCGCCTCGACCCGCGGTGCGGTGTGGCGATAGGCGGCGATGGTGATGTCGGCGGCGATCTGCATCAACGCGATTTCGGCCGCCGACTTGTGCATCCGGCACCCGCGAACCACGGGCGCCCCGTTGACCACCGTCGCGCCCGGCATCGCCTTTTCAAGGCCATCGACGGCGAAATAACGAACCGTTTCCTCGACCCCGATGCGGCCCTTGGCCAAACCCCGCTTATCGAGCCAGGCAGCGACTGCGGCGAGCGGATTTTCATCTTCGTTCCACGTCAGCACCTCGGCGTCGATGCCCAGACTCTCGCGCACCGACGGCTCTTCAAAAAAGGGCGTGACGATCGCGACATCGCCCTCGCGCGTCAGCACCGCGGCGGTCAGCCGCTCGCTCCGCGACCAGCGCACCCCGGTGAAATAGATCAGGCTCGATCCCGGCTCGATCAGCAGCGCGTCCATGGCGAGCGCGCGCAGCAATTGAGTCGCCTTCGCGATCCGCGCCTGACGTTCGGCGGCACCGATTGGAACTGCCTTTGCTGCCAGATTGGGCAGTCCGGCGGTGTCGGCCGCAAAAGCCGACGCGGGCAGCGACGCCGCCAGCCCGGCAATCGCCGCGGTGCCCATAAACTGCCTGCGCTGCATCATTGTCCCCCTCATCAGTATATCAACAGGTCGGCAATCTCGTCCCGCCACGCCGCTTCATCGGGCCGCGCCAGCGCGTCGAGGTCACCCGCCGCCGCGCCCGCATCGTCGACCCATTCCCGCAGTCCCGGCCCGCCGTTGATCACGTCGATCGCCAGCACATCGTCGGTGTATTCATATTTGAAATCGGTGCCGCGCCAGATCGGATAGTCGGGATAGAGCGAGCGCACCGCCTTGAACCCCAGCGCCTGCACCCGCCACGGCTGGAACGCGGCATCGTCGTACCACGGCCCCTCGGCATGGATATGGACGCCGTTGTTGAGCTCGCCGGCGTGCTTGTGAAAGGTCGGCTGGAACCAGATATCGCGCAGCTTGCACCCCGCCAGCCAGTGCGGCGCCAGGCGCTGCATTTCGGCGATCACCGCCTTGGCATCGATATCGGGGGCGCCGAACAGTTCGAGCGGGCGCGTCGTCCCCCGGCCCTCGCTCAGCGTCGCGCCCTCGACCATCACCGTGCCGGCGTAGGCGCGCGCCATGTTGACGTTCGCGGCATTGGGGCTGGGGTTGATCCACACGCGATCGGTGGGCCAGCCATAGCCGGGAGCGGACGTGGGCGCCCATCCCTCCATCGCGATCACCCGGTAATCGACGGTCAGGCCGAAGTGGCGGATGAACCAATGCCCCATCTCGCCCATCGTCAGCCCGTGGCGCATCACCATCGGCGCCGCGCCGACGAAACTCTCCCAGCCGGGGCGCAGCAAAGTGCCCTCGACCGGGCGCCCCGCCGGGTTCGGGCGGTCGAGCACCCACACCGCCTTGCCATGCTGCGCCGCGGCCTCGAGCATGTAGAGCAGCGTCGTCACATAGGTGTAGATGCGACAACCCAGATCCTGCAGGTCGATCAGCACCACGTCGAACGTGCCCATCGCCTGACCGGTCGGACGCCGGCTCTCGCCGTACAGGCTGAACACCGGAATGCCGTGGCCGCGGATCGGTGAAGTCGGGCGACTCCATCATATTGTCCTGCAGGTCGCCCCGCACGCCATGCTGCGGCCCGAACACGGCGGTGACGTTGATGCCTCGGCAGGCCGACCAGCGCATCCATGCGTGTGGGTCAGGTCGGCGGTCACCGAGGCCGGATGCGCCAGCAGCGCGACGCGCTGACCCGCCAGCGGTTGGCGCAGCGCGGGCTCGGCGAGCAGGCGGTCGATGCCGAATGAAACGGTCATGCCGCGTCGGGTGCCGCAAGCGTCAACGCAAAGCAATCGGGATGATGAAAATCGGGTTTGCCCGGCGGGTGCGCCAGTGCCCAATAGCTTTTGGTGCCGTCCACTTCCTCGATCACCGCCGACAGCGCGAGCCGCGATCCGGTGTCGGGAAAAATGCCCGGTTCGACGCGCAGCGCATAATGATCGTCGCCGCGTTCGGCGGTCATGTCCCACGGCGCCAGATCGTCGGCGCGCAGCAGCGAGCGATAATCGTCGAACTGGTAACAGGCCCAACGGCCGTCGGGGGCATAGTTGAATTCGGTATAATCGGGCTGCCCCTCTTCGGTCAGGAAGGCCTCGAAACAGGTGCTTTGCCACAGTCCGTCGGTGGCGCTGTCGGCGATCACGAGCTGCCCGTCGCCCTGCGGCAGGATGATCGCGCCGACCGCACCCTCGACGACAAAGCGCAGCGCGAACCCGTCGTCGAACGACAGCGTGACCTCGGCCGTCACCGAACGAACCGCCTTTGCCGGAGTGTCGGGGTGGCAGATCAGTTGCCGTTGCTCGCTCGAATGCACCGACATTCACCCCTTCTCCGTTCGTCCTGAGCTTGTCGAAGGACCGTTCTTTCCTTTTGCCAAGCTGGAAATTCTGTCCCAATCGCCGCGAATCAACGCCATCTTTTTAGCGCGACTCCATCCTTTGATACGGCGCTCGGCTTCCAGCGCCTCGATCCGCGTCGAGAATTCCTGGCTCCACACCAGCGTCACAGGCAATTTGTCGGCCGTAAAGCCGGGAATCGTACCGGACTCATGCTGGGCGACACGATACGGAAGATTGTCCGTATGACCGGTATAGAAAGCCCCTCCTCGACAGTGCATCATATAGGCCCAAAAGGTCATCCAGACCGTGTAAAGGGAAGAGCGACCCTTCGACAAGCTCAGGGCGAACGGGTTTGGGTTGTTTTCTTGTTGCAAACCCCATGCTAAGCGCCCGCCCGCCATGACAGACCATAAATCCGACCTGCTGCGCCTGCTCGACGAGCGAGGCTATATCCATCAGATGACCGACGCGGAAGGGCTCGATGCACTTGCCGCAGGGCAGGTCGTCCCCGGATATATCGGTTTCGACGCAACCGCGCCCAGCCTGCACGTCGGCAGCCTGGTCCAAATCATGATGCTGCGCCGGATGCAACAGACGGGGCACAAGCCCGTCGTGCTGATGGGCGGCGGGACGACGCGGATCGGCGACCCGACGGGGCGCGACGAAAGCCGCAAGATGCTGTCGGACGAAACGATCGCCGCGAACATCGCGTCGATCTTCAGCATCTTTCAGCAGTTCCTGACCTTTGGCGACGGGCCGACCGATGCGGTGATGGTCAACAACCACGACTGGCTGGGGCAGCTTGGCTATATCGAGCTGCTGCAGGAAGTCGGAACCCATTTCACCATCAACCGCATGATGACGTTCGATTCGGTGAAATTGCGGCTCGAACGCGAACAGCCGATGACCTTCCTCGAATTCAACTACATGATCCTCCAGGGCTATGATTTCCGCCATCTGTCCAAGGACATGGGGGTGCGGCTCCAGATGGGCGGGTCCGACCAGTGGGGCAATATCGTCAACGGCATCGAGCTGTGCGCGACGGATGGACGGCGACCGAAGCCTGTGGTGTCGACGACTCCGCTGCTCACCACCGCGGCGGGCGCCAAAATGGGCAAAACCGCCGCCGGCGCGGTGTGGCTTAATCAGGAACAACTGTCCCATTTTGACTATTGGCAGTTCTGGCGCAATTGCGACGACCGCGACGTCGGCCGTTTTCTGAAGCTGTTCACCGACCTGCCGCTCGACGAAATCGCGCGGCTCGAAAAATTGGACGGCGCCGAGATCAACGCTGCCAAGAAAATCCTCGCCGACGCCGCGACCGCGCTGTGCCGCGGCGAAGCGGCGGCGCGCACCGCGTCGGACACCGCCGCGCAAACCTTTGAAAAAGGACAGGTTGGTGGCGATCTGCCGCAAGCCGTCGCGCCCGCCGAGGGGATCAGCGTCGTCGATGCGCTGCGCGAGATGGGTTTTGCCGGATCGAACAAGGAAGCCCGCCGCAAGCTCGACGAGGGCGCGGTGAAGGTTGGCGGCGTGGTCATTCGCGACCCGCATCACTTGATCCAGCCGGGCGCGGACCCCGTTCCGCTGAGCCTGGGATCAAAAAACATGGTCTTGTGACCCGGTAGCGCGCACAAAAGCATTTACGACTTCTTCAGCAATCGGGTGGATCGTCATGACCAAATCAACAAGGTCCACAAAAATGCGCAAGATCGACACCAGCAAGGCCCATTATGTCGGCCTCGACCAGCGGATCGCCCCGCGTAGCGACGTCTATTGCCGTCTACCCTTCGTCATGCCCGACGGGCGGCAGGAAATGTGCACCTGCGTCAACATCAGCGCCGACGGCATGCTGATGCGGTTCGAGCGCGGACTCGAGATCGGCGATTTGGTCGTGTTCCGCATGCCGATCATCGGCCGCACCGCGGCAAAGGTCGTGTGGTCGCTGGCCGGCAAGATCGGTGTCCAGTTCGACAAGTCGATCGCGGTCGAAGATTATCTGCCGATGATCCGCGCCATGGGCGCCCGGGCGGACGTCAATTAACGTCACCAACACCTGAATACCGTTCGCCCTGAGCTTGTCGAAGGGCCGTTCTTTCTTTCGGCGTCGGCCAGGGAGAAGAACGGTGCTTCGACAAGCTCAGCACGAACGGAAACTGGTGAGCGCTTCGCCTCATCGTCACCCACTGCGCAATAACGGCACCGCCGCGTCGCGTTCGAACAGATACAGGCAATGGCGCACCGCCTCGCCGCGCGCGCCGTCCATCCCGCCGTCGCGCTCGACGAACAGCCGCGCGTCGTCATGCGCGACCGGCAACAGCCGCACGAGCTGTTCGGCGCTTGCCAGCCCATAATCGGCATCGCCCGACTGTTTGAGCCCGAGCAATTCGCCGCCGCCGCGCAGTTCCAGATCCTTCTCCGCGATCACAAAGCCGTCGTTGGTCTCGCGCATCAAGGTCAGCCTTTCGCGCGCGGTTTCCGACAGGTTTTGTGAGCGCAGCAGCAGGCACACCGATTTCGCGGCGCCGCGCCCGACCCGGCCGCGCAGCTGATGCAGCTGCGCCAGCCCAAAATTTTCGGCATGTTCGACGATCATCAGACTGGCGGCGGGCACGTCGACTCCGACCTCGATCACCGTCGTCGCCACCAGCACGCCGATTTCGCCCGCCTGGAACCGCGCCATGACGTCATCCTTGTCGGGTCCCTTCATCCGGCCGTGGACCAGCCCGACGCGGTCGGCGCCGAGCCGCTCGCGCAGCAACGCCGCGCGCTCCTCGGCGGCGGCAAGCTCGCTCGTCTCGCTCTCGGCCACCAGCGGGCAGACCCAATAGGCCTGCGCCCCGCTCGCCAGATGGCGCTCGAGCCCGCCGACGACCTCGTCGAGCCGATCGACGGAAACGACACGCGTGTCGACCGGCGTCCGCCCCGGCGGCATCTCGTCGATCCGCGACACGTCCATCTCGCCGTGATTGGCGAGTTGCAGGGTGCGCGGGATCGGGGTCGCGGTCATCACCAACAGATGCGGCGGGCGCGCCGCCTTCTGGGTCAGCATCAACCGCTGCGCGACGCCGAAGCGATGCTGTTCGTCGACCACCACCAGCGCCAGATCGCGGTACGCCACCGCATCCTGGAAAATCGCATGTGTGCCCACCAAAATATCGATGCTGCCGTCGGCCAGCCCCATCAGCGTCGATTCGCGCACCCGGCCCTTGTCGCGCCCGGTCAGGATCGCGATGGTAACCGGCAGCCCCGCGAGCATCGCCTGCAAGGTCGCGAAATGCTGGCGCGCCAAAATCTCGGTCGGCGCCAGCAGCGCCGCCTGCGTCCCCGCCTCGACCGCCGTCAGCATCGCGCGCAGCGCGACGAGCGTCTTGCCCGATCCGACATCGCCCTGCAGCATCCGCAGCATCGGTGTTTCGCGGCCCATATCGGCGGCGATCTCACGCCCCACCCGTTCTTGTGCGCCGGTCAGCCCGAACGGCAGGCGCAGCGCGTCGATCAGCCGCCCGTCGCCGACCACCGCGCGCCCCTTGCGCTTGCGCAGCCCCTCGCGGATCAGCATCAGCGCGACCTGGCTCGCGAAAATCTCGTCATAGGCCAGCCGGTCGCGGTTCGCCATATCGTCCCTGTGGTGCACCTGATTGAGCGCGGCGTGCCACCCCGCCCAGTTGCGCGCCGCCAAAAGGCTGGGTTCAATCCATTCGGGCAGTTCAGGCACACTTTCGAGCGCCGATCTCGACCAACTGCGCCAGCCGCGCATTGGTCAGCCCCTCGGTCAACGGATAGACCGCCTCGCTCGTCGCGATCGCCTCGTCGCCGTCGGGTTCGCTGACATGGTCGGGATGGACGATCTGGCGCATGTCACCATAGCTGTCGAGCCGCCCCGACACCTGGCGCGCCTCACCGAGCGGGAACAGCTTTTTCGCAAGCCCCGCGGTGCGCCCGAAATAGACGAGCCGGACATGATCGCCCGCGGTATCGAACGCCTCGACGCCGAACGGCGCGCGCGGGCTGCGCCCCGAACGATAGTCCTGAGCGGTCAGCGTGACGATGATCTGCTGCCCCACCTGCGCATCGTCGAGTCGATCGACCGGATAGCGTTGGACCAGCCCCGTTGGCAGATGGAACAGCACATCGACGACACGCTCCAGCCCCAGCCGGGTCAGCGGCTTGGCCAGTTGCGGCCCGACGCCCTTCAGGTCGGTCAGCGCGGCAAAGAGCGGATTGAGGATTTCGGGTCGCATGGCTAGCGCGTGTCTAGCGCCCCCATTCCGTTCGTGTCGAGCGAAGGAAACGCCTCCCTCTCTTCCGTTCGTGCTGAGCTTGTCGAAGCACCGTTCTTCTTTCCCGTAGTGCAAAGAAAGAACAGCCCTTCGACAAGCTCAGGACGAACGGGAAAATGGAGCGCTGTCGGTTGTCACATCGCCCAAGACGTCTAAAAGGCCCGCCATGACCGACCGCCTCAAACGCCTGAAATTCCGCGCCTGGCATCGCGGTACGCGCGAGGCCGACTATATGATCGGCGGCTTTTTCGATCGCTATGCCGCGACGTGGGGCGAAGACGAGATCGCCTGGTATGAAATCGTCGTCGAGGAAGACGACGTCGACATCATGGCGTGGGCGCTCGGCACCGCTACGCCGCCCGCGCACCTCGACCGCCCTGCGATGATCGCCGCGATGCGCCGGCTGGACTATATCCCGCTGCCATGACGATGCCCGCCGCCAGTATTTTCGCCGCGATCGGGTCGGCCTCGGCGCCGCTGACGCTGGCGCGCGCCGCGCACGGCGTCGCTGCCGCTGCTGCTCGCCGATCTGGCGCGCGCCACCGGCGGCCTTGATCGCGACGCGACGATCGCCGACATGCAGGCGATTGCCGACGACCGCCCCCTTCTATGCGCCCGATCTCGAGTCGATCGAGTTCCCCGGCTGGGACTGTCTGCCCTATGACCGCGCAGCGCCCGTCGCTGGCGATCAGCGCGACGCGGCTGCGACGCTATCCGGACACTGCAGCAACCCGCGAAACGCGGCGAACTGATCCTGACCACTGTCGCCGCGATCACCCAGCGCACCCTCACCCCGTTCCGCATCCGCCAGCTCGCGACGACGCTGGCGGCGGGGCAGCACATCGACCGCGATTCGCTCACCGAACTGCTGATCGCCAACGGGTTCAGCCGCGTCGACACCGTCGCCGACCAGGGCGAGTTTGCGGTGCGCGGCGGCATCGTAGACCTGGTCCCGCCGGTGAAGAGGCGGGTCTGCGCATCGATTTCTTCGGCGACGAGATCGAAGCATCCGCCGCTTCGACCTCGCCGACCAGCGCAGCCTCGGCCCCGCCAAGGCGCTGCAATTGCCGGCCCGCGAGCGAAGCCCTGCTCGATCAGGACGACGATCCGGCGCTCTCGCTGGCGGCCTATCGCGACCTGTTCGAGCGCGCAGGCGACCGGCGACCCGCTCTATCAGGCGGTCAGCGACGGCCGGCGGCAGGCGGAATGGACCATTGGCTACCGCTGTTCGAGGAGCGGCTGGCGACATTATTCGACCATATCGATCCCGCGACCCCGGTGCTGCGCGGCCACCGCAGCGAGGCGACCGCCGAGACGCGCTTGGCCGCGATCACCGATTATCATGCCAACCGCGTCGCCGCCGAACAGGATCGACCGGCAGCTACCGCCCGCTGGCGCCCGAGACGCTGTATCCGACAGAAAGCGAATGGGCTGGCGCGGCGGCGGAACGTCCCGTCCACATCGTCACGCCGTTCGACGTCGCGCCTTCGCCGACCGTCATCGACCTCGAAACCTTCTCGGCGCGCGATTTCACCCCCGAACGCGCCGCCGACCTCAACATTTACGACAAGGTCGCCGATTGACCTGTCGGACGAGCGCCGCAAGGGACGCCGCACGATCATCGCCAGCTATTCGGGCGGCGCGCGTGAACGCCTGTCGGGGTTGCTGCGCGAGCATGGCGTGACGTCGCTGGCGCCCGCCGACGTCTGGCAGGATGCGCTCGGCACCGCCTCGGCCGAAAGCGGCGGTGCGACCGCGATGGTCGTCCTCCCCCTCGACCACGGCTTCGCCTCCGACGCGATCAGCCTGCTCACCGAACAGGACATTCTCGGCGAAAGGCTGGTACGTCGTCAAAAGCGCCGCAAAAGCGCCGACGCCTTCCTCGCCGAACTCGCGACGCTCAGCGTCGGCGACATGGTCGTCCATCTCGATCACGGCATCGGGCGTTATGAGGGGCTGACCTCGATCCCGGTCGGCAACAGCCCGCATGATTGCGTCGCGCTGACTTATGCGGGCGGCGACAAGCTCTATGTCCCCGTCGAAAATCTCGACGTGCTGTCGCGCTATGGCGGCGAAAGCGACGGGGTTGCGCTCGACCGACTCGGCGGCGAGGCGTGGCAGCGGCGCAAGGCGCGGATGAAGGAGCGCATCCGCGAGATCGCGGGCGAGCTGCTCGCGACCGCGGCGCAGCGCGCGCTGCGCTCGGGCGAACTGCTCGCGCAGGACGCCGCCTATCCCGCCTTTGCCGACCGCTTTCCCTATCAGGAAACCGACGATCAGGATCGCGCGATCGGCGACGTGCTCGCCGACATGGCGTCGGGCAAGCCGATGGACCGACTGGTGTGCGGCGATGTCGGCTTCGGCAAGACCGAGGTCGCGCTGCGCGCCGCCTTCGTCGCCGCGATGGCGGGGGTGCAGGTCGCGCTCGTCTGTCCGACCACCTTGCTCGCGCGCCAGCATTTCACCAATTTCGTCGAACGTTTCAAAGGCTTCCCGGTCAATATCGGCCGCCTGTCGCGGCTCGTCCCCGCCACCGAAGCACAGAAAACCCGCGACGGCCTGGCGAGCGGTCACATCGACATCGTCATCGGCACCCATGCGCTGCTCGGCAAGGGCATCGAGTTCAAGGATCTCGGCCTCGTCATCGTCGACGAGGAGCAGCGGTTCGGCGTCGTGCACAAGGAACGGCTGAAGCAGCTGAAGACCGACGTCCATGTCCTGACCCTGACCGCGACCCCAATCCCGCGTACGTTGCAGATGGCGATGTCGGGGCTGCGCGAACTCAGCGTCATCCAGACTCCGCCGGTCGATCGCCTCGCGGTGCGCACCTATGTCGCGCCATGGGACGCCATCATGCTGCGCGAGGCGTTGCTGCGCGAACATGACCGCGGGGGCCAAAGCTTTTTCGTTGTGCCGCGGATCAAGGATCTGCCCGACATCGAGGAATTCCTGCGCAACCGCGTTCCCGAAATCAAATATGTCGTCGCGCACGGCCAGATGACCCCGACCGAGGTCGAGGACCGGATGAGCGCATTCTACGACCGCAAATATGATGTGCTGCTGTCGACGACGATCGTCGAAAGCGGCCTCGACATCCCGAGCGCCAACACGCTGATCATCCACCATGCCGACCGCTTTGGTCTGGCGCAGCTCTACCAGCTGCGCGGCCGCGTCGGGCGCGGCCAAGACGCGCGCCTATGCCTACCTCACCACCCCCGAACATGGTGCGATCACCGACACGGCCGAAAAGCGGCTTAAGCTGCTCGGCGATCTCGATACGCTCGGCGCGGGATTCCAGCTCGCGAGCCACGATCTCGACATTCGCGGCGCGGGCAACCTGGTCGGCGACGAACAGTCGGGGCATATCCGCGAGGTCGGCTTCGAGCTGTATCAGTCGATGCTGGAAGAGGCGATCCTGATGGCCAAGGCCGAAGGAGCCGGCAAGCTGCCGCCGCGCGAGGCGCTGTCGCCGACGATCACCGTCGACGCGCCGATCCTGATCCCCGAGGATTATGTCCCCGACCTGCCGCTGCGCATGGCGCTGTATCGCCGCCTCAACGATGCCGAGGATCGCCCGGCGCTCGATGCCTTTGCCGCCGAGATGATCGACCGGTTCGGCCCGCTGCCCCCCGAAACCGCGAACCTGGTCCAGCTGATGGAGATCAAGGCCAATGCGAGACTGGCGGGCATCGCCAAGCTCGACGTCGGGACGAAGGGCGCTCTGGTGTCCTTCCACGATAACCAGTTCGCCAATGTCCCCGGCCTGATCGCCTATGTCGAGCGGCTGAAAGGCCGCGCCCGCATCCGCCCCGACAATAAATTGTCGATCAGCGGGGATTGGGTGAGCACCGGGGCGCGATTGAACGGCGCGCTGCAATTATCGAAGGGGCTAGGGAAATTGGCGAAGCAGGTCGGCTGACAAAAATCGTCATTGCGAGCGAAGCGAAGCAATCTCCAGCTATGGTTCGTCCAAGCCGATAGCTGGAGATTGCCGCGTCGCTACGCTCCTCGCAATGACGAGACTATTTCATCAGCCCCAGCAACTGATCCGCCGGCACCGGTCCCGATTTCAAAAACCCCTGCCACGTCGCAACGCCCAGTTCGGACAATCGCGCCAGCTGGCGCTCATTCTCGATCCCCTCGGCCACCACCAGCAGCCCTAGCGCGCGCGCCAGATCGACGATCGCGCGCACCACGATGCGGTCGCGGTCGTTGCCGTCGATGGTGCGGGTAAAGCCGCTGTCGATCTTCAGATAATCGATCGGCAGCCGCGCCAGCAGCGACAGGCTGGAATAGCCGGTGCCGAAATCGTCGATCGCGATCGCCGCGCCCAGCGTACGGATCTGCGCCAACTGGTCGGCCGCGCTCGCCGGATCGCTGAGCATCGCCTGTTCGGTCAGCTCGAGGGTCAGCCGGTCGGGATCGACCTTGGCCGCTTTCGCCATCGCGGCGAAGCGTGCAGCGAAATCGGGATCGCCCAGATCGGCGGCGGTGATGTTGAGCGACACGCGCAGCTTGGCCAGCGCTTTAGGCCAGGTCGCCATTTCGGTCAGCGCGACGCGATGGGCATGTTCGGTCAGCTCGCATTCGAGCCGCGCGGCGCTCGCCGCGGTGACCAGCGGCCCGGCGCCGAGTAGTCCGAGCTCGGGATGCTGCCAGCGCAGCAGCGCCTCGACCCCGGTCATCTCGCCGGTGCCGACGTCATATTGCGGCTGATAATGGATCACGACCTCATTTTGCGACAGCGCCGCGTTCACCATCACCCCGTCGCGCGCCGACGCCGGCCGCGCCAGCTGGTCGCTCGCCTGCATCAGCTGGACGGCGACCGATTCGTCGCGGGTGATCAGCGCCGCGGCGATGCGGATCGAGAGCCGGCCGTTCGGGTCGCCGACGATCGGTTCGGCGAGCGCGACGTGCAGCGCGCGTTCTTGCGCCCGCAACGCGCCCAGCGACATCGGTGCCGACGGTACGATCAGAAAGCGCGGCCCTTCGAGCCGGTCGACGCACGATCCCTGCCCGAATTCGTCGCTGGCGAAATTTTCCAGCCGGCGGCCGATTTCGTCGAGCACCGCGTCGCCGGTCGCGGTGCCGGCGCTGTTGTTGATCCGCGCCATCTGGTCGACCTGGACCAGGATGACGCCGGCATCGGCGTCGTGGCGGGCGTGCAGGGTTTCGAGTTTCCGTACGCACGCGGACAGGGATTCGGACAAGCGATTCATCGCGCTTCCTAGCAGGCTTTGCTTGCCAAGCTCCTGCCTTTTGCATCACAAGGCGCGGGTGGCTGCCACTTTTTCCCACCCTGCCGCATCGGCGGCACCGCTTATCGACGGACATGGCCGGCGGATCAGTTACTTACGCCTGTCGGTCACCGATCGCTGCGACCTGCGCTGCCGCTATTGCATGGCCGAGGACATGACCTTTCTGCCCAAATCGGCGGTGCTCAGCATCGAGGAAATGGCCGAGCTTGCCGAGCGATTCGTCGCGCGCGGGATTCGCCGCATCCGCCTGACCGGCGGCGAACCGCTGGTCCGGCGCGGCATCGACACGCTGGCGATGCGATTGGGCGCGATGATCGGTCACGGCCTCGACGAACTGACGCTGACCACCAATGCGATGCGGCTGGCCGAACATGCGCCGATGCTGGCGGCGGCGGGCGTCCGCCGCATCAACGTCAGCCTCGACACGCTCGATGCCGCCGCTTCGCCGCATCAGCCGCGTCGGCGACCTCGCCGTCGCGCTGCGCGGGGTCGACGCGGCGCGCGCCGCGGGTCTCGCGGTCAAGATCAACATGGTGGCGCTCGCGGGGTTGAACGAGGATCAGCTGCTGCCGATGCTCGCCGGCACACCGAGGCCGGCTGCGACCTCACGCTGATCGAAACGATGCCGCTCGGCGAGGTCGAAGCCGACCGCAGCGATCATTATATCCCGCTGCATCAGTTCATCGCGCCGCTACGCGATGCCCGCGCGCTCTATCCCGTCGACAAACGCACCGGCGGCCCAGCGCGCTATTTCACGGTTGAGGACAGCCCGGTGACGCTGGGGCTGATCACGCCGCTCAGCGACAATTTCTGCGCGACGTGCAACCGCATCCGGCTGACCGTCGAGGGGCGCGTCTATATGTGCCTGGGTCAGGACGATCATGTCGACCTGCGCGCGGCGCTGCGCGAGGACGGCGATGTCGATGGCTTGATTGATGCGGCATTGGCTGGCAAACCCCGCGCGCATGACTTTCATATCGAACGAAAGTCCACACCGGCGGTCGCGCGTCATATGAGTGCAACGGGCGGCTGACACGCCGCGCCAAAGGGGACCCCAGGATGCATCGCAAGATCGCGCTCGTCGCGTCGAATTCGCCTGTCGCAATGGAAGCCGAAGCGGAACTACGCCCCCTCTACGACTTCGCCGACCTGAACGACGCCGATCTGCTGATCGTGCTCGGCGGCGACGGCTTTCTGCTCCACATGCTGCACCAATTGCTCGATCAACGGCGGTCGCTGCCGGTGTTCGGGATGAACCGCGGCACCATCGGTTTCCTGATGAACGAATTTCGCGTCGAGGGACTGATCGAGCGACTCGCGGCGGCGCGTCCGTTCCTGATCCATCCGCTGAGCGGCGATATCACGACGATCAGCGGCGAGCGCCATATCCTGCCTGCGATCAACGAGATTTCGCTGCTCCGCGAAACGCGCCAGGCGGCAAAGCTCGAAGTGCTGATCAACGAGAAAACGATGCTCGAGGAGCTGTCGTGCGACGGGGTATTGGTATCGACCCCCGCCGGATCAACCGCCTACAACCTTAGCGCCAACGGCCCGATCTTGCCGCTCGAATCGCAGATGCTGGCGCTGACGCCGATCAGCCCTTTCCGTCCGCGGCGCTGGCGCGGCGCGCTCGTCCCCGAATCGACGAGCATCCGCTTCAATGTCCGCGAGGCCGCGAAACGCCCGGTCAGCGCGGTCGCCGACCAGCGCGAAATCCGCGATGTGAAGACCGTGCTGGTCACCACCGACCGCAGCCGGCCGCTGACATTGCTGTTCGATCCGGACCAGGGTCTCGACGAACGCATCGCGATGGAACAATTTATCGTCTGAGACTCGTAAATCCCGCCGATACCCTCTTGATAAAGTTGTTCGTTGGCGGCAAAGGGGCCGCCTTGTCTGCTTCGGCGGCGTGTTCCTCGGTAGCTCAGTGGTAGAGCAATCGACTGTTAATCGATCGGTCGTAGGTTCGAATCCTACCCGGGGAGCCATTTCTTTCCAGACATACGAAAGCCTATGCCAAAGCACTCTAGCTTTGCGTGGTTTGCGGCTCATCGATCCCCAATTTGATCGGCCGGCGTCGACAGTCGATGCCAGTTTTATCTGCACGTAAATTATCGTAGCTTACCTTGTTCGCCTAAGGCAAAATCGATCGATAGGGCTATGGAGTAAAAAGGCCGACTTTAGGAAACATTAGGAAAAAATGGAAAAGTGCCGGCCGGATTCTCGATGCCTCGAGATCGCGCTACAATGTCTACCGGGAGCTTACAGACCATGCGATTGCCGGCAGACGGCAGCGTCGCGTGGCGGCCCGCTAGCGTCGCTTGATCAAAAGTTCGCAGAAGCGCGAATGCTGACGGGCGGCGAACGCATCAGCGGGGCGAGGATGCAGGCAAGGCAGATCGCGACAACGCAACTCAGCAACGCAAAATCGTAATTCCCCAGGCTGTCCCGCATCAGCCCCACGACAAAGGGGCTGAAGCCGTACTCGAGCACAAAAACACTATATTGCCAGCCGTAAATCGCACCATAAGACCGCACCCCGAAATGGCGCGAGCACAGATAGGCGATCAGGTCGACCTCCGCGCCCGCCGCCAAGCCGATCAGCATGACCGCAATCGGAGCGTAGACAAGGCCGGACGTGTAGAGAAGAAGCGCGCCCGACGCCGCCAGGAACAGGGTGCCGACGGTGACGATGGTGGCCGGAAAACGATCAAGCAACAGGCCGATGCCGATCCGCCCGCAGACGCTCGCAAGGCCGAGCAGCGATGCGATCGCCGCCGCGCGAACCGCTGTAGCCCCCAGGTCGGTCAGGAGCGGAACGAAATGGACGAGGAGGCCTCCGACCCCGAGCGACATCGCCATCGCCATCAGCGACAAGATCCAGAATGGGCGCATGCGAAGCGCCGCACGAAATTCGATTCCGTGCTCCGCCATGTTTCGGCGAGCCGCACCTTCGTTCGCGCCGCGAAAGCCCCACCATATGAATGGAGCCACGATGCAGGGCAAAGCCCCCAGCGCCATCATCGCTATGCGCCAGCCACGAAGTTCGATGAGCGTGCCGACGAACTGGGGAACCCAGAAACCCGCAATCCCCGCACCGGTCAGCGCGACCCCCATGGCGATACCACGCCGTTCGTCGAACGCGGCAGTAATCGGGCGGACCATGATGATCGCGCTCGATGGCACGCCGACGATCGCGAGCAGGATATAGCCCGCCCAAAGATGGCGGACGTCGGCAATGACCAGCGGTAGCAGCGCCAGGATGGCACCATAGGCAAACAGGCTGACCGAGCCGACGGCCGCGGCGCCAAACCGGTCGCCGAGCCGGCCCGCCGCGGTTCCGAACAGAAACATCGCAGCCGTCGCGAGGGTAAGCGAGAAGGACATGTCGCCGCGGCTCCAGCCGAATTCGGCCTCCCATGCGGGCATGAAGACGCCGATGCTGTAGAACAGCCCCGGCAACATCCCCACCGTGAGCCCCAGCGCCGCCGCGGCCACAAGGCCAAGGTTCGCCGTCAGCTCGGGGTGCAGTTTCACGGCGCCCTCATCACCGCGCGGGCGTGAGGGTCAGGTCGTGTTCGACCCGGTCGCCGGCGATCCAGTCGCGGAGGACATCCATATATTCGAACGGGCCGCCGCCATAATTGCTGAGCCAGATCGAATCGCGCTGGTCCTTGCCCTCGTTGTTATAATAGCCGGGGGTGCATTCGCGCAGGAAGGTGTCGTCCTTCATCGCCTTGTCCTTCAGCACCGCCAGCCACTCCTGCTCGGCCGCCTCGGTCACCTCAAAATCGACGCCATCGTCGAGACTGCGCCGGACGAGCGCGGCGAAATGCTCGGCCTGACGGCGGTTCATGAAGGTGATGCTCCAGGTGATCCCAGCCTGCTTGAGCCCGCTGATCACCCCCATGTTGGGAAAATTATGGACCAGCATGCCGTGCAGCGACTTGCGGCCATCGGCCCAATACTCCGACAGCGTGATGCCGCCGACGCCGCGCATGTCGAAGCCGGCTGTGCGGTCAGGCGGCGAGGCGACCTCGAAGCCGCTCGCATAGATGATGCAGTCGACCGCATATTCCTGACCCTCGAAGACGATGCCCGTCTCGGTGATGCGATCGAGGCCGCGCCCCTTGGTGTCGATCAGGGTGACGTTGGGCCGGTTGTAGGTCTCGAAATAGCCGTCGACGAACAGCGGCCGTTTGCACATCCAGTTGAAATAGGGCTTCAACGCCTCGGCGGTGGCGGGGTCCTCGACGATGGCCGCGATCCGAGTTCGCATCGCCTCCATCTTTTCATAATCGGCTTGCTGGCGCAGCCGGGCCATCTCCTCGGGCGTCTCGCCCTTGACCATCGCGTCGGTCATCTTGCCCCAATTGCGGGTCCAGCCGTCCTGGACGAGGTCCTCGTCCTGCGGGATCGAATTGACGAAGCCCTCGAAATTGAGCGCGCGGCGCTCCCACCAGCCGGGTTCCTGACTGTTCCACCAGTCGGGATCGGTCGGCACATTCTCACGGTCGTCAACCGCCGCCGGGGTGCGCTGAACGACATAGAGTTCTTTGCACCATTCGCCCAGATACGGAATCGCCTGCACCGCGCTGGCCCCGGTGCCGATGATCGCGACGCGCTTGTCCTTCAGACCCGTGAGGCCGCCGGTGGTGTCACCCTTGGTATAGTCATAGTCCCAGCGCGAGGTATGGAAGCTGTGACCCTTGAAGTCGCGCGCGCCCGGGATGCCGGGCAGCTTGGGGCGGCTGAGGATGCCGCTTGCCATGCACAGAAAGCGCGCACGGATCGTGTCGCCGCGATCGGTGGTGACGATCCAGCGGCCGGCTGCGGCGTCCCAGTCTGCGCCATTGACCCCGGTCTGGAGCAAGGTCTTGTCGCGTATCCCGGTGCGGTCGGCGATACGCTTGGCGTGGCCCAGAATCTCCGGCGCGCGCGCGTAGCGTTCCGACGGCATCGCGCCATGATCCTCGATCAGCGGCAGATAGGTATAGGCATCGACGTCGCAGCGGCAGCCCGGATAGCGGTTCCAGTACCAGGTGCCCCCGACGTCGCTGCCTTTCTCGATCATCCGGATGTCGGTGACGCCTTCCTTGAGCAGGCTGGCGGCAGCGAGCAGACCGGAAAAGCCGCCGCCGACGATCACGGCATCGACATCCTCGCGAATTGGCGCGCGCTCGATCGGCGCCTCGGCATAGGGGTCGTCGATGTCGCCGATGAACGGATTGTCCACCGCGACGTATTGCGCGGTGCCTTCACCGCGCAGGCGCCGGTCACGCTCGGCCAGATATTTGTCGTGAAGCGCATCGAAATTGGGCGCGGTTGTCTGGGTCTCGGTCATCATCACCTCCCGGCGTCTGCGAAATCAGGGGCGCCGACAACGCCGGTCGCGACCAGCGTGTCGATCCTGTCGGTGTCGTAACCAAGCTCGGCCAGCACGGCGCGGCTATGCTCGCCGAGCGCGGGCGGCCGCAGCCGTAGCGCGAGGCGCTCGCCATTCGCGCGCAGCGGCGAGGCAACCGTCCGGAAGCTGCCGTTGTGCAGCACCATCCCCGAAGCTTCGGTGTGCGGATGCGACGACAATTCGCCCAGCGTGTGGACTGGCGAGGACGGGATGTCGCACGCAGCGAGTTCCGCAAGCCACTCGGCGCGGCCGCGGCGGACGAGGATATCGGCGACGATCGGGATCAGGACGGCACGGTTGGCGACCCGGTCGCCGTTGGTGGCAAACCGCGGATCGCCGGCCAGTGCCGCTTCCCCCGCCAGTTCGCAGAATTTCCGCCAGAAACCATCGTTGGCGATGCCAAGGATGATCGGCGCGTCGGCGGTCGCGAACGCCTGATAAGGGCATAAGGATTCATGGCCGGAGCCGGGCCGCTCGGGCTCGGTCCCGCGCACCCAATAATTTTGGAGGAAATATCCGAGAAGGCCGACCGCCGAGTCGAACAAGGACGCTTCGACCTTGATACCGACGCCGGTGCGATCGCGCTGCATCAGCGCGCCCATGATGCCGATGACGGCGTGGTAGCCGGTCGCCTGATCGACCGGCGAGAAGGGCGAGCGGGCGGGCGGCCCGCCGGGTTCTCCGGTCAGCGACAGCATGCCGGAAAAGGCCTGGGCGATCAGGTCGTAGCCTTTGCCGTCCTTCATCGGCCCCTGCGTTCCGTACCCCGAAATACTCGCATAGACGAGCCGCGGATTCAGCGCGGACAGTCGGTCCCAGCCGATGCCCAGGCGGTCGGCGGCACCGGGACCAAAGCTTTCGACAACGATATCGGCTTCGCGCGCGAGCGCGTCGGCGACGGCAAGCCCTTCGGATTCCCGGAGATTCAACGCGATACCGCGCTTGTTGCGGTTGACTGCCGTAAATATCGCGCCCACCCCGTTTTCGAACGGCGGCCAGTTGCGGGTGTCGTCGCCGGCGGGCGGCTCCACCTTGACGACATCGGCGCCGAGATCGGCCAGATACTGGGTACAAAGGGGGCCAGCGAGAATCTTGGAGAAGTCGAGGACGCGGACACCGGCAAGCGGTCGAAATCCTTCGACCTTTGCCTCGGCAAGTCCGGCGCGCTTCATCCTCTCCATGCCGCGGTATTTATGGTCCAACAATTGACTTGTCTAGATACAAGAGTTAGGACGCTTGCATGACTGCCAATTCTTCACCGAAAGATTCCAATCTGGAAACGATGCTTGAGGGCCTCGGACGTATCAAGGTTCCCAAGTCGAGCGACGTGCTCGCCGAGCGGCTGAAACAGGAAATATTGGGCGACGGATACAAGCTGGGCGCGGCGCTGCCGACCGAGCGCGAGCTCGTCTCGACGACGGGACTGAGCCGTGGATCGGTGCGCGAGGCGCTACGTATTCTCGAAGCCCAGGGTCTCGTGCACACGCGGGCGGGCCGGTATGGCGGAACGACGGTTTCCCAGCCGACCGCCAATCATCTGGCCAGCCACATCAACCTCTATGCCAAGGGACGCAGCGTTACGCTGAGCGCGCTGGTCGAGGTGAGGCTGGCGCTGGAGCCGATGGTGGCGGCGCTCGCTGCCGAGCGGCGTACCGATGAGGATCTGGCGACCCTGCATGCGATTGCGGCTCGCATCGATTGGGCTGCCGATAATGATTTGACCGCTTTCCTCGAAGAGAATGTGAACTGGCACGACGCGATCGCCGCGGCCAGCCACAACGACTTGCTGCACGCCTTCGCGACGTCGGTCAGCGGGCTGATGTTCGAGGCATCGCAGATCAAGGAGTTCGCATCGGCGGAGGTGCGCGAGCGGGTGCGGCACGCGCACGCCCGCATCCTGGAAGCCATCGAGGCGGGCGACGCCGAACTGGCGCGCAATCGCGTCGAGCGGGACGTTCAGGCCTATGCCCAAATTCTGGCAGCGGCCGTGGCGGCGGCAGCCGGGATGACGTTGCCGGACGAGACCCAAGAGTCTCTGTAGATCGAGGGTCGTGAGAGGCGGATGGACGGGGGATCGCTGAGAGCCGAGCTGCATTGGGACCGCATCGTCCCCTGCTTTCCGAACCGGGCCACCAATCTTGCACAACAGATAGCGACGATCGCGGCGAAGCGGCCGGATAGCGTTGCTGTGGTCGAAGGCGATGAACGGCTCACCTATGCCGAGCTCTATGCGCAAGGCGGCTCACTTGCCGCCTTGCTGGTGGCCGGCGGGGTCGGCGCCGGCGACCGGATCGCGGTCATGCTGGCCAATGGGGTCGATGCGGTGCGGGCGGTGGTCGCGATCCTGCGGCTGGGTGCGGTGCTGGTTGCGGTCGGCACCCGTTCGCGCGGCGCCGAGCTGGACTATATCTGTGCCGATTGCACCCCGGCAGCCATCATTTACGGGTCCGAGTTCGCCGACGTCGTTGACGCAGCGCCCACCGCGCCTGCCGGTCGTTATGATGTGGCGGCATCGGAATGGCGTAGCGCGATCAGACGGGGCGATGCAGCGCCGCCCGCTGCACCCGCCGACGAAGAAGCTCTGCTCGCGATCCTCTACACCTCGGGCACGACCGGCAAGCCGAAAGGCGCGATGCTCACGCATCTGGGGGCCATCCATAGTTGCCTGCACTGGCAGGGCGCCTTTGCGCTGGGCGATGACGAACGCAGTTTGGTGTGTGTGCCATGGGCGCATGTCAGCGGCCTATGCGGTGTGGTCATGCCCTTTCTCTATCTGGGCGGCACGCTGATCATGCTGCCCGAGTTCAAACGCCGCGCCGCGCTCGAACTCGCCGCGCGCGAACGCATCACCCACGCGCTGATGGTCCCGGCGATGTACGGGCTGTGCCTGCTCGAGCCCGACCTTGCCGACTTCGACCTCGAATCGTGGCGGATCGCGGCCTATGGCGGCGCCCCGATGCCCGAGCCGACGATCGCCCGCTTTGCCGCCGCCTTTCCGGGACTGGCGATGTGCAACGCCTATGGCGCGACCGAAACGACTTCGCCCGCGACGATCATGCCGCCGGGCGAAGGAACGGCTCGCGCCGACAGCATCGGCCGAGTGGTGACCTGCGGCGACATCCGGGTCATGGACGATGCGGGCCGCGAAGTGCCGCCGGGAACCGATGGCGAGCTGTGGATCGCCGGACCGATGGTGGTACCCGGCTATTGGCGCAACGCGGAAGCGACCACGGCGTCGTTCGTCGGCGGCTATTGGAAGTCGGGCGACATCGGCAGCATCGATGCCGAAGGCTATGTCCGCATCGCCGACCGCAAGAAAGACATGATCATCCGGGGCGGCTTCAAGGTCTATCCCGCCGAGGTCGAAAGCGTGCTCGCGGGGCTGGGCGGCGTGGTCGAAGCGGCCGTGGTCGGGCGCGCCGACCCGATGCTGGGCGAAGCGGTCGTCGCGCACGGTGAAGTACTGGGCGCCGACGCCGCAGCAGGTCCGCAGCTGGTGCGCCGAGCGATTGTCCGATTACAAGGTTCCCGCCGATGTGGTCATCGCGCCGACCGCGCTGCCGCGCAACGCCAATGGCAAGATACAGAAGGCCGAACTGCGCGAGCGCGCGGCGTCCTTCTGCGAGACGGCGGCATGACCGCGGGAACGATTCCGCCGCGCACGCCGGTGCTGGTCGGCGTCGGGGTCGCGATGCGCCGTGAGGAGGACCCCGCGCTCGCGCTCGAACCGATCGACCTAATGCTGGAGGCGGTACGCGCGGCGGACGCGGATTGCGGTGCGCCTGCCCTGCTAACCGAGGTCGGCAGCATCGCGGTGCCGCGCGGACGCTGGCGCTATCGCAATCCCGCCGGTGAGATCGCCCGCGCGATCGGCGCGGCGCGCGCAACGACGATCGTGTCGAGCGTCGGCGTGCTGCAGCAGACCTTGATCGCCGACGCCTGCGAAGCGATCGCCATGGGCAAAATCGAAAGCGCGCTCGTGACGGGCTCGGATGCCGGTTACCGGATATTGCGCGCGAAGCTCGCCGGGAAACGCGCGGAGGAACGCGACCAGGGCGACGATCCTGACGTGAAGCTGGAACCCAAGGCCGAGCTGCGCCATCCGGCGGAGGTCGCCGCGGGCCTGAAGATGCCGGTTGGGCTTTATGCGATCCTCGAAAGCGCGCGGCGCGCGGCGGCGGGCAGTTCGGTCGACGCGCATCGCGACCGGCTGGCAGCGCGCTATGCCCGCTTTGCCGAGATCGCGGCGGCCAATCCCGACGGGTGGACGCGTATGCCGCTCGACGCTGCGACGATCCGCGACGACGGGCCGCGCAACCCGATGCAGGCCTTTCCCTACACCCGCGCGCATTGCTCGACCTGGAACGTCGATCAGGCGGCGGCGCTGCTATTCTGTTCGGCCGAGCGGGCGGAAGCGATGGGCATCGATCCGGCGCGCTGGGTGTTTCCGGTCGCCAGCGCCGAATCGAACCATATGGTGTCGCTGTCGGCGCGCGCCGACCTCATCCGGTCGCCCGGCGCCGATTTGACCGCCCGCGCCATACTCGAAGCTGGCGACATCGCGGCGACCGACATCGATCTGATCGAATTGTACAGCTGCTTCCCCGTCGCGGTCGACGCCTTCGCCGACGCGCTCGACCTGCCGCCCGATCGCGATCTGACGATCACCGGCTCGATGGCCTTTGCCGGCGGGCCGTATAACAATTATTTCTTCCAGGCGACGGCGCACGCGGCGCAGCTGCTGCGGGCCGGAGCGGGGCGCACGGCGCTGCTTTCCTGCGTGTCCGGCATCCTCACCAAACAGGCCTTTGCCTTGTGGTCGGGCGAGCCGCCGCGCGGCGCTTTCGCGCGCCGCGACGTGACGAGCGAGGTCGCCGCAGTCGCAGCCGAATTACCGGTCGTCGAAGATTATACCGGGGCGGGCAGGATCGCCGGTTGCACGGTGCTGCACGCCCGGGGCGAACCGCCACGGGCCGTGGCGCTGATCGATACCGACGATGGCGCACGCGCGCTCGCCGTGTCCGACGCATCCGAGATCGTTGCGGCGATGGAACGTGAGGAGTGGGTCGGACGCAGGGTGAAGGTTACGGCCGGGCAGCTGGCGGCATGAGCGACGATGTGCAGCAGGCCGACGACGTCTGCGCGCTGCCGCTGGTCCGGCGCATGGCCGCCCTGCTCGACCGCGATCCGGCCGGGTTTGCTGAGGGTGACCCCTTGCCGCGCGGCTGGCACGTCGCGCTGTTCAATCCGCCGACCCTGCAGTCCGAGCTGCGCGCCGACGGCGCGGCGCATCTGGGTATCACCCTGCCCGACCTCGGCCTGCCGCGCTTGATGATGGGCGGGCGGCGGATCGAATTCGCTGGCGACATTCCGATCGGGGCGCGCGTTCGCCGGACCAGCCGGCCCGGCGCGGTGACGCACAAAACGGGCAAGTCGGGCCGCTTTGCGCTGGTCGATGTCGAGCACCGCATCAGCATCGACGGCGACGATGCGCCGGTGGTGATCGAGACCAACAGCTATGTGCTGCGCGAAGCCGCCAATGGCGATCCGGCAAGCCGTCCATCGTCGGCGCCAAAGCCGATTCCGCCCGGGGACGTCGCGCGCACCTTCGTCCCCGATGAGACGATTTTGTTCCGCTATTCGGCCATCACCGACAATCCGCATCGCATCCACTACGACCTCGCCTACGCACAATCGGAGGGCTATCCGGCGCTGGTCGTGAACGGGACGGTCCCGACGATGTTCCTGCTCGAAATGTTCCGCGCGCATGTCGGGAGCGATCCGGCCGGCTGGCGCAGCCGCAATCTCGCGCCGATCCTGTGTGGCGCCCCGCTGAGGCTGACGCTTTCCGGTGAGGGCGACGAATGGACGATGCGCGCGCACGGCCCGTCGGGCGAAGTCGCGCTGGAAGCGAAGGCATGGCAATGAGCCCGGAGACGGCACCGTCGCAGACTCCCGCTTTGTGGGAGGGCGCGCTGGAAGAGGCGCGCGAACTGATCGGGGTCGAACTGCGCCGCACCGGCCAGCAATGGAATAGCGAGGCTTCGCCTGACGCGGTGCGCCATTTCTGCTGGGGACTCGGCGACGACAATCCGCTGTTCACCGACCCCCATTATGGCGCGGCATCGCCGTACGGATCGGCGCTGGCGCCCGGCTGCTTCCTTTACACCATCGACACGACGGTGGTCGCGCCCAAGCTGCGCGGTATCCAGTGGCTCTATGGCGGCACCGATTTCGAATGGTCACGAGCCGATCCGCCATCGCGACAGCTTCACTGTCAGCGCCAAATTGCTCGACGCGGTGGAAAAGGCCGGCGGCAAGGCCGCCAAGTTCATCATCCAGACCGGCGAGACACGCTATACCAACCAGCACGGCCAACTTGTCTGCGTCGCGCACGGCCACACCGCGCGCACCGCGCGATCAAAAGCGAGCGGCGGCTTGAACTATGCGCCGCGCGAAACGCACAGCTATTCGCCGCAGGAACTGGAAGCGATTGCCCATGGAATCGAGACCGAGGAACTGCGCGGCGCGAGCCCGCGCTTCTGGGAAGAAGTCGCGGTCGGCACCGCAATCCAGCCGATGCTCAAAGGGCCGCTTAACATCACCGACATGATCTGCTGGTATTCGGGCGGCGGCCACAGTTACCAGTCGCACCGCCGCGCGGTGATGCACCGTAAACGCCACCCCGCCGATGCCTTCGTGAATTCCGAAACCGGCGCGCAGGACAGCGCCGCGCGCGGGCATACCGAGGGCAAGATGGCGCGCGAGGTGGGGATGCCGGGCGGCTATGACGTCGGGCCGCAACGTATTTCCTGGATGGGCCAGCATATGACCAACTGGATGGGCGACGCCGGCTTCCTCCGCCGCCTCAGCGTATCGGTGCGGCGGCCCAATATTTTCGGCGATGTGTCGTGGTGCCGCGCCGACATCGCCGACAAGCGGGTCGATGACGGCGCCTATGTCGTCGATCTGGAGTTGCGGGTGGAGAACCAGCTGGGCGAAGTTACCGCCAAGGGCACCGCGACGGTCGCACTGCCGTCGCGGACACGCTTTGCCTGAGCACCGCTCCTAAACGCGGGCGGGCAATATATTGCGGTCGATCAGGTCACCCAGCCAATAGCGGAACATGTCCGCCGTATCGCAAACCTCGTGGAACCCCGCTTGGCGAAGCTTGATCGTGCTCATCAGGCCGGGCCATGGCGTCTCGGTCATGCCTGCGATCAAGCAGAAATCGGCAATGAAGTGCGATCTCGCCGAGAAGGTCTTTCAACGCGATCTTGCGCAGGCCGTGCTTCTCGACGATCAGATCCCAGTGACCCGCCTTGGTGGGCAGATATTCGGCAAGCGACATGGGCGTGTCGTCGCCGACTTCGACCCCGAGGGCGTCGGCGATCGCCGGCCAGGTGCTGCGCCAATCGAAGACGTCGCCGTTGCTGATGTTGAAAATCTGATCACGCGCTTGCGGCGTCTGGCGCGACCAGTCCTCCACCTTGGCCAGCACGCGGGCGTCTTCCAGCGCCTGGTCACATAAGGCGCGCCGCCGGGAAAACCGAACGGCCGCCCCTCTTCGCGACATATCGCGGCATAAGCGCCCAACACCGGCGCCAGGTTCATCGCGGCGCCGATCGCTCCGCCCATGACCATCGGCGGGCGCATCACCGTATAGGCGAAACCGGCGCTCTGCCCCCGTTCCTTGAGATAATCTTCCTGCAGCCAATAGAAATTGGCGTGCGGATCGCGCGGCGCCGTTTCGCGCGCCGGCAGATCCATCACGTGGAGGTGCACGCCATAAGCCTTGGTGCCCTGCATGATCGTGACGTGCTGCAACGTGTCGGCCCGGCCGGTCAGCGATTCGATGCAGTTTCGCAGCATCGCGAGATTGGTTTCCATTTGCTGCGGGTCGGACCAGCCATCGACCAGGCCGGGCATTTCATAGAGCGCCGCAAAGGCGAGGTGCGTGACGCCGTCGAGCACGCCAAGCGCAGCGCTGGCGGCGGCCGCATCCTGAAGGTCCACGCTCAGATGCTCGAAAGGCCGCCTGCTACGTATTTCCGGAACGCGGCGCGACAGCGCGACGACGTCCCAGCCGTCATCCAGAAAAGCCTCCAGCACCGCGGACCCGACGACGCCGCTGGCGCCCGCTATCACTACCCGGCCCTTCATGATGGGATTCTCCTATTCCCGCTGACGCAGCACCGGGTCGCCCGGATATCGAAGCCGCGCTTTAGTAATTGGTGATTTCGACATTCACGCGGGTCAGCCGCAATGTATGGATTTTCCAGCTGTCGCCTTCACGGACGAAGCTGTCGTGATAATGGCCATGGCCGCGGAGCCGTACGCGCGGCGTCGATTCCTCGAACCAGAGCCAGTCCTGCATCGCCCAAATGCCCTTTGCCGTGCCGTCGGCGAGCACCGTGATTTCTGGGTTGCCGCCAAGGTGGCTGCTCTTGCAGCCAGCCAGAGCATCGCGAAGGCCGTCGGCAATAGTGTCGATATCGGTGAGGACCTGCGAGTTCACGGCATTGGCGACGGTGCCGCTAGAATCCTCGCCTTCATCGACCGCACCGCGGTAATCGGCGGAGGGGCTGGACGAGAAGATCGTCCGCATGAGCGCCCAGTCCTTGGTATCCAGCGCTCTGAAATAGGAGGATTTCAGCTGCTTGATCTGCTCGATCGCCGCAAGCTCTTCGACGCTCATCATTATTAATGCCTCCGAATAGGGTGGAACGCCGATCCGCCCGGCAATAGGCCAAGCCGGCCGCGCTTCTCTTGACGAACAGAGCCGGCCCAGCCGCGATCCACCGAAAAGCGAGGAATCGCGGCTGCGACTGGCGCCTAGTTCTTGATGCTCAACGTGATGCCGTAGGTCGCGGGCTGGCCCGCGAACCGGACGGTCGTGTCGAGATAGTGATTGGCGTTGGTGACATAATATTTGTCGAAGATGTTCTTGCCCCAGATCATCACCTTGTAGCGATCGTCGAATTCGTAGCTGAGGCGCGTATCGACGACGGCATAGGACGGAATCACGAACGGTCGGTCGATGTTGGTATTGTTCCGGTCGCCCGGCAGGTTGCGGAACGGGATCGTCCGGCCGTTGAGCGTCGATGTCGACGAGGACTGACCGCGCAGGCTGGCACCTACGCTGAGCGTCCCGTTGCCCATATTGTGGCGATAATCGGCATCGAGCGAATAGGACCACTCGGGCGTGAACGGCAGTTCGCTGCCCGTGAAGTCGCATGGCCCCGGCGCATTGTTGACCGTGCAGCTGTTGCCATAGGCGGTCGGCCCGACAAAACGCGTTCCGCCATCGGTGAGGACCTTGGACTTGAGATAGGTCACCGATCCCGCGACGGTGAGGCCGTCGGTCGGACGAAGCGTCAGTTCGGCTTCGGCACCCAGTACGCGCGACTTGGGCACATTGATCAGGATGTCGAGCACGTCGAAGACCGGATCGACGATCTTGCCGCGGATCTGCTTGTCGACATAGTCGTAGTAGAAGGCAGCGCCGTTGAACTGAACCACCCGGTCAGCGAGCGACGCCTTGAACCCCGCCTCATAGGAGGTGACCGACTCTTGGGTCACCGGCTGGTACGAGCGGAAATCCGATCCGGCAGCGGTCGGATAGCTGCCCGCCTTGTAGCCACGCGACACGTTGGCGTAGAACAGCGCGTCCTCGTTCGGCTTGAAGTCGATCCCGGCGCGCCAGGAAAAATTATCCTCCGACAGCGTGTCGATGAAACGCTGGCCCGGCACGAACTGGGGTTCAAAGGATAGCAGTCGCCAGTTGTGATCGGCGTGAACGATCCGGGGGCCACCCCGAACACCAGCACCGGAAGGAGATTGAACAGCGCCGACACCGTGCCGTCGCCGTTGCCCGTGGTGCAAAGATTGGCGCGGTTGCGCGAATCGGTATAGCGACCACCCAGTTTCAGCGTCAGGGCATCGGTCACATCATATTCGCCGTTGGCGAAGAACGCATAGTTGCGGATGTTCTGATTGACCTGCGCCCCTGTCGTCGTGATGAACAATGTGCCGGGAGCCGATGAGGAACCATTGGCGAACCACAGGTTCTGATCTTCGGAAACCTCGCTTTTTTCATAGTTTGCGCCAACGACCCAGCGGAACGGTCCGGTCCCCGAATTGGCGATCCGCAGTTCCTGGCTGAACGACGTAATGTCGGCAAAACTTGGTCCGATGTTGGCGACCGCCTGCGCCGAGCCGTCCTTGTCGCTGAACAGATTCTGGCTGAAATCCAAATAGGAGGTGATCGAGGTCAATGTCGCGAAATCGCCCAGATCGACCTCGGCGCGCAGCGCCCCTTGGATGAATTTGCGGTTGCTGCGCGGCGAAATGTCGGGCGTCGTCATCGGGGCAACGGTGGTGTTGGTGCCGGCCGCGGCGCCAAAGGGATCGACAAAGGCGACATAGTTCGCCGTCGTCGTCCAGTCCGCCGAGCGCGCCGAGAGGTTCGCGAAAGGCGACGTCTGCACACCCGGCTGGACGGCGGCCGGATTTTGCGCGCGCACCGCGATCAGCTGCGCCGCCTGCGGCTCACTTTTGTCCTGCCATGCGTTCACCGTGGCGCGCAGCCGGATGCCGTCGCTGGGATCGAGCGTGAGGGTCAACCGGCCGGCGATATATTTCTGCGCGCCATTGCGATCGCCCGGACGGGTCAGGCTCTTCTGCCAGCCATCGCTGTCCGCCGCCGACACCGCGAGCCGGAACCCGGCCTTTTCGCCCAGCGGGCCGCTGATGAAGGCATTGCCGTTCAGATAGTTGAAGCGGCCATAGGTGGCGTCGGCGCCATATTTGAACGTATCGGTGGGCTTGGCGGCGATATAGTTGATCGCGCCGCCGGTCGCATTCTGACCGAAGAGCGTGCCCTGCGGTCCCTTGAGCGCCTCGACGCGCTCTAGGTCGATCGCAGCGCGCAGCGTCAGCACCGGAAAGGGCAGCGGCACTTCGTCGGTGTAGACGCTGACCGACGGATAGACGCCGAGGCTTTCTTCGTTGAAGCCGATGCCGCGCAGCGTGTAGATCGGGGTGTTGGTGCCGCTTTCGGCAAATTTCAGGCCGGGGACGGCGGCTGCGATATCCTGAACCGACGTGATCCGCCGTTCGGCAAGCTGTTCGCCGCCGATCGCGGTGACCGACAGGCCGACATCATTGAGATTCTGCTCGCGCTTGTTGGCCGTGACGACGATTTCGCCATCGGCCGGATTGCTCTGCGCTGGCTGGGGCGCGTCTTGTGCGTGCGCCGTGGCGGCCAAGCTGAAACCCAGCGCGACCAGGCCGGCTCCATAAAATGCGCTGCGAACACCTTTCATGATCTCTCCCCTCTTTTAGGCTTATTACCCCTTCTTATCCTCAAAAAATCTCCTATGTCAATTGTTGGACCGTAGGTTTTTGCATCGACCGGCCAACCGGCACATTCTATGGTAGAACAATTGACATATTTTGAGAGGGGACGTAATTCCTGTGGTTCGTTGGAGAGGAGATAGACGGTGATGGAATCGCAGGCGCGTTCGGCAGAGGTCGATGCCGTTATCATTGGGGCAGGATTTTCAGGACTCTACATGCTGCATCGGCTGCGCGAACTCGGGTTCACGACGCGGCTGTTCGAGGCGGCCGATGGCGTCGGCGGCACCTGGTACTGGAATCGCTATCCGGGCGCGCGTTGCGATTCGGAAAGCCATTATTATTGCTATTCCTTCTCCGACGCGGTGCGCAAAGAATGGAAGTGGAGCTGCCGCTATCCGGCGCAGCCCGAGATTCTCGACTATCTGAATTTCGTCGCCGACCGGCTCGACCTCAAAAAGGACATCGAACTCGGCACGCGCGTGGCGGCCGGCAATTACGACGAAGAGGCCCACCGCTGGCTGGTCGATACCGACAAGGGCGAGACGGTTCGCGCGCGCTTTCTGATCACCGGGGTGGGGAACACGTCGACCCCGGCCAAACCGGCGCTTCCCGGGCTCGAAAGTTTTGCGGGCAATGTCTATCACACCGCGCTGTGGCCGCATGAGAAGGTCGATTTCACCGGGCAGCGCGTGGCCCTGATCGGCACCGGTTCGAGCGGTATCCAGAGCACGCCGATGATCGCCGAGCAGGCCGCGCATCTCACCGTGTTCCAGCGGACAGCCAACTACAGCGTGCCAGCCCGCAACCACGTGCTGACCGACGAGATGCGGCGCGAGCAGGAAGAGAATTACGAAGAGATGCGCCGCCTGGTGCTGGCGTCACCGATCGGAATGCCGTTCGAAATCCCGCAAAAATCGGCGCTGGAAGTTTCGGATGAAGAGCGGAAGGCCACTTTGGACAGCCTATGGGAAATCGGCAGCTTCCGTTTCATGTTCACCAGCTACCACGACATCGTTTTCGATCTTAAGGCAAACGCGACCGTCGCCGGCTATATCGAAGCGAAGATCCGCGACACCGTGGACGATCCGGCGAAGGCCGACGTCTTGTGCGAGTTCAACCATCCGGTCGGCACCAAACGGCCGCCGATCGACACCAACTATTATGAGACGTTCAACCGCGACAATGTCTCGATCGTCAGCATTCGCAAGAACCCCATTCGCGAAGTGACGACCGACGGCATGACGATGGAGAATGGAGACCACCACACGCTGGACTCGATCGTGTTCGCCACCGGCTTCGACACGGTGACCGGGACGCTCAACAAGTTGAACCTGCGCGGCAAGGATGGCCTGTCGCTCGCCGACAAATGGCAAGATGGCCCTGTCGCCTATCTTGGCCTCTGCACAGCTGGCTTCCCCAATTTGTTCATGATCACTGGCCCCGGCAGCCCCGGAATATTGACCAACTTTCCGGGCTGCATCGAACAGAATGTGGGCTGGATTGCCGACGTCATGAGCCGAATGCGCGAGACGAACGCCGTTGAAATCGAGGCCACGGAAGAGGCCGAGACGCAGTGGGTGAAGGACATCGCCGAGGTCGCGGACACGACGCTGATGACGACCGTCGATTCTTGGTACATGGGTTCCAACATGCCGGGCAAGCCGCGCGTGTTCTCCGCTTATTTCAGCGGTATGCATACTTATGCCGACGTCTGCGCCGACGTTGCCAAGAGCGATTACAAAGGTTTCGAGATTCGCAGCGAGGAATTGGCGCAAGCCACAGCCTGACCGCGTAAAGGGTGTGATCGGGCCTAGCTGATCACACCCTGGGCGGTCAGCTGTTCGAATTCGTCCGCCGACAGGCCCAGCATCCCGCGCAGCACGCGCTCATTATGTTCGCCCATCACCGGCCCGCGCGTGCCGGCCTCGATAGCGATCCCGCTGACATTCCACGGTGCCCGAAACAGCGTCTCGCTTCCCAGTCCGGGGATAACGACGGTCTCCGCCATACCGCGCGCCGCGATCTGGCGATCGTCCCACACATCGTCGATGTCGTTGACCGGGGATGCCGGCACCCCCGCGGTACGCAGATCGGCGACCAGCGTATCGCGGTCGTGGCGAATGGTCCAAGCAGCGAGAGCAGAATCCAGCGTATCGCGATTTGCGATGCGGCCGCGCGTGTCCACAAACCGTGCATCGAACGCCCAAGGCTGATCGCCTGCCAATTTGGCCAAGGCCACCCAGTCATCGTCGTTCCGCACAGCGATCGACAGCCAATTATCGGCGCCCGCGGCGGGGTAGACGCCGTGCGGTGCCATCGCCGGATGCGCGTTGCCCATGGGCAACGGCTGTTGCCCCGCGATCTGCGCCTGCAGGGCATAGGGTGTCAGCGTGGCGAGCAGCGCCTCGGTCTGCGACAGGTCGATGTAACATCCCTGCCCGCTCGTCTCGCGCTGCGCCAAGGCCGCGAATAGCGCGACAAGCGCGTGCACCGCCGCATTGGGATCGCCGATCGCGAAATTGAGCGCGCCGGTCGGGAGCTCGCCGGCATAGCCGACGAGCGATTCGAGGCCGACGAAACTCGACATGGTGGGCGCATAAGTCCGCATGTCGGCCAGCGGCCCGAACTGTCCCGCGCCGGACATGCCGACCATGATCAGTCGCGGGTTCACGGCGCTGAGCGCGTCGTAACCGATGCCCGACCTTTCGACCGAGCCTGCCGACATATTCTCGAGCACGATATCGCTGGTTGCGGCCAATTGTTTTATTAGATCGACTCCTGCCGGCTCTTTCAGGTTCAGGGTGATCCCGAGCTTGCCCTTGTTGATCTGGTGGAACATCGGCGACATGTCGGCATTCTGGCCTTCGATCCGCTGGCCGTCGCGAATGATGGCGCCCGACAGGCGCGAATTGTCGGGCCGCGCGCGGTGCTCGACCTTGATCACTTCGGCGCCCAATTGAGCGAGGATGCTGCCAACCTGTGGCGCCGACCATACCCAGCCCAAATCGAGCACGCGAAGCCCGGCAAGCGGACCGGAACCGGCCGCACGTTGCGGACCGCCGGCCCGCGCGAGCAGCGTGCCTGCCAGATTCGGCGCCTGCGCGGCACCGCGCGCCTTAGCCACCCGAAACGGCAGGCCGGGGCCGACGATCTGGCGCCCGTCGACGGTCCATGGGCGCAGGAAATTGCGCTCGGCGAGCTGGGGGGTCGCGAGCACGTCGACCAGATCGCGCAAAGGCGCGATGGTCAGGCGGAAGCGATCGGCGATTTCCCCGATCTCGGCCTTGGTACGCGCTTCCAGCCACGGCGCGATCAGCGCGTCGACTTCCTCGGGATATTGCTGCCCCATCGCGCGAAGCTTCTGATAGCGCGGCTCTTGCGTCCACGCCGGCGATCCCATCGCCTCGACGAAACGCTCCCACTCGGGACGGGTCCGGCCCGAGAGGCACACGGCGCCGTCGGCGCAGGGAAGGATGACAAAGGGATAGGCGCCGCCCGAATCGGCGGCGCGGCGGCCCGCGCGCTTCCAACTCATCCCGTGGTGGATATAGAAGCGGCAATTGACCCCGACATAATGCACCAGCACGTCGGTCAGCGCGATATCGACGATCCGTCCGCCTGCCGGCGCAGGCCCGGCCAGCCGCGCCATCAGGCAGGCGGCGGCGAGATGCGCGCCGGCCTGGCATTCCATCACACCCGGCGGAATGGCGAGCGGCGGGCGACCCGGCTCGCCGAGCGCCCACGCGACCCCCGCCTCGGCCTGCGCATCGATCGCTGCCGCCGGAACATCCGCCAGCGGACCGGTCAGCCCGAAGACGGTGGTAACGCCAAAGACCGTATCGGGCTGGGCCGCTGCCATTTCGGCGAGCGGTCGGCCGGCCAATGTGGCGAGATGCGCGACATCGTCGGTGATGACCAGGTCGGCGCCGGCGATGACCTCGGCCGCGGAATCGGGCGACGTGGTCTGCTTGTCCGCCGCATAATAGGCCAGCGCCAGCGCAATCGGATCGGCATCTTCGGCTGCGATCGGTAGGCTGCCGACGCGAACTACCTCGGCGCCCATCTGTTGCAGCAGCCACCCGCAATAAGCGACCGCGATGCCGCTGCCGATTTCCACCACCCGTAGTGGAACTGCGTTCGCGGTGCTCATGGAGCCGTCACCGGCGCGGAATCCGCGACCGCCGCGCCGGCGTCGAGCATCGCGTCGATCGCCGCTTGGTCGAAGCCGCTTTCGCGCAGCACCTCGACGGTGTGTTCGCCCATCCGCGGCGCTCGCCGCGCCCAGGGCACGGGCGCGCCGTCGGCGATCCACGGCAGACGCACATGCGGCACGCCGTCCAGTTGGGCGAAGGTGCGCCGCTCGGCAGTGGCATCGGCATGAACGGCCTGTTCGAGTCCGGCAACGGGCGTCACCGGCACCCCCGCGGCCTTCAACCGCGCGACCCAGATGTCGACGTCCTCGCCCGCAAGTGCTGCGGCGATAGCGGTCGTCAATTCGCTGTTGTTGCGGCTGCGATCGGCGACGGTCAGAAAGCGCCGATCGGCCACCAGCGCGGAAATGCCGAGCACGTCGGCGACCCGCTCCCAAAGCCGTTGATTCGGGGCCGCGATCATCAGATCGCCGTCGCGGGCGGGATAGACTTCATAGGGTGCTGCGATCGGGTTGCCCGAACCCGCGCGCTTGGGCCGCTGGCCGGATATATGCGCCGACGTGGCCTGATAGGCGACGAGGCTGAAAGCGGTATCGACGAGCGCGGTCTCCATCGCCTTGACCGGCTTGCCGCGCGCTTTTGCCAGCATGGCCGCCAGCACGCCCATTGCGATCCACTGCCCGGTGCCGAGGTCGATGACCGACGGCGCGCAGCGCACCGGCGGCGCACCGTCATGGCCGTTCATCCGCATGATTCCGGTAAAGGCCTGCACCAACGGATCATAGCCCGGCAGATCGCGGCCCACCGGCCCCGCGCCGAATGCGTTGAGCGCATAATAAAGGATGTCGGGGTTCACCGCGCGCACCGCGTCCTCGCCAATGCCGATTCGCTCGGCCACCCCCGGTCGCATACTCTGCAGCAGGACATCGGAACGCGCCGCCAGCGCGAGCGCCGCCTCGCGGCCAGCGGCGGTCCCCAGATCGAGCACAACGCCGAGTTTGCCGGCGTTCATGTGACGGTGGACGACGCTGGCCCCATCGACTTCGGGCGCCCAGGCGCGCGCGTCGTCGCCCGAGGGCGGCTCGACCTTCACGACGTCGGCGCCCAGCTGCGCGAGGATCATCGTGGCATATGGACCTGCCATATTTGTGGAGAAATCGACGATTCTGACCCCGTCGAGGGGAGCGAAGCCGGCGCTGCCAAGCCCGGTGTCGGAAGCGCCTGGATTTGTCATCGTTCCCCCTAGCCTTTTTGAATATCCTAATGTAGGACCATAGAAACCAATGGTCAAGCGGGGGTGGAGGCAGGGCGGTGCAGGTGCAAGCGAACAACAGGACGGGGTCGGCTGCTTCGGGCTCGGCGGAATGGACATTCGCGGACGTCTGGGAGACGATTGCTGCCGCTGTCCCCGACCGCGACGCGTTGGTTCACGGCGACCGGCGCCTTAGCTGGCGCGACTTCGACCTCCGCGCCGACGCAATCACCGCGGCGTTGCTGAACGCCGGGTTGCAGCCCCAAGACAAGGTCGCGCTCTATCTGCACAATGCACCCGCCTATATGGAAAGCGTGCTCGCGGCGCTCAAGGCGCGGCTGGTGCCGGTCAACACCAATTATCGCTACACGGGCGACGAGCTGGTCCAGCTATGGACCGACGCCGACACGGCGGCGGTGATATTCCACGGCGCCTTTGCCGCCCAGGCGGACGCGGTCCGCGCGCGCTGTCCGAACGTGAAGGCCTGGTTGTTCGTCGACGACGGCGAAGCCGTCTGCCCGGACTGGGCTGTTCCCTATGATTCGGCATCGCCATTGTCGACCGGGCAGGCCGTGACCACCGGGGGGCGCAGCGGGGACGACCAAATATTGATCTATACCGGGGGCACCACCGGCCTGCCGCGCGGCGTGATGTGGCGCCAGCACGACCTGTTTCTGGCATCTAATACGACCGGCGATCCCGAGATCGCCGACCTCGACCATGTCCGTAGGCGCCTCGACGATGCGACTCCGCCAGTCGGCCTGCCGGCCGCGCCGCTGATGCACGGCACCGGTTTCGTGTTTGCCGCGACGATCCTCAACCGCGGCGGCACGGTATTGACGCTGCCGGGGATGTCGTTCGACGTTAAGCAATTGCTCGACACGATGACGCGCGAGGGCGTTACCGACCTGTGCATCGTCGGCGACGCCTTTTGCCGCCCGATCGTCGAAGCGCTCGACGTAGAGCCCGAGCGCTGGAATCTCTCGCGGCTTAAAGTTGTGTCGTCGTCGGGCATGGCGTGGAGCGCCAGCGTCAAGGAACGACTGCTCGTTCACGCGCCGGGGGCGTTGCTGATCGATTTCCTCAATGCCAGCGAGGCGAGCGGTATGGGACGATCGCTCACCTCCAAACGGGCGGCGGGGGGGTCGCGGTTTCAGCTCGGCAAAAATGCCTGTGTCATCGACGACAACGGAAAACCGCTGGCCAACGGCAGTGGCGAGTCCGGACGTCTGGCGGTGCGCGGCTATCTTCCCCTCGGTTATTACAAGGATCCCGAAAAGACGGCAGCGACCTTTCCTGTCATCGATGGCGTCCGATATTCGATCCCCGGCGACCTTGCGACCGTCGAGGACGACGGCACCATCACGCTGCTCGGCCGCGGCTCGACCTGCATCAATACCGGCGGCGAAAAGGTCTTTCCCGAAGAGGTCGAGAACGCGATCAAGTCGCGACACCGGCGCCGATGCGCTGGTCGTCGGCGTAATCGGTGGCGCAGACCCACAGGCGCAGGATATCGGCGCCGGAATCCTTCATCACCTTTGGCGATCAAGCCGCCCTGCTCGATCATTTGCGCGGACAGCTTGCCGGGCATAAGATTCCCCGGGCGGTGGTGCCGGTGGCGTCGCTGGGCCGTGGACCGAACGGCAAGGCCGATCGTCCCGGTGTCACGGCGCGCATCATCGCCTGGCTGGAAGAACGCGAGACGGAGACAATAGCATGACCGAAGCCGAGCCGCACGTCCTGTACGAAAAACGCGGCGGCATCGCCTATGTCACGCTCAACCGGCCCGACAAGCGTAACGCCTTTTCGCCCGAGATGCTGGTTCGCCTGTGCGACGTGTGGCTCGATGTCGCCGAGGATCGCGAAATTCGCGTCGCGCTGGTGACCGGCGCGGGCAGTCAGGCCTTCTCGTCCGGCGGCGACCTCGGTACCACCATCCCGCTGATGATGCGGACGCGGCCGCCGGTCGGCGAATGGGAAGAACGCTTCTCGGCGGACCGCAAACAATTGTATCGCGCGATCCTGCGCGGCGCATCTTTCTTCAAGCCCGTTGTCGTCGCGATCAACGGACATGCCCTGGCGGGCGGCGCCGAATTCGTCCTTGGCACCGACATCCGCGTCATGTCGAGCGAAGCGACGATCGGGGTGACCGAAGTGCGGCGCGGACTGATCGCAGGGGGTGGCGGCGCTGGTCCGGCTGGCGCGTCGGTGCCGCTGGCCCCTGCCGATCGGCGCTGGCGCTGGTCGGCGAACCGGTAAGCGCCGAGCAGGCGCTGGCGATGGGCCTCGTCAACCGCGTCGTGCCCCCGACCAGGTGATGAGCGTCGCCGAGGAACTCGCGCGCCGGATCAGCCTGGGGGCACCCATCGCGCTGGCGAAAACGAAAGAAGCGATCGTGCGCTCGAACGGCCTGCCGTTCGACGAGGCGTTCGCCATCGAGGCGCAATGCACCAAGGACAATGCGGCGAGCGCGGATGCGAAGGAAGGCCCGCGAGCCTTCATGGAAAAGCGCCCGCCCGTCTTCACCGGACGCTGAGCGACAAAAAAGCGAGAAGAAGCGAGAGGAAGCGAATTATGAAGGGCGTGGTCTTCACCGGCGACAGCAAATTGGAACTCATCGAGTTTCCCGATCCCACCCCGGGGCCGCGCGACGTCGTGCTCGAGATCAAGGCGTCGGGCATGTGCGGCAGCGCCGCCAGCTTTTACGCGTCCCCCGCCGGAGCCGCGTTCAAGGCGCTGGGACTGGTCGACAATGGCGAGCCGGTGATCGCGGGGCATGAACCCTGCGGCATCATCGCGGCAGTCGGCAAGGACGTCGATCCGCGCACCGCCCGCGTCGGCGACCGCGTGACCCTCCACCATTATCAAGGCTGCATGACCTGTGCCGAATGCCGCAGCGGCTGGACGCAGATGTGTGACCGCACTGCGACTATCTATGGCGTGACCGGACATGGGGGCCATGCGCCTTATATGCGCGCTGCGGTCGAGACCGTGTTCGCGCTGCCTGAGGAGGTCTCCTTCTCGACCGGTGCGGCAATCAGTTGCGGAACGGGCACCGCCTATGGCGCGTTGCTGCGCCTCGATCTCTCGGCGCGCGATACGATCGTTATCGTCGGGCAGGGACCGGTCGGCTTGTCCGCTACACAGTTCGCTTCGGCAATGGGAGCGCGGGTTATCGCAGTCGATGTCAGCCCCGAACGTGCCGCCTTGGCCAAAGAATTTGGAGCCGCATACGCGATTGACGCCAGCACGGGTGATCCGGTCGACGAAATCATGGCGCTGACGGGTGGCAAGGGCGCGGCCAAAACACTCGACACCTCGGGCGCACCGCCCGGTCGCCTGGTCGCAGTGCGGTCCGCCGCGCGCTGGGGCACAGTATGCCTCGTCGGCGAAGGCGGCGAGATGACGCTAAACGTCAGCATCGACGTGATCCGCAAGCAACTGACGATCGTCGGCTCGTGGACGGTCAACAGCGCGAAGCTGGCCGACTGCATCCGCTTCATCGCCGACCACGGGCTCGAGGTCGACAGACTGTTCACCGACCGCTGGACGCTCGACCGGGCCGACGAGGCGTATCGATCGTTCGACAAGCAGGCTGCCGGCAAGGGCGTCTTCATCAACTGATCCTGTTTCGGCTCGGCGGCGGCAAAGGGCGCCGCCGAGCCGGATCCCCGCCCGCTCTAGCCCAAATTCATCCACACCGACTTGTTGTAGAGATATTCCTCGACATGGCGGCGGCCGCCCTTGGCGCCATAGCCGCTCATACGATAGCCTTCGGAGGTCACGGGCGATTCGGTCGTGCCATAGCAATTGACCCACATCATGCCGGCGCGCACGTCGCGCGCGACGCGGTGGGCGGTGCCGACATTCTGGGTCCAGACCGCGCCGCCCAGCCCATATTGGGTGTCGTTGGCGAGGCGGACGGCGTCCTCTTCGGTGTCGAACGCGATCACCGAAGCAACGGGGCCGAAGATTTCCTCGCGTGCGGTGCGCATATCGTTGGTCATGCCCGACAGCACCGTCGGCGGCACGAAAAAGCCCCCCGCCAGATCGCCGCCAAGCCGTTCGCCGCCCGAAGCAACCACTGCCCCTTCCGAACGCGCGATGTCGAAATAGCTGGTTACGGTGCTCAGCTGCTTGCTCGACACCAGCGGACCAAGCTGCGTCGAAGGGTCCAAGCTGTCACCCACCTTGATCGTCTTACTGAACGCCGCGAGGCGCTCGACGAACTCGTCATGGATCGCGCGCTGAACGAAGACGCGCGTTCCGGCGTAGCAGATCTGGCCGCTATTGTTGAAACAGCCCATGCCCGCACCGGGCACGGCCTTCTCCAGGTCGGCGTCGGCAAAGATGATGTCGGGGGATTTGCCGCCCAGTTCGAGCGCGACGCGCTTCATGTTGCTCGCCGAGGCTTCGATAATCCGGCGGCCCGTCGCGGTCGATCCGGTAAAGGCGATCTTGTCGACGTCGGGGTGCGCGGCCAGCCGCGCGCCCGCGGTCGAGCCCATGCCGGTGACGACGTTGATGACGCCATCGGGCAAGCCCGCTTCCTGCATGATCTCGGCAAAGCGCAGCACGCCGAGCGAGGCATCCTCGGCGGGCTTGAGAATGAGCGTGCAGCCCGTCGCCAGCGTCGGGCAGATGCTCCACAATTGCGAGATCAGCGGCCCGTTCCACGGAATGATCCCGCCCACAACCCCGATCGGCGCGCGCAACGTATAGCTGAACATATCGCCCGGAAAGCTGTTGTGCGGCGTCTCGCCCGCGAGCGCCGTCGCCTGACCCGCATAGAAGCGGAGCGCCTGGACGATCCAGCGCTTGTAGGTGCTGGTGCGCGCGATCGGTGCGCCCATGTCGAGGGTTTCGAGGACGCACAGGTCGTCGAAATGCGTTTCGACCGTATCGGCGATCTTGAGCATCAGCGCCTGCCGGTCGAACGGCTTGAACTGGCTCCACGGGCCTTCGAACGCGGCGCGCGCGGCGGAGACGGCGCGGTCGACATCTTCCGCCCCGCCCTCGGCGAGTTGGGCAATGACCTGGCCGATCGACGGGTTGACGCTGTCGAACGTCTTGCCCGACAGCGCGTCGACCCATTGGCCGCCGATCAGCATCTGCTTCGGCTTGCCGTCGAGGAAAGGATGGGCCGTGCCGGTCATGCGAACACCATCTCGGCCTTGACAGGCTCATCGGCTTTAACGACCTCGGCGCCCACCTGCACATGGCAGGATGGGCAGGCGAAGCGGCGGAACACAATCGGCTCATCCACAAAATGCGCGGGGTCGACGTTCGAGGGGATGGCCGTGGCCGGTGCCTCGTCCATCAGCGCCGCCGTCTTGTAATCGCCGCCATAGCCGCAATAGCGATGCCCGCATTTGTCGCACGCCAGGACGCGTTCGCCATCCTGGTCGACCGAAGCGATATAGGCGTGAACCCGCCGCGACGGTTCGCCGGTCGCGGGAGTCGCCGGCGAATCGTCGTTGACCCCCGAAGCACGCCAAGACGCGCGCGCGCCGCGCAACTCGCCGCGCACGCGCAGGCGCGCGCCGCATCGACGTTACCGTCGGATGCCAGCTTGACCCCGTAAACCGCGGTTGCGGCATCGAGCGACGTATAGCCCAGCTCGACATCGCGGGCGACGCGCGCGGGCTCGCGTTCGAGTGGATCGCCATAGCCGCCGCCGCCGCCGGTGCGGATTTCCATCACATCGCCGACATCGAGCGGAGCCCCGTTCGATTTTGCCCGCAATGGCTCGGCCCGCTCGGCTTTGAGCTCATAGATGCTCCCGGGGACAATGCCGCTCCGCGCTTTCTCGGGCAGATCGGACCCGTAATAAACCAGATAATGTCCCGCCGGTGCCGGCAGACCACCGAACAGCCCGCCGCAATTCTGTGCCGAAATACATTGGCCGCCAGAGTTGGTGACGACCGTCATCGATTGCGAGCGATAGGGGGTGATCGCGGAGCGCATCCCGTTGCCGCCGCGCCACTCGCCCGGACCGCCGCCGTCGGCGTCTTCCTTGCGGTAGAGGAACAGCAGCGGAAACCACTGCTCGATCTGCTCGACATTCAGCACCATTGAGAGCGGGCTGAAGGTCGGGCCACTCGAATCGACGCCGTCGCCGAATGATCGCGCCCCCGACCCGCAACCGAAGGAATCGAGGATCGCCTGACCGAAATATTTCCCGCGATCATCATAGCCGATCAGCACCGGCAGCATGAAATCGCCGCACGGCGCGACCAGATCCTCGCGCAAGCTGTCGTCACAGCCCATCATCCGCGACAGGATCGACTGGACGGCGTTCATCATCGGGATCGTCTGCAGGATGCCGCCGCTCACCGCAGTGGGGTAGTCGCAGCACATCAGCAGGCCGGGGGTCAGGTCATAATCGATCTGCCGCTCGCAGCCGCCATAGGCGAACAGCTGCGAATAGAGCATCGCGACCGAGATAATGCCCGTGATCGAGCCCGAAAAGGACGTGAACGGAATTCCGTTGGTGCCGGGCGTCTGGGCATCGGTTCCGGCATTGTTGATGGTGATCCGGTCGCCCTTTTTAGTGACGGTCAGCTGGGTGCGCTGCGTTGTCCGCTGACCGGGCAGGGCCTCGTCAAGATAGCGGATTTCGGTCCAGGTCCCGTCGGGCACCTTGAGCAACGTCTGGCGAAAGCTCTCCTGCGCTTGGTCGAGCATCCGGCGCATCGCCGCCTTGACGATGTCCGCGCCATAACGCTTGCACAGGCCGGCTATCTGGTCGCGCGCCAGCACGATTCCCGCAATCTGCGCGCGCAGATCGAGCGCGACAAGATCGGGCATTCGCGACTGGCGCAGATAGAGCGCCTCCATCTCGGGCCGTATCTCGTCCTTCTCGACCATTTTGAAAGGCGTCAGCACGACCGGGTCCGAATAGACATCCTCGGCATTTTGTGGCCAGCCGCCAGGAACGATGCCGCCGAGGTCGTACTGATGACCCGCGTTGGCGACCCAGCCGAACAACTCGCCTTCGACGAAAATGGGTGCGGCGAACATCACGTCCATCTGGTGGCACGCGGCGATCCACGGGTCGTTGCAGCACCAGATGTCGCCCGCGGCGATCCCCGGCTTGCCGCTGTGCGTTTCGAGGATGTAGCGGATGCCGAGCGGGGCGCCCGCGTTGAGGAACTGCACATAGGGCGCGTTGACGACAACCTCGGCGTCCTCGGTCAGGATCGACATGTTGAAGTCGAGCGACGCGAGCAACGGCGATCCAGAGATGCGGGTGATCGTGTCGCCATGTGCAAGGTTGATCGTCCACAATTTCTGCCGCAGCACCTCGAAGGTGACCGGGTCGAGATCGTCGTCGAAACTCTTGTGGAGTTTCAGGTCGGGCGAAATCCGGTCGGTCCAGTCGGGTTTGGGGCGATAGCTGTGGGTCCGCCCGTTCCAGTCGATCTCAGCTTGTGCGCTTGCCATGTCGGGTTCCTTCAGGCGCTGGGATTAAGGTCGATGACGACGCTGCCGGTCGGGTCAACGCTCGCCACGCATGCATGCGGTACGACCACTGTCGTGTCGGGAAATTCGATGATCGCCGGCCCTGCCGCCTTGAAGCCGACGCCCAGCCGCGCGCCATCATACACCGATGTCGCCTCGGGATGGCCGCCGCAGCCATACCAGATGACGTCGCGCGGCGACTTCGCGGCATCGCCCGATGCGTCGCCGCCCTGCTGAACGAGATCGCCGACGCGCAGGCCCGACAGCTTGGCGGTGCCATGCACCTGCAGGCTGGTGAGGCCGAAACCGACTCCGGCAAAGCCGCTGCCCTTGCCATAGAGCCGCTCATATTCGGCCTCGAATGTTTCCACCAGCCGTTCGACGGATGCCGCATCATAGACGCCGCCCTCGGCCGGAACGGCGACCTGGTTGATCTGCAGTTGGTAGCGGAGCTCGCCAAAACGATGAAACTCGATCGCGTCGGCCGGCACACCCTGCTTGGCGAGTTTTTCGGCGACGCGCGCTTCGAGGACCGGCCAGCGTTTGTTGATTTCGTCGGGGTCGAACGGGCTGGACAGGCTCATCGCCGTCTGCTCGGTGACGAGGGCCTCCGACGCCGAAATGCCGAAGGCGGACCAGCCGGCGGCGAGATTGCTCATCGGAATGACGACCGAGCGCGCGCCCAACTCGCGCGCGATCGCAGCGCCGTGCAGCCCGCCACCGCCGCCAAAGCCGTAGAGCGAGAATTCGCGCGGATCATGGCCCTGCTGGGTCAGCGTCAGCCAGATCGCATCGGCCATCTGACTGTCGATGATCTGGAGTGCCGCGGCCGCGGTTTGCTTCGCATCGAGCCCGAGCGGCGCGCCGACCCGCGACAGCGCGGCCTCGGCCGCCGCGACATCGAGGGTGATCTTGCCGCCGAAGAAATAGGTCGGGTCGAAGAAACCGAGCACGACCGCCGCGTCGGTGGTCGTGGGCTGCGTGCCGCCGCGCCCGAAGCAAACAGGACCCGGCCGCGCGCCCGCGCTGTGCGGCCCGACTTTGAGCACGCTGCCCTCGGTGCGGATGATGCTGCCTCCCCCGGCCCCCACCGAACGCACATCGAGCGTCGGCACGAAATACTCATACTGACCGTAACTCGCAGTCGGCCGCCGCACCGGCGTGCCGTCATAGATCGTCCCGATATCGAGCGTCGTCCCGCCGACATCGGCGGTGATGACGTTGCGGCCGCCCCCGACCTCGGCGGCTCTGGCCAGACTGGCGGCGCCGATCAGGCCGGCGACCGGACCCGACCCGACAGTCAGCACCGGCACGTCGCGTGCATGATCAGCATCGATCAACCCGCCCGTGCACGACATGATCTGCAGCGACTGCGTATAGCCATGTTTTTTCAGATCGATTTCGAGAGCGTCGAGATAGAAGCGCATCGGCGGCCCGATCAGCGCATTGACGATCGTCGCGATCGTGCGCTCATATTCGCCGACGCGCGGACTGACCTCGGACGAGATCGAAACGAACAGGTCGGGCGCGATTTCGTGCACCAGTTCGCGCAGCCGTTTCTCATGGCTGTCGTTCACCGACGACCAGAGCAGCGAAATGGCGATCGCCTCGACGCCCTGATCGACCAGGCGCCGGATCGAATCGCGCGCGGTACCTTCGTTCAGCGCGGCAAAGACCTCCCCATCGAAAGTGATGCGCTCATCGATCCCTTCGCACAGCGCCTTGGGCACCAGCGGCGTGGGCTTGGTCTGCTTGGCGACATGCGCGATCTCGATCGCAGGCTGGAACTTCAGCCGGTTGCCCGCCTTCATGATGAAAATCGTGTCGGTATGGCCGCGGCTCGCCAGCAGGCCGACACGCGCGGTCTTGTGCTCGACCAGCGCATTGGTGCCCACGGTACAGCCATGATAAACCTGCGCATTCGCCAGCATATCTTCGACCGCGACACCATGCATCTCGGCTGCCGCGCGCAGCGATCCGATGAATCCGGTCTGGAAATCGGGCGGCGTCGACGATGACTTGCCGATCTTCACAACCGGCGGCGCCCCGTCGTCCGACGTCTTCAGCGCCACACAGTCGGTAAACGTGCCACCGATATCGACGCCCACAATGAATCGCACGATCCGCCTCCTCCATCCCGCTCAATATTTCCTTGGTCCGACAATTGGACAAATGCATCGTGGTCGGTAGTTTACGCCGTGTCAAGCCGGTCGATTGCCTATGGCCGCGCTATGTGGCTCCAAAGTTGCTTCGTCAGGCGACCAGCGCGTCGAGTGCTCCGTCGACCACGACCACCGACCCGTTTATGAACGACCCCGCATCGCTGGCGAGCAGAATAACCGGCCCGATCAGTTCCTCGATCCGGCCCAGCCGCCGCGCCGGCATTCGCGCGATGCGCTCCAGTCCCGCGGGGCTTTCGAAAAAGGCGTCGTTCAGCTCGGTCTTGAACCACCCCGGTGCCAGCGCATTGACGCGGATATTGTGCTGCATCAGGTCGATCGCCATGGCGCGTGTAAGCTGGATGACCGCGCCTTTCGACGCGCAATAGCTGGCGAGGCCTGGCTGCACCCCGAGCCCGAGCACCGATGCAACATTGATGATCGACCCGCCGCGCCCTGCGGCGACCAGCCGGCGCCCCGCGGTCTGACCGACGTTCCACACCCCGCGAAAATTGGTGTCGATCACCGCGTCGCGCGCGGCGGCATCGATTTTCAGGAAGTTTCGCGCGTCGGTGACCCCGGCATTGCTGACCACAACATCGACGGGTCCGAACGCCCGCTCGGCCACATCGAATGCGCGTTCGACGCTGCCGATATCGGTGACGTCCGCCTGCGCCGCTATGGCGGTGCCGCCCTGCCCCTCGATTTCGCCGACCAGATCGGCCAGACGCTCGGCTCGGCGCGCCACCGCAACGATCTGCGCCCCTGCAGCCGCCAGCCCCTGCGCCAGCACCCGGCCGATGCCGCTCGATGCACCGGTCACCAACGCGGTGCGCCCGCGTAGCGAAAACAAATCGGAACCCACCGGACTTCTCCTTCAACTCGGGATAGCAACGTCGCTACTCGCTGCGGCCGAAGCCGTTTCCAGCTCGGCCAGCACGCCAATGGCCGCTATCGCGGCATCGCGGTGCGACATCGATCCGCGCGACACGGTCTCGACGATATCGTCGATTCTGGCGTCGCGAGTATCGCGCACCCATGCGGCGGCCAGTTCGGCCACATCGTCGGCCAGAATTTGGCGCGGATTGGCCTGCCTGTTCGCAAGGCTCGGTCGCGGTTCGAACGGTTCGGCAAACCGCGCGTCGATCGCATCCGCCAGCGTCGACAACCCGTCGCGGGTCATCGTCGAGACCTGAAGCACCTCGCGCCGCTCGTCATGGCCCCGATGGTGCAGCATCGCCTTCAGGTGCGCCGCCGTGCGGTGGGCATCGGGCAGATCGGACTTGTTCACCACGAGCAGGTCCGCGACTTCCAATACGCCCGCCTTGATCGCCTGCATCTCGTCGCCGAGACCCGGCGCGCAAACGACGATCCTGACGTCGGTGAGGTCTGCCACCTCGACCTCCGACTGACCCGTTCCGACGGTCTCGACGATCACCAGATCCATCCCGCCGGCGGCAAGCAGGTCCATCATCGCGCGGGTGGTCCGGGTCACGCCGCCCAGATGGCCACGCGCCGCAAGCGAGCGGATAAAGACATCGGGATTGGCGCTATGCGCCGCCATCCGCACCCGGTCGCCCAGTACTGCGCCGCCGCTGACCGGGCTCGACGGATCGACGGTCAGCACGCCGATGCGCGAATATCGCGGCAGCAGCTCTCCCATCAGCGCGTTGATCAGCGACGACTTTCCCGCGCCGGGCGGACCGGTAACGCCCAGCGTCGGACATCGTCCGCCAAGGCTTTGCACGGCTAGGCCGAGTTCAACCCCGATCAGGGTTCGATTCTCGATGGCAGTGATGGCGCGCGCGATGGCCAGCGACTCGCCCCGACGGACGGCCCCCAACAGCGCCGCGGCGTCGATCTCCTTTCGCCCTGCGGTCAAGCAACGCCCCTGTACGCGCGCGACAGCCGCGCGAACGTCGCCACCACGTCCGCCAGCGGTGCCCCACCGCGGAAGATTTCCCTGACCCCCGCGGCCTCCAGCGGTGCGACATCGAACGGCCGGATGATCCCGCCCACCACCACGGGAAGATCGGCCACCTCGCGGCGCCCCAGTTCGGCGACGATCTTCTCGGTCGTCTCGACTTGACCGCCCGACATGAAGCTCACGCCGATGACGTCAACATCCTCCTGCAGCGCGACGGTGACGACGTCTTCGGGCTGCTCATAATCGATCAGCACCACTTCCATCGCGGCGTCGCGCAAGGCGAGCGCGATCGTCGCGATTGCCCGATCGTGGCTGTCGATGAAGCTCTTGGTCAAAAGGATGCGCGGTGCCGGCGCCGAATCTAGCGTTGCCATGGAAGTCCCTATTTGTTGCGTCCGAACACATCGTGCAGGATCGTCTGCATTTCGCCGAGCGTCGCATCGGCCTCCGCGGCCGCCACAAGATTGGCCATGACCGACCCGATAGCGCGTCCTGCGTTCACCTCGATCGCTGCGGCGCGCAGCGCGTCCAGGGCCGCCGAACAGCGCGCGTCATCGCGTTCGCGGCGATGACGTTCGACATCGGCAATCGCCATGCGTGCCGCTTCAGGATCAGGCTGGAACACCGCAAATTGCTCGGGTTCGTCGGTGGTATATTTGTTCACGCCGACCATCGTCCGCGCCCCGCTCTCGATCTCCTGGCGCCATTGATAGGCGGCGGCCGACACCTGCTGCTTGATCCAGCCCGATTCGATACAGGCGATCAGCCCGCCGCGATCGTCGATGTCGGCGATGATCTCGACGACGCGCCGCTCGATCTCGTCGGTGAGCGCCTCGACATAATAGGAGCCGCCCATCGGATCGGACACATGCACCGCGCCGGTTTCTTCGGCGATGATCTGGCTCGTGCGGAGCGACAGCGTCACCGCCTCCTCGGTCGGCAGCCCAAGCGCTTCGTCATAGGCGTTGATCGTCATCCCGTTGACGCCCGACATCACCGCGGCGAGCGCGCCATAGGCGTTGCGGACGAGATTGTTCAGCGGCTGCTGCGCGGTCAGTAGCGACCCCGCCGTCTGCGCATGAATGCGCGCCTGCAGCGAACCGCTTTTGGTGCAGCCGAAGCGTTCCTTATTGACCTTGGCATAGACGCGCCGCAGCGCGCGAGTCTTGGCGACTTCCTCAAAGAAATTCTCGCCATAGCGGACATGGAAACCGAAGCGCGGCACCACCGTGTCGGGTGCGATCCCGAGCTTCACGCACTCCTCGTTCACCGCGATGATCGCCGCGATCGAATAGGCGACCGCCTGCACATTGGTAGCGCCCGCCTCGCAGATATTATGCTCGCTGATCGTCAGCGTATTCCAGAGCGGGACATGTTCGGCGCAATAGGCGGCGATGTCGGCGATCAGCCGATAGCTTCCCCGCGGCGAAAAGTTGGTGCCGCCGCTGTGTCCGAAAAAGTCCCAGATATAGTTGGTGATGTTGCCGCCCAGCTTGTCGAACGCGAAACCGCGCCGCCGCGCTGCCGCGAGATACAGCCCGAGCATACCGGGCGAGCCGGCATTGAGGACCATCGAAACCGTCGTCTTCTCGAGATTCTTCCCGTCGAGCAGGATTTCATAGTCACGCGCTTTGCAGACCGAAATACCACAATCGCCGATGCTCCCGCGGACGCCGGGATGGTCGGGATCATAGCCCATCGACGTCGGCATATCGAAGATGAAGTTATAGGCTTCGCGGTCGAAATATCCTTTCGATCCGCCCTGCTCGAGCAGCAGATCCATGCGCTCGCGCGTCTGGGCGGGAACGCCATAGCCGATGATCTGCAGATCCATCCACGGCTGGTATTGGTAATGGATCGGATAGATACCGCGCGTGTAGGGATATTGCCCTGGCATCTCGCCTTCTTTGCCACTTCTGTCGAGGCCCCAGTAAACGGGATCGACTTCGACCCCAGATCTATTCTGTCCGACGAACGACCGATCCGCGTAGCGCGCCGCCACGATACGCTGCCAATTTGCAAAGGGGCTGTGTTCGGTCTTCGCGTCCGTAATCGTCATAACGCTGTATTTTCCTGCAACTTCATCGCCAACTCCATGATGGTTCCGACGGCAGCGAGGCCGTACGCCCGTGGAGGCGGCGAAACCGCTCATGGGACTGAGAATGCTTGAGCATGGCGAACTTACGCGGATCGACCCGCGTGACGAAGCCATCTCCTACCCACCACTACAGTTTCTATGGTCCAATAATTGGATTGTCTAGTGGTTGTGTTAATCGGAGGACGTTTGCGCGCAACTCCTAATCCAAAATCGCCAAAGCTCGATTTCTGAGAAAGTCGACGATCAGCGCGTAAGTCGTTCAAGCAGATGAGTAGATCGACCCGCCGCTGAAGCTGGTCACCAACCAAGAACGACAATTTTGAGGACCCTGAAATATCGAGGCAACATTAAAAGAGACGCGCGCGATCCATCGTCCATCGGAAGACTAACGACCGCGTCCAGCTACCCTAGACAAATGGTCTAAGTCGCCGAGAAGAGGCGCAAAGCAAGGCCTTCGTCGGTGTCGTTTACGTCTCGTGCAGCGTCGCTCATGTTGTCGTGCTTCAATCGATCACGCCACTCGTTCTCCTCCTCGCGCCAGTCGTGGCGCTTTCCAAGGAAGACGAACCATGAACTCTCGAAATCCGCCTTTGCGATATTTGCGCACGTCCGAGGCCGAGCGCTTCCTAAGCCTCTCTCCGCGCACGCTCGAAACGCACAGGTCAATGGAACTGGCCCACGCTATCGAAAGCTGGGAGGCCGCGTGGTGTATTCCATTCCGGACCTACAGCAATGGGCAGAACGAGACATCCAGATCAGCACGTCTCGACCGGACACTCGATAATATTTAGTCAAGCCATGAGCGGGTACGGCACGCTCATGGCTTATCCGGCTTGGCAGCAAGAAGCTTCATCCAGGAAGTCGCTAAAGTGTGCCTCGAAGATATCAAGCTCTGCAGGCGTTACCGAAATATGTTCTGGCAGATCGTCGATGATGGTCCAGTGCTGGCGAGCGGGCGCCTCTTTGTTTGGCTGGTAGTAATCCAGATAGTCATCGTCAGGAGTTTGCGCGGCATCGATTCTTCGCACTCTTCCTGCAAAGAACTCAAATCTGAACGCCATGGCACGAGTGGTAAGTCGCGCCGCCAAAATGTCGATGCGAGCTCCAGCGCGGACTATCGATATGGAGCGCGCTGGGTTCTAGGTAGGCGGTAAAATTCGCTAGTCGTCGTACGAGACAAGCGTAAAAATAGGATAGGCTCTTGAACCGAAAAGGCCCTCCACACCGAAACACCCGGACGCATCGCGACCAAGTGAAAGCGGAATTGCGGCATCCGACCATCTATTCATGGAAATAGTCGCGGCGACATTTGCCGTTCGATTCTTGCAGCCTTTTCTTCAAGCGTTTCGCAAACTCGACGAGCAGTTCGGGCGAGATGGATTTCGAGGCTGACGAATCCATCAAGGCGTCAGCGCGCTCAGGGTCGACCTGCGCCTGATCGCGTGTCGCCTTCAACGTCGCAGTGCGATTGGCAAAATCCGGATCGTCAAGGTCCGCGGCACCACTCTCGATGGCGGCATAGATACGCGCCGGTTGTTGCTGCGCCTCGGCCGACTTTCAGTTCGGCGTTTCGACTTGTGCCACGGCAGGTTTTCGCTAGTATATTCGCATGAACGAATATCAATCTCCATCACGAATACCGGCGGCGCTCGATCGGATAAGGGTGATCGACTTGACCACGGTCATCTTTGGGCCGTCGGCCACGCAGATCCTGGCGGATTATGGCGCCGACGTCATCAAGGTGGAGACGCCCGATGGCGATACGACGCGCCACACCGGTCCGGCTATCGAGCCGGGGATGGCGTCGCTGTTCCTTGGGTCCAACCGCAACAAGCGGTCACTAGAACTCGATCTTCGGCGCCCCGAGGCGCGGGCGGCCCTGCTCCGCCTGGTCACCACCGCGGACGTATTCGTCCACAATATCCGCCCGCAAAAACTTGAAGGACTGGGGCTGGACCCCGCACGATTGATGGCTGCCAATCCGCGGCTCGTCTATGCCGGCCTCCACGGATTCGGCGAAGACGGGCCCTATGCAGGACGCCCTGCCTATGACGACATCATCCAGGCGCTGAGCGGGGCCGCCGATCTCGCGCGGCGACAGGGCGGGGCGCCGCGCTATGTGCCGACGGTGCTGGCCGACAAGACGGCGGGGCAAATGGCCGCGCACGCGATCCTGGCGGCGCTGTTCCAGCGCGAGCGGACCGGATCGGGCCAATATGTCGAGGTCCCGATGTTCGAGGCGATGGCGCAGTTCCTGTTGATCGAGCATATGAATGCCCATCATTTCGCCGCGGATGGCGCGCCGGCGGACGACGAGGACTTCGGCTATCGGCGTACCATGGCGGCGTGGCGCAAACCCTATCCGACGCGCGACGGCCATGTCTGTTTCCTGCCCTATAGCGACCGGAACTGGCGTGATTTTTTCGAGGCGATGGGGCTCGACGATCATCGGGAAGACCCGCGCTTTGCCTCGATCGGTGAACGAACGCGCCACATCGAAGAACTCTATCGCCTGCTCGAACAATTGCTCGTGAACGAAACGACGGCGGATTGGCTCGACTTGGGCGAGCGGCCGACATCCCCTTCGTGCCGGTTCATGACTTCGAGACCATCATGGAGGACCCGCACCTCGCGGCGGTGAGTTTCTTCGGCACCTTGGACAGCGGACGGGGTTGGGACATGCGCTATGTCCGCAACCCGCTACGCTTGTCGCAGAGCCATGTCGCTGCAGCGATGCCGCCGCGGCTGGGCGAGCATAGCGCCGACATATTGAAAGAGATCGGGCTGACCCCCGCCGACGTCGGCAATCCCTAAAGGCAGCTGACGGGCGGCCTGCCCGAATTCACTTTCCCGGCGCGAGAATATTCACCGGCGGACCGCCAAACAAAGATCTCTCGGCCGAATCGGGGTCGCATACCATCGCGGAACTGGCGTCGAACACCAATGTGCTGCGGTCCACCTCATCGTAACGCGGCCAGCCCGGATCACCGTTCCGCGCAAAATCGGTCCACGCCTGGCTCATCGCATCGGCAACGCGCTGCGCCTGCCCGCCCTCCCCGACGAGCTGCGGCGATAGGGCGACATTGTCGAACACAAGCGGCAGATCGAGCGCGTGTGGCGATTTCCAGCGTCCGCCGCCGACCGGGGTTTCCCAGGCAAGCAGATAGGAGAATACCGGCGCGGCGCCCTGGGCCGCCTTGCGTTCGGCCTGGAGGGTCGCGTTCCGCCGCACAGAAAGCCACGACGCAGCGGTGAAATACATGTCGCTTGCACGCGCGAACGGGTGGATGCGGCGAAGATCGGCGATCAGCGGCGCGATATCGCGACCGGGAAAAAGCGCCCCCAGCTTCCCGGCCAGATCGGCCTCCGCCAGCGTGAAGATCGCGGGATTCAACGCACCCGCGATGAGCGTCGATTCATCCTTGTTGGCGCCGACGAGCAACGGGACATCGCGCGACAGAGCGGACGCACCAGGATCGAATGGGTGATCGGGAAGGTCACCGCCGATCACGGGGCCCATCCGCCAGCCGACCTTGGCGGCGATCGCGCGCAGCTTTGGCTCGATGGCGGCCATCGGCAGGCGCGCCAGCGCCGTCGCATCGTGCGGAGCGAGCCCGAATTCGGCCATGATGCTGCGCGTCATCGGCGCCGCGGTCTCGGGCGTATGTGCCTTGATCAGCGATCCCGACTGGACGATCGCTTTGTGAAACAGGCCTTTGGCCGCGGGCATCGCCATCAGCGCCGACACCTTGCAGCCGCCCCCCGATTCACCAAAGATAGTGACATTGCCGGGATCGCCGCCGAATGCCGCCGCATTGTCGCGGACCCATTCGAGCGCGAGGATGAGATCGAGCATTCCCGCGTTGCCCGATCGAGCATAGTCGGTCCCGGCGCCTTCGTCGAACCAGAGATGCCCAAACAGGCCGAGCCGGTGGTTGACGGTGACGACGACGACGTCGCGCCGGTCGGCGAGCCGGGCGCCGTCGTAAGGCACCGATGCCCCCGAACCTGCGACGAATCCTCCCCCGTGCAGCCAGACCATCACCGGGCGCTTGCCGCCGTCGCCGAACGCGGCAGTCCAGACATTGAGGACAAGGCAATCCTCGCTGGCAGGGCGATCGATCGCAAATCCGCGCAGGATCGGCGCTTCGGCGAGTCCGATGCTGAGCTGCGGTGATTGATTGCCATAATCCAGCGCGTCGCGAACGCCGTGCCACGGCTCCACGCGCTGCGGCGGTTGAAAGCGCCGCGTCGCGGTCGATGCGCCGTAGGCGATGCCCAGAAACCGTGCGACACGCCCAGCACGGGTGCCGCGGACCCGCCCCGCGACGGTTTTAACGACGACCGGCTCAGGCGCCGCCATGGCCGGTATTGCCAGACCCGCGAGCGGTACCGACAATCCCGCGACCATCATGTTCCGCCGCGAGATCGTCATGCCGCCGCCGCATCGATCAGCGGTTGCCGCCGAAGCGGATGGTCGTACGAAGCCATATTTCGCGGCCCCGGCTCGGCACGCCGACGGTATCGCCGAGCAAGGTCGAGGTGCCGCCGGGCGCCCCGCCCGAAAAGGGATTGTCCGCCGAACGGGTGAAATAATAGGTGTTACCGAGATTTTTGCCGAGCAGCGCGAATTCGAAGCGGTCGTCCTTGTCGATCAGGCGAATGCCGGCATCGAATAAATCATAGGAGCTTTGACGCCCACCTGGTGCCGAGATGACGTCAGTGAAAAAGCCGCTGGAAAATGTGTAATTGGCCGACAGCCCGATTTTGAACGCACCGATCGGTTCCGACACGAAATCGGCGCCGACGTTACCGGTCCAATCGGGCGCGCGCGCCAGTTGGGTGCCGCTGAGGTCGTTGAACAATCCCGTGGTGCCGGTGAACCGATTGACTTGCGAGCGGCATTGCGGCGTCGGCAGGCCGCGATGGCAGGTCGCCTGGTAATCCGTGTATTTGCCGTCCTCATAAGAAACGGCGCCATACAGCGACAGGCCGGGCAGCGGGGTGCGATAGTTGAAATCGAACTCGATCCCTTTGGTCCGCACGGCGCCCGCGTTGCGCAGTTCCTGTTGCAAGCCGACCAGTGTTGCGACCTGAAGGCCAACGGTACGATAGCTGTATAGCGTGAGGTTTGTTCGCAGCGAGCCATCGAGCAGCAATGCCTTGATCCCGCCTTCGAAACCGCGGGTCAGCTGCTGATCATAACGCGGATCGATCAGCGAGGTGCGGCGGCCCGGCGTCGCCGATGCCGCGGTGACCGGCTGGGTCGCGTTGAAGCCGCCCGACAGGAAGCCTTCCTTATATCCGGCATAGACGGTGAGCCGCGACGATGGGCGCCAGCTGAGCGTCGCTTCGGGCGACAGGTTGTTGAAGCTCGCCTCGTTCGGTCCGTCGACATCGAGCAAGGTGCGCGGCGCGGCGCCGATCGCAGTGCGGAAAATCGACAGGCGCTTGCGTTCATAGGAATAACGCGCCCCGCCCGCCAATTCGATCGTCGGCGTGAACTTGACCATCACCTGACCGAAAACCGAATGGGCTGTCCCGTCCTGACGGTAGAGATAGTTGGACGAAAAGGTCGGCGCGTTGGCGTTGAAATAGACCACCGCCTCGACATTGGCGCGGGTATCCTGAATCAGGCCGCCGAACATGAATTCGACCGGGCCGCCGAAATCGGACGTCAGGCGCAGTTCCTGCGTCAGCTCACGAATATCTAGCTTGGCAAAGGCGGGCAGGAACACGCGCGGGATGGTGCCGATGTTGGCAAAGGTAGCGGTGAAATTGCCGACATAGCTATTGTTTGCTTTGTAATAGCCGGTGATCGACGACAGCGTCAGTTCGTCGGTAAGATCATAATTCATCTCGAGCCCGCCGAGCGTCTGATCGGACTTGAGAAAAGTCTCGTTGCCGCCGTATCGCGGATCGGCGTTGACGAAATTGGGACCGATGTTGTCGGACGTCGTCACCTTGCCATCGGCGCGGCAATCCTCGGGCGCCGTGCTGCCCTGCGGGACGCCGAGCGGGCAGTTGAAATATTGCAGCAGATCGGTCGATCCCGAACCATCGGCCTTGTTATACGAAACCTTCAGCCGCGCGTCGAACCGGTCGCTCGGTTCCCATTTCAATGTACCGCGGATCGCGAATTCGTCGCCGTTCGGCGCGCGCCGATCAAGGGCGCAAAGACCCCGGTGCCGGTTTCGGGCGCGACATTGTCGACATAGCCCTCGATGCGATCGTAATAGCCTGCGATGCGGAAACCCAGCGTGTCGCTGATCGGACCTGAAACAAATCCTTCGGTCCGCAGTTCGTCGGCTTCGAACTCGTAGCCGGCGGTTAAGCCGGCCTGGAAATCACGCGTCGGATCGGCCGAGCGCACCGAAATAATCCCGCCAGGCGAATTCTTGCCAAAGAACAGCGCCTGCGGCCCCTTAAGCACTTCGATCTGCGCGATATCCATTTGGGCGAGACGGCGCACCGACGAGCGCGCAACGGCGACCCCGTCGATGTTGAACGACACCGCCTGGTCGCCGAACGGATTGGCATCGACACCCGACAGGCCGCGGATCGCCACGATGCCGCCTTGCGGCGAAGAGGTCGCCTCGCTGGTGATCAGCGTCGGGACGGCGCGCGCCAGCGCATCGACCGACGAGATACCGCGCTGCGCCAGTTGATCACCGCTGATCGCGGTAATCGCCACCGGGGCGGAAATCGACGTCTCCTGCCGGCGGCGTGCGGTGACGATGATATCGCCATCGCTGGCGGTCTCGGCGTTGGTTTGCGGCGCGGGTGTACCGGCGTCCTGCGCCCATGCGGAGTGACAGAACAACCCCGACGATGCAGTCGCACATAATATGGCCCGACGAAAAGCTCGCTTCATTTTCAGTCCTCCCCAAGCGGGACCGCCCCATGGAGCCGACCATCGCCAAGACCGGATGTGCCCGGTTCGGCACTGTGAGTGTCAGGTCGGGGATAGCTTGTCAATATTTTTAGAATGACATTCTTTATAGAGAATATCTTGACTGACCTGCTGAGCATTCATATCGCTTCCCCCGCCGCGCGGGCGCGTTCGACGACACTGGCCTCTGCCTTGGGAAGCTTGGAATAGAGCCAGACAAAGCACGCGGTCGACACCGGCAACACCGCCATCAGCGACAGCGCCCCGGTCGACAGGCTGCCCGTCGCCGCGGAAATCGCGCCGACGCTATATGGTCCGAGCGCGAGACCGATCATCGTCAGCGACAGGAAGAAGGTCGCGGTCGCCAGCCCGCGCATCCGCGGCAGAACAAGATCCTGCGTCGTGGCGCCCGACGCGCCGAGCCCGACGCTGGCGAGACCGATCATCGGCAGATGAAGCGCATAAAAAAGCGTCAGATTGTCGGTCGTGAAACTGATCGTCAGCGGGATGAAGGGGATCGTCGCGCCGGCGATGATGACCAGCACGCGCCCCGCCGTATTGGTCTGGCGCAGATGATCGGCCAGCCGCCCGCCAACCATCAGACCCAGAAAGCCGCCAGCGGCACCGGCGCCGCCGATGATCAGCGCCGCAGTCGATTTGTCGGCGCCAAGGACGCCTTCGGCATAGGGCAGCGACCAGAAAATGACCGCATAGTTGACGAACGAGGTCAGCCCATGCCCGATCGCCAGCAACAGGAACGCCGGCGATTTCCAGATCAGCGCAAAGGAGGGATAGTCGCGGGTGCGGAGCGCCGACACCCAGCTGAACACCGCATAGACCCCGACTGCGACCGCGATCCATTGCAGGACATCGCCGGTCCAGACGACCAGCGCCGACGCGATCGCCGCGATCGCAGCGGCGCCGGCGATGTTGGCGGCCAGCGCGCCGGCGCCGCGCCGCCCGGCGCCGATCAGCGTCTATCGGCGGCAACATCGTCACCAGTTCCTCGCCGAAGCCGCGAAACGGGTGCGCGGCGGGCGGCGTGACAAGCCCGTCCGAAAGCCCGCGCACCGGCTCTTTCAGCGTCGCGACGACCAGCGCGAGCAGCAGACCGGGCATCCCGACGATCATGAAGGTGGCCTGCCACCCGACGATGCCATGCCAGCCATCGGGAAAGGCCGCATTCCAACGCCGCAGCACTTCGGCGCCGAGGAACAGCGACAGCCCTGCGCCGACATACATGCCGGCCGAATAGGTGGCGAGTGCGGTCGCGCGTTTGGCGCGCGGAAAATAGTCCGACAGGATCGAATAAGCGCAGGGGCTGGCCGTCGCTTCGCCGATGCCGACGCCGATGCGCGCGAGCGTCAGCTGCAGCCCGCTGCGCGCAAAGCCCGACACCATCGTCATCACCGACCACAGCGCAAGACCGATCGTCGTCAGCCGAATCCGGTTCCAGCTGTCGGCGAGCCGCCCCATCGGGATACCGAACAGCGCATAGAATACCCCGAAGGCGGTGCCGTAGAGAAAGCCAAGATCTGCATCGCTGAGCCCCAGGTCGCGCTTCAGGTCTAGCGCGAGGACGCTGATGATCTGGCGATCGATGAAATTGAGGATATAGACGACGACCAGCACCGCCGAGCACATAATTTCGATAGCGCGGTTCAGGAGGCGCTGCGACGACTTCCCCGAATTTCACGTTCGTTGGTCCCGGCCATTTCCCAGGCCGACGGTTGCAGAACGATCTTTGACCGGTTCGAAAAACATGTGGGGCCCTCCCAGGCAATTCGAAGATTGCTTTTTAAGAATGATATTTTCTATACAGAATAAATAGAGGCGCACAACCGCTGTGGATTCGCGTTATCGTATCGGTCGAAGGCCACGACGGCAGGGTTGAGGGAATAATATGACGGACATCTACAGCGCCACCATCGCGAACCGGGCCGTAACGACGGAGGCGGCGTTGCCCGTCGTCAATCCGGCGACCGAAGAGGTGTTCGCCCACGCGCCCGATTGCGGTGCCAAAGAACTGGACGCCGCGGTCGCCGCGGCGCGCACCGCATTTCCGGCATGGCGGGCAACGCCGCTGGCCGAACGCCAGCGACTCGTTCGCGCGCTCGGCGCCGCGATCCTGTCGCACCGCGACGATCTGGCCCGCCTGCTCACCAAAGAGCAGGGGAAACCCGTTCCGTCGTCCGAATATGACATCGACAAGGGCGCAATGTGGTGCGACGCCTTTGCCGCGATGGACGTGCCGGTCGAGGTGGTCGAAGACAATGACCGGCGCCGGATCGAGGTGCATCATACGCCGATCGGCGTCGTCGGCGCGCTCGCCCCTTGGAATTTCCCGATCGCTCTTGCGATGCTGAAGGCCGCGCCGGCGCTTGTCGCCGGCAATACCGTGATCCTCAAACCGTCGCCCTTCACGCCGCTGACGACGCTGCGGGTCGGCGAGATCGCGCGCGCCATCCTGCCCGCCGGGGTTCTCAACGTCATCTCGGGCGGCGATCAGCTGGGTCCGCTGATGACCGCGCATCCGGGGATCGACAAGGTGAGTTTCACCGGGTCGACCGCGACCGGCAAGCGGGTCATGGAAAGCGCGTCGAAATCGCTAAAGCGCGTGACGCTCGAACTCGGTGGCAACGACGCGGCGATCATCCTGCCCGATGTCGACATCGACACGGTCGCACAGCAGATTTTCTCCGCCGCCTTTGGCAACAGCGGCCAGATCTGCATTGCGGTGAAGCGCCTTTACATCCACGCCGACATCTATGACCGGTTCGCAGGCGCGCTGGTCGATCTGGTCAAGGCGGCGAAGGTTGGCGACGGGTCCGACCAAGGCACACAGTTCGGCCCGGTCCAGAACCACCAGCAATATAGCCGGATCAGGGGGCTGATCGAGGATGCCAAGGTGCAGGGTTATGATTTCCTGATCGGCGGCGACACGATCGATCGCCCCGGTTATTTCCTGCCGCTGACCCTGATCGACAATCCGCCCGAGGACAGCCGGATCGTTCAGGAGGAACAGTTCGGCCCGCTGCTCCCGCTGCTGAAATGGACCGAAGACGCCGACGTCATCGCGCGTGCCAACGCATCCGAATATGGGCTGGGCGGACAAGTGTGGTCGGCCGACGAAAATCGCGCCTATGAAATCGGTCTGCAACTGGAAACCGGCAACGTCTTCATCAACCAGCCGCAATTGCTCGATGCCGTGGCGCCGTTCGGCGGACATAAACAGTCCGGGCTGGGACTGGAATCAGCGCTCGACGGCCTGCTCGCTTATACCAATAGCCAGACGGTCATGGTAAAAAAGACGGCACAGCCTGGGTAGAAAGCCCAGCCCGCAATCGACGGTCAAAGCAGCGAGAACGCCTTTTTCAGCGCCGCCATGCGCGCACCAAGCGCGGCGATTCGTCCGTCGTCGATATTGTTGGCGATGTCGCTGGCGGTCAGTCCGTAAACGGGAACATCGTCTCGGTTGGTGAGGATCGCCGCCACCGAAACGACCCCCGGATAGAGCGCCTGGCGATCGACCGCATAGCCCAGCTCCTCGGCTGACCGCACTTCGGCGATATAGCCCTTGACGTCGATCGTGCCTTCCCAGCGCAACTGCCCAAAGCGGGCGGTGAGGTCAGCGTCGTTCAATCGCATGGCTGCGGCATGGGCGCGGCCGAGCGCGCCGAGAAACAGCGGCATACGTTGCTTGATCGCCATGTCGAGCCGCACGGGACGGTCCGAAACCGCGCGTTCGACCAGTACGACACGGTCGCCGACGACCTGCCACAATCCGGCAAGGCAGCTGAACTCGGCCGACAATCGCGCCAGTTCCAGACCGATGTCCTGCACAAACCCGCGCTCGAGCAGCGGCGCGCACAGTGCGAGCAACCCTTCACCCAACGAATAGGATTTGGTCTTTTCGTCGATTGCCACCGCGCCTTCGAGGACCAGGGTGCGCGAGGATATTGAAGGTCGTCGATGGGTTCACCCCCGCCTCGCGCGCGATCGCGCTGACCCCCATTGGCTCGGCCGAAACCGACAACACCCGCATCACCGCAAAGGATTGGGTGACGGCACCCACCAATTTGCCCTTGGACGGTTCTGCCCGCGCCGCTGCCATAACCTGCCTGCCCCTTGGTCGTCTCAGGCGCCGTAGTAGGACTTCAGGCGCTTTCGGTCGATCTTTTCATTCGCCAGTCTTGGCAAAGGGCCGTCCAGAATGACGATCCTGCGAGGGCGTTTAAAGCCTGCGAGGTGCTCAGCGCAATAGTCGGTGACATCGGCATGCGACAAATCGCCGACGACATGGATGCAGGCACACGGCGCTTCGGTGAATTTTTCGTCGGCGATCCCGAATACCGCCGCCTCGACGATCGCCGGATGATCGAGCAGCACCTTCTCGATCTCGGTGGGCGACACGTTGAAGCCGCCCGACTTGATCATTTCCTTGGCGCGGTCGTGGAAGCGGAAATAGCCCTCATCGTCGAGCGAACCGATGTCGCCGGTGTGCATCCATCCGCCGGCGAGCGCCGCCGCGCTTGCTTCGGGGTCGCGCCAATAGCCGGACATCATGCCAGGGCCGCGCAGAAGCACATGCCCCGGCTCGCCAGGTGTGCACACGCTGCCGTCGTCGCGCACGATCCGCACCCGGCTGTAGGCGAGCCCGCGTCCGCAACTGTCGGGATGCGCCCTCGCCTCGTCCTCGGTTGCGATCAGCGATCCGCCGCCAACTTCCGTCATGCCGTAGAGCTGGCGCAGCGCGACGCCGACGTTGCTCCACGCCGCGAGCGTCCTCTCCTCCGGCGTGACGCCGCCGACGCGGGCAAAAGTCAGCGCCGAGAAATCGGCAGCCGCGAAACCCGGCAGTTCGGCAATCTGCTGAAAGATCATCGGTACCCCGATGAAAAAATCGATCCGCTCACCGACCAGCGTCGCGAACAGCCGTTCGGCGTCATATTTGCGGGTGCAATAGAGCGTCCCGCCGAGCGTCGTGGTGAACAATATCCCCCACGGCAGGCCGGGCGAGCTGTGCAGTCCGAACGGCATCAACGAGCGCGTGTTCGGGCCGAGGCGTGCGTCGAGCAACCGCATTTCATGATATTTGGCGGCGTAATTGCCATGCGCCATCATCGCGCCCTTGGGCTTCGCAGTCGATCCGCTGGTAAAAATGATCATCGCGATGCTTTCGGCCTCGACGCGAACCTCGCGCCATTCCAAAGGCGCACCGTCGCGGCAGGCATCGAGATCGGCCAGCGGCAGGATCGGCACATGGCATCCCGCCAGCAGCGCGGCGCGCGCGGCGTCGGCGACGATGAGTCGCGGCTGGGCATGCTCCGCGAGCCACGCCAGTTCGTCGGCGACCAGCCGGTCGTTGAACGGCACGATGGTCGCGCCCGCCTTGAGGATGCCGACCGCCGCCGCCGCCCACCCCAGCGCATTGGCCGCAGCGATCGCCACCCGGTCACCTGCCAAGACGCCAAGATACTGAAGCTGCGACGCCACCCCGTCGCTCCAGCGCGCCAGCGCGGCATAGCTCAGCGGCGGATCGTCATCGAGCCGCACCGCGGCCTTGTCGGGCGTGCGTCGCGCCCAATAGGCGATGCCGTCGTGGAGCAGTCCGTTGGCCGACATGCGTTTCTACTTCGACAAATGGGCGTCGAGTTCGTCGTAGAACATCGGGATGGTGTTTTCCATGCCGCCATAGGTCAGCCGGTCGAGCGCCCCCGAATCAAGCCCGAGCTGGCTGATTTCAGCGGCGCGGAAATCTTCGCCGCCGAACACCTGCTGGACCAGTTCATACGAACGGGCGTGCAGCTTCTCCACCTTCTCGGTCGTCGCCGCCTCACGCACCAGCATATAATAATCGACCAGAGTCTCGCGTTCGGTGACCGGCATCAAGATCATCAGACTGGTGTAATAGGGGCTGGTGATCAGCACCGCATTGGGAAAGATCTGATACGCAAAGGTGACGACCTTGTGGATATTGTCACCTTCGGTCTCCAGCATTTCGGGCTGATAATCGACCTTGCCCGCCACCTTGCGCTGATGCGGTCCGATCAGGTCGATGATGCGGGTGATGTCCCCGAACAACGCTCCGATCGACCCGGCGTGCAACCGCGGCACATGATAGCTTTCCATGAAAGGTTCGAGCACCAGCTTCCAGTTCGCCTGCACGCGGAAGGTGCGGCGCCCATAGACATGCGCGGTCGGGATATCGAGCGCCGCGAAATCATCCGCCAGCGCCGGCAGCAGCTGCGCGAAATCGGGCGGGTTCTTGCGGTCGAGCCCGACCCAGATCAGCCCCGCGCTTTCGCGTGCGGGCATTTCGGCCAGCGCATAATCGGCTTTGTCGAGCGCCTCGAACGCATCGGCGCGCGCTGCGGCAAGCAGCCGTCCGTCGAGACCATAGGTCCAACTGTGGTAGGGACAGGTAAAGCGCGCAGCGCGGTGAATTTCGCAATCCTCGACCAGCATCGCGCCCTTGTGCTGGCAGGCGTTGAGGAACACGCGCACGTCCCCAGCCTTGTCGCGCACGACGAGCAGCGGCAGGCCATAGCCATTATGCGCAATCGCCGTCCCCGGATCGGGGAGCAAAGCCGACGGGATCACCGGCACCGCCAACTTGCCGAATATCTTCGCCTTTTCCTCGCCCAGCCGCTCGGCGGTGGTAAAGGCGCTGGCGGGATAGTGGCGCGTCATCACCGGTGGCGGCTGGGTGCCATAGGGCGGGATCGCGCGCACCGCGGCAATCTGGCTGGCGCTGAGGTCGTCGAGCCGCTGAAAGCGCGGCTTCTTCGCCGCAGCTTTTGCTCCCTTGGTCATAACATGTCCCCCGTGCCGAACAACGCCGTGCTGGAGAGCGTGCCGCCGGTGCCGTCGGACCAGCGCGGTCACGGCGTCCTGGATCTGGCGCGGGCCGCAGTTCACCGCGCAACTGGCGCACCGCCTCGATCAGCAGGCAGATGCCGTACATGCCGGGGTCGTGCGTAAGACAGACCGCCCGACGCGTTGGTCGTTAAGCGGGCCCGACGGCGCGATCAGATTTTCCAACCGGATGAACGACCCCGCCTCGGCGGCGGTGCAAAAACCATGATCGATGATCGACGACACCGCCATGCCGGTAAAATTCTCATAGATTTGGGCGACGTCGATGTCGCCCGGACCATAGCCCGATTCCGCCCACAGCCGCTGCGCCAAGTCGAGGAAACCGACGCTGGTATAGGGGTTGTGATTATCCTCGCGCGATCCGCCGCTCGCCGACGCGCCCATCTGGCACGACAGAAGATACGCCGGGGTCTGTTTGAGCGCCCGTGCCCGTTCCGGCTGGCACCATGATCACCGCCGCCGCACCATCGTTTTCCATGCAGCAATCGTGCAGCCGCAGCGGCTCGGAAATCATCCGCGATGCGGCATATTTTTCAGGAGTTAGCGGCTGGCCATAGCCATTGGCGCCGGGATTGTTCTGCGCGTGATGATAGCTCGCCATCGCGATGGCTTCCAGCGTCGTGGCGGAGACACCCTCGGTCTCGATCAGCCGCTGCGCCCGCATCGCCGAGCGTTGCAGCACCATGTCGATGCCATTGACCAGGAACTGCGCCGGGGTGTCGTCCTGCGTCACCGCGACCGACAGCCGCTGAAAATTCTGTTCGGCCATTGCGCGATAGACGACGACGATGTCAGCCTGCCCCGCGATGATCGCCTGCGAAGCAAGGCCCACCGCCGCCGGGATCCCGCCGCCATGCGTCCACGCCAGCGCCGCATGACGCAATTGCCGCGTACCGAGCCCTGGCATCAGCTTTTGTCCCGTGTTGCGTTCGGAGCCATAAGAGACGAAACCGTCGATCTCAGCCGGGTCGATGCCGGCATCGTCGCACGCCGCGACGATCGCGCGCAACGCCAGCTTCATTTCCGGGTCGGGCGAGGTCGCGCGCTTGTAATAAGGCGTCTGCCCGATGCCGACCACCGCGGTGCGACCGCGAAACACGCTCATCGCACGATTTCCCACGCCATCGTCGGATAGCCTTTGGCGCGCGCCTCGGCGGGCCGGATCACCCCGCGCAGCGGCGCCCCGATCTCCAATCCGGCATCGTCACCATGCAGCACACCGGCAACCCGCGCCCCGCCCGCCTGCGGCAGTTCAACCAGCAATGTCACATAAGGCAAATCGCCGCGCCGTTCGGCGAGCAGTTCGCCCACGGCATGGTTGCGGGTCCAGGTAAACAGCGTCCCAGCCGGTTCGACCAACGGCCAGTCGATGTCCCACGACCCGCAATGCCCGCAGCGGAAATGCGCCGGCCACAGCCATGTCGCGCATTGCCCACAGCGCGCAATGCGGAATTCGCCTGCCGCCAACGCCTGCCAGAACGGGCCGTCGGCACCGATCCCTCCCCGGATGGGCAATGCTTCGCTCATTGGCCGCAACGGCTGTAAAAGGTCATCATCATCGTCCAACCCTATCGGCGGCAACAATCATTCGCAATAGGGAATATCATTCTCCATTATTGACGCCGTCGCCATGCTATGGAAGAGATGGGCAAAAGGAAGAGGATCATGCACCAGAGCGTTCCCGAAGTCGCGCGGCCCGACCATGTCGCGCCTGACCAGGTTTATCGTTTCGACATCTATCACGACGACCGGTTGATGGCGGGGCTGCACGACGGTTATCGCGCCATGCAGAAAGAGGCGCCGGACATTTTCTGGACCCCGCTCAATGGCGGGCACTGGATGGTCACCCGCTACGAGCTGATCGACCATGTCATCCGCACCCACGAGCATTTCTCGAACCGCGAACTCGAGGTGCCGAAGACCGAAAGCCCGTTCGTCGCGCTGCCCATCAACCTCGACCCGCCCGAACACACCCCCTATCGCAAAATGCTGCAACGGCACTTCACACCGCGGATGATCGCCGAACAAACCGGCCAGATGCAGCAATGGGCCGACCGATTGATCGACGGCGTCGTGGCCGACGGACATTGCGATTTCGCCGAGGCACTGGGCGCGCTCTATCCCGTCACCGTGTTCATGGAGATGGCGGGGCTGCCGCACGATCGCTATATGGAATTTCGCGCGATCGTCACCGAATTCTTCAGCCATATTCCCGCGGCGCGGCGGATCGAGCTACAAAAGACGATCTTCTTCGAACTGGAATCGGTGCTCCGCGCGCGCATGGCGCAGCCACAGGACGACCTTTTCGGCAAGCTGGTGCGCGACGAGATCGACGGCCGGCCGCTGACGATCGACGAGCTGTTGTCACTGGGTTTCCTGCTGTTCGTCGCGGGACTCGATACCGTCGCCAACGCGCTGACCTTTGCCTTCCATTATCTCGCGCGCGAACCCGCGGTGCAGGACCGCCTGCGCCAGCACCCCGAGGATATTCCCGCTTTCATCGAAGAGGTGATGCGGCGTTACCCGGTGACCAACGGAGTGCGAGTGCTCCGCGACGATGTCGAGCTGGCGGGCGCTCAGCTGAAAAAGGGCGAGATGATCGTGGCCCCGATGACGCTGGCCGGGATGGACGAGCGGCGCAATCCCGACCCCGAGAGCTTCGACATCGACCGCAAGAAACGGCAGCATCTCGGCTTTTCAACCGGCCCGCACCTGTGTCTCGGCCATTATCTGGCCAAGGCCGAAATGAAGATTTTTATCCAGACCTTCCTCGACCGAATTCCCCGTTTTGAACTCGCCGAAGGCTTTGTCCCCGTCTATCGCGCCGGGATCGTGATGTCGCTCGAGCGGCTGCCGCTGGCGTGGGATGCGCCCGCCGCCGAAGCCGCCTGACCGGGTGGCCGGCACCTTCGACTATCTAATCGTCGGCGCGGGCACAGCTGGCTGTGTGCTCGCCGAGCGGCTGTCGGCAGACCCGACGAAGCGCGTCCTCCTTCTCGAAGCGGGGCCGCCCGATCGTCATCCGATGATCCATATCCCGCGCGGCATCGCCAAGATCCTGTCGGACCCCGCGCATGTCTGGCCCTTCACCGCCGCGCGCGGAATGGGGGATAACCGCCCGCCCGAATATTGGCTGCGCGGCAAAGTGCTCGGCGGGTCGAGTTCGACCAACGGTATGATGTATGTCCGCCCGCAGCCCGCCGATTTCGACGATCTGGCGGACGCCGCGGGCGAGCGATGGTCCTGGACGCACATGGCCCCGATCTTCAAGGCGATCGAGGATCATCCGCTCGGCGAGGCCGAAACCCGCGGCGTCGGCGGTCCGCTCCGCCTGTCGCTGCCGCCGCGCCACCCGCTGATGGACGGGTTGATCGCGGCGGGCGAGGCGCTCGGACTGGAACCCGTCGCCGACGTGAACGATCCGGGCGATCACCCGCGCATCGGCTATTGCCCCGCGACGATCCGGCGCGGGCGGCGGCAGAGTGCGGCGCGCGCCTTTCTGCGCCCGGCGCGCGGACGCCTCAATCTAAAGATCCGCACCGGGGTCATTGTCGACCGCGTCGTCTTCGACGGCACCCGCGCGGTTGGGGTCGAGGTCATCGTCGCGGGCGAGCGCGAGCGGATCGCAGCGCATCCGGGTGATCCTGGCCGGCGTCACGCTCGCTTCGCCGGCAATTCTTCAACGATCTGGAATCGGCGATAGCGCAATGCTGATGCGGCAGGGCATCGACCGTCGCCATCCAGCCGATCCGCTCCGCCGGTCTGGATCAGGGCCTACGCGAACATTGCGCGCTGGCGATGCAATGGCGGCTCGACCGGCCCTTGTCGATCAATGCGCAATTTTCGGGCTGGCGGCTCGCGCGCAATGCGCTGCGCTACGCGCTACGGCAGGACGGCCCGCTGGCGAGCGCCGCTTATGACGTGATGGGACAGTTTTCGGCGCACCCGTCGTCGACGCGCCCCGATATGCAGTTGATCGCGGCGCCGTTCAGCATCGACAAGTCGCGCGCGACGTTGGCGATGGAGCGCGAACCAGGGATGCAGATCGCGCTCTACCCCTTGCGTCCACGAACCAGCGGCTGCTTGGCGATAACCAGCCGCGATCCAACTGTGCTGCCGTCGATGCATCTCGACTATTTCGCCGACGCCCACGACCGCGAAACGATGATATCGGGTGTGCATATCCTGCGCCAACTCGTCGCCGCAGCGTCGTCTTTGGCCGGTGTCGTTGCGCAAGAGCACCGGCCCGGCCCAATGCTGACGAGCAATGCGGATATCATGGGCGCTTGGCGCGAAATGGGCACGACCGCTTATCACGCCGCCGGTACATGCCGGATGGGGGCCGACGGCGACGCGGTGGTTGACGCTTATACGCGTGTGAACGGTGTCACGGGGTTGCACGTCGCCGACCTGTCGATCACACCGCAGATTCCCGCCGGCAACACCTTCGCCCCCGTCGCCGCAATCGCATGGCGGGCCGCAGATTTGATAGCGGACTCCGAAACGACAAGCGCGGTCAATCAACGGCGCTGAACACATGCATTCGGGGAAACGGATTCCGCTGGCGCGACCGACACCTTTCTACGTTTAATCCCTTGTCTTTTCATGTCCAAGTCTTCAGGCGAATAGCGCCCTTTGGAACCCGGCAGCAGCGCAGGTTCAGGCAATTCAGGCAGTCACATGGCCCGCAAACATTCGAAACATGATCCCTATGGAGACTTGCACCGCGACGAGCCGGCTCCGGCCGTGATCCCATCCTGCTGACTGTGTGGCCGCCCCACGGGCAAAATCATCTTCTGGCACCATCCGGTGCCCAAGAGCCGCGGCGGCCGCGATGTTGTGCCGATGCACGCCATTTGCCAGAAGACGCTGATCGCCAATTTTACCAATTCAGAGCTGCAGCGTGCCGGGATGGACGTTCAAAGCCTGTTGGCCCACCCCAGCGTGCGCAAATTTGTCGATTGGGTGGCGAACAAGGATCCCGATTTTACCGCGACCACCGCCAAAAAACAACGCTGATCAACCGGCCTTTCCGGCCGCTAAAGACTAATCCACGACAGCCTCAGCGGCCGCGCCAGCATTGCAGCGCGACCGCTACCGCGGCGCCCAAGGTCGAGTATCCGGCAAAGATGAGGACGCCCCGCCCGATGCCGACCAGGTTGACGGCGATAGTGAACAGCGCGGCCAACAGGACCCACCCGCCAAAGCGCGCGCGCCGGTTTTCGGTCTTCGACAATTTTTGTCCGAACAGGGCCGCCTGGTGCCGCGGCATCGCAGCGCTCAGCACCAGAAAAGCGGCGGCAGCGATCAGTGACATCAGAATATTGGCCACCATCATGTGGCACTCTTGTGCGGCGGCGACCTTGGCGAAGTGCGAAGACGAGCCCAAGCAAAAGCAAAACCGATGGCAACCGCTGCCATCATCACGTCGAACGCGATGTATGGCATGTCGCCCGCCGCCAGGCTGGCGGCCAGACCGCGTGTCGTCGTGACCGCATTGACCACCGGGATCGCCGCAAAAAGCATGGTGCCGATCGCACACAGGTTGCGCCACGCGCCGCGCGGCGCACCGATCAGCGCGATGCATGCCAAGATCGCCCACAACAGGAACAGGCTGTCGACTTCGCGCTCGGCGCGGTCCGCCAAGCCGAGCGGCAGCAGCCGGTTGGCGAGAAAATAGCCGGACAGCGCGATAGGGAAACCCGCTACGACGGCGATATTGAGCCGCTCCACGATGCGAAAACCCAGATGCGGGCGCTGCGGATCAGGCAGCTTGCCGCGGCGCTTCGCCGTCCACAGGACGAGACCCGTGCCGACCATCGCGGTGCCGAACAGCCCGGAGAGGAAATAGAGCCAGCGCAGCGCCGTGTCGGCGAAGCGGCCGGCGTGGAGACCGATCATCACCCCTCGGTCTGGCGCGCGGCGCCGCGTTCGGCGCCCGCGCCGAGCAAGCGTCCGCTCACGCCGTCGAACTGAAGGGTGTCGCCGCGCGCGTTGATCGCCGCGCTGGGGGCGCTGGTCAGCGTCACACGCGCCGCCGCGTCGCCGGGATTGCTGACATAGATATAGCCGACGCCCTTGCCCGACCAGCGGCGGTCGGCGTCCGCCAGCATGGGCCCGAGCGGGGCAAGCGGGGCCGGCTTGCCTAAGCGCTCGGCGGGCGCACCTTGCGGAAAAGCCTCCGCAAAATAGCGGTCTCCGCTCGCATAGAGCGCCGCGATCGGCGCTGGAGACAGCTGGTTGTCGAGGGTCACGAGCCCGGTGTAGGTGATCATCAGGTGGAACGGCAGCGCCAGCACCGCGGTGACATTATGCGCGTCGAGCCAGCTGCGCTGGCCCTTGCCGAACCGCATCATGAAGAAATCGGCAAAGATTTTCTTGTGGGTCACGATGCCCGACAGAATCGCGACGAGCATCATCATCGCGGCGATGCCAACCAGATAGCGCGCCCAGATCACCGGCAGATAATGCAGGTCGAAATGAAAGCGGTAGAGGAAGAACCCCCCGGCGGTCTTGCGCGCCGCAACTTCGCGGACGCTGCCGTCGAGCGTAGCCTGGGTCGGGGCATTTTCGGGCGCGCCCTTGGCCAGGGACCAATATAGCGTGGTCGTCGCCGCACGCTTGCCCGGCAAGGTGATGTACCAATCGGTCGATCCCGGGGCATGCGCGGTCAGCCAGCGCGCCGCGCCATCGGCGGCGGCGGCGGGATCGGCTTCGCCGCGCACCTCGGGCTGCATCCAGCGGGTGATTTCTTCCTGAAAATAGGCGGTGGTGCCGCACGCGAAGATGACGAACAGCAGCCACCCGAACAGCAGCCCCGCCCATGTGTGGAGCCAGGCCATCGACTGGCGCAGACCGCTCTTCACGCCCGGCCCCCGGTCAGGATCGACACCCACAGCGCGCCGCCGAGCAGCAACGCCGCGCCGCCGGCCCACAACCAGAAGCGCAGGATGCCGCGCGCGGCTCCTACGGTGTCGCCACGATGATCGCGGTGTTCACCGTGGTGACCTTGAAATGGCTGACGCCGCTGAAGGCGGAAGCGCGCGAAGGCGGCGCCGATACCACGCCCGAGGGCGAGGAGGCGAACGGCACCGCCGCCAGCCGCGCCGCCATCGCGCCCCGCCCTTCTGCTTTGCGGCGCGCCATCGTCAGAATCGATAGCCGACGGTGCCCATCACGTTGCGCGGGGCGCCAACGAAACAGTCGCCGCGGTCGAGGCACGAGGCGTAGTAGAAATCGTTGAGCAGGTTCGTCGCGTTGACCGCGAAACGCCAGTTGTTCCAGGTGATTTCGGCCAGCGCGTCGACCGTCGTGTAGCTGGGCGTGACGATCGTCCAAGTCGGGCCGGCCGAAATCCGTTTGCCGGTGTAGACCGCCCCGGCCCCGAGTCGCAGCTGCGCCCCGTCGGCGACGCCAAAACTCTTCGTCGCCCACGCCGACGCGTTATGCCGCGGCAGGTAAATGAAGAACGGGCTGTCGTTAGAGGTCAGCTTGTTATAGCCATAATTCACCAGCAGTTCGAAGTTGCCGGGCAACGTCCGGCTCGCCTCGACCTCGATCCCCTTGGTGGTGAGCTTGCCAGACTGAAGGCGAACGCCGGGCGTCGGACCGTCGATCGGCCGACCCGATTCCTCGATATGAAAGGCGGTGACGGTGACCAGCGTATTCAGGTCGGGCTGCCATTTGACGCCGGCTTCATATTGCGTCCCGGTCTGCGGCTTCAGCCGCACAAGGTCGGTCGCGGCGGGGGTGATCGGCAGGAAGCTCTCGGTGTAGCTGAAAAACGGCGAGAAGCCTGCACCAAGCTCGCCGATGATCCCGGCGCGGAAGGTGGTGGCCTTGTCGGTCGCGGTGGTGCCGTTCGAATTGTTCGACTTCACCCGGTCGCGGCGCGCGCCGAGGACGACCGAAACGCGGTCCCAGAACCGGATCTGGTCCTGGACATAGAAGCCCAGCTGCTTTTGCACGTCGGTGGAAACGTCGGTGCCGATGGCCGGGATGATCAGCGCGTCATAATCGATGTCGTAAAGGTCGACGACCTCGAAGCCGAAGCCACCGCGCTTGCGAACCTTGTTCCAGCTGTAATCGACCCCGGCGAGCAGCACATGCTCGATCGCGGCGCCGGTGTTGAATTTGAACTGAAGGTTGTTGTCGGTCGAAAACACATTCGTCCGTGCGATGCTGCCGTCGCTGTAGAGCCCGATCGTCCGCCCCGCCGGATCGAGATACGGATTGGTCGGGTTCGAATAGCTGTTGGTATAATGGGTGAAATAGGACAGGTCGGCGTCGATGTAGCGCGCCTTGGCGCTTAGCTGAATCGCGTCGCCAAAGCTCTGGGTCATGCTGCCGCCTCCCTGCAGCAGGCGGCCGTCATAGCGATCCCACCCCGGCTTGCCGACGAACAGATACGGATCGAGCTGGTCCGGATTGTTCGGGTTGTCGCGGAAGGTGCCGATGATCGGCAGGAATTGCGCGGTCGAGCCGCCATTGTCCTTTTGATACAGACCGGTCAGCACGATGTTCGTGTCGGGGCTGGGCTGCCAGCGGATCGACGGTGCGAACATCACCCGGTCGTCGGGGACATGATCGACATAGGTGTCGGCATCGCGAACCCGGCCCACCGCGCGGATCGCGAAGGTGTCGGATAGCGCGAGGTTGACGTCGCCGAGCACCTCCTTGCGATTGTGGCTGCCATAGACGAGGCTGGCTTCGCCGCCGGTCTCGAAGTCGGGAGTCTTCGACACCAGATTGACGATGCCGCCGATCGATCCCTGGCCGAACAGTACCGACGCCGGGCCGCGCACGACCTCGACGCGCGAGAAATTATACGGATCCGAGGTGATGCTCGCATAAAAGCTGAAGATGTCGCGCATGCCGTCGCGGAACTGGAGCGCGTCGATGCCGCGGATGACAAAGCTGTCGACGCGGGTGTCGCGGCCATAGGGATTGGCGGTGATCCCCGCGGTGTAGCGCACCGTGTCGCTGATATTGATCGCGCCCTGCGACAAAAACTGATCGTCGGTCACGATCGTGATCGGTTGCGGCGTTTCGATCAGCGGCGTTTCAGTCTTGGTCCCCGCCATGCTTTCGCTGCGCGCGCCGGTGACGACGATGGCCTGTCACGCGCAGCTCGCCCTCGTCGATCTCGTCGGCGTAAGCAACGGTGCTGCCGAGCGCGGTGCAGGCGAGCAGGACAAGTTTCGCAAAATTCATGTGGAGAGATCCCTTTTTCCCAAGATTTCATGATGGCCCGAGCCGGCGATCGGTGCCGCCTTCTGTCGGGCTGAGAAGCTTTAAGTCCCCATCCGGAGGCGGCTCTTGCCAAACTCGATGTTTTATTGCAAATGATTCTTATTACCAGTTTCAATCGATATTGGTTTGAGAAGTGCTCGCAACAGCGGCGCGTACGTCACCCTTCAGGAGCTTTGATCATGATGAGATATCTCGCCGTCGCCGCCTGCGCCGCGCTCGCGCTTCCCGCCGCGGCGCATGACGTGTGGATCGAACGCGACGCGAGCGGCCCCGCCCGCATCTATCTGGGCGAACCCGCCGACGTGGTGCCCGAGGCGGGCGATCCCGAGTTTGCGAACCTCAAGACCCCGAAGTTGTTCCAAGCCGACCCCGCGAAGTCCGCGGCGCTCATCCGCCGCGCGAACCATATCGAGGCAGCGGTCGCCGGATCGAGCGACCTGCGCCTCACCGACGACAATGTGTTCGCCCCGTGGGCCGCCGAAGGCGGAAAATGGGAAGGCGTCGTTTATTATGCGCGCGCCGGGCGCGAAGAGACGAAGGCGGTGCTCGACCTCGAGATCAGCCCGGTCAGCGCCGGCGCCGATCGTTTCACCGTCAACTGGCTCGGCAAACCGCTTGGCGGGGCCAAGGTGACCGTCGTCAACGCAGATCGCTGGCAGAAGAGCTTTACCGCCGACGCAGAGGGCCGCGTCGACGTCCCGGTGACCGCACCGGGCCGCTACCTGCTATCGGTCTCGCACGACGTCGCAGGCGACCGGGCGCTCGGCGGCAAGACGGTCGCCAAGACGATCCATGTATCGACGCTGACGTTCGTGAAAAAATAGGCCGACATCGGGTTCCTCGCCGTCCCCGCCAGGCGCGGAGACGGCGCGGCCGGGCGGCCCTGGTCGAAGACCCGCGGTGGCGAGCAGGATGCCGAGGCCGACGGTCGCGCCGTGCAGACTCTTGGTCTTTTCGACGTCGATCCATTCGTCGAGCGAGTGAGCGCGCCCGCCCTCGCCGCCCGACCCAATCGTCACAGCGGGGATGCCGAGGCTCATCGGCATATTGGAATCGGTCGACGAGAAGGATGCGACCGGGGTGAGCCCCCGCGCGCGGATGATCGCGTCAGCGTTGCGAACGATCGGCTGGGTCGCGGCGGTTTCCCCGGCGGGACGATCGCCGATCAGCTTGACGTCGGCGGTGACCGGCCCCTCCTTGATCGACCGCGCGGCATTTTCGCCGTCGACGCTCTTTTTGACGATGGCGAGGAACGCCTGTTCGACCTTGGCGAGTTCGGCGGGATTTTCCGACCGCATATCGAATTCCATGAACACTTCGGCCGGGATCGAATTGACCGACGTGCCGCCGCCGGTGACGCTGGCGGCATAGGTCGTCTTGGGTTTAGCGGGGACCGGAATCTTGTAGAAGTCGACGACCGTCTGGCTCATCGCCGCCATTGGGTTGACCAGTCCGAACGCACCATAGCTGTGGCCGCCCGGCCCCTTGAACGTGATGCGATAGCGCCGCGATCCGACGCCGCCGGTGACGATGCGCGAGGCATCGGTGCCGTCCATCGAAAAGAAGGCCTTCACCCGGTCCTTATACTTGCCCTTGGTGAACAGATAGCGGACGCCGCGCAGGTCGCCCGGCCCCTCCTCGCCGACATTGCCGACGAAGATGATGTCCTGCTTCACCTTGATGCCGCTTTCCTTCATCGCCCGCGCATAGGCGAGCAGGACGGCCAGGCCGCGGGTGTCGTCGCCGATACCGGGGGCGTAAAGGCGGGTGCCGTCGCGGCGGACCTTGACCGGGGTGGCATGTCGGCGGTGTCGAGATGCGCCGCGATCAGCACCGCCGGGCCGCCGGCGGGGCCGGTGCCGCGATAGACGCCCATCGCGTTGCCCTCGGCATCGATCTCGACATCCTGCAGCCCGGCGTCCTTCAGCATCTCGGCATAGGCGGCGGCGCGCGCCGCTTCCTTGAACGGCGGCGCCGGAATTTCGGTCAGCTTGATGATCTCGTCGACCATGCGGTCATGGTCGCGGTCTAGGATCTTGATCGCCGATGCGTAACCCTTGGTCTTGAGCACCGCCTCGGGCTTCGATTGCGGGGCGGCCCGCGCGGGGGACCCCGCCAGCAACGCTGCGGCTAGGGCCAGCAACACCAAGTTACGCATGAAAATCCTTCCGCTGAAAAATGGTGCACCCGGCGGGATTCGAACCCACGGCCCCCAGATTAGGAATCTGATGCTCTATCCTGCTGAGCTACGGGTGCGCCGCGATTCGTGTAGCGGCGCCGGGCGCAAAGCGTCAATCGGCGGGGATCAATTAACCGCGTCGGGCGGGACGATCGGCACGAGCAGCGGCATCGCGGCAATCCCCTCGTCGCGCAGCGCCTGCGCCTCGCCCGGCGACGCCTGTCCGTGGATCAGATCCTCGGCCGCGCGTCCTTCGTGCATCGCACGCGCAGCATTGGCGAAGTCGCGCCCGACCCAGCGCGATTGCGGCAGCATCTCAGCCTGCTTCGCCGCTATTTCCGCCATGACCCGGCGCACCAGTTCGGGCGAGGGTTGATCCGATGTCGGCGCCGCCGCGGGCTTCACCGGCGCGAGTTGCCGCTGGTTCGACTTTGCGCCGAGGCGCGGTGCCATCACCGCCTTCTTCACATCGCTGTCGCCGCATACCGGGCAGCCGATCAATCCGCGCACCTGTTGATCGGCAAAGCTGTCGCTGCTCGCAAACCACGCCTCGAAGCGGTGGTCGCCGGCGGCGCAGCAAAGATCGAAGACGATCAAGGTCAACCGAGGCCGAGCAGCGGATCGAGCCCGCCGCGCGCGTCGAGCGCCGCCATATCGTCGCTGCCGCCGATATGTTTTCCGTCGATGAAAATCTGCGGCACGGTGCGCGCGCCGCCGGCGCGTTCGATCATCGCGTCGAACCCCGCCCGGTCCATCGTCAGGTCGATTTCCTGATACTCGACGCCCTTGCGATCGAGCAACGCCTTGGCGCGCGAGCAATAGGGGCAGAGAAATTTGGTAAACACTTCGATCTTGGCCATGCGGCTATCCTGTCATCACTTGGTCCATCATATCGGAATCCAACGAAGCAAAGTCAAATATGTTGCTCGTCATCAGGGCGTCCGGGACGACCCGCGCCCAAGTCAACGCCGAAACCCGCGCGGCGCCGCTGCGCCGCAGCACCGCGCCGCGGCGCGCAACGTCGCGCCGCTGGCGTGGACATCGTCGATCAATATCAGATGCCGTCCCGCCGCGCGCGCCTGTTGCATCGGGTGCCAGCGCGAACGCCCCGGCGACGATCCGCTCGCGCTCGCGCCGCCCCTTACCGCGCAGCGAGGCGGTGGCCTTGGTCCGCAGCAGCAGGTGATGGTCGCGCGGCGCGCCGGTCGCGCGCGCCAGTTCGTCGGCCACCAGCGCCGCCTGGTTGAAACCGCGCGACCATAGCCGCCAGCGGTGGAGAGGCACCGGCACCAGCAGGATGTCCTCCGCCCCGCCCAGCCCCGCGAGCGGCCGCGCCATTAGTTGCGCCATCAACCGCGCATGGCCGGTCCGCCGCCCATATTTGAGCCGCAGCGCGACGGTGCGCGCCACCGGACCATAGGCGACCGCAGACGGCGCCCCGTCGAACGGCGGCGGGCTGGCCAGGCAGGCACCGCACGCGATCGGCGCGTCCGGCAAAGCGGTGGGCAACGGGACCGAACAGCGCGAACAGGCGGGTCCGTCGAGAAAATGGAGCGACGTCCAGCAGGTCAGGCAGAATTGCCGGTCGGCGCCGACGATGACGCCGCAGCCGGGACAGCGCGGCGGCAAGGTGTAATCGACGATGGCGCGCCCTGCCCCGCGCAAGCCACGGCGCCATGCTCCGGCCGCGACGCCCGCGTCTTCGATATCCCCCGTCCCCGTCGTCATCGCCGACTTGTGAAGCATCGCCGGGGACGGCACAAGCGGCGGATGTCGCAGCCACCCCGCCCGCTCTTTTCCGCCGCCCGTCACCGTGCCCAGCGCGATCGCATGGCGCGATTGCCCGCATCGGCCAATTTTCTGGCGCCGATCGTCGCCGAAACGCTGCTCGACCGGTTGGCGATGGTGACCCGCGAATTTCCGCGCACCCTGCTCATCGGCGCGCATGACGGGGCGCTGGCAGACCAGTTACGCACGACCGATACGACGCTGACCATCATTGAGGCGGGACCTAGGCTGGCCGCGACCAGCGGCGCGATCGCGGTCGAGGCCGATGCGATCGACCTGCCGTTCGCGAGCTTCGACCTGATCGTCTGGCCGGGCGGGCTCGACAGCGTCAACGACGTGCCCGGCGCGCTAGTGCGTCTGCGCGCGCTGCTCACCCCCGACGGCTTGTTGCTCGGCGCCTTCGTCGGCGACGGCAGCTTGCCCCGGCTGCGCCGCGCGGTGATGGCCGACGGGGTGCGATCGGTCGCACGGCTGCATCCGCAGATCGACCTCGCGGCGATGGGCAATCTGCTCCAGCGCGTCGGCTTCACCATGCCGGTCGTCGATGTCGAGGCGCTGACGGTGCGCTACGGCGACCTGGCTGCGCCTGCCCGAGCGGCTGCGTGGCGCGACACCAGCGCCTGCGCACCCGCCGCCGCTGACGCGCGAGGAGGCGGCCCGGATCGCCGCCGTTTTCGCTGCCCAGGCCGATGCCGATGGCCGGATCGGCGAAAGCATCCGGATCGTCCATTTCAGCGGCTGGGCGCCGCATCCCGATCAGCCGCAACCGGCGCGGCGCGGACGAGCGGCTACCGCGTCGCTGGCGCAGGCGCTTAGACCGAAGACTGGATCAGCGCTTCCGGCTAAGCCGATCAGCGGCTTGTGCAGCGAGCGCGTGATCCAGGCTGTGCAGTTCGACCGGGCGTACCAGCGCAGCGCGCTGGCATGCTGGGCCACCGGCGTCCCGCGCCATTTTCGGGAGACATAGAGCAGCAACAACAAATGTTTCTCGCCCAGCATGTCGCTGGCGAAACAGGCGGGGGCTAGGCAGGCCTGTTCGACGTCGATCGCCAGTTCTTCCGCCAGCTCGCGGACCAACGCTTGCTCGGGGGTTTCGCCGAATTCGATCTTGCCGCCGGGAAATTCCCAAAGCCCTGCCATCGACAGACCCTCGGGACGTTGTTGCACCAGCAGGCGACCGTCGCGATCGACGAGCGCCGCCGCGACCACGACAAGCCCGCTTTTCGGGGGTTTTCCGGGGCTGGGAACCGACAAATTGTTAACCTTCCTATGCGAATAGGGGCACCCTCGGGAACTATACTTCAGTCAGGGGTGGAACAATGCGCAACATTTACAGGCTGATGCGGTCGACCAGGGCCGCTACAGCCGTCGAATACGGGCTGATACTAGCCCTGATCTTTCTTGCCGGCGTGTCTGCCATCGGCGGCGTCGCAAATTCAACCACCAGAATGTGGGGCAATGTCTCAAGCGCGGCGACGAATGCGATGTAATCGCGGTCTGTTGCATTTTGAGACAGCGCATTGAAAGCCTTTAATATTTCCAAAACCTTATCGCCCTAGACCGTGGTGATTGGCATGGCCAGGCATGTCAGCGAAGCAGCTAGATCGGGACCAAGCCATGACATTCATCAAACAATTCTTTCAGAGCACCAAGGCCGCTACCGCCATCGAATATGGCCTCATCGCCGCCTTGATCGCCGTTGCCGGCATCACCGCCATGGGCGCGGTAGGCAACAGCGTCAGCAACACCTTCAAAAAGGTCAACAACAACCTGCAGACGCCGGCTCCGTAAGTCGCCGTCCAGTCATCGATAACAGGGGCGGTGGAAACATCGCCCCTTTTCGTTCGGCATTTGACGGCGACTTCCGAAACGCCGGACGCCACTGTTCGATTTTGGGACTCGCAGTTCCCTTTATCCGAGTTCCACCATTAAGATTTTCAAAACCAATTGGTCCTAGACCAGCCAAGTTGACCCAGACCAGACCGTCAACAGGGTAAGTGAAATCAGGAGACCAGTCATGAAGTTCATCAAAAAGTTCGTCCGCGACACCAAAGCCGCAACCGCCATCGAATACGGCCTCATCGCCGCTCTGATCGCCGTCGCCGGCATCACCGCGATGGGTGCAGTTGGCAACAGCGTCAGCAACACCTTTGCCAAGGTCAACAACAACCTGCAGACGCCGGCTCCGTAAGCTGCCGACGACCTGATAAAAGAAAGGGGCGGTGGCAACACCGCCCCTTTTTTTGTGCGCATCGGCTCAGCGGCTAGCGTAGACGACGATCTTCACCTTTTGCCCCGGCGTCAATCGGCTCGACGCGGTCAGGCGATTGAGCACCTGGAACCTTTCCGCCTGGTAATTGCTGTACGCCATGCGCCGCGCCAGACTGGTCATCGTGTCGCCGCGTCCCAACGTCACGACATCGATCCGTCGCGGCTTGATCGCCGCCGCCTCGGCTGCGCTCAGCCGCCGGACGCTGTTGAACATCGAATTGAACACGGTGCTGCCGCCCGCCTTGGTCAGGGTGACGAAATGAAAGGCGCTGCTGCGCGAAAATTCATAGGCAAATACGGTGACATCGACCTGCCCCGACTGGCTGGCCACCCGCGCGGTCGAATAGGATGCCGGGATGCCGCCGACCGTCGTGCGCTGGATCGCGCTGGGGCTGATCGCGGTGTTGCCGGCCACCGATTTGAATGCCGCCGCGATATAGGCGTTCATGTCGCCATTATACGGCCCGGTGGTGAATTGCGCCTGACCGCCGTTGCCGCTGATCGACACCGCGCTGGTTCCGTTCTGCATGCCGTAACCGCTGGGAACCGCGAAACGCAGCCGCAGATCGGGGTGCAGAAACTGGTTGCCTTCCACCACGCCCTGCGCCGGATCGTCGCCGTACAGCACATTGTCGACCGAAGCGAGAAACGCATCGGAGTTGCTGTCGCCGCCGGTGCCGCCGGCGCGGCTCGCCAGCGTCTGGGCGTTGCGAACGCGCGAGGCGGGGTCGGGGTGGGTGCTCGCCCAGGCCGGCAGCGACCGTGCATCGCCGCCCGACAACCGCGCGTCGAGACTGGTCTGGTTGGCAAGGCTGGCCAGCATCGTCGACAGTGCCAGCGGATCATAGCCGGCGCTGCGCAGATATTGGACGCCAAGCTGGTCGGCCTCCAGCTCCTGACTGCGCGAAAAGCCCAGCGTCGCCAGCTGGGCGACCTGCATCGAATTGTTCTGGAGCAGCCCGCCGAGCCCGCCAAGCACCCCGCCCTGGTCGCCGATCGCACCGCCGAGCACGGCACCCAGTACGCCCAATATCTGATTGCGGGTCGCCGCCGACTGACGTTTTTTGCTGTGCTGCGCGGCGACATGGCCGACCTCGTGCCCCAGCACCCCGGCGAGCTCAGCCTCGTCGTTCATCAGCGCCATTAGCTGGCGGGTGACATAGACATAGCCGCCGGGGATCGCAAAGGCGTTGTTCACCGGCGAATTGAGCAAGGTGACGGTGAAATCGCTGCGTGCGTTCGACAGGCCCGATTGCAGCGCGATATTCTGTCCGACACGGGCGACATAGGCCGCCTGCGGGCCGGCATAAGCGCCGCCAAATTCGGCCATCAGTTGCGGATGCGCTTCGTCGCCCTGTTTCCGTTCGGACGGGGTGATGTTGGTCGCGGTCTTGATCGCTTTGAGCTGGGCATCGGCGACGCCGGTGAGCGCCAGGCTACCCAGCGCCGCCGAAGCCGCCAGCTTGATCGCCAGTCCGTTTTTAATCTTCCGGGTCATGATATGCCTCCCTCTGCTATTGCGTCCATCAGGGAATACCCCGATCCATCACAAGGCAAGCTGCACCTGAACGTCGGCTTGCCATGATCTTTGACGGTGAACGCAAATCGGCGCGATCGGGTTCCGGCGTGGCGGCGTTTCAGGCCCGGCCCATTGCCAGGAATTTTTCCTCTCGCGCCGCCAGAATCGCATCGCGCGACAAGCCCGACAGCGCGTCCAGTTCCTGCGCGATCGCGTCACCCAGCGCGGCGATCGCCACTTCGGGCGCGCGATGCGCGCCGCCGACCGGTTCGGGAACGATGCGGTCGATGATTTTCAGCCCCAGCAGGTCCTGCGCCGACATCTTCATCGCCGCGGCGGCATCGGCCGCCTTGTCCGACGTGCGCCACAGGATCGATGCGCAGCCCTCAGGCGAAATCACCGAATAGACGGCATGTTCGAACATCAGCACGCGGTTTGCCGCGGCGAGTGCGATCGCGCCGCCCGATCCGCCCTCGCCGACGATCGCAGCGACCATCGGCACGCCCAGCGCCAGACATTGTTCGGTCGATCGGGCGATCGCTTCGGCCTGGCCGCGTTCTTCGGCCTGGATCCCCGGAAAGGCGCCCGAGGTGTCGACGAGCGTGATCACCGGCAGGCGGAACCGCTCGGCCAGCCGCATCAGGCGGATCGCCTTGCGATAGCCCTCGGGCTTGGCCATGCCGAAATTATGCTTCACCGCGACGGAATATCGTCGCCCTTTTCATGGCCGATGACCATCACGCGCCGGCCGCGAAAGCGCGCCAGCCCGCCAAGGATCGCCTGATCGTCACCGAAATTGCGGTCGCCGGCCAGCGGCATCCAGTCGTCGAACATCGCCGCGACATAATGTTTGAAATGCGGACGGTCGGGGTGACGCGCGACCTGGGTTTTTTGCCACGGCGTCAGCTTCGTATAGATGTCGCGCAGCAATTTGGAGGACTTGTCCTCCAGCCTGGCGATATCATTGTCGATATTGAGCGTGGGGTCGTCCCCCATTTCGCGCAGTTCGGCGATCTGCCGATCGAGCGCGGCGACCTGTTTTTCGAAGTCCAGAAAGGCTGTCATCGTCGGACCGCTAAGCCGATGGCGCCGCAACGTCAACGTCTGCTGATCCCGGCCCGACGTCCATATGCGCCAGGGGATGGCGGCGGTTGACCAATTCGACCAGGCGGCGGCTGTCGACATGGGTATAGATTTCGGTCGTCGCGATGTCGGCATGGCCCAGCATCGCTGCAGCGCGCGCAAATCGGCACCGCCCTCGAGCAGATGGGTGGCAAAGGCATGGCGCAGGGTGTGGGGGGACAGCGGTGGGATCGATCCCCGCCCGGCCCGCCAGCTCGCGCAGCATCTGGAACAGCCGGATCCGCGAGACATGGTTTTTGCCCGACGGAAACAGCCAGAGCGAACCGCCCGCGAGCAGCGGGGTCCAGCGGTCGAGCACAGCGCGGGCGCGGTCGGACAGCGGCACCAGCCGTTCCTTGTCGCCCTTCCCCGCACGATCAGATATTCGCGTTCGCCGGCGATCGCGCGCCGCGGCAGCGACACCAGCTCGCTCGCGCGCAGCCCCGATCCGTAGAGCAGTTCGAGCAGGAGCAACATACGCACGGCGGCCGCAGGCGGCGCTTCACCCGACGCTTCCTCTTCGGCCTGGTCGAACAGCCGCGCGACATGCTCGTGAGTCAGAATGCGCGGCAGCGGGCGGCGCGTGGTGGGCCGCGCAATGGCAAGCGCCGGATTGTCGGGCCGGTCGCCCTCGTCCAGCAGAAAGGCGAAAAACTGCCTGAGCGTCGACAGTTTGCGCGCCGCGCTGCTCGCCGCAAGCGATTGATAATCGGCCATCAATTTTCGCAGAATCGCGACATCGGCGTCGATCAGCCGCCCCGACACAAATTCGGCCGCCTGGACTAGGTCGCGGCGATAGGCCGCGAGCGTGTTGCGCGAGGCACCGCGTTCGGCCGCCATCATTTCCAGGAAGCGATCGATCGCCGCCCGGTCAGACATCGTCGATATCCGACGTTTTGACGGGTTTAGACACGCACCAGCGCTTCGGCGGCGATCATCCGCGCCTCGGACGCCAGGCCCACTTCACGCAGCGCGCGGACGATATAATAGAGGTGGTAGGGCGGCACTTTCGACCACTCGCCCTGCATCCCCGTCGCGGCGAGCAACGCCACCATCCCCGGTTCGCGCCGCTCGGCCGCCGCCATGATCGCGCGCGACCAGCGCGTCTGCTTGCCCAGATCGACATTCAGATCGCTCGCCGCCGACGCCGCGGCGGCCGCCTCGATCCGCCCCAGCCCGACCAGACCGGCGAGCAGAAATTTCGAGCGGAGCGCGTCGGGACTGTCGTCGCCTTCCGAAAACTGCCCGACGGTACCCGCCGTCGTGCCATTCAGCGGCCGGGGCGATCCGACCGCCAGCACGCCCCACGCGCGGCTGCCGACCGTCACCGTCGGCACCCATGTGATCGCGTTATCGTCATAACCGCCCGCCAGCATCGATCCGAGCAACTGCCAGGGATCGGCACCGACGTCGGTGCCGACCGGCAGCGCCGCGGCGGCGCGCGCCGTCGCCACGATCGCGGCATAGCGCTGGGTTGGCGCAGCGCCCGCACCCCATAATCGTTCCATCGCCGCATAGCGTTCGGCGCCGTTTGCCGCATCGAAGGCGCCGCGCATCGCGGTCTGGGTCGCCAGCGCCTCTGCGGGTTCTTCCTCGCTCGCCGCGGCGCTCAGCAGCGACACATGGCGTCGCTCGACAACACGCCGCGCGCCGCCGCCTCGGGCGCCGCCGCGACGCGGTTCGCCATGTCGGTCATCGGCGCCAGCACCGTCCAGCCTTTCATATAGGCGGGCGCCGCGGTGCGCAGCGCTTCGGGAACGGGGATCGCCGTCGCGGTGGCCATGCCGAACCGCCAACTGGTCAGGCGATCGACATTGTCCCATTCGATCGTCGTCGACCGGCGGCCGCTGCCCGTCGCGCCCAGCACCCGTTCGGCAAGCAAAATGTCGAAGTTCGAGATCGCGCCGCGCGACCGCACCCGGCCGATCGCCCAACCCGCCGGCCCGGCCTCGCCCGACAGGCCCGAACAGATCGCCGACGACAGCCGCCACGCCTGCTCGTCGCCATGCGCGAGGCCCGCCGGAACATAGGGGCACATGCCGGCCGGATCGGCATTGGCCAGATAGGTTTGCTGTGCCGCGGCGACCAGCCGCGGGCTGGCGCGGTCGTAGTCGACCGACTGAACGATCCAGCGGGCGGCGATCGATTCGCCCATCCGCAGCAACAGCGACGCGCGTTCGGCGGCGAGGTCGGCGCCATTGATCGTGTCGGGGGTGTCGATCGCCGACGCCAGCGACCGGCGCAGCAGAATCTGGCCCCAGCGCGAAGCAAACTGGCCATTCGTCTTGCGCATGATCGCCGCGGCATATTGACCACGCACGCCAAAGGCATCGGGGCCAAGCCCGCCGGTTTCGGGGGTCAGCGGCCCGATCCGGGTCAACAGGCGCCGGGCGCCGGGCGGCAGGTCGTATTTCAGCGTGCCGGGCAGCACCTCTTCGCCGTCCTCACCGGTTTCAGCGGCGGCCAGATCGGTGGTATCGACGGTCGATGTGACCGGCGGCGGGGCCACTGTGACGCTGCCGTTCTTTGGCGCGGGTGTCCCGGCGGGGGTCGGGGCTTGCGAAGGCGACAGCGTCGGGCGCGGCGCGGGCGTTTCAGCGGGATTGCCGAACCCCTCGGGCAGCAAGGATTCCTGCGCCAGCGCGGGCAGCACCAGCGCGGCGGCGATCGCGGTGCCCGACAGGGCCAGCGTCAGCGACAGCTTGGTCATTTTCATCGCCCGTCGCGCGTGGGCTGCGCACTGGGCGGCGGCGCGCTTGCGGCAATCTTGTCGGTCACATCCACCTCAATCATTCGCGGCTCGATCGGTCGGCCCAGGAACAGCAGGAATAAAAAGAAAGCCAGCAGCACCAGCGCCAGCACGATCAATCGTGCCACCCAGCGGCCTTTTCCCGATCTGTTCGCCGTGCGCAATATCCAATGCCTGTCATTCGTCCGTTATCGCGGGCGAAGCAAAACCATTGTCCCGCGCGGTTCGGGCGGTATAGCCGCGCGCACCATGTCGCGAAACCCGAAAAGCCCGGCGCCGATTGCACCACCCGCCAAAGCCGCGTCGATCCGCGACCGGTCGATCGTGCTGGTCGGCCTGATGGTGATCGCTTCGATCCTGGTGTTCCACCGTCTGGCCAGCCGACTGGGCATGAAGTTCGCCGACGCCGACGACGAAGTCGAACGCGCCGCCGACATGACGATCTCCGATATTTTCGAGCGGTTCGGCGAGGCGCATTTCCGCGATGGCGAGCGCCGGGTGATCGCGCGGCTGCTCACCGGCAAACCGATCGTGCTGGCGACCGGCGGCGGCGCCTTCATGAACGCCGAGACCCGCGCGCTGATCCTGAAAAGCAGCCTGTGCATCTGGCTCGACGCCGATATTGCGACGCTGGTCGAACGCGTCGGCCGCCGCAGCCACCGCCCGCTGCTCAAGAACCGCAACCCCGCAGAGGTGCTGCGCGAGCTGGCGGCGATCCGGGGCCCCATCTATGCCGAGGCGCATCTGCGCATCAGTTCGGCGAGCACCCCGCACGACCAGACGGTGCGCTCTATCCTGGAGGCGCTGTCAAATTGGGAAGATCCGCAATGGAAAGCCTGACCGTCGACCTTGGCGCCCGCAGCTACCCGATCCTGATCGGCGACGGATTGATCCGCGGCATCGGCGCGCATGTCGCCCCCTTGCTGAAGCGCCCGCGAACGATGATCGTCACCGATGCGCATGTCGCCGACCATTATCTGGTCGCGCTCGGCACGTCGCTCACAATGGAAAATATCTCTTTTTCCTCCTTCGTCCTCGACCCAGGCGAAGCCACCAAAAGCTGGGCGGGGCTCGCGCGGCTGACCGAATGGCTGATCGGCGAAGGCGTCGAGCGCAGCGACCATGTCATTGCGCTGGGCGGCGGCGTGATCGGCGACCTCGTCGGCTTCGCGTGCAGCATCGTCAAACGCGGCTGTTCCTTCATCCAGGTGCCGACCACCCTGCTGGCGCAGGTCGACAGCAGCGTCGGCGGCAAGACCGCGATCAACGTCGCGGCGGGCAAGAACATGATCGGCGCCTTTCATCAGCCGGCGCTGGTCTTCATCGATCCGGCGACGCTCGCCACCCTGCCGCGCCGCGAACTCGCCGCGGGCTATGCCGAGGTGGTGAAATACGGCCTGCTTGGCGATCCCGATTTTTTCGCCTGGTGCGAAGCGCATGGCGCGGCGCTGCTCGCGGGCGACGGCGACGCGCGGGCGCACGCGATTGCCCATAGCGTCGCCGCCAAGGCGCGGATCGTCGCCGCCGACGAGCGCGAGACGCAGGACGTCCGCGCGCTGCTCAACCTCGGCCATAGTTTCGGCCACGCGCTCGAGGCCGAAACCGGCTATTGATCCCGATGCTCCACGGCGAGGCGGTCGCCGCGGGCATGGCGCTGGCGCACCGCTTTTCGGCAGCGAAGGGCCTGTGTTCAGTTGCCGATGCCGACCGCGTCGCGGCGCATCTCGCCGCGGTCGGCCTGCCACACGATCTGACCAGCGCCGGGGTCGATGCCAGCAGCGCGGCGCTCGCGGGCCATATGGCGCATGACAAAAAGGTGCGCGGCGGCAAACTGCCGCTGATCCTGACGCGCGGGATCGGCCAGAGCTTCGTTACCGACGAATATGGTCTGGATGTGGTGGCGGCGTTTCTGGAAGGCGAGCGGCAGCGCTAGGCTTCGGCCGCCGCCTCGGCTTCTTCCCTTGCCAGCTTGGCCGCGCGGCGCCGTTCGCGCAGCGCTTCGAGCACGCTTGCCGCCTGCCGACCGCCGCCCGCGATAAAGCGGTGGTCCATGCCCGCGGTCAGGTCGCCTTCGCTGATCTGCGCATCCAGCCGTTCGGCGTCGAGGTGGCGTAGCGCCTGCTCGACATCGGCGATCTCGGCTTCGCTCACGTCGATCTGTTTCAGCGCCATCAGGCCGAGCGCGATCGAGCTTTCGAAGGTTTCGCGCACCGCACCGTCGACCCCGGCGCCGTCGATCGCCATCAACTGGCGGCGGTCGAACACCCGGGTCAGGATCTTGGCTTCAGGAAACGCTTTAACGATCGGCGCCAGCACCGCGGCGTCGAAGCTGCGATCGTCGGTGCAGAAAATGATCAGCCGCGCCTGGTCGGCATCGGCACGGCGCAGCACATCGACCTTCAAACCGTCGCCATAATAGACTTTGGTGTCGAACCGCCCCGATGTTTCGATCTGGCTCGGCTTTTTGTCGATCAGCGTCACCGAACAATCGACCGCATTCAGCATCTGCGTCACGATCTGCCCGAACCGGCCATAGCCGACGACGATCGCCGACCCGCGCGGCGCGTGTTCGGGATCGTCGAGGTCGGCGGCGACGCTTTCGGGCGCGAATTCCAGGTTGCGCGCGAACAGCATCAGGAACGGCGTCGACACCATCGACAGCGTCACGACCGCGCTGAACAGGCTGGCCGCATCGGGTTCGATCAACTGCGCCTGGGTCGCCTGGGTGAACAGCAGGAACCCGAATTCGCCGCCTTGGCTCAGGAGCAGGCCGAGGCCGAGCGCGACGCTCCACGGCTTGCCATAAAGGCGCACCAGCAGCGTCAGCACCGCGACCTTCACCGCGACCAGCCCGGCGGCGAGCGCCACGACGCGGAGCGGGTCTTCGAGGATGACGTCGATGTCGAGCACCATGCCCACGGCGAGGAAGAACAGCCCGAGCAGCACGAGGCGGAACGGTTCGACATCGGCCTCGATCTCGTGCCGATAGGGCGAGATCGGCGAGCATCACCCCCGCAACAAAGGCGCCGAGCGCGGTCGACAGGTGCAGGCTGTGCATGAACGCCGCGCTGGCGATCACGACGAGCAGCCCGACGACGACGAACAATTCGCGCTCGCCATAACGGCCGATGATCCGCAACAACGGATTGACGACGAAGCGCCCGGCCAGCACCAGTACGATGATCGCCCAGACGGTAAAGAACGCCGTCTGCCAGCCCGGCGGCGCATCGGGGTTGGCGGGCGCGCGCGACAGCGCGGCGACGATCGTGATCATCGGCACGATCGCCAGATCCTGGAACAACAGGATCGAAAAGGCTTTTTCGCCGAAGGGCGAGTTGATCCGGCCCGAGCTTTTGAGGCTCGGCAACACCTGCGCGGTCGACGACAGCGCCAAGGGCAGACCGAGCGCGAGCGCCGCCTGCCAGGTGAAACCCAATATCGCGAGGAGCAGCGCGGTCAGGATCAGCCCTGTGATCACCACCTGCGCGAGGCCGAGGCCAAAGATCGCGCGGCGCATGTCCCACAGTCGCCGCGGATGCAATTCGAGCCCGACGAGGAACAGCAGGAAGGCGATGCCGATTTCGGCAAAGGCGAGTTTCGATTCACCGCCGCCGACCAGTCCCAGCCCGTGCGGCCCGACCAGCGCGCCGGCGATCAGATAGCCCAGCACGGCGCCGAGCCCGAGACGGCGGAACAGCAGCACGAACAGCGTCGCGACCCCCAGCAGGATCGCGCCTTCGACCAGCGCCGTGTCGGTCGCCTGTCCGGCAGCAGCTTCGGTGGCGGCGGCGGTCAGCGCGAGCAGGCTCACACCCGCGCGCCCTGCTTTTCCAGCGCGGTGATCGCGGCATCGAACGGCAGCAGGATCGCGCCATGCCGCGCCGGATAGTCGCGCGCCGGGGCGAGCAGGTCGAAACCGGGCCAGTCGGGCACGTCGCCGGTGCCGCCGAACCAGCCGGCAATCGCATCGCGCGCATCGCGGATATCGGCCAAGCGGCGCCCCGGCGCATGGCGCGCGAGCAGCGACGCGGCCGCCTGCCCCAGCGCGCACGCCTCGACATGCATACCGATCGCGGTCACCCGGCCGGCATCGTCGGCGTCGAGATCGAGCAGGATTCGGCTGCCGCACAGCGGCGCCCGGGCGCTCGCATGATAGCGCGCGTCGGGGTTGGGCAGATATTCGGAGGTGGCGACCGCGAGCGCCAATATATCGCGGTTATACAGCGCGCTCATGGCGGCGGCGCTTGGCGGTGTCCTGATTGCCGCCCTCGGTCTCGGCTTCGCGCGCCGCGGCGCGGCGCTCGGCGATCACCTTGCTCATCGCCTGGCTCGCGGCGTTCAGCGCCGGATAAGTGCGGCTGTCGGTCATCCATGTCGGGCGCTGCACATTGCCGTAACCGATGTCGTAGAGCAGCGTGACGACCATGAAGCCCAGCGCCGCGATCATCAGCCCCTTGACCGCGCCGAATCCGGCGCCAAGCCCGCGGTCGAAGCCGCCGACGATCGACGCACGGCTGCGCTGGCCCATCGCGCGCGATCCCCATTTGGCAAAGGCAAAGACGCCGCCGAACAACAGCACGAACGCCAGCATCGCGGCGCCGCCGCCGCTGCCCACCCAGCCGGTCAGCAGGTCGGTGACGACGGGGTGAAAGAACCGCACCGCCGCGATCGCCAGGATCCAGGCGAGCAGCGTCGTCACCTCCTGCACCAGGCCGCGCGAAAAACCGAGCACCGCACTGCCGCCGACGAGCGTCAGTACGACGATATCCAGAGCTGTCAGACTTCCCATTCAGGGGTGGCTAGTCGCGACCGAGCATCAGGTCAACGAGTTCGCCGAGCCGCGCGAAAGCGGTTACCGAAATCCCGCCGACCGGCTTCATCCCGGTCGGCCCCCAGCCGCGCGAAAAACCCAGCTTCGCCGCCTCGCGCAATCGCAATCCGTCGTGAGACACTTGCCGCACCTCACCCGACAGCGACAATTCGCCGAATACGATTGCGTCGGCAGGCACTGGCCGCTCGCTGAACGCCGAGATCAGCGCTGCGGCGACCGCCAGATCGGCGGCGGGGTCGGTCAGCCGGTAGCCGCCGGCGATGTTCAGATAGACTTCGGCGGCGCCCATCTGCAGCCCGCAGCGCGCCTCCAGCACCGCCAGCACCATCGCCAGCCGGCCGCTGTCCCACCCGACCACCGCGCGGCGCGGCGTCGCGCCGCTCGCCAGGCGGACGGTCAGTGCCTGCACTTCGACCAGCACCGGGCGCGTCCCTTCGAGCGCGGGAAACACCACCGATCCCGGCACATCGCGGCTGCGATCGGTCAGGAACAGGCTCGACGGGTTGCTCACCTCGCCCAACCCCTCCTCGCCCATCGCGAACACCCCGATCTCGTCCGTGCCGCCAAAACGGTTCTTCACCGCGCGCAGGATACGGTACTGGTGACTGCGCTCGCCCTCGAACGCCAGCACGGTGTCGACCATATGTTCGAGCACGCGCGGCCCCGCGATCGTCCCGTCCTTCGTCACATGGCCGACCAGCACGATCGCCGCGCCGCTGTCCTTGGCATAGCGGATCAATTCCTGCGCGCTGGCGCGCACCTGGCTGACCGTCCCCGGCGCGCTGTCGATCAGGTCGCTGTGCATGGTCTGGATCGAGTCTATCACCACGAAATCGGCGGTCTGCCGGTCGAGCGTCGCGAGGATGTCGCGCACGGCTGGCGCTGGCCAGCGCGACCGGCGCATCGCCGAGCCCCAATCGCTGCGCGCGCAGCCGCACCTGCGCCGCGGCTTCCTCGCCGCTGATATAGACGACCGACTTGCCCGCCTGTGCCAGCCGTCCCGCGGCCTGCAACAGCAAGGTTGACTTGCCGATCCCCGGGTCGCCGCCGATCAGCGTAGCCGACCCGGCGACGAACCCGCCGCCCAATGCGCGGTCGAATTCCGCGATGCCGCACAGCATTCGCTCGGGCATCGGGCTGCTGGCATTCAGCGTTTCGAGCGCGATCGTGCGCCCGCCTTTGCTCAGGTCGTGCTTCGCCGAAAAAACGGTTTCGCCCGCTTCCTCGACCAGCGTGTTCCACTCGCCGCAATCGGCGCACTGCCCCTGCCAGCGATAGGTGGCGGAGCCGCAATTCTGACAAACATATTGGCGTTTCGCTTTGGCCATGCCGCCTCGCTTAGCGGGAACAAAAATGGAACGCTAGTCCCATTTCCCAGCCATCGTCACCCCGGATTTGATCCGGGGTCCATGCTGCGCCGCTGTTATGGATGCCGGATCAAGTCCGGCATGACGAAAGAGAGCAAGGTTCATATTTCGCGCCCACTGTTCTAGGGCGGACGCAATCCGAATCACCCATTCCAAAGGATCGCCCGCGCCATGAAATTCTTCGCCGACACCGCCGAAATCGCCGACATCCAGGAGCTCGCCGCGACCGGCCTGCTCGACGGGGTCACCACCAACCCGTCGCTGATCGCCAAGTCGGGTCGCGATTTCAAGGAGGTGACCAAGGAAATATGCGCCATCGTCAACGGCCCGGTGTCAGCCGAAGTCGTCGCGCTCGACCATGAAACGATGATGAAAGAGGCCGAAATCCTCCGCAAGATCGCCGACAATGTCTGCATCAAGGTGCCGCTGACGATCGACGGGCTCAAGACGTGCAAGGCGCTGACCAGCGACGGCACGATGGTCAATGTCACGCTGTGTTTTTCGGCCAACCAGGCGCTGCTCGCCGCCAAAGCCGGCGCGACGTTCGTGTCGCCCTTCGTCGGTCGCCACGACGACAATGGCTTCGACGGCATGGCGTTGATCGCCGACATCCGCCTGATCTACGACAATTACGGCTATGAGACCGAAATCCTGGTCGCCAGCGTCCGCCACGGCATCCATGTGCTCGAGGCCGCCAAGATCGGCGCCGACGTGATGACCGCGCCGCCGTCGGTGATCAAAGGGCTGTTCAAGCATATCCTGACCGAAAAGGGCATCGAAGGCTTCCTCGCCGACTGGGCGAAGACCGGGCAGTCGATCTGATCTTGACGCGAAAATAGCACCAACCCGTCATGCTGAACTTGTTTCAGCATCCATGGCCCACCTCTTCCCGCGAACGCCGCGCTAAAGGAGAGGGTCCGCTATGGACCCTGAAACAAGTTCAGGGTGACAAGAAAGCTCGAATGGGTGTGGGCCGACCGATGCCCGTAGCATCCATGCCCACCCTTTCCGATTGACGTAAACGTCAACCTGCCGCGATACTCCCTCCAAAGGGAGAGATTCGCGATGACCGACACCACCATCCTCACCGAACGCCGCGGCCATGTCCTGATCGTCACGATCAACCGGCCCGAGGCGCGCAACGCGGTCAACGCCGCGGTTCATGTCGGCGTCGGCACCGCGCTCGAGGGGGCCGAGGCCGATCCCGAAATCCGCGTCGTCGTGATTACCGGCGCGGGCGACAAGAGTTTCTGTGCCGGGGCCGACCTTGTCGCGCTGTCGCGCGGCGAGAGCCTGTACCCTGACGATCCCGCCCAGCAGGCATGGGGTTTCGCCGGCATGGTGTCGCACCCGATCTCGAAACCGATCATCGCCGCGGTCAACGGCTTCGCCTTTGGCGGCGGCTGCGAAATCGCACTGATGAGCGACATCATCATCGCCGCCGACCATGCGCAATTCGGATTGCCCGAGGTCAAGGTCGGGCTGTTCGCCGCGGCGGGCGGCGCGTTCCGCCTCGCGCAGCAAATGCCGCGCAAGCTGGCGATGGAATATATGCTGACCGGCGACCCGATCCCCGCCGCGCGCGCCGCCGAATTCGGCTTGGTCAATCATGTCGTGCCGCTCGCCGACCTGCTGCCGACCGCGATCGCGCTCGCCGAAAAGATCGCCGCCAACGAGCAGCAAACTGTCGGCCTCGAAGCGCGTCGCGCTGGGCATCACACGAGGGCCGGATCGCCGCCGACGCGCCCTATTGGGAGGCGAACACGCTCGAACGCACCGCACTGATGCGCAGCGAGGACGCGCGCGAAGGCCCGCGCGCCTTCGCCGAAAAACGCAAGCCGGTGTGGCAGGCGCGCTGACATGACCCAAGGGACCAAGACCTCCGATCCCGAACGCATTCCCGTCATCATCGGCGTCGGGCAGGTCAACGACCGCCCCGCCGATCCCGACGATGGCCTCGACTCGCTTGGACTGATGGTTGCAGCGCTCAAGGTTGCCGCCGACGACGCCGAGCTGATGCTGGCCGATCTCGACAGCCTGGAACGACGCGTCGATCAGATCAGTTTCCACAGCATGGGAAAATTATGTGAGCCGCTCGCGGCGGCAATTGGGGCCAACCCCGCGATCAACTATCAGTCTGCGGCGCCGCACGGCGACACGCCGGTGCGCCTGCTCAACGAGGCCGCGAACCGGATCGGCGCAGGCGAAATCAAACTCGCCGCGATCGTCGGCGGCGAAGCGCTGCGCACCGCGGCCGGCCGTGCCGCCAAGGCGGCGAGCGGTGAGGACAAAAGCTATAACGCGATCCGCAAGGTCGCGACGCGGCGCGAGCCCAATTATGCGCAGCAGCATGGCCTCGCAGCGCCGGTCGATGTCTATCCGCTCTACGAAAACGCGACCCGCACCGCATGGGGCCAGAGCCTGACCGACGCGCAGGCCGAAAGCGCCGCGATCTGGTCGCGCTTCTCGCAAGTTGCCGCCGCCAACGACGGCGCGTGGATCCGCAAGCCAGCGACACCTGAGGACATCCTGACCGTCGACGAACGCAACCGCCCGCTCGCCTTTCCCTATTCGAAACTGATGGTCGCCAACTCGTCGGTCAATCAGGGCGCGGGCTTCATCGTCGCCAGCCTCGCCGAGGCCTGGCGCCGCGGCATCCCGGAGGACCGGCTGATCTATGTCGGCATGGGCGCTGCGGCGAAAGAACCGGCAAGCATCCTCCACCGTGACCGCTATGACGGCAGCGTCAGCATGGAAACGAGCATCCGCCGCACCCTTGCGCTCAACGCGATGACGGTCGACGATTTCGATCATGTCGAGCTTTACAGCTGTTTTCCCTGCGTCCCCAAAATGGCGCGGCGGACCCTTGACTGGCCGGTCGATCGCCCCGCGACGGTGTTCGGCGGGCTGACCTTTGGCGGCGGCCCGATCGCCAATTATATGAGCCATGCGATCGTCTCGATGGTCGACAAATTGCGCAGCGAAGGCCGCACCGGCTTTCTGTTCGCCAACGGCGGTTTTGCGACCGACAATCATTGCATCATATTGAGCAAGGCACCGATCGCCGCCACCAGCTTTCCGCAGGATTTCGACTATCAGGCCGAAGCCGAAGCGGCGCGCGGACCGGTGCCCGATCTGGTCGAGGATTATGCCGGCCCGGCGACGATCGAAAGCTACACGGTCTTTTATGGCCGCGACGGCAGCGCGAACGCCGGGGTCGTCGTCGCGCGCACCCCCGACGACAGGCGCACCCTGGCCCATGTCGATGTGCGCGACGCGGCAATGCTGGCGTTCCTGACCGACGGCACCGCCGAACCGGTGGGCACCGCAGGTCAGGTCGTAGCGCTCGACCAAGGCTTTGGCTGGCGCACCGCCTGACCCGTCATTGGCGCTAACCATCGCCGCGCATTGATGATAATCCTGCCTGACCAAACGGGGGAGACATGCGATGCGGGGTCTTTTGCTGATCGGCGTGATGGCGGTACTCACGGGCTGCGCGGCAACGTCGGGACCGGTCACGACCAAGGCGGCACACATCCCGGCGTTCGAAGACAGGTCGCTCGACGCCGTCACCGAAAAGGAACTTGTTCGCTATTCGGGCGAAGGCGAATTCCGCCGCTATCTCAAGGCGCTGGACCGGCTTCAGGACCGCCGCGAACAAGCGGACGCCGAGCGCCGGGTCTGAAATCGTGGTCGCGGCGGCGCTCGCCCAGGAGGCCGTGCCGATTTGCGAAGACCCCGAGCTCTGCCCTGCCGAAGACAGCGCCGACAGCGTCGTCGTGACCGGCAGCAAAATATCCGCGCCAACCTCGATCACCAATGTCCAGACCGCGGGGGTCGACGAGGGCGACATCGTCAAACAGATCGGCGACTATCTGCTCGTGCTCCAGGACGGCCGGATCTTTGCGATCAACGTCAAGACGATGCAGCTCACCGATCGCGCCGACGTCTATCGCCGCCTGCCTGCGGGCCGCGCCAAGAAGAATATGTGGGAAGATGATTTCGAAGGGGCCGACTGGTACGACGAGATGCTGGTCCAGGGCGACCATGTCATCATCACCGCCTACAGCTATGAAGACAGCGCGACCGAGATGTCGATCTTCAAGCTCGATCAGGCGCGCGGCAAGGTGTCGAGCCAAGGCGTCTTCCTGATCACCTCCGACGATTATTACGACGTCGATAATTATGCGACGCGCATCGTCGGCGACCGGCTGGTCGTCTACACCCCCTATTCGCTAGAACAGTTCGACGAGCTGGAAAGCCGCCCTATCCTGCGCCGCTGGTTGCCCGAGGCGGAACGCAAGGCGCGGCAGGCCGAGGGCACCCCGCTGCTCGACGTGCGATCGATCTATAAGCCGGTGCTGCGTACCACTGATCCCACCATCCATGCGGTCTCGATATGCCCGCTGGGCGATTTCGACCGCAAGCGCCGCCTCGATTGCCGCACCACCGGCTTTGTCGGGCCGCGCGGCGCCGAAATGTTCGTGTCGCCCGAAACCATCTATCTGTGGAATTCGTCGGCGCGCGATGTGGACATGTGGAACCTCCCCGAGTGCGTGAAGGACTGGAGCTATGACGCGCCTTATCCCGCCCTGCCGCGCGCCGAGCGGCGGGACGTCGCGCCGGGCGCGCTCTATCGCCTGCCGATCGCCGAGCGCGACGCCAGCGTCGCCGGCGTGTCGGGCGTGCCGTGCGGGGATCTGTCGATGGATGAACGCGACGGCGAGTTTCGCGCCTTGGTCGACTGGCGCACCGTCCGGTGTCAGGGCGCCTATCGCGCCCCGGCCGAAAACAGCTTCCTGAAAATCCGTACCAGCGCCTTTGGCACGATTTTCGAACCCGTTGTTGACGGCGACTTCACCCCGCTGCCCTCGACCGGCAAGCGCATTGTCGAAAACCGCTTCGCCGACGACTGGCTGGTATTCGGCGGCCGCGACGGCTGGGGCGGTTATCCGCCAGATGCCGACGACGGGCCGCAATCGAGCAAGGCGGTCGCGGTGCCGGTCAAACGCCCGCGCGATGCCGTCGTCGTCGACATCCCGCACAATGTCGTGCGCACCGAACGCGTCGGCAACGACATCATCGTCAACGGCTATCGCGACGACAAGGGGCTGAACCTGACGCTGATCGGGCTGGGCAAGGATGCCCGCATCCTGTCGACTACCTTCCTGTCGCGCCGCTATGAAAGCGAAGGTCGCAGCCATGCGTTCAACAGCGTCGTCGATGAAGGCGGCAACGGCATCATCGGGGTGCCGACGGTCAAGGGGAGCGAGGAGTCGGGCCGCTGGTGGTGGCGCTCCGACACCTCGGACCTCAGCTTCCTGACCAAATCGCCCGCCGGCAAGCTGGCCGACGCCGGGGCGCTGATCGCAGTGGCCGCCGACGATGTCGAAACCCACCCCGATTATGATTGCGAAGTGTCGTGCATCGACTGGTACGGCAATTCGCGTCCGGTGTTCCTCGCCGGCCGCATCTTCGGACTGATGGGCACCAGTCTGGTCGAGGCGCGCATCGACGCCGGCCGGATCAGGGAGGTCGCGCGCATCGACCTGACCGCGCCGTTGCCGGGGCGTTAGTCGATTTCGAAACTGACCCCCTGCGCCAGCGGCAGCGCGTCCGAATAGTTGATCGTATTGGTGGCGCGCCGCATATATTGGCGCCATGCATCCGATCCGCTTTCGCGGCCGCCGCCGGTTTCCTTCTCGCCGCCGAACGCGCCGCCGATTTCGGCGCCGGAGGTGCCCAGATTGACGTTGGCGATGCCGCAATCGCTTTGCGCCAGGAAGCGCTCGGCCTCGGTCAAATCCTTGGTGAAGATCGCCGACGACAGGCCGGCGGCGACGTCGTTGTGCAGGTCGATGGCGGCATCCAGATCATAATAGCGCATGACGTACAGGATCGGTGCAAAAGTCTCTTCCAGCACCGGCCCCACCTGCCCCGGCATCTCGACCAGCGCGGGCTTCACATAAAAGCTTTGGCCTTCGCCGACGCGCTCACCGCCGTGCACGACACCGCCCGCCGCCGCCGCCGCCGTCAGCGCTTCTCCCATCATCTCGAATGCCGCGCGGTCGATCAGCGGCCCGACCAGCACCTCGCCATCCAGCGGATTGCCGACGCGGACGCTGGCATAGGCCGCCTTCAGCCGCGCGACGAAACCGTCATAGATGCTGTCGTGGACGAACAATCGCCGCGTCGTGGTGCAGCGCTGTCCCGCGGTGCCGGTGGCTGCAAACACCGCGCCGCGCAGCGCGAGGTCGAGATCGGCCGAGGGGGCGACGATCGCGCCATTGTTGCCGCCCAGTTCCAGGATCGCCCGCGCGAACCGCGCCGCCAGCCGCGGCGCGGCGGCGCGGCCCATGCGGGTCGAGCCCGTCGCCGAGACCAGCGCGATCCGCGGGTCGGCGACCAGCGCCTCGCCCGTCCTCGCGGCCGCCGATCAGCAGCTGGCACAGCCCGGCGCGGCGCATCGCCGAACCGCGCCGCCGCGCGATCGAAGATCGCCTGCGTCGCCAATGCGACGAGCGGAGTCCTTTCCGACGGTTTCCACACCACGCTGTTGCCGCACACCAGCGCCAGCGCCGCGTTCCACGCCCACACCGCGACCGGAAAATTGAACGCCGAAATCACCCCGACGACGCCGAGCGGATGCCATATCTCCATCATCCGGTGCCCCGGCCGTTCGGTGGCGATCGTCAGCCCGTACAGCTGGCGCGACAGCCCGACGGCAAAGTCGCAGATGTCGATCATCTCCTGCACTTCGCCTGCGCTCTCGGACGGAATCTTGCCCGCCTCGATCGTCACCAGCGTGGCCAGATCGTCCTTCGCGGCGCGCAGTTCCGCGCCGAGCAGCCGCACCAGTTCGCCGCGCCGCGGTGCCGGGACGCGGCGCCAGGCGCGGAACGCCGCGGTTGCCTCGCTCAGCGTTTCGTCGATCGCCCTGGCGTCGGCGACCTGAACCTGACCCATCTGCTCGCCAGTCAATGGCGTCACTGACGGCATCGACCCTTCGGTCCATAGCGCGCGGTTCACGCCGAGTTTCTCAAGCAGCGCCGCCGTTTGATCAGCTATCTTTTCCATCGATCCCCGTTCGCCCTACCGATTTATCCGTTCGCCCTGAGCTTGTCGAAGGGCCGTTCTTCTTGCATGGCAGCGGTGACAGAAGAACGATGCTTCGACAAGCTCGGCACGAACGGGTTTGAGGGCGGGATTACGAGCGCCGAGCGCCATGAACGGGAGATTTTGCGTGTCCGAATTGTCGCCGTCCGAGCCTTTCGTCCCCATTCCCGCCGATGCGGCGGCCAATACGCATTGCACCGCCGCCGATTATGACCGGCTCTATGCGCAGAGCATCGACGATCCCGACGCCTTTTGGGCCGAGCAGGCCCAGCGGATCGACTGGATGACCCCGCCGACAAAGATCGGCAATTGGTCCTACGACCCGGTCGCAATCAAATGGTATGAGGATGGCGTCCTCAACCTCTGCCACAATGCACTCGACCGCCATGTCGCGGCCGGAAACGGCGACCGCACCGCGATCATCTTCGAGCCCGATAGCCCCGATGGCGAGACACGGACGATCAGCTATGCAGCGCTGCTCGCCGACGTCATCCGCTTCGCGAACACACTGAAGAAACTCAGCGTCCAAAAAGGCGACCGCGTCACCATCTACATGCCAATGATTCCCGAGGGCGCGGCGGCGATGCTCGCCTGCGCCCGGATCGGCGCGGTGCACAGCGTCGTCTTCGGCGGTTTCTCGCCCGAGGCGATCCACGGCCGGATCGAGGATTGCGCCAGCGACTGGGTGATCTGCGCCGACGAGGGGCGGCGCGGCGGCAAGACGGTGCCGCTCAAGGTCAATGTCGACAAGGCGCTCGAGCGCGTCGATGTCAAAGCCGTGCTCGTCATCGCCCACACCGGCGGCGATGTCGCGATGCAGGAAGGCCGCGACCATTGGCACGATGCGCTGTCGGACCGTGTCGGCCGAATGCCCGGCCGAGCCGATGGGCGCCGAGGATCCGCTGTTCATCCTCTACACCTCGGGCTCGACCGGCAAGCCGAAGGGCGTGCTGCACACCATCGGCGGCTATCTCGTCTGCGACCTGCGATGACCTTCAAGTACGTGCTCGACTACCGCGCGGGCGAGGTGTTCTGGTGCACCGCCGACATCGGCTGGGTCACCGGACACAGCTATGTCGTCTATGGCCCGCTCGCAGAATGGCGCGACGACGCTGATGTTCGAAGGGGTGCCGAATTTCCCCGACCACGACCGCTTTTGGCAGGTCGTTGACAAGCATAAGGTCAACATCCTCTACACCGCGCCGACCGCGATCCGCGCGTTGATGCGCGAGGGCGACGATTATGTGACGCGCCACGATCTCAGTTCGCTTCGCCTCCTCGGCAGCGTCGGCGAGCCGATCAATCCCGAGGCATGGCGCTGGTACAGCCATGTCGTCGGCAAGGACCGCGTGCCCGTCATCGACACTTGGTGGCAGACCGAAACCGGCGGCATAATGATCACCACCCTGCCCGGCGCGCATCCTGCACAGCCGGGCAGCGCCGGACGCCCCTTCTTCGGCGTCCGCCCGCAGCTCGTCGATGCCGAGGGCGGCGTGCTCGTCGACGAACAGACCGGCGGCGCGGCCGAGGGCAATCTGTGCCTCACTCACAGCTGGCCGGGTCAGGCGCGGACGATCTATGGCGACCATGCGCGTTTCGCCGAGACCTATTTCTCGACCTATACGGGCAAATATTTCACCGGCGACGGCTGTCGCCGCGACGCCGACGGTTATTGGCGGATCACCGGCCGCGTCGACGATGTCATCAACGTGTCGGGGCACCGCATGGGCACCGCCGAGGTCGAAAGCGCGCTGGTGCTGCACGAGGATGTCGCCGAGGCGGCGGTGGTCGGCTTACCCGCACGACATCAAGGGCCAGGGCATCTACGCCTATGTGACGCTCAACGCCGGGGTCGAGCCGAGCGATGCGATCGTCGCCGCGCTCAAGCACCAGGTGCGCAAGGAAATCGGCCCGATCGCGACCCCCGACCATATCCACCTGACCCCGGGGCTGCCCAAGACAAGGTCGGGCAAGATCATGCGGCGGATTTTGCGCAAGATCGCCGAGAATGACTTCGGGTCGCTGGGCGACACATCGACGCTGGCCGATCCGAGCCTGGTCGACGGGCTGATCGAAGGGCGGAAGAACCGTTGATGGCGTCGCCCCCGCGAAGGCGGGGGCCGCTGTCGGTTTACGCAGCGACGATGCGAAAGGCGGCTTGCGGCCCCCGCCTTCGCGGGGGCGACGTATTCATAGAGGCAAAGTCCGGCTACTTCGCCAGCGCCTCGCACAGGCCATCGGTCGCCAGCGCGATGCGCGATTCGGCCGTTTTGCGATTGGCGGCATTGTTCTGAACACCCCGGGTTTCGGTGTTGAACGCCAGCAAGCTGCCGACATGCTGATCGGGACACAGGCTGAGATAGGCGCGAAAGCCGTTCTGGTCGCCATTGTGGCCGACAAACCGCACCGCCGCGTTGCGGTCGATGAAAAAGGACAGGCCGCTCTGGGTCGTTTTGGCCATGCGGCCTTGGGTGAAGTCTTCACCGGCCGAAATTTGCGGCGTCCACATTTCTTCTAGCGAGGAGCGTTTCAGCACCAGATCGAACGCGGACTGGCGCGCCGGATCGCCGAGCAGGAAGGCGACATATTTCGCCATGTCGGGCATCGGCGCGTTGAGCCCGCCATTCGACACCGTCACCCCGGTATCGACATCGAAGGGCGCGGCGACCCGCCGGCCGTCCTTCGTAATATAGCTGTGCGACCGGTGCGGCAGCAGGTGCGGCGGGGTGCGGTCGAAATAGCTGTCATGCATGCCCAGCGGCTTCAGGATGTTCTTGTCGATATAGACTTCGTAATCTTCACCCGACAATCGCTCGATGACTTGTCCCAGATAGACGATACCGGGATTGGAGTAGCCGAAGCGCGTGCCGGGTTTGAACTCGACCTGCGTATAAGGCAGCATCGCCGCGAGCTGCGGCCAGCCCGCCGGCTCGAACGGCTGCCAGTCATGATCGCGCCACGGCCAGGTGCCGCTGCGAAAGCCCGCGCTGTGGCTCATCAACTGGCGCAGCGTGATCGCGCCGGTGTCGCCATAAGGGTTATGCACCGCCGCCAGTTCGGGGACATAGCGTATGATCGGATCGTCGAGCGATAGCAGGCCGCGATCGCGCAATTGAATGATCGCGATCCCGGTCATCGTCTTGGTGATCGATGCCCAATGATAGATCGTCGCGGCATCGACCGGAACATGCGCATCGGCATCCTGCTCGCCCAGATGATCGGCGGCGACGGTCTGACCGTCGCGCACAACGTAGAAGCTGCTGCCCGCGATGTTTGAGCGGCGCATTTCGGCGCGATGCACCTCACGAAAATCGCGCAGCGCCTTGTCGAAGCGCGCCTCATCGGCGGCGGCCGGCGTGGCCGTCAAAACAAGGACGGCAGCAATCCAGCGCATCATGGCAATCCCTCCCCGGTCCGGTTCCGGAGGACGGTGGCCGAAGGCGATCAGAAATGAAAGTCGGGAAGCTCGGCCAATGCGATGCCCAGCGCCTCGGCCCAGCCGTCGGCGACGCTCTCGAAATACGGGTCGCCGCGCTCGAACCGCCGTTCGCGCACCGTCGTGTAATCGTCGCGGTCGTGGATCTTGAGGTCGAGCGGCAGGTCGACCGACAGGTTGGCCTTGATCGTCGAATCGAACTGACACCATCAGCAGCTTGATCGCATCGTTGAACGACATGTCGCGATCATAGGCGCGCACCAGGATGGGGCGGCCATATTTGGTCTCGCCGATCTGGAAGAACGGCGTGTCGTCGCCCGCCTCGATGAAGTTGCCTTCCGGATAGATCAGGAAAAGCTTGGGATCCATGCCCTTGATCTGGCCGCCGACGATCATCGAGGCGCCGAACGAGGACGAGGCGGTTTCGCCCGCGATCGAGCGGGTGCGCGCGATCTCGTCGCGCAACGTCTCGCCGATGATCCGCGCTACCTGGAACATGGTGGGCGCTTCCATGATCGAGGGCTTGCGCTCGTGCGGTGCCTTGGTGCGCTCCTCAAGCACGCTGATCACGCCCTGGGTGGTCGCCAGATTGCCCGCGGTCATCACCGTGATGTAGCGGTCGCCCGGTTTTTCCCAAGTGAACATCTTTTTGAAAACACTGATGTTATCGACACCAGAGTTGGTGCGGGTGTCCGACATGAACACCAGCCCTTTGTCCAGGCGCATCCCGACGCAATATGTCATAGGAGCGTCCTCCCCCTTTGCTCTCATGCGTTTCATAAGGGATCAAGCGCAACAATCGGTCAAGGCCGAATGCCGCCTGGGCCACATTGCATGTGGAAAAACCGCTATCGGTGCGCGACGCGAACATAGCGCTGATCGGGCGATGGCCGTTGCCGACGTCGAAGCCGATCCACCCAATGCCATCGAAATGCGCCTCGGCCCACGCGTGGTAGCGTCCTGCTCGGTGCGGTCGTTCATCATCAGATAACCCGACACATAGCGCGCCGGATGCCCCAGGTGCCGCATCGCGGCGATGAAGATATGGGCGTGATCCTGGCACACCCCGCCCTCGCTGCCGAGCGCCTGTTCGGCGGTCGTCTCCGCATCGGTAAAGCCGATCCGGTACGCCAAGCGGTCGATGATCAGCGCCGACAGCGCATGCGCGCGTTCGATGTCATTGGCATGGTCGCGGCCCAGCTGCGCGGTCAGCGCCCGCACCTGCCGCCCGACCCGCGTCAGGGGCGTCGGGCGCAGAAAGGTCCACAGCGGCATCGCGCCGCGGTGCTGGCCGATCACCCCGTCCCAGGTTTCCAGCTCGATCGCGCCGTGACAGCGGATCACCAGCTCGCTCGTTCCGCCATGCACCGCAATCAGGTCGACGCCGTTGCCGTGATGGTCGGTATAGTGAAGCTGCTGCGCACCGCCCTCGATGTCTATCGCCCAGTCGATGATATGCTGCTGCCCCGGCCGATCTTTGGGGGTCAGCTTGAGTTGTTGCAGCGCATAGCTGACCGGGCTGTCATATTGATAGCGGGTGATATGCTCGACGCGCAGTTTCATTCGACAAACCTGTAGTCACGCTCGACCTGCCGCGCGAGGACGGCGGTATCGCGCAGGAAACTGGTGACATATTGATGGAGGCCGCCGTCGAAGATCGACTGGATCGGCGCGTTGAGTTTGTCATGGCTGAGCGCGTGCGCCATTCGCCATGCCTCGGTTTCCTCGCCATAACCGCGTTGCAGTTGCGCCAGATGATTCTCCATCCGCTCGCTGCAAAACGCCAGGCTGCGCGGCATCTGACGATAGAGAATCAAAAATTCGGCGATCTTCAGCGCGCTGATCTCGGCCCCGTACAGCCAGCGATAGGCGCGGTGCGCCGACACCGACCGCAGGATGGTTTCCCATTGCACATTGTCGATCGAGGTGCCGATGTGCGCGACCGACGGCAGCAGCAGATAATATTTGACGTCGAGGATGCGCGCGGTGTTGTCGGCGCGCTCCAGAAACGTGCCGAGCAGCGCAAAATGATAGCCGTCGTTGCGCAGCATCGTGCCGTCCAATCGCCCCGCGGACATGCGCGCTCTGCTGACGGATCGTCGTCAGCACGTCGGGCAGATCATCCTCGCGCACCGGCCGCTTCAGCAAGGCGACGAGCGTCATCCAGCTGGTATTGACCGCCTCCCACGTCTCGCGGGTCAGCGCGGTCCGCGCGGTGCGGGCATTGTCGCGCGCCAGCTTGATCACCGACAGGATGCTCGACGGGTTGGCGGGATCGCGAAGCAAGAAGTCGATCACCCGCGCCGAGCTGTAATCGCCGTGCGCCGCCTTGAATGCCGGGTTGACGCCCGCGGTGGTCAGCACCGACCCCCATTCGTCCTCGGCCGCTTCCGACCGGGTGAGCGCGATGCGGAAGCCCGCATCGATCAGGCGCGCATTATTTTCGCTACGCTCGAGATAGCGCGCCATCCAGAAGAGGCTGCCTGCGGTCTTGCCTAGCATCAGTCTTCCAACACCCAAGTGTCTTTGGTGCCGCCGCCCTGGCTCGAATTCACCACCAGCGATCCCTTGGTCATCGCGACGCGGGTCAGCCCGCCCGGGGTGATCGTGATCCCCTGCGGCGACATCAGCACAAACGGGCGCAAGTCGACGTGACGCGGCGCCAGCCCCTTTTTGGTAAAGATCGGCACGGTCGACAGCGACAGCGTCGGCTGCGCGATGTAATTGCTCGGGTTCGCCTCCAGCTTGGCGCGAAACGCCGCCAGTTCCTTCTTGCTGGCGGCGGGGCCGACCAGCATCCCGTATCCACCCGACCCATGGACTTCCTTCACCACCAATTCGGGCAGGCGGTCGAGCACTTCGCGCAGATGTTCTGGGTCCGAGCACCGCCACGTCGGGACATTGGGCAACAGCGCCTTTTCGCCGGTGTAAAATTCGATGATGTCGGGCATATAGCTGTACAGCGCCTTGTCGTCGGCGATGCCGGTGCCCGGCGCGTTGGCGATGGTGATGCCGCCGGCGCGATAGACGTCCCAGATCCCCGGCACCCCGAGCATCGAGTCGGGCCGGAAATTCAGCGGATCGAGGAAATCGTCGTCGACACGGCGATAGAGGACGTCGATCGCCTTATAACCCTGGGTCGTGCGCATCGCGACGCGGCCATCGACGACGCGCAAATCATGCCCCTCGACCAGTTCGGCGCCCATATGATCGGCCAGATAGCTATGCTCGAAATAGGCGCTGTTGTGGATGCCGGGGGTCAGCACCGCGACCGTCGGCGTGCCGCCGCACGCCGGCGGCGCACAGGCGGCCAGCGATTTGAGCAGGTTGATCGGATAATCGCTGACCTCGCGCACCGCGACCTTCGCGAACAGCTCGGGAAACATCTGAAGCATGGTTTCGCGGTTTTCGAGCATGTACGACACCCCCGACGGGGTGCGGGCGTTATCTTCGAGCACGTAAAATTCGTTAGCGCCGGTGCGCACGATGTCGGTGCCGCTGACATGCGTATAGATACCGCCCGGCGGATCGAGCCCCATCATCATCGGCAGGAACGCCTCGTTGCCCGCGATCAGTGCGGCTGGCACCCGACCGGCGCGCAAAATCTCCTGCCGGTGATAGATGTCGTAAAGAAAGGCGTTGAGCGCGCGCACCCGTTGTTCGATGCCGCGCGACAGGCGGCGCCATTCGCTGGCCGAGATGATCCGCGGCACGACATCGAACGGGATCAGCCGTTCGTCGCCATCGGCGGCGCCATAGACGTTGAAGGTGATCCCGGTGGTGCGGAACAGCGCTTCGGCCTGCACCGTCTTGTGCTGGATGCGTGCGACATCCTCGGCTTCGAACCACCCGCAATATTCGCGATAGGACGACCGGGTTTCGCCCTCTTGGCTGTTCATCTCATCGAAAAAGGAAATCGCCTGACCTTCCACGCAACATGCCTTTGTTTGCCACACGCCAAAGCGCGGCGCGGCGCGTTTTGTTCCAGCTGCTGCGTCACCTGCCGGCTACGTGGCCATCAAGCTTATGGCCAGGATGCTAATCGCGCCCGCGTGCGATGGCAAGCCGGCTCGTGAGCCCGATTTGATACGGTAACATCAAGGGGTTGGCACGCCCGCAGGCAACATCAAAGCCGTCGCCCCCGCGAAGGCGGGGGCCGACAGGCTATTGATTAAATCGTGCCGTGACAGTGCTTGTGCTTGCGGCCCGAACCGCAGGGACACGGCGCGTTGCGGCTGATGTCGAGCGCCGCATAGGGATTCTCGCCTTCGGGCAGGTCGGGCAACGGCGACTGCATCGGCGGCAGAGTCTTCGCGATGACGCCCAGATCGCCCGCATCGATATCGGCGCTGTTGTCGTCTCCGGTGAACGGGTCGATGTGCGTGGTCAGAAAGTCGGGCAGGTCGGGCAGCGCTAGCTCTTCGGGCTCTTCGAACCGCAGGTCGATCCGCGCGACGGTGCGCGTCACATCCTCACGGATGGTCGATAGCATGCGTTCGAACAGCGCAAAGGCTTCCTGCTTATATTCGTTGATCGGCTGTTTCTGCGCATAGGCGCGCAGGAACACGACCTGACGCAGCGCGTCGAGCGTCGCCAGATGCTCTTTCCAATGATGGTCGAGCGTCTGGAGCAGCACCGACTTTTCGATGCCCTTCCATGTTTCGGCATCGACCTGCCCTGCCTTTTCGGCCGCGACCGCATCGGCCTGCGCCTGGATGCGTTCCTCGAACATCTCGGCGTCGACCGCGTCTTCCTCCAACCAGGCGTCGATCGGCGGCGACAGGTCGAGGATGTTCTCCACCCGCTCCTTCATCTGTTCGATGTTCCACTGTTCGGGATAGCTGCCTGGCGGGCACGCGTCGCCGACAAGCATATTGACGGTATCGTTGCGCATATCCTCGATGATGTCGTCGACGGCCTCGGCATCCATGATGTCGCTGCGCTGGTCATAGATCACCTTGCGTTGGTCATTCATGACGTTGTCATATTCAACCAACTGTTTGCGGATATCATAGTTGCGCGCCTCGACCTTTTTCTGCGCGGTTTCGATCGCCTTCGACAACCATTTCGACCCGATCGCCTCGCCATCCTCCAGATTCTTGTTCATCATCTTGGAAAACAGCGTGTCGGGGCCAAAGATGCGCAGCAGATCGTCGTCGAGGCAGAGGTAGAACTTCGACAGGCCGGGATCGCCCTGACGCCCCGAACGGCCGCGCAGCTGGTTGTCGATGCGGCGGCTTTCATGGCGTTCGGTGGCGAGCACGAACAGCCCGCCCGATGCCTTCACCGCCTCGCGTTCGGCGGCGACTTCGGCGGTGATCCGCGCAATGCCGGCTTCGCGCTCGGCACCCTCGGGAACATCCTTCAACTCGTCGTCGATGCGGAACTCTTCGTTGCCGCCCAATTTGATGTCGGTGCCGCGGCCCGCCATGTTGGTGGCGATGGTCACCGCGCCGGTGCGGCCGGCCTGCGCGACGATATGCGCTTCGCTTTCGTGGAAGCGCGCGTTGAGCACGCTGTGCGCCACACCTTCCTTTTCCAGGTAGGACGACAGCAATTCGGACTTTTCGATCGACACCGTGCCGACCAGCACCGGCTGGCCGCGCTCGTTCGCTTCGCGGATCGTCTTGGCGATCGCCCCGAATTTGTCGGCGATATTCTTGTAGAATTCATCCTCGTCATCGATGCGCGCGATCGGGCGATTGGTCGGGATGTTGACCACATTCATCTTGTAGATGTCGAAGAATTCGGCCGCTTCGGTCGCCGCGGTGCCGGTCATGCCCGAAAGCTTGGGATACATGCGGAAATAATTCTGGAACGTGATCGACGCGAGGGTCTGGTTCTCGGGCTCGATCTGGACGCCCTCCTTCGCCTCGACCGCCTGATGCAGGCCGTCGGACCAGCGGCGTCCGTCCATCATGCGCCCGGTGAATTCGTCGATGATGACGACCTTGTTGTCCTTGACGATATAGTCGGTGTCGATGCGAAACATTTGGATCGCCTTCAGCGCCTGATTGACGTGATGGACGACCTGGGTGTTTTCGATGTCGTAGAGGTTGCTGCCCTGGAGGAGCCCGGCCTCCTCGAGCAGGCGTTCGACATGCTCGGTGCCGTCTTCGGTCAGGTTGATCGACTTCGACTTTTCGTCTTTTTCATAATCATCCTCGACCAGGTGAAGGACGACTTCGTTGACGCGAATATACAACTCCGATTTGTCGTCGGTGGGGCCCGAGATGATCAACGGGGTGCGCGCTTCGTCGATCAGGATCGAATCGACCTCGTCGACGATGCCGAAATTGAACGCGCGGTGGACCATCTGCTGGCGGTCGAACTTCATATTGTCGCGCAGATAATCGAACCCCAGCTCGTTGTTCGTCGCATAGGTGATGTCGGCGCGGTAGGCGGCGCGCTTTTCGGCGTCGCCCTGATAGGGGTAGACCACCCCGGTGGTCAGGCCAAGTTGCGCATAGACCTTGCCCATCCAGTCGGCGTCACGCTTGGCGAGGTAATCGTTGACAGTGACGACATGGACGCCCTTGCCCTCCAGCGCGTTCAGATAGGCGGCGAGCGTCGCGACGAGCGTCTTGCCCTCGCCGGTGCCCATTTCGGCGATTTCGCCGCGGTGCATGACGATGCCGCCGATCATCTGGACGTCGAAATGACGCATCCCCAACGTGCGGATCGCGGCTTCGCGGACCGTCGCAAAGGCTTCGGGCAGGATGTCGTCGAGCGTTTCGCCGGCCGCCAGACGTTCGCGGAATTTCGGCGTCTGCGCTTGCAGCGCCGCATCGTCATACGCCTGCATCGTGGGTTCGAAAGCGTTGATCTTGTCGACTATCTTGCGGATCGAGGCGACATAACGGTCGTTGGACGAGCCGAACAGGCTCTTGGCAAGGCCAGAAAACATAGGGATTCCTTGGGATGAGAATGAAGCGGCGGCGCGGCGGCCGCGTGAATATGAAAAAAGCCCCGGTCGACGGGGCAGCGCCTGTAAAAGACGCTAAGGCGCGGCTCTATTCGAGCGCGCGGTCGCTGCCGGTGAGCAGGCCGGGAAGATGCGGCGGCGCAGCTTTGCGCGGTTTGCGACCGGTGCCGATGGTAGTGCGCCGGGTTGGCGCGGTCGTCGTCGGGCGGCGCTCGCTATCGCTGACTTCAGCCTGCCCCGCCGTTTCGGCAAGCAGGACAAGCGCCCCCATCGCCACCGGGGTGGCGGGCGCGGCAGCGGCCCGGTCGGCGGTCGCCAAACCGGTCAACAATGCCAAAAGGGTCAGCAACAACCGCAAGAATCGCCCCTATACACGTCCGGAACGACAAATATTGCGCCCCGTTCCCTGAATATAGGGTGAAAGCGGGTTTGCGTCCAGAGATTCGCGTTAGGGCGTTGGTGGGACGGGCTTCTGCGCAACATCCTCGACCGCGAGGTCCGTACGAAAGACGATGCGGCGCGCCTCGGGCCTGCCGCGTTCATCGCGAAAAGGCGTGTATCGGTTCGGACCGGCGAATATATCGCAAGGCGTAACCCCCGGCGAAGGCGACGCCAGCTTTCCGGTCCCGCTGAACTGGCAGTCGCTGGTGCTGCCGTCGGCGTTGATCACGATCGACATCGTCGCGCTGCCAGGTTCACCCAACGGAAACGGCCTCGGTGCCGCGGCAGTCCCGGTACCCGACACATCGGGGTGCGGCAGGGTCCAAGCAAAACGCGCCGCAAAGGTCGCCGCGGTCGGCTTTCCCGCGCCGTCGAGCGCCGGCAGGAATTTGCCCTCGCTGCGCATGAGGTCGCACGCGGCCTTGTCCAGCTCGCCCGATCCGCTGCCTGCGACGACGGCGCAATCCGCGACCTTGCCGAGTGGATCGATATTGAGGCGCATCTGGACCGTCCCTTCCGCCCGGGCGCTGCGCGCGGTTGGCGGATAATGGGCAGCCGGATCGAGCAGTTGCATTTCGGGACTGGGGAGCGCGCCGCGCGGCCAATTGTCGAGGAAGGCATCCGGCATGAACGCCATTATCGGTTCGGGCGCGTTCGTCCCTTCGGGTATCTTCCACCGCACGCGATTGCTGTACGTGCCTCCGACTGGCTTGCCGACCTGATTGCGGCCGGGGTTGAAGCGCGCGCGCTCCATCGCGAGCCGGCACGTCGCCTCGTCGAGTTCGGCGTGTCCGCTGGGCGATGTGATGTCGCATGTTTTGGGCTGTCCGTCCGCATCATAGCTCAGGCGAAAGCCGGTCGTGCCCTCCATTTCTTCCATCATCGCGCGAATAGGATAGTCCGAATTCGTGACCCAAGTGCCCGGATTGTTCGCCGGGCTCCCCGCCTGTGACAGATTGGCTACGAAAAGAAAGAATATGGCCCCGCTGACAATCATCCCTGCCCCCTATCCCAGCTGCGGATTCAGCCCTCTGACTTCTATAAGGAAACTCTTCGGTTTCTTGAACAATTTGCTTTTGCGATCGACCTTCAATCCGACGACTTCGGCGAGCTCCATCACGAAATGGACGCAGTTTCGTTTGTTCAGGCTGTAACTCGGCTGCTCGCGTGTCCGCCATTCGGCGACCTTTGCGATCAGCCGCGCATAGGTCGCATCGTCGATCGTCACGTCGAACTGGCGATCGCTCTTTTCAACATAGTCTGGTTTCGACGTCTGCACTTCGCCCTTCACCGATCCGAGCAGGATCGCCGGGCTCACCGACTTCGCGGTGAAGCCATAATTGGTATCGACCTGCTCGCCGGTCGCATCGACCTGTCCCTTCAACACAATGAAGGCATGCGGAAAGCGATCGCCAAAGTCATGGCTGTAGAAACTCACCACCACCTCGGCGCGCGCCGGGGCGGTCAGGCCAGTGCACAACAGCATCAGGGACAGGAGGATCAGGCGGAGTCCGCGGGTCATCGCCGCCCTCTTAGCCAGCCGGGCGCGATCTTGCCAAGCCGTCATTGCCGCTTGACGGACCCGCCCACTTCTTATCTTGTCCCACTGACAAGAATGTAAGGAGAGCAGGATGGCACGGAAGGCGATTTTCATCACCGGCGGCGGATCGGGCATCGGCCGTGCGGTCGCGCGCCATTTTGCCGGCCAGGGCTGGTTCGTCGGCATCGCCGACGTCAACCCCGCCGGGATCGATGAAACCGCCGCGCTGCTGCCGGACGGCGCATCGTCGCGTCATGTGATGGACGTGCGCGACCGCGACCAGTGGGCGGCCGCGCTCGACGCCTTTGCGCAGGCGAACGGCGGCCGGCTCGACGTCCTGTTCAACAACGCCGGGATCGGCACTGGTGGCCAGTTCGCCGACATGCCGCCGGCCGAGGCCGACCGGCTGATCGCAATCAATTTCGGCGGGGTGGTTAATGGCATCTATGCCGCGCTGCCGCTGCTCCGCGCGACGCCGGGATCGGCGATCCTCAACACCGGATCGGCATCGGGCTTTTACGGCGTTGCGGGGCTGGCCATCTATTCGGCGACCAAGTTTGCGGTGCGCGGGCTGACCGAGGCGCTGGAGATCGAGTTCGCCAAGCACGACATCAAGGTCCGCTCGCTGATGCCGGGGTTCATCGACACCCCGCTGCTCGACCAGGTCAGCGCCGACAGCAACGCCCCCGCGCGCGATCGTCTGGCGCAAAGCGGGTTCGAAATCGTGCCGGTCGAACGCGTCGCCGAGGCGGCATGGGCGGCGGTGCACGGCGACAAGGTCCACACCACGGTCGGCAAGATGGCCAAACGCCTGTCGCGCCTGGCGCGCTGGTTCCCGGGGTTGATCGTGCGGCAGTCGAAAAAGATCGACGGGTTGGGAACGGCGGGGCACTAGCCCGCTCGCATCTCCAAGGTCCGTTCGCATCGAGCGAAGTCGAGACACCCATCGTCGGCGCGCTTGGCCGATGGGCATCTCGACTTCGCTCGATGCGAGCGGGAGTTAGATTGTGCCGCTCGACGTCATTTCTTCGCGTTCCCGCATTGCACCGATCCGCTGCCGATATTGCGCACCGTGCACACAGGCTTACCGAGCACTACCGTCTTGCCGACCCCGCGCGTGGTGACCGTAGCGCTTTTGACGGCGTTCAACACATATTCCCCGGCGCCCTCGCCGTCGAAGGTCAGTTCGCCGACGGCCAGCGCCCCGGCATCGAACATCGCGGCGCCCGACACGCTGATCTGCGCCTACCCGAACGCCGGCCTGCGCCATCGTGCCGTTGCCGATCATTGCTACCGACAGCCGGTCGGTTTCGATCCTGCCGACGGTCAACGTGCCGGGTCCGCGCAGGCCGATGACCACCCGGGTGCCTTTCAGCCGGTCGATTTTCAGCGATCCCGCGCCGCCCATGGTTGCCGACCGCAGGTTGGCGACATTAATCCGGATCGTCACCGCACCGCGCGGGGCGCGGCGGTTTTCATCGCCGGCAAATTGGCGCTCGCCGATCACCAGCCGGCCGTCGCGCGCCTCCAGACTCAGCCGGTCGAGTGCATCCGACGGCCCCGTCGCCACCGCACCAACCGGTGCGCGCGTGGTGATCTCGATCGCATAATCGGCGCTGACCTCGATCGCCTCGAAGCTGGTGAGGCCAAATCGCTTCTCCGCCGCCGACGCGGACGAGATGGCGAACAGGGCGGCGGTCGCGACGACGGCGCATCTTATGGCAAGGGTCATCCGGTGCCGCCTTAGCCCGCGCGGGCGGGCGGCACCAGCGCCGCATCAATTGCAGGTGGCGGTGCCCGATCCCATCTGCCGCGTCGTGCAGGTCGCCCCGCCGCCGATCTTCACATCGCCCGATCCCAGGATGTTGACATCGACCTTGCCGGTCGCGCGCCCGTCGACATTGCCCGATCCGGTGATCGACACGTCGAGCGTCTGGGCGACCAGCCCGTCGGCGTCGATGTCGCCCGATCCGGTGACGCTATAGTCGCCCGGTCCGATGGTGCCGCCGCCGATCTCGATGTCGCCCGATCCCGACACCGCAACCTCTGCGCTCTTGCCGGTCAGTTTCGCGATTTTCAGGTCGCCAGATCCGGTGACGACCACCTCGACCGCATCGCCTTCGACACTGTCGGCATCGATCGATCCCGACCCGGTCAACCGAACGACGTCCAGCCTGGGCATCGTAATCGCAATCTCGACATCGTCGTCGTCATGGCGGGAAAAGCTGAAGCCTTCGCGCTTGCGCCCGATCGACAGCCGCGTCCCGTCGAGCTTGATCTCGAGCCGGTCGAGAACCGCCTTTGGCCCCTTTGCGGTGATCGCGAACGTCGCGCCCTGGCGAATGGTGACATCGTCAGGACCCGCGACCTCGACCCCGGTAAAGCCGGTCAGCGCATAGCTTTGGGTGGTGACTGGCCCGGCGTCGGCCGATTGCGCTGCTTCGCTTTTGCCCGGCGTGCCGCCGTCCTTGTGATCGGCGCCGTTGCAGGCGGTGACCGTCATCGCCAAAGCCAACGGCAAAAACGCCTTCGTCCAGTTACGCATCGCAAATCTCCTTTGTGTATTGCCCGCATAACACACGAACGGCGACGCTGTCCAGCGCGCCTGCCATCTTGTCGCCACCTTCGCGGTGCAAGCGCGCGCTTCCCCGATCCGAGAGCGAGAGACATGAGCGTAGCGTTCCGCCGCGAAGGCGACGACGAGCATAAGGAACCCGAGTTCGAGCTGCCCATCGCGGTCGGCCCGAATCTGGTGACCCCGCGCGGACTGCGGCTGCTCGGCGAAGAGGTCGCGCGGCTCGAGGTCGAGATTGCTGCGACCACCGACGCCGACGCGCGCAACAAATTGCAGCGCCGCCTGCGGTACTTGCGCGCAAGCTTCACCGAGCTCGTTGCGGCGGTCCGCGCGTCAGCGCCGGGATCGGCAGCCGCGTGCGCTATTGTTTGAACAAAGCCGAGCGCCTCATCACCATCGTCGGCGGTGACGAGGCCGACCCGGCGCTGGGCTGCGTCGCCTTTTCCGCCCCGCTCGCCCGCGCGCTGATGGGCGCCGCGGCTGGATGCGACAAGCGTCGAATACTGCGCGCGCCCTTGGCCGCGCCTTCGCCCCACCGTTGCATCGCGCAGGAGCAGCCCAAAATGGCCGAGCGCTTCGAACGTCACCGCCAGCCCTGGACGGGCGAGGAACTCGACAAGCTGAAGACGCTCGCCAGGAAGGGCATGGCGCTCAAGGCGATCGCCAAGGCGCTGACCCGCAGCGAGGAATCGATCAAGGATCGCGCCAAGCTCGACGGCATCGGGATCGCAAAGCTGCACTGAGCCATCATGACCACCAATGATATAGACGCCATCGTGCTGGGTGCCGGCGCGGCCGGGCTGATGTGCGCCGCGGTCGCGGGGCAGCGCGGCCGGCGGGTCCTGTTGCTCGACCACGCCGACCAAGTGGGCAAGAAGATCCTGATCTCGGGCGGCGGGCGCTGCAACTTCACCAATGTGAATAGCGCGCCCGACCGCTTCATCTCGGCGAACCCGCATTTCGCCAAATCGGCGCTGGCGCGCTACACGCCCGCCGACTTCATCGCGCTCGTCGATCGCTATGGCATCGCGCATCATGAAAAGACGTTGGGCCAGCTGTTCTGCGACGGATCGGCGAAACAGATCGTCGCGATGCTGCTGGACGAAACAGCCAAGGGCGGCGTCGATATACGCACTGGCCAGCCGGTCGGCACGGTGACCCACGCCGACGGCAAACTTATCGTCCGCTTCGGCGACCAGTCTTTCACCGCCCCCGCCCTCGTCATCGCCACCGGCGGCCCGTCGATCCCCCAGATGGGCGCGACCGGCTTTGCCTATGACCTCGCGCGCCAGTTCGGGCTGAAGGTCGTCGAGCCGCGCCCCGCGCTCGTCCCGCTGACGCTCGGCGGCGACGATGTGCTGTTTCGCGAGCTGTCGGGAATCGCCGCCCCGGTCGAGGCGCGTGCTGGCAAGGCGGCGTTTCGTGAGGCGGCGCTGTTCACCCATCGTGGCCTGTCGGGTCCCGCGATCCTGCAAATCAGCAGCTATTGGCGCCACGGCGAACCTGTGACGATCGACCTGCTGCCCGATGCCCCGCAAGGCTGGCTCCTCGACGCCAAACGCGCCCGCCCGCGCGCCACATTGCGCGCCGCGCGCGGTGCGCAGCACGCTGAACCGCATCGACCGACGCTCGCCGAGCGCCTGACGCGCGGCAGAAGCTCGCCGCGCAGACCGACCGCTCGCAGGCCGAGGATCTCGACATGGTCGAGCGCGGATTTCCACGTTCCAGACGGCACCGAAGGCTACGCCAAAGCCGAGGTCACAATCGGCGGAATCGCCACCACTGGGCTGTCATCGCAAACAATGATGGCCAAAACCGTCCCAAACCTCTATGCGGTCGGCGAGGCCGTAGATGTCACAGGGTGGTTAGGCGGCTATAATTTTCAATGGGCCTGGGCAAGCGGACACGCTGCCGGACAGGTGATTTAAGCCCATTGAGCCCCTTCTGTCGGCCCCGTCACCGCACCGGTGACCGCCTATATTATTGAGATAAAAATGAATTTCGAGAATCTTTCCCCCGTCCTTTCGGACGCCCTGACCGCGCGCGGCTATGAAGCGCTCACCCCCGTCCAGACGCAGGTCAGCGAAGACAATGCGAAGGGCCGCGACCTGCTCGTCTCCGCCCAGACCGGATCGGGCAAGACCGTCGCGTTCGGCCTGGCGATGGGCGACGAGCTGCTCGAAGACGGCCGTATGCCTTTCGCGACCTCGCCGCTCGCGCTGATCATCGCCCCGACCCGCGAACTCGCGCTGCAGGTCAGCCGCGAACTGAGCTGGCTCTACGCCAAGGCCGGGGCGCGCATCGCGACCTGCGTCGGCGGCATGGACGCCAGCAAGGAACGCCGCGCGCTCGGTCAGGGCGTGCAGATCGTCGTCGGCACCCCGGGGCGCCTGCGCGATCACCTCGAACGCGGCGCACTTGACCTCACCGCGCTGCGCGTCGCGGTGCTCGACGAAGCCGACGAAATGCTCGACATGGGCTTTCGCGACGATCTCGAGGAAATCCTCGACGGCACCCCGGCGACGCGCCGCACCTTGCTGTTCTCGGCAACGATCCCGGGCCAGATCGTCCAGCTGGCCAAGCGCTATCAGCACGACGCGCTGCGCATTTCGACCGTCGGCGACGAGCAGCGGCCATGGCGACATCGCCTATCAGGTCGTCACCGTCTCGCCCTGCCGACATCGAAGGTGCGGTGGTCAACCTGCTCCGTCTCCACGATGCCGAAACCGCGATGCTGTTCTGCGCCACGCGCGACAATGTGCGTCGTCTGCACGCCAGCCTGGTCGAACGCGGTTTCGCCGCGGTCGCTTTGTCGGGCGAGCATAGCCAGAACGAGCGCAACGCCGCGCTGCAAGCGCTGCGCGATCGCCGCGCCAAGGTTTGCGTCGCGACCGACGTCGCCGCGCGCGGTCTGGACCTGCCCGACGCTGGGCCTGGTGATCCACGTCGAAATCCCCCGCGATGCCGAAGCGCTCCAGCACCGGTCTGGCCGCACCGGCCGCGCGGGCGAAAGGGCACCGCGGTCATCATCGTCCCCTATCCGCGCCGCCGCCGCGTCGACGGCATGCTGCGCGGCGCACGGATCGAAGCCGAATGGATGGACGCCCCCACCGCCGCCGACGTGCGCAAGCGCGATCAGGAACGGCTGATGGAGAAATTGCTCACCGTCGTCGAGCATGAAGCCGAAGATATCGAACTCGCGCAGCGCCTGATGGCCGAGCGCACCCCCGAGGATATCGCCGCCTCGCTGGTTCAGATGCACCGTGCGCTGATGCCGCCGCCCGAGGATCTGATCGATAACAGCGCCCGCGGTCGCGACACCGGCCGCCCCGAACGCGGCGAGCGCGGTGAACGCTTCGAGCGCCAGCATGACGATCGTGGCGGGCGCGGCGCTGGCGGCGATGCGCGCGAAGGGTTCGAGGACAGCGTCTGGTTCCGCCTGAACATCGGCCGCCATCAGAATGCCGATCCGCGCTGGATCCTGCCCCTGCTGTGCCGCCGCGGTCATGTGAGCAAGAACGAGATCGGCGCGATCCGCATCGGTCCCAAGGAAACGATGTTCAACATCCCGCGCGCGATCGCCGATCGCTTTGCCGAAGCGGTGCTGCGCAGCGCCAATGCCGATGGTGAGGACGACAGCGGCGTTGCGATCACCCCCGCACCCGACGGCCCGACCTATCCGCCGCGCCGCGACAAGGGCTCGGGCGACCGGCCGCCGCGCAGCACGCTCGGCCGCGCGCCCGGCGGCGATCGCGGCTTCGGCGATCGTTCGGGTCCGCGCGGACCGCGCAGTCCCGGCGGCCCGGGCGGCAACGATCGTTACAAGCCCAAGCCCTTCGGCCAGCGCAGCCCGCGCCGCCCGAGCAAGTAAGCTGACGGCTATCATTTAATCCGTCGTCATTGCGAGCGGAGCGAAGCAATCCAGAGCGGCCCTGCGCCACCCTGGATTGCCGCGTTGCCTTCGGCTCCTCGCAATGACGATGTCGATGGACGACTTGCCCTTGCGCTCTTCTGTCCGGCCCACCAGATGGACCGGACAGCAGGAGACAGGCGCATGCAAGCGATCGAAGCCTTTATCGAAAGCCAGGGCGGACCCGAGGTCATCGACTGGCGCGAGGTGACGCTGGGCGAACCCGGTCCCGGCCAGGTGCTGCTGCGCCAGACCGCGGTCGGACTCAACTATCTCGACACCTATCATCGCGACGGCACCTATCCGATCCCGCTACCCAGCGGCCTCGGTGTCGAGTCCGCTGGTGAGGTGATCGCGGTCGGCGAAGGCGTCACCGGCTTCCAGCCGGGCGATCGCGCCGCGACCTTCGGCCCCGAACGCAATGCTTATGCCAGCGCGCGGCTGCTCAGTGCAGCATCGCTGTTCAAACTCCCCGCCGATATCGACGACGACACCGCCGCCGCCGCGCTGCTGAAGGCCTGCACGGTCGAAATGCTCGTCGAACGCTGCGCCAAGGTGCAGCCCGGCCAAACGGTGCTGGTCCATGCCGCCGCGGGCGGGGTCGGGCTGATCCTGGTCCAGTGGCTGAAGGCGATCGGCGCGACGGTCATCGGCACCGTCAGCACCGACGCCAAGGCGCACGCCGCGCGCGAAGCGGGCGCCGACCATGTGCTGCTGTACAAGACCGACGACATCGCCGCGCATGTCCGCGAGTTGACCGCTGGCCAGGGCGTGCCCGCCACGTTCGATGGTATCGGCATGGCGACGTGGGAGGTGTCCTTGAAAGCCACGGCGCGGCGCGGGCTGATCGTCAGCTATGGCAATGCCGGCGGGCCGGTGACCGGGGTCAACCTGGGCGTGCTGGCGCAACATGGGTCGCAGTTTGTGACCCGCCCGACCCTGTTCGACTATTATCTCCACGCCGGCGAGCGGGCCGCGGGCGCCGCGCGGGTGTTCGAGATGATCGAGAGCGGCGCGGTGAAAATTACGGTTGGCCAGCGGTACGGGTTGCAAGATGCGGCAAGAGCGCATGCGGATTTGCAGGCGGGGCGGACGATGGGTTCGACGCTGTTGATTCCCTGACTCCCCTCCCTTTCAGGGAGGGGAGTGATTACGCCTTCAACCGCTCGGCATGCCAGGCCACATGCTCAGCTAAGAAGGTCGAGATGAAATAATAGCTGTGATCGTCACCCCGGCTGCATCCGGATTTCGGCCTTTTGCCCCGCCAGTTCGCACGCCTCGACCAGGAGATGCGTCTTCAACTGCTCGGCCAGGAAATTATCCGCCTCGCCCTGATCGACGAGCAAATCGGCCACCCGCGCCCCGCCCGCGATCAACGCGCAGGCATCGTACTCCGTCCACGCCTCGCGATTGTCGCCAAGATAATTGCCGAGCGCCTTTTCGCCCCACGGGCATTGCAGCGGCGCGACGATCGGCGAGAAGGCCGACACCGACTTGAAGCGGTCGGGGGTGCGCAGCGCAACGGTCAGCGCGCCATGCCCGCCCATCGAGTGGCCGATAATCCCCTGCCGCGTCATGTCGGCCGCGGCGAATTCGCGCAGGATCAGCGACGGCAGCTCGTCCTCGATATAAGATCGCATCCGGTAATGCTGCGCCCAGGGCTCCTCGGTCGCATCGACGTAAAAGCCGGCGCCAAGCCCGAAATCCCACGCGGCATCGGGATCGTCGGGCACGCCCTCGCCGCGCGGGCTGGTGTCGGGCGCGACGAAGATCACGCCATGCTCGGCGCAGGCGGCGCGATATTCGCCCTTTTCCATCACATTGGCGTGGGTGCAGGTCAGCCCCGACAGATACCACAGCACCGGCAGCTTTGCGCCGGGTTCGTGATAGGGAACGAAGACGGCGAAGGTCATTTCGGTGCCGATGGTCGTGCTCTTGTGCTTGTACACGCCTTGGATGCCGCCGTGGCTGCGAACGGTGGATAGGGTTTCAGTAGGGGGCGTTTCGGGGGTCATGGTTCGTCCTGCTTGTCTTTTCGCCAGCCTAGGCCATGCTGGCCCAAAATCAAAAGGGAGAGGCGCCGCATGTTCGACAACACTATCCACGGGACCTGCCAGGACCGCTTCGCCGCCGTTCGCCTCGGTATGGCGGCAAGCCTCGCCGCCGGAACCGACGTCGGGCTGTCCTTTTGCGCGACGATCGACGGCGAGACGGTGGTCGATCTGTGGGGCGGCCATGCCGACGAAGCCAAGACGCGGCCGTGGCAGGCCGACACGATTATCAACGTCTATTCGACCACCAAGACGATGACCGCGCTGACCGCGCTGCTGATTGCCGACCGCGGCGAGCTCGATTTCGCGGCGCCGGTGGCGCATTATTGGCCCGAATTCGGCGCGAACGGCAAGGAGGCGGTCACCGTCGCGCAGTTGATGAGCCACAACGCCGGCCTGTCGGGCTGGGAGGCGCCGATGGCGACCGAAGATTTCTACGACTGGGAAAAAGTGACCGCGCTGCTCGCGGCGCAGGCGCCTTGGTGGCAACCCGGCAGCGCGCCGGGCTATCATGCGATCACCCAGGGGTATCTGGTCGGCGAGGTTGTCCGCCGGATCGCCGGCAAATCGCTCGGCACCGTGTTTCGCGAGGAGATCGCCGAGCCGCTCGGCATCCGCTTCCTCGGCATGCCCGCGTCGGAGGACAACCGTGTCGCCGACCTGATCCCGCCGCCCGAAACGCCGCACGATTTCAGCAGCGACATCCAGCGCAAGACCTTTACCAACCCGGGCATCGACGTCTCGGCAACCCGGACGCGCGCTTGGCGCGGCGCCGAAATTCCGGCGGCGGGCGGCACCGGCAACGCGCGCAGCGTCGCCGAAATCCACGCGCTGCTCGCCAATGGCGGGGTCGCCAAGGGCAAGCGCCTGTTGTCCGAAACGGGTTGCCGCAAGGCGCTCGAATTGCAGAGCGCCGGCACCGACCTGATTCTGGGCATCCCGGTGCGGTTCGGCATGGGTTTCGGCTTGCCCAACGAACTGGTGCCGCTGCCCAATCCGAACACGATCTTTTGGGGCGGCTATGGCGGATCGGTGATCATCATCGATATGGATGCCCGCGCCACCTACAGCTACGTCATGAACAAGATGAACAGCGGGCTGACCGGCGACACCCGATCGTTCGCGCTGATCGGCGCGATGTGGATGGCGATGGCGGCGCGCTAAGCCTGCACCGGAATCGCCGCGACGACTGGCGCGTGCCCCCAATGGCGCAGCAGGGTGAGGATCGCGGCGCCCGCCAGTCCCAGCGTCGCGGTATTGCGGAGCGGATGGACGTTGACCGGATCGGCGTCGGCCAGCGCCGCGTCGAGCACCACTTTGATACTGCCTGGCGCCGCGTTGATCATCGCCAGCGGGGTCACCGAACCCGGTGTGATGCCGATCAGCCGTTCCATGTCCGCAGCTTTGCCGAAACTGACATGCTTGCACCCGATCGCGCTGGGCAGCGCCTTCAGATCGACGCGCGCATCGGACGGCACGGTGACCAACCAGAACGCGCCGCGCTTGTCCTTCAGGAACAGATTCTTGGTATGCGCCCCCGGCATCGCGGCATGCACCGCGTCGCTTTCGGCGACGGTGAACACCGCGTCATGCTCATGCGCGGCGAAGGGGATCGATAGCGCACCCAGGTCCGCCATCAATCCCGCTTCGCCGCGCATATATCCTATCGACCGTTTACAGGCGCTTCAGCGCGCACAGCTTGTTGCCGTCGGGATCGCGCAGATAGGCGAGATACAGCTTGCCGAAACCGCCTTCGCGAACCCCCGGCGGATCTTCGATGCTGGTGCCGCCCGCGGCAACCCCGGCGTCATGCCACGCCTTGGCCTGCGCCTCGTCGGCCATTGCAAAGCCGATGGTGCAGCCATTGCCCGCGGTCGCCGGTTCGCCGTCGATCGGCGGCGTCACCAGGAACAGGCCGTCATTGTGCATATAGATCAGGCGGCCCTTGTCGTCCTGGACCCCCGGCTTGCCGCCGATCGCCTGAAAGGTCGCGTCATAAAACGCCTTGGCTTTCGCCACATCGTTCGTGCCGACCATATTGTGACTATACATCGCTCTCTCCTCTTTTCGTTGCGAATCGATACCGAAACTGTGCCCGTCCTGTCAGCGAAATACTACGGTCTTGCGTCCGTCGATCAGCACCCGCTGTTCGGCGACCCAGCGCACCGCCTTGGCCAGCACCTGCGCCTCGACATCGCGGCCGATACGGATCAGATCCTCGACAGAATCGCGGTGGTCGACGCGCTCGACCGCCTGTTCGATGATCGGCCCTTCGTCGAGGTCGCTGGTGACGAAATGCGCCGTCGCACCGATCAGCTTGACCCCGCGCTCCTGCGCCCGGTGATAGGGTTTGGCGCCCTTGAAACCGGGCAGGAAACTGTGGTGGATATTGATGCATCGCCCCGCAAGCCGGGCCGACAAATCCTGTGACAACACCTGCATATAGCGGGCCAGGACCAGATAATCGGCGCCGCTGCGCGCCATCAGGTCCAGGATCCGCGATTCCTGTTCGGCGCGGTTGGCGTCGCTGACGGGGAAATGATGAAACGGTACGCCGTGCCATTCGCTCAAGCGCCGCTGATGTTCATGGTTCGACACCACCGCGACGATGTCGATCGCCAGATTGCCGGTCGACCAGCGGTGGAGCAGATCGTTCAGGCAATGGCTGCCCTGCGACACCGCGATGACGAAGCGCGGTTTCTGCGCGCTGTCGCGGATCTGCGCATCCATCGCGAAACGGTCGATGATCGGCGCAAAGGCCGCCTGCACCCCGGCAAGCGCGCCCGGGAACCGCGGTCCCGCCCCGCGAAACGCGACGCGCATGAAAAACCGCCCGCTGTCCAGATCGGCATATTGCTGGCTGTCGAGAATGAAACCGTCGCAGTCCGCGAGCACCCCCGTCACCGCGGCGACGATGCCAACGCTGTCGTCGCACGTCAGCGTCAGGATAAAGGGCAGATTATCGGCCGCCATCGACCTCAGCCCGATACCTTGTGGAACGCGCACAGCTTGTTCCCCGCCGGATCGCGCAGATAGGCCAGATACAGCACGCGGCCCTCGGTCGCCTGACGGATGCCCGGCGGATCCTCGGCCGTCGTACCGCCCGCTGCAAGGCCGGCAGCGTGCCAGGCATCGACCGCTTCGGGCGACGCCGCGAGCAGACCCAGCGTGTGGCCGTTGCCCGATGCCGCCGCCTCGCCGTTCACCGGGTTGGTGATGAGCAGGCGCCCGCCGGCGTGCATATAGATCAGGCGGCCCTTGGCATCGATTTGTCCCTCGGGCACCCCCAGCGTGGCCAGCGCCGCATCGTAAAATATCTTGGTCGCGGCGATGTCATTCGCCCCGATCGTTACATGGCTGAACATCCCCGCCCCCCCTTGATCAGTAAACGACGACGCTACGGATGCTCTCGCCCGCGTGCATCAGGTCGAATCCCTTGTTGATTTCGTCCAATGTCAGCACATGGGTGATCATCGGGTCGATCTGGATCGTCCCGTCCATATACAGATCGACGATCTTGGGCACATCGGTGCGCCCCTTGGCGCCGCCGAACGCGGTGCCGCGCCAGTTGCGCCCGGTGACCAGCTGGAACGGCCGGGTGCTGATTTCCTTGCCGGCTTCGGCGACCCCGATGATGATGCTGGTGCCCCAGCCGCGGTGGCACGCTTCCAGCGCCTGGCGCATCACCGTCGTGTTGCCGGTGCAGTCGAAGGTGTATTCGGCGCCGCCGTCGGTCAGCGCGACCAGATGCGCGACGATGTCGCCGTCCACGTCCTTCGGATTGACGAAATGCGTCATCCCGAACTTCTTGCCCCATTCTTCGCGGTCGGGGTTGATATCGACGCCGACGATCATCCCTGCGCCCGCCATCCGCGCGCCCTGCAGCACATTCAATCCGATGCCGCCAAGCCCGAACACGATGACATTGTCGCCCGGCTGAACCTTCGCGGTGTTGGTCACCGCACCGACCCCGGTGGTGACGCCGCACCCGATGTAGCAGCTGGTCTGGAACGGCGCGTCCTCGCGGATCTTCGCGACCGCGATTTCGGGCAGCACCGTGAAGTTCGAAAAGGTCGAGCAGCCCATATAATGAAAGATCGTCTGCCCCTTGTAGCTGAAGCGCGACGTGCCGTCGGGCATCAACCCCTTGCCCTGCGTCGCGCGGATCGCGGTGCAGAGGTTGGTCTTGCCGCTGAGGCAGCTTTTGCACTGGCCGCATTCAGGGGTGTAGAGCGGGATGACATGGTCGCCGGGTTTCACGCTGGTGACGCCCGCGCCAACCTCGCGCACGATGCCTGCACCTTCATGCCCCAGCACGCTGGGGAACAGCCCCTCGCTGTCCAATCCGTCGAGCGTATAGGCATCCGTGTGGCAAATCCCCGTCGCCATGATTTCGACCAACACCTCGCCCTCTTTGGGGCCTTCCAGATCGAGTTCGACGATTTCGAGCGGCTTCTTCGCTTCAAAGGCAACGGCGGCGCGGGTCTTCATGGGGCGAGGCTTTCCTGGCAGCGTGAGGCAAAGAGCGCGGCAATGCAAGATGCAAGGGTCTACACCAAACTTCGTCATGCTGAACTCGTTTCAGCATCCATGACCCGGCGCTATTCAGCCGGGCCGGTGCCAGTTGTTTTTCGCACAAAGACACAAAGCCACGAAGAAGAAGACTTGGGCCGACAGGCCCGTTTCCTATCAACGGTGCGGCTGGTCGCTCGGTCGCAGAGGAATGCCGCTTCACGGTCGGCGCGACATCTTCGTGGCTTTGTATCTTTGTGCGAAAAAAAGCGCCGCGCAGAATGACATGTCAGGCCATGGACCCTGAAACAAGTTCAGGGTGACGAGGGAAGCGAAAGTCGACTCAACACTCCACCACGCTGACCGCCAGCCCGCCCTTCGACGTTTCCTTATATTTGTCCCGCATATCCCGCCCGGTTTGCAGCATCGTCGCGATCACCGTGTCGAGGCTGACCACATGCGTCCCATCGCCGATCATCGCGATGCGGCTGGCATCGATCGCCTTGATCGATCCCATCGCGTTGCGTTCGATGCACGGGATCTGCACCAAGCCGCCGATCGGATCGCAGGTGAGGCCAAGGTTATGCTCCATGCCGATCTCGGCGGCGTTTTCGACCTGCGCATTGGTGCCGCCGAGCGCCGCGGTCAGCCCCGCCGCCGCCATCGAACAGGCGACCCCCACCTCACCCTGACAGCCGACCTCGGCGCCCGAGATGCTGGCGTTGCGTTTGTAGAGCGCGCCGACCGCGCCCGCCGCGAGCAGGAAGGTCCGCACCCCCGCATCATCGCCGCGATAGCCGCGCCGATAGAAACGGATCACCGCCGGGATGATCCCCGCCGCGCCATTGGTCGGCGCGGTGACGACCTTGCCGCCGGCGGCATTCTCCTCGTTGACCGCCATCGCCCACAGGTTGATCCAGTCCATCATCGCGAGCGGATCGGTCAGATTTTGTTCGTGGCGGTTGCGGATGTCGGCGGCAATCTGCGGCGCGCGGCGTTTGACCTTGAGCCCTCCCGGCAAAATTCCGGTGCTGCAACAGCCCGCATCGATCGACGCATCCATCGCGCCGGCGATCGCGTCGAGTCCGGCCTCGACGTCGGCCAGCGGGCGATGGACCAGCTCGTTTTCGAGCATCATTTCGGCAAAGCTCTTGCCCGACGCCGCGCCCATACTGAGCAGGTCGGCGCCCGAGGTGAAGGCAAAGGGCAGGCTCACCTCGTCCTCGGCGCCGCGGCTGTTGCGGCCCGCCTCGTCCTCGTCGACGACGAAGCCGCCACCGATCGAGAAATACATCCGCTTGGCCAGGATTTCGCCGTCGCCGTCGCGCGCGGTAAAGCTGACGGCATTGCTGTGGAATGGCTGGCGCTGGCGCATCTGGAAATGCAGGTCGCGCGCCGGCTGGAAACGGGCGCGGACGCGGCCGAGCAGATAGAGGAAGCCCTCGCTCTCGGCGCGGTCCCAGTGCGCCTTGATCGCGGCGAGACTGGTGCTGGCGGGAATCTCGCCCGCAAGACCGGCGACGATCGCGGTGTCGGCGGCATGGCCCTTGCCGGTCAGCGCGAGCGAGCCGTAGAGATCGGCCTCGACATGCGCGGTCTTGTCGAGCAGCGTCTGTTCGTCGAGCCAGACGGTGAAGCGCCGCGCGGCCACCATCGGCCCGACGGTGTGCGAGCTGGAGGGTCCGACGCCGATTTTGAACAATTCGAAGAGGCTGATCGTCATGACGGCGCCTATAGAGGCGGCGCCGTCATGACGATAGATGCCGGGTCAAATTTCGTTACGGCTTGCGATAAATCCTCCCTGTCGCGCAGCGATGGGAGGGGGACCGCCCGAAGGGTGGTGGAGGGGCAGCGACGTTGCGCCATTGGCCCCTCCGTCAGCGCTTCGCGCTGCCACCTCCCCATGCCTGCGGCACAGGGAGGATCGTCGGGTCAGGCCGGATAGGTCCAGGTCGTGTCGCGGGCGAAATTCTCCGCCGCGAAATCCCAGTTCAGCAGTTCGTCGACCACCGCATCGACATAGGCCGGACGCAGATTCTTGCGGTCGATATAATAGGCATGTTCCCACACATCGATCACGACCAGCGGCTTGATCCCCGCGGTCAGTTCGGTGCCCGCATCATGCGTGTCGGTGACCGACAGCGTGCCATCGCGCGAGATAAGCCACGCCCAGCCCGAGGCGAAATGATTCACCGCGGTTTCCTTCAGCTTCTTCTTCAGATCGTCGAGCGACCCGAAATCGCGCTCGATCGCGGCGAGCAGGTCGCCTTCGGGCGCGGTCTTTTCAGGGCTCAGGCTGTTCCAGTAAAAGGCGTGGTTCCACGACTGGGCGGCGTTGTTGAACAAGCCCTTGTTCCCCGCGCCCTCGGCATGGTGGACGATTTCCTCGAGCGGCTTGTCCGCCAGCTCGGTGCCTTCGATCGCAGCATTGACCTTGTCGACATAGGCTTTGTGATGCTTGCCATGATGCGTCGCGAGCGTGTCGGCCGAAATATGCGGTTCGAGCGCGTCCTGCTTGTAGGGCAGCGGGGGAAGAGCGATCGTCATGGCAGTCTCCATCGTTTTTATTGAACGTTCGGGGCTTGTAACTCGGTATCGCCCCCGCCGGTTGCAACCCTGCGACCGCAATTTTTCGCCTGAATACTCAGGTCGCCATCGCCAGCAGCGTCGCGATCCGGTCGGCTTCCTCCGCCGGTTTGTCGCGGCGGATGCGCGAGACGCGCGGGAAGCGCATCGCGAGCCCCGACTTGTGGCGTTTCGACGCATGGATCGAATCGAAGGCGACTTCGAGCACCAGCGATTTTTCGACCTCGCGCACCGGGCCGAAGCGGTTGAGGGTGTTGTCGCGGACGAACTTGTCGAGCCACTTCAATTCCTCGTCGGTGAAGCCCGAATAGGCCTTGCCGACCGGCAGCAATTCGCCGGTCTCGCTCCAGCAGCCGAAGGTATAATCCGAATAGAAGCTGGCGCGCCGGCCGTTGCCACGCTGCGCATACATCATCACGCAATCGGCGGTAAGCGGATCGCGTTTCCATTTATACCAGAGGCCGGCGCGGCGCCCCGCCACATAGGGCGCATCGCGGCGCTTGAGCATTACCCCTCGATCGCGGCATCGCGCGCGCCGGCGCGGCGGGTCGCGAGGTCGTCGAAGTCGGTCGCATCGATCAGCTGCGACAGGTCGAAATGGCTGTCGGCTAGGCGCGGCACGAACGCCTCCAATTGCCGTCGCCGCTCGGTCCAGGGCAGCCCGCGCAAATCCTCTCCATCGACCGCGAGCAGATCGTAGACGCGCACGAATGCAGGCGATTCCGCGAGCATTTTCTTCGACACCGTCTTGCGCCCGAGCCTTTGTTGCAGCGCATTGAAGCTCGCGGCCTCCCCGCCCTGCGCGTCGCCGCGCACCAGCAGTTCGCCGTCGATCACCGCATCCTGATCGAACGCCGCGACCAGTTCGGGAAAGGCGCCGCTGATCTCCTCGCCGCCGCGGCTGTAGATGCGCGTCTCGCTCCCGCCCCGCACGATCTGGACCCGGATGCCGTCCCATTTCCATTCGGCGGCATAGTCGGCGAGGTCGACGGTCGCATTGTCGAGCGGATGCGCGAGCATGAACGGGCGAAAAAAGGCGACGTCCTGAAGATCGGGGCGCTCGGCCCGCCCCTCGCCCCATGCGAACAGCGGCGCATAGGGCGGCGGGATCGCGTGCCACAGCTCCTCGACATCGTCGACGGGGACATCGAACGCCAGCGCAAACGCCTGTTTCGCCAGCCGCGCCGACACCCCGACGCGCATCCCGCCGAGCGCGAGCTTGAGCAGCGCATAACGCCCGTCGGCGTCGAGCCGGTCGAGCAGGTCGGCGAGGATCGCGGGGGCGGTGACGCGGGTGGCGGCGGATAGCGCGTCCACGGCTTGGGAGACGGATAACGAAGATCGGGATCCTAACACTCCGTATCCCCGAGCGAAGACGAGGGGCTCGTTCGAGCGGAGCGAGAACCTCCGGCGTCGCAGCCTCGACTTCGCTCGGCATAGCCCCTCGACTTCGCTCGGGGATGCGGGTCAGACTTACATCCGGCTCCGGCCATAACAGCGCCGCCGTCTCCGCCGTATCGCCCACAAAATGCCGCGACAGCCGGAACAACTCCTCATCGACCCGCGTCGCCAGCAATGCCCGCACCATTGCCGATTTCACCGCCGGAAAATCGAGGCTCTCGGTCAACGCCGCGATCGCCCAGCCGCGATCGGGGTCGGGCGTATGGCGCAGATAATCGACGATCAGCGCGAGCTTGCTATTGCGCGAGCGGGTGTAGATCAGCCGATCGATCAGCGCCGCGAAGGCCTTCACGCTTCCTCCTCCAGATCGCGGCCAACCAGATGCAGCGCGCGCGCCTTGCGTTGATGCAGTTCGCACCAGCGCAGCAGGCCGTCCTCGCTGCCATGCGTGATCCACGTCTCCTTTGGGTTTACCTGTGAAATCGTCTGCGTCAGTTCGTCCCAGTCGGCATGGTCCGAAATCACCAGCGGCAGTTCGACCATCCGCTGCCGCGCGCGCTGGCGCACCCGCATCCAGCCCGACGCCATCGCGGTCACCGGATCGGGCAGCCGCCGCGACCAGCGATCGTTCAGCGCCGAGGGCGGCGCGACGATGATCTGCCCCGCCATTTCGGCCTTGTCGGTTTCGCTGACCAGCCGCAATTCGCCGAGATCGACGCCATGCGCGGCATAGAGCGCGCACATTCTTTCCATCGCGCCGTGGATATAGATCGGCGCATCCCAGCCCGCGCCGCGCAGTTCCGCCATCACCCGCTGCGCCTTGCCCAGCGCATAGGCGCCGACCAGCACCGAGCGATAGGGCTCGGCGCGCACCGCCGCGATCAGCTTGGCGATCTCTTGCCCTGTCGGCGGATGGCGAAACACCGGGAGACCAAAAGTCGCCTCGGTGATGAAGATATCGCACGGCACGACTTCGAACGGCGCGCAGGTCGGGTCGGCGCGGCGCTTGTAATCGCCGGTGACGACGATCCGTTCGCCCGCATATTCCATCAGGATCTGCGCGCTGCCCAGCACATGGCCCGCGGGATGGAAGGTAAAATGCACTCCGCCGCGCTCGAACCCGTCGCCATAGGGCACCGCCGCATTATGGCTCGCCTCGGCATCGACGCCGTAGCGCAGCGCCATGATCGCGAGCGTTTCGGGGGTCGCATACACCGCCGCATGGCCGCTGCGCGCATGGTCGGCATGACCGTGGGTGACCGCCGCACGCGCGACCGGGCGCGACGGATCGATCCACACATCGGCCGGCTTCACATAAATGCCGTGCGAATGCGGCTCGATCCAGGATTTCGCTTTCGCCATCAGGCCGCAAGCTGCCGCGCACGGGCCAGATCGTCGACAAAGGCCGCGCGTTCCTTTTCCGCCCGCTCGCGATCGGGCAGGCGGAGCAGGAAGGAGGGATGGATCGTCGCGATCAGCCTGGTGCCGCCGGCCAGCTCATGGACCACCCCGCGCATCGATGCGATGCTCGCCGACTTGCCGGTCACTCCGCGCAACGCGCTACCGCCCAGCGTGACGATCAGGTCGGGCTGGACCAGCGCGCGTTCCTTGTCGAGCCACCAGCGGCAGATGTCGATCTCGCCGGTGGTTGGATTCTGGTGGAGCCGGCGCTTGCCGCGCGGCTCGAACTTGAAATGCTTGACCGCGTTGGTCAGGAACACCGATGTCCGGTCGAGCCCCGCTTCGGCCAGCACCTCGTTCAACACCTGCCCCGCGGGTCCGACGAATGTCGTGGAGAACCTCGCGGTCGCCCGGCTGCTCGACAAATAGCCCGATCCGCGCCGCACGCGGCCCCTCACCCGCCACCGCCTGCGTCGCGTGACAATGCAGCGGACAGCGCGTGCAGCTGCCAACGGCGCGGGCGAGCTGGTCCAGCGTTTCGATGTCGTCGGTCAGGGCCAGGTCTTCGGGCACGCGGGTTCGCCACTTTCCGGTTTGCGGGTTCGCTAGCGAAACGGCGGTCTCGCGCATCCGTTCCACCCGCGCCCCCGCCCCGGCGAGCAGCGGCGCGATATCCTGCGCTTCGGGCAAGTTCTTCCAATATTTCTTTGGCATTTCGGCGCGCATCGCGGCGATCTTGACCCGCGCGGGGTTGAAGATCGACCCGTAATACATCCGCCACTGCTCCTCTACCACGTCGGAATCGGGCACCTCGTCGCGGGTGCCGCCAGGGCCGAAACTCAGCGTCTCGTCCTGCCAGATCGCGCGCGCGTCGGGCGTCAGGATCGCCCAGTCCATGCCGTAGAAGCGCTTGCGGAAGAAAGGTGCCGCCAGCCGCACGATCCGGTGTTCGGGCTCGAACCAGGCGACAAAGGATCTCGCGCCCCGCATCATCCTGCCCCAGCCGCCGGAACCGCACAAACGCATGCATCTTGTGAATGTCGCGGCGGATCGCCTTATCGGCCTTGCGCAGCCAGTCGACGTCGGCATCGGTGGTACGCGCAAGCAGTTGCCGGTCGCCCGCGGCGCGCCAGACGATGCGATAGAGCCGCGCCGGGACCGCGGCGTCGCGATAACAAATGACCCGTTCGGCAATGTCCAGCAATTCGCGCGGCAACGACACCGCGCCCGTCGCCGCCGGAACCGCCGCGTCGCCGAACAGCGACGCACCTTCGGCGTCGCCCCGCCAACTTACATCCTCGGGCGCGACGCCATTCGCCAGCAGCGCGCGCGCCGCCGTGCGCCACTCGGCAAAGTCGCCGGGGTTGTGCAGCACGATCTCTTTCACAGCGCGAGCGCCAGCTGCTCCGCGGGCGGTGCAAAGCGCGCCCGCAGATCGGCGCTATCGGTCAGATGCCCCGGCCGCCAGTCGAGGGTGACAATGAACGGCAACAGCTTTTTGACCGACGCGGTCAGCTTGGCGAGGTCGCCGAGGCGTAACCGGCCGAGCCGCCGCGCCGCAATGATCCGGTCGACCCCGCGCGTGCCCAGCCCCGGGACGCGCAGCAGCATCTCGCGCGGCGCGCGGTTGATGTCGACCGGAAACGCCTCGCGCCGCATCAGCGCCCAAGCCAGCTTGGGATCGATCGCGAGGTCGAGCATGCCCCCGCGCGCGCCCTCCATGATTTCGGCACGATCAAAGCCATAGAAACGCAGCAACCAGTCGGCCTGATACAAACGGTGTTCGCGCATCAATGGCGGGCGCACCGGCGGCAAATCCTCGCTCGCGTCGGGGATCGGGCTGTAGGCCGAATAATAGACGCGGCGTAGCTGATACCCCGAATACAGGTTGGTCGCGGTCTTCAATATATCGTCGTCGCGCGACGCATCGGCGCCGACGATCATCTGGGTCGATTGCCCCGCCGGAGCGAAGCGCGGCGGCCTGGCCTTTTTGAGCAACCGGCCCTTCGCCGCCTCGATCGCATCCTCGGCGCCGACGCGCACCGCCGCCATCGTCTTGCGGATCGTCTCAGGCTTTTTCTCGGGCGCAAAGCTCGACAGACCCGCCTCGGTCGGCAGTTCGACATTGGTCGACAGCCGATCGGCATAAAGACCGGCGCGCGCGATCAGTTCGGGCGCCGCTCCCGCGATCGTCTTCAAATGGATATAGCCGCCGAAACGATGCTCTTCGCGCAGGATCCGCGCGACCTCGACCAGCTGTTCCATCGTATAGTCTTCGGAGCGGATGATGCCCGAGGACAGGAACAGCCCCTCGATATAATTGCGCTTGTAGAAATCGAGGGTCAGCCGGACGACCTCTTGCGGGTTGAAGCGCGCGCGCGGCACGTTGCTCGACGCGCGGTTGATGCAGAACCGGCAGTCGTAAATGCAGAAGTTGGTCAGCAAAATCTTGAGCAACGAGATGCAGCGGCCGTCGGGCGCATAGCTGTGGCAAATGCCCATGCCCTCGGTCGATCCGATCCCCTTGGTGCCGGTCGAATCGCGCTTCACCGTTCCCGACGACGCACATGACGCATCATATTTGGCCGCGTCGGCCAGCACGCTGAGTTTTTCGAGAATCGCTTTTTCCGCCATTCCCGATGCTTAACACAGGAACATAAGACGAACAAATCGGATCGCCGCGCTCAGGCGTCGCGCCACCGCGCTGGCAGGCTGATATCGAGAACCAGTCCCGTCGGCGCCCAGTGGCGTTCGATCGTGCCGCCCAGATTGTTGCGAACGCTGCGCTCCATCAGCAAGGTGCCAAAGCTGGTTTTTTCCGGCGGCCCGATCGGCCCGGTATGTCCGGTTTCGGTCCAGGTCAGCCAGAACATTCGCGGGTCGCTGTCCTCCGGGTCCTGCGTCCATTGCACATCGACATGCCCGGCCGCGCCCGACAACGCGCCATGCTTGACCGCATTGGTGGCCAGTTCGTTGAACACCAGCGCCATCGCCACCAGCGCATTTTCGGGAAGCAACAGGTCGGGTCCCGACCAGCGGACGCGCGGGAAAGCCGCCTCGACTTCGCGCATCAACGCGTGCATCGATCCGGTCATGAAATTGGCGCTTAGCAGGACATTCTGTGCCCGGTTGAGCGCGTCAAGCCGGCTGCTGATCCGTTCGACATAATCGTCGACGTCATGCGCCGCGTGGCGGGTCAGCGAGATGATCGCGCTGACCGTCGCGAACAGATTGCGCATCCGGTGATGCAGTTCGCGCATCAACAGATTGGCATTTTCCTGTCGGCTTTTCTGTTCGGTGATGTCGATGCTGATCCCGGTCAGGATTGCGTCGTCGGACTGCACATCCCAGTCGGCGCGCACCGCGATCCAGCGCACCCCGCGTTCGGGATGCTGGATGCGATATTCGGTCGCATATTGACTGCCGTTCGCGACCGATCCGCCCAGCACGGTGCGCACCGGTTCGCGATCATCGGGGTGCAGACGTTCGAAAAAGCCGTCGAGGTGGGTAAGCGCGGTATCATAATCGGCGCCCCATAATTCAGCCACCGCGCCGTTCCACGCGATCGCGCCGGTCCGCGCGTCGTAACGCCACGTCGCAATGCTCGAAAAATCGAGCGCCCGTTCCAATGTCTGCCGCGCCTCGTCGCGTTCGGCGGCAATCCGGCGCAAGTCCGCCTCGGCCATGATGATCGCCGCGAAACTTTCCAGTCGTTCCAGTTCGCGATCGGCCAGGAAGGCATAGGTCGCGATCGATCAGGCACAAGGTGCCAAGCACCATGCCATTATAGGCGCGCAGCGGCACGCCGGCGTAAAAGCGGATGAACGGTTCGCCGGTGACCAGCGAATTGTCGCGAAAACGTTCGTCTTCCAGCGCGTCGACGATCATCACCGGCTGGTCTTCGGCGATCACATATTGGCAAAAGCTGATGTCGCGCGGCGTTTCGGAGGAATCGAGGCCATAGGAGGATTTGAACCACTGGCGGCAATCGTCGACCAGCGAAACGAGCGCGATCGGCGCGTCGAACAGGTCGGCGACCATCTTCGTCACCCGGTCGAACCCTTCCTCGGGTCCGGTGTCCATGATACGATATTCGCGCAGCGTTTCGAGACGCAGCTTTTCGGCCTGTCCCGCATCCGCAATGCTTCCGTCCGCCAACTGTCGCCCCTCGTTTCCTCGTGCCGCTGCGGGCCGCTCTGCCATGAATATGGTCCTTAAAAAAGCTTGCTCGCCGCCTGCGAAGGAAAGTGGTTATATTCCACTATCTTACGCCATATTACTGTTGCGTTCAGGCTGACTCTACGCGCCGCACCCGGACAAGTTGCAGGACCAGGGCGCAGATTTTGACTCGCGCCCCGGGAACCGACCTGTTGCGAAAGGCGTATCAATGATCTGTGCGGGAGGATGATTGCATGACATTGGGTGAAGAAATTCGCGGCCATCTGCCGTTTTTGCGGCGCTACGCGCGCGCGCTGACCGGCAGCCAGCAACATGGCGACAATTTCGTTCACACCACGCTGGAGGTGATCGTGGCGGCGCCCGATGAATTCAGCGCCGGCAACCCGATCCGCATCGACCTCTACCGTAATTTCCACCGCATCTGGGAAAGCGCCTATATCGACGATGGCGAAGGCGACGATGACGGCGAGGATCCGTTCGTGCGCGCCGCCAACCGGCGTCTCGCCCAAATGACGCCGCTCGGCCGTCAGATCCTTTTGCTGACAGCGCTAGAAGGATTTTCGGTCGGCGAGGCCGCGACGATCACCGGAACCAATGACGACACCGTCGAAATCCTGCTGGCCGACGCGGTCGACGACCTCGACCGCGAATCGCGCACCTCGGTCCTGATCATCGAGGACGAACCGGTCATCGCCCTGGATGTCCGACGCGATCGTCCGCGCGCTTGGCCATAGCGCCATCGCGGCAAAGGCGAGCAGACCGGTGCCGGTGCGCCGTCGCCCGCAAGACGCCCGGCTTGGTGCTGGCCGACATCCAGCTCGCCGACGGATCGTCGGCGATCGACGCGGTCCAGGACATTCTGGCGCTGGCGCCGGTGCCGGCGATCTTCATCACCGCCTTCCCCGAACGGCTGCTGACCGGCGAACGGGTCGAACCCACCTTCCTGATTTCAAAGCCGTTCCACGAAAACACGGTGCGCGCGGCGATCAGCCAGAGTTTGCTGTTTACCCCGCAGCTGGCGGCGTAACGTCAGCAGCCGGCGCTAGTCGCCGCGCGGACCGTTCGCGGTCAGCTGATCGACGTCGTCCATGATCGAACGAAAAATCTCGCTCGACGGCATCAGGTCGGTGCTGCGCAGCGGCATCTCGCCGCTTTCAAGAATCACCTGCAACGCCGCGCGGCCGCGCGACACCCGGCTTTTCATCGTGCCGACGGCGCAGCCGCAGATCGCCGCGCCTTCTTCATAGGATAATTGTCCGGCCCCGATCAGGACCAGCGCCTCGCGCTGATCGACGGGGAGCAGCATCAGCGCGCGCTGAACATCGGCCAGATGCAGGCTCTCGTCCTGATCGTCGGGGGCGACAAGCAACCGCTCGGCGGCCAGTTCGTCATATTCGGCGGTGAATTTCTTGCGCCGCATCTGCGACAGGAAACAGTTGCGCAGGATGACAAAGGCCCAGCTTTTCATGCTGGCGGGCCCCGGCACATATTGTTCGCGCGCTTTCCACGCCTTCAGCATCGTTTCCTGCACCAGATCGTCGGCCAGGTCGGCGTTGCCGCACAGACTGCGCCCAAAGGCGCGCAAATGCGGCAGCATCGCCGCCAGTTCGCGCTTGAAGCTGGCATCGTCGAGCGGTTGAGGTATTATATCGTTGATAAGATAGCCTTAGTTTTGGCAGCTGCGAAAGATGCACGTCAGGCTTAGCGTGTCGCGGCGGCGATGCAAAGCCGAACCGCGGCGCATCACGCGAAACCGGGCGGCTGCCATCAAGAAGCGTGGCCGGACGCAGGACCGCGGCGGCGCCCCAGCGCGATGAAATTGTCGATCATCAGCGCATCCTGGGCGTCGAGTTGGCCGCTGACCGCAAGCCGCGCGAGATTGTCGTCATGCCCGCGGAATTGCGCATCATACAGCATCGACCATTCGGCAAAGGATCGCTCGTCGATGTCGCGGCGACGAATTTCGACCATGCCATGGTGACGGGGGTCGCGCCGGATCGCCGCCAGACAGGCCTCGACCTTGTCGGCGGGGCCCTCGAGCAATTGCAGGAAGTTATGACCATTGAAGATAAGCGCGCCGGTCAGCGCGTCGCGCTGGTTGTTGCGGCGGGCCTGCACCAAAAGGGCGGCAATATCCTGTTCGCCGATCATCGGATCGGCAACGCTTATATAGATGACGGAAAGCAAGCGACGACCTCCAACCTTCCGCCATGCGGGAAAGGCAAAGTATAACCCCTCGCCGCAAGCCTGGTCGCCTGCGCGGCGCTCCCTTAAGGCGGTTGTGGCTTCTTGGCAACGCATTCGTCGCAAAAATCGACCGGGTCGGGAACCCGCGGCCCCCTTCGTCGTTGCTTCGGCATGGCTACGCAAGGAAACAACAGGACGAACGGTAATGGCGCCCCGCCCCCGGGGACCGAAACGTCGAATCGCAGGCAGGGCAGCTTTCCCGGCACCGACAGCGATGCCTGGCACCGCACGCTGACCGGGCGGCAGGCGCCTGAACCGGTGAGCGCGAAGCTGCGCATGATCTACGGCAATATCGTCTCCGAACAGCTTCCCGACAATATGCTCGACCTGCTGTCGCAGCTCGATCAGAAACAGTCGAAGCAATAATGAGCGAGCCCATCGCGGCGGCGCAGCCGCAGGCCGTGCCCAGTTTGTCCGATGCGGAATTCAAGACGTTGCTGGCGGGCGTCATTCCCCACCTGCGCGCTTATGGCCGCAGCCTGTCGGGCAGCCCCGACCTGGCCGACGACCTGACCCAGGACACGATGGTCAAGGCGTGGGCGTCGCGGGCGCGGTTCGAACGCGGAACTTCGATCAAGGCGTGGACCTTCGTCATCCTGCGCAACATCTTTCCTGTCGCAGCGGCGTCGCGCGCGGTTCACCACCGAATGGGACGATGTCGTTGCCGACCGGATCCTCTCGATGCCTGCAGGCCAGGGCGACCAGCTGCATCTTGCCGATGTCCAGCGCGCGCTGATGCAGCTGCCCGAAAGCCAGCGCGAGGCGCTGATCCTGGTGGGGGCGGGCGGCTTGTCCTATGAGGAAGCGGCTGGCATCTGCGACTGCGCGCTCGGCACGATGAAAAGCCGCGTGTCGCGCGCCCGCGCCGCGCTCGAAGAGATCATGAACAGCGGCCAATTCTCGCAGAAACGCGCCGATGCCCCGCCGGCCAGCGAAGCCGTCGCCGCGATCATGGACAGCGTCGAAACCATCACGGCACGGCGCGACGCGGCAAATCGCTAAGCTGCTCGACTTTGCCGCGCCGCCGCGCCAGATTGGCGCGTCCTTCCCCCCAGCAAAGCGAGCTTTCCCCATGAAAATATTGCCGCTCCTCGCCCTTGCCGCGGCGCTTGCCGCCGGCGCCTGCTCTGCCAGCACCGCATCGAGCCAACCCGCCGATCCCGCCAAGCTCGACGCATCGGGCGCGCAGCCGGCGACCCCGGTCGCCGACGCACCGTTCACGGTCACAGAGATCGCCAGCTTCAACGAACCCTGGGCGATGACCTTTGTCCCCGGCACCCGCGCGGCCCTGGTCACCGAGAAATCGGGCAAGCTGAAACTGTGGCAAGAGAACGGCCCGACGCTCGCCGTCGCGGGCGTGCCCGCGGTGGCCTATGGCGGCCAAGGCGGTTTCGGCGACATCATCGTCGCCCCCGATTTCGCGACCAGCGGCACCGTCTATCTCAGCTGGATCGAACCCGGCGCGGGCGGCACCTATGGCGCCGTCGTCGGCATGGCGAAACTGGTGCAGGGCGCGGCGCCAAGGCTCGAGGGGCTGAAGACGATCTGGACCCAGTCGCCCAAAGTCACCGGCCGCGGCCATTTCTCGCACCGCCTCGCCTTTTCGCCCGATGGCAAATATCTGTTCATCGGATCGGGCGAGCGCCAGAAGTTCGACCCGGCGCAGGATATGACCGCCAATCTGGGCAAGATCGTGCGGTTGAACCCCGACGGCAGCGTGCCCGCCGACAACCCCTTCGCATCCGCCAAAGATCCAGAGGGGGGCGGGGTGACCGCGCAAATCTGGTCGCTCGGCCACCGCAACATTCTGGGCCTGACCTTCGACGGAACCGGACAGCTGTGGAACCAGGAAATGGGACCGAAGGGCGGTGACGAGGTCAATCTGGTCGCGGCGAAAGCCAATTTCGGCTATCCGATCGTGTCGAACGGCGATCATTATGACGGCAAGGATATTCCCGACCATCCGACCCGCCCCGAATTCGCGGCGCCGAAACTGTGGTGGAACCCGGCGATCTCGCCGGCCGGTCTCGCCTGGTATGGCGGCGACCTGTATCCCGGCTGGAAAAACAGCCTGTTGATGGGGGCGCTGTCGGGCGAAGGGCTAATCCGCATGAGCATCGACGGCGATCGGCTGACCAAATCCGACCGCTGGGATTTCGGCACCCGCATCCGCGAGGTCGAGGTGCGCGACGATGGATCGGTCTGGCTGCTCACCGATGGCGAGAACGGCAAGCTGGTGAAGCTGGTTCCGAAGCGGTGATACGCTCGATTTAGCGGGCCGTGCCCCTGCGAAGGCAGGGGCCTATCTCCAGCCCGGCGCAACCTGGAACCGGCCGGAGATGGCCCCTGCCTTCGCAGGGGCGCAAATCCTGCTATAGGCCCCCCATGATCCGCGGCTTCCTCACCCGCCGCGCCGAATGGCCGGCGCGCATCGCCGACCCCGACGCACCGCCGTCGCTGGGGCTGCTGTGGCGCGAGGCGGCCTCGCTAGCGCGCGCGATTTGGCGCCGCATCCGCGCGATGCCGCCCGAACCCAACCCCGACAGCGACCATCCGCCGGTGATGGTGCTACCCGGATTCCTGTCGGGCGACTGGGCGACCAAGGCGCTGCGCGCCGACCTCCGCCGCGCCGGCTTTCGCTGCTATGCTTGGGGGCTGGGATTCAACCGCGGTGCGACCGCCGACATCGTCGATCGCATCGACACCCGCGTCCAATGGATCATCGATCGCACCGGCCACGCCCCGGCGCTGGTCGGGTGGAGCCTGGGCGGCATTTACGCGCGCGAATATGCCAAGCATCATCCGACGAAGGTCGCGCGCGTCGTCACCCTCGGCTCGCCCTTTTCGGGCAGCCGCCGCGCCAACCGCGCCTGGCGGCTTTATCACCTGATCGCGCGCCACCCAGTCGACAATCCGCCGATCGACTTCCACCCCGCGCCGCGCCCCGAGATGCCGACCTTCGCCTTATGGTCGGCATTCGACGGCGTCGTCGCGGTCAACAGCGCGCGCGGCCAGCCCGACGAAAGCGACCGGCAGGTCGAGGTCGATTGCGGCCATATGGGTTTCGCTTATGCCCCGACATCGGTCGCGGCGATCGTCAAGGCGCTGCGGGAAGACATCGCCTGACGCCCTGAAACGCCCGCCGCATGGCTAAGCCACACACGCCTCGGCAATCGCCGCGACATGGCGCAGGTCGGTGCCGCAGCAGCCGCCCAGCACCCTGATATTCGGGAAGCGGTCGACCAGGGCGCGGTGGCGCGCGGCGAGATCGGCGGGGTCGCCAACGTCGAGCTCGGTCATCGCATCGAGTTCGGCATGGCTGAGGCACGATGCGTTGCGCGCACCGGCTGCACGTCTTTGTCGTCGCCAACAGCGTCATCATCGATGCTGCCGCGCGAGCCGTCGGATGCGAGCAGCTGATCATCGTACTCGGGCGGCATTCGACGCGGCCGACTGCACTCGGATCGCCGAGCGCGTCGCCCGCGGCGCGATCGTCGGTCACCTCCGATATTCCGCTGGCCGACCGCTGCATTCACAGTGCATGTCGGTGCGACCGCAGCACGGTCTCGGGCGACATGCGGTCATCGCGACCGCCGCCAGCATGGCGGCGCCCGCCGCGACGAGCACCGCCGCCTGATGCGCATGATAGGCCTCTGATCTGTCGGCACGCATGATCTTGCCCGGATCATAACCATCGCCGCGCGGGCCGAGGCAGCCGCTGATCACCACCGGCACATCGGCATATTCGGCGCGCAGCCCCGTCAGCAGTTCGATCGCGGCGCCGTTCAACCGATCGAGTTCGGCGACTGTAAAACCGAGCGGTTCGGCCCAGTCGGGACTTGCGCGCCACGTCGCGCTTTCCAGGATCAGCCCGGTGCCCTTCCGCCGCGCGAGATCGAGAAAGTCGCGGTAATAGGTTTCGAGCGCATCGAGTCCTTCGTCCGACGTAAACAATGTTATCGACGAAAAATGCGGTAAGTCGATGCCCTTGTTGAATAAGATATCGGTTTCCAGACCCGCGTCGGTCAGAAAAACCCGGTCAAGTTGCGGCAATGAAGAGATCGCCATAGTCAGCCCTCCCCTGAATTTCTGCCACGAATATTACGGAATTGCCGGCAGATTGTCTATCACACTGTGGCCAGACACGTAGGGACGACGCGGCGCCGTCGCTGCGCGCGCCGCGCCCGGATGCGTGGCGCGGGACCGAAAACGCTTGCCCCTCATCAATATACAACATATTGCGCAATATATTGTATAACTGAGTCGCAGGTGAGGATTGATGCTGCCCATGAAAAAATTCGGATCGGCCGCGCTCGTCGCGGCGGCATGGCTTTTCGGCGTCGGCGCAACCGGCGAGGCGCCGCTGACTGCGGCCGACCGGCAACAGGTGGTCGAGCAGCTGGGCCAGACGTTGGAGGCCAATTATGTCTTTGCCGACAAGGCCAAGACGCTGGCCGCGGCGCTGCGCGCGCATCTCGACAAAGGCGACTATGACGGCGCGCACGACAAGGACGCGCTGGCGCAGGCGCTGACCAAAGACCTGCTCGCGGCGAGCAACGATCTGCATTTTTTCGTCGGCCACCGATCCGGCGTTCGCCGCCGATTATGCTGCCCGCAAAGACCCCGCGCGCGCCGCCGCGCTGCGCGAGACCGACCGGCAGGACGAAGCGCGGACCAATTTCGGCTTCACCGAACTGCGCCGGCTCGAGGGCAATGTCGCCTATGTCGGCATGTCGCACTTCGCCGATCCCGACCTCGGCTATGATGCCGCCGCCGCGGCGATGCGGTTCATCGAGAACAGCGACGCCGTGATCTACGACATGCGCTACAACAATGGCGGCCATCTCGAGATGGCGCAGTTGCTCGCCAGCCAGCTGTTTCGCGGCGACAAGGATCAGGAGCTGTTCGATTATTATTACAACGACGATGGCCGCCGCGTCGCGCGCGGCCAATGGGTGCTCGCCGCCATCCCTGCGAAACGGCTGATCGGCAAACCCGTCTATATCCTGACCGCGTCGACCAGCTTTTCCGCCGCCGAATGGTTCGCCTATTCGCTGAAGAAACTTGGCCGCGCGACGCTGGTCGGCGAACGCACCGCCGGCGGCGCGCATCCGGTCGATCGCAAGCCGGTGGGCACCGACTTTTCGTGCAGGTGCCTATCGGACCAGCTGCGCCAGCAGGTGGCACTGAACAAGGCCGGCGATGCATTGTTGAAGCTGCGCCCGCAGGTGGAGGATATGATCGCTGGCGGCATGCCGCTGGCGGATATCGCCAAAACACACAAGATCGCGGTTTCGACCCAGGCCGGGCTGGATGCGCGCGGCAACGATGCCGCAGGCAAGCCGGTGGAGACCCTGCCGCAGACTCAGCCAGCTGATCACCGAGCCATCGAACGGCCGGACGATCGAATCTCGCGACCGCTCGACAGCCTGCCAGCGCCTTCGCCCTTGGCGAAGAGCGTCCTGTTCGCGGTCGAAGGCGTCGAGGCTTCCGCTTTCACATCGCGCGCAAGGCGGGCAAGGTCGTCGCGCTAGACCGCATCAACCGCGACGGAACGACCATCAGCTATGCCCGCGACTGACATATCGACCGGCCTCGACGACATCTCCTTCCTCGGTCGGCTCAGCGAAGCGCTGAGCCAGACGATCGAGGATCAGACGCGCGACCTCTTCGACGCGACGGGTATCGTCATCCCGGTGCGATCCTGCTCGCTGCTCACCGCGCTCCGCCAGGCGGGCGAAGCGTCGGCCGCCGGGCTGGCGCGAGCGCTGGGGCAGTCGCACCAGCTGGTGATCCAGAAATGCCCGGCGCTGATCCGCCTCGGTCTGATGACCCAGCACCCCGATCCGGCCGACGCGCGCCGCAAACTGTTCCGGCTGACCGCCAAGGGGCATGCCCAGATGGTGATGCTCGACAGCTATAGCGATGGCATTACCGCGGTGTATCAAAGGCTGTTCGAAGAGACCGGCGATGTCCACGCGATGATATTGAAAACATTGGAGGCGCTCAAAGAACGGCCGCTCCACCAGCGCGCCGCGCCGACGCCGGCTTAGTACAGAAACGGCGCCACGACCGCCGGCGTCACCCGCAGCGGCCGCCCGCTCGCCTTGTCGAGCAGCGCCCACACCGTGCGCGCGCGGACATGGACCTTCCCGTCGGCACCCGTGAATTCCATGAAACGGTCGAACTTCGCGCCCTGCGGCTGGTCGGCGACCCAGGTCCGCGCGGTCACAGTTTCGCCGGGACCGAGCGCGCGCAGATCAAGTCGATCTCGTGGCGCACCTACGACCCAGATCATAGGCGTCCTTGTGCGACTGCGGTGCGGCGGCATCGCCAATGGCCGGTCGCGACCTGCTGGATCCACTGGACCCACGCGCATTGTCTGACATGGCCGGGCTCGTCGATAGGCGTCGGCGGAGTGGCGGTGAGCGAGAGAGTGAAGAATTTGGTTGCCGATCAGCTCGACTCCCCTCCCTGCAAGGGAGGGGTTGAGGGGTGAGAACCGGTCCGGCCGATGCCGGAGCGCGGCTTGACGCAGCGTCGCGAAAGCGTTGTCGGGCATCGAGCCCGCCAACGCTTAACCCACTTCTAGCCCCTCCCTCACAGGGAGGGGAAGAGGTTACGCCAATTCCACCGTGGTCACCATATAACCCGCATCGCGAAGCGCGGTGACCAGGCTGTCGAGATGTTCGCGGTCGCGCGCTTCGCATTCGATGTCGGTGATCAATCCCTTGGCGGGCAGCGTCGTAAAGATGCGCTGGTGATAGATTTCGATGATGTTGACCTGTTTCTCGTCGAACAGCTTCATCACCTTGAACAGCGCGCCGGGGCGGTCCTGCAACCGGATGCGCAGCCGCGCGATGCGGCCTGAGCGCGCGAGGTCGCGCAGCAACACGTTGGCGAGCAGGCGCGTGTCGATATTGCCGCCGGTCAGCACCAGCCCGACTTTGCGACCGGCAAATTCCTCGGGATGCGCGAGCATCGCGGCAAGGCCCGCGGCGCCCGCGCCTTCGACCACGGTCTTTTCGATCTGGAGCAACAGGCTGACCGCGCGCTCCAGATGGCGTTCGGCGACCAGCACGATGTCATCGTTGAGTTCTGCCACGCGCTTACGCGTATATTCGCCGGGTTCCTTGACCGCGATCCCCTCCGCCAGCGTGTCGCCCTCGCACGCCATGTCGACGCCGTTCAGCTTGGCGTACATCGACGGGTAAAGTTCTGCCTGCACCCCGACAAGGCGGATGTCATTTTTCAGCCCGCGCGCCGCCGTCCCCATGCCGGTAAACAATCCGCCACCGCCGATCGGGATGATCAGCGTGTCGATCTCGGGCACATCCTCCAGCATTTCGAGCGCGACCGTCCCCTGCCCTGCCGCGATATGCGGATGGTCGAACGGGTGGACAAAGGTCAGCCCGCGTTCGATTTCCAGTTCGCGGGCATGCGCATAGGCATCGTCATATTTTTCGCCGAACAGCACGATTTCGGCGCCGTGGCTCGCGGTCTGATACACCTTCACCTGCGGCGTCGTGCTCGGCATCACGATGGTGACCGGCACACCCAGCCGCTTGCCATGATAGGCCAGCCCCTGCGCATGATTGCCCGCCGACGCCGCGATGACGCCGCGCGCGCGCTGCTCGGGGTCCATCAGCAACAGCGCGTTGAGCGCCCCGCGCTCCTTATACGCCGCGGTGAATTGCAGATTTTCGAATTTCAGCCACACCTCGGCGCCGACCATTTCGGACAGCGTCTGCGAATGCAGCGTCGGGGTGCGCACCACCGCGCCTTCAATTCGCCCCGCCGCCGCGCGCACATCGTCGAGGGTGATCGCCGGCAAATCGGCAGCGGAGAGGGCAGGTGCGGTCGTGCTCATGATGCGGCTGGCCCTACCGTCATGCTCCCCTCCCTGCAAGGGAGGGGTTGGGGGTGGGTAAGCGCAGGCGGGCTCGATGCCCGGCTGCACTTGATTGCAGCGTTGCGTCAAAATCGACGAGCCGGCATCGAGCCGGCTCGTCGCTTGACCCACTCCTTGCCCCTCCCTGGCAGGGAGGGAGGTTTTCGGGGCCTACCTAGCGCCCGGTGCAAACCGCCGTTATGACCCTCTCCATGAGGACAGAAAAATTGCGCGTCACCTTCATCGGCACCGGCGTCATGGGCGGACCGATGGCGGGCCACCTCGTCAAGGCGGGCCACGACCTCACCGTCTATAATCGCACCCGCGCCAAGGCCGAGGCCCGCGGCGGCGCACGGCGGCGCGGCGGCATCGACCCCGGCCGAGGCCGCAAGGGCGCCGAGTTCGTCATGGCCTGCGTCGGCAACGACGACGACCTGCGCTCGGTCACGCTGGGCCGCGACGGCGCGTTCCGGGCGATGCGCAAGGGGGCGCTGTTCGTCGACCACACCACCGTGTCGGCGCGGATCGCGCGCCAGCTGTCGGTCGAGGCCGACGGGCTGGGCCTGCTGGTCGTCGATGCCCCGGTGTCGGGCGGCGAAGCGGGTGCGCAAAACGGCACGCTGTCGATCATGTGCGGCGGCACCAAGGCGGCGTTCGCCGCCGCCGAACCGGTGATGCAGGCCTATGCCGCGCGCATGGTCCATATCGGCGGCCCCGGCGCGGGCCAGACCACCAAGATGGTCAACCAGATCGCGATCGCCGGGGTGCTGCAAGGATTGTCCGAAGCGCTGCGCTTTGCCCAAGCCTCGCGGCTCGACACCGACAAGGTGTTCGAGGCGGTATCGAGCGGCGCCGCCGCGAGCTGGCAGATGCTCAACCGCTGGGACACGATGGCCAAGGACGCGTTCGACTTCGGTTTTGCGGTCGACTGGATGCGCAAGGATCTGGGCCTCGCGCTCGACGAAGCGCGCGCGAACGGCGCGACGATCCCGGTCGCCGCCATCGTCGACCAATTCTACGCCGATGTGCAAAAGGCCGGAAACGGCCGCCGCGACACCAGCTCGCTCATAACAAGGTTGCCGAAATGAAACGCCTTCTGCTCACCGCCCTCGCGCTCCCCCTCGCCGTCCCCGCGCACGCCGACACGCTCGTCGACAATGTCAACGGCATCACGCTCGACAGGGACGGCAAGCTCGTCCGCTTCACCGGGCTGGTCATCGACGCCCAGGGCAAGGTCAAGCAACTGCTCGACCGCAAGGACAAGCGCCCCGAACGCCCCGATTTCAAGGAGGACGGCAAGGGTCGCACCCTGATCCCCGGCATGATCGACGCGCATGGTCACGTCATCGGCATGGGCTTCCAGCTGATGCTGCTCGACCTGTCGGACACCAATTCGCTGGCCGAGGCGCAGGCGGCGATCCGCAAATATGCCGCGGACAATCCCGAAATGCCGTGGATCATCGGGTCGGGCTGGAATCAGGAAAAATGGGGCTTGGGCCACTTCCCGACCGCCGCCGATCTCGACGCCGCAGTGCCGAACCGCCCCGTGTGGCTCGCGCGTGTCGATGGCCATGCCGGCTGGGCGAACAGCGCCGCAATGGCCTCGGCAAAAATCACCGCCGCCAGCAAGTCGCCCGAGGGCGGACGGGCCGATGGCCGGATCGGCCGGGTCGGCGTGTTCGTCGATGCGGCGATGAGCCTGATCGACAGCGCCAAGCCCAAACCGCTGGCGCGCGACATTGACCGCGCGCTGTATCTCGCGCAGCAAAAGCTGCTCGAACAAGGCATCACTGCGATCGCCGACATGGGCACGACGATCGAGGAATGGCAGGCGTATCGCCGCGCCGGCGACAAGAAACAGCTTGCCGTCCGCATCCTCTCCTACGGCGGCGACATCGACAATATGGCGATCATTGCCGGGTCCGAGCCGACACCGTGGCTCTATGACGATCACCTGCGCATGGTCGGGGTGAAGCTGTATCTCGACGGCGCACTCGGATCGCGCGGCGCGTGGCTGAAGGCGCCGTATAGCGACGCCGCCGGGCAAAAGGGTCTGCCGCTGCTCACCCCCGCGCAGCTGCGCAACAAGATGGTCCGCGCGTCGATGGACAAGTTCCAGGTCGCGATCCACGCGATCGGCGACGCCGCCAATGCCGAGGCGCTCGACGCGATCACCGACCTCACCGCCGACCTGGCCACCAACGTTCCGGGCGACCGCCGCTGGCGTATCGAACATGCACAGATCATCGACCCCATCGATATCCCGCGCTTCGCCAGCCTCAAGGTCATCGCCTCGATGCAGCCGGTCCATCAGACGAGCGACCGGGTGATGGCCGAGGCTCGGCTTGGCCCCGACCGGCTGAAGGGCGCCTATGCGTGGCGCAGCCTCCAGAATGCCGGGGTGCGCCTCGCCTTCGGCTCCGATACACCGGTCGAGAGCGCCAACCCCTTCCCCGGCATCGCCGCGGCGATTTCGCGCACCGATGCCAAGGGCGAACCCTTCGGCGGCTGGCGTCCCGAGGAGATCGTCACCCGCGAAACCGCGCTCGACGGCTTCACCCGCACCGCGGCCTTTGCCGGGTTCGCCGAGGACCGCATCGGCACGTTGATGCCTGGGATGCGCGCCGACTTCCTGATCGTCGAGGCCGACCCGATGCTCGCCAGCCCCGACGACATCCGCAAAATGACCCCGCTCGAAACCTGGATCGGCGGCTATCGCTATTACAAGAAAAGCCAAGGCGCGACCGTTGGCCGCTGAGAAGCCCCACCATATTTCTCCGTATTCCCGAGCGAAGACGCGGGACTATGCCGAGCGAAGTCGAGGCTGCGGCGTTGCAGGTTCTCGCTTCGCTCGAACGAGCCCCTCGTCTTCGCTCGGGGAAACGGTGAACGGACAAGCGTTATGAATCCTTCACGTCGCGCCTTGCTCACCGGCCTCGCGGCGCTGCCGGTCGCGGCGACCGCGGCCGCCGCCGAGCGCAAGGAACGCAAACCCAAGAAGCGCAAACCCGCCAAGCCCAAGGTTCAGCATGTCGACGTCGCGATCATCGGCGCCGGCGTGTTCGGCGCCTGGACCGCATGGCATTTGCTGCGCGCGGGGAAATCGGTGCGATTGTTCGATGCCTATGGCGCCGGCCACGCCCGCGCCTCGTCGGGCGGCGAAAGCCGCGTCATCCGCATGGGCTACGGCGCCGACACCATCTATTCTGAAATGGCGCGCGATTCGCTGAAATATTGGAAAGACCTGTCCGACAGCGCCAGCGCGCCGATCTTTCACAACACCGGCGTCCTCTGGTTCGCGCCGCAGGGCGACGCCACCACCGCACAATCGCTCGCCTGGCTACAGGCGAACCGCGTCGGGCACGAGCATGGCGACGTCCGCTGGCTGCAGGACAAATATCGCCAGATGCAATTCTATCAGGGCGAAACCGGCATCCTCGAAACCGAAACCGGGGCGCTGATCGCGGGCCGCGGCGTGCAGGAATTGATCGCCGACGCGCAGATCGCGGTCGAGCGCGTCGTCATGCCCGCGCCGCTCTTCTCGAAAAAGACGAAGCGTCACACGCTCCCCGACGGCGGCACCGCCGATCATCTCGTCTATGCCGCAGGGCCGTGGCTCGCCGAACTGTTCCCGCAGCAGCTGATGAACAAGATCGTCGCGACGCGGCAAGAAGTCTATCATTTCGGGGCGCCGCAGGGCGACACGCGTTTTGCGCCCCCCGAGCTGCCGGTGTGGGCCGACAACGGCAACAACGGCATCTTTTACGGCATCCCCGACATCGAGGGCGCGGGGTTCAAGATCGCGATCGACCGTCATGGCCCGGTGATCGACCCCGACACGATGGAACGCTCCCTGACCCCGGCGGGGATTGCCGAGGCGCGCGCCTATATCGCCCGCCGCTTCCCCGGCCTCGCGTCGGCACCGCTGATCGGCGGGCGCGTCTGCCAATATGAGAACAGCTCGAACGGCGACTATCTGATCGACCGCTTTCCGGGGCAGGAGCATGTGTGGCTGGTTGGCGGCGGATCGGGGCACGGGTTCAAGAACGGCCCCGCGGTCGGCAAACGCGTCGCCGCGCATATCCTCGACGCGAAGCTCGTGGTCGACCTCGGCTTCAACGTCGTCGCGACCAAGGGCACGGCGGCGGCACGCACGGTGTTTTGAGGTGTCTGTGCCCCTGCGAAGGCAGGGGCCCATCTCCGGGGCTCGAATTTTACGCGGCGGCAGGTGATGGACCCCTGCCTTCGCAGGGGTACAACAGGGGACTGAAGTGCGCCTGACCGACTGCCACAATATCGACGACTTCCGCGCGCTCGCGAAACGCCGCCTGCCTTGGCCGGTGTTCGACTATATCGACGGCGCCGCCGATGACGAAGTAACCCGCCGCCGCAACCGCGCCGCCTTCGACGATTGCGACCTGATCCCGCGCGTCCTGAACGGGGTCGAGAGTGTCGATATGCGCACGACCTTGTTCGGGCGCGAGATGGCGATGCCGCTGTTCCTCTCGCCGACCGCGCTCCAGCGGGTGTTCCACTGGCAGGGCGAACGCGCCGTGCTGCGCGCCGCCGCCAACGCCGGCACGATGGCGGGCATCTCCAGCCTAGCGACGATCAGCCTCGCGGAAGCCGGGGCGCTCACCGACGGCCCCAAGCTGTTCCAGCTCTATGTCCACAAGGACGAAGGGCTCAACCGCGCGATGCTCGAAGCGGCGCGCTCCGCGAAATTCGACGCCGTCGCGCTGACCGTCGACACCATCGTCGGCGGCAATCGCGAACGCTGCCTGCGCTCGGGCTTCACCTCGCCGCCGCGCTTCACGCCCGGCAATATGCTGAGCTACGCCGCCAAGCCCGGCTGGGGGCTCAACTATGTTTGCCGCGAGAAGTTCAGCCTGCCGAACCTGGCGACGCATGTGTCGGAGGGATCGAGCGTCCCCAAATCGGTCGCCGACTATTTCACCTCGATGCTCGACCAGAGCCTCGACTGGAAACGCGCCGAGGCGATCCGCCAGCAGTGGGACGGCCCCTTCTGCCTGAAAGGCATCGCCGCGGTCGCGGATGCGCGGCGCGCGGTCGCGATCGGCGCCACCGCGATCATGGTGTCGAACCACGGCGGGCGCCAGCTCGACGGCAGCATTTCGCCGTTCGACGCGCTCGCCGACATCGTCGATGCGGTCGGCGACAAGATCGAGGTGATCTGCGACGGCGGCATCACCCGCGGCACCCATGTGCTCAAAGCGCTGTCGGTCGGTGCGAAGGCTTGCTCGGGCGGGCGGCTCTATCTCTGCGCGCTCGCCGCGGCGGGCGAGGATGGCGTCGCCCGCGCGATCGCGCTGCTGCGCGCCGAGATGGAGCGCGGGATGAAATTGATGGGGGCCAAGACCCTGTCGGATCTCGGCCCCCACAATCTGCGCTGGCGGTAGCCCGCTACCCTAAAATATGTGTGCCCCCGCGAAGGCGGGGGTCCATCTCCAGTCGGTGCAAGGTCGAACCGGCCGGAGATGGGTCCCCGCCTGCGCGGGGACACATCGTTAGATGGTGGCTATTGAACCGCCACCTCATCCTTCTTGCCGAGCCCGCTCCAGTCGATGCTGCGCGTCATGTACATCACCCCGGCCAGGGCAAAGAACATCAGCACCGAACCGATCAGCAGCGAATAAGCCTCGAGGTTCAGCAGCACATAGAGCAGCGCATAAAGCCCGATCAGCATCGCCGCCAGGAAGCGCGCGCGTTTCCAGCTTTTCAACACCGCCGCGCTGTAAAACGCCAGCAACCCGATGATCGCCGCCGACGCCAGCATATAGGCGAAGGTGAACCCGATCACCTCCGCGAACGCCAGCAGCAGCACGAAGAACAGCACCAGCGCGATGCCGGTGAGCAGATATTCGGCCGGCGCCACCCGGGCCCCCGCGATGATGTCGAACATCAGGAACGCGACAAAGGTAAAGCCGATGAACAGGAAGCCATATTTGATCGCGCGATCGACCTGGCTGTAGAGGTCGACGGGTTCGATCAGGCTGATCGCCACCGCCTTGGCGACGCCGCCCGATGTGTTGTCCTCGGCGGCTGGGGCATTGGCGACATCGACGACCTCGGCATAGCGCGGGCCGTTGTCGCCGCCATAATTGCTGGTCACCGGCGGCGACAGATCGCCGGTCAGCACCTGTGCCTGCCCCAGCGCCAAATTGGGAATCGCGTAGGTCGCGGTGAAACCGGCTTCGGTCACATTGCGCTTGGCGGGCAGGAAGTCGCCGCCGAAGCTCGGGTTCGGCCAGCTCGATTTGACCGTCCAGCGCGTATCGACGCCGCGCGGGATCAGCTTGAAGTCGCCCAGCCCGCGCACCCCGATCTTGTAATCGACCTTCAGCGGCGCCGCCGCGGTCCAGTCGACGAACGCGAAGGTGCCCGAATTGCCGGTCGAGAGCAGCCCCTTGCCCGGCTGGAGCGCGAGCGGAGTGCCATTGACCGCGACGCTGTTGCCGTCGACCAGCCCGCGCGCGTCGCTGACGCCCAGCCGCACTTCGGCACGCTCGAGCATCAGCGCCTCGCGCGCGACGCCAAAGCGCGCGATGTCGGCGGGCAGCGCGAAATCGGCGCTGCCCGAAATCTGGCTTTCATAGACGACGGTCTCGTAAATCGCCTTCCGGCGCTTCTCGGGCTTGATGACGACATCGGCCTTGTTGGTCTGCGGCGAGAGATAGAGGTTGCGGATCGTGTTCACCGTCCGCGTCACATCCTTGCCGTTTTCGGTGACCGTCGTGGTTTCGGTGGCGCGATAGGGAATGACGATCACCGGTCCGGCGATCGTCTGCTGACCGCCCCAGCCCTGCCCGATTGACGCCTGCGCCGTTTCCGCCTGCTGCTGGCGATCCCACAGCAGACCGTAGATCATCAACAGGGGGACCATCAGTGCGACCGCGATCAGCACCGCGACGACCAGCTTGACGCCGGGACTGCGCTCGCTGCGCGCGGGAGGATGGGATGAGATGGGGGGAACCGAAACGCTTTGAGTCATGGGGGATAACTTTCGCTGCTTCAACTGGTCGATGAATTTGCACGGTTCATCGACATGGTCAAGCGTGAAGCGATAAGCCGCTCTGCCCGCCTTTCGCGCACGAAAAAGGGGGCGGCCTCCCCCGAAGCCGCCCCCTTAGCGCGTGGTCGCTGACCCGCTAGGCGATCAGAAAGATGCACCCAGCGTAAAGACCACGGTTGGATCGTAAAGCGTATCGAGCGCCTTGACGCCCGTCTTTTTGACGTCGGTGTCGATATATTGGACGGTGAAGGTCGCCGGCCCGGCCGCGAACGACGCGCCCACCGACCAGTCGACATATTGGCCATCGGGCGACACCAGTCCAAGCGATCCGTCGTTATAACCTATCCCGGCGGTCAGCGTGACCGGCGTGTTGGGAATGCCAAAACCGGCGCCGAGGTTCAAATAGATATTGTCGGCGTCGCCAAGCGAATCCTGCTTGGGCGCATAGGCCACCAGGCCGGTCACCGAGACGGGGCCGATGTCATGCGACAGTTTGCCGATGCCCTCGAAATAATCGGTCGGGGCGCCGCCATCATGGCTACCCGGATAGGTGTAATAGGTGACGCCGACATCGACCGTGGTCCCCGAAGCGATCTCGGTCGCAAAGCCGCCGTACAGGTCGAGCTCGAACTTGCCGTAAGCGGGGCTGTCGGGAAGCGAAGATCCCCACACGCCGGCATAGAGACCGCTTTCATGGCTGACCGTCAGCGTCGGCTGCACCGCGACCTTTTCGTTCGACAGCGAAATGCCGCGGAAACGATAGTCCGACGTGACCGAGATGCCGCCCGAAAGCGAGAACGGGCCGCTGGCTTCTTCCTGGGCGAAAGCGGGCGTCGACATGGCGGACGCGGCGAGCAGCATGCCGAAACACGCTTTGGTAAGAAACTTCATGGGTGATCCCCCTAGAGAAAAAAACGGATCGTCCCGGCCTGCCGTGCGCGTCCCCGCCTCTTCATTCGGGCGTGTGACGACGAACGCCTTCGAAATTGCCGATTTTGCTGCAATGCACAAACGAAAATTGCGCCGCGCGCCGATTCAACGCCAGAGTGTGACTTTCGCGCAACAGCACCGCGGGCTGCGCTTGCGCTTTGCCAAGCGGCGGCGGGACGGGTAAAGAGCGGCGCACTCTCCCCTTTGTCGAGCACCCATTATGAGCGATCACAACCCCGGCCTGCGCCCCTGGCGCGACATCCCGCGCGCACCTGCCGCCCGTCGCGCGTCGGCAATGTGCTGGTCGGCGGCGGCGCGCCGATCGTCGTCCAGACGATGACCAACACGCTGACCAGCGATGCGGTCGCGACGATCGACCAGATCCGTCGCTGCGAGGAAGCCGGCGCCGATATCGTGCGCGTCTCCTGCCCGCGACGCCAACGACCGCGGCGCTGACGGCAGATCGTGCGCCGACACGGGTGCCGATCGTCGCCGACATCCATTTCCACTATAAGCGCGCCATCGAGGCCGCCGACGCCGGCGCCGCGTGCCTGCGTATCAACCCCGGCAACATCGGATCGTCGGAGCGCGTCGGCGAAGTCGTCCGCGCCGCGAAAGCCAATGGCTGCGCGATCCGCATCGGCGTCAACGCCGGCTCCCTGGAAAAAGACCTGCTCGAAAAATATGGCGAGCCGTGCCCCGAGGCGCTGGTCGAAAGCGCGCTCGACCATATCAAGCTGCTTCAGGACCATGACTTTCACGACTATAAGGTCGCGGTGAAGGCCAGCGACGTCTTCCTCGCGGTCGCCGCCTATGCGCAGCTTGCCGACGCGGTCGATTGCCCGCTGCATCTCGGCATCACCGAAGCCGGCGGGCTGATCGGCGGCACCGTCAAGTCGGCGCTCGGCATCGGCAACCTGCTGTGGGCCGGCATCGGCGATACGATCCGCGTCTCCCTCTCCGCCGAGCCCGAGGAAGAAGTCCGCGTCGGCTACGAGATCCTGAAATCGCTCGGCCTGCGCACCCGCGGCGTCCGCGTCGTGTCCTGCCCCAGCTGCGCGCGCCAGGGCTTCGACGTCATCCGCACCGTCCAGGCGCTCGAAGAAGCGCTTGGCCATATCAAGACCCCGATGTCGCTCTCGGTCCTCGGCTGCGTCGTCAACGGCCCCGGCGAGGCGCGCGAAACCGACATCGGCATTACCGGCGGCGGCAACGGCAAGCATATGGTCTATCTGTCGGGGATCACCGACCACACGATCGCCGACGCCGACCTGATCGCGCATGTCGTCAAGCTGGTCGAGGCCAAGGCGGCCGAAATCGATGCGGGCAGTTCGGTGAGCATGGATGTGACGCACGGCAAAGCGGCCTAGCGCCGCAACCCGTTCCAACCGTCAGGGCGTTTCGGGCACCGATACAGAATAGATGATCGAGGCGATTTTCCAGCCGTCGTCGCCATGAACCATGCCCCAGCTTTCGAGGCCCGAATTGGTGACGACGCCATTCTCGCGAAAATCATAGTCGAAGGTGACGGCGGCGACCGATCCGTCCGACCGGATCGTGATGTTCGCGAACGTCTCTTCCTGCTGTGCCTTGCTGGTCGTGATTTCGGTGACGAATTCGGCATAGCTGCCGATCTGCAACCGCTTCGCCTCGGGCCGCCGCTGGCGGACGCGCGCCAGCGTCGCCGGATCGATCGCCGATAAAAAACTGATGCCGTCACTGGCCGGCAGCTGCTCCAGCGCGGCCTTGTCCTTCGCGATGATCGCGGTGCGGAATGTTTCGATGACCGCGCGGATTTCCGCTTCGTCGCCGGCCTGCGCCTGCACCCGCGCCAGCGCGACCTCGGCGATCAGCAACGCCGCAACCCATGCAAGCGCCAGCCTCATTTCGCCTCGGCCTTCACATACAGCGGATTGAGCGTCGCCAGCCGCGCCGCCACCGGCAACAGCGTCGGATAAAATTGTACGAAGGTCGTGTCGGCGGCCGCGTGTTGCTCGTGGCAGCTGTAACAAGCGGCATCGTATGAAAACTGGTCCGCAGGCTGCCGCGCATCGTTAAAGCCGAAAAAGCCCCAGCCGCCTTTGAAGCGCGCCATATCTTTCACATGCGCCTCCAGCCCGATCACCGCACCGTTTTGAAACTGCCCCGATTTGGTGATCGACCCTTTCGACGAAACACCGCGATTCTCCAGAATCAACACCGTCTTGTCGGGCCAAACGCCATTGTTCAGAAACGATCGGTAAGCGGCGCGCGGGACAAACACATTGTCGAATTGATGCACGGGCCGGTCGCTATAGCTCATATCGATGCTGGACGTCAGAAACACCCATTCGCGGTAGTTGGCCGGAAACAGCAACCGCCCGTCGGCATCGAACTGCGGGCCTTCGGACCTGGCGTCGTCGGGCTTCGCCGCGATGACCGCTCCAAGCCCGAGCGCGGCCGCCAGCAGGATCGCCGCAACGACGATCCACGAATATGATCTGATCACAAATGCCCCCTTTGTCCCGCCGCGGCATTTGCGGCGCGTTAAAGGGTTATTCGCTGGACATGCCGCCGCGTTACAGGGTCCGGGATAAATTCGGCTGTAACGTGACGAGCGTTGTCAACGGATCGGGATAAGGCGCAGGTCGTGGTCATGCCCCGCGGTACCAAGGAGGGATCAACATGTTCGCTGGAAAATTCGACGCGCTTGACCGACTGGTCCAGCTCTTTTTGCTTCTCGTCGCGCTGACCGCCATCGCCAATGGCGCCTTCATGCTGGTCCGGCCGCTCGACTGGTATGTTTTCATCCCCACCGTCGTTACCACCGGGCCGCCCAACCAGCACTTCATCCGCGACATCGGCCTCGCCTATCTCGGCTGCGGATTACTCCTCGGCTATGCCGCTATCCATCCGCCGCTGCGCTGGCGCGCTGCGCTCGCGGGCGGGCTGTGGCTCAGCTTTCATGGTGCGCTCCACATTTACGAAGTCGCGGCGGGGATTTGCGGCCCGGCAACCTTCTGGGCCGACGCGCCGGGGGTTATCGGCCAGCCGCTGCTCGTCTGGATCGCGCTCGCTATCCTGTTCGCGCGGCAACGCGTTGCGCCTGCGGGCCTGCCGAAATCGCTGCTGCTCGCGTCGTTCGACAGGATGAGTCCCGGCGAAAGCGAATATCTTCATGAGGTCGCCGACGCGCCCGGCCGCGCGTTCGAGAAACTGATGCACGTCATGCCTGCCGGCCTGCACCGCCACGCCGCGCCCGCCGACCTGTTCCACGCCGCGCGTATCGGTGCAACATTGGTCGAGGACTGCGGCCCCTGCGCGCTGACCGCGGCACAGGACGCGCAGGCTAACGGGGTGGCGCCCGACACGATCAACCGGTTACTGAGAGCCGACCCTGACCCGACGTTGGCCACCGCCTTCGCCTTTGGCCAGGCAATCGCGCGCCAGTCAGCTGACGCGCTCGACCTCGGCGAGCGGATCGAGACCGAGCAGGGCCGCATCGTTCGCATCGAACTGGCGATGACCGCAGCCATCGTTCGCACGTTCCCCGCCATGAAGCGTGGACTGGGGCACACCCGGGCCTGCTCGCTGACGCGGCTGCATATCTGAGCCTGACGAGTCGCGCGGCCGCATCGACCGCGCGCCGCATCCGCGATCAGGCCGCTTCCAGTGTCCGGTTCTGCGGACGGGCGACAACCTGCCCGACAAAGACGTCCGCCGCCGGCGTCTTCAGATGCGCCTCGAGCAGATCGAAAATCGCCGCATCCTCGTCTTCGTCGAACTTGCGCGCGAACAGATCGGGGCTGAGCGTCAGGCGCAGCGCGTCGGCCGCGACGAACGTGCGCGGGCGCAGCTTGATGTCGCCGTCGGGCACCCAGTCGATCGTGCGCAGATCGTCGTTCATCACCTCACCCTGCGCGCGGCTGTTCATCATCAGCGTCTGGAAAAACGCCTCGTCGGGAATGAAGCTGCGGCGATAGAAGGTCTTGAAACGCTCGGCGCTGGGGTGATGCACCGCAAACTGGCAAAAGCTGCGCGTCACCGCTTTCCACTGGGTGCCGATATAAGGGGTCGCGCCTTTCAGGAAGCGGCGTGGCATCGGGGTGCGAAACATCCGCCCCAGCGCCTCGACGAACATATGGCTGACGCGGTTCATCGTGTCGGGCCGCACCGCGCGCTGGTCGAGCGCGCGAATATATTGCCGCCGCGGATTGGCGCTCAGGAAATCGCGGATATACGCCTGCGACTTGAGCGGGAAATCCTGGCCGCTCAGGTTGATATAATGGGTCCAGCTGCGATTCATCTTCAGCAATTTCGCCATCCCGCGCAGTTCGGCATCGACCAGGCTGGCACTCGCCCCACAATGCTTTTTTCGATTCGATGATCGCGACACCCTGATAGGGTTTCAGGAAGTCGGCGATGTCGGCGGCGAATTCGGGGCCCGATCCTCTATCGACATGGATCACATAGCTGTTGCCGGGGGCATAGATCGCGCGGAACATCCGCTTGAACTGTTCGGGAAAGCGGTGGAGGAGGATGAAATAGCCGATCATGGAGACGCGCCTTTCGGATCGCCGATCCGGGCTGTCAGCTTTCCGGAATCGCGATCATTTTCCTGTCCCGGAAAACCCAACCAAAATCATTCTGATCGATAGGAGACAATGCCCGACAGTTGTCCTGCCGCGTTGCGACGCGGCGTGGTCCAGCGGCATGTCTGCTATATGGGGACGACGGGCGCGATTATAAGGGCGGACGTCATTTCCATCGTGCCGCGCCGCCGCTAAAGGCGCTAGCAAAGTCAAACCTTTGCAGGATGAAACCCCGCATGACCCTGTCGATCCGCGCTGCTGCGCCCGCCGACCTGCCGCTGATCGCGCAATTCATCCGCGATCTTGCCGACTATGAAAAGCTCGCCGGCGATGTGCGCTTCGACGAGGCAAAGCTCGGTGAAAACCTGTTCGGCCCGCGCCCCTATGCCGAGGTCGTGATCGGCGAGCTGAACGGCAGCCCGCAGGGCTTCGCGCTCTTCTTCCACAATTTCTCGACCTTCGAGGGACGCCCCGGCCTGTATCTCGAGGATCTGTTCGTCCGCCCCGCCGCCCGCGGCTCGGGGCTGGGCAAGGCGCTGCTCGCCCATCTCGCAAAGCTTTGCACCCAGCGCGATTGTGCGCGGCTCGAATGGAGCGTGCTCGACTGGAACGAGCCCGCGATCGGCTTCTATCAAAGCCTGGGCGCCAAGCTGATGGACGAATGGACCGTGATGCGCGTCGACGGCGACGCGCTTACGACCCTGGCCAACGTCGCCTGAGGATCGCGCTCAGCGCCGGCGCACGAACCAGATCAGGAAGATGCCGACCACCGCGAGCACGACGCCGTTGCGCGTCCAGCTGGTGTCGCCCAGCATGAAACTGCTTGCCGGCCAGCGCACGATGTCCAGCCCCTGCAACGCCCACAGGCCGCCGACCAGCACCATCGCGACCCCGATGATCGTCAGGATTCCCTTCAACGCACCCATGATGTCTCCCCTATCTGCGCTGCAACCCGATCAGCGGGCGCAGCCAGCCGATGGTGCGCCCGATCGCATAGAAAAGCCAGCATCCCAATATGGTCGCCGCCACCAGGATCAGGAACGACGGCAGAGCGCCGACCCCGCCCTGCAACAGATACCAGCCGACGACGACGATGATCGTCTGGTGGATGATGTAAAAGGAAACACCGCCTCGGCGAGCATCGCCCGCTTGGGATGGTCGCGGTTCCACCAGGTATCGGCGATCCCGACCAGCGCCACGATCGCCATCCAGCCACCCACCTGCCGCGCGACATGATACGGCGGAAACACCCAGTCGGGCGCGATCGTGTTGCCGGGCCAGGTCCATTCGACCCAAAAGATCGGCACGAACGCGAGCACCGCCAGCACCGCCGCCACCTTCCACCAGCGCGCCACCGCTTCGAACAGCAGCGGCCGCACTCGCAGCAGCCAGCCGACGCAGAAGGCGGTCAGATAATGAAGATGCGACGGCCCGTCGTTGAACAGCGCATGCGTCTCGTCATGATCGGGAAACAGCGCATAGATCAGCAGCCAGACCGCGAGCGGCCAGACGAGCAGGCCCCAGCCGTTCAGCAGCCGCGCTGCACCATCGGCGGTCTTCGCGCGCACCGCGACCGGCACGATGGCAAACACCAGCGCCGCCAGCATCGTGTAAAACCACAGATAGACGACGAACCACAGATGCTGCCACGTCGGCAGGTCGATCCCCGCCAGCTTGTGAAAACCGAAATAATCGTGGAGCCAGAAATGGAGGAAGCCGTGGGGATAGCCATGCTGGCCGACGAGTTCGATCCACGGTTGCGGCGGAATCACGACGATCATCCCGAACAGCAGCGGGACGAGCAACCGCGCGCTGCGCGAGCGCGCAAAAGCACCGCTCCCGCCCAGCTTCGCGAACAACGCGGCGCTCGCATAGCCTGAGACGAGGAAGAGCAGCGCCAGCCGCCAGCTGTTGGTCGCGAGCATCGGGATCGCCACCCAGTCGAGCGGCGCCGCGATCTTCACATGCCAGTCCCACGGCACGAAATACATGCCGATGTGATAGAGGATCAGCAGCGCAAACGCCCCGATCCGCAGCCAGTCCATCCCGTAATGGCGTGTGGTCATGCCACCCCTGCGCCAACCCCACAACCCGTTCGCCCTGAGCTTGTCGAAGGGCCGTTCTTCTTTTCGCCGACGCAAAAGAAAGGACGGTGCTTCGACAAGCTCAGCACGAATGGACGTTGGTGGCGTTCATTTGAGCACCCGCCACGCCAACTCGGCAAATTCGCACAGCAACGGCCGCGTATCCCTTGGGTCGATAATATCCTCGACCCCGAATTTCTCCGCCGTCCGAAACGGCGAACGCACCCGGTTCAACGCTCGCGGATCGCCGCCAGACCTACCGCGTCGCCCACCGCCGCCTCCAGCTCGCTCTTGGGCGCCATCCGCTCCGCCTGCCGCGCTGACTGCCCCAGTCGCCCGACGGCCAGGCGAAACGATATTGAAAGCGCTCGGCGTTCGACATCGCGCTGCCCGCGATCCCGTAAGCCCGCCGCACCACGACCGACGCCAGCGGCACCGTCGCACGATAGATCGCGTTCATCGCCTGCACCCCGTAACGGATCGTCCCGGTCCGCTCGGCCTCGCCGCCGATCATAAAGCCGGGGTTGTCGACCAGGTGGACGATCGGCAACCGGAACTGGTCGGCGAGTTTGACGAAGCGCTCGGCCTTCTCGCTCGTCTTGGCGTCCCACGACCCGCCCAGATACGACGGGTCGCTCGCCAGCACCGCGACCGGATAACCGTCCAATCGCGCAAAGGCGGTGATGACGGCGCGGCCCCAGCGCGCGCCCATCTCGAAAAAGCTGCCGCGATCGAACACCGCGTCGCACACGCGCCGCATCGCATAGACCTGCTTCGCCTCGCGCGGGACGACCGACAGCAGGCTCTGCTCGCGCCGATCGACCGGATCGCTGCACATGGTTCGCGGCGCCCGGTCGTGGATCGACGACGGCAGATAGGACAGAAACCGCCGCGCCGCCGCGAACGCCTCGGCCTCGCTCGCCACTTCATCATCGACGACGCCGTTGCGGGTGTGGACGTCGGTGCCGCCCAGTTCCTCGCGGTCCAGCGTATCGCCGATCGCCGCCGCGACCGCCGGCCCCGCCGCGAACAATTGCGACAGCCCGCGCACCATGACGCTGTAATGGCTCGCCACCACCCGCGCCGCGCCCAGCCCCGCGGTCGGACCGAGCGCCAGCGCGACCACCGGCACCGTATCGAGGTTGGCGATGATCTCGTGCCACCCCGGCACATGCGGGATATAGGTATAGCCCATATCTTCCAGCGTCTTGACCGACCCGCCGCCGCCGGTGCCGTCGATCATGCGGATCAGCGGCAGGCGATATTCATGCGCCATCGCCTCGCACTGGACGAATTTGCGGTGCAGCGCCGCGTCGGCCGAACCGCCGCGCACGGTGAAGTCATCGGCCGAAGCGACGACCGGCCGTCCGTCGATATCGGCGCGCCCAAAAATGAAATTCGACGCCGCCAGATTTTCGAGCTCTCCATCGGCGCCATAGGTGCCGCGCCCCGCGATCTTGCCGATTTCGCGAAAGCTGCCTTCATCGACGATTCCCGCGAGCCGCGCCCGCGCGTCCATCTTGCCGCGCCCATGCTGCCGCGCGACCTTTTCTTCGCCGCCCATATTCTCGGCCATCGCGCGGCGGGCGGACAGTTCGTCGACTTCTTTTTCCCAGCTCATGCCATCGAAGCTAACTGACGTTGACGGAAACGTCATGCAAAACCTATCGTCGCGCCATGAACCGCAAACTCACCCTCGCCTGCGCCGCCGCGCTGCTCGCTATTTCGCCCGCCTCGGCCAACGAACCGCGCACCCTCCCCGGCGTAGAGGACGTTTACAAAAGCGACGCGTTTGACCCCGCCCCGATGCCCGCGATCGACGCCGCTTTGGCTGCCGCGAAGCAATCGGGCAAACACGTCCTGCTGGTGATGGGCACCGGCGGCTGCCACGACAGCGCCTGGTTCGCCAACCTGCTCGCCACCGACCGCTTCGCCCCGGTCCGCGACCGATACGAGATCGTCTATGCCGACATCGGCATGCCGCATGTGCGCGGCTGGGGCCGCAATCCCGACGTGGCGAAACGCTTCGGCTTCAAAAAGATCAAAGGCACCCCGACCATCGCGGTCCTGGGCGCCGACGGCCAGGTGCTCAACCGCAAGGCGGCACCCAAATGGCGCAACGCCGCCAGCCGCAGCGACGACGATATCTATAACGAACTGATGCAATAGGGAGAGAGACGCATGGCCGACAGAACTCTTGCAGGCCGCACCGCGCTCGTCACCGGCGCCTCGACGAGGATCGGCCGCGGGATCGCCATCGGGCTGGCCGAGGCGGGCGCCGACGTCGCGGTCAACTACACGCGCGGCGAACAGGAAGCCGCCGAAACCGTCGCCGCGATCACCGCTCTGGGCCGCAAAGCCAAGGCCTATCAGGCGTCGGTCATCGACGAAGCCGCCTGCGCCGCGATGGTCGCGTCGATCGAGGCCGATTTCGGCCCGATGTCGATCCTGATCAACAACGCCGGCATCGCCAGCCGCGGCAGATCGGTTGCCGACACCGGCCCCGAAGAGGTCGATAAACTGTTCGCGGTCCACGCCGCCGGCCCGCACCGCCTGAGCCGCCTCGCGCTGCCGCAACTGCGCAGCCATGCGCGCAGCGACATCATCGTCATTTCCAGCATCGCGACCTACACCCACTCGCCGAACGGCGCCCCCTACACGATGGCCAAGGCGGCGGGCGAAGCACTCGCTTATGCCCTGGCCAAGGAAGAGCTGGCGAACGGCGTCCGCGTCAACATCGTCGCCCCCGCCCTGACCGTCAGCGACATGGGCGAAAAACTGTCGCGCGCGATTACCGGTCAGGACGACATCCAGCATCTCGCGTCGAAAATGCCCTTCGGCCGCGTCGCGGTTCCGGCCGATGTCGCGGCGGCGGTGGTGTGGTTTGTCTCGGACGCGAACAGCTATTGCTCGGGGCAGAAGCTCAACATCGACGGCGCGGGCATGGCGACGTTTCGGTAAAGAATCGGAGATGAGTAATGTGCGCGTTTCCAGCTTCTACCGATTTGAATTTTCTAATCGGGAAGGAAGTCGGACAAGTTTGCCTCGATCCCAACTCTGTCCAGCTTGTGTTCTGGAATGGTGGCAGAATTCACATTGATTATGAATTCGAGCACATCGCCGAGGATGGTAAATCCTATCCATATGACTGCACAGCCTATTCAGGCCCTCCGCTTCTCCTCCACCGTCTGATTGCCAAAAGCATCGCTTCGTTCGATGTAACGCCGCTCCGGCTGACACTGAATTTGAACGATGGCCAAAAATTGGTCCTCCATTCGGAGGAAGGCCCTTACGAATGCGGACAAATCTGGTTGGGCGATGATCCGGCGGAGGGATATATTATCTATTGAAGCACCGCTACAGCCACCCCATGCGCCCCGATTCCCCCTCCCCCGTCATTCCGTTCCTGATCGCATGCGCGGGCATTGCGACCTTCTCCGCGATGGACGTGCTGATGAAGGGGCTGTCGATCGACATCGGCGCCTATAACGCCGTGCTTTGGCGCACCGGGGCCGGCACGATTCTCAGCGGCCTGCTCTATTTCGCCTCGGGCCCGGCGATGCCCGACGCCAGGACGCTGCGCATCCACGCCGTCCGCTCGCTGTTCGTCGCGGGCATGGCGGTCAGTTTTTTCTGGGGCCTCGCGCGATTGCCGATGGCCGAGGCGATCGCGATCGCCTTCATCGCGCCGCTGACGCCGTTCCGTTTCGAGCATCTTCCGTCGGCGAACGCATCGGCCGCGTTCGATCGCCGCGTCGCTGCTCGGCCTATTCGATCGGGGTGATCGTCATCGTCGCAGGCAGGCTGGGGCGCGGCGACTCATGCGCCCGACAGCTGGACGGGCGGTCGCCGCGGTGTTCGGCTCAGGCGCTGCTCTACGCCTATAATCTGCATCCTCGCGCGGCGGCAGGCTGAGATGGCCGAGCCGATGGAGATCGCCTTTTCCAGAACGGCTTCGTCGCGCTGATCCTGCCGTCGGCGCGCCGTGGTTTCTGGCCGTCCTCGGCGCCGACCACGCCCCGCACGTGCTCGGCGCCGCAGCCCTTGCGGTGACGTCGCTGCTCCTGCTCAGCTGGGCCTACGCCCGTGCTCAGGCGCAGATCCTGGCGACCACCGAATATACCGGCTTCCTGTGGGCGATGCTGTTCGGCTGGATGTTCTTCGACGAAGCGGTGACGTGGCCGACGATCGCCGGCGCGGTGCTGATCGTCATCGGCTGCCTGATCGTGGCGCGCAAAACGCCGCAGCTCGATCCGATCGAGCCGGCGGCGGCTTGAAAGATTTTCGCACGAAGACACAAAGACACGAAGAGGAAGGTGCCGACTTTCGCAAGTCGGCTTGTCGCCGCAGGCGACTTTCAAAATGGCGCTTTGCGCAATTCGTAAGCCACCCGCGCCTCTATGTGTCACCCCCTTCGTGTCTTTGTGTCTTCGTGCGAATCAAAAAAATCAAACCGCCGCGCGCGAAAGCCGATCATTAATCGCCGCACCCAGCCCCTCGGCTGGGATCGCCGCCACCGCAATCCGCGCCTTCGCGCTCGCCGCCCCCGCATGCAAAGCATCGAACAAGCGCGCCGCCGCCTCGGTCAGATCGCCCGCTTCGCTCAAATTATAATCGCCCGCGACCGCGCCAAACCCGATCCCATATTCATCGGCCGCAAACGAATCCGCCCCCAGCCGCACCGGCTTGCCCGGCGCATAATGGCTGGCGAGCATCCCCGGCGCGACGACCTCCGATCCCGTCACCCCGGTCACCGCAAGCCCGCTTGCTTCGGCCAGCATGTCGGCCGTCACCGGCCCCGGCCGCAGCACCTCGATCGCGCCGTCCTTGACCCGCGCGATGGTGGACTCGACCCCTGCGCTCGTCGGTCCGTCGTCGATGACCAGCGCGATCCGCCCGTCCAGCGTGGCCAGCACATGCGCCGCCTTCGTCGGGCTCACCCCCCGCTCGCATTGGCGCTCGGTGCGGCCAGCGGGGCGCCGGTCGCCACCAGCAACGCCTGCATCGCCCGGTGCCCCGGCACCCGCAGCGCGATCGTGTCCAGCCCCGCGGTCGCGATGCTCGCCACCGGGCAATCGGCGCGGCGCGGCACCACCAGCGTCAGCGGCCCCGGCCAGAACCGCGCCGCCAGCGCGCGCTCGACCACGCCAACCCCCCCCAGCTTTTCGGCGGCCGCCAGATCGGGCACATGGACGATCAGCGGATTGAAGTCGGGCCGTCCCTTCGCCGCATAGATCCGCGCCACCGCCGCGGCATCGCGCGCGTCGGCGGCGAGGCCATAGACCGTCTCGGTCGGCACCGCGACCGGCTGGCCCGCGGCGACCAGCGCCGCGGCGAGCCGCTATCGCATCCGTGTTAAACGGCCGGACCTCGGTCGCCATGTTCTCGTTCGTTTGACCCTTCGCCATGCCGCGCTATAGCCGCGGCCACCACAGAATCGCCAGCAAAAGCGGGGACGAGATGACCTACACGCCGCCGACCACCGAACAGCTGTTCGTCCTCGATCATATCGCGCGCATCGACGCGATGGCGGCGCACGACAAATTCGCCGCCGCGACCCCCGACATGGTCGAGGCGATCGTCACCGGCATCGGCGAATTCGCCGCGGACGTATACGCCCCGCTCAACCGCGTCGGCGACGTCCAGAACCCCAAATGGGCGGACGGCAAAGTCACCATGCCGCCGGGCTTCAAGGACGCCTACCAAGAATTCGTCGACGCCGGCTGGGGCAGCATCGACGGCCCCACCGAATATGGCGGCCAAGGCTTGCCCTTCACTCTCGCGACCGTGATCATCGAGGCGCTCGGCACCGCCGACATGGGCTTTACCCTGTGCAACATCCTGACCCCCGGGGCGATCCACGCGCTGATGGCTTATGGCACCGAAGACCAGCGCCGTACCTGGCTGCCCAAGCTCGTCTCGGGCGCGTGGAACGGCACGATGAACCTGACCGAGCCCGCCGCGGGCAGCGACGTCGGCGCGCTGCGCTCGACCGCCGAACCGGTGACCGACGGCCCGAACGCCGGCCTTTACAAGATCAAAGGCCAAAAGATCTTCATCACCTTCGGCGAGCACGACCTTACCGACAATATCGTCCACCTCGTCCTCGCGCGCACCCCCGGCGCACCCGAAGGCACCCGTGGCATTTCGCTGTTCCTCGTCCCCAAATACCGCCTCGATGCGGACGGCAAGCCCGCCCACTCGAACGGCGTTCGCTGCGCTTCGATCGAGCATAAGCTCGGCATTCACGGCTCGCCGACCGCGGTGATGATCTATGGCGAGGACGAGGATTGCCTGGGCGAGATCGTCGGCGCCGAAATGGGCGGTATGCGCGCGATGTTCGTAATGATGAATGCCGCGCGCCTGCTCGTCGGCTGCCAGGGCGTCCAGATCGCCGAGCGCGCGACGCAGCAAGCACAGCGCTTCGCCGCGGATCGCGTCCAGTCGGCGCTCGCGGGCGGCACCGATCGCAATCCCGTCACCATCGACCAGCACCCCGACGTCCGCCGGATGCTGTGGCGGATGCGCGCCCAGACCGAAGCGGCGCGGGCGCTGACCTATTACGCCGCGGCGCAGACCGACTTCGGCAAATTGGGCGACGAGGCCGCCGCGATGCGCGCCGAAATCCTGATCCCGCTGGTCAAGGCGCACGCCACCGACATCGGCTGTGAAGTCGCCAGCCTCGGCATCCAGGTTCATGGCGGCATGGGCTTCATCGAGGAAACCGGCGCCGCGCAGCATTACCGCGACGCGCGCATCGCCCCGATCTACGAAGGCACCAACGGCATCCAGGCCGCCGACCTCGTCGGGCGCAAGCTCGGCATGGCGGGCGGCGATCTGGTGCGCGGGCTGATCGACGACATCGCGCATGGCGCCGGCGATTTTCCCGAACTCCGGCAACTTGCCGATGCCTGCCGCGCGGTCACCGACTGGATGGCCGGCGCCGCCACGGCGGATCGGCTGGCGGGCAGCTATCCCTATCTCACCATGATCGCGACCGCGACCTGCGGCTGGCTGATGGCGCTCGAACATCGGGCGGCGAAGGCGGCGCTCGACGAAGGCGGCGGCGACCGCGCTTTCCTGGAAGCGAAAATCACCTCGACGCGCTTTTACCTGGCGCAGATCGTGCCGGCGGCGACCGGGCTCGCCGCATCGGCGCTCGCCGGCGACGCGGCGCTGGCGCCGCTGCCCCAGATCGCCTGAAACCCCGGGATTCACAGGCGTTTGCGGCGCGTCGGCGGCGTCAGGACTTTGTTCATGATTAACGCGATGCTAACCATCTCGCACTAGGCACGACCGGCAATTGCTGGAGACGTGCGTGCCCAATCCGGTCAAAACTTTGATCATCAGCTGGCGAACCATCGGCCTGTCGTTGCTTCTGAGCATCGCCGCGGGGCTGTCGGCGATCGCCGAGCCCGTCGATCGCATCCTGGAAAGCGCCGTGGGCCGCGTGGCGTGGCGGCCGGTGTCGGGCGACACCGTCATCGTCGGCCTCGACGACAAAACGATGCAGGCGGTCGAAAACAAGGATTTCGACGTCTCGCATCACGCCCAATTGATCGGCGCGATCGATGCATCGCCGGCCAAGCGCTTGTTTATCGATTTTTCCTATGAACGCCGCCTCAAGGATCGCGACTTTCCGCTGCTGGTCAAAGCGGTGCGGCACATGAACGAGAGGATCGTGCTCGCGGTGCCGGGCAGCAGCACGTCGGGAACGACCGCAATCGTCGATTATTGGCCCGATCCCGCCTTCGGCAACCGCGCGGGGCAGGCGTGCATCTGCTGGGAATATGAATTCTGGCAGGTGTGGAAAGTGCCGCTTGCGGTAACGGCGAGCGGCCGACTGCTCCCCAGCTTTGCGGCCAAACTCGCCGACCGGCAACCCGGAAAGCCTGAAATTTTCGCGCTCGATTTGTCCTACGACACCGGCACGATCAAGGAATATAGCGCGATCGACGTGATGACGGGCAAGCTCGACCCCGAGCTGTTGCGCGGCAAAGATGTGATCTTTGCGTTCACCGCCGCCGCATCGCCCGACAAACATTATCTGCCCGGCCACGACAAACTGCCCGGCGCCTATATTCACCTGATCGCGGGCGAGGCGCTCAAACGCGGCAATCCCGTCGATATCGGTTGGATTCCGGCGCTTGTCTTCGCCTCGATCGTCCTGCTCGGCGCGCTGAGCTGGCAAGGCGGACGCTGGTATTCGCGCATTGCCCTGGCCACGACGTTGCTGCTGATCGCGGCAAAGATTTTCCTCGGGCTGTCGCTCGTGGCGACCCAGATCGGCGGCGCCTGTTTCCTGGTCGCGGCGATCAGCGCCAATGTCTCGCGCAAACGCCGCCGCCGGTCGGCGCAGCGTGAAAATCCGGTGTCGGGGCTCCCCAATTTCGAAGCGTTGCGGTCGCAGGCGTCGTTCGGCAGCGCGACGGTTGTCGCGGCCAAAGTCGTCAATTTCGAAGATCTGGCGGCCTTCATTCCGGGCGATGGGATCGAAAAACTCGTCGAACAGGTCACCCGCCGTCTCCAACTCGCGTCGCAGGGAACGACGCTCCATCACGATCTCGACGGCACCTTTGCCTGGCTCGTCCCCTATTATCAGCACAGCCAGATCGAGGGGCAGCTGGCGGGGCTAGCCGCGCTGTTCAACGCGCCGCTGACGATCGGCGAGCTGCGCGTCGATGTCGCGATCGCCTTTGGGGTCAATGACGAATTCGAAGGCTCGAACGCGCAGCGGCTCGCCGCGGCGCTGGTCGCCGCCGAACGCGCGATCCGTACCCGTGCACTGTGGACCAAATATACGCCGCGGCAAAAGGACGACGCCGGCTGGCAATTGAGCTTCCACTCGCAGCTCGAGGATGCACTGACCGGCGGCGACATCTGGGTCGCATTCCAGCCGCAATATGCCATCGCGACGCGCCAGTTGGTCGGGGTCGAGGCGCTGGCGCGCTGGACCCACCCGACGCGCGGGCCGATCCCGCCCGACGAATTCATCGTCCAGGCCGAAAAGAGCCAGGATATCTATCGCCTCACCCTGTTCGTCATGGACCAGGCGATCCGTTCGGCGGCGCAGCTCCACGAACGCGGCCTTCGGATCAACATGTCGGTCAATCTGTCGGCGACGTTGCTCGACCATAGCGACCTGGTCGGCACGATCCGCGTCATGCTGACCGCGCATCACCGCCGCCCGAGATATGGACGACTCGAGATCACCGAAACCGCGCTGGTGAAGGACAGCCGGCAGGCGCGCCAGACGCTGGCGCAGCTGCGCCGCACCGGCATCCGGCTGTCGATCGACGATTATGGCACCGGCCAGTCGAACCTCGAATATCTGACCGAAATCGAAGCCGACGAAATCAAGATCGACAAGCGATTCGTCATGACGATGCGCGATTCGCAACGGAACCTCGAAGTCGTCAAATCGACGATCGATCTGGCCCATCGTTTGGGCGCCGTCGCGGTCGCCGAAGGCATCGAAGACGCCGAAACCATGGCCCTGCTGAGCCAGCTCGGCTGCGACGTAGGCCAGGGTTATCACCTTGGAAAACCGCAATTGTTTTCCGAACTGACCGCGACCCTCAACGCCCTTCCCCACAACCGCACGGCGTAACTGCCAATCTGGCAGCAATGGATATGGTTAAGACTCGATTTACCTTATAAATTAAGGTATATACTGCGTTAACTGTTCTTCGTGGGCAGTGCCGACAGGAGATATCTTATGGGTTGGTTTTGGAGATTTCTGGGTGGCGGCGGCTCCGGCAACGGTGGCGCACAGGCCTAACCTGGAACGAAATTAAGCAAGGGCTCCGGCATCGCCGGGGCCCTTTCTTTTTGTCCTCTGCACGCGTGATCGGCGGACAGGGACGCCTCGCGGCCCGGCCCTGATCGCCATCCGACCCGCCTTACCGACGCGCGCGCTCGCGCCGCTCGCCGAACTCGAAAAATTTTGTTTTTCGACCATTGGGTCCGATCGCGGCGCAAACCCGCGGAAAGGCTGGCGCGATGCCGCGCGGTGGTGCATCGGCTGCGACGAGACGAATCAAAATATCGACGAACCGAGTCGCTAAGTTGTCATTTACCGTCTTGCATCGTCCAGCCGACGTGGCACTATAGGTGGTGGGTCAACCACGGGGGCACCCCAATAAATTGTATCAGGCTGCGAATGGCGGATTTCCGTCGTCCATCCCGCATGGACACGGGAAAACCCTTGTTGCGCCAAAAATAAGTGCCCCGGGGACGGGTTTAGATGCTAAGACCGGGGCTTCGCCCTGAGTCGAACAAGACAGGAACAAAGCGCGCCGCGTGCGCGCTTATATCGGGGGCGAATCGGATGGATTTTCGGGAAACGGAACGGGTGGAGACGAGCGACGTGGCGACGGTGGAACTGACGAAAAATGACGCTCCTGCGACCCCGGTGGCAAAGGGCGAATCACGTGCCGATGCGGCGCCGGCCGCCAAGCTGAACGACAGCAGCGAAGCCAAGGTCCACGCGCGCCGATTCGATGTCGTGACCGACAAGAGCCGCGACGCGCTGCTTACCGATTTCGGCAAGGAAACGCTCGAGGATCGCTACCTCCTCCCCGGCGAATCATACCAGGATCTGTTCGCGCGCGTCGCGTCGGCCTATGCCGACGATCAGGAGCACGCCCAGCGCCTGTACGACTATATCTCGCGGCTGTGGTTCATGCCTGCGACCCCTGTGCTGTCGAACGGCGGCACCGGCCGCGGTCTGCCGATCAGCTGTTATCTCAACTCGGTCCCCGACAGCTTGGAAGGCATTGTCGAGACGTGGAACGAGAATGTCTGGCTCGCCAGCCGCGGCGGCGGCATCGGCACCTATTGGGGCAGCGTGCGCGGCATCGGCGAGCCGGTCGGCCTCAACGGCAAGACCAGCGGCATCATCCCGTTCGTCCGCGTCATGGATTCGCTCACCCTCGCGATCAGCCAGGGCAGCCTGCGCCGCGGTTCGGCCGCCTGCTATCTCGACATCAGCCATCCGGAGATCGAGGAGTTCCTCGAAATCCGCAAACCGTCGGGCGACTTCAACCGCAAGGCGCTCAACCTCCACCACGGCGTGCTGATCACCGACGAGTTCATGGAAGCGGTGCGCGACGGCAGCGATTTCAACCTGCGCAGCCCCAAGGACCAGAGCGTCCGCGGCAGCGTCGATGCGCGCTCGCTGTTCCAGAAGCTCGTCGAAACCCGCCTCGCGACCGGCGAGCCGTATATCATCTTCATCGACCAGGTGAACCGCATGATGCCCAAGCATCACCGCGATCTGGGGCTGAAGGTCACCACTTCGAACCTGTGCAGCGAAATCACCCTGCCCACCGGCCGCGACCATCTCGGCAATGATCGCACCGCGGTCTGCTGCCTCTCGTCGCTCAACCTGGAAACCTGGGACGAGTGGAACGGCGACAAGATGTTCATCGAGGATGTCATGCGCATGCTCGACAACGTGCTCGAGGATTATATCGAGCGCGCCCCGCCCGAAATGGCGCGCGCCAAATATTCGGCCAGCCGCGAACGCTCGGTCGGCCTCGGCGTCATGGGCTTCCACAGCTTCCTCCAGGCGCGCGGCCTGCCGTTCGAAGGCGCGATGGCGAAATCGTCGAACCTCCGCGTCTTCAAGCATATCCGCGCCCAGGTCGACCAAGCTTCGATGCTGCTCGCCAAGGAACGCGGCCCCTGCCCCGACGCCGCCGATCAGGGGGTGATGGAGCGCTTCAGCTGCAAGATGGCGATCGCGCCGACCGCGTCGATCAGCATCATCTGCGGCGGCACCAGCGCGTGCATCGAGCCGATCCCGGCGAACATCTACACCCACAAGACGCTGTCGGGCAGCTTCTCGATCCGCAACCCGCACCTCGAAGCGCTGCTGGTCGACAAGGCGAAGAACAGCGACAATATCTGGAACTCGATCCTCGAAAAGGGCGGCAGCGTCCAGCACCTCGACTTCCTGACGACGGACGAAAAGGATTGCTTCAAGACCAGCTTCGAGATCGACCAGCGCTGGCTGCTCGAACTCTCGGCCGACCGCACCCCCTACATCGATCAGGCGCAGTCGCTGAACCTGTTCATCCCCGCCGACGTCGAAAAATGGGATCTGCTCATGCTCCACTACCGCGCGTGGGAACTCGGCATCAAATCGCTCTATTATCTCCGCTCGAAATCGGTCCAGCGCGCCGGCTTCGCGGGCGGGGTCGAGGCCGACAACACCGCCGAAGCCCCGGTGTATCAGCTGGAGAGCACCGATTACGACGAGTGCCTGGCCTGCCAGTAAAGCTTACCCCTCCCTCGTCACCCCGGACTTGATCCGGGGTCCACGCGAGGGAGCGCAACCCATTGATGGATTCCGGCTTTCGCCGGAATGACGAAAAAAATCTGACCCGAGGATAGCCGCCATGCCCCTTTTAGAATCCCGCAAGACCTACAAGCCCTTCGAATATCCCTGGGCCTACGATTTCTGGAAGCGCCAGCAGCAGATCCACTGGGTTCCCGAGGAAGTGCCGCTGGGCGAAGATTGCCGCGACTGGGCGCAAAAGATCAGCGACCACGAACGCAATCTGCTCACCCAGATTTTCCGCTTCTTCACCCAGGCCGATATCGAGGTGCAGGATTGCTACCACGACAAATATGGCCGCGTGTTCAAGCCGACCGAAATCAAGATGATGCTGACCGCGTTCAGCAACATGGAAACCGTGCACATCGCGGCGTACAGCCACCTGCTCGACACCATCGGCATGCCCGAAAGCGAATATGGCATGTTCCTCGAATATGACGAGATGCGCGCCAAGCATGATTATATGCAGCAGTTCGGCGTCGACAATGACGAGGACATCGCGCGCACCCTCGCGATGTTCGGCGGCTTTACCGAGGGGCTGCAGCTGTTCGCCAGCTTCGCGATGCTGATGAACTTCCCGCGCTTCAACAAGATGAAGGGCATGGGCCAGATCGTCAGCTGGTCGATCCGCGACGAAAGCCTGCATTGCGAAGGCATCATCAAGCTGTTCCACACCTTCACCAAGGAACGCGACTGCCTGACCAAGGCGGTGAAGGAAGACATCATCGACACCTGCCAGAAAACGGTGCGGCTCGAGGATGCGTTCATCGACCTGGCGTTTGAACAGGGGCCGGTCCCCGGCATGACGCCCAAGGAGATCAAGCGCTACATCCGCTACATCGCCGACTGGCGCCTGGGCCAACTCGGCTTCGCGCCGATCTACATGATCGAGGAACACCCCCTCCCCTGGCTCGCCCCGCTGCTCAACGGCGTCGAGCACGCCAACTTCTTCGAAACCCGCGCGACCGAATACAGCAAGGGCGCGACCCGCGGCGAGTGGAACAATGTCTGGTCTAGCTTCGACAACCGCAAGAAAGCCAAGGCGAACGACGACGCAGCGCCGATCGTCGCCGCCGAAACCGACGGCGACGACATGTTCAAACAAGCCGGCATCGCCGCCGAGTAACCACGCTAAAACTCCTCCCGCTTGCGGGAGGGGGTGGTCGGAGACCCGTGGCTCCGACCACGAGACTTACGAGCTTGCTCGCTAGTCGCAGCGGGGTGGGCATAGAGGGAGAAAGCGATGCCCAAAGTCTTCGACTGGAATGGCTATCGCTTCCATTTCTATTCGGACGAGGGCGATCCGCGCGAACCCGTCCACGTTCACGTCACCCACGGCCGCGACACCGCCAAATTCTGGCTATGGCCCGACGTCAATGTCGCCTATAACCGCGGCTTCTCGCCCCACACGCTACGACTTTTGAGCAACGTGATCCTGGAGCGACGCAGCGAGATTGAAAGGGCGTGGAATGAGCATTTCTCCTGAACCCGTCGCCATTCGCTTTGACGACGACAGTTTCTGGGTCGATCTGGAGGACGGACGCACCCTCGGCATTCCGCTCGCCTGGTTCCCGCGCCTCCTCCACGCCACCCCCGCCCAACGCGAAGCCGTGTCGCTCAGCCGCGCCGGCCTGCATTGGGAAGACATCGACGAAGACATCTCCATCGCCGGCCTGATCGCCGGCCGCGGCGACCAGACCCGCAACCGGAAAGAAGCCGCATGACCGAAAAACAGAAGCTCATCATCCTCAGCCAGCCGCAGCGCACCACGCTCGAAGGCCTGTCAAACCGCCGCCCCCAACTCCCCACCGACCCGATCCGCGACGAACTCGTCACGCTGGGACTGGTGGTGAAACAGGGCGCCAAATGGGCGCTGACCCCGCAGGGCAAGAAGGTGCTGGCGGCGAGCTCGAACCGGCGGAATGCTGGGGGGTTTTCGGTTTGAGGTGAAATCGATCGAGCGCCCATCAGAGGCGTGAGTATCGTGGAGATGGAAAATGACTCGAGCGAAACCGTCTGATGATCAAAGTAGCGAAAAGCAGATAGAATGCGGCGTTATAATGCCAATTTCAGCGATAGGGGATTGTAACGAAAGTCACTGGGCCGAAGTTCTTCAAATTGTAACGGACGCGGTAAGTGAAGTCGGATTTAATGCAAACATCGTTAGCAATGCTGATGAAATAACAGTGATTCAAAAAACAATTATTCAGAATATCTATAATAATCCCATTGTTGTTTGCGACGTAAGCGAGAAAAATTCAAATGTAATGTTCGAGCTTGGCATGAGGCTAGCCTTCGATAAGCCAACAGTTATTATAAAAGATGATAGAACATCTTACTCTTTCGATACTAGCATAATTGAGCATATTGAGCACCCTAGGGATCTTAGATTCTCAAAAATGGTAGATTTTAAGAGAAAGCTCGCCTCTAAAGTCTTAGCCACGTGGGAAAAATCAAAAGAAGACTCGGCATCGCCATTTTTGGGACATTTTGGCCAATTTAAGGTGGCTCAAATTGATGAGAAGGAGGTCTCTCCGGATGCATTTATTCTTGAACAATTGCATTTGCTTAATTTAAAGCTGAGTAGAATCGAGTCTCAAAATCGGCGCCCCTATTCAAGATACGAGGAAGAACGAGGAAGAGATTTAGATTTCTGTCTCAAAGGGTTTAAAAAAATGGACGTCGACAGAATTGTCGATCAGGCTATAAATTTGGGATCAATTGTCGAAATCGAAAATTGGCCCAAAGGAGACCATGCTCATATTTCTGTAAAGCTGGCTGACAGCGATCAGAAGACGAGAGTGGTGACAAGGGACCGAATGAGAAGATTAATTTCATCTTTTCAATCAGGATCGACCGCCTCTCTTTAGCTACGGTAACAAATCAAGAACCCCCAACTCCCCTATCCTGTCATGCCGCATGGATGGCGGATCAAGTCCGGCATGACGATCGGAAGAGAAGCATCCGTTCCAACCATCTTCGTTCACCCGGACTTGATCCGGGGTCCATCGCCGCCCTAGCCTCCACCCATGCACGCCGACTTCCAGCCCTGCGCCTATATCATGGCCAGCGCGCGGCACGGCACGCTCTACACCGGCGTCACCTCGCACCTGATCCGGCGCATCTGCCAGCACCGCGATGGCAGCTTCGACGGCTTCACCAAACGCTATGGCGTCAAAACGCTCGTCTGGTTCGAACTCGCCGCGACGATGCACGCCGCGATCACGCGCGAGAAGCAGATCAAGAATTGGCAGCGCAAGTGGAAGATTGCGTTGATCGAGGCGGCGAATCCGGATTGGCGGGACTTGGCGGAGGAGTTGGGTCTATCGCCGTTGGGCGAGTGATCCCACACCCGCACCCCTCCCCCTCATTCGTCATGCCGGACTTGATCCGGCATCCATAGCGGCGCCGGCGTCATGGACCCCGGATCAAGTCCGGGGTGACGAATGAGGGGTGGGTCTTCGCGCCTTTGCGCCTTCGTGTGAAACCGAATTACTTAATTGCCCCACCCTCAATGCACCGACGGCATAGCCCCCACACACCCCGCCCGCGACACCGCGAACATCACCGCGTCGCGCACCACCTCGGGCCGCTCGTCGAGCATATACAGCTTCACCAGTTCGCGCGTCACCTCGCTGTCGTCGTCGACGACCAGCCGCAGCGAGCGCACCCCCACTTCGCTGCGCGTGACGATGACGTCGCGGATCAGCACCAGCGGCCACCGGTGCGCGCCGCCGCAATAGAGCGACACGCCGTCGTGGCGCAGATAGGCGTTCCGCCGCCGCCACACGCTCAGCCAATAGGCCCAGCCGGCCAGCACCGCGGCGATGCCCAGCATGACCAGCGGACGCCCGAAGACCATATTCCACACGACATCGCCCGCGTTGCCGCCCCAGTCGAGCTGGCTGAGCAGATACGCCAGCGCCACCGCGCACCCCGCCTGCCACCCCACCAGCGGCGCGGCGCGCAGCAACTGGCTGAACCAGCCATCTTGACGATGCGGAACTTCCATCGCGGCGCTAGGAAGCGACGCGGCCCAGCGCCAGCCACCGCCGCACCCACCGCTCGTCGCACCGCCGCCGCACCTTGCCGCTTTCGGCAATCCCCGCTTGCAACGGGCGCGGCCCGCCATGGGTATCTTCGCCGACGCGCCCCGCCGGGCGCCCCACCTAAGGAACCCCATCATGCGCTCCGCCTTTGCCCTGCTCGCCGCCAGCACCGCCCTTTTCGCCGCCCCCGCGCTCGCCCAGACCGGCGGCGTCGCCGACGTCAATCTGGTTGGCCAGGTCGGGGTCAGTCCCGGCGGCGCCGTCGCCGGCATCACCGATCCGGTCGGCAAGACCGTCGATCATGTCGATGGCGCCGCGAACCACGCGGTCGACACCACCAACCTGACCCTCGCCACCCGCGAACAGGTGCGCGCCGGCGCCGAAATCCACGGCCCCGACGGCAAGAGCATCGGCACCGTCCAGAGCGTCGAAGGCGGCATCGCGGTCGTGATCCGCGGCGGCAAACTGTATAATGTGCCGTTGTCGGAAGTGTATCATGGCGCGGTCGGCGCCGGTCACGGGCTGGTCACCAAGCTGTCGAGCGCCGAGATTCAAGCGCACACCACCGCCGCCGTCGAATAGCCGAACAAGAGACCCATCGCCCGGAAAATCGGGTGGATCGGGGAGGGAGCCGGGACACCGGCTCCCTTTCGTGCCTTCAGCTGCCGGAAAAATCCGGCCCTGCCGTCACATCGATCGCGCGCTCGGCGCCGGTCAGGATCACGGTGCGCCCGAACCACACATAGCGCTGCGTCGGCGCGGTCAGGTCGCGGTCGTAGCGCGCGGTGACCGCCGCCGGGTCATAACCCATCCAGGTCAGCGTCGCGGGCAGGATCTGGCTCGCCGAATGGCCGGCGCGCGGCGCCGCGGCATAACGCGCCGCGAGCGCATCGGGCAGGAAGGCAAGCAGCGGCACCCGAAACTCGTCCGCCACCGCCTCGCGGCTGCAATGCGGCAGCGCGCCAGGGGCCAGGTTCTGGCCATGGTCCGAGGTATAGACGATAGCCACCGCTTCGCGGTCGACCCCCGCCAGCAACCGCTCGAAAAACGCCCCCTTCGACCACGTCAGCGCGGTGTCATATTGCACCGCGACCGGCGCATCCGCCAGAATCGCGCCCTTGGGATAATGATCGCGATACTGGAAATGCACCCCGCGCAGCACCGCATAGGTGAAACTTTTTCCGCCGCCGCGCAGCTGTTTGTTCAGCGCATCGGCGATCTTCAAATCGGCGTCGATGCCGCCGACCATCGGGCGATAATCGTCGATCAGCGCGCGTTCGGGCGGCAGCAACAAATTCTGCGGCGCCCCCGCGGTCTGGCCATCGATCAGCATCGTGCGATAACCCGCGCGCTTCGCATAGCCCCAGATCGACGGCGTGGTGCGCAGGTCGGTCGCCGCCGACACGCGCCGAACATCGACCCCGGAGCGCAGCGCGACCTGCGCCGGCGCGCTGCAATGGCCCAGCGCCGCCGCGATGCCGAAATCCTGATGCGGCACATCGGCCAGCGTCGGCGCGATCAGCCGCCGGAAAGGCGCCTCGGCGACGCTCTCGTCGATCAACCACAGGATATGCCGCGGTGCTGAAACCTTTGGATCGGGGATCAGCGCCACAGCCGCGCGCGGCGGCGCGGGCGGCGCGGTCGATCATCGCCCACCCAGCCCGTACAGACTGCGCTCCGCCGCCTCGGGAAACGCCGCGCTATGGCGATAGATCGGGCTGGGCAGAATCAGCGCGGCCACCAGCGCCGCCGCGATCCCCCTGTTCCACAGCATCGGCATCGCACCCCGCGCCAACCGCCGCGCCGCCACGAACAGCGCCAGCGCCGCCGCAACCTGCACCCCGACGAACAGAAACACGCCGCCAAACTCGCCCGCCGCATTGCCCGCCTGCCGCACCTCGGCCAGCATCCACGCCAGCGACCCGCCGTCGACCAGTTCGGGAATGATCTGGGTGTAGCCGATGTTGATCAGGATCGACGCGCCTGCCAACGTCAGCAGCACCGCCGCCCAGCGCCGCGGAAACAGCAGCAGCGCGGCCAGGAACACCGCGGCCTGAAACGCCATAAACGCCAAGGCGACGACCGCCCCAAAACTGTCGCCCGCCGCATACCGATAAGCGATCCCATGTGTCAGCTGAAACCGGTTGGCGATGGCGTAGCCGATCGCGAACAGCAGCCATGCCGCCGCCGCCCTTCGCAGCGATCCGCCTCGCCGCGCGCCATCGAGTTCCCGTGCCATCACCGCGCTTTAGCGGCCAAATATTGGCAAATCACCAATAGCGGACATGAAAATGGCCCGCTCCAAGGGGGGGAAGAGCGGGCCAGTTTCGGTGCCGGGGCGCCGGGGAGAGCGCCGCCGGCCGTCGATTACGTCGTGCGGACTATTCGGACTCTTCGAACAGATCGACCGCGGTCGCGCCGGTGGCCGACAGGCGGATCGTGTCGCCTTCGACCGTCGCAACCAAGCCGGCGGGCAGGTAGTGATGCTTGCCGTCGCCGCTGTCGTCCTTGGTCAGCTTGATGCGTTCACCGTCGAGATGATCGACGGTGCCGACATGGACGCCGTCGGCGCCGATGATGTCCATATGTTCCTTGATTGCGCTATGGTCATGCTCAGCCATCGTCATTCTCCTTGTCGCTCTGCGGGACAGCCCGCGAAAGTCCTGTGCATCATACGCATGGTCGCCGGGTTCGATCCGCCGCCCTCGACGAACAGCCCGAAAGCCGCGCCGGCTTTCCAATCCGCCGCTAGCGCGCCAGGCCTTGGGCTATGCACCGCCTCCCCCTGTTCGCCGGCCTCCCCCTGTTCGCCGGCCTCGCGCTGATCGCCGCGCCGCTGCCCGCCGCCGCCTGCTCGGTCGTGCCGGGTTACCGGGTGCCGACGAACATGGAACTGGTCGAGGACGCCGACGTGATCCTGCTCGCCATCGTATCCGAAGGCAATTTCGCGCCCGACAGCACCGCCGAACAACAGATTGCGGTCGAACCGCTCGCGGCGATCAAGGGCGACCTGCCCGCCGGCCCGCTCGCGATGCCAGGATCGATCGCGGCCGACGCCGACGCGCTGCTCAGCAACCCGAATGAGCTGAAGGACGCGCATCCGCAAAGCTTCGCCGGGGCGTGCAATCGCTACACCTTCCCGCGCGGGTCGCGCGTGCTGTTCTTCCTGAAATGGCAGGGCGATCATTGGCGCGCCGCGGGCGGACCGTTCAGCCGCTGGGCTGAGGATGTGCTGACCGACGACGCCCCCTGGCTGCAAATCACCCGCCTCTATGCTGAAGCTGAGGCGTTGCCGCTATCCGAACGCGGCGCCTATCTCGGCGTGCGCCGCGCCGAATATCGCGCCGAGGGTGACGATCCGGTCGCGCAGCTGATCGCGGCGGACATCGACCGCCAGCTCGCCGGCCCGAACAAGCCGCTGCGCGAGGACCTGCCCCCGCCGCCGCCCAACGAAGCGGACGACGAAGCCGGCAACTAGCACCACGGGCGCCGCTGCCCCTCCCACGGCCGCGCCAGTCCCTCGGCGACCAGCACCGACCCGACACTCTGCCCGCCGCGCGTCACGACGCGTAGCTTACGCCCGTGCATATCGCTGTCGCGGTCGATGCCTTCCAAACTGAACGCCCCGTCGTTCAACCATTCGTGCAGGCGCTCGGTCGCCGCACCGCCCAGCGCCGCCTCTTCGGCGCAGCGCGCGGGGTGGGTTTCGGGAGTGTCGATGTCGGCGATGCGATATTTGTCGCCCGCGAACCAGAAGGTGTCGCCATCGACGACGCAATCGCGCCCACCGCCGCTGTGGCAGAGGCTGAACCGCGCCGAAAAACCGTCGGCGGGGGCGGAATAGTTTGCCGGATCAACGACGCGGATCGGCGCCCCGCCGGCCCCGGCCGCCTGCTCCGCGGGTGCGAGTTGCAGCGCCGCAAGGGTGCCGACAAATCCTCCGGCGGCCACCAGCGCCAGCCACAGACCAAAGCCGGCCCGGCGGCGACGGTAACGCGGCGGCGCAGAGTTGCGATAAACATGGGGTCGGCGCGCAAAGCGCTGGTTTCTCGAACAGGCCATGCCGCCGATTCTGCCACGACAGGCTTAGCAAAATCCCAACGAGGCAGGTCCGCTATGGCGGGCAGATGCGCCAACCGCGTCCGTCGCGGCGCCGCATCAGAGCAAAGTCACTCCGCGCCGCGCGGCTCGTCGTCCTCGATACCGCCGGGGCCCAGCTCGCCATCCTCGTCGTCGTCGCTGCGCTCGCCGCGATAGGCGTCCATGTCGATCCGGCCCGATCGCTCCATCTGGGTCATATGATCGACCAGATCCTGGACATCGTCGCTTTCGTCGCCGGACTTGGGTTTGTCGCTCTCGCCGATCGACCGCTCGCTCCGCGCCGCTTCGGCGACGCTCTGCGCCTGCGCGTCCTCGTCGTCCTGCTCGCGGTTGTGGGCTTCGGGGGCTTCGGTGTCGCGCGGGTCATCGGCCATGATCGGTTCCTTGAAAGAGGATGGCGTGGAAACGCGCCGTCCTCCCCACCCGTTCCTTACGCCGCGGCGGTCAGCACCTTATTCTCGATCACGCGAATGAATGTCTGGGGGTCCTGCGCCCCGGGGATCAGCATCCGCCCGTCCAGGATGAAGGCGGGAACCCCGGTGATATTCTGGTCGGCCCAATAGGCTTCCTCGGTGCGCACCATCTCGCCGAACTCGCCCGCGGCCAGAATCGCGGCGGCACGCGCCCGGCCCAGCCCAACCGACGCCGCAACATCGGCCAACACTTCAGGATCGCTGACGTCGAGATTGTCGGTGAAATGAGCGCGGAACAGCGCCAGCTTCAGCGCCGTCTGCACCCCGGTCGGCCCGTCCTGCTCGGCCTCCTCGAGCGCGCCCGCCCAGGTCAAAAGCCGGTGCGCATCGAAACTGTTGCGCATCCGGAACCCCGGGCCGCGGTTGAAGGCGAAACCCAGGTCGGCGGCGACGCCCGCCATCTTGCCGCTGTTGGCGCGGCTTTGCTCGGCGCTGATGCCATATTTGCGCATGACATGGCTGGCCGCATCCTCGCCCTCGGGCGGCATGTCGGGGTTGAGTTCGAACGGATGCCACTGGACGCGGAACGCCACCCGGCCGGCGAAATGCGCCATGACAGCCTCGAACTTCAACCAGCCGATGATGCACCAGGGGCACATCACATCGGACACGATGTCGACGCTCAGGCGCGGCACGCGCGGTTCAGCCAAGGCCAAGTCCTTCCTGCCGGCACGCCGGCGCTGTCAATCGGGCGCGCGCCGGTCCTTTTCGGCGCGCCGGTCGCCTTTGCGGCGCTCGGCCCCCTTATAGTCGGAATTTCCACCGGGCGCACGCCGGTCGGACGATCGCCGGTCCGCGGCGGTCCGCTTGTCGTCATCGGATGCCATATGCTCCCCCTCCACCAAAAAGGAACTGGAACGACCCGGCGCGCAGTAGCGCAGAAAAAGGTTAAAAAGACAAGATTGGGGGCGGGGAACCGCTTACCCCGCGTCACCCACAACCACGGTGTCGGTCGCGATTGCTGGCCGCGACAGCATCCACCAGCTGCCGACCATCAGCATCACCGACAACGTCTCGACGATCATCGCGCGCACGATCTCGCCGTTGACCAGATCGCCCATGCTCGCCCCCAGCAACCGGCCGAGCAGCGCGGTGCCGAACAGCGCCGCCGGCACGAGCAACGCGCGGCTCCATCCGGGCACCAGCCCCCCGATCGCGGCGCTCACCGATGCGACAAGGAAAAAGGACGACAGGTCGGCGCGCACGGTGTTCGCCGCGACGCCTTCGATGCCGATGCCGAATGTCGCGGTATAGCTTGCGGGATCGAGCACCCCTGCACCCCGATGATGGCGAACAGCGCCGCCCACAACAGCACCGCACCGCGCAAAACCCAGTTGATCATGATGTTCTCCCCGTAGTTACCGTTCAGGCTGAACCAACAGGCGGAAATGTCAATGGTTGCACCGGCTTATCCGGCGTCGGCGGCAAAAGTCTCTTCGATCCAGCCGCCGCCCAATACGCGCGTGCTGCCTTCGGCATCATACAGCACCGCCGCCTGCCCCGGCGCGACGCCATATTCGGCCGCGGCCCAGATCGAGCCGGTCGCCCGCGACGCGCGCCGGCACCGGCCGCGCCATGCTGCGCACCTTGGCCAGCACATCGCGACCATCGACCGCGGCCAGCCAGTTCGCTTCGCCCAGTCGCGCCGCCGATACCGCCAGCGCGAGCCAGCTTGCGATCAGCAGCGTCCCGCCGGTCGGCGCGGCCATCGGGTTGAGGGTCAGGCCCATCGACTGGGCGCGGGCCGACGGTATAATGGATCAGCCCCTTGTGCGCGCCGAGTGTCTGGCCATCGACATGGACGATGTCGCCCTGGTCGTCGGCTTCGGGGCGCAGCTTGCGGACCAGCGTCGCATAATCGCCGTCGGGGACGAAACAAATGTCCTGGCTGTCGGGTTTGGCGGCGACCCCCAGCCCCAGCTCGCGGGCGATGTCGCGCACCACGCTCTTTTCCATGCCCCCCAAGGGAAAGCGCAGGAAATCGAGCTGGTCCTGCGTCGTCGCGAACAGGAAATAGCTCTGGTCGCGCGCCGGATCGACCGCGCGGTGCAGTTCGGCACCGCCGGGCCCCATCATGCGGCGGACATAATGGCCCGTCGCCAGGCAGTCGGCGCCCAGTTCCTTCGCCAGCGCGAACAGGTCGGTGAACTTCACCCCCATATTGCACCGCACGCACGGGATCGGCGTCCGCCCGTTCAGATATTCGTCGGCGAACTGATCGATCACCGTATCGCGAAACCGGCTTTCATGGTCATACACATGATGGGCGAAACCCAGCCGGTCGGCGACCGCGCGCGCATCCTGAATATCCTGCCCGGCACAGCACGCTCCAACGCGCTTCGCCTTGGCGCCATGATCGTATAATTGCAGCGTCACGCCGATCACTTCGGCGCCCGATCGCGCCGCGAGCGCTGCGACCACGCTCGAATCGACTCCGCCCGACATCGCGACGACGATTCGCCGATCTTTCAGCGGCGCGGCCAGCTGGAAGTCGGCCTGGGCCAGCCCGAGGGGAGAAATCGTCGTCACCATGATGCGCGCCATCTAGGGACACGGGGGCAAAAAATCCAGCTTTTCCGCCACGACCGTCAAGATATTGACGGGGGTTAAGCTTCGCTAACAAGCGATGAAATAGGCATTTACTGGACCTTAGGTGGTCGCGGTTAGACCGGCATCATGAATATCGCCCCATCCGAATTTCCGCGCCTCGCCGGTGCCGCCCGACTGTCGAAGCCCGGCTTCGATATCATCATGGCCGTATCCAGCGCGCGTCAGGCCGCGCAGCCGACCGTCCGGCTGTTGCGGGCCCGCGCGACTCGTCAGGTGCGCGCGGCAAAGCTTAACACGCTGCGCCGGATGCTCGCCGGAACAGGCCCGGCGCCGGAACAAAACACCCCGCACATCGTTCGATTCTTCGACCTGTCCGACGATGTGAACAGCCTGACCGAAAGTATGAACAGCCTGTTTACCAGAGGATTTCAGCCGATGTTGAACCCCTCTAGTTTAGAGACAAGGGCGTCGGACGAATTCCCCCCTGCCGACGTTGAAACCATGGAATGAATATGATCGAGAATCAGAAAATCCGGCCGGCACAGGTCATCGGCCCCTCGGCGAACCGTTGACGATCGACTCGCTGCCGCCGCCGTCGACGACCCGCTGGGTCGTTCGCCGCAAGGCAGAGGTCGTCGCAGCCGTCAACGGCGGCCTGCTCACCGTCGACGAAGTGTGCGAACGCTATGGGCTGACGCTCGAGGAGTTTGCCGGCTGGCAGCGGTCGATCGATCGCAGCGGCATGCCGGGACTTCGCGTCACGCGCATCCAGCACTACCGCGATCTGTACGAGCGCCAACAGCGCTTCTGATCGGCGGGACCGGACCAGTTAGGGAAAGAGGGCGCTGCGGGCGCCCTCTTTTTGCCCGCCAAAGGCGAGGCGGATCATCGACATGCCCGATACCGCACGGCGGCCTTCGCTATCCGCGAATGGTTGGCCGGATTCGAGGCACCTAGCCCGTCAAAATTTGCCGATTTCGATGTTATGACGATTTCGTTGCAACCCTATCGTTCACCCGGCGTTAAGCCCCGGAGTCAACTTTGGGAGTCACTCAATATGCGTAAGATGTTCATTACCCTCGCCGCCACGTCCGCCCTCGCTCTGGGCGCTTGCCAGAGCCCGGCTGCCGACAAGGTCGAAGATCAGGCTGAAGCTCAGGCTGACGTGATCGACGCTCAGGCCGACGCCATGCCGGAAGGTGCGGCCAAGGAAGCGACCGAAGCCAAGGCTGACGCGGTCGAAGCGGCTGGCGAAGAAAAGGCAAACGCGATGGACGACAATGGCGAGATCGCGCCGTCGGAAACCGGCGCGATGGCCCCGGCCGACCCCGCCAAGAAATAAGGTCTGCCTTCCCTAAAAGGGCAGCACGAAGGGCGCCGGAAGCAATTCCGGCGCCCTTTGTCGTGCGCGCAATCCGGTTCAAATATTCTCCACCGATGTGACCTTCGTCACCGCGCGGTCATACCCGCGCGGCTATGGGGTGGTTGTGGGAACGGGACACGCCTTCGGCGCCGGGCTCCACGGCCTACCCTCCCGCTGCCGGTAGCGACCCCCGGCGACGGGAGGGACTAGGGTCACCCCCGCCCATCGCGCGCAGAACATCCTGCACCCCCGGCGCATCGGCATCGGCGCGCAGGATTGCCACGCCACTGCGACATCGAGCCGATACTCGGCGACCCCTGCGGATTCGCTGGTCCACACCGCATCCAGCGACTTGATCAGCCGCTTGGCCGCCGCATTTTCGGACAGGACATGGATGTCGAGCAATGTCAGCCCTTCGGCCAGACATTGGACGAGCAGCGCCGCGGTCATCATCCGCGCCAGCCCCTGGCCGTGAAATTCATCA
>CBDIQD010000002.1:0-301475 GCA_965283845.1 Sphingomonadaceae bacterium
ACAGCCAGACCCACGGCCCCGGCGGCCAGATCTTGCTGCAAGTGGTCGATGACGATTGGCGCCCGGTGCCCGGACTGCGCACGGCGCTGCTCGCGCTCGTCGCCGACATCGCCTCACGCCCCGGCCACGCCCTGGCGCTGTCGATCGACCTCGCCGGGATGCTCGTGATCGCGGGCGACGAACCCGGCCTCGCCGCCTTGCTCGCCGAGGCACCGCCGACTCCCGGCCGCGACCCGCTGCGCCTCGCCGGCCACGGGCCGTTCCACACGCCGCTGATGTTCGGTAGTTCGGACAAGGCACGGGCCGAATTGTCCGCTGCCTTGTTCGCCGCGCCCGCGCTGCCGCTGGTCGATGGCCGCGCCCAACGTGGTGTCGGTTTGCAGCCGTTCGCTCCAGTCTGTTTCGGCTTCCCGGACTGGCAGCGCTACCGGCGCTTCGGCAATATCCGGTGCAGGTCGCGGTGAAGGGGTTGTTGGCAGATCTGCACTGTCCGCGACATCAGCCGACTGCTGGCATCGCAGATAGCTGCGGTACGGCCGGCGCAGCTCTGCTTGAGCGGTGCGATCGCTGGCTCGGCTGACCGGCGCGCTGAGCAGGCTGCTGCACAGCCGGCGAGGTGCGACGCACATCGAATCGCCGACAGCGCGCCGGACATCCTCTGCCGGCGCCTGTCGGCCGCATGGCGCCAGGTGGGGTAGGCGCATGCGGATGAACGGCAATGCCCATGGGGACCAACTCAAGGGCGGTGCACCGTTCATATCCCTTGCAAGCGGTCCGCGGCGTGTCGGGCCGCGCGACCGCACGATCATGCACCGAAATGGACCCTATTGTCCGAGCACGGCGTGCGCCTGTTCGGCGATGAACTGCAACCGCAACAGCTCGGCGACATTGCCCGCGCCGGCGCGCCGCATGATGTTGGCGCGGTGGACCTCGACCGTGCGCGGGCTGAGGTCCAACTGCCGCGCGATCGCTTTGTTGCTTTGCCCCGCGGCGATGGCGTCCAAAATGCAGCGCTCGCGCGGGCATCGCCGCGCGACACATCGTATTTGCAGGCCATATTGGTGCCAGCGCTTTCATGCACCAGCACCTTGTCGGTCAGCGCCTGGTCGATGTTGGTGACGGCTTCATAGGTATCGAAGTCGATCTCGACCAGGTTGGCGGCGTCTTCGGCGATATAGCGGTTATCGGCGACCAGCACGGCGGCGACAAAGGCGATGATGTCGGGGCGCGCCGCGATCTCGCCCAGCAGCGCGGCGCCGTCGAGGCGCCCCGGCTGGCGCCAGTGAAACAGCAGGATGGTGCCAGCGCTGTCCGTGTCCGCCCCGGCGTCCAGCCAGTCGTCGCCGCTGGCAAAGCTGCGCACCACCCGCGCGCCGCCGCCGGTCAGCGCGCGAAAACAGGCCGCACGCTCGATCGGGTCGGGCAGGATCAGGTGGATATGGCCGGCAAAATCGCTCACCCCGCGGTGCTGGCGCCGGCGCCCGGCGGTGACCAGCGGCAAAGGCTCGGCGATGGTGCCGTAACGGATCGGCCTGTGCTGGCCCGAAGCATGCGCCAAACCGGTTGCCTCTCGATTTCACTTGGCACATCATCATTTTAGCCGAAACTATCGAGGAGGATGATCATGCGCCCGAGGCTCGCCGCCCTGACCCTGATCGCCTTGGCCGCTTGCGGCGCGCTGACCGGGACGGCTACGGCCGATGATCAGGCCGCGCCAACGGCCGCGAATGCCCCTGACGAAACCGACACGATCATGCTCGCCGCCGCGGCATCGGCGTGCGAGGCGGAGGATTACCGGGCCTTTTTCGACGCGATGATTTCGTCGGCGGCGGTGCGCCGCAAATATTCGGCGGCAACGATCGCATTCGGCCGCTTCGATGCCTCGCGCACCCCCTATGCCGCGATCGAGGAAAAAAAGATCGCGGCGGGCGATTACCGCGCCTTTCCGATCAAGATGGTCGACCATTATCGCCAAAGCACCGTCCCGGTGCGCGCCGGCGACCAGGACGAGCATGTGATCCTTGGGTTCAACCAGAGCCAGAGCAACCAGATTTCGGTCGAATGGACCCGGGTGCATTATGACGGAAAATCGACCGGCGGCGACGATCTGGGCCAGGCCTTTTATCTCGACGGCCAGCCTTACGAAGCCGACGGCCGAACCGACGGTCAGCTGCTGCTGTATCCGACCGCGACATGCTGGGAACTGGTGGCGGACAACCGTTACGAACGGCGCTGATCGCGCCGGCTTCGTCGCTGCATGGTGACCCCTACGGGAATCGAACCCGTGTTTCAGCCGTGAGAGGGCCGCGTCCTGACCGCTAGACGAAGGGGCCGTTAGAGGGTCGGGAATTTTCGCGAAATGTCGCGCCGACCGCGCGTTCGACCGTGGTGACCCCTACGGGACTCGAACCCGTGTTTTCGCCGTGAAAGGGCGACGTCCTAGACCGCTAGACGAAGGGGCCGTCATTCGGTGAAGCGGCGCATTAGACTCGCATAGTCATGCGGTCAAGCACAGCGGCAGGATCGCGCGCAAAAATGTTGCGCGGCGCTGGTTCACCCGGCCCCCAAGCCGGCCGCAGCCGGCCGTCAATCCGCCCAAGCCGCATCTTCCAGATGCAGTTCGGCAGCCGGGCGGCTGCCCCAATCGTCGCGTTTGGCACGGCCCGCGAGCCACAGTTTGCGGCTACCGCGCGCGTGGAGCAGCGTCTGGCCCAGCTCGGTTTCGGCGCTGCGAAAGGCGACCGCCTTGAACCGCGCGCCGTCGTCGCCCGCCACGATCAGCCGGACATGGTCGGTACCGACGATGCTCGCTTCGACGATTCGCACCGGCCCCGTCGCGACGCGGGGTGCGGGCCAGCCGGCGCCATAAGGTCCGGCGCTCTCGATTGCATCGCACCACAAGGGTGAAATCCCGCGCGGCGCCAGCACCGCGTCGATCAACAGCGATTTGTCGCCGCTGGCGCGTTCGACGTCGGCGGCGAGCCGGTCGTTGAGAAAGGCGCCGAGCGCATCGACCTTGTCGGCGGCGACGGTCAGCCCCGCCGCCATCGCATGGCCGCCGCCCGCGACGAGCAAGCCGCTTTCCTTGGCGGCCAGGATCGCGGCGCCCAGATCGACACCGCTGATCGAGCGGCCCGATCCCTTGCCGATGCCGTCCTCGCCAACCGCGATGACGATCGCGGGGCGGTGCAGCCGTTCCTTCAGCCGTCCCGCGACGATGCCGATCACCCCGGGGTGCCAGCCCTGCCCGGCAACGATCGCCACCGGCGCGTTGCCGCACGCGGCGCTCGCCGCCATCGCTTCCTCGAGCACGCCAGCTTCGATCGCGCGGCGTTCCTCGTTCAGCCGGTTGAGCTCTTGCGAGATGTCGGCGGCCTCCTGCGGGTCCGATGTCGTCAGCAACCGGACGCCCAAGTCGGACTTGCCGACCCGCCCGCCGGCGTTGATGCGGGGGCCAAGCGCAAAGCCCATGTCGCTCGCGCTTGGCGGTTTGGTCAGCCGCGCGGCATCCATCAGCGCCGCCAAGCCGGTGTTGCCGCGCCGCGCCATCACCTTCAGCCCCTGCGTCACCAGCGCCCGGTTGAACCCGGTCAGCCGCGCGACGTCGGCCACGGTGCCCAAAGCGACCAGATCGAGCAGGTCGATCAGCGCGGGTTCGTCGCGGCTGGCGAAAAAGCCGCGCGCGCGCAGGGTGCGGAGCAGCGCGGCGCCGAGCAGGAAGGCAACCCCGACCGCGGCGAGATTGCCGTGGATCGCCGCGTCGGGGGCTTCGTCGAGCCGGTTGGGGTTCACCAGTGCGAACGCCTCGGGCAGGATCGACGCGCATTGGTGATGGTCGACGACGATCACCTCGACCCCCGCGGCGTTGGCTTCGGCTATAGCTTCGAACGCTTGCGCGCCGCAATCGACGGTGACGACGACACGCACGCCCTCCTCTGCCAGCTTGCGCATCGCCGGTGCGTTCGGGCCATAGCCTTCCTTCTGGCGGTCCGGGATATAGACCCGCAGCGGCCGGCCAATGGCCGCGAAGAACCGCTTCAGCAGCGCGGCGGACGTGGCGCCATCGACGTCATAATCGCCAAAAATCGTCACCGCCTCGCCCTTCTCGACCGCATCGGCGAGCCGCGCCGCGGCGGCATCCATGTCGCGGAACAGCGACGGGTCGGGCATGAAGCCACGCAGCGTCGGGGTGCGCTGGCGGTCGAGATCGTCGCGGGTCACCCCGCGCGCCAGCAGCAGCTGGGTGACCAGCATCGTTGCTGCGCTGTTCTCGGCGGCCATGTCGGCGCTGGCGCGCCGCCAGTGCCGACGGCTGGCCCAGGATCGACCGCGTGATGCCGAGCGCGGCCTCGTTCATGCCCGCGCTCGCGCGGCCAGGATGCGGGTGCGCAGATCCTGCGCGGTGGCGATCGGGATCGCGGCAATTTCGTGGCTCGCCAGCGAACTGCCGCCGGGCACCCCGAACACCAGGGTCGCGAGGCCGAGCGGGCGCAGGATGAAATCGGTTTTCAGATCGACGCTCTGCACCGATGCGTGCGGGAGCAGCGTCATCTTGGGTTTCCACATCCCGCGCTGGATCGCGACCTGTTCGCCCAGATCGGTCCAGCGGTGGAAGCGCGCGCCGAGCAGCGATCCGGCGCCGATCAGCACGCCGATGACGGGACCGAACCAGCCGAGCGGCTGTCCGAACGACACCGCGACCAGCCCGCCGGTGCTCGCCCCGACCATGCCGATCGCCGGTACACAGGATGATGCGGTGGCTGTGCTGGGTCCAGCCCCGGTCGGGGCGGCGAATCGCGACTTCGGTCAGCACTGGGTCGATCGCGGCCAGCTTGGCAAAGGGGACGACCTGATGGTCCTTCTCCTTCTCGCCGTCGCTCGCCAGGCTTTGCAGCCGCAATTCGTGCCAGCCGAAGCGCTTGCGAAACCAGCCGGTGACCAGGATCGCCGCCTGTACGCGGCGCACCGGCACCGCGACGTCGGTGCGCGTCGTCAACCCGCGCGTCCGGCGCAGCGCGCGCGGCTCGCGGGTCAGGCGGAAATTCCAGTTGGCAAAGATCATCGTCGCGATGCCGCTCGCGAAACCGATCAGCAGCAGCGACAGCAACGCGCCGACCCCCGCGACCCAGCGATGCGCGAGCAGCCATTGGTCGAGCCCGTAATCCTCGGCGAGATCGACCCAGTCCATCGGATTGAAGGCGTTGAATTTGAACGGCAGCAGCCCGTCGAAAAACTGCATGGCGGCGCCGACCACGGCGAGCGCGGCGAGCGAGAAATTGAACAATCCCGCGACCAGCAACTGGCGCGGCGTCATCGCGAACAGCAACCGATCCTCGGGCACGGGCACCGCTTCGGGGGCGTCGGCCGTGGCTACCGGAGCCGCCGTTTCGCCGCTGCGATGGGCGCGGATCGTCGTGCGCAGCGCCTGCGCTTCGTCCAGCCCGATCGCGTCGAGGCTGGCGTCATTCTCCTTGCCGCCGGCGCCGGTTTCGAACCCGACCTTGGCGATGCCCAGCGCGCGCGCCACCAGCCCCTGTTCGATGCCGACGTCCTGGATGCGGTCGAACGGAATGGTGCGGTGCTGGCGCGACAGCACCCCGCTTTCGATCACCACGGTGTCGGTGCCGACGACAAAACGAAAGCGCAGCCACTGGAGCCACGCGGCGACCAGCGAGATCAGCAGGAAGGCGAGGATCGCCGGGACGATATAGATCCAGTTGCCGGTAAAGCCGAGCGCGGCGACCGCGGGCAGGAAATTGAGCGAGCGTGGCCCGAGCTTGACGATCGCGAGCGCCAGCGTCGCCGGATGCAGCCGCTGCCAGTGCGGCTCGGCCTCCGCCGCGGGTCCGGACAAGGCGGTTTCGCTCATGCGAAATCGGTCTGGATATGGCGGCGGATCGTCTCGCGCATCGCGGCGGCCAGATCGGCGCGCAGCCCGGGCAGCGTCACCGTGCTGTTGTGGGTGCCCGATGTGTGGACGATCAGGTGCGACAGCCCGAACCAGCGTTCGACCGGCCCCTGTCCGACGTCGATATGCTGAACGCGCACGAACGGCACGATCGTGTCGGTGCGGAACAGCCAGCCGCGCGCGACGCGCAACTGCCCCTCGCCGATCTTGTACCCCCAGCGCGACACCCGCCGCGACGGAAAGCTGACGATGACGATCACCGCGATCAGCCACGCGAGCGCGGTGATCAGCCCGTACGGCCCCTCGATATGGCGGATCAGCAGCCAGTCGAACACGCTCGCCCCGATCGCCAGCGGGATCAGGTTCAGCGCGGTGGTGATTCGCAGCACATGGGCAAAAGCGGGATCGACCGGGTCAAGCCCCTCGGCGGCGTTCAGCGCCTCGGGGTCGAACGGATCGGTCGGGTGCGTGGTGGGGGTGTCGGTCATGTTCCTCCGTTAGTCGTTCGGGCCATCAAGGCACAACCACATTGAAGCGCGGGTCGGCGGGCGGGTGGAGCGCGAACCACGACAGGAACGCCATGCGGTCGCCGTCGATCTTGATCGCGCCCGATTGCATCAGCGCCGGAAATTGCGCCTGCCCCAGCATCACATCGTCGAGCGTCGCGCGGTTCAGCGTGATCGTCGCGGTCGGCGCGGGGTCGGTGACGGCCACAGCGCGGCACCTCGACCCCGCCGCCGACGACCACCGCGACCGCTTCCTTGCTGTCGGGCAGGACAAACTGGAACGTCCCTTTCAACGCGCTGCCTTTCGCGGCGTCGAACCGCGTCGCCAGCGCATCGAAAAACACCGCGGTCGGGATCGCGCTGACGAACGAGCGGCTCTGGCCATTGCCCGATAGGCTTTGCACCGCATTGCCGCGCAGCGTCGCCGCACCGGCCAGGTAATAATTGCGCCACGCCCCCGATTCGGCCTGATAGCCCAACTGGTCATAGGCCGATGCGAGCGCCGCTTTCGCCGCCTGATTGTCGGGCTGCGCGAACACCAGCTTGTTCAGCAGCTCGGCCGCCCAACGATAATCGCCCGCCTTGATCGCCGCCTTGCCCGCCGCGAGCAGCTTGTCCGCGCCGCCCGCCAGCGCGACATATTTGGGCGCCGATTGTTCGGGGGGCAGCGGGTTGAAGTTCGCCGGATTGCCGTCCCACCAGCCGAAATAGCGCTGATACACCGCCTTCATGTCGTGGTTGAGCGTGCCATAATAGCCGCGCGCCGAAAAATCGCGCCCCTGCACCGGCGCCTCGGCGGTCTGATCGGCCAGCTCGTGCAACGTCGCACCGCGGTTGGCCAGAAACAGCGTGCGGTCGTGGACATAGCGATAGGCGTCGCGCTGGTTCGCCAGCAGCGCGCTCACCTCGCCCGCGCCCCACGTCGGCCAATGATGCGACGCCAGCGCGACCTCGGCGGTGCCGCCCCATTTCAGCAGCATCGCGTCGATCGCCTTCGACCAATGCAGCGCATCGCGGACCTGCGCCCCGCGCAAGGTCAGCACATTGTGCAATGTGTGGGTGACGACCTCGGTCGTGTGCAGCGCTTTGTAGGCGGGGATGTAGAAGACGAACTCCGACGGCGCCTCGGTCCCGCCCGCATCCATGAAGTCGAACGCCAGCCCGTCGATGGTCAGCGTGCCGCCCTTTTCGCCGACGACTTCGGTCGGCTCCATATAACCGATCGTCCCCGACGACAGCTTCGGCCCCAGCCCGGTGTCGACCTGCCCCGCCGGCCCCGGCGCCAAAATCGACCCGAACATATACAGCGCCCGCCGCCCCATCGCGGTGCCCGCCAGGACGTTTTCGGCGGTCGCTTCCTCGGAAAAGCCGTGCGGGGCGATGATGCGGATCTTCTCGCGCCCGACCTGCTCGGGGGTCACGATGCCGCCGACCCCGCCGAAATGGTCGCTGTGGCTGTGGCTGAAAATCACCGCCTTGATCGGCCGCTTGCCCGCTTTCGCCTCGACCGTATCGGCGAACAGCTTCCACCCTGCCGCCGCCGCTTCTTCGGACAACAGCGGATCGACGACGATCCACCCGGTCTTGCCGCGGATGATCGTCATCACCGAAATATCATATCCGCGCAGCTGCCAGATCTTGCCCGGCACCACCTCGAACAACCCATGCACCGCGTTCAGCCGCGCCTGCCGCCACAGCGACGGGTTCACCGTATCGGGGGCTTGGGGGCTGTTCAGAAATTCATAAGGCCGCCGGTCCCACACCGTCTTGCCATCCTTCGACAGGATCACCCCGCCCGGGATCTCCGCAAGCTTGCCGCGCATCACATTCGCCGCGTCGCGCGGGTCATCGAGTGGCAGGCGCCCTGCGATCTCGACCTGCGCGGTGCGCGTCGCCTCGCTGGCGGCGTCCTGCGCGATGGCGGCAAGGGCAGGGTGCTGGCGAGCAGCACGGCGGTCAGTCGGCGCATATTCTATCTCCCCCATATTTCGAGGCAGCTTGCGCCGGGTGCATGGGCTTGGCAAGCATCTGCGCATGACCGCCGCGCCGCACCTTCTGATCGTCTGGCACAGCCGCACCGGCGGCAGCGAGGCGCTGGCGCGCGCCGCCGCCGCAGGGACGGAAACCGCAAAGCTGATTGCCGCCGCCGACGTGACGCCCGACCATTTGCAAGCGGCGGGCGGCTATCTGTTCATCGGCCCCGAAAACCTCGCCGCGCTGTCGGGCGCGATGAAAGAGATGTTCGATCGCTGCTATTATTCCTGCCTCGGTCGGCTTGAGGGGCGCCCCTATGCGACGATCATCTGCGCCGGCTCGGACGGTAAAAACGCCCAGCGCCAGCTCGACCGGATCGCGACCGGCTGGCGGTTGAAACGGGTGGCTGATCCGCTGATCGTCAACACCGACGCACAGACTCCCGAGGCGATACTGGCGCCGAAGACGATTGCCGCGGACCGCCTTGCCGAAGCCGGCGACCTCGGAGCGGCGCTGGCGGAAGGACTTGCTGCGGGGATTTTCTAGCATCGCCACCACACTCCGTTTGTCCTGAGGAGCCATTGAGCTTGTCGAAATGGCGTCTCGAAGGACTGGTGCGCAGCGTCCTTCGAGACGCGACTTCGACAAGCTCAGCGCCTCCTCAGGACAAACGGTTTTGTAAATCCATCTAGAGTTCAGGCAGAACTCTAGCGGTTACAGCGCGGGCGCGCATCAACGCCTCTCAACCGTGTTGCCATACTAATACAGTGGGGATCAAGGGGTCAAGCGCCGAACAGCTGCGATTGGCGCGCCGACCAATGCCAGCTACAGGCACCCGATGCTTCGCCTGACCGAACTCTCTTTATCGCTGCACCATGCGCCGGAGGAACTGCCCGCCGCGATCTGCAAGCGGCTGCGGATCACCCCGCGCGAACTGGTCCGTCACGTCGTCGCGCGGCGCGCGCATGACGCCCGCGACAAGACCAACATCCAGCTCGTTTACTCGGTCGACGTCAATGTGAAGGACGAGGGCGCGGTGCTCGCGCGCTTTCGCAAGGATCGCAACGTCCAGCAGACCCCGAACACCCACTATAAATTGATCACCCAGGCGCCAAAGGGCATCAAGCGGCCGGTCGTCGTCGGCGCGGGGCCGTGCGGGCTGTTCGTCGGGCTGATCCTCGCGCAGATGGGCTTCCGCCCGATCATCCTCGACCGCGGCAAGGTCGTCCGCGAACGCACCAAGGACACTTGGGGCCTGTGGCGGCGCGGCGTCCTCCACCCCGAATCGAACGTCCAGTTCGGCGAGGGCGGCGCCGGCACCTTCTCCGACGGCAAGCTGTACAGCCGGATCAAGGATCCCCGCCATCTCGACCGCAAGGTGCTGACCGAATTCGTCAAGGCGGGAGCGCCGCCCGAAATATTGACCGAGGCGCATCCGCATATCGGCACCTTTCGGCTGGTGACGATGGTCGAAAGCCTGCGCGAGACGATCGAGGGGCTGGGCGGCGAATATCGCTGGCAGCACAAGGTCGACGGGCTCGACATTGCCACCGACGGCGCGGGCGAACGTCGCGTGCAGGGTCTGCACCTTTCCAATGGCGAATTCCTGCCGGCCGAACACGTGATCCTGGCCGTGGGCCACTCGGCCCGCGACACCTTCTTCAAGCTCCACGAGCGCGGCGTCTATGTGGAGGCCAAGCCCTTTGCGATCGGTGTGCGGATCGAACATCCGCAAAGCTGGATCGACAAGGCGCGGTTCGGCCCCAATGCCGGCAACCCGATCCTGGGCGCGGCGGCCTATTCGCTGTCGCACCACTGCGCCAGAACGGCCGGACCGTCTACAGCTTCTGCATGTGCCCCGGCGGGACCGTGGTCGCCGCGACCTCCGAAGAGGGCCGCGTCGCGACCAACGGCATGAGCCAATATTCGCGCAACGAACGCAATGCCAATTCGGGCTTCGTCGTCGCGATCGATCCCGAGCGTGACTATCCCGGCGATCCGCTTGCCGGCCTCGCCTTCCAGCGCCATTGGGAATCGCTCGCTTTTGTCGCGGGCGGCTCGAACTATCGCGCCCCTGCGCAGCGCGTCGGCGATTTCCTCGCTGGCCGCCCATCGACCGCACTGGGTAGCGTCGTGCCGTCGTATCGCCCCGGCGTCACCCCGACCGACCTCGCGGCCTGCCTGCCCGATTTTGCGGTCGAGGCGATGCGCGAGGCGATCCCGGTGTTCGGGCGCCAGATTGCGGGATATGACCATCCCGACGTCGTGATGACCGGGGTCGAAACGCGCACCTCATCGCCGGTGCGCTTCACGCGCGGCAGCGATTTTCAAAGCCTGAACACTGCCGGACTGTTCCCGGCGGGCGAGGGCGCCGGCTATGCCGGGGGCATCCTCTCGGCGGCGGTCGACGGCATCAAGGTCGCCGAGGCGGTCGCGCAAAGCCTGATGGCGGGGGCGAAGCCATGACGCTGATCCTGTTCAACAAACCCTATGACGTGCTCAGCCAGTTCACCGACCGCGGCACCGCGGGATCGACGCGGCGGACTTTGTCGGACTTCATCGATATGCCGGGCGTCTACCCGGCGGGGCGGCTCGACCGCGACAGCGAGGGGCTGATGCTGCTGACCGACGATGGCCGGCTACAGGCGCGGATATCCGACCCCAAGTATAAGATGCCCAAAACCTATCTCGTTCAGGTCGAGGGCGAGGTGACCGAATCCGCGCTCGCCACGCTGCGATCCGGCGTCGCCCTGAAAGACGGCCCGACCCGCCCCGCCGAGGCCGAGTCCATCACCGACCCGATGCTATGGCCGCGCGACCCGCCGATCCGCGTCCGCCAAAGCATCCCCGACGGTTGGATCAGGCTGACGATCACCGAAGGCCGCAACCGCCAGGTCCGGCGCATGACCGCCGCGGTCGGTCATCCGACGCTGCGGCTGATCCGCTGGCGCATCGGCGCATGGGCGCTCGACGGCCTCGCGCCCGAAGCACTGGGCGTCGGCTGCGGTGTAGCGCCCTAGGCGCTCCGATGTTCGCCGCGCACCCAGCGCACCGTGCCCGACGAGGCGCGCATCACCACCGTTTCGGTGGTCATCACCCCGTCGCGGCGGTGCTTGACCCCGCGCAGCAACGATCCGTCGGTGACCCCGGTCGCGGCAAAGATCACGTCGCCCTTGGCCAGGTCTTTGAGGTCGTAGACGCGGTCGAGATCCGCGATCCCCCATTTCTTGGCGCGCAGCCGCTCGTCGTCGTTGCGGAACAGCAGACCGGCCCTTGAACTGGCCGCCGACGCAGCGCAGCGCCGCCGCGGCGAGCACGCCCTCGGGCGCGCCGCCGATGCCCATGTACAAGTCGATCGTGGTGTCGGGATTGGTCGTCGCGATCACCCCGGCAACATCGCCGTCGGGGATCAGCGCGACGCCGCAGCCGATCGCGCGCAGTTCGGTGATGATCGCCTCGTGGCGCGGCCGGTCGAGCACGCAGACGATGATCTGTTCGGGCGCGCAGCCTTTTCGCGCGCGACGGCTTCGACATTCTGGCGCACGCTGTTGCCGAAATGGACCACGTCGGGCGAATAGCCGGGGCCGACCGCCAGCTTGTCCATATAGACGTCGGGGGCGTTGAGCAGGCCGCCTTCTTCGGCGATCGCCAGCACGGCGAGTGCATTGGGGCCGGCCTTGGCGGTGATCGTCGTGCCTTCCAGCGGATCGACCGCGATGTCGATCTTCGGACCCTTGCCCGGCGCGCTGCCGACCTTTTCGCCGATATACAGCATCGGCGCTTCGTCGCGCTCGCCCTCGCCGATGACGATGGTGCCGTCCATATACAGCGTGTTGAACGCGGTGCGCATCGCTTCGACCGCGGCGGCATCGGCGGCCTTTTCGTCGCCGCGCCCGATCAGCTTGGCGGCAGCGATCGCCGCGGCTTCGGTGACGCGCACCATTTCGAGCACGAGCACCCGGTCGAGGTTGCTGCCGCTATCCGTCATCTTCGCTGCTCTCCGTCTTTCGTCTTGCCTTGGCGCCCCGGTCGGGCATGGTGGGCGCCATATGGCCGCTCGCACCGCTTGTCGAGGACGCTTCGCCCGATTCGGAGCCGCTGTCGCGCTATCGTGCGTCAGCTTGGTGACGGCATCAGCGCAGACGCAGGGGCCGCCGGCGCCGCCGCCCGCCAAATCCAAAGCCGACGAAGCGGTCGCCAAATCCAGGAAATGACCGACCCGATCCGCCGCTGCAAACCCGCCGACGACGGGTCGATCAACGTGTGCGGCACCGATACCGAACTGCACCGCCTGTCGCCCGAACTGCGCGCGATCGCGAACGAAGGCCGCGAGGCACCGCCAAAGCTGCCGCGCGCCGAGGCGCAGGCGATGTCGCTCGATAAATTGCCGTATAATTGGATCTCGCTGGGCGGCCGTTACAAACCCGGCCCCGAATATAATGCGCTCTATGAAGAGATGAAGCGCCGCACCGACCCCGAAACGGGGACGCCGCCGGCCCCTGAAGACGAGCCCTAGGCGAACACGTCGGCGGCCGCGGCCGCGGGCCGCGCGGTGTGGAGAAAACCGACGGGGATCAAAATCTGACCCAGGAAATAGGCGGCGAACAGCAGCAGCCAGCCCAGGCTCATCGCCATTTCGATGGCGCTGCCGGGCGCGTTGTTCAGGATGACGACACCGTGGAGGAACGCCAGCGCGACGACCGGGATGGCAAAGACGATGCCATAGGCGAAGTAAAAGGCGAACAGCCGCCATTGCGCCGACCCCGTCAGCCGCCATGATTCGGCAAAGGCCGACACCGGCTCCAGCTTGCCGCGGGTTCCCATGATCGCGCCGGCCAGACAAAAGCGTGCGCCGATCCACGATCCGACCAGCGTCATCAGCAAACGATAGGCTTCGAACAGCGGCTGGCCATTGGTCGCACCGAACCCATCGGCGCCGACCAGCATCAGCACCGGCAACACGGTCAGCAGGCCGATCGCGATGCCGAGCAGGATATTGGCGAACAGATAGGCGGTGCCGGCGACCATCCCGGTCATGATTTCCGAAATATAACCCTCGCGCATCTCGGCGCCGATCGCGTTCCATGCCGCCAGCATCGCGCCGGCGACGATCACCGCGACGATGCCGATCAGATAGAGCGGTCCGGTGATCGACCCGCCGACGCGATAGGTGAACGGATCGGCGAGGATCGCCATCACCGTGCGCAGGCTGAAGATCGGCTCGCTCGACAACAGCAGGAAGGGAACAACGACGCCCAGCGCCACATAGGCCAGCAGCATCCGCCAATGCTCGCCTGCCAGCGCCCACGCCTCGGCCAGTCCGCGCTTGATCTCGATGTCCATGATTGCCCCCGCAATTGCTTGGACGCAGGGGTATCAAAGGCGGCGCTGATTACAAGCGGCTAGGGTCTGTACTCGATTACAGCGCCAGGATCGGCATATGCATCGGCGCGCCGACGACATGGTCCGACGCGGCCAGGATATCGAGCGCGGCATGGATCGCGCGCGCCGGACCTTCATGCGTGACCAGCACGATGACGACGCCATCCTCTTCGTCGGTGCCGCGCTGGATAAAGCTTTCGATCGACACCCCGGCATCCCTCATCGCGGTGGCGATTTCGGCGAGCACGCCGATCCGGTCCTCGACGATCAGACGGACATAATGTTTGCCGATCCGCGCCCCGGCATCGGCGGTCGGCGCTTGGTCGAGCGAATCGACCGGCATCGCGAACGCCGGGCCATATTCGTCGCGCGCGATGTCGATGATGTCGGCGACGATCGCCGACGCGGTCGGTCCGGCGCCCGCGCCGGCGCCCTCGAAGAACAGGCGGCCGACGAAATTGCCCTCGGCGACGACCGCGTTCAGCGCGCCGGGAACATAGGCCAGCGGATGGTCGGCGGGCACCAGGCACGGCTGGACATGCTGGTACAGGCCATGGTCGTTGCGTTCGGCCATGCCGATCAGGCGGATGCGATAGCCCAGCGCATCGGCCTGCGCGATATCGGCGGCGAGCGACCTTGCGGATGCCGTCGGTGTCAGATGCCGTCGATGCCGCAGCGGCGTGCCGAAGGCGAGCGTCGTCAGGATCGACAGCTTGTGCGCCGCGTCGATGCCTTCGACGTCGAAGGTCGGGTCGGCCTCGGCATAGCCCAGCGCCTGGGCCTCGCGTCAGCACGTCGGCAAAGCTGGCGCCGTTCCGCTCCATCTGGGTCAGGATATAATTGCAGGTGCCGTTGAGGATGCCATAGACGCGCGCGATCTCGTTCGCCGACGCGCCTTCGCGGATCGCCTTGATCACCGGGATGCCGCCGGCCACCGCGGCTTCATATTTCAGCGGCGTGTCCTGCTCCTCGGCGAGCCGCGCCAGGTCGAGCCCGTGATGCGCGATCATCGCCTTGTTCGCGGTGACCAGCGCCTTGCCCGCACCCAGCACATGGCGCGCCAAGGTCAGCGCCGGCCCGTCGGCGCCGCCGATCATCTCGACGACGACGTCGACATCGTCGGCCGCGACCAGCGCGTCCATATCGTCTTCCCAGCGATAGGACGACAGGTCGATGCCGCGATCCTTGTGGCGGTCGCGCGCCGAAACCGCGACGATCTCGATCGCGCGCCCGGCGCGGCGCGCGATCAGGTCGCGGTTCGCCTCGAGCAGCCGGACGACCCCGCCGCCGACGACGCCGATCCCCGCCAGCGCGACACGCAGCGGTGGCCGGGGAGCGTTGGGGGCGGGATAGGGCGACATGCGGGACTCCGTCGAAGGCGCGGAGCCGCGCCCCGCCGATGCGAGCGCCCTATCGGCTTTTGTCATGGAAACAAGTGCGGTGTCGTGGACGCCGCCCGATGAATTTGAACCGTTTGTCCTGAGGAGGGGCTGAGCTTGGCGAAGACCCGTCGCGACGGATGCTGGCGCGCGAGTCCCCTTCGAATGCCGCAGACAGGCAGTCGAAGGGGGGCTCCTCAGGACGAACGGGCTCTTTTATCAACCCACCGGCGGTTTGCGCGTCCGCGTGCAATCGCCCAGCGCACCCAGCACCACGCCATAATCGGACGCCGCCTTGCGGCGATCCTCGGGGGCCGTCCCCGCCAGCTTGTTCAGCGGCAACTGGCGCGGCAGGCCGCATGTCAGGCGATACCAGGCGAGCGTATTCTGCGCCGGCACCGCCGCCGACGCATCGACGATCTCGCCGAACGCCGCGGCCCAGCGCCGCGACCCGTCGGCGGCGGTCAGGATGGTCAGCGACACCGGGTCGCCGGTCGTGGTGTTGAGGAAAATCTGGGTTTCGCCTTCGCCGGGCAGCGTGCCGGGGACGTGGAACCCGTTGGCGATGCCGGTGATCGCGGGCGCCGCGCCGGGCTTGACCAACTCGGTCAGGATCGCGCGCAATCGCGCCTCGGTCGCCGGGTCCCACGGCAATTGCGCGTCGGGCGCGACCAGCCGGACGCTGCCGGTGTTGTTGCTCCCGGCCGCCGCGCCCGCGACGGGCTGGGCGAACAGCAGGACCGGCTGCTTCTTTTTCAGCTTCGGCGCCTTGCCCCGGGCGTCGAGCGGCAGATCGACGAGGTAGGAAATCCGCGCCGCCAGCGGCCCCGCGCCGCGAATCAGGCTGACGACGTCGGCCTCGACATAGAATCGGACATGACCCGCCGCGACTCCCGGCGACCGCTCGGGTTTGAGCGCCGCGGCGCTATGGATGCGCGCCTGCAACACGATCGGCGCGGCGGTCGCCAGATCGGCGATATCGGCATAGCTATAGGGGCTGGCCGCGGCCGCCGGCGCGACGGTCTGCATCGCGGAAACGCTAGCGATTCCCGGGCTGAGGGCCAAAAGTCCGGCGATGGCGGCCGGGAAATACACGCGCATGATCGATTTCTTTCCGTCGTTATGACACCGGTGGCGGCGTCCAAAACCCCAACATGGGACAAGGCACATTAACCGCTGATAAAGGGTTTGCGAACTTGCCGCCACCGCGATAGGACGGGCCACGAAGCGTCTGGCAAGAACATAATAAGCCGAACGTAGCGCCGCCGGGTCTGTGAAAGCGCATCGGAAACCATCCGAGCATTTGGCAGCCGACCCGTCGGTAGGGAATTGGTGTCAGGATGATCTAGCAAGGAGCGTCGTCCCTGAATGGCTTATGGTGATAATGTCGACCCTAAAAACAGGGTAGTGGCCATTGTCTTGGTTGGTTTGTTTACGGCGGTGCTGGGCTATGGCCTGGTTAACGGCCTGAACATCAGCATCGTCAAGACAATCGCCGAGAAATTGGATGTGGTGGACGTCGAAGAGCCGCCGCCGCCCGAAGAGCCGCCGCCGCCGCCGCCGCCGGACAATGTTCTGCCGCCGCCGCCGCCGGTCGTGATTCCGCGGCCGCCGATCGCGCTGCCGAGCCCCAATGTGGTTCAGGCGGTGCGCGAAGCGCCGCCGACCCCGCCGCCGCCGGTCTATATTCCGCCGGCACCGCCAGCGCCGCCGCCGACGGCGGATCTCAGCGCCGCCGGGACGCCGAAGGGCAATCCGGGCCGCTGGGCGACGAACGACGATTATCCGGCGCGTGCCATGCGTGAAGAACGCGAAGGGACGACGGGTTTCCGCGTCACCTATGGCGCCGATGGCCGGATCACGTCGTGCGACGTGACGGCGTCGAGCGGTCACGCCGATCTCGATGCCGAAACCTGCAAGCTTATCCAGCGCCGCGGCCGGTTCAATCCGGGCAAGGATCGCGCGGGTAACCCCGTGGGCGGAAGTTACAGCAATCGTATCCGTTGGCAGATCCCGCGCTGAGGGTGCGAGGCCATCTGTTTTCGATTTTACCGAATATATTTTGAGAGGGATTTTCCAGTATGTTTAATCTGATCGCAAATGCCGCCGCGGCGGCAGCACCGGCCCACGACGCGGGGTTCACCCTGATGCCCGCATCGATGTGCGTGAAGGAAGAGGGCGCGAGCCCTTACGGTCTCGTCCCCGCTTTGTGCGAAGGCGGCGTCGTGTCGCAGGTGACCTTCCTGGTCCTGCTGATCATGTTCATCGGCACGCTCTACATCCTGTTCACCAAATTGTTCGAACAGAACAAGGTGATCAACCAGGGCAAGGCGGTCGACGCCAATTTCTGGCGCGCCCCGACGCTGGCCGACGGTGCCGCAAAGCTGGAAAAGAACAGCGCCTACCGCCAGGTCGTCGAAGACGGTCTGCGCGCCAACGACGAACATAACAAGCTGACCGATCCGGTCGAAGCGCATGACTGGATGCACGGCACGCTCGAGCGTTCGCAGAACCACATCAACTCGAAACTCAACAGCGGCCTGGCCTTCCTCGCCACCGTGGGTTCGACCGCGCCGTTCGTCGGCCTGTTCGGTACCGTTATCGGTATTCTTCGCGCGCTCGTGAAAATCGGTGCGTCGGGTCAGGCGTCGATCGACACCGTTGCCGGCCCGGTCGGTGAAGCGCTCATCATGACCGCCATCGGTCTGATCGTGGCGGTTCCCGCGGTGCTCGCCTTCAACTGGCTCCAGAGCCGCAACAAGTCGATCGCCCGCCGCCTGTCGACCTTTTCGAACGACGTGCTCGGTTCGATCATGTCGAACGGCCAGGTGAAGCCCGCAACGGTCGTAACCAGCAAGACCGCTGCCCCGGCTGCGGCTCCGAAGAAGGCCTAACCGCCTTTGGACCCCCGCTTGTTCGCCTTGTGGCGGACAGGCGGGGTCCGCTTGGACCAGGGGCAGGCCGATGGCGTGTAACCCGACGTCCGTGACAGTAATTTTTGTGACAGGATGATAATCCTATGTCGATGAGTGTAGGCGACAAGGGCGAAGAAGGCCCAATGTCCGAAATCAACACGACACCGCTCGTGGACATCATGCTTGTGTTGCTCATCATCTTCCTCATCACGGTTCCCGTGGTGGTGCAGACGGTGAACCTCAAGCTGCCCGACGTGGCGTTCGAGGTGACGACGACGAAGCCTGAAAATGTGCTGCTGTCGGTCCGTTCGGCGGACACCGACGGCGATGGCGAACCCAATGCGGACAGCGCGTCTTGCGAAGTCTATTGGGGTCAGACTCCGATCGATTCGAAGCAGTTGCTCGAGCGTGGACAGAAGAAACTCGAAGAGTTGATCGCCGACATCGGCGGTCCGGAAAATATCACCGAGGATAATTTCCCCGAAGTTCACATCCGCGGCGACGTCAACACGCCGTATCAGTGCATCGGCGGGGTGATCTACACCATGCAGTTCGCTGGCTTCCAGAAAATCGGGTTCATTTCCGAACCGGCTGCTGGTTCGATCGCGGTGAGCCGCCTCTAACGGCGGCTCCGCCATAAATATAAAGGAATAATCCCATGTCCATGGCAGTTGGAGAACGGGACGAAAATGAACCGATGATGGACATGAACACGACGCCGTTGATCGACGTCATGCTCGTGCTCCTCATCATGTTCATCATCACCATCCCGGTCCAAACCCACGCGGTAAAGATCGACTTGCCGATTGCTGACAACAGCCCCAGCAATGTCGATCCGGAAAAGAACAAGGTCATGATCGACGCGGCCGGGACGATCAGCTGGAACGGAACGCCGATCGATCTGGCCCAGCTGGCGACCTATCTGGAACAGACCAAGGCGCTGCCGGTCGAGCCCGAACTGCAGTTCCAGCCCGATCCCTACGCCCGTTACATCGTGGTCGATCGGGTGCTGGCGGTGATCAAGCGCAGCAACGTCGGCAAGCTCGGTTTTGTCGGCAACGAACAATATCGCGTCTTTGGCAAGGCAGATCGCGAACGCATCGCTACAGGACGGGGCCGCGAAGCGATTCGCGGCCCTTTTCTTTTGGCCCGCGTTCGCGGTTTGATGCGGATTGGGCTTTGACCCTATCTTCTCCCTTCCCTTCCAGGGAGGGGCCGGGGGTGGGTAGGGCGCCAGAGGCGGTGCACGCTCGCCGCTCGCTACCGCTCGCACCCACCCCTAACCCCTCCCTGAAAGGGAGGGGAATGTTCCAAATCCTCCCCAGCCCCGACTATGCACTTGGAACCGGCGACAAAAGCCTGCATCGTCGCCGAACCGGGATCGAAACGCGCCCCCGCGACGTTCTGAGTCCGACCAGTGTATCAGGGAGCAGCAAGATGACGATGGGTTCGCGCCGCAAACACATGATTCAGGGGGTGGTTGCCCTCTCCGCGGTGACGCTCGCCGGCTGCGCGGGCATGGGCAAAAAACCGGCCGCCAAACTCCCGGTTCCCGACGCCTATGCCGAACTGACCGACGCGCGCGGCGCCGATCGCGGCCGCGTCGATATCTTCAAGGACGGCAGCGGCCTGCGGCTCGAAGTCGTCGCGCGCGGCTTTGGCGCCGGCACCTATGGCATGCATGTCCACACCACCGGCCGCTGCGACGGCCCCAAATATACGAGCGCCGGTCCGCACTGGAATCCGACCGGCGCGCAACATGGCCGCGAAAACCCGATGGGCGCGCATCATGGCGACCTGCCCAATCTGGTCGTCGAACCCGACACCATTGGCCGCGCCACGCTGCAACTGGTCGGCACCCGGCTGAGCGGCGACGGTGGGGTGCTCGACGCCGATGGCGCCGCCTTCATCATTCATGCCGGACCCGACGACATGAAAACCGACCCCAGCGGCAACAGCGGCGACCGCATCGCCTGCGGCGTTATCCTGACCCCGCCGGCGGGATAAGCGGACAGCGACGCGAGCGTCTGTCCTTTATCTCCATCACCGTTTGTCCTGAGGAGCCATTGAGCTTGTCGAAATGGCGTCTCGAAGGACGCGCCAACGTCAGCGTCTCTTCGAGACGGGTCTTCGCCAAGTCTCCGCCCCTCCTCAGGACCAACGGTCTCTTATATCCATTTGATCGGGACAGACGTCTAAGCCGCGGCGGCGCGTTCGACGATCGTCGCTTCCGCCGCCGGCACGGTGCGATAGGCATAGAGGAGCAGGCCGAGCGCGATCGGCGCGACGCCGATCAACGCCAGGATGCCGGTGCGCAGGTCGCCGACCGGCTTGCCGTCGACCATCGTTCCGGCCAGGTCCGAAATCTGGCCGACCATATACGGACCGAACGACAGACCGACCAGCGTCGTGCCCAGGAAAAAGGCCGCGGTCGCCGTGCCGCGCATCCGCGGCAGCACCAAGTCCTGCGTCGTTGCGGCGGCGGCGCCCAGCGCGGTGGCGCCGAACATCCCGGCCAGGAAATTCATGGTATAGAACAGCGCCGAATTCTCGGTCGTATAGCCGATCCAAATCGGGACGATCGGCGCGACGACGCCAAAGATGATCATCAGGATGCGGCCAGCGGGATTTTTCGCGCGGAGGTGGTCGGCGATCCGCCCGCCCAATATGACCCCGATGAAGCCGCTGACCGCGCCATTCGCGCCCAATATGAGCGCAAGTTCCTGTTTGGGCAGCCCCAGCACCGTTTCGGCATAGGGCGCCGACCAGAATGCGAGCGCATAGGCCGCCAGACTGACCAGCCCGTAACCCAGCGTCGTGCAAATAAACGCCGGTGTTCCCCAGATCAGGCGGAAGGTTGCGGCATCGCGGGCGCGGAGCGTGCAGGCCCATGAAAACACGGCGTAATAGCCCAGGCCAACCGCCGACCATTGCGGAAAATTGCCGGTCAGGTCGATCATCCAGGCGGCAAAGGCGGCGACCGCGATCGCAAAGCCGATGTTGATCGCCAGCGCCGCCGCGCCGCGCTGCGCGGCGCCGATCAGGGTGACATGGCGGCACGATGGTCGCCAAATCCTGGACGAACTGGCGGAATGGCGCCGGCGAACTGGGGCTGACGGCGCCGTCCATCGTGCCGCGCACCGGTTCGCGCAGCGTCGCGACCCACAGCGCGACGATCAACCCGGGGATGCCGACCGCCAGGAATGCCGCCTGCCATCCGACCAGCCCCATCGGGCCGCCCATCGGATAGCTGTCGTTCCACGCCTTGACGATCCACGCGCCGATGAACAGCGAAATGCCGCCGCCCAGATACAGTCCCGACGAATAGATCGCGAGCGCCGTGGCGCGCTGTTTCTTGGGGAAATAGTCGGAGATCAGCGAATAGGCGGTCGGGCTGGCGGTCGCCTCGCCGACCCCGACGCCCATGCGCGCGAAGGTCAGCGTGATCTGGTTCTGCGCAAAGCCCGACAAGGCGGTCATCGTCGACCATAGGGTCAGCCCGATCGACAGCAATCGCACCCGGCTCCAATTGTCGGCAAGCCGCCCGAGCGGGATGCCGAACAGCGCATAAAAGACTGCAAAGGCCGCGCCGCCCAGAAACCCCAGATCGGCGTCGGTCAGCCCCAGATCGGCCTTGATATCGACCGCCAGGATGCTCAGGATCTGGCGATCGATGAAATTGAGGATATAGACGACGACCAGCACCGACAGCACATACCAGCTATAGCCGGTGGCCTTCGGTTCGTGAGCGACCGGCGCCCCGGATGCGTCGTTCGCGGTGGCGGTTTCAGCCATCTGGCAACCCTCTCCCTGACCCATTATCATTATGGCTCATGGCTAGCAGAGCCGGCAAAAGGCGCAAGTTGAAAGTCGGTTCAACTTTATGTGAATCCCGGGATTTGCGCGCTTCGTCGTTCGCGCCAAGGCGAAAATCTCGCTGTTGACCTCCGCAACGCGAGCCTTTGGTTGACGATCGCGGACGTGGCGGGAAAAGCGGGGTTCCGCCTGCACGGGAATGACGAGGGAATGAAATGACCCAACAGAGTGGCGACGGCCCCGCGATCCTGTTCCTCTGCCTCGGCAACATCTGCCGTTCACCGCTCGCCGAGGGCGCTGCCCGCGCCGCCTTTGCCGCCGCCGGCATCGCCGCGGTGCTCGATTCGGCGGGCACCGGCGACTGGCATGTCGGCCATCCGCCCGACCCCCGCGCCCAGGCCGAAGCGCGGCGGCGCGGCACCGACATTTCGGACCTCCGCGCCCGCCAGTTGGCGCCCGACGATTTTTATCGCTTCGACCAGATCCTCGCCGCCGACGCCGCGAACCTGCGCGAAGCGCGCGCCCTTGCGCCGCCCAATGCGACGGCGCGGCTGCGGCTGATGCTCGACTTGGTGCCGGGGCGCCGCGGAACCAGCGTGGCCGACCCCTATTATGGCGACGATGGCGGTTTCGCCGCGGGACGGGGGTGATGTCAGCGCGGTGGCCGCGGCGCTGGTTGCCGAAACATCGGCCAAGGCATCGAGCGGATAACGCGCCACCGGGTGATAGCGCGCGCCGCCGTGCGCGAGTTCGCTTTCATACAGGGTGACGTGCGTGAATGTGAAATCGGGGCTGGCGAGGTCGCTGCTCTGCGCCAGGAACGGCGCCACCGGGCCGGCGGCACGGTTCAGCCGCGCCAGAGTAATATGGGGCATGAAGGCGCGGGTCTCTGCCGGCACCTCCACCCGCGCCAGCAATTGATCGACCTTGCGGTGCAGCGCGGCGAGCGGCGCCAGCGGTTCGACCCCGGCCCACACCATGTGCGGCGCCCTTTGCGGTCGAACACGCCGACCCCGGCAATGCGCGCCGTCACCGCCGCGCCATGCAGCGCGCCCAGCGCCGCGGCGATGTCTTCGGCCTGATGATGATCGACCGCGCCGATAAAACGCAGCGTCAGGTGAAGCTGGTCGTCATCCTGCCAGCGCGCCGCCGCAATACCGTGCATCGCGGCGCGGAGCAGGACGCGGACGGAGTGCGGCGGCCGCAGCGCGACGAACAGGCGGTGGGTCGACATGGCGCGGCGAGCATAGCGGTTGGCGGGCGCGCCACCACCGAAACTTGCCCAATGTCCGGTTTCGCTTGAAAGCGGACGGAAAAATCCCGATATTGCTCCTGGCGGCCGGTATGGACCGGCCGATGATGGAGTGAAAAACAATGGCGAATTGGAACGACCCCAATGTGGCGGCTTCCGGTTTTGGTGCCGGCGCGAACGCAATGGATCAGGCCGTCGATGCCGGTCTGCGGTCGTACATGCTGTCGGTTTACAATTATATGGCGTCGGGCGTCCTGCTGACGGGTATCGTCGCGCTGCTGGCTTTCAACAGCGGTTTCACCGAATCGCTGATCGGCAGCCCGCTGATGTGGGTGGTGGCGCTGGCGCCGCTGGCCTTCGTGCTGGTGCTCAGCTTTGGTATCAACAAGCTGTCGACGACGGCGGCCCAGGCCTTGTTCTGGACCTTCGCCGCGGTGATGGGCCTGTCGATGTCGACGATCTTCCTGCGCTTTACCGACGCGTCGATCGCGCAGACCTTCTTTGCGACCGCCGCCGCCTTCGTCGGGCTTAGCCTCTATGGCTATACGACGAAGAAGGATCTGTCGGGTTTCGGCACCTTCCTGATCATGGGCGTGTTCGGCATCCTGATCGCGATGCTGCTCAATGCCTTCGTGTTCCAGTCGGGCGCGTTGACGCTGGCGATCAGCGTCGTCGGCGTGCTGATCTTTGCGGGCCTCACCGCCTACGACACGCAAAAGATCAAGAGCATGTATTTCTATGTCCGCGGGACCGATTTTGTCGGCAAGTCGGTGGTGATGGGCGCGTTGACGCTCTACCTCGATTTCGTCAACATGTTCACCTTCCTGCTCAATCTACTGGGCAGCCGCGAATAAGCGGACGGACACAAGACGCATAAAAGGGAGCCCGGCGGAGCGATTCGCCGGGCTTTTTTTTGTTGGGGGTTTGGCCGAGCTGCACATGTTCGAACCGAATGGCCGCTGTCGACCGGTAGTTGCCGTCAGGCTATTATGAGATTCGCGCAGAGGCGCAGAGAACGCAGAGATTTTCACACCCTACTCTCTGCGTTCTCTGCGCCTCTGCGCGAAATATTTGCAAGGCGGCATCCGAGTGAAATCGGCCGTCGCCCCCGCGAAGGCGGGGGCCGCTGGCGGTTTACGCAGCGACGCAGGAAAAGGCCGCTTGCGGCCCCCGCCTTCGCGGGGGCGACGATCGGGCGCAAGGGCAGCTCACCACCCCAAAGCCGACGTCGCCTTCAAATAAGCCTTTCCTACATTATCCAGCCGTGCCAGCCTTCATCTCGGCTCTTTCATTGGGTGGATAAAGGCGTCGCCGTCTGGCTTGCAGGTGCAGCCACGGCCGGAGTGGCGGGAGCGTCCAGCACGTCGCGAGGTCCAGATCGAGCGCTGCACAGGGCTGACCTTTCCTGAACTTTGAAATATTGCGCCGCCCTTGCGCCGACCGGATCCGGGATCCACCGCGATCACGAAGACGGTAATGGCCGCCCCCACGCCAAGGTCGGGGTTCGGGTCAGCCCGTTCCCGCCGCCTGCATTTCGGCGATCAGGCCGTTGTCGATGTCCTTGGCGCGCTTGTACGCGGCGCGTTCGCGCAGCGGGGCGACATAGGCCTCGAACGCCGGGCGCGAGGCCATGGTGCCGAACTGCAATCCCCAATCGATCTGGCTGCCGACATAGACATCGGCGGCACTGAAGCGGTCGCCCGCGACGAACGCTTTGCCCGCGACCGCACTTTCCAGCGCGTCGAGTGCTGCCGGCAGCGAACCAAAGCCTGCCGACCGTTGCTGATCGGCATCGGGCTCGACGCCCAAATGCTTGGCGGTGATCGCCTGTTCGACCGGCCCCGCGGTGAAAAACAGCCAGCGGTAATAATCGGCGCGATCGGCGGCGGCGGGCGCCAGCCCGGCCTGCGGAAACGCATCGGCCAGATAGGCGCAGATCGCCGCGCATTCGGTCACCACCTTACCATCATGGACGACCGCCGGAACCTTGCCCATCGGGTTGATCGCCAGATAGGCGTCATCCTTCATCGTCGTGCCATAATCGAGGATGCGCGGCTCGTACGGCGCGCCGACCTCTTCGAGCATCCAGCGGACGATCTGTCCGCGCGACATCGGGTTGGTATAGAAAATCAGCTGATCGGCCATCGCGGTTCTCCCTGGATATATTGCGAGTCGGATTGAAACATAACAAGAACATTGCCATTGTTCTACCGGGCTTGTTTTGTCACCATGTCAGGCTAAGGCAAAGCGATGAGCGACGAACGCATCTGGACAGCCGCTGTGCTGGTAATCGGCGACGAGATTCTCTCGGGCCGCACCCAAGACAAGAATATCGCCCAGATTGCGACTTGGCTCGATGTGCAGGGCATTCGGTTGCGTGAAGTGCGCGTTGTGCCTGATGTCGAGGACGAGATCGTCGCCGCGTTGAACGCGGTGCGCGCGCGCTATGATTATGTCTTTACCACCGGCGGCATCGGCCCGACCCACGACGACATCACTGTCGATGCGGTGGCTAAGGCGCTGGGGGTCGGGGTGATCGTCCACCCCGACGCGCGCGCGATCCTCGAGCGTTATTACAGCGGCCGCGGCATCGAATTGACCGAGGCGCGGCTGCGCATGGCGCGCACCCCCGAAGGCGCCGAACTGATTCCCAACCGGATGTCGGGCGCCCCGGGCATCCGCATCGGCAATCTGTTCGTGATGGCCGGGGTGCCGCACATCACCGCGGGCATGCTCGACGCGCTGACCGGCGAGCTGGAGGGCGGCGCGCCGCTGATTGCGCACACGATCGGATCATGGGCGCCCGAAAGCGAGGTCGCCGACCTGCTGCGCCAGGGCGAAAAGGATCATCCGGGCGTCGTGATCGGCAGCTATCCCTTTTTCCGCGACGGCAAGGTCGGGGCCAATTTCGTCGTCCGCTCGACCTCGGCTGCCGACGTCGTCACGTGCATCGCGGCGTTGACCGCGGGTCTCGAGGCTGCCGGCTATGCGGTGACCGACGGCGGCATCTGATCGGGCGCATCGTCGCTCGTCCGGGTGACGCGCGGCAGGCGGCGCAGCATCGCGACGGCGGACAATCCGAAAATCGCCGCGACGATGAAGGCGGCCCCGGGGAAATGCACCGGTGCCCCGGCAGCGGTGAAATACGCCATCGTGCCGGTCAGCAGGATCGGCGCAACGAGCTGGCCCATCCCCATCGCCATCGCCGAAATCCCCTGCACCTCGCCCTGCGTGTTCGCCGTCGCGCGGCGCGACATCAGCGCGTTCAGCGACGGCTGCACCGGCGCCTGCAAGGCGATGGGGAGCAGCAGCAGGAAGGCGCCCCAGGTCGAGGTGACAAAGGCGAAGCCCAGATAATTGGCGACCGCGATCAGGATCCCGATCGTCGCCGCGTCGCGCTCGCCGAATCGTGCCACTATCGGCCCCACGACGAACGCCTGCCCGAGCGCGATCATCACCCCGACCGCGGCCAAGCTGGCGCCGATCATCCCCGGGGTCCAGCCGAGCTGCGCGATGCAATAAAAGCTCCACGTCATCGGATAGACCAGGCTGGCGATCTGCCACAGCGTCAGCACACTCGCGACCCCGCCCATGCCGGGCAGGCCGCGCATCGTCCGCAGCGCGCCGAGCGGGTTGGCGCGCCGCCAGTCGAAGGCGCGGCGGCGCTCGGGCGGCAGCGTTTCGGGAAAGATGAAGACGCCATAGAGCATGTTGGCGGCGGCCAGGATCGCCGCGGCGACGAACGGCGCGCGCGGCCCGATCTCGCCCAGCAAGCCGCCGATCGCCGGCCCCGCCACAAAACCTACCCCGAACGCCGCGCCGACAAAGCCGAAATTGCGCGCGCGTTCCGCGGGCTTGGTGATGTCGGCGATCGCCGCCTGCGCCGCCGCATAGCTGCCGCCGAACACCCCCGACAGCGCGCGCGCGACGAACAGCCACGGCAGCGTGCCGACGATGGTGAGCAGCGCATAGTCGATGGTCAGCCCCGCGAGCGACAGCAGCAGCACGCGCCGCCGCCCGAACCGGTCGGACAGATTGCCCAGGATCGGCGAGGCGAGAAAGGTCGCGACCGCCATCACCAGCCCGATCCACGCCCCGACTTCGATCGCGTGCGGCAGGTCGATGCGCCCGACCTCCATCACCAGTTGCGGCAGCACCGGCATGATGATGCCGAACCCGACCGCGTCGATGAAAATGGTGGCGACGATAAAGGGGATGGTGCGCGATGCGGTCACAAGATCTCCCGGTGTTGGAAGGGTTGGCGGGTCATACCGCGCGGACGCAAAATCGCGCCAATGCTTTTCTGTTGTGTCGGCGTTTTTCTGGCCCTAGCGGCACCGATCCCGCTTTGGAGCGTTACCAGCCGATGAAACTCGAAATCACCGCCGCGCTCGACTATCGCCTCGGCGATCCGGTCGACCTGATGCTGCATATCGAGGCGGCGGCGATTCCCGAACAACTGATCCTGAATGCGGTGCTCGATGTGGGGCCATGCGAGTATTTCGCGCGCGTCGCGGCGCAGGACATGATCGGCGACCGCATCTGGCTGCGCCGTGGCGGCGAGCTGAATGTGCGGTATCGTACCACGGTCGAAATCGATCGCGACGTGGTCGATTACCGGACGCTGGACAAGGTGGCGATGCACCGGTTGCCCGCCGAGACGGTCCAGTATCTCAACGAATCGCGCTATTGCCCCGCCAACAAATTCATCCACTTCGTCCAGGACGAATTCAGCGATGTCGAAGGCGGCGCCAAGATCGGCCGCATGCGCGACTGGATCGAGACGCACTTCACCTATGTGTCGGGGTCGAGCGATTCGGAAACCGGCGCCCTCGACAGCTTCGTCCTCCGCCAGGGCGTATGCCGCGACTATGCGCATGTGATGGTCAGCCTGGCCCGTGCCGCGGCGATTCCGGCGCGCATCGTCAGCGTCTACGCGCTCGGCGTCGAGCCGCAGGATTTCCACGCGGTGGCCGAGGTGTATTTGGGCGATGCCTGGCATCTGGTCGATGCGACCGGCATGGCCAAGGCCGGCGAAATGGCCAAGATCGCCGTCGGCCGCGATGCCGCCGACATCAGCTTCCTCACCGCCTATGGCGAAATCGAGATGCTCAACCTGAAGGTCACGGTCGCGCAAGTGGGTAGCGAGTGACGCGGCAAAGCCGCGCCGTCAGTCCCGCTGCGCGGGCTGGCCGGACTTTCGCTGATCGCGATTTAGCAGAGCTAAATCGCTGCGAAAGTCTTGGAGCGGGTGAAGGGAATCGAACCCTCGTCACTTGCTTGGGAAGCAAAAGCTCTACCATTGAGCTACACCCGCTTGGGGCTGCGCGATTGGCACAGCTGTGGGCGGCGGTCAATATTCCTGTCAGCGTGCCGTTTCGCTGATCGTTTCCATCGCGACAAAGGTCGACGTGTTCGCGACATGCGGCAGGCTCGAGATTTTTTCGCCCAGGACGATGCGATAGCGGCGAATGTCGGCGGTGCGCACCTTCAGCAGATAGTCGAAGCTGCTGGCGATCATGTGACATTCCTCGACCTCGGGGATCGCCCGCACCGCGGCGTTGAATTCCTTGAGCGCCGCCTCGCGCGTATCGGACAATTTCACCTCGGTGAAGGCAACATGATCAAGGCCGACTTTGGCCGGGTCGATGATGGCGCGAAATCCGTTGATGACCCCGCTGGCGACCAGGCGCTTGACGCGCTGCTGGCACGGCGTTTTCGACAACCCGACCCGGGTCGCCAGTTCGGTGAAGGTGATCCGGCCGTCCTGGCGCAGAATCGCGACGATCTTGCGGTCGAAATCGTCCATCTGGACTGCTGTTGCGCTATTGCTCATGTCATTCGACTACATTCGATCAGAATTTAGGTCAAAAACTACTTTCGATCGCCAGAATTAGGGCAGATCGCCGTGCGCCTCTGCGATACCATATCGCATGACCGACACCATCGACCGCGCCGCCCTCCGCACCCTGGCCCGCCGCAGCGAGGCCGACATCGTCGCCGACCTGCGCGCCGCCAAGCTCTCCGGCGCCAAGCGTCGATGCGGTCACCCGGCGCGGGCTCGATCTGATCCGCAAGGCAAAGGCCGAAGGCGACCGCGAAACGCTCGTCGCGCAGCTGATGAACCGTTACCGGCTATCGACCGAGGAAGGCGTCGTGCTGATGTGCCTTGCCGAGGCGCTGCTGCGCGTCCCCGACAATGCGACCGCCAATGCGCTGATCCGCGACAAGATCGCCGGGCGTCACTGGGCCGAGGGCGATGACAGCGACAGTCCACTGATCGTCGCGCTGTCGTCGCGCGGCCTGTCGCTGGGGTCGGCGACGCTGATGCTGGGCGCGATGGGCAGCAAGGCGAACCCGCTGACCCTGCTCAAATCGATGGTCCGCCGCTCGGGCGAGCCGGTGATCCGTCAGGCGGCGCTCGCGGCGATGAAGATGCTCGGCCAGCAGTTCGTGATGGGCGAGACGATCGACGCCGCGGTCAAGCGCGCCGACAAGGAAAAGTCGGAGCTTGCCAGCTTCGACATGCTCGGCGAAGCGGCGCGCACCGCCGAGGATGCGGCGCGCTATTATGACAGCTATGCCAATGCCATCGCGCGCATCGGCAAGGCGGCGAAATCGGGCGATCCTGCACGCCAATCACGGCATCTCGATACCAGCCGGTTTCGGCGCTGGTCATCCGCGCATCACCACCTATCTGTCGCTGGTGATCGGCGAGCTGGTGCCCAAGCAGTTCGCGTTGCGCAAGGCCGAGGCGCTGCGCGGTGATCATGGCGATCCCGATGGACCTGATGGCGCGCGGCGACTGCTCCGGATGGTCTGGCTGCTCGACAGCTCGATGCGGCGATCGCCGACGGCTGGACCGGCTTGGCATCGTCATCCAGGCCTATCAGAAGCGCGCCCCGGCGGTGATCGACTGGCTCGCCGATCGGGCGCGGGCACGCGGGGTCAAGCTGTCGATGCGGCTGGTCAAGGGCGCTTATTGGGATACCGAGATCAAGCGCGCCCAGACGCTGGGCCTTGGCGATTTTCCGGTGTTCACCGCGAAACTGCACACTGACCTCAATTATATGCGCTGCGCTCAGTTGCTGCGCGATTGCCAGGATTGCATCTATCCGGCGTTCGCCAGCCATAATGCGATGACGCTGGCCTTTGTGTCCGAACTGTTCGCCGGCGCCGATTATGAACTGCAGCGGCTGCACGGCATGGGCGAAGGCGCACATGATGCGCTCGTCGCGCTGTTCCCGCCGCCGCGCCCGGTGCGCGTCTATGCGCCGGTCGGCACCCACCGCGACCTGCTAGCCTATCTGGTCCGCCGCCTGCTCGAAAACGGCGCGAACTCCAGCTTCGTGCACCAGTTCTCGGACCCTGACGTCAGCGCCGAACAGCTTGCCGTCGATCCGCGCAGTGTCGCAAGCGCCGCTACATCGAAGATCGCGACCGGTCTTGGCCTGTTCGCTCCTGCGCGCCAAAACTCGCGCGGTTATGATCTGGGCGAACCCGGTGTGCTCGAGGCGCTGTCGCCGCGATCGGACAGGCGGCCGCCGGCGGCGACCGGCGTGCGGCGCCGTCGGACGGCGGCGGCGCTGCGGCGCAGGCGCGTCGGTGCGAGCACGCGCAGACCGACGTCGAAGCCCGGCAGGCGATCGAGTGCCGACCGCGGCGCGGTCACCGATGCCGTCGCCGCGGCGCGCGCGGCGCACGGCACTGGAGCTCGCGGGCGGCGCTCTCGCGCCGAGCGGCTCGAACGCGCCGCCGACCTGCTTGAAGAGCATGACGCGCTGTTCCTGGGCCTCGCGATCGACGAGGCCGGCAAGACGCTGGTCGACGCGATCGCCGAGGTGCGCGAGGCGGTCGATTTCCTGCGCTATTATGCGGGGCAAGCGCGCGCCGATTTCACCTATCCGGTCGCGCTGCCCGGCCCGACCGGTGAGCGCAACGAACTGATGCTCGAGGGCAAGGGCGTGTTCGTGTGCATCAGCCCGTGGAACTTCCCGCTCGCGATCTTCCTGGGCCAAGTGGCGGCGGCGCTTGGCGCGGGCAACAGCGTGCTGGCCAAACCCGCCGAACAGACCCCGCTGATCGCGCATCTGCGGTGGAATTGTTGCTCGAAGCGGGCATCCCCGGCGATGTGCTCCATTATCTGCCGGGCCGCGGCGAGGCGGTAGGCGCGGCTTTGACCGGCAACCCCGACATCATCGGCGTCGCCTTTACTGGGTCGACCGAGGTCGCGCGAGCGATCAATCGCGGGCTGGCGATGCGCGACGGCCCGATCGCGACGCTGATCGCGGAGACCGGCGGCGCTAATGCGATGATCGTCGATCCGACCGCGCTGCCCGAACAGGTCGCGCGAGATGCCGTCGCCAGTGCATTTCAGTCGTCGGGGCAGCGCTGTTCGGCGCTGCGCCTGCTCTGCGTGCAGGACGATGTCGCCGATACGATGATCGACATGGTCGCGGGGGCGATGGCCGAACTGAATATCGGCGACCCCGCCCTGTTGGCGACCGATGTCGGCCCCATCATCGACGACGAGGCGCAGGCGAATATCGCCGCTTACGTCGCCGAAGCGCGCGCCGAGGGCCGCGTGATCGCCGAAGCCACGCGGACCAGCCTGCCGTCAGGCGGTCATTTCGTGCCGCCGGTGGTCATTCGCCTCGACCATGTCACCGATCTGAAGCGCGAGATCTTCGGACCCGTCTTGCACGTGGCAACCTGGAAAGGCGGCGAACTCGACCAGTTGATCGACGCAATCAACGCCTCGGGCTATGGCCTGACCCTGGGCGTCCACACCCGCATCGACGGCGTCGCGGCGCATATCGCGGCGCGGGCGCAGGTCGGCAATGTCTATGTCAACCGCAACCAGATCGGCGCGATCGTCGGCTCGCAGCCGTTCGGTGGCCGCGGCCTGTCGGGGACCGGGCCAAAGGCGGGCGGCCCGCATTATCTCCACCGCTTTGCCGAGGAAAAGACGATCAGCACCGACATCACCGCGGCGGGCGGCAATGCGGCGCTGATGGCGGGTTAGCGCCAGTCCTTAGGTCCGTTCGCATCGAGCGAAGTCGAGATGCCCAGCAGGCTGGTGCTGTGACGATGGGTGTCTCGACTTCGCTCGACACGAACGGAAGGAAAATTGGCTTACGCCCCCGGCACCCCTAACAACTGCGCCTGCGCCTTCAACCGCCCTGCTGCGCCCGGATTGGCGGCGATGCCATCCTTCAGCGCCTGCGCGGCTTTTGCCGTTTCGCCCAGCGTCATGCGGCTGCGCATCAGCATGATCCAGCGGTCGACGTCGGCGGGATTGGCCTTCAGCTTGGCCTCCAGCCCGCTTACCATGCCCTCGATCATCTGGTCCTGCTGACCCTTGGGCAGCTGCGACGCGGCTTCCATGTCCGAACGCGACGGGCCCGGGATGGCGCGCGCGGCGACTGGCATCTCGTCGGCGGTCAGCGCGCGGGGCTGGGTGGCCGTGAGCCGCGCGGCGACGTCGATCTTGTGAATCTGCCCGACCTGTTCGATCGTGCGGCGCAGGTCCGCCTCCCACGGCGCGCCCTGCGGCGTGTCGGCGAGCAGCGCGAACCAGTCGTCGATCGCGCCCTTGTGGTCGCCGCCGATGTCCTTCTTCACCGCCAGGAAATAACGCGCGCGGGGATCCTTGGCATCGAGGGCGATGGCTTTGTCGAAGGCCGCAAGCGCCGCCGCCGGCATCGGGTCGCTGTCGCTGCCCATCACCCGCGCCTCGCCCAGCGCCGACCACAGCCCCGCCGAATCGGGGGATAGCGCGGCTGCCTTTTCATAAGCAGCGGCGGCTCCGGCGAAATCGCTCAGGTCGAATCGCGCCGCGCCCAGCGCGGTCCAGGCTTCGGCGCTGTTCGGCTCGCTCTTTGTTCGCGCCTCCAGCGCGGCCAGCTGATCGGATGGCGCGCCCGCCGCCTGCGTGGCTGGATCGGCGGAGGATGGAGCGGAATCGCGCCAAATGGCATAGCCGATCGCCGCGGCCAGCAGCACAAAGGCGGCGATCAATATCGCCCGGTTGGTGCGGGTCATGCCGCGCCCTGTCCCCTTGGCCATCTCATTGCTCTCGCTCATTTTTGCCCCTTTTGTGCGTGCTGCGAAAAAATGCAGCCTGTGCGCGCTGTCATATTGCCTTTGCTTGGCGATGGTGTAGCCTTTGGCACACAAGGTCGGTCAACGATAAAATCGTCAGGGGTCGCACCGACTTTCCCAGTCATACTAGGGGAGGGGTGCATGGCAGTTTCGGATCACGTCGATTTTTCGACGTTCATGGAAGGCGTGAAAAAGCGCAACGTCGGACAACCAGAGTTTTGTCAGGCGGTGCAGGAAGTCGCCGAAGATATCTTCGACTTCATCGCCGACAAGGAAGATTATCACGCGCAGCAGATTTTGCGGCGCATCGCCGAACCCGACCGGGTCATATCCTTCCGCGTCTGCTGGGAGGATGACAATGGCAATGTCCGCGTTCAGCGCGGCTGGCGGGTCCAAAACAACAATGCCATCGGCCCGTATAAGGGCGGCATCCGCTTTCACCCCAGCGTCACCGAATCGGTGCTCAAATTCCTGGCATTCGAACAGACGTTCAAGAACGCGCTGACCGGGCTGCCGATGGGCGGCGGCAAGGGCGGATCGAACTTCAATCCCAAGGGCAAGAGCGTCCGCGAGATCATGCGCTTTTGCCAGAGCTTCATGACCGAACTCTATCGTCATATCGGCGCCGACATCGACGTGCCGGCTGGTGATATCGGGGTCGGCGGCCGCGAAATCGGCTTCATGTTCGGCCAGTATAAGCGGATCACCAACGAATTTACCGGCGTGCTCACCGGCAAAGGGCTCGAATGGGGCGGGTCGCTGATCCGCACCGAAGCAACGGGTTATGGCGCGGTCTATTTCCTCGCCAACATGCTAGCGGCCAAGGGGCAGGATCTGGTCGGCAAGACCGCGGTCATTTCGGGGTCGGGAAATGTCGCGACGCATGCCGCCGAAAAGATCGTTCAGCTGGGCGGCAAAGTGCTGACGCTGTCCGATTCGGGCGGCTTCATCCACGATCCCGACGGCATCGATCAGGAAAAGATCAACTGGGTCAAAACCCACAAGACCCATCGCCGCGGCCGGATCGAAGAATATTGCGACGAGTTCAAAGGCGCCACCTTTCACTGCCGGCAAGACGCCGTGGGCGGTCACCTGCGATGTCGCACTTGCCGTGCGCGACGCAGAACGAACTGCTCGGCGACGACGCGAAAGAGCTGGTCAAGAACGGCTGTATCGCGGTCAGCGAAGGCGCCAACATGCCGACCAACCTCGAGGGCGTACATGTCTTCAAAGATGCGAAGATCATGTTCGCGCCGGGCAAGGCCGCCAACGCCGGCGGCGTCGCGGTGTCGGGGCTCGAAATGAGCCAGAACAGCGAGCGCCGCAGCTGGAAGGAAGCCGAACTGCAGCAGATGCTCAAGGACATCATGGACGGCATCCACAACAGCTGCATCACCTATGGCGATCAGGGCGGCGGCTATATCGATTATGTGAAGGGCGCGAATATTGCCGGCTTCAAAAAAGTGGCCGATGCAATGCTAGCGTTTGGAGTGGTTTAGGCGCAAAAGCGTCCGACCGGAAAAGGGGACTCTGGGCATGACGACCGACGCGGTTTCAGGGCGCGGCGAGCGACCGTGGGCGGCCATATCGGCGTTCGCGGCGATGCTGCTCGCGCTGGCGATCGCGGCGGTCGTGCTGGCGCCCGCGGCCCGGTCGCAGGGTGAAGGCGGCGCGCGTTACACGGGCGTCGCGTCGTGTGCCGGATCGACCTGCCACGGTCGGATGGAGGGCGACGGGACCGTGGTCCGTCAGGACGAGCTGATGAAATGGCAGGAGCCCTCGACTGCCGGTGGCGCGCATAGCCGCGCGTGGGCGGTGCTCAGCAACAACCGCAGCCAGTTCATCGCGCGCAATCTTGGCATCGGCGATCCTACCAAGGCGCAAATGTGCCTCGGCTGCCACAGCACACGTGGCCGGAGTGCTCCCCGCCGAAGACGGCGTCGGCTGCGAATCATGCCACGGCCCCGCAGGCGGCTGGCTCGCCAGCCACTATGCGGGGGTCGGCACCAACGCCAATCCCGACCGCGAAATGCGCGACAAACATCTGGCCAACCTGTCGGCGGGGCTCAAAAAGCTGGAGGACCCGGTGGTCCGCGCCGGCGTCTGCGTCGATTGCCACCTCGGGTCGGCGGGCGACGGCCAGTTCGTCACCCACCGCATCATGGCCGCCGGCCACCCGCGCATCGCCTTCGAACTCGACCTCTTCTCGTCGCTCCAGGCGCATCACCAGGAAGACGCCGACTATGGCTGGCGCAAGTTCGGCGCCGCGGGCGGGCGCACCGATCATGTCCAGATGTGGGCGGTGGGGCAGGCGACCGCTATCGAACGCAGCCTGGCGCTGTTCCAGTCGCGGCGCGGGACCGAGGGGATGTTCCCCGAATTTTATTTCCTCGATTGCCACAGTTGCCACCGCCGCATCTTCGATCAGGCCAAGCCGGTGAAGACGAGCGTCGACAATCCGGGGCGCGACATTCCGGAGGGGATGCCGCCCTATAATGACGAAAATCTGATCATGCTGGCGGCCGCGGCGCGGCTGGCGGCGCCGGCGCTGGCCGATCAACTCGCGGTGCGGACCGCGGCGTTCCACAAGGCGATGGCGGGCGACCGCGCCAGCGCGGTGCAGGCCGCGGCGCAGCTGTCGCAGACGGTGGCGGCGCTCAAAAGCGCCTTCGCGTCGCGTGGTTTTTCGGGCACCGATGCGTTCGCGATGGTCGATGCGATCTCCGCGAAAGCGATCAATGATCGCTACACCGACTATGCGGGGTCGCAACAGGCGGTGATGGGGGTCGATACCTTGCTCAATGCGATGGTGTCGTCGGGGCGCGTCACGATCGGCGCCGCGGCGGGTATTCGCGGCGATATCGACCGCGCTTATGCGGCGGTGAAGGATCCCAACGCTTACAAGCCCACCGAATTCCAGCGCCTCGTTCGGCAGCGCGGTGCGCGCGATCCGGGCGCTGCGGTAAGATCATGCGAAGCCAGACCCATTTTTTCCGTTCGGCGGCCTTTGCCGCGATGAGTGCGCTGTTGCTGACGTCATGCGGCGGTGGCGGCGGCAGCACCCCGACGCCAAGCCCCACGCCGACCCCACCCCCGACCCCCACGCCAACCGGCGGCCTCTATACACCGCCCGCCGCCGAAGCGCTGAGCACCACCGACGTCGAGCGCGTGCTAGCGCAGGCAATCGCCGAGGCGCAGGCGCGCAGCCTGCCTTCGGTGATCGCGGTGACCGACCGGGTCGGCAATGTTCTGGGCGTGTTCCGCATGACCGGCGCGCGCGCGACCGCGACGACCTCGCCTGCCGGTAATGGCATGAACATCGACGCGCAGAATGTGACCTTTCCCGCCGAAGGCGGGGCGATCGCCAAGGCGGTGACCGGGGCCTATCTGTCGAGCGGCGGCAACGCCTTTTCGACCCGCACCGCGAGCCAGATCGTCCAGGAACATTTCCCGCCCGCGCCCGCCACCGTCGGCCTCGAAAGCGGGCCGCTGTTCGGGGTGCAGTTCAGCCAGCTGCCGTGCAGCGACCTGTCGGCGCGTTTCGGCGCTCCGGGCGGCGCGGCGCTGATCGGCCCAAAACGTTCGCCGCTGGGCCTTGCCGCCGATCCCGGCGGATTGCCGCTGTATAAAAATGGCGTGTTGGTTGGCGGCATCGGGGTGATGGGCGACGGGGTTTATGGCAGCGACCCCAATATCCTCGACATCGACAACGACCCCGAGGAGTTTATCGCGCTCGCCGGCACCCGCGGGTTCGAGGCGCCGACCACGATCACCGCCGACAAGATCACCGTCGACGGAACCAGCCTGCGCTTTTCCGACGCGACCTTTGCCGGGGTGATGACCAGCGGCGGCGCCAGCTTCGCCAGCCTCAACGGCGTCGCGGGGAACCTTGTTGCGGTCATCGGCTATGCCAGCGCTGTGGTGACCGCCGGCACCGCCTATGGCAGCGAGGCGTCGGGCATCCGCGCCTCGACCGCCGCCGAGTTTTCGAACCGCGACGCGTTCGTGCTGACCAACGGCAGCGGGACCAACCGCTATCCGCTGCGTGCCGGCACCGACGGCGCAACCAATCCCGCGCCGCTGACCCAGGCCGAAGCGCGCGCGGTGCTCGAGGAAGCCTTCGCGGTGATGAGCCGTGCCCGCGCCCAGATCCGCCGCCCACTCGACAGCCGGGCGCAGGTGACGATCAGCATCGTCGACACCCACGGCTCGGTGCTCGGCATCGTCCGCTCTCCCGATGCGCCGATTTTCGGCACCGACGTCAGCCTGCAAAAAGCGCGCACCGCGGCGTTTTTCTCGGGCGCGCAGGCGGGTCCCGATCTTAGCGCCAACGCCAGCGCCGATGTGCGCCAGTTCGTCCCCGCGACGCGAACCTTCCTCAACAATCCGGCCGCACTGACCGGCACCATCGCTTTCTCCGACCGCGCGATCGGCAACCTCGCGCGGCCCTATTTTCCCGACGGCGAGGTCGGGCGGCCGCCGGGCCCGCTGTCGCGCCCAATCGCGCAGTTCAATCCCTTTTCGACCGGGCTGCAATCGGCGCTGATCATCGGCAACCTCAGCGCGCATCTGGGCTTTGTATCGGGCGCCAGCGTCACCGACACGCCGGCGCGCTGCACGACCTTGCCTGATGTCGCGGCGGGGCAAAACCGGCTGCAGAACGGTATTCAGATCTTCCCGGGCTCGGTCCCCATCTATCGCGGTAGCCAGCTGGTCGGCGCGATCGGGGTGTCGGGCGATGGCATCGATCAGGACGATATGATCAGCTTCCTTGGGCTCCATAACGGCGGCGCGCGGATCGGCGGCATCGGCAACGCGCCCAAAGCGATCCGCTCGGACAATGTCGTCGTCAATGTCGGCGCCGGGGTGCGGTTGCGCTACATCAGTTGCCCCTTCGCGCCGTTCCTCGACTCGTCGACCCAGAACGTCTGCGACGGGCTATAGGCGATGATGACGGGGGGCAGCCTTTGGCCGATCATCGCGACACTCGCGGCGCAGGGCGCGCCGGGAGCCGAAGCGACGCCGCCGCTGCCCGCGCCCGAAGGGCCGCCGGTCGCGGGCAGCGCCGAAGCGCCCGCGGAGCAGCCCGCCGAAGAGCTTATTCCGCCACCACCGCCGGTCGACTGGCAGGACATGGTCAAGGACGATCTGGTCACCCAGATCATCGAGGGCCGCCGCCGTCCGGGCTATACCCCCGACCTTCCCGACCAGCTGACCCAAGACAATGTCGGCGCGCTGCGTCCGCCGCCGCCGCAGGCGTTTCCCGGGATGGAGGACCAACTGCCGGTGTCCGACCGCTGGCGCCTCATCGAAACATTGGGCGTGGTCAAGGAACGCTGGTTCGATCCCTATCACCAAAATACCTACAAGGGCGACCGCGCGATCGACCGCAGCAAGGTGCCGTGGCTGCCGATCAAGGGCGACGATTGGTTCATCGTCGCCAATGCGGTTTCCGACACGGTGTTCGAACCGCGCACCTTTCCGATCCCGGTCGGCGTCCAGACGACCGAACGGCCGGGCAGCCTCGACGTGTTCGGCAAGGACCGCAGTTTTGTCTTTGCCCAGACCTTCATCGCCGGTGCCGCGCTGATCAAGGGATCGACCGCGTTCAAGCCGCCCGACATCGAATATCGCGTGACGCTGGCGTATCAGGCCAATTATGTCGACGTGCCCGAACGGCGCGTGCTCGACGTGCGCCCATCGAAGGCGAGCCATCGGTACGACAGCTTTCTGGGCGTCCAGGAACTGTTTATCGACCGCCATCTTGGCAACACGTCCGACCGCTTCGATTTCTATTCGATCCGCCTCGGCATCCAGCCGTTCCAGAGCGATTTCCGCGGCTTCCTGTTCAACGATAGCCAGCTTGGCATCCGCCTGTTCGGCAATCGCGACAATAACCGCTTCCAATATAATCTCGCCGCTTTCTGGCGGCTGGAAAAGGACACCAACAGCGGTCTCAACGACATCACCCAGACCCCGCGCGACGATTTCATCTTCACCGGCAATCTCTATCGCCAGGATTTCCCGTTCGTCGGACTGACCAGCCAGGTTAGCGTCACCTACAATATGAACCGCGAAAAGAACGACGTGCAGATCGATCACAATGGTTTCCCGGTGCGCCCCGCGCTGCTCGGCGACCTGCGCGGCCGCGAATATGACGTTGTGTATCTCGGTTACAGCGCCGACGGGCGGATCGGTCGGATCAACGTCACCGCGAGTTTCTATGCCGCGCTGGGCGAGGATCGGAACAGCTTCTTCACCAGCAAGCCTGCCGAAATCCGCGCCGGGTTCGGCGCGGTCGAACTCAGCTACGATCACGACTGGATGCGGTTCCGGCTGTCGGGGCTGTATGCGACGGGCGACGGCGATCCGTATAACAACACCGAGGGCGGCTACGACGCGATCTTTGAAAACCCGATCTTCGGCGGTGCCGACACCAGTTATTGGATCCGCCAGACGATCCCGTTTGCCGGCGGCGGGCGCGTCATCGCGATCAGCGGCCGCAACGGTATCTTGAATTCGCTACGCTCGTCGAAGGAAGAGGGGCAGTCGAATTTCAACAATCCCGGCACCGTCTTCGTCGGCGCCGGCGCCGATTTCGACCTGACCCCCGAATTTCGCGTTAGCACCAATTTCAACCATCTCTGGTTCGAAAACACCTCGTCGCTGCAGGCGCTGCGCACCGAAGGTTCGATCCCCAAGGATATCGGCTTCGACCTGTCGGTCGCGACGATCTGGCGGCCGAAGGCGACGCAGAATATCGTCGGCCGCCTCAGCGCGGCGGTGCTGTTGCCGGGCGACGGCTTCAAGGATCTGTTCGATAACAAGCAGAAGAACGACGCCTATCTCTCTGTCCTCGCCAATGTGATTTTGAGTTTTTGATGATGCTGCGCAAACTCTTCGCCCTGCTCGCTTTTCTGACGATGTGCGCCGCCTTTGGCGCCAGCGTCGTGCGCGCTGCCGAGGAGGAAAAGCCGCTCAAGATCGAATATCGCTTCACCCCGCCGGCGCCGCGCGAACAGAGCGAGGCCGATGTCAGCGCGAAGTCGGAGGGCTGCTACAGCTGCCATACCCGCACCGACCAGCCGTCGATGCATACGACTCCCGCGGTGCGGCTTGGCTGCACCGATTGCCACGGCGGCGATGCGACCCAGGTTGGCACCCCAGCCTGGGCTACGCCCATGCGACGAACAAGGCGGTGATGAAGCTGGCGCATCCACAGCCGACGCTACCCGGCGCGTGGCACGACAGCTCGGCGAACCCGCAGCGCAGCTACACCTTGCTGAACAAGGAATCGCCCGAATTCATCCGCTTCGTGAACCCCAGCGATTACCGTGTCGCACGCGAAGCGTGCGGGGCGTGCCATCTCGAGGTGATCGAGGCGACCGAGCGGTCGATGATGTCGACCGGCGCGATGCTGTGGGGCGGCGCGGCGTATAACAACGGCATCGTCCCCTATAAAAACTACATTTTCGGCGAAGCCTATACGCGCAAGGGCGAACCCGCCTGCATCCTCTCGCCCTCGTCGCGGCTGACCGCCGAAGAGTATAAGGAAGCGTGCAAGCCGAGCTTCGGTTTCGACAAGATTCTGACCGACGACGAGAAAAAGCGCGGCGCGATCGCCAAAATGTATCCGCTGCCGCGCTGGAGCGTCATTCCGCCGGGCGACGTGTTCCGTGTGTTCGAGCGCGGCGGCCGCAACATCAACACGCAATTTCCCGAAATCGGCTTGCCCAATCCGACGGGCAGCATCCAGCGGCTTGAGGAACCGGGGCGTCCCGACCTCAAACAGTCGAATCGCGGCCCTGGCACCGGGCTACGCGTCGCCGTGCCCGTGCTCAACATCCACAAGACGCGGCTGAACGACCCCTTCATGTGGTTCATGGGCACCAACGACCAGCCCGGCGACTATCGCCATTCGGGCTGTTCGGGCTGCCATGTCATCTACGCCAACGACCGTGAGCCGCGGCACAGTCTGACCTATGCCAAATATGGCCGCGACGGCGAGACCGACACCGTCGACCCGACGATCCGCGAAAAATTGCGGGTCGAGGGCGACGGTCATGGGGCGGAGAAAAAGTCCGGCGGCGGCCATGCCGACGCAGCGCATATGGCGCCGAATGACGAGCCGGGCGCCGGCGGACATGGTTCGCTGATCGATCCGGCCTCGGCGACCGCGGGGCCGCAGCATCAACTGCCCCGGCCGCGCCGCGAATCGGGCCATCCGATCAGCCATGCCTTCACCCGGGCGATCCCGACGTCGCAGTGCATGTCGTGCCACATGCACCAGCCGAATATCTTCCTGAACTCGTACCTCGGCTACACGATGTGGGATTATGAATCCGACGCGCCGCAGATGTGGCCGGGACCGGACAACACAGCGCCGCGCCCACCGGGGATGACCGACGCGGAGTATCAGAAAAAATACAAGCAGCAGCGCTATCCGACCGCCGCCGAGGTCCATCAGGTGCTCGAACGCAATCCCGAAGCGGCGGCGACGCGCGGGCTATGGGCCGATGTCGAGTTCCTGCGCGACGTCTATGACGTCAACGACAGCCTGAAGGACACCCAGTTCGCCGACTATCACGGCCATGGGTGGAACTTCCGCGGCATCTTCAAGCGCGACCGCAACGGAAATCTGCTGACCGCCGACGGCAATATGGCGACCTATGGCACCGATACCGCGAACATCATCGATCCCAAGGATCCCGAGAAATGGCGCAAGAGCTGCAGCCATTACACCGATCCCAAGGAGCGCGAGCTTTGCCTGTCGAGCGCCGATCCGGGCAAGCCCGGAGTCGAGGGCAAATTCGTGCCGCCCGGCCTGAACGCCGGCAAGGCGGTCCACATGATGGACATCCATGCCGAAAAGGGCATGCAATGCGCCGACTGCCATTTTGCGCAGGACAGCCACGGCAATGGCTATATCCAGGGCGAGGTCGCGAACGCGGTCGAGATCAGCTGCAAGGATTGCCACGGCACCGCCGACGCCTTCCCGAACCTACTGACCTCGAACGTCGCGGCGCGGCCGCAGGGCAACAACCTCGCGCTGCTCCGCAACCCCGACGGGCGCCGCCGCTTCGAATTCCAGTATAATGACGACGCCGAAGTCATCGGGCTGATCCAGCGCTCGATCGTCGATCCGAAACTTGAATGGCAAGTCAGCCTGGTCAAGCAAGCGGTGACCCCGGGGCCGCACTTCAATGCAAAGGCGGCGCGCGCGAAGCTGATGGCGCGCAGCGGAGCCGAGGACGGGAAATTCGAATGGGGACCGGGGGTCGCCAAAGAAGACCGCGCGCACGGCGACGACAAGATGACCTGCTTCACCTGTCACCTGTCGTGGACGACAAGTTGCGGCGGTTGCCATTTGCCGATCGAGGCGAACTGGAAGACCAAGATGCATCATTTCGAGGGTGAGGAGACGCGCAACTTCGCGACCTACAACCCGCAGGTGGCGCGCGACGAAATGTTCCAGCTTGGCCGGCACCAGCTGACCAAGCCCGGCGAACCCGGTCCGAACGGAGAGGTGCGGGGCATCATCACCCCGGTGCGCTCGACCTCGGCGCTGGTCCTGTCATCGACCAACATCAACCGCGAGCGCATCTATGTGCAGCAGCCGCCAATCTCTTCGGCGGGCTATTCGAGTCAGGCGTTTGCCCCGCACTTCCCACACACGGTTCGCCGGTCCGAAACAAAACAGTGCAGCGACTGCCATCTGTCGGCGGCCGACGATAACAATGCGATCATGGCGCAGCTGAATTTGCTCGGCACCAATTTCGTCAACTTCGTCGGCTTGAATGTCTGGTCGGGCCAGGAAAACAGCTTCCAGGCGACGCGCGTCACCGAATGGGACGAGCCGCAGGCGGTAATCGGCAGCTACCTCCACAAATATAGCTACCCCGATTTTTGGAGGCTGCACGTCGACCAGAACGGCCGCGAGCTCAAAATTGGGTGCGCGGCAAGACCTTCGACAAAAAGGGTTCGGGCGAGACCCATGCGCTCGAGGAATTCGCCAATATCGTCCAGGGGACCAGCGGCCGGGTGAACTGCCTGCAACAGCGCGGCGAATATATGTTCGTGGCCGAGGGCAAGGGCGGTTTCCGCGTCTATGATATTGCCTCGGTCGGCAACAAGGGCTTCTCGGACCGCATCGTCCGCGCGCCGTTCTCGCCGCTCTGGCCAGGATACGCAGGTGAAGACGAAGAACGCTACGTGCATGGCGATCGCGACGACCCAGCCGATCAGTGTGTCGCGGAACGAGAATATCGTGAAGAATTACCCCGAGAACCACGAACAGGTGATGCACGACATCTACCGCTACGCGGTCATCACCGACAGCGTCGAAGGCTTGGTCCTCGTCGATATCGACACGCTGGCCGACGCCGAATTCCGCAATAACAAGCTGAAGCGCGCGCTGACCTGGAACGAGGGCAATGTGCTGGCGGGGGCGCGGCATGTGACGCTCTGCCGGCAACGCCCCCGTCACCGATGCCGGCCTCGTCGTGACGATCGCTCGACGCCGTTGCAGCCCAAGGTCACCGCGCAATTGCCGCTGACCGATGCCCGCGCGTCGGCGGTGCAGTTCCGCTATCTGTGGGTCACCGACGCCGAGGGGGTGAAGCTGTTCGACGTCACCAATCTGGCGCAGCCGGTCGCGGTGCCCGAAGGAACGGTGCGGCTTGCCAATGCGCGGAAAATTTATCTGGCGCGCACCTATATGTATGTCGCGGCCAAGGCCGACGGCTTGGTCATCGTCGATGTGACACGCCCTGCGGCGCCGATCGTCTGGCCGGGGCTGACCTTTGGCGGCAAGCTGACCGATGCCGAGGATGGCTTCGCCGCACCGGCATCCATTTGGCGAGCATCGGGTTGTCGCCGACGGGCGCGGCGGCGGGCGCAGCGGCTGACCAGCCCCGACAACCCCGGCCTCTATGGCTTCTCGCCAAAACCGACGCCCGAACTGATCGCCTGGGCCAAGACGCCGTCGCCGGCGCTGGCGCTGTCGAAGGGCCTCGACCGCGACCGCGCAGTCGATGAGACGGGCGGCCAGATGGCGGTATTCGGGCGTTTGGGCTCGCGCCCCTTCACCCGGCCCGAGATGGAGAAGCTGTTCCTCAACAGCAAGGGCATGGTCTACAAGGTCAGCGACGAGGTCGACCAGGGCGCCTGGCGACTGCCGGCTCTATACGTACTATCCGTCGCCCCCGCGAAGGCGGGGGCCGCAGTCGGTTTACGCAGCGCCAGATGCCCTCCAGCGGACCCCGCCTTCGCGAGGGCGACGTTGATGGACTGCCTACTGCCGCTCGGCCTGCACCACCGTGTCCGACGCGCGCAGCGCCGACAGGATGCGCATGACATGATGGACGTCGCGGACCTCGACGACGACGTCGTAGGTGTGAAAACCCCCTTCGCGGTTCGACAGGCGCAAATTGGTGATGTTCGCCGAATTGGCCGCGAGGATGCCCGACATTTCGGCCAGCGTGCCGGGTTCGTTCAGGATGACGATGCACAGCCGGGCGTTGCCGCCCTCGCTGTCTTCCTGCCAGCGCAGGTCGATCCAGTCGGCGTCGATACCGTCGGCCAGACTCGGGCAGTCGATAACATGCACCTCGATGCCCTCGCCGGGCCGCGCGAGGCCGACGATGCGGTCGCCGGGGACGGGGTGGCAGCAATCGGCGAGTTGATAGGCAACCCCGGGGGTCAGCCCCGCGATCGACACCGCGGCGCCCTGCGCAAATTTTCCGGGCTTCAATTTCATTTCGGCGGTGATGCCGGGGACCAGCGCCTCGAGCACCATATTATCGGACAATCGCTGCTTGGCGATCGCGACATACAGCGCGCTGTCATCCTCCAGCTTCAGCCGCGTTATCGCCGCGGCACGCGCCTTGTCGCCGACCTTGTTCGGCAGGCGCAGCGCAATCTCGTCGTACATCTTGCGCCCCAGCGCGGCGAGTTCGACCTTTTCCTTTGACCGGACATGGCGGCGGATCGCGGCGCGTGCCTTGCCGGTCACCGCAAAGCCCAGCCATGCCGGCTGCGGTTTCTGTTTGTCGGACGACAGAATTTCGACCGTGTCGCCGTTCGCCAGCTGGGTGCGCAGCGGCACCAGCCGGCCGTTGACCTTGGCCCCGACGGTCCGGTCGCCCAGTCCGGTATGGACGGCATAGGCGAAATCGACCGGGGTCGCGCCCTTGGGCAATTGATGCAGGCTGCCTTTGGGCGTGAAGGCAAAGATGCGGTCCTGGTACATCGCGATCCGCGTGTTCTCCAGAAACTCTTCGGGATCGTGCGTCTGTTCCAGGATTTCGATCAGGTCGCGGATCCATCCTGCCTGGCCGTCGGGCGCGGCGCCGCCCTGTTTATACGCCCAATGCGCCGCGAACCCGAATTCGGACTGCTGATGCATGCCCAAGCTACGGATTTGGATTTCGATCCGCATATTCTGCTGATGCATGATCGTGGTGTGCAGCGATTTATAGCCGTTGCGTTTGGGGGTCGAGATATAATCCTTGAACCGTCCGGGGACCATTTTCCATTTGCGGTGGAGCAATCCCAAGGCGGCATAGCAATCGGCGTCGGTCGGGGTGATGATTCGAAACGCGATGATGTCGGTGACCTGCTCGAAACTGACGTGGCGTTCCTGCATCTTGCGCCAGATCGAATAGGGATGCTTTTCGCGCCCCGATACGTCGGCCTCGATCCCGTTCTTGGCGAGCAGCTCCTTGAACTCGCGGCTGATGCCCGCGACCTTGTCTTTACCCCCGGCGCTCAGCTTGGCGAGCCGCCCGGTGATCGTCGCATAGGCTTCGGGTTCGAGCTCGCTGAACGCAAGCAGCTGCATCTCGCGCATGTATTCGTACATGCCGATCCGCTCGGCGAGCGGCGCATAGATGTCCATCGTCTCCTTGGCGATGCGGCGGCGCTTGCCGGGGTCCTTGATGAAATGCAGCGTGCGCATATTGTGCAGCCGGTCGGCGAGCTTGACCAGCAGGACGCGGATATCGTCCGACATCGCAAGCAGGAATTTGCGCAGGTTTTCGGCGGCGCGCTCGTTCTCGGTCTGCGCCTCGATCTTCGACAGCTTGGTGACGCCGTCGACCAGCCGCGCGACATCGGCGCCGAACAGGCGATCGATCTCCTCCGGGGTGGCCAGCGTGTCTTCGAGCGTGTCAGGAGCAGCGCGGTGACGATCGCTCCTGCGGTATAGGCGAGCGCCTCGACCCGGCGACTTCGAGCGGATGCGAGAAATAGGGGTCGCCCGAAGCACGCTTCTGGTGGCCATGCTTCTTCATCGCATAGACATAGGCGCGGTTCAGCAGCGCCTCGTCGGCTGTCCGGGATCATAAGCGCGCACGGCGCTCGACAAGTTCATACTGGCGCAACATTACGGTCTATGTCGGCCCTGATGCACATATTGCAATGCGAAATTTGCTTGCGTGAAAGGCCGAGGGGTTAGCAACTTTGGTGATGCCATTGATTCGGTTCTGGCGCAGTATTTCACCGATTTCGAACTTATCCTGGTCGATGATGCGTCGCGCGATGCGTCGCCCGCGATCATGGCCGATGCCGCGCAGCGCGACGCCGCGCGTCCGGTTGCTGCGGATCGACAGCAATGTCGGCCTGCCCGCCGCGCTCAATCATGGCTTTGCCGCGGCGCGCGGCGACCTGCACAGCTGGACGTCCGACGACAATCTGCCGCCGCTCGCCTGCGCCCGGCTGGTCGCCGCGCTCGATGCGCAGCCGGCGGCGGACATCGTCCACGCCGACTTCATGCTGATCGACGAGAGCGGCGCCGAACTCGGCCGTTCGCGCGTCGGTCCGATCGACCGGCTGCTGTATGGCAACAATGTCGGCGCCTGCTTCCTTTATCGCGCCCGGGTGACCGCGGCGCTCGGCGGCTACGACACCCGGCTGTTCGGGGTCGAGGATTATGATTTCTGGCTACGCGCGGCGCAGCGCTTCACCTTCGCCGCGCTGCACGAGGATCTGTATGTCTATCGCAAGCATGGCGGCAGCCTGACCAGCCAGCGCGCCGCGCAGATCCAGGCGCTGACCGCCGAGGTCGTCGAACGTGCGCTGCCCGATACGCTGCCGGCGCGCGCGCGGAGTGAAATCCTGCTCGGGCTCGCGCTGCGCAGCCAGCGGCGCTGGCGGATCGACCTGGTGCGCCGCGCCTTGCGCGCCGATCCGGGCTATGTTGCGACCCAATTGCCGGCGCTGGCCCGCTGGTCGCTGGTCATTGCGCGCAACCGTATCGCCGCCTGACCCCTGATTCGCCAAGCCTTTCGTGCCGCGAAAGAGCGCCGCGCATACGCGTTGCGAAATGCAACGGAGACCCTATATTTTTTTAGCGCATGGAGTGATTTTACGTTAGGGCTTGGGTCATGGGAAAATTACGCGAACTGCTGAACGACATGGAAGGGGGCAATTGCGCCCTGCCGCAGGCGCTGGAGACGATGGGCGAGCGATGGTCGTTCATGATCCTGCGCGCCTCGTTCAACGGGCGTCCATCATTTCGAGGAGTTCCAGCAGGAACTCAACATCGCGCGCAACATCCTGTCGAACCGCCTGTCGCGTCTCGTCGATCATGGCATCATGGCGCGTGAAGTGATGGCCGAAGACCGTCGCAAGGTGCAATATCAGCTGACGCAAAAGGGTATCGAGCTGCTTCCCGCGATGATCGCGCTGCGCCAATGGGGTGAAAAATGGGGTGCCGGCGTGCCGTCGACCCCGGTACTGGTCGACGCGCGCGACGAACAGCCGATCGGGCCGGTGACGCTGACCGCGCACGATGGCCGCGTGATCAATTACAAGGAATTGTTGTGGAAACATCGCGCCGAGCTGCAGCCGCTGGGGCAGGCGCGGGTGCGCGCCGAGGGCGGCATGGCGCCGGTGGCCGCCGAATGATCCGCCGCGTCGATTCCAGGCCCCGCGCGCGCGGCCGCTGACCATCGCACTCGCACGCACACCGATGCCGCTGTTCCGACTGACTTCGCCGGGTCCCTTTTTCGACAACAAGGTCCGGGCGTTCTGGAATCTTCAGATTTTGGGCTGGGCCGCATGGCTCGGTCTGCGCGGCGTGTCGGGGCTGGCCAATGGCCAGTCGCTGACCTTTTTGATCCCGCAAACGATCTCGGCGATCACCGGCTTCTCGCTCTCGCTGATCCTGTCGGTCTGTTATCGCTCGCTGATCAGCCGCCGGCCGCTGTTGATGTGGGGGGTCAGTTTCGGCTTGTCGGGGCTGGCGACCGCGCTGTGGGCCTTCATCGACGCTTGGGTGGCGCAAATCCAGAATCCGAACAGCGACGCCGGTTTCACCAGCCTGCTGCTCGGCGCCGTCTATATCGACGCGACGTCGCTCGCGGCCTGGTCGGCGCTCTATTTTGCGATCAACTATTTCCTTCAGCTCGAGGAACAGAATGACCGTCTGCTGCGGCTTGAGGCACAGGCGGCATCGGCCCAGTTGGCGATGCTGCGCTATCAACTCAATCCGCATTTTCTGTTCAACACGCTGAACAGCATTTCGACGCTTGTGCTGCTAAAACAGTCGGAACCGGCGAATGCGATGCTGTCGCGGCTGTCGGCGTTCCTGCGCTACACGCTGGCTAACGAACCGACCGCGCAGGTGACCCTGGCGCAGGAAATCGAAACGCTGAAACTCTATCTCGACATCGAAAAGATGCGGTTCGAAGAACGATTGCGCCCGCATTTCGCCATCGACCCGGCGGTAGCCCGCGCTCGGCTGCCCTCGCTTCTGCTCCAGCCGCTGGTCGAAAATGCGATCAAATATGCGGTCAGCCCGCAGGAAGATGGCGCCGAGATCACGATTTCGGCGCAACTCGTCGGACCGAACCTTCGCATCGTCGTCTCGGACACCGGGCCGGGATGAAGGCGCCGGGACTTTCCACGATCAGGATGTCATGGGCGATATCGGTGAAGTCGCCGCGGAAATGCACGGTGCTTTTCAGGCCGAGGATCTGGCGCTGCACCGGTTCGATGCCGAGATGGCGGTACATCTCCTTGTCCGCCGCCTGCACGCGGGTGGATGACACCACGGTATCGACGCCATTGCAGCGCAAGAGCGCCATCGGTCCGAGATTCATCCGGGCCACCCAAGGCCTGCAACTGCGGCTGGAGCCGCACGCGGACGTCGAAATCGTAGATACCGCCCAAAATGGCCGCGAAGCCATTCGCAAGATCAAGACCCACAAACCCGACCTCGTCTTTCTCGACATCCAGATGCCGGGCTTCGACGGCTTTTCGGTGATCCAGGGGTTGATGGAGGTCGAACCGCCGCTGGTGGTGTTCGTGACTGCCTACTCCGACCATGCGATCCGCGCTTTCGAGGCGCAGGCGGTCGATTATCTGGTCAAGCCGGTCGAGCCCGAGCGGCTCGCCGATGCGCTCGACCGCGTCCGCCAGCGCTTGACCGAAAAGCGCGGCGCCGCCGAAGTCGAACGGCTGAAAACGGTGCTGGCCGAGGTCGCCCCCGATGCCGCCGACGATTATGGCAGCGAGAACGCCCCCGACGCACACGCCGCCGACCGCTATGAAAAGATGATCAACATCAAGGATCGCGGCCAGATTTTCCGCGTCGATGTCGACAGCATCGAACGCATAGACGCCGCGGGCGACTATATGTGCATCTACACCGCCGATAACAGCCTGATCCTGCGCGAGACGATGAAGGATCTGGAAAAACGGCTCGATCCGCGCAATTTCCAGCGTGTCCATCGCTCGACGATCGTGAACCTGTCGCAGGTGAAGCAGGTCAAGCCGCACACCAACGGCGAATGTTTCCTCGTGCTCGGCTCGGGCGCGCAGGTGAAGGTCAGCCGCAGCTACCGCGATGTGGTCGCGCGGTTCGTTCACTAAACAAACCGTCGCCCCCGCCTTCGCGGGGGTGACGTGTTTCTAAAGCTGGTGCCCCGTCCGATCGCGCTTCGTCGCGAGATATTGCTCGTTATGTAGGTTCGTCGGCAGCGCCAGCGGTAAGCGCTCGACGACCTCGATGCCCTCGCGCTCCAGCCGCGCGACTTTTTCGGGGTTGTTGGTCATCAACCGAATGCGTGGGATGTTGAGCAGTTTGAGCATCCGCCCGGCGATCGCGAAATCGCGCGCCTCGACCGGAAATCCCAGCCGCAGGTTCGCATCGACGGTGTCATAGCCCTGGTCCTGCAGCGCATAGGCGCGCAGCTTGTTGACCAGCCCGATGCCGCGCCCTTCCTGCCGCAGGTACAGCAGAACCCCCCACGGCGCGTCCGCCATCGCATGGAGCGCGGCGTGAAGCTGCGGCCCGCAATCGCATTTCAGGCTGCCGAGCACGTCGCCGGTCAGGCATTCGCTGTGCAGGCGCACCACCGGCGGACCCGCGTCGCGCCTGCCGATCACCAGCGCGACATGGTCCGATGCTTCCTCGGGCGAACGAAAGGCGATGATTTCGGCGGTTTCGCTGGCCGCGACGGGCAGGCGCGCGCGCGCCGCAATCGCGAGGCGCGCCGGGTCGAGCAGCGCCGCGACATCGCCCGCTGCACATTCGGTTTCTGCCGCGCCGCTGGCTTCGCGGACGAAAAAGGCGGGGAGCAAGCCGGCGTGGCGCGCGAGGGTCATTGCGGCGGCTGCGGCGGCCTCACCGCCGGTCGCCAGGGTGCGGAACGGGCCTTTGAGAGGATGCGCGAGATCGAGCGCGGGGTCGGCAATCGCGAGCGCTGCTGCGATGCTGTCGGCGGCGGCGGCCAGCCGCACCGGGCCGGCGCCGCCGCGGCACGCTGATTGGTCAGTTTCAGCGTCACCGCCCGCTCGCCCGAGAGCAGGATGTCGGCCGTTCCGAAGTCGGCCAAAGCCGCATCGCTTGCACTTTCGACCGCGAGCAGGTCGAGTCCGCCGTCGGGGCCGCTGACCCGAAACGGCCAGCCGCGGCGAAGCGCGTCGATCGCGCGCGCCGCTTGGCGGGCGCCCGCGCTCATCAAAAGGCGAACTCCGTCACCAGCGGAATGTGATCCGACGGACGATCCCAGCTGCGCGCCGGCTGGACGATACGGTGCGAGATCGCCTTTGCGAGCAGGTCGGGGGTGACCCACATATGATCGAGCCGGCGGCCGCGGTTCGACAGCTCCCAATCCTTGGCGCGGTAACTCCACCAGGTGTAAAGCGGCGTCGGCGCGGCGACGAAGTGCCGCCCAAGGTCGATCCAACCGGATGCACCCTGCAGCCGCGCCAATGTTTCGACCTCGACCGGCGTGTGGCTGACCACATCGAGCAGCGCCTTGTGATTCCACACGTCGCTTTCCAGCGGCGCGACGTTGAAATCGCCGGTCAGCACCGTCGGGGTATCGGCGAGCGCGCCCGACCACTCGGTCATGCGGGCAAAGAAATCGAGCTTTTGGCCGAATTTCGGATTGAGGTCGCGGTCGGGAACGTCGCCGCCGGCAGGAATATAGACATTGTCGAGCCGGACCCCCGACGGCAAGGTTACCCCGACATGGCGCGCTTCGCCATTCGCCTGCCAGTCATATTTGCGGACGTCGGCCAGCAGCACCTTGCTGACGATCGCGACGCCGTGGTGCATGCGCTGGCCGTGGGTCGCGATGTGGGTGTAGCCGAGCGACTGGAACATATCCCTGGGGAAGGTGCCGCATTCGACCTTGGTTTCCTGGAGGCACAGGATGTCGGGCGCCTCTTCACGCAGGAATTTTTCGACGATGCCGATGCGGGCGCGGACGCTGTTGATATTCCACGAAGCGATGCTGGTGCGAGTCATGCCGTGGCTCTATCGGGGCGCGTGCGAGGGTGCAACGCCGCGCGGAGGAATCTTGCGCTCGGGGTAGCGGGCTGGTGCCGCAAAGCCGCGTTGGGGAAAAACGCCGGACAAACTAAACCCCCGTTCCAGGGGCGGTGGAACGGGGGTTCAAGGTCAGCGTTCGTCACGCTCTTGAATGAAGACACCTGGCAGTCCGGGTGGGGCAACAGGGGGAAACCCAAATCCGGGGGCCGTGTTGGCGTCTTCGAGAGTTGAAATAGCCGGGCTTCCCTGTCGCCAAGCTGAACGAAAATCGGCGGCTAGACGCCATTTTTGCAGTTCGTCGATGCTGGGCGGCGGTTGGGCGGAAAAAAGCCGGGAAATTCCGTCAGAAAATTTCCCGGCCCAAAATTTCGGTTCAGCTTCGTTCAGCGGCCGCGCTTGGTCGGACGCGGATCGGTCCATTTGAACGCCGAATCGGCGACCGCGACGTTGAATTTCTGGTTGGTCAGGTCGATCCGGGTCCGGTTGTTCTGCGAATCGAGCGCGACCCAGCCGCGCAGCCTCAGACCCGCAGGCGCCGACCCATCGCGCACGAACACCATGGTGATCGTGCCATATTCGGGGCGCTTCGCATCCTTGACCTCGACGCTCAGCACGTCGTTGCTGCCGGTGGGCAAGATCTTGGCATATTTGGTCAGATCGCGGTCGGGGTCGAGCAACGCGCCGAGCGGCGAATTCTTGACCGGCCAGCGTTGCACCTGCCGCACCTCATAATCGATCATTGTCAGCGAACTGCCGTCGCCGACGATCAACAGCGGCACGCCCTTTTCATATTGAAACCGGATCTTGCCCGGGCGTTTCAGGGTCAGCTTGCCGTTCAGACGCTGGCCGTTGCGGTCGGTCTGGACAAAATCGGCGGTCATCGAGCTGGTCGATTTCAGGTGCGACTGCACCGACGCCAGCGTCGTCGACGACTGGGCGACGGCGGGGACGCCGCCGATCGCGAGGCCGGCGGCGGCCAACGGCGCGAGCGTCCAGGCGGCAATACGGGTGAGCGGGTTTTTCAAGGTCATTGAGCTCTCATTCTGATTATCGTCGACCCGGTCCATCGCAGGCGGGCATTGAACCCGCCGTGAACCTGGTCGTTAGACGCCGTTCAAGCCGCGAGACCGGCAATGGTTCCTATCGTTGCTGCCCATATTGATCGGTCAGCACGTCGCGGCGGCCGACATGGTTGGGCGGGCTGACCAGCCCTTCCTCTTCCATCCTTTCGATCATCCGTGCGGCGCTGTTGTACCCGATGCGCAGCTGGCGTTGCAGCCAGCTGGTCGATGCCTTCTGGCTTTCGACGACGATCTGGCACGCCTTGGCATACATGCGGTCCTCGGCGCTGTCGCCGCCGGCGGGGGCGCCCTCCATCGCAAAGCCGCCATCCTCGGGGTCTTCGGTGACGCTCTCGACATAGTCGGGCCGCCCCTGGCCGCGCCAATGATCGGCGACCGCGCGGACCTCATCGTCGGACACGAACGGGCCGTGGATGCGGGTGATCTGCTTGCCGCCGGGGACGTACAGCATGTCGCCCTTGCCGAGCAGCTGTTCGGCGCCCGCTTCGCCCAAAATCGTGCGGCTGTCGATCTTGCTGGTGACGTTGAAGCTGATGCGCGTCGGCAGGTTCGCCTTGATGACGCCGGTGATGACGTCGACCGACGGGCGCTGGGTCGCGAGGATCAGGTGGATGCCCGCCGCGCGCGCCTTTTGCGCCAGCCGCTGAATCAGGAATTCGACTTCCTTGCCCGCGGTCATCATCAGATCGGCGAGTTCGTCGACGACCACCACGATCTGCGGCAGCGGCGCATAATCGAGTGCCTCTTCCTCGTAAATCGGCTGGCCGGTGTCGGGGTCGTAACCGGTCTGGACGCGGCGGCCGAGCGACTTGCCCTTCGACAGCGCGCCGCGGACCTTGTCGTTGTAGCTCGCAAGATTGCGCACCGACAGCGACGACATCATCCGGTAGCGATCCTCCATCTGTTCGACCGCCCATTTCAGCGCGCGGATCGCTTTCTTGGGTTCGGTCACAACCGGGGCGAGCAGGTGCGGGATGTCGTCATAGACGCTGAGTTCCAGCATCTTGGGATCGATCATGATCATCTTCACCTGGTCTGGACCGAGGCGATAGAGCAACGACAGGATCATCGCGTTGAGCCCGACCGACTTGCCCGACCCCGTGGTGCCCGCGATCAGCAGGTGCGGCATCGGCGCCAGGTCGGCGATCATCGGGTCGCCGCTGATATTCTTGCCCAGGATGATCGGCAGCGCGCCGGTCTGGTCCTGGAACAATGCGCTGCCGATGATTTCGTGCAGCACCACCGATTCACGGTGCGCGTTGGGCAGTTCGATACCGATCACGGTGCGGCCCGGGATTGGTGCGATGCGCGCCGACAGCGCCGACATGTTGCGCGCGATATCGTCGGCCAGGTTGGACACCCGGCTCGCCTTGGTCCCCGGTGCGGGCTCGAGTTCGTACATCGTGACCACCGGGCCGGGGCGGACCGCGGTGACGACGCCCTTGACCTGGAAATCCTCGAGCACCGATTCGAGCAGGCGCGCGTTGCGCTCCAGCCCCGCCTTGTCGATCTGGCCGGTCGGTCCGGGCGGCGGCGGCGCGAGCAGGTCGATCGACGGCAGCTGATAATTGGTGAACAGCTCGGTCTGCGGCTTGGGTTTGGGTTTGGACGGCGCGGTGCGCTGCGCCGGATCGGCGATTTCGGGCGGCGCCCGGTCGCTCGGTTCGGCGACCGCGCGCGGGCGGACGACGCGTTCCATCAGGTTCGGCGCTTTCACACCGTCGCTTGCCGCCCTTGCCGGTTCGACGACGCGGCCACCCTCGGCGGCGGGCAGCCGCCAGCGCGATGCCCAACCCTTTTCCAGCCGCAGCGCGCGCCACGCGAGCCACAGCCCCAAACCGACAAGCAGCAGGATCGTCGCAAAGCGGATCAGCGCCGCGGCGGGCTCGCCCGCCTGCGCGAACAGCGGCGCGATCGCGCCGCCGATCAACAGCGCGATGATCCCGCCCCAGCCCGCCGGCATCGGTGCGCTGGTCGCGGGCGACCACAATTCGGCGCCCAGCCCGACGAGCAGGATGCCGATGAAGACATGGGCGAGCTGGCGCAGCCAATAGGGCTGCGGCTCGCCGGTCCAGAGCCGCCATGCCATGATGCCCAGCAACGGCAGCAGCAAGATGATCGGGGCGCCGCCGATCGACAGCCCCAGGTCGGCGAACCATGCGCCGGCGCTGCCCATCCAGTTGGCGGCGGTGCCCTGCGCCGCGGTGTTCAGCGCCGCATCGGTGCTGTCATAGGTCAGCAGCGCGAGGGCGAGGAACAGGGTGAACAGAGCGAGCAGCACCGCCGCGCCGATCACCAGCGATCGCGCGATGCTGGCACGGAAAACCGTGCGCCAGTCGGCCTTAACGGGTGCGGCCTTGCGGCTAGCCATGCTCTTCTCGGTCCCTGTCAGTTAACCACGGCGATATGCACATGCGGCGGACTCGCCGTCAAGCGCGGGGCGGGCTGATAAGGCGGGATGGAATGGGTTCGCACAAAGACACAAAGCCACAAAGACGTCGCGTAACCGCGAAGCGGCATTCTATTTCAACCGTGCGTAAGCCGCGTCGATCGCCGATATAAAGGGGGTTTCGGCCCGAACGAACCTCTTTGTGACTTCGTGTCTTTGTGCGAAAAATGACTCGCGACCAAGCCTTTTGCCATGTCGCTTTCCAACCGCCCTGCCGCACGCTAGGGCGAAACGATGAGTGAAACGCTGCGCAGCGATGTCCTGATTTCGGGTGGCGGCCTGGTCGGCCAGGCGCTCGCCTTGGCGTTGGCTCACCACGGCCTGTCGGTCCAGATCGTCGACCCCACCGATCCGGTCGCCACGATCGCCCCCGGTTTCGATGGCCGTGCGTCGGCGATCGCCAGCGCGACATGGCAGATGTTCGAGGTGTTGGGGCTCGCCGAGCGACTGGCGGGTCACGGCTGTCCGATCCGCGCCATTAAAGTGAGCGACGGGGTGCCCGATAGCGGTCGCAGCGGCGAACTCGATTTCGTCACCGCCGACGGTGCGCCGCCGCTGGGGACGATGGTCGAAAACCGCCAGCTGCGCCTCGCGCTTGCAGCCGCGCTCGCCGATGCCCCGCTGGTCCGGCTGCATATGCCGGCGTCGGTCGTGTCGCGCGACATCGATGCGCATGGTGTCGCACTCACGCTCGCCGACGGCACGAAACTTGCGGCACCGCTGCTCGTCGTCGCCGAAGGCCGCCGCTCGCCGACCCGCGACGCCGCGGGGTTCAGCATCGCCAACTGGTCGTACCATCATCATGCGATGATCGGCGCGGTCGCGCATGAAAAGCCGCACGGCCAGGTCGCGCACGAGATATTCTTTCCGTCGGGGCCGTTCGCGCTGCTGCCGCTGGTCGACGATGCGCAGGGGCGCCACCGCTCGGCGTTCGTGTGGACCGTCGCCGAAAAGGACGGGCCGGGGTTCGCCAAGCTGGGGGAACGCGGCTTCGTCGCCGAATTGCAGAAACGCGCTGGCGGGTTGCTCGGGGTGATGGAGCTGGTCGCGCCGCGGATGACCTATCCGCTCGGTTTCCACCATAGCGCCTCGATCGTCACCGACCGCCTGGTGCTGGTCGGCGACGCCGCGCACGGCATCCACCCGATCGCAGGGCAGGGACTAAACCTTGGCCTGCGCGATGTCGCGGCGCTGACCGAAGTGCTCGTCGAGGGCGCGCGGCTCGGCCTCGACCTCGGCGATGCGGCGCTGCTCGCGCGCTATCAGCGCTGGCGCGGGCTCGACAGCCTGATGGTCAGCCTGGCGACCGACGGCCTGACCCGTCTGTTCGGCATCCCGGGGCGCACCGCCGCCGCCGTCCGCCGCACCGGGCTGGGCGCCGTGCAGCGGCTGCCTTTGCTCAAACGCTTCTTCATGGACGAAGCGCGCGGCGAGGCCGGCGACCTGCCGCGGTTGCTGGCGGGAACCGAAATTTAAGAACATCTTTTGGTCCGTTCGTGTCGAGCGAAGTCGAGACACCCATCGACGTAACACGGCGCCGAGAGGCATCTCGACTTCGGCCAAGTGCCGAAGTTTATCCTGAGCGCCCGCCCGGCGGGCAGTCGAAGGAATCGATGCGGACGGGATTATAGGTATTTCTACCTACACCCCCAGCATCCCGGCGCTAATCATGATTGCCTATCCCTGTCCCGGCGGCACCCATGCCGCGTCAGGATGGGGACAGGACCATGTCGGCAAAAAGCGATGCGCTCGAATGCGCGGTGACGGATTATATTCAGGCGCGGACCGCGCTCGATGCCACGCCAAGTGCGCGGGCGCGGGTGGTGGCCGATCGCAGCTTCGCGCGGCTCGCGGCGCTCACGGCACCGCGCATCCGCTACTTCACGCGCACCTATGGTCTGGCCGATGTCGCCGACGATGCCGCGCAAGTCTGCGCCATCGCGCTCCACCGCGCCGCCGAACGCTATGATCCTGGCCGCGCGCGCTTCACCACCTATGTGAACTGGCAGCTGCGCGCCGAATTGCAGGCGCTGCGGCACCGCCTGCATGGCGATCAGCGCTGCGCCGGGCGGCGACAGGTCGCCGCGACGCTGTCGCTCGACGCGTTGCAGGATGCGGGCGCCGACGACTGGCTGGCCGATCCCGCCGCCGAAATAGCGACCGAGGCGGGCGCCGCGGACGGCCTCGCCGACCTGGTCGCCGACCGGATAGTGAGCGAGTGGTCGTCGCGCCGCCATGCTGCTTTGTTGCGTTCGGCCGGGGGCGAGCGCGGGGACCGCGTCGGGGCGCGGGTCGCCGCCGAACAGGAACTGGTGCGCCATCAACTGAAGGTCGCCGAAGCCGCCGAGCGGCTCTGCGAAAGCGATCGGCATATCGTGCGCTCGCGCGATAGCCGACATGGTCCGCCAGCGCGCTGCGCCAGCCGCGACTGAAATCGCGCCTGATGGTGCTGCGTCTGCGTCTCGTCGCTTGCCGTCGATGCTACCAGAACCTGCATCATCGGACGACCAGTTCCGGCGCGCGTCGATCGGGGTCGCCTCGAGCAGCGCCTGTTTCGCGGCGGCGTCGAACGGCGCGACCTGCGCAATGCCGTTGACCAATGTCGCGTCGTCAAGCTGGCCGACCGAATCCCAGTCGACGACATAGCCCTGCCGCGCCGCAAAGCGCTTGGCCTCGCGCTCAAGGCTGGCGCGCTCGATGCTCGACAGCACCGCGTCATCCTCGATCTCGGTTTCGATCTCGGCCTCGACCTGGCGGAAAGGCGTGGTGACGTCGAGTTCGCGGCGGACACGGAACCGCGCGACGCCTTCCAGCACCAAGTTGAAACGGCCTTCGTCGAGCGCTTCGACATCGACGATGCGGCCGACGCAGCCCATGTCGAACAGCGCGGGCGGATCGCCGGGGCCGCGCGGCTGGATCATCCCGATCTGCCGGTCGCGCGCCATCGAATCGCTCACGAGGGCGCGATAGCGCGGCTCGAAGATGGCGTGCGCAACGGCCACGGCAATCCGATGCGCCGGGCAGCGGAAAAATCGTGGGTGAGCGGGTTTACGCAGGTCGGCATCCGCATCAACCGAACAGGATCAGCGACAAGCGGCGACGCTGCGCCGCGACCCAGGGATCCTCCAGACCCACCGCTTCGAACAGCGCCAGCAATTTGGCGCGCGCGGCGTCCTCCTGCCATTCGCGGTCGGCGACGACGATGTGGAAGGGGGCCGCGGCGGCATCGCGCTGGCCGGCGCCGATCTGCGCCGCGGCCAGGTCGATCGCGCCTGATGGTCGGCGGGATTGGCGGCGACCGCCGCTTCGAACGCGGCAAGCTCGCCGGCGTCGGGAGCATCGGCGGCCAGCGCGAGCGCGCTTTTCGCCTGCGCGATCGCGGGGTCTTCGGCGATGTCGGTCGGCACCGCGTCCAGCGCCGCCTGCGCGCCTTCCAGGTCGCCGGTCAGAACCAGCGCGCGAATCAGGCCGCCGTGCGCAGCGGCATTGTCGGGCGCCATCTCCAATATCTGCGCAAAGATACTTGCGGCGCGCGGCCCATCGCCTTCGCCCAGAACGGTATCGCCCATTTCGATCAGCGGCGCGATCTCGACCGCGCGGGCGGTAGCGTCGCTCTCGATCGGCAACTGCGCGAGCAGCTGGTCGAGCATCGCCTTCAGCTGGCTTTCGGTGCGAGCGTTGGTCAGATTGGCGACCGGCTGGCCCTGAAAGATCGCATAGACGGTCGGGATCGACTGGACCTGGAACTGGCCGGCGATGAAGCGGTTCGCATCGACGTCGATCTTGGCGAGCAAGACGCCCTTGTCGGCATAGTCGGCGGCGACCTTTTCGAGGATCGGGGTCAGCTGCTTGCACGGGCCGCACCATTCGGCCCAGAAATCGAGGATCACCAGATTGGTCATCGACGGTTCGACGACGTCGCGGCGGAAAGCTTCGACGGCGTCCTTTTCGGTGGGGTTCAGACCCAGAGTGGCCACGCGTCATGCTCCTGCTTGAATATCGTCACTCGTCTATGTGGGATTTGCGGCGAATATGCCAACCCTTCGCCCGCGATAAGATGCGAAAAGCGTGAAGAGGGGTTGCCGACTCCAAAACCCGATGCTAAGCGCCCGCCTCACCCGCTGGAACCGACCTGTTTCCAGCCGCCAGAGCGGGCGTAGCTCAGGGGTAGAGCACAACCTTGCCAAGGTTGGGGTCGAGGGTTCGAATCCCTTCGCCCGCTCCAGTTTTCTATAGAAATTACAATACTTTAAGCAGCCAGACGGGCTGTTTGTCGTGGAGACACGACCCTTCGAGGCCCTTGCTGTCTCCACTATGTCTCCACATCCTAGCGAGCGATAGGTTAGCTGCGGAGGCCGTAGCGCGTGCTTCTCCGCGTTGCCGCCCCATCGAGCGGGACAAGTTTCGTTACCCTTCCGTGCCAAGCCCCTTCGCCGATCCCGGCAGCGATTTTCGCAGCTTTTCCAATCTTCGAGCAACGCCGATCCGCGGGTTGATGCACAGCGCCTTGTCATAGGCGTCGATTGCCTCCTGAACCGCACCTTCCTTTTCGTGCAATTCTCCGAGAAGCCGAAAGGCGTGCGCCTGCAAGGTGCGCTCCGGCCCTTGAGCCGCAATTTGCAAGCCGGCCAGAAGCGCGTCGCGCTCTCCCCGATCCCTTGGCTCATCCGATGCGAGGACCATTCCGATCACATGAAGATCGCCGGCGCCGATGCGCTCGGTCTGCCACCCCTTGCGGTCGAGCATCGCGCCGTCAAAATCATAGCCGACCCGGCCACCTTGCGTCCGGAGCAAATAGACGCGGCGATTGTTCGTATCGAACTCATACCCGTCCGCCCAACCCGTCTCGACTTCCCAGCGGGTGATTTCCTCGCCCAGCTCAAGGTCGAAAAGAAGGTTGCGACAACCGTCCTCGCTTCCGGGTGCGTTGGCGGTCTGGCAGATCGCGAAGCGCCCATCAGCCGAGAGGCCGTTACTAAAGAGATTGGCGGTCAGCTCCTTTTCGACCAGTTTCTCGCCGTCGGCGCGGAAAGCAATGAACCTGCCTTTGAGGCCATCGCCGAACATCCAATCGTGGATAATGAAACTGCCATTGTTCGCGACCTTTCCGTCCGCGGGTCGCTCCAGCCGCCCGGTGGAGACGATTTCGTCGTCATGCAGCAGGGACCATGAACCATGTCCTTCGAGACGATACCCGCCGACCGTGCCTTCGGGATTTCGATCCGCCCAAATCAGATGAAAATCGCCGTTGGGGGATGCTTCGTGGTGGCCAAAGAATCCCAGCGCATCAATCTGCACCAGATTGTGCCCGAACTTCTGAATCCGAAGAGGATCTCTCTTCGGATGCTTGGCGGGCTCGCGCTGGGCTTCCTTCCCAAAGAGACGTTGCAGAAATGTCTTCATCTGCTGCTCAGCGCCTCTCTTGGTTGTACCGGCTAACTGCGAGAACGTGCAGGGGAAGCTCGCTCGATGCAAGAGGACGCTCAGCGTCCTCTTGTCGGTTGACTTGTCGCCGGGCCTGCGTCAGATTTCCCGCAGGCCTTCAGCAGGGGCCTGCCGCCTGCATTTGCGAAGCCACGATGGCACTGTTTTGATCACTGACCCATCGCATTTCGTGGCTTTGGGGGCGGTAGCAGGCGACGCCGGTCCGAAGCCCACGGAGACCTGCGATGATTTTTGAATATTCCACCCTCGCCGGGCTGAAATCGCTCGCCAAGCAAATCCAGGCGGAACAGTCTGTTCCTCGCCATGATGCGCTTGACCTCGCCGCATGCGCTGGAGGGTTCCAATGCTATGTCGATGCGAAGCGGAAACTTCCCAACCGGTCCACGCTCAACAACATCACGGTCCGTCAGAATTGGTGGGGTTATGAAACAAGGGAAAGCGGCACCGCGCAGATTGATCTGAAACTGCGAACCTCATTGACCGAGCTTGTAAGGCCACACCATTTGACCGGATATCTCGGTGCCTGCAAAGTGACGGAAGCCGTCTTTCTCGAACGTAGCGGCCAGCAGCGCCACGCCAACGAAACCCAATGGTACATCGGCCGGATCGCCCGCGCGTTGCAGTTCATGGACGCAACTGGTCTCAAACCCTCAAGCGCCCGCAGATGCTATCCGACGCATGAATATGACAGTCGTCCGCCGGTCGCGGATCACGATCATTGCTGGTTCGATCCCGAAGCGCGAGTCCACATATTATCGACCGAACCCTACCCCGGACGATCCGAACGGGGCGCCCCCCAACAGATCGAATGGGAGCAGCGACATGGTTGGAGCGCCATTTACGTGGACTGGGGCGGCATATACGGGAACGGCACAGAGTTCATCCTCTGTTGCCCCGCAGCCTACGTCGAAGTGCTTTCGGCCAAAGCGAAACTTCTCGAACGCTCGCAGCCGGCCGTCGAAGATGAAGCGGTCGCGATCAACACATTTGATCCCACCGCGCGAGCAGTCATCATGGTCGATTAGGCCAGCCGGAAAGGAGCGGGGCTGCGGTCGCGCTCTTTCCCGCCGGCCTGTCGACCGGCTCCTGAGGGCGCGGCATCTGATATTTGGGCCCCGCCGCACTCTGAACCGGCGGCAATTCTGAAGTGCAGGCGTTGAAATCCGACAGGCCCCGGCTTTCCGCCTGCACAGAAACAGAGCCGATCCCGCCTTGTTACAGGGTGCGATTCCATAATCCGGGGGCTCGCTGGCCGCTCGCAGACGCGGCTAACAAGATATCGGTGCATGTGCCGCATCTGAGAGATACACCCAGATTTGGGTCCAGTTTCCGTTGCGACGCCTTCAGTATCGCTCAAAACATCTCTGCGCCCTCTCCATAAAGGCGTGTGACCGGGTTCCGTCGCGTATGTCCAGGCGAAAGCTAAAGGTGACGGTATGCGCTCCCGACGCGCGTTTCCTTTGCGCGGTCACTCTTTTTTGCTCCGATCTCGTGGCCCGATTATAATCGGATTATAAAGATGGCGCGCCGCGCGATCAGCGCGCGCCGGGCAAGCCGGCGGTCGCTTCGCCTTTCAGGGTGCTTTCGACAAGGCCTGCCAGAAAGTCGGCGAAGGGCGCAATATTCTGTTCGCTGCTCGCGGCTTCCAGCGCGGCCATATAATCCTTGCGCCGTTCGACCGGGATGACCGTCCACGGATAGCCGCCAGCTGCGAGCATCAGGTTCATAAGGAAGCGGCCGGTTCGGCCATTCCCGTCCATGTAGGGATGGATATAGACGAAGATGAAATGGCCGAGGACGACGCGGACCGAGGCTTCGGTCTCCTCGCTGAGCAGTTCGAAAAAGACCGGCATCGCGTCGCGCACCGCGTCGGGGCTGAGCGGCACATGGAGCGCCCCGCTCAGATAGACCTGCCCGCTGCGATAGCCTGCGAGATCCTTCGCTTCGACGAAACCGAGCTCGACATTGGGACTGAACATCTTCGCCGATACCAACGGCGACGGCGTCGGCGACCTCGCCGGCATCGGCGCCGCCGACGACTTTGCGGACACTTGCCAGAACCGCCTGATAGGCGAGCCAATAGCCGCGCGCGGCGAGGCCGTTCCGCAGTTCGCGGTCGGCGGTATCGAGGTCGGGATTCCAGGCGCCGGTGCGCACCCGCTCGATCAGGTCAGGGCTCACGCGATACCCTCGATCGACAGCGAGTGATAGGCGTCGGTCACATAGACGTCCTGAACGCGCTGGAGATAGGCGTCGACATCGGCGGGAGCCCGGGCGCTTTGGGAAAGCGCTCGATGATCGGGCCCCGCATCGCCTCCCACATCAGGCGGATGCGCCCGGCATAAGGGGATCGTTCGCGTAGCGGCATCGCGTTGGCGAGCTTCTCGGCGAAAGGATCGACTTCGCGGACCCGATAGCCAGCGCGGTCCATGGTCTTGAGAATGTCGTCGGCGATCCGCCCGCGCCCGATGTTGCGGAAGGCGCCCGCGAGCCGGCCGGCAACGACACTCTGGCCCTTCTCGAGCAGCCGCTCGAGCAGGTCCGACGCATCGCGGATCGTTCCAAGTGCTGCGCGCGCGTCGATCCTGTTCGCGTCGAAATAGCCCGGGCTTGCCGCGATGAGCGCAGCGGGGATCGAGAAGAGCCGAAGCCCGTCCTGCACCACGAGGTCGCTCGCCTCGGGGAGGGCGGCGCGCGTATCGAAGAGCGAGGTGCCGAGCAGCAGGCCGGTTGCCTTGTTTCCGGCTTTCCCGGCGCGAACGAGCAGTTGATGCGGGACGGTGCGGTTGCCGGTCTGGAGCGCAAGCGACAGCTCCGGATCGAGCCCGAGCATGTCGCCGAAGCGGTCGGCAAGATATTGGGCGCAGAAGCTCCAATAGGCGGTGAACCAGATGCCGCTCTCGCCCTGCGCGCTTTCGGGCGGGCTGGCGATGTACCAGCCTTTCATCACGCTGCGCAGAAAACCATGCTTGAGGAGCAGTTCGCGCTGGGGGCGATCGAGATCCTCGCTGCGGATGGCGATCCGACCCTTCTCCTGCAACTGGTGCAGCGTTTCGAGCGCATCGGCGAGCTTTTCTTGCGGGGTGGCCATGGTGCCTCTGGGGTTAAGTTTTAGGTTTTTCTGCTGGATGGTTTTTAGGTTGTCATGGTGTACGATTTTTAGGTTATTACGCAAGGCCAATCTTAGGTTTTTCTGCTGCATCATGTTTAGGTTATCATGTTGGACGATCTTTAGGTTATTGTGCGATACAATTGACCCCAAGAGTCAATTCATAGCTCAAGTCATGCCGGTCACCGCCGGATAGCTTGCCGCAGACCAGACCAAAGCCGAAGAGGCCGGCTCTAACGCGCATCAGTCAGAGACGCGGCCGGGCGCCTCGGCACCGTCGAGGATGGCGGCCTTCTATCCGGATGCGGGTTTCTCCATGTCCGGAATATACAGCAGTATTTCGGACATCTTCGATCACATCTCATCGCTTCGCCGCGTATCTGGCCGAGCCTGCCCGGAGCTAAGCCTTCGAATAGCGCGGCGCCGACCCCATATTTCGTGACCAACGCTGCGCCAGGGACAAGCGGCTCGCCATGTTCAGGTGAAAAACAGGGCGATCGCCCCCCTTTTCCTGGGCGGCCGCGCCTCTGGCCTTCGCTGGAGGGCGACTGCGGCAACGGGCGCGGGCCTCGCAATGGCTTGGCGTGCGGCTATTTTCCGCCGGGGCTACGCCCCTTTGCATCGCGAAGCAAAATAGCCTTCGCCCGCCATCCTTCGCTGGCGCTTCGGCCGCCCGGGCTGCACCCGTGCGGTGCGGACCCGCACCCGCCGCCGCGGAGGCGTCGCCGCGAAGGCCGCGAGAGGCGCGGCCGCCAGACAAGAGAAACGCCATGACCGACCTGTCCGACCTTTCCGAACGCGGCGAACCGCCCGAGCCCGGCGCCAGCGCATATCTTCTCCAGGAAATGCAGCTCTACGGTCACCGGCCCTATGACGACGAACCCGACGGGCGGCCGCTGCCCGACGACCGGCTCGCTGCCGGCGCCGTCGCCGACATCTTCGATGCGGTGGCGGGCTGTCTGATCGACACGCGTATCGAGCCCGATCTCGAAGATTTGCTCTGGAACATCGTCAATATCTTTCACCGCGCGGGCGAGCGGATCGAACGCGACCTCGATCGCAACGAGCAAGCGCAGCGCGAGCAGCAGCGCGAGCAGGACGGCAGCGAAATCCGGTCGGTCGAACTGGAGCGCAAGATCGCCGAGGGCATCACGATGATCGAGCGCCGCGATACCATGGAATATTTCCGTGAATGTGCCGCCGAGCAGTTCCGGCTCCATGTCCGCAAGGCCTGGATGCCGCGTACCGGATCGCGCGCCCAGCACAAGGTGATGACCGCATCGATGATCGACAGCCGTGACTTCATGGACAAGCGCCTTCGCGAAAAGGCCGCGGCGCTGATCCCCGAAGGCACCCGCGTCGCCTTCAGCGGCGGACCTTCGTGCAACGATCATCAGCATATCTGGGCTGCGCTCGATCGCATCCATGCCCGTCATCCGGACATGGTGTTGATGCATGGTGCTACCCCGACCGGGGCTGAGCGCGCCGCTGCCTGTTGGGCCGATACCCGCCGCGTGCCGCAAGTCGCCTTCCGTCCCGACTGGAACCGCCACAAAAAGGCGGCACCGTTCAAGCGCAACGACCGGATCATCGACGCAATGCCCGCCGGGCTGGTCGTCTTCTCGGGCACCGGGATCCAGGACAATCTCGTCGACAAGGCGCGCGCGTTCGGCATTCCGGTCTGGGATTTTCGCGTGCCGCCGACAAGTTGAGTGCGGATTTGACTGCAACGGCGCTTGCCATCAGGCGAGCGGAATTACAGGGTGAGAATAGTCATGCGAACCGATCTCGATCATCTACCGCCGAACAAGCAGCGTGAACTCGAACGCGTGAAGGCGATCATCTTCGAAGAATTCGAGGATGCGATCGCGCTCGCCACCATGAGCTGGAAGAAAAAGGGCCGGATCGACAAGCTCATCCTCTACGGCAGTTATGCCCGCGGCGGCTGGGTCGACGAACCGCATACCGCCAAAGGCTACCGGTCGGATTTCGACCTCCTCATCATCGTCAACGACAAGCGCCTGACCGAGCGGGTCGATTTCTGGCTGAAGCTTGAGGATCGGCTCATTCGCGAGCTTGCGATCGACAAGACGCTGCACACGCCCGTGAACTTCATCGTCCACACATTGCAGGAGGTGAACGACGGGCTCGCGCATGGACGCTATTTCTTCATGGATGTCGCGAAGGACGGGATCGCGCTCTACGAGTATGACGAGAAACCGCTGCATACGCCGAAGCCCAAGACGCCCGAGCAGGCGCTGGCGATGGCGAAGGAATATTTCGACGAGTGGTTTCCGAACTCAATGAAGCGGTTTGAAAGCGCCCGGTTCTTGATCGAAAAGGGTTACACGAAGCAGGCGGCCTTCGATCTCCACCAAACCTCGGAAGGCTTGTATCATTGCGTCCTTCTGGTCTGTACCTTCTACACACCGCACGTTCACAACCTTGGCTTCCTTCGCACCCAGGCCGAGCGCATCGACATGCGGCTGGTTGATGCCTGGCCGCGCGAGAGCCGGGCAGATCGCGCCCGCTTCGAGAAGCTGAAGGAAGCCTATGTGAAGGCGCGCTACTCGAAACATTACCGCATCACCGAGGAAGAGCTTCTGTGGCTCGGCGGCTGCGTCGAGGAACTGGGGCGCGCGGTGCATGCCATCTGCTCGGAACGCATCGCCGAGCTTGAGGAGGGCTGCCGCCCGGCGTGATCGCGCCGCTATACGGTGGCGCTTTCATTCTTCCGGAGCGCGTCTGCAATCATCGCTGCCAGCGACTCTTCGGCCTGGATGCGGACAACATGATCTTTTGAATCGAGGTCGCGGCGGATCCATTGGGGAACCCGCTCGACGGCTCGAAGGACGACGGCGGTCAGTTCATCGGTCATGCTGGCGCTATATCGCAGCGCGGCGGACTCGCAATCACCAACCGCGCCTATGGCGATCAGGAGAGCGTCGCTTCTCTCACTATTTGCCTCTGAAGCGCTTAAAGCGTTCGCGACCCTCAACCGTCTGCACCGCGATATCCGCGTTCGTGCATTCGTCGCCGCGCATCGAGCCGTTCCGGCAATCGCCGACAACCTTCCGCGCCTCATCGATATGCGCTTCGAAATATTGGGTACTGCGCGGTTCATTTTGGCCGCAGGCGGAAAGGCTGAGCCCGAGTAGCAGCACACTGAAATGTCGCAATTTCATTCTCCACACCGTCAGATGGCAGGCGATTATATCCGGAAAGGAATTCGCTGCGAGAATAACTGGACCCAAATCTGAGGGTAGTTGCGCGGTGGCTTTGCGCCTGAATTTTTCCATTCCCGCTATCGATGGGTGACACCTGAAAGCGGACTACAGTCGATTGGGGCGCGATTATTTTCGCCTCTCCATTGCAATCCAACCTCATCTTTAAGCCGATTAAGAAATGTCCTCTAAACTGACGCTTAGGATTTTCGCCCGTATTCGCCCGAAGTCGGCACATCGCACCAGAAGGTGATTGGCTCAAGATGATCGCTGGCAGGTGCCCAACCTTGAATCGTGCGCAACGTCCCGCCGATAGCAGCCCAACTCTGGCTGGTTTTCTGCATGAGGCATATGCGCGACACGATCGCAAGGAGCATTTCGGATCGATGTTCTTGCGCAAACGCCACTTCCGCACGAGTAAGGATGATCCGCTCTCCATCTCCCGTGGTGCCCTTGACCTCGACGTAGAGTTGTTCCGCCGCCCGGCGGCAACGAAGATCGTAGCTCGCGGCCAACGAAACGTCCTCGACGATCCAGCCTTCGCCTTGAAGAAAGGCGGTAACTACTTCCATAGCACGTAACTCGACGGCGTGTCGCCCTGCGGCGGAAGCCATGAAGCCTTGTCGCTTCACAGACTGCCGGGGCACGGCCGTCATGTCGCGATCGAAGCTTTCCGCTTCCTGCGCGATGATCTCGGCAATGGCCGAACCGGAACCGGGATTTGTGGCACTGGCGGGGTCCGCTAACGCTGCGGCGACCTGCCGGCACGCAGCATCGTCGCGGTTGAGCATGTCGATCACCGCCGCGCGAAGCTCGGCCCGCGCATCGGCCGATGTCCAATAGCGCTCGTTGGCAGCCGGCACCGCGACGCGGTCGAACTTGTTGGTCAGTTCGCGCCGCCCGTTGGGCTTGCGCTGCGAGCGGAAATCTTCCGGCACGACCGTCACACCGGCGCGGCTGAAGATCCAGGCACCGTCCCGGCACAGATGCCAGAAGGGTCGCCATCCCATGGCTGCCCGCTCGGGGAAGATGCCGGAAAGATATGCCTCAAACCGGTCGCAAACTGCGTCGAGGTCCAAATCTGACGCGATGAGGCTGCCGTCCCCGATCCCATCGATGACCGCGAGCAAGCATACTGGCTTGTAGAAACGCGCATCGACGTCGCGCCTCTTCTCGACCGACTGCAGCATGATGCCCCAGTCGGCGTTCACGCGAACCGAATCCGTTCCGGCTGCGCTCCAGGCCCGGCTCGTCCAGCGCATTGGTGCGTTCGCGCATCCGCAAGTGATCGCGCCTGTCTGCGTCCGCTTCGGCGCGGCACAAGGGCTTCGCCCTGCTTCACTGCGTTGCGCCCCTCCGGGTGCCCCGCCCCGCGCGCGAACGCTTCAGGGGCGCGACCGCGGATGCGCCGCGGGCACACCATCACGGTCATCAGAACAGGAGCAGTTCCATGCGCAGTTATATCGAACTCATCGGCTTGGTTGCGAAAGCGCCCGAAATTCGGGTCACGTCCGGCGGCGACCGACAGGCCCTGCTCGTGATCGAAACGCGCGAAAGCTGGCGCGACAATGCGGGCGGCGAGCGGCGGTCGCGCTCGACATGGCACGACGTGCGCGTCGGCAAATCGGGCGTCGTCAAAGCGATCGAACGAGAGCTCAGCGGCGGAGAACTTATCTTCCTGACCGGGGCGCTGCGCTACAGCGAATGGACCGATGCGAGGAAGGTGGAACGCAAAACGGCCGAGATCGTCGTCAAAAGCGCCGAGCATCAGCTGATCTTCCTCGCTCCCGCGTCCGGTGTCGGCTGATGCGACGGGCGCCGCGCAAAGACGAACGAACGCCATCGGTGCGGCGCGCGGCCGAGCGCGTCGGGACGTTCCTCGGTCTCGAGCAGATCGAGGCCCGCGTGCGAGGCCGCAGCAAGAAGGGCTGCATCGCTGTGGCGGTGGAAGATGCCGGATGGCTCGCCCGCGACCGGATCCCGCAGGCTGAGCGCGAGGCGGCCGCCCGGTGCGAGCAGCCGGGCCATCGCCGCGAGGCTGCGGCCGAGCTCCTCGCTGCGAAGCAGCATCAGCACGGCCGAGCAAAGGATGAAGGCATAGCGCTCTCCCTCGTCGGCAAGCGCCGGGAGATCGGGGAGGCGGTCGTCGATCCAGCGCACCCCTGGGCTTGGCAATGCGTCTGCGTAAAGGGCAGCGGTTGGTTCGGCGGCCGTTACATTGAAGCCAAGGCGCGCAAGTGCGCGCGCGTCGCGGCCGCTTCCCGCACCGACGTCGAGGATTCGTGCCGGCGGCGCGGGAAGCCAGATGTCGATGCCGGGATGAACATCTTCGAAGCGCAGCGAGTCATAGCGCGCGGCAAAGGCGGCGGCGTCGCTCTCATAATAGCGGATCACGGAGTCCAGATCCCCGAGGATCATCCGTGCGTTCCGGCGGCGTCGCTCTTTGGCTGAAAATAGGAGGATGGCGAGCAGCTCGCGACGAGCGATCCCACGGCCGCGAGCGCGAGCAGGATCGCGAAGCAGGTCACGATCGTGTAATTGGGACCGATCACCGGACGACCATCGTGCTTGCGGATCTCGTCCTGTATCTTCTGCATGACGTAGCGCAGCCGGTAGAGCGCGATAATCATCAGGATGTTCGCGATCGCACCGAAGATCAGAAGGGCGCTGCGGGCGGTGCCGGTGATCTCGAAGCTCGCGACAGCGAACCACAGCCCGCCGGTCAGCGTCATGAGGATCAGGGGCGTCTGCCACAAGAAGCCGTTGAGCGAGCGAAAATCGCTGCACAGCTGCTCGTAGATGACCTTGGGCTCGATTGTCGGCGGCGTGCTCATCGCCCGACCATATCGCGCTTCGCGAGGCTTGGCGAATATTTGGTTGGGTCAACCGGGAAACCCGAACAAGGGCGGAGGATGCGGTCGAAGACGATGCGAGCGCACCTCTCGCCGACATCAAAATCTGCGAGCGAAGGCCGCGGCGAATGTGTATGGATCGCTCCGATGACTCGCTCGGCGCCCATCTATCTCGACGGTTTTTCGACGTTGCCACTCGCGCCCGAGGCCCGCGATGCGATGCTTGCCGCCTGGGCGGCGCCAGGCAATGCGGGATCGCCGCATGCCGCCGGGGACCGCGCCGCGCGGACGATCGAGGATGCGCGCGCGGCCATCGGCGATGTGATCGGCGCGGCCCCTTCGGAGATCATCTTCACCTCAGGGGCAACGGAGGCCAACAACCTTGCCTTGCTCGGCAGTGCCCGGCAGGCGGTGCGCGAGGGTAACCCGCGTCGGCGGCTCATCGTCTCCGCGATCGAGCATAAATCGGTCATCGAGGCCGCTCTCGCTCTCGAGGCTGAGGGCTTCTCGACCATCTTTGCGCCCGTCGACACCCATGGGCTGGTCGATGTCGATGCGTTGGCGGCGCTCACCGACGAAAAGACCCTGCTCGTGTCGGTCATGGCCGCGAACAATGAGACCGGGGTGATCCAGCCGGTGGCCGAGGCGGCAGCCGTGGCGCGACGTGCCGGCGCATTGTTTCATTGCGACGGTGCTCAGGCGTTCGGCAAGATTCCGATCCATGTCGGCGACCTCGGCGTCGATTTCCTAAGCCTGTCGGGCCATAAATGCTACGGCCCGATGGGCATCGGCGCGCTTTATGTGGCGGCGGGCTCGCCGAAGCCGCGGTCGCTTATGTTCGGCGGCGGCCAGCAATCGTCGATGCGCCCGGGTACCGAGCCTGTCCCATTGATTGCAGGTTTCGGCGCCGCCGCGCAGCTAGCGGGTCGGCGGCAAGCGGCCGATTATCATCATGGGCAGCGTCTGGCGGCAGAGTTTCTCGATCTCCTGGCTGCGCGCCAGACGCGCGTGTGCCGGATAACCGGCGAACATGCCGTTATACCTGGTAGCCTGTCGATCAGCCTTGATGGAGCCGATGCCGACATGATCTGCGCCCGGCTCGCGCGCGACGTGCAATTGTCGACCGGCTCCGCTTGCAACTCCGGGCAATTGAGAATGTCTCATGTTCTTGAATCTATGGGATATTCTGAAGGATCGTCGCGCGAGGTGCTTCGCATCTTCTTCAACCGCTACACCGCCGACGATGAGGTGGGCGCCGCTGCCGAGGCAATTTCTGTTGCAGCCGCCCGTTCTTCGCTTGCGACTGGAGAGCTTCGCCAGTAGGGTCGCTGCATGCAGCGTGGAGTATTCGATAGAAGCAAGCGGGTTCAGTTCGCCGGCCATGAGACCTTCCCGCTGCGTCTGCTGTGGCTGAAGAAGGCCTATAACGCCGTACTCGATGGCGCCCCGTCAGGAACATTTCAAGAACAAGATGCTATCGCACGTTTCGGCGTGGGCCGCAACATGGCAGCGTCAATGCGGTATTGGGCCGTTGCTTCGGGGTTTTTCCGCGAGCAGGGCAAGGTCATCGAGCCCACAGCGATTGGTCGCCTCATTCTCCCCGATACCGGGGCCGACCCTTATCTTGAACGGCCGGCAACGATATGGCTCGCGCACTGGCAAGTCGCCAGCACGCAGGACATGACGACGACTGCCTATTACGCTTTCAACGCGCTGGCGGTGATCGAATTTGATCCGGCTTCGCTCGTGGACGAGTTGATGACGCAGGTATCCGCGCACGGCTGGCGCGCAACGCGCGGCACGCTGAAGCGCGATGTCGAGGTTTTCTTGCGCAGCTATGTGCGCAAGCATGGTGCTCAGAATGAAGATGCCGCCGAACCCTTGCTGTCGGAGCTAGGGCTCATCCGCGAAGCGCGTCTGGGCGGCTGGTATGAATTTGTGCGCGGCCCCAAGCCGAGCCTGCCCGATGAGATATTTGCGTATGCGCTTGGCCGCTTTTGGGAAGCCCAAGGGAACTCCACCGCGCTTGCGGCCGAGCAGATCTGCTATGCGCCGGGCTCGCCCGGGCGGGTGTTCAAGCTCGACGAGGATAGCGTCATCACGCGCCTGATGGCGTTGAACCGGCTGACCGGTGGCGCTTGGCAATGGAACGATACGGCCGGACTCCGGCAGATACAGCGGCTTGATGATTTCGACGCGGCGACGCTGTTGCCAGTAGCGTTCGGACGACCCGCCGATCAGGCTGTCGCGGCATGAGCTCGCATTCCTCCACTGTCGAGATCAATCGTCGCTTTGCACGCTCGGCGCGCATCGATGCCGATCTCAATGGCACGCCGCCGCTGGTGGGCTATGTGCTTCAAGCCAGCGTCGCAAAAGCGCTTGCCACGTTAGCCGCAAGCCAAATCGAAAGCCAGCAGGGCGCCTTTACATGGACGGGGCCTTACGGCGGCGGCAAATCTTCTGCCGCTCTGCTCGTCGCAAATCTCATTGCGGGGAGTGACACCAATCGCAAGCTTGCACGAAAGATCGCAGGCAAGCCCCTTACTTCGCAATTTGCAAAAGCTTTTCCAGAAGCGGCGGGTCTGTGGGGTGTGGTCGCGGTCACCGGGAGCCGGAACAGGCTTCGCGATGCCATAGCAGAGGCGGCCGGCACCGCGCTCGCATGGGACGAGGGCGCCGTGTCACGTGCTCGGGCGAGCGACGAGGCTTTGATCGCACAGCTCTTGATGTCGGCGGAAACGGGACGCGGCGGCATACTCCTTATTCTCGACGAGCTTGGAAAGATGCTCGAGTATGAAGCGCTCGAAGGCGGCGACGTCCATCTTCTCCAGGACCTTGCCGAACATGCGTCGCGCAGTGCGGGGCGGTTGCTGATTGTCGGCATTCTGCATCAATCCTTTGACCAATATGCCGCGCGTGCCGCGCGCGACGCGCGGCAAGAATGGGCCAAGGTCCAAGGCCGTTACCAGGATATCGCATTTCTGAGCGGGGCCGACGAAACGGTCGCCTTGCTTGGCCGCGCCATCAAATGCTCGGCAGTGCCGGCATCGGCTTACGAACGCGCGGCTGCCGTGGCAAAGGCCGTCGCCGAGCGGCGACCGACCGAGGTCGAGTTGCTTGCCGAAGCCCTCACGGAAACCTGGCCGCTTAATCCCGTGACGGCGCTCCTGCTCGGACCCGTTTCCCGCCAGCGCTTCGCGCAGAATGAGCGCAGCGTCTTCGGGTTCTTGAGTTCGGCCGAGCCAGCGGGATTTCAGGAGTTCCTTGGCAGTGCGCCACCCGGCACTAGCTACGGCCCGGCCCGGCTGTGGGATTATCTGGCGTCGAATTTCGGGATGGCGCTTGCGGGCGGCGGGGACGGCAACCGCTTCAGCCTTGCTTTTGAAGCGATCGAGCGTGCCGGCGCTAAAGGCGATGCGCTGCACATTGAGCTTACCAAATCCGCTGTCGTCATCGAATTCTTCCGGAACGGATCGGGGTTGGCAATCGCCGACGACATACTCGTCGAGGCCGTACCGGATGCCAAGCCGGCGAAGGTGAAGGCGGCGATTTCCGACCTGCTGGACTGGGCCGTGTTCATCCGGCAGCCCCGCCTCGGCGGCTATGCCTTGTTTGCGGGCAGCGATTTCGATCTCGACGAGGCGATCGGCCGCGCTATGGCTTCGGGCGATTCTGCCGCCATCGCGGCCATTCCAGAGCAAGTGGGCCTCGGCTTTGCTACCGCGAAGCGCCACTATTTCAGCACCGGGGCCCTGCGCACCTTCGACATTGTTCTGCAATCGGTCGCGCAGGAAGATGATGCCGGTACGATCGCTGACGCTATCGTCGCGCGCAAGCCGCGCGGCAGTGGACAGCTTGTTCTGCTCCTCAGCGAGGGCCATCTTGACGCCAAATCCTGCGATGCGCTGGCCAAGGGTGTCGCCAGGAAACTGAATGCACTCGATGCGATCGCGGCGGTCGGCGGTGCCGGCGACGGTTTCGCGTTGCGCGCCGCGGCCGCCGAATTGACGGCGATCGAGCGCGTTGTTCGCGACCATCCGCAACTCGAAGGTGATCGCATCGCGCGGCGAGAAATTGCCGCGCGGCAAGCCACCTGCGTCGATGAACTGCAACGCAGACTCGAGCAGGCGCTCGACAGCACGCGGTGGTGGCTCGCACCCGAGCCGTCGAAGAATGTCCGTGAGCCACTTGCGATCGTTGCGAGCACACTGGCCGGAGCCGGCTTCCCCAAAACGCCGATATTGAAGAGCGAGCTGCTTCAGCGCGACCGGCCTTCGTCGAACGCCAACGCGGCATTACGAGAGCTTTGCTATGCGATGGTGCGCCATCCCGACGCCAAGGATCTCGGGATGACAGGTTACCCAGCGGAAATGGGCCTTTACATCACGTTGCTCAAGCCTTTCGGTATTCACCGTCCGGGAAAGGGCGGAGGCTATGAATTCTTCGCGCCGGACGAGAGCCCGGCGGGCAAATCGCTGCAGCCGGCTTGGCAAATCCTGGTCGATAGCGGCGACGTCATGCTGGACGCCATCTACGGCCAATGGGCTGGAGCGCCCTATGGGATCAAGGCAGGCGTCATGCCGGCGCTGACACTGGCATATCTCATGGCTAATCGAGACCATGTCGCCGTTTACATCGACGATATTTTCCAGACGGCGTTCGATGATTTCATGGTGGACAGGCTGTTGCAGAAGCCCGAGCAGTTCCGGCTGCGCCACATCGATCGCTCGGTGCGCGAGACCGTCTTTCTCAGCGGGCTTGCGGCGGCATTCGAGGTCGAACATCGCGGCCTGTCGATGCCGGTTGCGCAAGCCCTGTTCCAGCGGTTCGAAGCGCTTCCCAACTATGCACGCCGAACCGAAAGCCTCAGCGAAGACGCGTTGCTGGTGCGGTCGGTGGTCATCCGCTCGTCCGATCCCGAAGCGTTGCTGTTCGACGACCTGCCGGAAGCCCTGGGCGACAGGCTTTCCGCTGAACTTGTTTTTGACGCACTGATCGAAGCCGAGGGCGCCTATGCAGCGCTTCTCGGGCGTATGCGCGGGGCGCTTGCCCGGGTCCTTGGCGTCGACCAGGGAAGCTTCGCCGGCATCGCCGAGCGGGCGGCATCGATCAAGGATCTAACCAACGACTATGCCCTCGGCGGACATCGTCAAGATGCGCATATCGAGGGCGGGGAGGGCGATGTCGAGGCCTCGATCAGCCTCGATTTGTCGAAGACCGCGCATCGGCCTGGTCCGATCGCGATCGCGAACAGGCACTGAGCGAGCTTGCGCGGTTCGGCCGGCGTTTTCGCGAACTTGAGGCGCTCGCGGTTGTGCGCGACAGGCGTTCGGAGACCGAGGCCCTCGCCCTCGTGGTTGGCGTCGATCCCATGATCCCGCCGCTGCTTCAGAGCTTCATTCTGACCGAACAGGAAAAAGAGGCCGCCACGCGGCTCGCCGGGCGCGTGCTCGAGGCCCTGAGCGCCGATGGAAGCAGCAATCATCTGCGTCTCGCGGCGCTCGCGCGAGCCGTGGCAAGCCTTGCTGCGGACGCCCCGAACGAGGTCGAGATTGCATGACCGGCGATCGGCACATCCTGGGGATATCGGGCGGGCGCGATAGCGCGGCACTAGCCGTCTATATGCGGCAGCATCATCCCGACCTGCATCTCGAATATTTCTTCACCGACACCGGCAAGGAGCTGCCGGAGGTCTATCGCTTTCTCGACAAGCTCGAGGGCTTTCTTGGCCGCTCGATTCAACGGCTCAATCCCGACCGCGACTTCGACTTCTGGCTCGAGGAATATGGAAATTTCCTGCCATCGCCTCGCACGCGCTGGTGTACGCGCCAGCTCAAGCTTCGACCGCTCGAACATTGGTTGCGCGCCGATCTCGAGGCCGGCGTGAATATCCATTCCTATGTTGCAATTCGCGCCGACGAGCCGAGCCGTGAGGGATATCAATCGACCCATGCCAACATGCGCGTGCATCTGCCGCTGCGCGAGGCCGGCATCGATCGCGCCGGCGTGATCGATATCCTGCGCCAGTCGGATGTCGGCGAGCCCGAATATTACAGCTGGCGCTCGCGCTCGGGATGCACCTTCTGCTTTTTCCAGCAGAAGATCGAATGGGTGCGCCTTGCTGAAAATCACCCGAAGGATTTCGCCGAGGCGGTCGCTTACGAAAAGACTGCGCTGAAGGATGGATCCCCCTTTACCTGGAGCCAGGGCGAAAGCCTGACCGAACTCATCGCACCCGATCGGGTTACGCAGATTAAGGAAGATTATGAAAAGCGCCGCGACCGGCTCCGGCGCAATCGCCGGGTCAATCCGCTGTCGGCCAAAACACATGAGGATGTCGACGACATCTACGGCATCGACGAGGCCGACGGAGGCTGTGTGATCTGCCATAAATAAAGGGGCGCCCATCGGGCGCCCCTTGTTGAATCAGCTGGATCGGTCGGGCCTCAGACGAGCGAGAACTTCGCCGATTTAGCCGCATGCGCCAGCGCATCTTTGACCGAAAATGCCACGCCCTCGATCGGTTCAGGCAACCCCTCGACATGGCCTTTGGTACCCGACGATCGCCGCCACTCGGCGAGATCCTCGGGACGGCGGGCGGCGTTGAAGGCCTCCCACACAGCATATTTGGCCTCGTCGCTCATGCGATCGGCGCCGAGCAGATAGGACAGCAGGGTCGCCATCCGGCGGCGTGCCTCGGGGCCGGCGTCGATCGTCCCGCTGCGCTTGATGATAATGCCGGCCCACTGATCGCCGTTCATCTGCCAATGCTTGATGCGGCTCGCGCGCTCGATTGCTTCGTTCATCGTGAGATTGGCGAGATCGACGGCGCGCAGGAGGCCGTCGACGAATGCGATCTGTCCGGCAGGCTTGAAGAGCAGCGCCGTCGAGGCATCGTCTTCGCGCATGGCGGGGATTCTACTCGGGTCGGCAAGCGCCTCCCGGTAGGCGGGCATCCCCTGCAAGATCGCATCCCATACCTCGGAACAATAGCCGAGATAGGTGTCGAGCTCTTCGTCGGTGGGCCGGTCCTGCTCCGACAGCTTCTCGATCTCGTGCGATTTCAGGATGAGCTTCACCGTCTCGTAGATCGCGCTGATCGTCGTCAACTGCGCACTGCGTTTGACGAGTGTGTTGCTTTTCCAGTTGACAATGTCGACCGGCTTTCCGAGCGGTTCGGTTTCGCGCAGCAGCCAGCGGCTCACGATCGCATAACCGTCGTCCTCGCTGGTGATGATATTGTCGCCGCGGCTCGTCTGCTTGGCATAGCGATTGACGGTGTTGAAGATGCGCCGCGTCTTCACGTCGGTCTCGTGGGTGATGAAGATGACGCACACCTCATCGTCGACGACTTCCGCGGCATGCTCGCCCGGCACCTCGCCTTGCTGCACCATGCGCAGCGCGAGCAGGCGGTGCTGCCCGTCGAGGACGATCAGCGTGCCGCCATCGATGGTGATGAAGCCGATCCGCTGCGAATTCTGGCGATAAGCCGCAGGGATGTTCTTCATGAGGTCGCTCAGCGTCTCGAAGGTGATCTCGCCCTTATAGACGAGGACGATGATCGAACCGAAGAAGCGGTCTTCATTTTTCGCGATATAGGGCGCGAGCTGCGCCTTGATCCGCTTCGGATCGGGCTCGCGCTGCATGCGCTCCTCGATGCTGAAATTTGCCCAGCCGTCCATGTCCTTAGGCGGGCGGACGGCGTGGACGAGATCGCGAACTTTCATCGTCGCCTCGAAATATTCGGTATTGCCGAGCTTGCCGCGGATTGCGGGAATTACGATGGCCATGACTATTCTCCTTTGTCGGGCTTGGGCGGGTGAGGGATGCAACGGTTGCACGGGGGGTCGAGCGCCTGGACGAGTTCGGCTTCGACCGCTTTGCGGCGCTTGGGGTCGTCGAGCCTGATCCAACTGAACATGAGCGGTCCGACGGCGTTCTGCCGCGCCTTCGCGATCAGGGGATTGGCGGGCTCGAGCTCATGCTCGGCAAAGCGGCGGCGCAGCGAGCAGCTGCGGCCGACATAAAGTGCGCCCCGCAGATCGTGCAACACATAGACGCCGGCTTCGGCGGGAACCTGAAGATCGCTGCTGCGCCGGAACGGAACGGTGCCGTCGAGCACGATTTTGATATCGAGGACAAGCGTTCATGACGTTGCTGCGCCGTCAGGGCGCGCCGCCGCGGCGCGCGGAAGATAGTCGTATCGGCCACGAGGGCGCTCCCTGTTAAAAAACGCCAAATGCTTTTTATCGCAAAAGGCTCACTGTTTGTGGCAAACATAGTGCTCCGATGCGCGGACGGTGTCAATAAGTTTGTCGCAAACATAATATATGTTTGCCGATCATGTCGGAGAACGTGTGTGGTTTGGACCGGCGGAACCTCTGCGTTGCCAACGGCGTTTGGCATTTATTCAAGGTTTTTCAGGGCGTTCAGTGGAAGGCCGGACGCAGATCAGTCTTGACCGTGGCGGTTGGGGCGCTCAGCAATTATCGTGTCGGTAAGTGGAACGACAGAAGGCCGCCCGGTCGCGCGATGCGGGTTGTGCAGCCACCTGTGGTCGCTTTGCCGCGGCGGCTTTCGAATCAGGGGATGTCGCCCCGCTGCAAGTCGATCAATCCTGGTGATCCCCCAATCATTCGCCTGGGCACGGGGTAAAGCCGCTCTACGACGCGTTAAATGCCGGACCTCGCCCAGGCGTCACTCTCAAGAATTGGCTGGAGCGAAGTCTTGGGTTCAACGCAGATAAGATCAGTGCTCCTCTTCGTATCGAAATGCTGGGGCGATCTTCGGCTTTACAGGAGCGGGAAATCTATTCGGCGCTGAAGCTCGGAAGCAAGCCTGTTGATGCGCTCTACCTTCCGGACGCTGCTCACGTGATCGTGAAACAAAGGAACGGTTTCTGTCTCATCAAGGTAACGTCAACTGGTTCACATTCTGGCTTCGGCACGGTCTCGCGCAAGGAACCGAAAATTCTGCCGACTATCTCAGATGGACGAGACTCCTACAGGCACGATGAATACTGACTAAATCACCGTCAGCTTTCGCCAATTGCACGCTGCAAGCTGCCCGTCCGAAATCAGGCATTTCCGCTTTGTGATAAGGGGCGCAATACTCGCAAATCTGTGGATGAGCTTTTCGGTCCGGCGCGAAAGCTCGAAACGTCCGATCAGGCTTAGCCAGAATCAATTCTCCCGAAGGACGAGTTCGCCTCCAGAATAGCGTCTTGGGCGCACGGTGACGACGCGCTGCGTTTTGCGACCAGCGGTGCCCATGTAGGTGACTTCAACAGTTACGGGAGCGGACGATGTAAGGCCGAAGTGGACCGGCTGCGTTCCTTGCGAATTATACCCCTCGCCGGTCGAGATCTGACGGGTCGCGAGGATTTTGCCTGCGGCGTCGTAGAGCCGGACCTCGGCGCCGATGCGGGTGAAGCGTCCGGCCTTGTCGAGGACGCGCACCGCGAGGCTGCGGCGCGCGGCTGCCTTGCCGAGATCGTTGTGGAACAGGAAATGGCCGCCGGTCGCGGTGTATCCGCGGGTCACCGACAGATCGAGCGCACCGTCGCGGTCATAGTCGATCCACTGGACGCCATGATCGGCGACGTCGAGCGCTGAGCCGGCGGGCAGGATATTGACGAAGCCCTTGCCGCCGAGGTTGCGGTAGAGGCGATCCGCGGGCTGTTGCTGGCCCGACTTGCCGGAGTAGGCGGTGACGAACAGGTCAAGCCAGCCGTCATTGTCGAAATCGCCCCAGGCCGCGCCGACGGCATGATTGTCCTCGGCGAGGCCGAGATGCGGCGCGACATTCTCGAAGCGGCCGTCACCCTTATTGCGATAGAGGATGTTGACGCCGTAGCTTGCGACGAACAGGTCGAGTTCGCCGTCATTGTCATAGTCGCCGACCGCGCAGCCCACGCTGCCTTCTTCGGCTGGGCGGCCCGGGCGGTCCATACCGAGCGCAGGGGCGACATCGGTGAAGCGGTCGCCATCATTGCGCCACAGCGCGTCGGTCGCCCCCGACTGGTTGGCGAGGAAGAGATCGAGGTCGCCGTCGCGGTCGTAGTCGAACCAGCAGGCGCCGACGGTCGGCCGCGCATCGTCGCCCGCCTGTTCGGCGGGGACGCGCACGAAGCGGCCCGCATCCTGGCGATACAGCGCGTTCGGACCCGAGCGGTTCGCGGCGAAGAGATCGAGGTCGCCGTCATTATCGAAATCGACCCAGCTCGATTGGCGCGCCGATCGTCCGGCCGCAACGGGTGCGAGGTCTTGCGGCACGAAACGGCGGCCGCCGTCGTTGCGGAAGAGGAGGTTGGTTTCTGCTGTGTTCGTGGCGCCGGCGTAGAGGTCGGGCCAGCCATCGCGGTCATAGTCGCCCCAGGCGAGGCCGCGCATCTCGGCGCCCGACACGGGTAGGCCCATGGCGGTGCCGATGCTGGTGAGGGTGCCGCGATCGTTGCGATAAAGCCGAATCTCGCCGGTCTTGATCGACACCGCGAGGTCGAGATCGCCATCACGGTCGAAGTCGGCCCAGCTGTTCGACAGCGAGCCGGGAAGGCTGAAGTCCGCGGTCTGGACCGGCGTGAAGGCCGGGCCGGTCGTCCCGGCCGCCCCGCCGCCGGCAATGCCGGTCGACAGGACGGCCCAGGACAGGATCCGTATCAGTTCATCGCGCATGATACGGACTCCAGTGGACGGTCGGGATCAGAAATCGAGCGAGATCCGACCATAATAATAGCCGCCATATTGTCCGAACGGTCCGGCGCCATAGGGCGCGAGCCCGATGGTGTTGGCGATGGTCGTGCGGTCGGGATAGACGTCGAAGATATTATAGGCGCCCGCGGCGACCCGCAACTTTTCGGTCACGCCGTAGGACACTTCGAGATCGGTGATCCACTTGGCGCCGAAGCTCTGGTCGTTGACGGGAAGGTTGTTGACGAGATTGTCGAGCGACTTGAACTTGTCGTAGCGGGTTTCCTTGACGTTGATCGCGAACGGACCCGATTCGAAGTTGGCGCCGAGGATCAACTTGGTCTTGGGAGTCGAGGTGAACCAGCCCTGCGTTCGCCGGTCGAACAGGGTCAGACCGAGGCCCGCGAGTTGGCTCGGGTTGGCGGCGATCTTCCTGATGTCGGTATCATTGTAATTGAAGCCGACGCTCGTGCGCAGGCGTCCGGCGCTGCCGACATCGAACGCATAGGTACCGACGACATCGACGCCGCGCGTGCGCGTGTCGACGGCGTTGGTGAAGAAGCGCACCGACTGGTCGCCCGAGAAGCCGTTGGCGATCAGGATGTTCCAGATCCCGTGCCCGACAACAGGCCGGTGAGGGTGATGCGGTCGTCGAGATCGATCTGGTAGGCATCGACCGAGAGCGAGAGACCCGCCGCCGGGGTCAGCGTGAAGCCGAGGCTGAAGTTCTTCGACTTCTCGGGCTTGAGCGGCTGCGCTCCGAGCGCCTGCGCGACCGCCGAGTTCGTTTTCACGATCTTGGTGAGCACCGGAATATAGACGCCGCCGACGAGGTTGATTGACGTCGAGGTCTGCGCGAAATCCTGCTGCGCGAGCGAGGGGGCGCGGAAGCCGTTGCTGAACGCGCCTCGGAACGCGAGCCAGTCGGTTACCTCATAGCGCGCACTGACCTTGCCGCTGAAGACGCTGCCCGAGCTGTCGTCGAAATGCTCGAAGCGACCAGCCGCGGTGACGAGGAAGCGGGGGCTGACGTCGAGCGCGAGATCGACATAACCCGCCCAGATGTTGCGGTTGATGTTCGCCGCATCCTCGGGCGTTACGACGATCGCGCCCTGTGCACCGACCTGTGCCGGGCGTCCGGCGAGCGGACCGGTCGGATAGAAATAGCCCCCGGCCCGGTAGCTGTCGACGTCGAGCGGCTTGGTGACGTAATTCTCGTAGCGATATTCGGCGCCGAGCGAGACCTGGAGCGCGGTGTCGCCGCCAAACTCGATACGGCGGGTCAGGTCGAGATTGTTGGTCCATTGGTCGAAGGCCGAGCTGAAGGTCTTGAACTCGGTGGGGCTCGACGGGCCGATCGACGCGTTGAGCGTGTTTTCGGCGCCATTCTTGGCATAGTTGCGGCCATAGGTGCTGCTGAGGTCGATATTCCAGCCCGCCGTCTCGCCGCGCAGGCCGCCGGTGAACTGGAAGTCGGTTTCCTGCAGCGTGTAGTAAGGCGTGAAGCCGTCGGGATAGATCTGGATGATATTCTGGTTGCTGTTCGGGCGGCGGCCGGCCTGGCCGACGCGCGCGTCGCGATAGCCAAAGGTGCCGTCCGAATAGAAAGTGACATTGCCGAGCGGCAGGACGAGCGTTTGCGCGACCTTGACGTCCTTCACGTCGGGAAGGCCGCCCTGATAGGTGCGGCGGTCGGCGGTCAGTTCGCGCGGATCGGGCACGCCGCCGGCGAGCGGAAAGTAGAGCGCCCCGGTCACGTCGGTGTTGCGGACGGCGGCCTTGGCTTTCTTGCCTTCGACCGACAGGGTAAATGAACCGCCATCGCCAATCGCGAAGCCGTGCGAGACGCTGCCCGAGAAGGTCTCGCCATCGCTGCCGCTGCCGTCGCGGCCATAGCGCTGACCGGCTTCGAGCGTCGCCTTGCCGCCCGAGTCATTGGTCTTCAGGATGACGTTGATCACGCCCGCCACCGCGTCGGTGCCATAAAGCGCTGCTGCACCGTCGCGCAGCACTTCGATACGCTCGATCGCGCTCGACGGGATGAGGTCGAGATCGACCGGGTTGCCGCCCTGCGACGTCGCACCCGAGTTGAAGTCGATGATCGAGCTGTTGTGACGGCGCTTGCCGTTGACGAGCACGAGGACATGGATGATGGTGCCGACGCCGCGCATCACGATGGCGCTGTTGGCGCTGGTGGTGCCCTTGCGGAAGGTCACTGACGGAACGAGCTGGGTCAGCGCCTTGCGCAGGCTGGTGACGCCGCCGAGCTTCTCGAGATCCTCGCCGCCGATCACGTCGATCGGCGTCGGGCTCGAAATGACGGTGCGGCCCTGGCCGCGCGAACCGGTGACGACGATTTCGGACTGGGATGCGGTCTCACCGGCATCGTCGGCTGCGGCGTCCTGCGCGAAGGCGGGCGTGGACATGGCGGCGGCGACGCAGGACGCCCCCACCAGCAGTCTCGTATATATTTTCATGGTCTTGCTCCTAAACACGGTAAAATGTTCCCCCGATTGAACCTGCTACATTTTCGTTTTTCGCCGGTTTCGGCGTTTATCCTGCGGCCCTCAACTTGCGTTGCGGCGCGGTGTCCTGCGAAAGGGTGTCGAGGCCTTGCCGTAAATCCGCGATGAGGTCATCCACCCTTTCGAGCCCGATGTGCAATCTTAGCAAGGGCCCGGGATAGCTGAGCTTGTGGGTCCGCGCCTTGAGCTGCGGATCGACGGGAATGGCGAGGCTTTCGTAGCCGCCCCAGCTGAAACCGAGGCCGAAAAGCGCGAGCCGTTCTACCATCGCGGCGACCGCCGCCTCGGACGGCGGTCGAGTTCGAACGAGAACAGGCCGCAGGCGCCGAGGAAGTCGCGTTTCCAGATCGCGTGGCCGGGATCCTGCGGCAGCGAGATCATCACGTCGCGGACTTCGGGCTGCGCTTCGAGCCATTCGGCGATCTCGAGCGCCGCGGCGCCATGCTGCGCGAGGCGGGTATGGAGCGTGCGCAGGCCGCGGATCGCCATATAGGCGTCGTCGGGCGACACCGCCCAGCCGGTCTCGTAGCTTGAGCTTGCGAGCAGGTCGGCGGCAGCGCCCTTCGCCGCGGCGAGCCCCATGAACACGTCCGAATGACCGCAGACATATTTGGTGAGCGACTGGATGCTGACGTCGACGCCATGGTCGAGCGGCTTGAACAGCACGCCCGCCGCCCAGGTGTTGTCGATCACGGTCATCACGCCGGCTTCCTTCGCCATCGCGGCGATCGCGGGAATATCCTGCATCTCGAAGCTCAGCGAGCCGGGGGATTCGAGGAAGATCACGCGCGTCTTCGGCGTGATCATCGCGCGGATCGCCTCGGCGTCGTCGGCCTCCTTCATCCGCGGGCGGTGACGCCGTAACGCGCGAGCGTGCCGGCAAGAAAGCGGCGGGTCGGGTTATAGACGGTGTCGCAGGCGAGCACCTCGTCGCCCGCCGAGAGCAGCGCGAGCAGCGTACGCGGTGATCGCGGTGAGCCCGAGGGTAGATGAAGGCCTCGTCGGCATTTTCGAGATCGCGCAGCGCATCGCGCAGCGTGCGCTGGGTCGAAAGGCCGACGCGGCACATAGGTCACCTTGCCGCCGTCGTAGAGCGCCTCGCAACTCGGAAGCAGCACGGTCGATCCGCGCTGGATGACAGGGCCGGGGGTTCGCTGGAGCGCGTCGCACGGGCTGTCGCCGTGGATGAGCCGCGTCTGCTCGTGAACCGTACTGCAAAGCGTCATTTATCTTTTCTTTCTCAGATGGAATTGGAGAGGAGTTTCTGTCGCTGCGGCGATGCGCCGTTGCGGTTCGCAGCGACGAGGTCGCTGCGGCGGACGACCGAGAGGGCCTTGGCGGCCTTGGTCACATGTTTTTCGATGGCGCTCGTCGAGATATTATAGTGGCTGGCGAGCGATTTGAGGCTCGAACCCTCGACGCGGATCGCGACGAGGATTTCCTGGGTCCGCTCGGGAAGCTGGCTGAGCGTTTCCTCAACCGCCCTGACATCGTCGCGCGCGAGCAGGATGCGGAGCGGCGACATCTCGTCGACCGGATGGTCGGGCTCGTCGAGCTGGCAGTGGCAGGCGGTCCGGCGCGTCGTCTGGCGGCGATGGCGGTCGATGAGCGCGGCCTGCGCGGCCTGAAAGAGATAGCATTTGGGATGGGCGACGGCGGCGGCGTCGGCGCGGCGCACGATGCTGAGGAGGACATCCTGCAGGACGTCGTCGAGGTCGGAGATGGGCACGCGGCGACGGAGATATTTCCTGAGCAGGGGAAGGTGGGGCCAGAAGGCGTCGATGAGGTCGGGGGCGGTGTCGCCGGCGGAGGGCGGTGCATCGACTGGCGGCCGTTCCGCGGGCGGGGCGATGAACTCGAAGGCCTGCCAGACGTCGTCCGCCGCGACGTTTTCATTCTCGTAATCTGCCCCATAGGCGCTGAATGTCATCGTGCGTCCCCTTATTGAGACATTTTATGACATGGGTGCCCAGGTAAATTCATCACCCACTTTGACGGCAATTCGTCAAATTGTGGGACGTATGAACCGATATTTCGGTATTTATTCGATCAAATGATCTAACGCCTGCATGAACGACGCGGGATCTGCCGAATCAACTGCCTCGGATTCGCCTTCAAATTGCAACAATGCGAGCCGGGGCGCGAAACTTCCTCGCGGAATCGCTCTTTGCGCGATGGGGTATTCGGTTCGCACCGCGTCAAAGCCAAGGAGCTTCCCGTGTGTGGAGGCAGGAGGAGTGGTCGCATGGCGAGAACCTGGCTCATATTGTCGGCGCTGATCGCCGGGCTGGCGCTAGGGGTTGGATGGACGCGGATCGGCCTCGGAGGTCTGGAAGACGCCGTCGCCGTGTCCGATAGCATTGGCGGCGTCTGGCTCGACGGCCTCAGGATGACGATCATTCCGCTCGTCGTATCGCTCCTGATCACCGGGATCGCGAAGACGGTCGACAGCGCCCGCGGCGACCGGGTCGCGATGCGCTCGGTCGTCACCTTCATCGGGCTGCTCTGGATTTCGACCGCGATGGCGGCGGTCCTTGTCCCCGCGCTCCTCGGTATCTTTCCGATGCCCGCCGATGCCGCCCGCTCGCTCGCCGCGAGCCTCTCGACCGGGGCGCATGTTGACGCGCCGACGGTCGGGATCGGGGCCTTTCTGCGTTCGATCGTGCCCACCAACCCGATTGCCGCGGCAGCGAACGACGCGCTGCTACCGCTCATTCTTTTCACCGCGGTCTTCGCGGTCGCGCTGGCGCGGCTCGCCGCCGCGCAGCGCGAGCCGGTGACCGCCTTCTTCGACACCATCGCCAACGCGGTGCTGCTCATCGTCGGCTGGGTGCTCGCGCTCGCGCCGATCGGCGTCCTCGCGCTGGCCTTCGGTGTCGGCGCGCGCGCGGGTACGTCGGCGATCGGGGCGCTCGCCCATTATGTCGTGATTGTCTCGAGCGCCGGGCTCGCTGCCTGGGCGCTTGTCTATCCGGTCGCGGTCTTCGGCGGCCGCGTGCGCCTTCTCGCTTTTGCCAAGGCGGTGGCGCCTGCACAGGCGGTTGCGCTCAGCACCCAGTCGTCGCTCGCCTCCTTGCCGCCGATGCTGAAAGCGTCGGCCGACCTTGGGGTCGACCGGTCGGTCGCACGCGTGTCCTTGCCCGTCGCCGTTGCGATCTTTCGCGTGACGAGCCCGGCGATGAACCTCGCGGTCGCCATCTATGTCGCGCACTGGCTCGGCATCCCCCTCGCGCCATCGGCGATCGCGGCGGGCGCAGCGGTCGCGGCGATCACGACGATCGGATCGGTGAGCCTCCCCGGGCAGGTCAGCTTCCTGACCTCGATCGCGCCGATCTGCGTCGCGATGGGCATCCCGATCGAGCCGCTCGCGCTGCTTATCGCGGTCGAGATGATCCCCGACCTTGTGCGCACGGTCGGCAATGTGACGATGGATGTCGCCGCGACGACGGCGATCGCCCGGATGGGCCCGGCGCGCGCCACCGCCGATCTTGGCGCCGATGAATTTGCAGCAGGCGAAGGGGAGGCCGCGCTACGGCCCGCTCTCGCGATGGGCGCCGCCGGTGTCCCGAACTTGGATGGAGGAAAACCATGACCCGTGTTTCGCTCGACGATGCCGATGTCCGGATATTGGGGATCCTTCAGGAGGATGCGACGCTATCGGTCGCTGCGGTCGCCGCCAAGGCGAACATGTCGCAAAACGCCTGCTGGCGGCGGATCAAGCGGCTCGAGGAGAGCGGCGTGATCTCGCGGCGCGTCACGATTCTCAACGCCAGTGCGCTGGGTCTCGATCTGACAGTCTTCGTGAGCCTGCGCGCCTCCGAACATAGCGAGGCCTGGCTCGAAATGCTCAATTCGGCCATCCGCGACATTCCCGAGGTGGTCGAATTCTACCGGATGACTGGTGACGTCGACTATCTGCTCAAGCTGCGCGTCGAGAATATGGCTGCCTATGACACGGTCTACCGGCGCATCATCCGTTCGATCCGGCTCACCGACGTGAGTTCGGCTTTCTCGATGGAGGAAATCAAGTTCACAACGGCCCTGCCGCTTACCGCGCGTCCGTCCTGATCGTCAGGACGAACGCGCCGCAGCGGAGTCAGCGCGCGTAGCGCTTGCCGAGCTCGGTGGCGCGCGAGGTCAGCGGCTGTTCCTTGCCCGCGATGAAGATCGCGGTCGGCTGCGTGAGCGGTTCGAGCGGATCGCCGTCCCAGATCACGATGTCTGCGGCCTTGCCCGGCGCGATCGAGCCCATTTGGTCGGCGACCCCGAAGATGCGCGCCGGCGCGAGCGTCAGCGCCTCGATGCCGGCGGCGTAGGGAAGCCCGCGCGATACCGCGAGCCCGGCATTGTAGCGCATCTCGCGGACGCGGTGGCCGGCGTCGTTGCCGCCGATCGCGATCTCGACCCCCGCCGCCTTCAGGATCGACGCATTCTGCAAAGATGCGCCGAGCATGTCGAAGTTCGAGGAATGTTGCCGAAATCGCTGGTTGCGCGCCCGCGCACCGTCAGCCGCGGCGATCTCGACGCTCGATGCGCCGGTCCTACGGCGCCGGACAAGCACGGGTCAGGCGATTGCCCGCGGCGTCTTCCTTGTCGCCAAGGACCGCGCGATCAGCGGCATCGTGCCCGATTTCAACATCTACGAGAATATCAGCCTGCCGTTCCTGCGCCGGCTCTCGGCCTTCGGCGTCGCGAGCCGGCGCGCGAGGTCGAGGATCTGGCGAAGCTGCACGAACTCGGCGGCGCGCGAGCCACCGATGCGCGCGGCGCCGTCCTCGCCAAGCTCGAGCATCATGCCGACGCCGGACCGGTGAAGGATGTTCGCGCCTTCGCCGAGCGAGATCAGCGCCGCTTTGCCCGCGAAGGGCAGTTCGCGTTCCGCGTCGCTGTCGTCATAGTCGGGCATAACGACCGCGTGCGTGACCCCGCCGAGGCGCGCGATCGGGATCAGCGTCGAGGCGGGGTTGAGGCCGTACTGGACGTCGAACGAGGCGCTGATCCCCGAATTGTGCGTCTTGTTGTCGACCGAGCCATCGACCGAACTCACCTCGAGGAGTCCAAGCGCGGTGTTGACCGCGACAAGCCCTGGGGTGACGATCGCGCCGCGCGCATCGATGGTGCGCATGCCCGTGGGCACCGGGACCCCCGAGCCGGCGGCGGCGATGCGGCCGTCGCGGACGATCACCGTGCCATTCTCGACCTCGCCGACCGGACCGGGTGTCAGGAGGTGCGCGTTGGTAATCGCAAAGTCTGCGCTGCGGCCTGGGGGGCGGCCGCAGCGAGGGCCAGGGCGAGTGCTGCGAAAACTGGGAGCCGTCGTTGCATCTCATTCCTCCCCGACCGGTTGGCCGATTTCAAAATCGCTTCTGTAGCGCGTTGCCGGATCGCTCGTGTCGTGGATGAGCGCGCCGTCGATGAAGACCTTCTCGGCGATCGCATAGACGCTGAACGGATTTTTGCTCCACAGCACCACGTCGGCCATCTTGCCGGGCTCAAGCGAGCCGGTCTGGTCGGCAATTCCCATGATCTTCGCGGGATTGATGGTGATCCACTTGATCGCCTCTTCTTGCGGAATGTCGATCCCTGCGCGGCGCCCGGCGGCGATCGCCACCGCGCTCTCGACGTTGAGGCGCTGAATCAGCCGCTGCTCGTCCGAGTGAATCGCCACACAGACGCCGGCCTTGCTCAGGATTGCAGCATTTTCCTCGATCGCGTCATAGGCTTCCATCTTGAAACCCCAGCGCGTCGCCCAGGTCGCGACGCAGACATCGTCGGCTACGAGCAGGTCGGCGATCTTATAAGCTTCGACCGCATGATGGAAAGCACGCGTCTTGTAGCCGAATTCGTGACCGACATCGAGCATCACCGCCATTTCATCGGCGCGGTAGCAATGGTTCTGGACGAGAATATCGCCCTTGAGCACGCCCGCGAGCGTTTCGAGCCCAAGGTCGCGCTTCGGCGCCTCGGCGGCCTCGCCGCGCGCGCGCTTCTTTCGTAGGCGTCGACCTTGCGGCCATATTCGGCAGCGTCGATCCACGCGCGGCGGAAGCCGGCGACCTCGCCCATGCGCGTCGCTGGGGCACGGCCGCGGCTGCCGTAGCGGCCCTTCGGATTCTCGCCGCACGCCATTTTGAGAGTATAGGGCGCGCCAGGAAATTTCATTTGCTGGACAGTGACCGCCGGGATGTTCTTCACGCTGACGCCGCGGCCGCCGAACAGGTTGGCCGAGCCGGGCAGGATCTGGAGCGTGGTCACGCCGCCGGCGCGTGCCTTGGTGAAGACGGGGTCCTGCGGCCAGAGCGAATGCTCGGCCCAGACATGCGCGGTATAGGGATCGATATTCTCGTTGCCGTCGGCATGGCCCTCGACGCCGGGGGCGGCGAAGACGCCGAGGTGCGAATGCGCGTCGATGATCCCGGGGGTCACCCATTTTCCGCGTCCGTCGATGACGCGCGCACTCGCGGGGACGGCGACATCGGCGCCGACCGCGACGATCTTGCCGTCGCGCACCAGCGCTGGCGCCATTGACGAGCCGGGAATCTCGCCCGCAAGACCGGCGACGATCGCGGTGTCGGCGGCATGGCCCTTGCCGGTCAGCGCGAGCGAGCCGTAGAGATCGGCCTCGACATGCGCGGTCTGGCGAGCAGCGGCGCGGCATTTGCCGGGCGCGCCGAAGAGGCGTCGGCAGTGCAGCCCGCGAGGAGCGCGAGCGCGGTGCCGATAAACGCGGAGCGCGCGGCGCGGCGGGCGCGGGGCGAGGAGGAAATATCGGGGAAATGTCGAGTCACGCCGGGATCACCTTGTACGAAGCGATGGAAAGGGCGGCAATCCGGCCGCCGCGCCGGGGGTGCGCGACGGCCGGACGGGAGGTGCGTCAGAAAGTCTTGCGGACGTTGACGTGCCAGTAGCGCGGGATCGGCGAATGGAGCGAGCCCATGTAGCCGAACGAGCCCGAATCGATCGGAGGTTGCGCATTGGTGATGTTGCGTACCCCGACGCGCAATTGGGTTCCATCGGTGAACCCGCCTTTAAGGTCATACTGCACATACAAGCTCGCGGTCGTGTAGGCCTTAACGATCAGGTTTTCTCCGCCGATCGAAATGTCGTTGTCGACCACGCTGCCGGTGTAGCTTACGAAGCCGCCGGCGGTGAATTGCCCCAGCTTCCAGGTAAGCGAAGCCGACCCGCGCCATTTCGGGAAACCGTCGAGGCGAATCTGGTTCCCGCCTTCCGGAATGACCGTGTCGATGTTGATGGCGCCCGCGGCGCGCGCATCAAGCAGGACCCTGATGTCGGGGGACACGTCACGAAAATATTTGAGCAGATAGGCCGCGTTGGCAGACATGGTGAAATCGCCGATTCCCGTGTCGCGAAGCCCGACGTTGAGCCCGAAATCGATCCCGCGCACCGTCTGCGGCTCAAGGTTGCGATACTGGTCGTCGACATATTGCACCCGGCCGACCGGTGCGATGCCGGTCCCGGCGAACAATGCGATATCGTCGGCCGTCGGCGCCAGGCGGATCACGGTGGGATCGCTCGAGCCCTGAAGGCGGAGGAGATAATCGCTGATGAGCGCATTGCCCTCGCCGAACACGCCGACGATACCCTTCTGCTTGACCTGCCAATAGTCCACCGTGAAGGTCGTGCGGAGTCGACCGGTATTAAAGGCTGGTGGCTGGAGCACGGTGCCGATCGTCCAGGTCGTCGAGGTTTCCGGCTTCAGGTCGGGATTGCCCGCACGCCGTCCGGTGGTAACAAAACCCTGGGCGCAAGCGTCGAAGCTGGTGATGCGGCCCGCGCGCAGGTCGGCCTCGCAGCGGATGTAATCGGTCCGCGTATTGCCGCGTGTGATGACCGTTGCCTTGGTCTGTTCGAGGTTCGGCGCGCGGAAGCCTTGCGCCCACGAGCCGCGGATGCGCCAGCCATCGAACAAATCCCATGCGGCGGCCACCTTGGGTTTCGTGATGCTGCCGAAATCCGAATAATGCTCGTAGCGGCCCGCGAGCTGCAACTCGAGACTGCGGATCAACGGGATTTCCATTTCGGGTGCGATCAGCGGAACGGCAAGTTCGGCATAGGCGGCGAAGACCGTGCGCGATCCCTTTGTGTCGGGGGTTGGGCTGACGCCGAACAGGTCGCTGTCCTGGACGACGCCGGTGACCCTATCGGTCCACTTCACCGTTCCATCGACGCGTTCGTCACGATCATCGAGATAGGAATCTCGCCGTAACTCAAGGCCAAGCGCCATGCCGACATCGCCGGCGGGCAGCGTCAGGAGATCGGCCTTGGACGCCCGGAAGTCCCACTGCGCCAGCGTCGATTTGCCCGCGCGGATCGTCTTGATCGCGATCGCGTCGAGTGCCGCTTGGTTGCTCGGGGTGGTGTCGGGACCGGTCGGATTGGTCGCGCTGCCGCCATTGAACGGATTATAGGCATCGGGCGTCGATAGCGCGAGACTTTGCTGGAGAAGCGTGGCGCTGATCCCGTCCTGGACATCGCGGACTGTCGCTTGCGAGTAGAGCCCGGCCGTTTCCCAGTTGAAGCCGAGCGTCTCGCCGCGAAGCCCCAGCAAGGCCCGGAACTGGCGGTTGGTGACGTCGACGACGGTTGGCCCCATATCGACAAAACGATAGCTTGTGATCGTCACCGGCAGGCCGGCGGCGGGGGCATCGATCCCCGCGAGGCGGTTCGGGTTCACTGTGCCATTGGCAAAGGTGACCGGGCCAAAGGGGTTCCAGTAGTTCGACGCCGGCACCGTCATCTGGATCGAACCGATCGAGAAGACGCTGTCCTGGATGCTGCGCGTCTTGGCATAATAATAACCAGCCTCGCCGAAGACGGTCAGATTGTCGCTGAGGTCATAATGGCCGTTCGCGAACACGTTGATACGATCCAGCCTGGGAATGATCGAAAGCGGATAATTGGCCTGGGCGTCCCACCTTGTGTTGCGATCCGCGCCGGTCGTGGCACGCGTCGCATCGTCGATACAGATTCCGCCCCCCAGATCGGCCGAGCAGCCACCATTGGCTGTCGGCTGGATCGAAAACACCCCGCCCGTGGTCGTGATGTTGGTCGTTCCGCGGCGCACGCGCACACCGGTGGTGAAGTTGCCCCACTGGGACAAAGTGCTGGTATCGTCGAGGCTGTTCGAGCCTGCGAACACAGTCCCCGCGAAATCGTCGAAAAGGCGGTGATCGGATGTCGCGGTATAATCCTGGTCCTGCGAGGAGAGCGCCGTGCGGTTGGTATAGTTGAACAGCAGGGAAATATTGCCGCGATTCTCGGCGAAGTCAGTGCCGAGATAGCCCGAGCCGTTGAACTCGCGCAGCCCCGTTCCCTCGGCCCCACCATATTGCAGCGACAAGCCGCCGCCGTTGACGTTATCGCGAAGGATGGTGTTGACCACGCCCGCCACCGCGTCGGTGCCATAAAGCGCTGCTGCACCGTCGCGCAGCACTTCGACGCGCTGGATGCCGAAAACCGGGATCGAGTTGCTATTGTAGGTGATGACCGGCGCCAGCGACGTGCTCGCCTGGCTGCTCGGGTGCTGAACCAGTCGGCGCCCGTTGAGCAGGACGAGGGTATTGCCGACGCCAAGGCCACGCAAGTCGATTGAACCGACGTCGCCACGCGCGAAGTTGCTGCTCGTCTGGCCATTGCCGCTGTTGAACGACTGGTCGCTCATTTGCGGGATCGATCGCAACAGTTCGTCGCCCGACACCGCGGCGGTTGCCGCAATCTCGTCCTCGCCGACAACGGTCACGGGCAAGGCTTCGGTGATCTTGGTGCCGGCGATGCGGCTACCGGTCACGACGATGTCTTCGCCGCGGGGCGCCGATTGCGGCTCGGTTGCGGCCTCGGTTTTCGCTGCCTGTTCCTGGGCGGCCGCGTTTTGCGCGGCGATCATCCCGATCAACGATGCGGCGGCGAGAATATGCTTGCGGTAGTTCGAATGAGTGCGGTTTGTCATGCCATGTCCCCTTGTTTTCGACCCGATCGGCGCGTCGTCCTCCGTGCAGCGGATGGATTATTGGCCCATCTCATTTTGCTGTGACGCAAGTTCCCGATGAAACCCCATCGGGACAGGCGCAGAAAATTTCAACCCGTTGCGCTGGAAGGCAATTTTATGTGGGGGAGCCCATAGCAGCCGTTCCAGAATTGTCTATTGATTTAATCGACAATCTCGATGACAGCATCGACTTCGACCGCGAAATTGAACGGCAGCCGGTAAACGCCGATCGCCGATCGCGCATGCTTGCCCGCTTCGCCGAAGACATCGACGATGAGGTCGGAGCAGCCGTTCATTACCGTCGGGATCTCGAAGAATTCGGGGCCGGCCTGGACATAGCCGCCGAGCCTCAGGACGCGCGCGATGCGGTCGAGATCGCCATCGGCCGCCGCCTTGAACTGCGCGACGAGGTTGATCGCGCACAGCCGCGCGGCGGTGATGGCGTCGGCGAGGCTGCAATCGACGCCGACGGTGTCCTTGATGCCGCCTTGCGCATGGGTCGAGAGCTGGCCCGAGATCTGCACCACATTGCCCGAGCGGGTCGACGAGACATAGTTGGCGACGGGCGGGCAGACTTCGGGCAGCTCGATTCCGAGGCTGGCGAGGCGGCTTTCGATGCTGGGCGTGATCACTCCTTGGTTGCGAAGAGGGTAATTGTTCGGCGGGGGCGGGCTCGCCGGCGGCGGCTTCGCGCGCCATACGGCGGCCTTCCCATCGGTCGATCACCGCAGCGGCGACCGAATTGCCGACGACGTTCGTGGCCGAGCGGCCCATGTCGAGCAGATGGTCGACCGCGAGGATCAGCAGCAGCCCGGCTTCGGGCAGCTTGAAATAGGCAAGCGTCGCCGAGATCACGACGAGCGAGGCACGCGGGACGCCCGCCATGCCCTTCGAGGTCACCATGAGCAGGAGCAGCATCGTGATCTGCTGGCCGATGCTCATGTCGATGCCATAGGCCTGCGCGATGAACAGGACCGCGAAGGTGCAGTACATCATCGAACCGTCGAGATTGAAGCTGTAGCCGAGCGGCAGCACGAAGGCAAAGACGATGAAGCGATTGACGCCGAGTTTCTCGAGCACTTCCATCGTTTTGGGATAAGCGGCTTCCGAGCTCGCAGTCGAAAAGGCGAGCAGGACGGGGGTGCGGATGCCGCGGAACAGGCCGAAGGCGCGTGCGCCGATGATCGCGAGTGCGGCGAGGAACAGCACGAACCAGAGCACGCCGAGCGAGAGATAGAAACCGCTCACGAAACCAGCATAGGTTATGAGGACGCCGGGTCCCTGCGTCGCGACGGTCGAGGCGAGCGCCGCGAAGATCGCGACCGGCGCAGTCTTCATCACGAAGCCGGTCACCTTGAGCATGATCGCGGTGACCTGTTCGACGAGCGCGAGCACGGCGGGCGCCTTGTCGTCGATCGCCGCCACCGCGGAGCCCACCAGCACCGAGAAGACGACGATCTGGAGGATTTCGTTTTCGGCCATCGCCTGGACGATTGACTGGGGGACGAGGTGCGTGACGAACTGCCTGAGCGAGAAGTCCCCGGTGGCGACGACGCCCGCGGCATCCCCTGTGGGCAAGTCGAGCGCGAGGCTCGCGCCGGGCTGGAGCAGGTGAACCATGACGAGCCCGATTGAGAGCGATACGATCGAGGCGCCGATGAACCAGCCCATCGTCTTCGCGCCGACCCGGCCGATCGCGGCGGCGTCTTCCATATGCGCGATCCCCGAGACGAGCGTCGCGAAGACCAGCGGTGCAATAATCATCTTGATGAGGCGGAGGAAAAGGTCGGTGAGGATCGAGAGATTGTCGGCGATCTCGGCGGCGCGCGCGGCCGGGTAGTGCGAATTGACGAACCAGCCCGCCGCGATACCGGCGACCATCGCGAAGATGAGGATGAAGGCGAAAGCTCTGTTCATGACTGTCCCGTTCCGGCTTCGCCCCGGCGGGGGCTGCAGGATGCAGAGACGCAGGCGCGGCGAGGTTCCGCAGCAGCAATGCGGTCGACAAGCGCATTTTGTTTCGACATGGCGGGCGCCGACCGAACGGGTTGGTGGGGAGATCCGCCACTGCTGCGTCAAAGCAAGTCAGGGTGACAATCAGACAATCGAGGAGACGCGCATGGCCAGTTTTCGGAAGATGCTCGTAGCGGGAACGGCAATCGCCGCCGGTCTTGGCTGGGCGGGCCAGTCGGTGCTTGCCGAACCGGGGGGCGACGTCGTCGCGATCACCGGCGCGACAATCTTCGATGCGACCGGCAAGGACCCCTATCGCGGCACGGTCATCGTGCGCGGCGGCCGGATCGAAGCGGTCGGTGCCGACGTCAAGGTTCCGAAGGGCGCGAAGGTCGTGCGCGCCGACGGCAAGGCGCTGCTTCCCGGCTTCATCGATGTTCATACCCATTGGTCGCCGTCGGGTTCGCCCGGGACGCTGCCGCAGATCGCCAACGCCTATCTCGCGAGCGGCGTGACGACGGTGAACGACTTCCACCAGCAGCCCGAGGCCTTCGCGCCGCGCCGCGCCTGGCTCGCGGACATTTATGCGCCGCACGTCAATTTCGTCGCGCGCATGAGCACGCCGGGCGGTCACGGCGCCGACTGGGGCGACACCAACACCACCAAATGGGTCGCGACCGCCGAGAGCGCGCGACGCGAGGTGCAAGCGCTTCAGGCTTATCGCCCCGACTATATCAAGGCGTTCGCCGACGGCTGGCGCTATGGCCAGCTGCCCGAGGAAACCTCGATGAATGTCGAGACGCTCGCCGCGCTCGCCAACGAGGCGCACAAGCATGGCCAGCGCGTGCTCACTCACACGGTGACGGTCGAGCGCGGCAAGCTCGCGGCGCAGGCCGGGGTCGATGTCATCGCGCACAGCATCCAGGATGCGGTGCTCGACGCCGACGCGATCGCTCAGATCAAGAAGGCGGGCACCTTCTATGCCCCGACGCTCGCCATCTATCAGTTGAAGCCCGACGAGATGGGACCCGGGCGCAAGGACGATGCCGCGACGCGGCAGCGCATCCGCAAATATGGCTTCGCCGAAGAGAATGTCCGCAACCTCCACGCGGCCGGCGTAACGATCGCGGTCGGGACCGACGCGGGCATCGGTGGCGCGAAACACGGCGTTTCGACGCTCCAGGAAATGGAGCTTCTCGTCGCGGCCGGCCTGACGCCGAAGGCGGCCTTGCTCGCGGGGACGTCGAACAGCGCGCTCGCGCTCGGACTCGCAGGCGACCGCGGCACGATTGAGAAAGGCAAGCGCGCCGATCTCGTCCTCATCGACGGCAAGCCCTGGGAGACGATCGGCGACGTCGAGAAGGTCGACCGCGTATATGTCGACGGCAAGCTCGTCCATGGCGGCGGCGTCAAGCTGCCCGCGGGCAATCTCGCCGTCACGCTGCCCGCGTCGCCTGCTGCGGCGCTGATCGACGATTTCGAGCGCGCCGATGGGCGCAGCTCGCTCGACACGCTGCGCCTCACCGACATGGACGGCGGCGTCGAGCGCTCGTCGGTGGTCTCCAACCGCGTCACCCATGCGGGCGGTGACGGCTCGGCGCTGGCGTTTGCGGTACAGATGTCGCTCAAGGACAAGCCCGAGGGCGGCGTTCTCGTGCCCTTGAGCCGCGGTTCGGTGCGTCCGGTCGATGCGCGCAAATTTGCGGGCGTCCGGGTCGAAATGCGCGGCGCCGGCCGCTATCTGCTCGTCGTCAACACGCTCGCCGGCGAATTCACCGCGCCGATCGAGGCGAGGCAACGGCCGTGGACCAGCGCGCGTGCCGTTCACCACGCTGGTGGCGACGCGGCCCGGCCGCGGCGACGCGCCGTCCTGGCGCGGCGACGATCTCGTGCAGGTCGGGGTCGTCGTCCAGCGCGATGCCGGCGCGAGCGCCTGGGGCGAAATCGACAATCTCGGCTTCTACTGACGCGGCGCTCCCCGCTTCGGTTGTGACGGGCTCTCCGTCCGCGGTCTGTGCTCGAATGCGCGCGCGCCGCGGCGACCCCCGCACCGGCATTGCGGTCCGCCGCGGTGCCGGTGCGGGTCTTTTCGGTCAGAGCGTCTGGAGGAGCCGTTCGACGAGCTGGCGCCGGGGCTCGATCGACGAGATCAGGCAATATTCGTCGAGTGTATGCGCGCCGTCGCCATCGACCCCGAGGCCGTCGAGCGTCGGGATGCCGAGCGCGGCGGTGAAATTGCCGTCGGAGCCGCCGCCGACCATCGGCACCTCCGCGAGCTCGAAGCCGAGCGCCGCGGCTTCTGTCCGCGCCGTCTCGAAGAGCCTGGCGACACCTTCGCTGCGTTCATAGGCGGGGCGGTTGATCCCGCCGCCCACCTTGAGTGCGACATCGGGTCCGATTGCCTCGAGGCCGAGGATCGCGCGCTCCATCCGCTCGCCCTCGGCGGCGTTGGTGATCCGCACATCGACCGCGAAGCGGCACTGGTGCGGCACGACATTGATCGCGGTGCCGCCGCCGACCTTGCTCACCGTCGCGGTCGTGCCGCGATCATAGTCGGTCATATCCTCGACCCTGAGGATCTGCCTTGCCGCCTCGCGGATCGCGCTGCGTCCGTCCTGGTGGCGCGAGCCCGCGTGCGCGGGGCGGCCTTCGACCTCGACATCGAACCAGCCGACGCCCTTGCGTGCGGTGACCGCCGCACCGCCGGGTCGCGCGGGCTCCATCACGAGCACATGGCTCGACCGGCGACCGAGGCCTTCGACGAGCGTGCGTGTGGTCGGGCTGCCGATCTCCTCGTCGGGCGAGAGGAGGAAGCGAATCGGTCGCCCGATCGCGGCGCCGAGACGCTGCGGCAGTGGGCAAACGCCACCAGCGCCAGATAGATGCCGCCCTTCATGCGCATAGACGCCGGGTCCGTAGAGCCGGTCGTCATCGCGGCGCACCGGGAGCGCGCCCGCAAGCGTGCCGACCGGGTGAACGGTGTCGACATGGGTGATGACGAGAATGCCGGGGCGGTCATTGTCCGGCCCGGCGTGCAGCACCGCGCAATCGCCGAGCCCGTCGCGTCCGGGGATACGCTCGATTCGGATCGGTTCGCTGGTCACCTCTTCGAGGATCATGTCCTGCATCGCGTTAATCGCGGCGGCGTCGTGGGTGGGGCTTTCGAGTGCGAGCCACTGGCTGAGCGTCGCGACCGCTTGTTCGTCTGATGTCATGATGGGCCTTCTTGCTGCTGAGTCGATGCCCGGCCGAAGGGCTTGACGACTCATAGGCGTTGCTGCCATCTCGTTCAACATGACAAATCAGGTTTACATATATGAACGATAGCGTTCGCTCGGCCTCGCGCGTCCTCGACCTTCTCGAACTGCTCGCGGGCGCCGAGGACGGGCTGTCGCTGGCCGAGGCGTGCGAGCGGCTCGGCGCGCCCAAGAGCAGCACCTTGATGCTGCTGCGCACGCTCGCCGGTCGCGGCTATGCGGTTCGCGGCGAGGGCGAGCGCTACCGGCTCAACGAAAGTTTCCGGACCGGCGGCTTCGGCTGGGGCGGTCAGGCGGCGCGGCTCGTGGCGGTGGCCGAGCCGGTGCTGCGCGAGCTCGCCGACACGATCGGCGAAACCGCAATTCTCGCCACGCTCACCGAAAAGGGGATGGTGCGGCTCCTCGCCAAGGCGGTGACCCACGAAAATATCCGATACGACATCGACCTCGGGAAGGAATTGCCCGCCTATTGCACCGCGATCGGCCGCGTCCTCCTCGCGCAAATGCCGGTAGAGGCGCGCGCGCCGTTCCTCGATCGCATGGAGTTGGTGCCGCTCACGCTGCGCAGCCTGACCGACCGCGCCGCGATCGAGGCGCGGATCGACGAGGGCGGCGCGAAGCGGCATCTCGATCGTCGCTGAGGAATATGCACTTGGCGGCACCGGCGCCGCGGTCCCGATCCGGCTCACCGACGGCCGCGTCGTCGGCGCGGTCAACGCGGGCTGCATCTCGCCGCGCTTCGTCGGCAAGGAAGAAGAGGTCGCGCGCGCGCTGCGCGCCGCGGCCTCCGCCATCGCGGCGCGCCTCGACAATCGCGGCGGGTCATGAGCGGGCGCATTCTGATCTGCGGTGCGGGAGCGGTCGGCGGCGCGGTCGGTGCGGCACTCGTCGATGCCGGGCACAGCGTCGACTTCGTCGATATGGACAAAGACCATGTAGAAGCGCTCCGCGACCCCGCGCGCGGTCTCGTCGTCGAAGGACCGGTGCGCACGCGGTCGGGCGCGGTTCGCGCCTGGCTGCCGGACGAACTCGCGGGGCGCTGGGACAAGGTCATGCTGTGCGTCAAGGCGCACCACACCGCTGCCGCAGCCGCGATGATCGAGCCGCATCTCGCCAAGGACGGCTGCGTGCTCACCTTGCAGAACGGCCTCGCGGCGTGCCTCGCCGCCGACGTTCTCGGGCGCGAGCGCTTCGTCATCGGCTTCGTCAATTTCGGGGCCGACCGGACCGGTGACGGCAGGATCATGCTCGGCAACCGCGGCGCGGTGGCGCTCGGCGAATGGGACGGACGGACGACCGTTCGCCTCGGCGAGCTCTTCCGCTTGCTCGGCGATTTCGAACCCGATGTGATCGCCACCCCCGACATCTGGGCCTTCATCTGGGGCAAGCTCGCTTATGCCGCGCTGCTCTCGGCGAGGCGACCGCGACGGCAGGCATCGCCGCAACGCTCGACCGCCCCGAACTGCTGCCGCTTTGGCGCAAACTCGCGGGAGAGGCGATCCGGACGGCACGCGCCGAAGGCGTCGAGCCCGCCGGATTCAACGGGTTCGACCCCGCGGCGTTCGGACCGCGAGCGCGCGCCCCCGAAAGCGCGGCGAGCATTCGCGCAATCGCCGATTTTTATCGCGGCGGCGCCAAGCCCCATTCGGGCGTCTGGCGCGACCTCGCCGTTCACCGCCGCAAGACCGAGGTCGATGCGCAGCTGGGCATGGTCGCGGACATCGCGGCCGCGCGCGGCATCGCGACGCCCGCATTGTCGGGACTGATCGCGCTCATCCACCGAATCGAGGGCGGCACGGCGGTCCAGGACGACGCCCATCTAACGGAACTCGCCGATGCCCTCGCTGCCTGATCTCGCGGGCCGCTCTGTCGCCGTCAGCGGCGTCGGCTCGGCCTTTGGCGTCGCGATCGCCAAGGCCTTTCGCGAGCAGGGCGCGCGTGCCTATGGATGCGACCTCGATCCGTCGGGCTTCGAGCCGCTGGTCGCCGCGGGTATCGGCTGCACCGTGGTCGATCTTCGCGACCGCGCGGCGGCGGCAGGCTGGATCGAGGCGGTCGCCGGCGAGGCGGGAGGCATCGATATCCTCGTCAACAATGCGGGCGGCGTCGCCGGCCAGCAGCACCAGCCCTTCGAGACGCTGTCCGACGCCGACTGGGATATGGTGCTCGACATCAATCTCAACGCGGCGATGGCGCTGTCGCGCGCCGCCACCCGGCATATGGCGGCGGCGCGATCGGGCGCGATCGTCAACATCTGCTCGGGCGCGTCGCTGCGCGCCTCGCTCACCGGCATCCAGGCCTATTGCGCCGCGAAGCACGGGCTTCTCGGGCTGACACGGCAGCTCGCGCACGAGCTCGGACCGCAGGGCATTCGGGTCAACGCCATCGCACCGGGCCTCGTGCTCACCGGCGAGGCTACGCGCCGCCAGTGGGACGCCTATGGCCCCGAGCGGCAGGCGGATATCCTCGGCGGCGTCGCCATGCGCCGGCTCGGCACCGCGGACGACATCGCGCGCGCGGCGCTGTTCCTCGCGTCGGACTGGGCGGGGTTCGTGACCGGCCAGATATTGAGCGTCGACGGCGGTATCCGGTGAAGGAGCAAGGACTATGACCGACGTGGCGGGACGCGAGCCCTGGCAATGGGAAGAGGCCGAATGGCGCGACCGCGTGAATCGCGTGCGCGCGGGGCGCCGGCTCGCCCCGGCATCCTGGCCAGACGGCAAGGGCTTTGCGGTCGCGATCTCGTTCGACAGCGATCATGAAACCAACGAACTGCGCGATGGCGGGCGATCGATCTCGCGGCTGAGCTGGGGCGAATATGGCAGCGCGGGTCGGCGTACCTCGTATATTGGACCTGCTCGGGCGCCACGGGGTTCCCGCGAGCTTCTTCGTTCCGGCGGTCGCCGCGCTGCTGCATCCCGAGGAACAGCAGGCTCGTGGTCGCCGAGGGCCACGAGATCGGGCATCCACGGCTGGATCCACGAACGCAACTCGGCGCTGCCCTACGAGCCGCCGAACGCGACCTGATGCTGCGCTCGGCCGACACGCTCGAGGCGGTCTGCGGCGAACGCGCGGTCGGCATCCGCACACCGTCGTGGGATTTCGGGCCGGGCACGCTCGCCACGATCCGCGAGATGGGGCTCGCCTATGACAGCTCGCTCATGGCCGACGAGGATTGCTACGAACTGCTCCTCGATGGCGAAGCGACCGGCGTTGCCGAGCTGCCCGTCGAATGGATCCGCGACGACGCGGCCTTACTTCGCCGATGCACCGCTTCGCCTCGGCTCAGGCCGCATACACGCACGCCGGCCGACGTGCTGGAGATCTTCAGGCGCGAGCTCGACGCCGCCTGCGAAGCGGAGGCGGCCTGTTCCAGCTCACGCATCCATCCGCACATCATCGGCGGCGCGCTCGCGCATCTGGATCCTCGACGAGCTGCTGCGCCATGCCGGCGCACGCGGCGCCTGGTTCGCGACCCACCGCGATATCGTCGCTCATGCGCGCATGGCTGCCGCTGTCGATGGCGCAGAAATCGCAAGAAGTGAAAATTGCCTGGTGGGGTCGTCCCGCCCGGCTGCGTCTTAACCCACGAGGGCGGGGCCTTCAGGCCGAATCAAGTGCCCGCCCTCACTTCAAAGGAGCCGCTGCCTGCCATGAAAGCGAAACTGTCCTTCCAGCCGTCCCTTGCGAGGACCTGTCTCGGGGCGACGGTCGCAGCGGCTCTGCTGGCCTTCACCGTCCCGGCCGCTTCGGGTCAGTCGCCATCGGGTGACCCGGTTCCCAAGCTCAACGATCGCCGTCCGTTCCTCGCACCGGATGCGCGGACGAGCGACGATCCCGTCCGTATTCCGCGCAAACCCGTTGCCGAGACTGGTCCCGAGCTCGTCATTCGCGGCGGGCGCCTTTTCGACGCGGTGAGTGGCGGCGTCCGCCCCGCGACCGTCGTCATCCAGGGCAATCGCATCAAGGCGGTGCTGCCGCCCGATGTGACCGGCTGGGGCGCCGACGCGCGGATCATCGATGCCGCGGGCAAGACGGTGATGCCGGGTCTCATCGACATGCACACGCACGTCACCTACCCCGACCGCGCCTCGCCGTTCGACGAGCAGGGCAGCGAGGGGGCGGGGACGCTGCGCGGCCAGCGCAATCTTCGCTACTTCCTCGAGTCCGGCTTCACCTCGGTGCGCGACCTCAACGGCGTCAGCAACGCGCCCTTCCTGCTCAGCGAATGGAGCGCGGCGGGGATGATCCCGGCGCCGCGCGTCTTCGCCGCGGGCTGGATCATCACCGGCACCGGCGGCCATGCGACCGAGCGTCCCTCGATCCCGAGCCACGGTCCCGATTATGCCAAGGAGGTCGATGGACCCGACGCGTGGCGCGGCATGGTGCGCAAGGCGTTCAAGGAAGGCGCGAGCGTCATCAAGATCGCGAGCCATTTCGCGCCCGACGAGGTTCGCGCCGCCATCGAGGAAGCCCATCTTCTCGGCCTCAAGGTCACCTGCGACTGCGAGACCATCTACACCGAGATGGCGGTCGATGCGGGCATCGACATGATCGAGCATCCGCTGCCGCGCTCGGACGCCGCCATCGCCAAGATGGCGAAGAAGAAGATCGCCGCGGTGCCGACGCTGCAGGTCTACCAGAATCTGCTCGACCGCGCCGGCGGTTTCTACGGCTCGACCTCGCGCCGCTTCACGATGACCAGCCAGGGCAATTTCGACGAGTTCAAGAAAATGAAGGCGGCGGGGATCGTGATGGGCATCGGCACCGACTCGATCGGCGATGCGAGCCTGATGGTTCCGAACAGCTATATTGCCGAGCTCAAATGGTTTGTGCGCGGCGGCTATGTCTGGTGACCGACGCGCTCAAGGCCGGGACGATCGTCAATGCGCAGCTCCTCGATATGGGCGACGAGCTTGGCAGCATCGAACCCGGCAAGCTCGCCGACATCATCATCGTGAATGGGCGGCCAGACGAGAATCTCGACGACCTCGCGAAGGTCGAGGATGTCATCAAGGACGGCCAGTGGCTGATCGAAGGCCGCCAGCTCGTAACCCCGCGTCATGTCTCGCAGCCGCTCGCCAAACCTTCGCCCCCGGCCGACGTGAAGTGACACGCCGCCTGTCAGCCTTTGTGCGCTAGGACACGACCGGGATGGACGCGATTGTCACGGCAGAAGAGCGCATCGAACCCACGCGGCGCGAGACGGCGCGCTGCGCTCGGCTCGGCGATGATCGGCAACTGGTTCGAGCTTTTCGATTTCATCATCTACGGCTATTTCGCCGCCCAGATCGGGCATGCGATGTTCCCCGAGGCCGACCCGGTGACGATCATCCTGTCGAGCTTCGCGACCTATGGTGTCGGCTTCATCATGCGTCCCGTTGGCGGCATGGTGCTCGGTCATTTCGGCGATCTCCACGGCCGCAAGACCGCGCTGGTCTTCACCATGCTGCTCATGGCGGGCGCGACCGGCGCGACCGGGCTCATTCCGCCCTATACCGCGATCGGGATCGCGGCGCCGATCCTGCTCGTCGTCTGCCGCCTCCTCCAGGGCTTCGCCGCGGGTGGCGAGTGGGGCGGCGCGACGACCTTCCTCGTCGAATATGCGCCGCCGCACCGGCGCGGCTTCTATGGCGCGCTCCAGCAGCTCAGCACCAGCCTCGCGATCCTCTCGGCGCTCGGCACGTCGCTGGCGCTCAACGCGCTCCTCACCGAGCAGCAAATGGTCGAATGGGGCTGGCGCATTCCGTTCCTACTCGGCTTTCTCGTCGCGCCGGTCGGTTTCTACCTGCGCCGAAGCGTCCGCGAGACGCCGCGCTACCGCGCTGCGAGCGAGGACCGCTCGGTGAGCCCGATGCGCGAAGTGCTTGCAAGTCACCGCGGCGCGGTCGCCAATGTCTTTGGCGTCGCGATCATCTGGTGCGTCGCGGGTTATACCTTCGGCGCCTTCCTCATCAGCTATGCGACCGAGCTTCTGCACATCGAGCGCGGCACGGTGCTGCTCGCGATAACCGCAGGAACGCTGGTCAACATCGCGGTCATCCCGCTCGCAGGGCATTTCTCCGATCGCTATGGCCGCAAGCCGTTTCTGGTCGCGAGTGCGACGGGCTTCCTCCTGCTCGTCTTCCCGCTCTTCCATGCGATGGCGACCTTCCAGGCGCCCTGGACGATCTATGCGACCGCGATCACCGCGGCGATCCTGAGCGGCCTCTACAGCGGCTGCGCGCCGACCTTTCTCTGCGAGCTGCTCCCGACGCGGGTGCGTTATTCGGCGCTATCGGTCGGCTATAATGGCGCGGTGATGCTGTTCGGCGGCTTCGCGCCCTTCATCGCGACCCTGCTCATCCAGCAGACGGGCGCGCTCGCCTCGCCCGCCTTCTACGTCATGTCGGCCGCCGCGCTGACGCTCGTCTTCCTGCTTCGCTTGAAAGCGCCCGATCAGGCCACCGCGCTCGATCGCTAGCCGCCAACTACCAACTAAGAGGGTCCCGATTTATGAAACGACTGGCTGCCGCCGCCGCCTTCGCGTGGCTGATGACGACGAGCGCCGCGATCGCCGGGCCGGTCCCGACACCGAAGGAGGTGCTCGGGCACGATATGGGCGAGGACCGCTATGTCGCGAGCTACAGCGAGACCGCGACCTACTGGAAGCGGCTCGCCGAGGTCAGCGACCGCATCAAGCTCATCGACATCGGCATCGGCCGGTCGGATGGTCGCCAGCTCATGGCGATCGTTTCCTCGCCCGAAAATCTCGCGATGCTCGACAAGTATAAGGATATTTCCGAGCGGCTCGGCCGCGCCGAAGGGCTGACCGACGAGCAGGCGCGCACGCTCGCCGCCGAGGGCAAGGCGGTGATCTGGGTCGATGGCGGCATTCATGCGAGCGAGACGCTCACCCATTCGGCGATCATCCAGCAGGTCTATGACCTGGTGAACAGCAACGACGCCGAGGCGAAGCGCATCCGCGACAATGTCATCATCCTGTTCGTCGCGAACAATCCCGACGGCCAGGAACTGGTCGCCAATTGGTATATGCGGATCAAGGATCCGGCGAAGCGCGAGGCGGGCTTCGAGAGCTTGCCCAAGCTCTACCACCCCTATGTCGGCCACGATAACAATCGCGACTTCTACATGGCCGAGATGCCCGAGACGCAGAATATAACCCGCGTACTGTTCCGCGACTGGCGGCCGCAAGTCGTGCTCAACCAGCATCAGACCGGCCCTGCGGGCACCGTCGTCTTTATTCCGCCGTTCCGCGACCCCTTCAACTTCAACTTCGACCCGCTCGTGATGACGAGCCTCGAAGAGGTGGGCGCGGCGATGCAGTCGCGGCTGCTCGCCGATGGCAAGCGCGGCGGTACGTCGCGCGACGGGGCGCATTACGACACCTGGTATAATGGCAATCTTCGCTCGATCTCCTATTTCCACAATGCGATCGGCATTCTCACCGAAACGATCGGCAAGCCGGTGCCGATCGACATCGAACTCGTTCCCGAACGCCAGCTTCCCGGTAACAACCAGCCCGCGCCGATCGCGCCGCAGAAATGGCATATCGGTCAGTCGCTCGATTATAGCATGACGATCAACCGCGCGGTGCTGAGCTATGCCGCCGCGAACCGCGAGAAGCTGCTCTTCAACATCTATCGCATGGGCGCGAACAGCATCGCGCGCGGCAGCGAGGATAGCTGGACGATGACCCCGACGCGGATCGCCGAGATGCACGCCGCCTCGGCAGCGACCGGCGCCAAACCCGTCGCGACACGGACGCGCGGCAGCAGCTCGATCGATCCGCGCTTTTACGATGCGGTCATGAAGAATCCGGCGAACCGTGATGCGCGCGCCTATGTCATCGATCCCGGCCAGCGCGACTATCCGACCGCGATCCGCTTTCTCAACGCGCTGATCAAGCTTGGGGTCGATATCGACCGCGCCAGCGCGCCCTTCGCCGCGAACGGCAAGCAATATCCCGCGGGCACCTATTTCGTGCGTGCCGCGCAGGCGTATCGTCCGCACATCCGCGATATGTTCGAGCCGCAGGATTATCCGGAGAATTTCGAATATCCGGGCGGTCCGCCTATCCCGCCTGCCGACGCGACGGGCTATACGCCCGCTTTCCAGATGGGCGTGAGCTTCGAACGCGTTCTCGATGCGCTCGACGTGCCGTCGGAACGGGTCTCGACCATCCTCGCCAATCGCCCCGGGCGCATCGTCGGCGAAGGCAAGGCGGGCTATCTCGTCGGACACGGGGCGAACAACAGCTTCATCCTCTCGAACCGCCTGTTGAAGGCCGGCCAGCCGGTCTCCTGGCTGTCGCAGCCGGTTGCGGTCGCGGGTGCCGGCGCCGAGCCGGGCGCGCTTTGGGTGCCGGCGAGCGCTGCGGCGACGCGCATCGTCGAGGCGAGCGCCGCCGAACTCGGGCTCGACGTCGAGCGTGCGGCCGCCGCGCCCGCGGGCGAGCGCACCACGATGAAGCGGCCACGCATCGCGCTCGTCGATATCTATGGCGGGCTGATGCCGACGGGCTGGATGCGCTGGATCTTCGATCAGCACGAGTTTCCCTTCACCATCGTCTATCCGCAGCAGCTCGACGCCGGCAAGCTCCGCAAGGATTTCGACGTGATCATCATGCCGCACGCCGCTTTCCAGCCGCAGGCGGCGCGCGCGAGCGGCGACGGCATGTTCCGCGGGCGCGGCGACGACAAGCAGCCCAAAGCCGAGGAAATCCCGACGGAATATCGTCGCTGGCTCGGTTCGGTGAGCGCCGAAAAGACCATCCCGGCCTTGAAGGCGTTCGTCGATGCGGGCGGCTCGCTGATCGCGATGGGCGGCTCGGCCCAGGCACTTGCGCAGGCGATGGACCTGCCGGTCGAGGATGCGGTCGCCGAGACGGTGGACGGCAAGACTGCGCGTCCGCCGCGCAGCAAATTCTATGTGCCGGGCGCGCTGGTCGAGGCGTCGGTCGATCAGTCGTCGGCCTTCGCTTATGGGATGTCCGACAAGGTCGATCTCTTCTTCGACGATAGTCCGGTGTGGAAACTCAAGCCGGGCGCCGCAGGCGTCCAGGTCCCGGTGCGTTTTGCCGGTGTGCCGAAGCTCAAGAGCGGCTGGGCGCATGGTCTCGAAAGACTCGACGGCGCTGCGGCCATCGTCGAGGTCGACCGCGGCAAGGGCCGCGTCATCCTGATCGGCCCGGAGGTCGCGCTGCGCGCGCAGACGCACGGTGCGTTCAAGCTCCTGTTCAATGCCATCTATCTGGGTGCGGGTCATGGCCAGCGTTGAAGTCGGCACGGCCGCTAAGCGGGACGCGGCGCCTGCGCCTGCGAAGCGCGCGCACGCGCTCCAGGATCTGAGCTGGCCCGAGTTCCAGGCGCGGCTTTCCGACAATCCGACGATCCTGCTCCCGCTAGGTAGCCAGGAACAGCAGGGGCCGCACGCGCCGATGGGCGATTATGTGCTTGCCGAACGGCTTGCGCTCGCCGCCGCCGAGCGCGCGGGCGCAATCTGCGCCCCGGTACTCCCCTTCGGCCATGCCGATTTCTTCCGCGGCGCGGCGGGTGGGGTCCAGCTCCGCGCGGCGACCTTCACGATGCTGCTCGAGGATATGGTCATCGCCTTCCTCGACCATGGCCTCAGCCATATCATCATCTGCAACGGCCATTCGACCAACGCGCCGCTGATCGCGCAGGTCGCGCAAAAGCTTCGCCGCGAGCGCGGTATCATGATCGCCTCGCTCAACCTGTGGCGAATGATCCCCGATAGCCTCTGGGAGCAGGTGCATGGCACTGCCAGCGCGCGGGCGCGCGGGCATGGCGCAGATCCGGTCACCTCGGTAGGACTGCATTTGACCCCCGAGCTGATGCGGATGGGCGCGGCGCGGCCGGCGATGCGGTCGAGCGCCTTCGGCCTCCCCACAACCAGTCAGTTTGCAGGCGCGACGTTCGGCGAGTTCGAGGTGGCATTTCCGCTCGACGTTACCGAAGTTGCCTCGAACGGGGTCGGTCAGGGCGATCCCACGCTCGCCTCCGCCGAGGCGGGTGCGCGCTTCTCGGAATGGCTCGTTAGCGCGATCGCCGACTTCACCGCGCATTTCCGGCGCTGCGATCCGGCGCGCCCACATCTCGGTCCGATTGCCGCATGACCGCTCCCGGAGACGATGCGGCACTGGCTGCGGCACGGGCGCAATTGCTCGCCGCGCCGAAAGGTGCGGCTGCGGTGCGCGCCTTCTTCGATCCGACCACCTCGACGATCAGCTATGTCGTCCACGACCCCGCCACAATGCGCGGGGCGGTGATCGACAGCGTCCTTGATTATGACGCCGCCTCGGGGCGGACGTCGACCGCGTCGGCCGAGGCGATCATCGCCCATGTGCGCGATGCGGGCATCGGCATCGACTGGCTGCTCGAAACCCACGCGCACGCCGATCATCTCTCGGCGGCGCCCCAGCTCGCGGAGAGCCTCGGCGGGACGATTGCGATCGGCGAACATATCCGCGACGTCCAGGCGGTGTTCGGCGACATCTTCAACGCCGGACCCGAGTTTCGCCGCGATGGCTCGGATTTCGGCCACCTCTGGTCCGACGGTGAGCATTTTGCGATCGGCGAATTGCCGGTCACGGTGCTCCATGTCCCTGGTCACACGCCGGCGTGCGTCGCCTATGCGATCGGCGACGTCGTCTTCGTTGGCGATACGATGTTTATGCCCGATTACGGCTCGGCGCGAGCAGATTTCCCCGGCGGCGATGCGGCGCAATTGTTTCGCTCGCTCCGCCGCATCCTCGAGCTCCCTGGCGATACGCCGCTCTTCCTTTGCCACGACTATTTGACCGCCGGACGGACCGAACATCGCTGGGAGGCGACCGTCGCCGAGCAGCGCAGCGCCAACGTCCACGCGCGCGACGGCATTACCGAGGAGGAGTTCGTCGCACGACGTCGGGCGCGCGACGCCGGGCTTTCGATGCCGCGCGCTGCTGTTGCCTGTCGGTGCAGGTCAACATGCGCGCAGGGACGGCTCCCGCCCGCAGAGGACAATGGCGTCGCCTATCTCAAGATCCCGATCGACCGGCTTTGAGCGCCAGCGACCCTTACGAACGGAGAGATTATGACCATCAGAACCCTGACCCCGGCCCTTAGCGTGTCGCCGCAGATCGCTCCGACGGACGTTGCCGCGATCGCCGCGTCGGGTTTTCGCGCGATCGTTTGCAATCGCCCCGATGGCGAGGAGCCGGGCCAGCCACCGGCTTCGACGGTCGCGGCAGCGGCCGAGGCGCATGGCCTTCGTTTCGTGCATATTCCGGTCGTATCGGGAACGATAGACGAAGGCGATGCCGCCGCGATGGCGCGTGCGCTTGCCGACCTTCCGGCACCCGTGCTTGCCTATTGCCGGTCGGGCGCTCGCTCCGAGCAACTGGCCGAAATGGCCGCCGCGCGCGGTGTCGATGGCGCCGTCGCGCGCTACGACATCGTCGTGATCGGCGGCGGCAGCGCGGGGATTGCGACCGCCGCGAGCATATTGCGCCGCCGTCCGGGCGTGTCGCTCGCGATCGTCGAACCGAGCGAGGATCATTTTTACCAGCCCGGATGGACGATGGTCGGCGGCGGCATCTTCGCGGCCGAGGAGACGCGGCGCGGTGAGGCGGGTCTGATCCCCGACGGTGCAGAGTGGGTCCGCGGCGCGGCTGCGTCCTTCGACCCCGCTAGCGACCGGGTGACGCTCGCCGACGGGCGCGTGATCGGTTACCGCGCGCTGGTCGTCTGTCCGGGGCTCAAGCTCGACTGGGACGCGATTCCAGGGTCTCCGCTGCGGCGCTCGGCTCGGACGGCGTGACCTCGAACTACGGCTTTGATCTTGCGCCCTATACTCGCCAGCTCGTCGACGCGCTACGCGGCGGCCGTGCGCTGTTCACCCAGCCGCCGATGCCGATCAAGTGCGCGGGCGCGCCGCAAAAGGCGATGTACCTCTCGTGCACCCGCTGGGAGAAATCGGGCGTCTTGCCCAGCATCGACGTGCAGTTCCACACCGCCGGTGCGGTGCTGTTCGGTGTTCCCGCTTATGTGCCCGCGCTGATGGAGTATGTGCAGCGCTACGACGCGCATCTGAATTTTGAATCGAAGCTGGTCGCGGTCGACGGCCGCGGCGAAGGTCTGCGACCGTTCGAGCAGAAGCCGCGGCGACACGGTTACGCCGCGTCGAGGAGCGTTTCGACATGATCCATGTCGTGCCGCCACAGGTCGCGCCCGATTTCATCGCATCGAGCCCGCTCGCGGCACCCTCGGGTTTTGTCGCGGTCGATGAGGCGACGCTGCGGCATTCCGTCTACGCCAATGTCTTCGCGCTGGGTGATGTCGCGGCGACCACCAACGCGAAGACCGCGGCGGCGGCGCGAAAGCAGGCGCCCGTCGTCGCGCTTAACGCGCTTGCGACGCTCGACGGCGCGCCGCCGGTGGCGGCCTATGACGGCTATGGCAGTTGCCCGCTCACCGTTGAGGCGGGGCGGATCGTTCTGGCCGAATTCGGCTACGGCGGTAAATTGCTGCCGACCTTCCCCAAATGGCTGATCGATGGCACGCGGCCTTCGCGACTCTCTTGGCTGCTCAAGGCGAAGATCCTGCCGCCGCTCTACTGGCACGGCATGCTGCGCGGCCGCGAGTGGCTCGCGGCGCCCGCCCGGATCGGCGAGGGCGGGTGACGCTCGACACGATCCAGTATCTGCTGGGCGCTCTGTCGGGCGGGATCGTCGGCTTCACCCTCGGACTCATCGGTGGCGGCGGGTCGATTCTCGCGGTGCCGCTGATGGTCTATCTCGTCGGCGTCGCGAGCCCGCATGTCGCGATCGGAACGAGTGCGCTCGCGGTCGCCGCCAACGCCGCGTCGGGACCTCGCGCAGCACGCGCGCCGGGACGGTCAAATGGCGCTGCGGTTTCCTCTATGCGGGCAGCGGTATCGTGGGCGCTCTCGCGGGCTCGACGGTCGGCAAGGCGATCGACGGGCAGAAATTGCTCTTCTTGTTCGCGCTGCTGATGCTTGTCGTCGGCGTGCTGATGCTGCGCGGACGGAACAATCCCGGGATCGAAGGCGCCGCCTGCAATCGACACAACGCACCCAAGGTGCTCGGCTATGGCCTTGGGACCGGCGGATTTTCAGGCTTCTTCGGCATCGGAGGCGGCTTCCTGATCGTACCCGGGTTGATCGCGTCGACGAAAATGACGACCTGAAGGCGATTCCGGTCGTCGCGGTCACCGCCTTCGGACTCACCACCGCGTTGAGCTATGCCGCGTCGGGGTTGGTCGATTGGCGGCTCGCTGGGATTTTCATCGCTGGCGGGCTGTTCGGGGGCGTCGCCGGGACGCGGGCGGCGCGGACGCTCTCGAGCCGGGGCGGCTTGACGGCGATCTTCGCGGGCCTCATTTTCGTCGTCGCGGCCTATATGCTCGTCCGGAGCGCGACCGCTCTCCTGAGCGCCGCCGGCGTTTGATGTTCATGTCGCCCGGCGCCATGCAGCCGCCGAAGTGGAGGGGGTGCTTTCGAGGCGCGCCTCTTCGGCTCGCTGCGTCGCTATCCCGATCTGTATGAGGCCGATGCTGGTCGGATCGCAGGCCGACCAAATCTTGGGGTAACGGGCAGCTATCATCCTGTTCCAGGGAGACCGGCCATCAATCCACGCGGCGGAGACCATTTTTCTGCCGCCGGAAATACACCCGTTCCGTGCATAGGTCCGCCGTCGCTTCGAATCCTGCGTCGAGCCATGCCCGCCGATGCGGAGATGCCGGCTGATCGTCCGCGCGCCACCATTGCGCGTCGGCTGCCCCGCGCGGCAGGACGCCGCGGATGATGCCTTCGATCTGCGCGAAGCTGAGTTCGACGCCATCGACATCGTTGCGAACCTTCCACCGTCTCAGAAATGTTCCAAGCGCATCATATTTTCCCATAGCGGCGTCTCCACAACATTCGTGGTGGCGAGCCTGGAGTCCAGACGTTCGCGCCTCCCCGCAGCAGATTCGGTGTGCTTGTAGTGCGAAGCCCCATCACATGCCACCAGTCCCCGTGCCGTCGCGTTCGCAGGCGGTAGCCGCCAGGCTCTTGGATCGGTCGTCCATCCCTTCTCGTCGCCTTCCTACCGGGCTCGGATCGCCTTGTGCCGTCAACCCCTTATCAGGGGTTCACCCTTCGCTGCGCTCCGGTGACGGCGGCTCCCGGCCCGTTGGGCGGGCGTCATCGGGATAGTCCCGATCAACCCAAGGAGTCCAAATCATGGCCGCCATCGCCAATCTCACCGTCAAGGCGGACGGCAGCTTCGAAGGCACCCTCGCCACCCTCAACGTCACCGCGCAGATCGCGATCATCCCCAACGGCCGCAAGGCCAAGGACAGCGAGCCCGTCATCAACACCGACCGTAGAACCTACCATGTCGAGCTGCGCGCGACCGCTGCCGCCTATATGGCCTCGGTATCCTGGACCTATCCCGCCGACGAGCTGATCGCCCTGCAAGCCGCCGAGGCCGAGGCGGCTAGGGTCGCGCCCGTCGCCGGGGCGATCGATCTCGCTTCGCTCAACTTTCGTTATCGGATCACCGGCGACAAGGCCGCGTGGCGGCCCGTGCGCGCTTTCGACGACAGCCGTCAGCTCTTCATCGAGTTTGGCGAGGATATCGCCACCGGCGATATGCCGCCCCTGTTCGTTCTCGGCGCCGTCGGCGAGGCTGAACTGGTCAATTGCCGGGTGCGGGGGCGGTACATGATCGTCGACCGCCTGTTCGAGCGCGGCGAGCTTCGCCTTGGCGCCGACAAGCAGGCACGCGTCGTTCGGATCGAGCGCGAAATGGCACGCCGCCGGGGGCGGTCGTGATGGCTCCCGAGGACCAGGCGCTGCCGGCGGCCGAAGTGCCTGACGAGAGCGACCGCACGGCCTCGATGCAGGATAGCGACGCATTCCGGCTGCATGGCGAGCCGCCGAGCGTCATGCGCCTGTCGCGCAAAACGCTCGCGATCATCGGCGCCGTCGGCGGCACCGCGATCGGTGGCGCGCTGCTCTTCGCCTTGCAGTCCTCGGCACCGAAGACGCCCGAAAATCTCTATTCTGTCGATGGAGCGAACCGTGCCGAGGTCGTTACGGGGGCACTCGCCGATTATGGCAAAGTGCCGAAGCTCGGGCCACCGCTGCCCGGCGATCTCGGGCGACCCATCGTCTCGGCGCAGCGCAACGGCGAGACAATCCCGGTGCCGCCGATGGGCAGTTCGCCAGCGGGCGGGCGCTCGCCTGTCGATGAGGCGCGCGAACGGGCGCGGCAGGAGCGCGAGGCCGCCACGGCGAGTCGGCTCTTCCTCGGCGGAGGGTCTGCGACCGGGGCGGACGCCGACGGATTGCGCGGAGCGCTTGAACTTCCGGTCGCGGGTGTGCCAGCGCCCGACGCTGTTCCCCAATCTTTGGCGGCGGCGCGGCGCGGCTTTCTTGAAGGGGGTTCCGGCAAGCCTTTTGAAAGCGCCGAGCGCGTGCGGGCGCCCTCCTCGCCCTATGTGCTCCAGGCCGGAAGCCTCATCCCGGCGGCGCTGATCACCGGGATCCGGTCCGACCTACCCGGGCAGGTCACCGCACAGGTCACGCAGAATGTCTATGACAGCCCGACCGGGCGCATCCTGCTCATTCCGCAGGGCGCGCGGCTGATCGGCGAATATGACAGCGAGGTCGCCACGGGTCAGGAACGGGTGTTGCTCGCTTGGGATCGGCTGATCCTGCCCGGCGGCCGGTCGATCCGGCTCGACCGCCAGCCGGGCGCCGATGCCGGCGGAACGGCCGGCCTGTCCGATCGCACCGATCATCATTGGGGCTCGATGCTGCGCGCGGCCCTGATCTCGACCTTGCTTGGCGTCGGCGCCGAACTGGGTTCGGCCGGCGACGACGCGCTCGTGCGGGCGCTGCGCGACGGATCGCAGGATACGATCAACCAGTCGGGGCGGCGCCTCGTCGAGCGGCAGATGGCTGTGCCGCCCACGCTCACGATCCGCCCGGGCTTCGCGCTACGCGTCCTCGTGACCCGCGATCTCATTCTCGGACCAGCGTTGGGAGATACGCTATGAGCAAGCTCAGGCTCGGTGCGATTGCCGACGACAAGCCGGTAAAGCTCGGCCTTGAATTGCTGCAGCGCCTCCACCGCGACCTCGTCGAATATGCCAAGGTTCATGCAGCGGCGACGGGCCTTGCCGAGCCCTTGCCGCCCGAGAAGATCGCGGTGCCCATGATCGAGCGCTTCATAGCGACCGATCGCGGCTTCGCGAAGGAACGCCGCCGGCGCTGAAACCGGCCACACCAAGCCAGAATCTTCTGGTCTGGCGACAAAACGCTGCTCCGACCTCTTTCGCTATCGCCGCGGCCAGGCCGCATGGAGATCGTCGATCACAAAGGCGTGGCGAACCTCGCCTTCGGTATGGCCCTCGGCGAGGTGCGGATGGTTCGCGGGCAGATCATCATGGCGGTGCGCAACGATGTCGGGATCCTCGCGCGGCCAGATCGCGATCGCGATGAGCGCGCCTACCAAGGCCAAGACCGCGCTGGCGCCCAGTGCAGCGCCCATGCCGGCGCGCGCGCCGACCTGTCCGGCGAGCGGATAGGCGAGGAGCCAGCAGACATGGCTGAGCGCGAACTGCGCCGCGAACAGCGCGGGCCGATCCTCGCTGCTCGACGATCGGCGCAGCAGTCGTCCGCCGGGCGTGATGCTCGCGGCATAGCTGAGGCCGAGCGCAAACCAGCCGGCAAGGACGATCGGCCAGTGCCGCGGTGCGTCGGTCAGCGACCAGGAAACCGCCAGTACCGCGAGTACCGCCGTCATGAACAGCGCCGCCGCGATCATGATGCTGCGGTCGGCGAGGCGGTCAAGGAGGCGCGGCAGCAAAAGCGCCGAGATCATCGAACCGCCGCCGAACGCCGCGAGCGTGATTGCGACCTCGCTTTGGCCAAGGCCCAGCGCGCCGCGCACGAGAACCGGGGTGTTGACGATGACCATCGCGCTCGCCGCCGCGGCCGCCAGCGTGACTGCCAGCAGGCCGCGCAGCCGCGGTGTCTTCAGATACCTACGCGTTCCGCGGGTGGTCTTGTCGTAGATGCCGCCGCTCGGGGCGGTGGCGGACGTGCGCGGCAGCACGACCGACAGGACGAGCAGCGCCGAGCAGGCGAAACCGATGGCGGTGCCCGAGAAGAGCCAATGGAAATTCATGATCCCGAGCAAAGCGGCCGCCAGCACCGGGCTCGCGAGGCTCTCCATGTCATAGGCAAGCCGCGACAGCGAGAGCGCCCTGGTATAATCCTTCTCTTCGGGAAGGACGTCGGGGATCGTCGCCTGGAAGGTCGGCGTGAAGCCGGCCGAGGCCGACTGGAGAATGAAGATCAGCAGATATATCTGCCAGACCTGGTCGACGAAGGGGAGGGTGAGCGCGACAAGGCCGCGCACCACATCCATCGCGACGAGGAAAGCCTTGCGCGGCAGCTGGTTGGCATAGGCGCCAACGACCGGCGCAACGCCGATATAGGCGACCATCTTGATCGCCATCGCAGTGCCAAGGACGGCGCCGGCATCGGCGCCCGCAATCTCGAACGCCAGGAGACCCAGCGCGACGGTCGCAAGGCCGGTGCCCACGAGCGCGATAATCTGAGCCAGGAAAAGATGGCGATAGGTCCGGTTGGCGAGAACGGCGAGCATCGGCTTAACTCCGCGAGCGGGACCATTTGTTTATCCGTCTCCGGCCCGATCGCAAGACCGGGCCGGACACCACCGACCGGATGCGGCCGCTTCACACCACCCGGCGAATATCCGTATAGCCTCCTTCGGTGCGCAGCGTGATGGTCACCGGCGCGCCCGAGCGGTTGCGCCAGAACCAGCCATGTTTGCCATCGAAAGCCGCGACAAGCTCGCCGGTCTCGCCGTTCGATTCCTTGCCCTTGCCATAGCCATGATAGGCGACCCCGGGGGCGTCGGCATGGGTGTCGAAATTGACGCGTCCGCCCTCGACCGACCAGGTGAAGGCGAGCTTTGCGTCCTTGGCCATCGTCGCCTTGATCTCGGCGCCCTGGCCTGGAGCGAGGGTGACCTTGGTCGTGTCGGACCGCAGCGCCGCGCTGGTTGCTGGAGCGGCGGTGGCGGCTGCTTTGGCCGCGGGAGGGGCGGCGGCAGCGCCCATCGCGGCGTCCGCAGCGGCTTCTTCGGCAAGCTGAGCCTTGATCTCGCCCATATCGGTCAGGCCGAGCTGGCGCCCGACCCCCGTCGGGTCGATCGCATATTCGCTGGGAAGGACGACCGTAACGAGGATCGCGGCGGCAGCGGCGGCGGCGATGGCGGTCGCGCGCAGGAGCTGGCCGGTGGTCGGCAGGTCTTCAAGGCGGGGCTTTTGACTGTTGAACATGGCGGATTTCCTTTGGATTAGCTGATGGCGAAACCGGCAAGCTGGTAGCCGACGAGGACGAAGCCCGCGGTCATCAGCAGCACATTGGCGGCGAAGGCATGGCGCATGAAGCTGGGGGTCCGGCGCCAATATCCCATGACGATGAGGATGGCGGCGAGCGCGAGCAGCTGCCCGATCTCGACCCCGATTACCGTTTCGATCAGCCCCTCCTTCGCGATCTCGAATTCGAGGATCTTGGTCGCCAGGCCGAAACCGTGGAAGAAACCGAAGATCAGGGTGGCTGCCTTGGTGTTCGGCTGGAACCCGAACCAGCGCTGATAGGCGCCCAGATTGTCGAGCGCCTTGTAGACGACCGACAGGCCGATGATCGCGTCGATGAGATAGGCGCTGGCGCTGATGCCGGTGAGGACGCCGAACAGCATCGTCGTGGAATGGCCGATCGCGAACAGCGTCACATACAGGCCGATGTCCTTCATCCGGTAGAGGAAGAAGATGACACCGAACAGGAACAGCAGATGATCGTAGCCGGTGACCATATGCTTGGCGCCGAGATAGACGAAGGGCCAGAACAGGACGCCGCCGCTTTCCTGGATATAGCCCTTGTCGCCCTCCGCGACACCATGCGCCCAGGCATCGGCGCCCGCCGCGAGGGCGAGCAGTAGCAAGGCTGCGGCGAGCATAAGTCTTCGGATAGCCGCCCCGGGCGGGGCGATCGTGCGTGTGAACATGCGATAAACTCCTGAAATGGCTATGGCCCCGCGCGCCGGGCAGCGCGCGGGGCATGAGGGTCAGACCGGTTGCGGCGCGGCGGCCTCGGCCGGCGGGGAGGCGTCCGTCTTGGCCGCACGTCTATGGACGAGCCGATAGAGCGCCGGCAGTATGAGCAGGGTCAGGATCGTCGAACTGATGATCCCGCCGATCACCACCGTCGCCAGCGGCCGTTGCACCTCGGCGCCCGCCCCGACGTTGAACGCCATCGGGACAAAGCCGAGGCTTGCAACCAGCGCGGTCATCAGCACCGGCCGCAATCGGGTCAGCGCGCCCTCGCGGATCGCGTCTTCAAGGCCTGCACCGCTTTCGCGCAGCTGGCGGATGAAGCTCAACATCACGACGCCGTTGAGCACTGCGACGCCCGACAGGGCGATGAACCCGACCCCCGCCGAGATCGACAGCGGCATGCTGCGGATGAGGAGCGCCGCGACGCCCCCGGTGAGCGCGAGCGGCACCCCCGAGAAGACGATCGCGGCATCCTTGCCCGAGCGGAACAGCGCATAGAGCAGCCCGAAGATCAGCAGCAGCGCGGCCGGCACCACAAGCTGGAGCCGTTTTGCCGCCGAGATCAGCTGCTCGAAGGTGCCGCCATAGCTGATCCAATAGCCCGTCGGGACCTCGACCTCGGCATCGACCTTGGTTCTGAGCTCATCGATGAAGGAACCAAGATCGCGGCCGCGCACATTGGCGGTCACCACGACGCGGCGCTTGCCATCCTCGCGGCTGATCTGGTTCGGTCCAATGACGACCTCGACCTTCGCGACGTCGGCGAGCGGCACGAACCCGCGCAGTCCGGCCTCGGGCGCGCCGCCCATCGTCACATCGGCCGACGGCCCGATCGCGGGCAGCGGGATGCGCAGGCGGCCGATCTCGTCGACCCGCTCGCGCATCGCCTCGGGCAATCGCACGATGATCGGGAAACGCCGGTCGCCTTCGAAGATCTGCCCCGCCTCGATCCCGCCGATCGAGACGCCGACGACATTCTGGACATCGCCGACGTTGAGCCCGAAACGCGCCAGCGCGGCGCGGTCGGGCGTGATCTGCAGCACCGGCAGGCCGGTGACCTGTTCGACGCTGACATCCTGCGCGCCGTCGATCCCCGACGTGACGCTCTCGATCTGCTTGCCGACTTCGAGCAGCGCGTCGAGATCGTCGCCGAAGACCTTGATGGCGACGTCGGCTCGCACGCCGGAAAGCAGTTCGTTGAACCGCATCTGGATCGGCTGGGTGAACTCATAATTATTCCCGGGAATCTTGGCTACCGCCGCCTGCATCTCGCGGACGAGTTCGGTCTTGGGTTTTCGGGGATCGGGCCAGTCCTTGCGGTCCTTGAGCATGACGAAGGTATCGGCGACCGAAGGCGGCATCGGATCGGTCGCGACTTCCGCCGTGCCGATCTTCGCCACCACCCGTTCGACCTCGGGAAACTGCTTGATCCGCGCCTCGAGCGCCGTCTGCATCTGCACAGCCTGAGAAAGGCTGGTGCCCGGGATACGAAGCGCATGAAGCGCGATATCGCCCTCATCGAGATTGGGGACGAACTCCGAGCCCATCCGGCTCGCCGCGAAGCCCGAGACGAGAACGAGGCCGACGGCCACGGCAATGAAGGCCGTGCGAAGGCGGATCGCCTTGTCGAGCGCCGGGGCATAAGCCTTGCGGGCCCAGAGCATCAGCCGACTTTCCTTCTCCTCGACCTTGCCCGTCACGAACAGCGCAATTGCTGCCGGCACGAAGGTCAGCGAGAGGATCAGCGCCGCGGTCAGCGCCATCACGACGGTGATCGCCATCGGATGGAACATCTTGCCCTCGACGCCGGTGAGCGCGAAGATCGGCACATAGACGAGCGCGATGATCAGCATCCCGAAGAGCGACGGGCGGATGACCTCCGATGTGGCCGTTGCGGCGAGCTTGAAGCGTTCATTCCGATCGAGCAGCCGCCCGAGCTGATGCTGCGCTTCGCCGAAACGCCTGAGGCAATTCTCGACGATGATGACCGCGCCGTCGACGATCAGGCCGAAGTCGAGCGCGCCGAGGCTCATCAGATTGCCCGATACCCCGCCGCGCACCATGCCGGTGATCGTCATCAGCATCGTGATCGGGATGACCGCCGCGGTGATCAGCGCCGCCCGGACGTTGCCGAGCAGTAGGAACAGCACGAAGATGACGAGCAAGGCGCCTTCGAGAAGATTCTTCTCGACGGTCCAGACCGCACGTTCGACAAGGTCGGTCCGGTCGTAGATCGGCACGGCCTTAACGCCGGGGGGCAGCGCCTTGGCGGCAACCTCGAGCCGCTCGGCCGCGGCCCGCGCAACGACCCGGCTGTTCTCGCCCGCCAGCATCAAAACGGTGGCGAGCACGACTTCCTTGCCATTCTCGGTAGCGGCGCCGGTGCGAAGCTCTTCGCCAAGGCCGATATCGGCAACATCGGCGACGCGGATCGGAATGCCGTTGCGGTTGCTGACGATGATCGAGTTCAGGTCGTCGATGCCCGAGGCCTGCCCCGGCGTGCGAACCAGATATTGCTCGCCATAGCGTTCGACATAGCCCGCGCCGCGATTGTCGTTGTTGCGATTGAGCGCCTGCACGACATCGTCGAGCGTGAGGCCATAGGCCGACAGCCGGGCGGGGATGGGCGTCACATGATATTGGCGCTCATAGCCGCCGATGCTGTTGACCTCGGTCACCCCCGGGGTGTTGCGCAGCTGCGGCCGGATGACCCAATCCTGCAGCGTGCGCAGATCTTCGGGCGTGTACGCGCTGCCGTCGGGCTTTTTCGCGCCCGGCTCGGCCTCCAGCGTGTACATGAAAATCTCGCCGAGCCCGGTCGCGATCGGTCCCATTTCGGGCGACACGCCGGGCGGGAGCTGCTCGCGCGCGGTCTGGAGACGTTCGTTGATCAGCTGACGCGCGAAGTAGATGCTCGTGCCGTCCTCGAACACGACGGTGACCTGGCTGAGGCCGTAGCGCGAGATCGAGCGGGTATATTTGAGCCCCGGCAGACCAGCGATCGCGGTCTCGACCGGATAGGTCACACGCTGTTCGGCCTCGAGCGGTGAAAAGCCCGGCGCCGACGAATTGATCTGGACCTGGACGTTGGTGATGTCGGGGGTCGCATCGATAGGCAGCCGCTGGAAACTCCAGACGCCGATTGCGCAAAGGAGCAGGACGATCGAAAGGACGGCCCAACGGAACTGGATTGCCCCGGCGATCAGCCGTTCGAGCATGTGCGTCCCGGCCGGCGGTGGGGAGGTGTCAATGGTCATGGCTGGCCCCCGACTTTTCGATGTCGGCGCGGATCAGGAAGGCGCCATCGACGACATAGACGTCGCCGGGCGCGAGCCCGCCGAGCACCTCGGTCCATTCGGGCGTGCGCCGCCCGATCTCCAGCATCCGCACCTCATAGGTGTTGCCGACCTTGGCAAAGACGACTTCGAAGTCGCGGAAGCGCTGGATTGCCTTCGTCCGCACCGCGAGCGGGACATTGGCCTGCGCGACAGCAAAGCTGCCCTCCACCCCCATGCCGGGCCGGAATTCGCGCGACGCGGCGGGTGGCAGATGGACATGCGCCATCATGGTCTGGCTCGCGACGTCGGCCGTCGGCAGGACCGCCTCGACCGCGCCCTGAAAGCGTCCTTCACCCGACAGGCTCTTGAGATTGACCGATTGGCCGACCCGCACCCGTTCGGCGTCGCGCGGATAGACAAAGAATTCGGCGTGGAGCTTGGTCGGGTCGGCGATCGTGAACAGCGCGCGGTCCCCGGTGGTGTCGCCGACATTGACATTCTTCTCGATGATCGTGCCGCTGATCGGCGCCGTCACCGTGTAGATTTGCAGCGAATGGCTCGATTCGACGCGCGCCAGCACCTGGCCGCGCGACACCTGCTGGCCGAGCTTGCCGTTCAGCGACACGATGAGGCCGGGAAGGCGGGCACGAACTTCGGCCTTGCCTTCGGGGGTGATCTCGATCCGTCCCCCCATGTCGATGAGGTCGCTGACCGTCGCAGGTCCTGCCGCCTCGGTCGTGACGCCGCCGGCCTTCGCCGCCTCGGCGTCGATGACGGTCCGGCCTTCATAGGATTGATAGGCCCATTTGTGGTTCCTCCCCGCTTCCGATGCGGCCACGCGAACGTCGAAACTGTGCGGCTCGGCGACGACGCCGCTGCCGCGCAGAAAATCCTCCTGCGGGGTGAAGCTGAACCGGTCGACCTTGCCGCCGAGGCGACCGAGCTCGACCGTGAGTTTCACGTCGGATGGCTTGATTGGCTTGTCGTCGCGAAAGGCATAGACGCGAAACTCGGGCTCGACCCCATCTTCGAAAATGGTGATCTCGAGCGCGAAATTGCCGCTGCGGAGCATCCGCCCGCGATGCGGGCCGCGCTCATATTCGCCCGCCGCCGTCGCGGCTTCACCGCTGGCCTCCTTTTTCCCCGCGCTGTCGCCGCATGCGGCGAGCATGGCCAGGGCGATGACCGATGCCGCCCCGTACAGATATTTGGTCATCGGATCGTCTCCATTTGGGCAAGAAGGGGCGTATGGCGACCGATCAGCCGGTCGAGCCGCACACCGAGCAGGTGAAAGCGCCGGAGCAATTCGACGCGGCGCGAGCGGACATCGCTCAATGCCGTTTGCGCCTGGCTGTATTCGAGGAAGGTGAAGGCGGTGCCGCCGCGCACCAGCCCGTCGCGGATCAACCGCACCGCCCGCGTCGCGCTCGGCAGGACTTCGGCATCGATGCGCTTGATTTCGGCGGCAATCAGCCCGCGATCGGCCAGGATCCGGTCGATCTCGCGCTCGATCTCGACCCGCGCCACGGCCATGTCCGCCGCGATGGCGCGCTGGTCGGCCTGGGCGCGGACGACATTGCCACGGTTGGCGCCTTTGCTCCCGAGCGGGATCGAGCCGCCGACCATGACTGCCAGGTCGTTGCCGTCGCCGAAGTGCCGCAGGCCGACGCGCGCGCTCGGATCGGCGATATTGCCGGTTTCAGCGAGCCGGACCTTCGCCTCGGCGGCTGCGAGTTCGGCGGTCAGGACAGCGACGTCGGCAGCGTCCGCGCGCGGTGGGACGGTGACGTCTAACGCTTGAAAGGCCGCGGGATCGAGTTTGAAATCGCCGCTGCCACCCCACCAGACGGCAAGGCTGGTGCGCGCAATGCGGGCGGCTTCGCGCGCCTGCTCGACCGCAATTTCGGCCTGAGCGACATTGGTCCGCGCCCGTTCGGCCGTAAACCAGGGATCGAGCGCCCCCGCGACCCGCTTCACGACGTCGAGTTCGACCTGCCGGAGATCGGCTAGCCGTGTTTCGGCGACCGGGATCGCCGCTTCTGCAGCGAGCGCCTCGATCCATGCGGCCTGGACGCGCGCGAGGCGGTCGAGCAGCCGGACGCGGTTCTGCGCACCCACGACAGCGACCTCGGCGCGCGCAGCGCCGATCCGCGCTTCGCGCTTGCCGCCGCGTTCCCACGTCCGTTCATACCAGCCCGTCGTCTGCGCCCGGCCGAGCGGCGCATAGGGACCGGTTCCCGCGAAATCCTCGAAGTCGGCGCCGAGGACGTCGCGGGGGCGGACATCGGCCTGGAGGATGGCCGCATCCGCAGAGTCGAGCCGCGCGGCATTGGCGGCAAGTGCGGGGTCGCTCGTCGCGACGCGCGACAGCGCCTCGTCGAGATTTAGCGTCTGGGCCCAGGCAGGCTGCGCGGCGGCAGCCAGCAGGGCGCCTCCGCAGAGCATGACTCGGCGGACGGCACGCGCGCCGGAGCGCGCTCGGTGAAAGCAAAACATATTATGACAGCCTCGCTGAAAGGCGTGGAAACACCCTGCGCCCTCAGGGGGCGCCGGAACTCAGGCGTTCAGCGAGGTGGTTCTTGGAGGGCGATCGGGTTCGATCGAGCGAAGGCCGGCAATGGCGCGTTCCTTGCCGAGACCGGTGATGCCGGCGGACGGAGCCAGCTGCGGCGTCGCTGCGGCGTCGGGGAGCAGGATGGTCGATCCGCTGTCGCCATGGTGATGATGCCCGCTGTTGCCGTCGGCACCCGACCGATTCTGTTCTTCCGAACCATGCTTGTCATGATCCGCATGAACGGCAGCGCCCTTGTGATCGGCATCGACCGGGACGACCCCGAGCATGCTATGCTGATGCGCGACGGTAACCGGCATCAAATGCTGGATCTGATTGTTCGCCTTGACCGGCATGGTCGCCGCATAAACGATGGTCAGCGCGACGCAGAGCGTTGCGACCAATCGGTTCAGGGCAGAGGAGATGGGACCAGGCACATCGCCGCGCTTAAACGCGGGCGGGCCAGTTGACAAGCTAGACGGACAAAAAGCCGGTGCTTGGCGTATCTGTCGGACGTCCGTGCAGGCGGCGGTGCGATTCCCTGCATCTCGCAACCCCATCAACAGGTCCTTGACCCTGTAGCTACTACAGGGTGTAGATGTCGCGCCGACTCGAACGCGAGAGGAAAGCATGACCGAGCCCAGCTCAGCCTTGACGCTGCTCCGCGGTCGCGGAGACGAGGACCGGGGCACGGCCTATGCGGCCGAACGGGAACGCTATCGCCGCGCGCGGGGCGGCGGCCATTGGGCCACGGCCTGGAGCCATCTGGAACGCGCGCATATCCTTGCGCAACCCGACGTCCGGCTGCATTTGGCATCGCATGTCGACATGTTGACGTTTGCACTCGCGCGCCGTGATGGCCGCGAGGTGGTCGGACAGTTGCTTCGCATCGCGCTGGTGCCGCTCGGGTCGCTTACGGGCAGACTGCCTACGGGGAACATCGGCCGCGCGCGGGTCAGCGCATTCGCACCGATGCCGGTGCCCGACGATTTGCAGTCTTATCTCCGGCAGGATGCGTCATGAACGGCGACTTGCCTGCACCACGCCCGGCTGCTAACCGGCGGGTGATGCGAAACGGCCTCATCCAGTTCATGTTGCTCATTGCGGCGCTCTTGGCGGGTGTGGATACGCCTGCCATGGCCTTCGACAATGTGCCGGGAACGATGGTCGAGGCGCATTATCAGACATGCGTCGAAGTCTCGAACGACGGCTCCCCGGACGATAATTCGCCGACCGGAAGCGGCAGCGAGCTGCTCCATCATCATCACTGTCCCGCCGGCCTGATCGCGGAAGACTCCGCGCTGTCCGCCTCCGCCGTGCTCGCGCGCGACAGCCATCTGTCGCGCGCCTCTGCGGCGCTCGCATCGCGCGCGACCGCGCCCCCCACACAACCTCCATCCGCCTGATAACTGCTTCGCGCAGGCTTTTGCCTGCGTCGTTTTGCATTGATCAGGAGAAGTTATGTCTAAATCATTGGGCACCCTGCTGTTCGCAGGGATGCTGGCCATGTCAGGTCAACCGGCGTTCGCCGAGCCTGTCTCCCTGTCCGACGCGCTTGCGCGCGGACAGGATGTTTCCCCTCGAATTGCCAAAGCCAAAGCCGAGCTGAAGGCGGCCGAAGGCCGTGCCTTGCAAGCAGGCGTGCGTCCTAATCCGACAGTTTCCGCTGAAGTCGAGAATTTCAGCGGCACCGGCCCTTATCGCACCTTTCGCCAGACCGAGACCACCGTTGCGGTGTCTCAACCTTTCGAACTTGGCGGCAAAAGAAGGGCCCGCAAAGCGGTTGCGGCGGCTGAACGCGAGTTTGCGCAAATTGCGTTGCGCAGGGCCGAAGCCGACCTCGCCTATGACATCATCGTGTCGCATGCCGAGCTCCGCGCCGCCGAAGACCGTGCCGTCCTGGCGCGGAATGTCCTGACGCGGGCGGTCGAACTGGCTCGGATCGCAGAAACGCTGGTGGACGTTGGCCGCGATCCGCCGCTGACCAAATTGCGCGCCGACGCCTTGCTCGCCGAAGCAAGGGCGGAAAGCCTGCGGGCCGACGCCCAACTGCTTTCGGCGCGGCAGGAGCTCGCGTTGCTGATCGGGAGCGACGATTCCGAGCTGTCGGCTGTCGCCCAGAATCTTCCGATGCCGCCGGCACTTCCGGCCGATGCGCAGAGTCTCGACGAGCGGCTTGCGTCGGCGGAGCGCGATGCGGCTTCGGCGCGGGTTCGCCTGGCCCAGGCCGAGGGTGTGCCCGACATCACCGCGTCGGGCGGCGTGCGGAACTTTCGCGAGAGCAAGGACACCGCCTTCATCGTCGGTGTCTCGATCCCGCTGCCGGTGTTCAACCGCAATCGCGGTAACATTTACGCCGCGCGCGCCAACGGCGAAGCGGCCGAAGCGCAGCTTGCCCAGACACGGCTCGATACGCGGCTCTCGCGGCGCGATGCCGAGTTGATGCTGTCTGCCGCCACCGAACGGGTGTCGGCTCTGTCGGGGGCGGGCCTGTTCCAGGCGAGCGAAGCCGCGCGGGTGGCCGAGATCGGTTACCAGCAAGGCAAGTTCACGCTCATCGAACTGATCGACGCGCAGGAAGCGCTGACCAGCGCCAACCTCAAACTCATCGAAGCCGAGCTCGATCGCGCCCGCGCCCTCGCGGCGCTGGGCCGCGCGAACGCGCAATAGGGGACTCAACATCATGCAAAATTTCGAAAACAAGAATCGCCTCATGGCCGCGGTCGCAGTCGGAGCACTCGTCCTCGGCGGCGGCGGGATATTGATCGGACGATCGATGTCCGCTCCCGAAGTGGCTGCACCTGCAGCGGCACCTGCTGCGGAAGAAGAAGAAGGCCATGTCGAAGGCCAGATCCTGATGGACGAGGCGCGCGCCAAGGGTGCGGGCATCGTCACCGAGACGATCCAGTCCGGGGGCCTTGGATCGGAGATCCTGGCGCAGGGTATCGTGGCCGCGACCCCCGAGGGCGAGGCCGTCCTGACTGCCCGCGCCGACGGAGCGATCACGCGCATCAATCGCCGGCTCGGCGATTATGTTCGCATCGGTGACACGGTCGCGGTGATGGAAAGCCGCGATGCGGCAGCGATCGCGTCCGAGCGGAGTTCCGCAACGGCGCGTCTCGCGCTTGCACGCTCGACCTACGCACGCGAGAAGAAGCTCTTCGATGCAAGGATCACAGCAAAGCAGGATCTTGAAGCCGCCGCGGCCGCGCTCGCCGAGGCCGAGTCCGAAGCGCGGCGGTCGCAGTCGGCCGCTGCCGCCGCCAAAGTATCGGGCGATGGCCGCACGCTTGCCGTCACGAGCCTGATCTCCGGACGGGTCACCAAATCCGATGCGAAACTCGGGTCCTATGTCCTCGCAGGCACCGAATTGTTCCGCGTCTCCGATCCCAGCCGCATCCAGATCAATGCGTCGGTGCTTGCCGCCGACGCGCGGCGGATCAAGCCCGGCGATACGGCGGTGATCGAGCTTCTCGGGGGTGAAACGGTCAATGCGACGGTGCGTTCGGCGACCCCGAGCCTCGATCCCGACAGCAAGACCGCAACGATCGTCCTTGTCCCCGATGGTATCGGCGGACTCACGCCAGGCCAAGGGCTGCGCGCCCGGATCAAGCCGCGGGGCGCCGCAGGCTCGACGCTCATCGCACTGCCCGAAGAGGCGGTGCAGACCGTCGAGGGCCGCGAAGTCGTGTTCGTCAAGACTGCGAAGGGCTTCCAGGCGACCACCGTGGTCACCGGCAAGCGCGGCGGTGGCCGGATCGAAATCGTTGACGGGGTGAAGCCCGGCGCGGTGATCGCGACCAAGGGCGCTTTCCTGCTCAAGGCCGAAATCGGCAAGGGCGAGGCGGAGCATTGAGATGATCGAAAAACTTCTCGACGCGTCGATACGCTTTCGCTGGGGTGTGGTCATCCTCACCCTCATCATTTCAGCCTATGGCATCACGCAGCTCATGAAGCTGCCGATCGATGCAGTTCCCGACATCACCAACAAGCAGGTCCAGATCAATACAGTCGAGCCCAATCTCGGTCCGCTCGACATCGAACGCCTCGTTACCTTCCCCATCGAAACCGCAATGGCGGGAATCCCCGGGCTGCAAACGTCGCGCTCGATTTCGCGCAACGGGTTCCGCAGGTCACGGTGATCTTCGAGGAGAACGTCGACCTCTACTTCGCGCGGCAGCAGGTCGCCGAGCGGCTCAATCAGGCCAAGGGCACCTTGCCCGACGGTGCTGAGCCGCAAATGGGACCGGTCTCCACCGGTCTCGGCGAAGTTCTGATGTACACCGTCGATTTCGCGCCGACCTCGGGCAAGAACAAGCCTGCGGTCGCCGGGAAGCCGGGCCTTCAGCCCGACGGTTCCTATATTACGCCGACCGGGGAAGTGCTCGTCGATGAGGTCGCCAAGCTTGGTTATTTGCGGTCGGTTCAGGATTGGGTGATCCGTCCCCAATTGCGCTCGGTCTCGGGCGTCGCCGGGATTGATTCGATCGGCGGTTATGAAAAGCAATTCGTCGTCCAGCCCGACGCGACGAAATTGGCGAGCTACGGCATCTCCTTCTCCGAACTCGCCGAAGCCCTGGAACGTGCCAACATCTCGGTCGGCGCGAACTTCGTCGAGCGGGGGGCGAGGCCTTCCTCGTGCGCGCTGATGGCCGCATCCGCACCCTTGACGAAATCTCCCGCGCCACCGTCGCCAGTCGCGGCGGCGTCCCCGTCATGGTTCGCGATGTCGCGACGGTGCAGATCGGCGGCGAACTGCGTACCGGCTCGGCGTCGGAGAATGGCAAGGAACTCGTCGTCGGCACAGTGCTGATGCTCGCCAACGGCAACAGCCGGATCGTCGCATCGGCGGCTTCCGAACGCTTGAAGGACGTCGCCAAATCGATGCCGGCGGGCATCGTCGTCAAGCCGGTGCTCGATCGCTCGCAGCTCGTCGATGCGACGATCGGCACGGTCGAAAAGAACCTCGCCGAAGGCGCGCTGCTGGTGGCCGCGGTTCTGTTCTGGCTGCTCGGCAATTTCCGCGCTGCGGTCATCGCCACGCTCGTCATCCCGATCTCCTTCCTGATCATGGGGACGGGGATGAACATCACCGGCACGTCGGGCAACTTGATGAGCCTCGGCGCGCTTCGACTTCGGCCTCATCGTCGACGGCTCGGTGATCATCATCGAAAACTGCCTCAGGCGACTGGCCGAGCGACAGCATCATGAAGGGCGATTGCTTTCGCTGAGCGAACGTCTGCACGAGGTGTTCGAAGCCTCGCGCGAGATGGTCAAGCCGACGATCTACGGGCAGGCGATCATCTTCCTCGTATTCGTGCCGCTGCTCACCTTCACTGGGGTCGAGGGCAAGACCTTCTCGCCGATGGCGATCACGGTGTTGCTGGCTCTGGCCGGTGCCTTCATTGCATCGCTGACCTTCGTTCCCGCGATGGTCGCACTGCTTCTTCGCGGCAAGGTGGCCGAGAAGGAAGTGCGCGCGATCGCATGGGTGAAAACGCGCTACGAGCCCGTGCTCAAGCGCGTCATCGCGCGGCCCTGGCCGTGGATTGGTGCCGGCGGCGGGACCTTCGCCGCCGCTATCCTGGTGTTCGGCATGCTCGGCAGCGAGTTCATCCCGGTGCTGGGCGAGGGCAATCTCGCGATGCAAGCGCTGCGTATCCCGTCGACGTCCTTGAACAAGTCGCAGGCAATGCAACTGCAAGTCGAAAAGGCCGTCTCAACCCTTCCCGAAGTCGCCTTCATCTACTCCAAAACCGGTACGGCGGAGGTCGCCAGCGATCCGATGCCGCCGAATGCTTCGGATACCTTCATTATCCTGAAGCCTAAGGACGCATGGCCTGACGGCGTCAGCACCAAGGATGATGTGATCGAACGGGTCGAGAAGAAGCTCGAACCACTCGTTGGCAATGCGTTCGAGATCAGCCAGCCGATCCAGCTTCGGTTCAACGAGCTGATCGCTGGTGTGCGCGGCGACATCGCGATCAAGCTCTACGGCGACGATCTCGACGAAATGGGCCGCGCGGCGCAGCAGGTGGCGGCGATCCTGAATACCGTTCCGGGCGCTGCCGACGTCAAGGTCGAACAGACGGCGGGTTTTCCCGTGCTCGACGTCCAGTTCGACCGCGATGCCATCGCCCGCTACGGGCTGACGTTGCAGGATGTCAGCGATACGGTGGCGGCTGCGCTTGGTGGTCGCGAAGCAGGTATCGTGTTCGAAGGCGACCGGCGATACGACATCGTCGTTCGGCTCGACCGGGCGACGCGTGACGATCTCGACGCGGTAGGGGCACTTCCCGTGCTTCTTCCCGGCGAGGGCGGCGCGCGGGCATCGGTGCCGCTCAGCGAACTGGCGAAGTTCGGCTTCTCCGAAGGCTTGAATCAGGTCAGCCGGGAAAACGGCAAGCGGCGGGTCGTGGTGCAAGCCAATGTCCGCGGCAACGATCTGGGATCCTTCGTTGCCGAAGCGCAGAAGAAAGTGAATGCCGAGGTCAAGCTTCCTACCGGAAGCTTCATCGAGTGGGGCGGGCAGTTTGAAAATCTGCAAGCTGCTTCGGCAAGGCTGTCGATCGTCATCCCGATCATCTTCGCCGCCATCTTCGGCATCCTTTACATGGCATTGGGCGGCGTGCGCCAGGCGATTGCGGTCTATTCTGCAATCCCACTCGCGCTGGCCGGCGGGGTCTTCTCGTTGCTGCTGACTGGACTGCCCTTCTCGGTCTCTGCGGCGGTGGGCTTCATCGTGCTTTCGGGCGTGACGGTGCTCAACGGGCTGGTGGTGATGACGAGCATCAACCAGCGCATCGACGAAGGAAAGCCGGTCGACGTCGCGATCGGCGAAGGCGTCATGGAGCGGGTGCGCGCAGTGCTGATGACGGGGATCGTTCCCGCCATCGGCTTTGTTCCGATGGCACTCGCCACCGGAACCGGCGCCGAGGTTCAGAAGCCGCTCGCGATCGTCGTGATCGGCGGATTGATCACCTCGACATTGCTGACCTTGTTCGTCCTTCCCGCGATCAGCCATCTGCTGCTTCGTGGCCGGCACAAGAAGCATGTCGCCGGCGATTATACCGACGTGACCGCTCTTGGCGAACGGGTGTTCCTGCCCGGCGACGACACGGGTGGCAAACCGGCGTGAGCGAGCATCTTGCTCCTCATGTCATGCTGGATGAAACCGATGGCGGCCCACCGCCGCCATCGGCTTTCCCGGAAGGCAGGCTGATGAAGACGTCCATATTGCTGCTCGGGCTCCTGCTCGCGGCCTGTTCATCCGGGACGCCGAACGCCGCGGCGGACAGCGCTGGACATGGCGATATGCAGCATGCGGCCGCGGCCTCTTCAACGCCGGCGGCCAAGGCGTTCGAGGCGGCCGCCGACCGCATGCACCGCGACATGGATATCGCCTTCAGCGGCGATGCCGATACCGACTTCCTGAAGGGCATGATCCCACATCACCAGGGCGCCATCGACATGGCCCGCGTGGTGCTGCAATACGGCAAGGACCCGGAAATCCGCAAACTGGCGGAAGGCATCATCAAGGCGCAGGAAACCGAGATCGCCCAGATGCGGCAGTGGCTGGCGCGGCGCGGCAGGCGGCGCCGCATCCTCGGCCTGAGCGCATGGATGCCTGGAGGTGCCGGCAATCGGCCGGCGCAGCGGGCGGCGGCATCGCCGCCGTCGTCGTCGATCGGCGCCTGCTCATGCCGCGACTCGCCGGCGGCTGTCTGTCGTCAGCGGCTCTTGTCGCGGATTCAAGCGCCTTGGTGGCAAACGGGGTCGATAATAGCGCCGATGTCGCTGTGCTGCGATCAGCCTCGCTGCGCTCAGTCGCGGCGACCGATGGAAGACGGGCGCGGCGAAGGCGTCGGGCGCCGCGATGAGGGCCTGCAGGCGGGCGGCGTCGACGTCGCCCGCCGTTATCTTCAGGGGAGCGAACCGATTGGCGCGACGATGATGATCATGTCCGCCATCGCCGCGGCCGTGAACTATATCTGCCTGCGGCTGCTGCAGCGGCTGGAGAAGCCCGACGTCAACCTGCGCGCGGCGACGACCTTCAGTTTCAACGATTTTGTGTCCAATGGCGGCATTCTCGTCGCCGGTGCTCTTGTTCTTTGGCTTGGCAGCAACTGGCCCGACCTCCTCGTCGGCCTCGCGACCGCGGGTATTGCAATCAAGGGCGGCATTGAAATCCTGCGCGACGCGCGCAGGGAAGAGAAGAATTTGAACGAGCGATCGAAATAGCAGCGCGCATGATTTGAATTGGAGATTGGTCGATGACGGAAACGGTCAGGCTCGATATCGAGCTTTTACTCCCCGAAGTGCCCGACGAGGCGGACCGCTGTATCGAACGGCTGTCCGGCGAATTACAGGGCCGGCCGGGCGTCGAGAAGGCGCATGTCGTCGCGGCGCAGGGTGACGCGCCCGCACAGCTTTGCATCCACTATGACCCAGACATCGTGCCGCTCGAACGGGTACGCCAGCTTGCTCGAGGCGCCGGGGCGGCGCTGACCGAACAGTATCAGCATCTCCTCTGGACCGATGTCGAGGGACTCGGGCACACGCGGCGCGCCCGCACGGTGAGCGAGCGTTTGCGCCAGCTTCCCGGGGTTGTCGAAGCCGAGGCAAGCGCGGCGGGCGTGATCCGCGCCGAGTTTAGCAGAACCGAGATTTCCCTCGACCAGATTCGCACGGCGCTCGCCGATATGGGCGTCTATCAGAAATCGGAGGACGGCAAGCTCGCGACGCCGGCGAAGGCAGAGCACGCGGGAGACGGCGATCATAGCGGACATGACCATGGCGAGCATGCCGAAGGCGATCATGGCCACGCCCATGGCGGGATATTCGGCGCCAACACCGAACTCTATTTCGCGCTGCTGTGCGGCGCGGTGCTCGGGGTTGGTTTCGCAATCGAAAAGCTGGCAGAATTGCCGGCTTGGGTGCCGCTTGCATTCTACATCGGGGCCTATGTCCTCGGCGGTTGGTTTACGCTTCGCGAGGCAATCGAAAATCTGAAGCTCAAGCGGTTCGAGATCGACACGCTGATGCTCGTCGCCGCAGCCGGTGCCGCGGCGCTCGGGGCCTGGGCTGAGGGCGCGTTGCTGCTCTTCTCTTCAGCTTCGGTCATGCGCTCGAACATTATGCCATGGGGCGTGCGAAGCGCGCAATCGAGGCGCTGGCCGAACTGGCGCCGCAAACCGCGACTGTTCGCCGCGACGGCGAAACGCGCGAGGTTCCGGTCGAGGATCTGGTGGTCGGTGACATCGTCATCGTGAAGCCGAACGAGCGACTTCCTGCCGATGGCTTCGTGATCCTTGGCCGGTCGAGCGTCAACCAAGCCCCGGTGACCGGCGAAAGCGTGCCGCCGTCAATCAGGCGCCGATCACCGGCGAGAGCATGCCGGTGGAGAAGAACGCGGGCGACACCGTGTTCGCCGGCACGATCAACGAGCGCGGCACGCTGGAGTTCGAGGTGCGTTCGCGCAAGCGATACAACGCCGGCGAAAGTCGTCAAGATGGTGAACGAGGCCGAGACGCAGAAGTCGCCCACCCAGCGCTTCACCGACCGGTTCGAACGCATCTTCGTACCGAGCGTCCTCGCGCTTGTGTTCCTTCTGCTGTTTGCAGGGGTCGTCGTCGACGAGCCGTTCCGCGACAGCTTCTATCGGGCCATGGCCGTCCTCGTCGCGGCGAGTCCGTGCGCGCTGGCGATCGCAACACCCAGCGCGGTGCTGTCCGGAGTCGCGAGAGCCGCGCGGGGCGGTGTTCTCGTCAAGGGCGGCGGTCCGCTCGAAAATCTTGGCTCGCTGACCGCCTTGGCCTTCGACAAGACCGGAACGTTGACCGAAGGGCGGCCGCGCATCACCGACGTCGTCCCGGCGGCGGGCGTGACCGATGCCGAACTGCTGGCGATTGCCGTCGCCGTCGAGAGCCTGAGCGATCATCCGCTCGCCGCTGCGATCGCTCGCGATGGACGCGAGAGGCTCAAGGACGCGCCGCTTCCTGTCGCCGCCGATTTAAAGAGCCTGACTGGCCGCGGCGTCGAAGCCCAGGTCGATGGCGAAACCGTCAGCATCGGCAAGGCGGAAATGTTCGGTGCCGATGGCATCGCGCCGCTCTCCGCCGAAATGGCGGAGGCAATCGAGAAGCTCCGGGTGAATGGCCGGACGACGATGGTGGTGCGCAAGGGCGCACGTGATCTTGGTGCCATCGGGCTTATGGACACGCCGCGTGCGGCTGCGCGCGAGACGATTTCGCGGCTACGCGAGCTTGGTATCGACCGGATGATCATGATTTCGGGCGACCATCAGCGGGTCGCCGAATCCATTGCCGCCGAGGTTGGTCTCAGCGAGGCCTGGGGCGATCTGATGCCGGACCAAAAGGTCGACGCGATCAAGAAGCTGCGCGCAGAAATGCCCGTTGCTATGGTCGGCGATGGCGTCAACGACGCCCCCGCGATGGCAAGTGCCACGGTCGGCATCGCGATGGGTGCTGCCGGCTCCGATGTCGCCCTCGAAACCGCCGATGTCGCATTGATGGCGGATGACCTTGCGCACCTCCCGTTCGCTATCGGGCTCAGCCGCCGCACCCGTTCGATCATTCGCCAGAATATGGTCGTCAGCCTCGGCGTGGTCGTCGTGCTGGTCCCGGCGACGATTTTCGGTCTCGGCATTGGTCCGGCAGTCGCGGCACATGAAGGGTCCACACTCATTGTCGTCGCCAATGCGCTGCGGCTGCTGGCTTATCGGGAATAGAGGGACGCGGTCAGCGGTTAGCCCCAAATTGTATCGGGAGACGATGATGTTCGAAGTCGAAAAGGAGACGCTGCTCGATCGCACGCCCGCTCATCTGTGGGACGTTCTGATCGATTTCGATCGATATGAGCGCTGGAATCCCTATGTCCGCCCCAAGGGAACGGCGAAGCTGTTAAAAGAGGTGTCTTACTGGTTCCGCATGAAGCCGGATAAACCGGGCTTTTGGCGCGTGTCTGCGGTCGTGACTGAACTGGAACCACGCGAGCGTCTTGCCTTCGATGTGAAGCTGAGCTGGTTGCTGTCGATCGAGGAGCGTTATGTTCTCGCATCTCGCGAGGGCGGATCGCGGCTGATCCACAGCTTTCGCTGCAAGGGCCTGATCGCGAGGCTGCGGCTCAGCAAGGCGCGGCGCAATTTCGAGGGCATATTGAGCGAAACCGAGCGTTTACTGACTCAATATCTGGCCCGACCAGCGGCCAAATCACCGCCGAAGGCCAAACGGCCGGTGAGCCGGCGCCGATGACGACAATCCGACACAAGGCGCCGGAGCTTGCCCGCGGGGCGTGGGCCGCGCTGCTCGCGGCTTGGATGATCGCACTGGTGTCGAGTCTCGGCGCCATCTTCATCGGTGAGGTAATGGGGCGGTCGCCCTGCTTGCTCTGCTGGTTCCAGCGCGTCTTCATGTTTCCGCTCGCGATCCTGCTCGGCATCGCCGCCTTCCGCTCGGACCGTTATATCGTGCCCTACGGACTCGCGCTGGCGGCAGCGGGCGGGCTTGTCGCCCTCTATCACCTGCTCCTCTACACGGGCTTCATCCCCGCACCGATCGTCCCGTGCGACGGCGGCCCGTCTTGTTCGGGCGAATCGATGAGCATCGCCGGCGTGCCGCTTCCGCTGCTTTCGCTCGCTGCCTTCTCATTCATCCTCGGCCTTTTGCTTGTTTTCCAACGGAGATTGAAATCATGAACAGACGTATCGGCGTTGTCGCGACCCTCCTTGTGTCGGCACTCGCTTTCGCTGGCGGCGTGATGCTTTACAGCGGATCGGTCGCCGGCGAACCTGCGCCAAAGGCTATCGCGGGGCCGGTCGACAGTCTTGTCCGGCCGCACTCGCCCATCATTGGTCCGGTGAAATGCACCGGTGACGATCGTCGAATTCTTCGATCCGTCGTGCGAAACCTGCCGCGCATTCTTCCCCGAGGTGAAGAAAATCCTCGCTGCCCATCCGACGGATGTGCGCGTCGTGATGCGCTATCTCCCGCTCCACCCGGGATCGGCGGAGGCGATCGTACTACTCGAAGCCGCGCGCGTTCAGGGCAAACTCGAACCTGTGATGGCGGCGCTCCTCGAAGCCCAGCCCGCCTGGCACGACGGCGAGATGGAGGGCGCTTGGGCTGCAGCCGAAAAGGCGGGGCTCGATGTCGCGAAGGCGCGGGCCATGCCCTCGGCGCAGGCCATGGCCTGGATGGAGCAGGATATCGCAGACGCGAGGGTACTCGGCGTCCGCGGCACGCCGACCTTCTTCGTCAATGGCGCGCCGCTTGCCGAGTTCAGCCCCGAGCAACTTGAAGCCCAGGTTCGCGCGGCGGTCGCGGCGAAAGGGAAATGACGACCATCCCCGCGTCAGTTAGATATGGCTGCATCCGGTCGCGGCCGGCTTCCCCCGCTTCGCCGCGGACATCGCGCGGATCATCGTCATGCGGCCGGGAAAAGCCAAATATTCACGAGGGGTTCAATCGTGAGGGAGATTTTTGGTAACCGAAAGGATCAACTGACATGCGCAAACTCGTAACCCTCGCGGCCGCGATGCTCGCGTTCGCCATTCCGGGCACGGCGCTAGCCCAGCATCATGGCGATCGCGACGGATGGAGCCGTGGCCATGAGGCCCCGCGCGGCCATGACCGCAATCATCGCACGGCCCGTCATACCATTCCTACTTATGGTTATGACCGGGGCTACCGCTCCTATGATCCCGATTATCGCGGCAATGATCATCGCTACGAGCGGCGGGATCGATACGAGCGCCGCTACCAGAAGCGCAGGATGCACCATCACCACCGCGGGCGTCACTGGCGCGGCTAGCTTGAGTCACTGGACGGCGGAGGGCTTCAGAAAACCTCCGCTTTCCGGCGGGCTATCTGGCGCGCTGACAAGCAGGCTCGACTTCGGAGCCAAAACGTCCGAAGCGTGGCCGCTGCGGTTGATCGAAAACCGAGCCGGGGTACGCTCGCTTCCCGCCGTCATATGGCCATGCGACCACGCCTCTTCGGCGAAGCCGCACCGCGATCAAGCTCCAGACCTATAGGATAATGCCCATGACCGAAACGCGCGCCGATCACTGGCAGAATGTCTATGCGACCAAAGCCGATGACAGCGTGAGCTGGTTCGAGCCGTCTCCCGTCTTTTCGCTGCAACTGATTGCCGATTCTGGATCGGACCGCGCTTCAGTGATCGATATTGGCGGGGGCGCGTCCCGATTGGTCGACGCGCTGGTGGCCGATGGGCTTCGGCATGTCGCGGTGCTCGATTTGTCCGCATATGCTTTGGAGATCGCCAGGAGCCGACTAGGCGCCGCCGGTGACGCAGTCGAATGGATCGTTGGTGACGTGACCCAATGGCAGCCGGCAGACACATACGACATCTGGCATGATCGGGCTGCCTTCCATTTCCTGACCGCGCCGGAGGACCAAGCCGCCTATGCGAGGGGCCTCCACGCCGCTCTCAATCCCGGCGGCATAGCTATTATCGGAACCTTTGCACTGGATGGACCCGAGCGATGCAGCGGCCTTCCGGTGACACGCCATGACGCGGCGAGTGTTGGTGCGATCCTCGGTCCCGATTTTACATTGGTCGGCGCGCATGGTCATGATCACCGCACGCCGAACGGAACTGTTCAGAAATTTCTGTTCAGCAGATTTCGAAGGACGTGAGCCCGCTCTCCGGACGCAATCAATCCAGCGCCACGGCAGCCGGGCGCTGCGAACGAAATTGCGGCCACGCCTGGCGCAGGACGCGCACCGCCGAGCGGAAGAACAAGACGGCGATCGCGCTGCCAACGATGATGTCGGGCCAGCCCGAATTAAACAGATAGACGCCGGCTGCGGCGACGATGACGCCAGTGTTTGCGATGACATCGTTGCGCGAGCATTCGAAAGTGCTCGACAGGTTCACGTCGCGATTGCGATGCTGATAGAGCAGCGCGAGGCAGGTGAGGTTGGCCGCCAGCGCGATGAAGCCGAAGATACCCATCGTTCCGGCCGTCGGGACGATATTGCCAGTGAGTTTCAGCACGACCTCGACCGCGACCCAGATACCGAAGGCCGCGATGATGCCGCCCTTGAACAGCGCCGCGCCCGCGCGCCAGCGGAGACTGCGCTCGAGCGCATAAAGGCTGAGGATATAGACGAGCGCGTCGCCGAGCATGTCGACCGAATCCGCCATCAGCGCAGTCGATCGGGCGAAGACCCCTGCGGTGAACTCGGCGACGAACATCACCAGATTGATCACGAGGACGATCTGCAGGACACGGCGAACATCGGCATGCGCGCCGAGCGCCGCGATCTCGTCTTCCTTCGCCGAACAGCAATCGTCGCCCGCGAAATGCTTTGGGGCGGATGCCTCGGCAGCAATGCCCTGCGCAGCCGGGATCGCGGTGCTGCCGCAGCCGCTAGCGGGCGTACAGCAGCTATCGGCGACGGCCGCCTTCGTCTCCGGTGGAGCGCAGCATGCCGTCTTTTCGGCGGCCGGCTTCGGTGCGGTGCCGGTGTCTCCGCAGCAGTCTTTCATGATCGCGTCCCGTAGATTGGCAAAAAGGGTCGCTGGGGCTTATAAGACCTATAGCAACTATAGGTTCAAGCACTTTATGCGCGACAATTTTTCCATCGGCGAACTGGGCCGGCTGGCCGACTGTCAGGTCGTTACCATCCGCTATTATGAGAAAATCGGGATCCTTCCCGAGCCCGACCGCAGCGCGGGCGGCCACCGCGTCTATAGCGGTGCGCACCGCGAGCGCCTGACCTTCATCCGCAAGGCGCGCGAACTCGGCTTCACCCTCGATACGGTCCGCAGCCTGCTCTCGTTGTCCGAACGGCCCGAAAGTGCGCCATGCGCCGATGTCGACCGGATTGCGGTGCAGCATCTTGCCGAAGTGCGCGGGAAGATCGCCGATCTGAAATCGCTCGAGACGACGCTCGAGAGACTGCTCGACGTCTGCGGACATACCACGGTCGAAGAATGCCGCGTGCTCGACGCCCTTCGCGAATGATAGCATGGCGAACTGGCGCGTCGGCCCTTGCGATCGTCGGACCGTCGCTTCATTCGGCTGGCTCGGTGGCGGCTCTTCCTAAGGCCGCGCGGCGACAACGCGACACACTCGCCCATTGGCGTGAGCCGGGCGCCTCAGGAACAACAGGCGCCCTTGCCGCCGTCGACCTGCACCGGAGGGCAAGGCACCGTGCCATAGGAGCAGAACACGCAGCAGTCACCGGCCAGAGGCTTGAGGAGCACCCCGCATGCCGTGCAATCGTAGAAATATTGGCACGCGTCGGTCGGCATGATTTCTTCGACGCTGTGGCCGCAGGTGGGACATGTCAGTCTCGACTGCAGGATCGGTGCCGCTTCATGCATAGCGATAGCCAAGCCACAGCAGGACGAGACCGATAAGCAAGCCGGCGAGGGTCGCAAGGCGCACTGCGACCGGAACGCAAGGCCCGTCGGCGCCGCATTGCTTCGCGCGCACTTGCTGGCGAGCGAGCAGCAGCCCGCCAGCGATCAGCGCCAGCGCTCCGAAAGCGACGAACCAGAGCCGGTAGGGCGCGGCCGGAACGGCGACTGCCCCGAGCCAGGCGGATCCGATTCCCGCCGACGCGAGCAGCATGGGAAGCGCGCAGCAGGAGGCCGCGGCAAAGCCCGACGCGATGCCGCCCAATGTCAGCGATAAGGCCGCGATGCCCTTTGGCTGTCGTGCGTTCCTGGCCAATCCCATGCTCCTTGCTCTGCGGGGAATCGAACTCTACCATCTGTAGTCGCTACAGATGCAAGCGGAATCGACATGACACCCTTGACTAGCTTTCCGATCGGCGAAGTCTCGCAGCGCACCGGCTGCAATATCGAGACGATCCGTTACTATGAACGCATCGGCCTTCTGCCGCCGCCGCTGCGTCGCGGTCGATTCCGCCGATATGACATCGCCGATGTCAGGCGCCTGGCTTTCGTCCGCCGCGCGCGAGCTCGGTTTCCCGCTCGATACGATCCGGACGTTGCTCGCGCTCGCAGCGGGCGGCGGGCATAGCTGCGACCAGGCGCGCCAGATGGCCGAGGTCCAGCTTGGCGAGGTGCGCGCGAAGCTCAGCGATCTCGAACGCATGGCGATCGTCCTGAGCGACCTGGTAAAGGCTTGCGAAAAGGGCGACGCCGGCGGCTGCCCCCTCCTCGAAGCCCTGTCCACCGAGACCCGGCTCTCATAGGCTCCATGTCGCACATGCGCCGGCATGGCGGCAAGGGCGACGCACCGGGACGTGGGAGCATCGCCAGCGCCTGTCGCGGAGGGCGGACGGCGTCTCGGCACGCCGCCCGGTCCTGTCTGCAATTCCCTGTTCGCGCCCGGTTGGCGTTTAGGGCTGTTTCACGAGGCTCGTGATCGTTCCCGCCTTGCCGTCCCAGTCGAGCTCGAACGCGACCTTGTCGCCGACCTTGATGTCCTTGAGCAGCTCGGGCTTCGCCGCAAATCCCATCTCCATCGCCGGCCATTCGAGTTCGGCAATCGCGCCATGATCGAGGGTGACCTGGCCGGTCTTGGCGTCGAGCGCGGTCACGCTGCCCGTGCCTTTGCCATGCCTGGTTTCGGTCGGCATCGCCATGGCGTCGGCATCCTTCGCGGCGGCGGTGGTGTCCTGGGCCGGTTTCGATGCTCCGCCTTGCTGGCCGCAAGCCGCCAGCCCTGCGGCGAGTGCGAGGCTCAGCGTGATCGTGATGGATTTCTTCATGTCGTTTCTCCTTCGGGTTGAACCTCTTTGTGCCGGCGCCGCTGCAGGAGCAGATAGGCGGCGGGAATGATGAACATCGAGAGCAAGGGCGCGGTGAGCATACCGCCGATCATCGGCGCGGCGATCCGGCTCATCACTTCGGACCCCGTCCCGGTTCCGACGAGGATCGGGAACAGGCCGGCGAGGATGACCGCGACCGTCATCGCCTTGGGCCGCACGCGCAGTAGCGCGCCATCGCGGACCGCGGCCTTGATGTCGCCGTCGCTGCGCGCCGCGAGCGCCTGTTTAAGATAGATGAGCATCACGACCCCGAATTCGGCGGCAACGCCCGCGAGCGCGATGAACCCGACCGCGCTCGCGACCGACTGGTTATAGCCGAGCAGATAGAGCAACCACAGGCCGCCGGTGAGCGCGAAAGGCAGGCTCGCCATGATGAGCAGAGCCTCGTCCCAGCGGCGGAAGGTCAGATAGAGCAGCACCAAAATGATCGCGAGCGTGACCGGCACGACGATCTTCATCCGTTCGGTCGCGCGGACGAGAAACTCGAACTGCCCGGTGTAGGAGATGCTGACGCCCGGCGGCAGCTTGACGTCGCGCGCGATCGCCTGCTGGAGATCCTGCACAAGCCCCTGCAAGTCACGGTCGCGGCTGTCGACATAGATCCAGGTTACCGGGCGCCCATTCTCGCTGCGCAGCATCGGCGGGCCGTCGCTGACCTTGACGCTGGCAACGGTGCCGAGCGTGATCTGCTGGCGCGACGGCGTCAGCACCGGCAGGCTCGTGAGTTCGCCGAGGCTGTCGCGCAGCTCGCGCGGATAGCGCACGCTGATCGGGTAGCGCGCGAGCCCCTCGACGGTCTGGCCGATCGTCTCGCCGCCAATCGCGCCGGCAACGATCGCCTGGACGTCAGCGACATTGAGGCCGTAGCGCGCTGCGGCGGCGCGATCGATGTCGACATCGATATAGCGTCCGCCGGTGAGCCGTTCAGCGAGCGCCGAGGCGACGCCGGGGACGGTCTTCACCACCGTTTCGATGCGGCGGCGGTCTCGGTCGATCTCGGCCAGGTCCGCGCCGGAGACCTTGACCCCGATCGGGCTCTTGATCCCGGTCGCCAGCATGTCGATGCGGTTGCGGATCGGCGGCACCCAGACATTGGCCAGGCCGGGAACCTGGACCGCCCGATCCAGTTCGTCGTTGAGCGAGGCGATCGGTCATGCCGGGGCGCCATTGGTCCTTCGGCTTGAAGCGGATCGTCGTCTCGAACATTTCGAGCGGCGCCGGATCGGTCGCACTGTCGGCGCGCCCCGCCTTGCCGAACACGCTTTCGACCTCGGGCACCGTCTTGATCAGCCGGTCGGTCTGCTGGAGCAGGCTCGACGCGCGCGCCGCCGAAATGCCGGGCAGCGCCGAAGGCATGTAGAGCAGGTCGCCTTCGCGCATCTGCGGCATGAACTCGCCGCCGATCTGGGTCATCGGCCACAGGCTGGTGGCGAAGACGAGCCCGGCGATCATCAGCGCCTTTTTGGGGCGGTCGAGCACCCAATCGAGCGCCGGCCGATAGGCATGGGTCAGCCAGCGATTGACCGGATTGGCCTGTTCGGCGGGAATCCGACCGCGGATCAGCCAGCCCATCAAAACCGGGACGAGCGTGATTGACAGGATCGCGGCGGCCGCCATCGCATAGGTTTTGGTGAAGGCGAGCGGCGCAAAGAGCCGTCCCTCCTGGCCCTCGAGCGTGAAGATCGGGATGAAGGAGAAGGTGATGATAAGCAGGCTGAGGAAGAGCGCCGGGCCGACTTCGGCCGCGGCGTCGGTGATGACGCGCCACCGTTCGGCGCCTTTCAGATCCTCGCCCGGATGATCGCGCTCCCAATGTTCGAGATGCTTATGGGCATTTTCGATCATCACCACCGCGGCATCGACCATCGCGCCGACCGCGATCGCGATGCCGCCGAGCGACAATATATTGGCGTTGAGGCCCTGCAGCCGCATGACGATGAACGCGATGAGGATACCGAGCGGGAGGGTCAGGATCGCGACCAGCGCCGATCGCGCGTGCCAGAGGAACAGTGCGCAGACGAGCCCGACGATGATAAACTCCTCGATCAGCTTCGAAGTCAGATTGTCGACCGCGCGATCGATCAGCCCCGACCGATCGTAGGTGGTGACGATCTCGACCCCGGGCGGCAGGCCGTGCTTGAGTTCGGCGAGCTTGGCGCGGACGCCGTCGATGACCTCGCGGGCATTCTTGCCCTCGCGCATGACGATGACGCCGCCCGCGACCTCGCCCTCGCCGTTGAGTTCGGCGATACCGCGCCTTGTGTCGGGACCGATCTGGACCGTTGCGACATCGCCGACTGTCACCGGGACGCCGCCGGCGGCGGTGCGGACGGGGACCGAACGGAAATCGTCGAGCGACTTCAGATAGCCGCTCGCGCGCACGATATATTCGGCCTCGGCAAGTTCGAGGGAGCCGCCGCCGCTTTCCTGATTGGCGCGCTTGAGCGCGTCGGCCACCTCGGGCGCCGTCACGCCGAAGGCAGCAAGCTTCTGCGGATCGACGATGATCTGATACTGCCGCACCATGCCGCCGATGCTGGCGACCTCGGCAACCCCGGGGACCGATTTGAGTTCGAAGCGCAGGAACCAGTCCTGGAGGCTGCGCAACTCGGAGAGATCGTGGCGGCCGCTCTTGTCGACGAGCGCATATTCATAGATCCAGCCGACCCCGGTCGCGTCGGGGCCGAGGCTCGCCCGCGCCCCCTCGGGGAGGCGGCTTTGTACCTGACTCAAATATTCGAGCACCCGGCTGCGCGCCCAATAGGGATCGGTGCCGTCGTCGAACAGGACATAGACGAAGCTGTCGCCGACGAAGCTGTAGCCACGCACGACGCGCGCGCCGGGCACCGACAGCATCGTCGTCGTGATCGGATAGGTGACCTGGTCCTCGACGATCCGCGGGGCTTGGCCTGCATAATTCGTGCGGATGATGACCTGCACGTCCGACAGGTCGGGGAGCGCATCGACCGGCGTTGTGCGCACCGCGGCGACGCCGAGCAAGGTGAGGATGAGGGCCGCCGCGACAATGAGGCCGCGCGCCGCGACCGAGGCGCGGATGATCTTCGCGATCATTGCGCCGCATCCAGTGGCCTGACCGCGAGGCCGGTGAGGCTCGCCTCGGAGTCGAGCAGGAACTGGCCCGACGCGACGACCTTTTCTCCCGGGGCGAGCCCTTGTAGTATCTCGGTCTTGCCGCCGCCTTCGCGTCCGGCAACGACTTCGGCGGGATGGTAACGCCCGTCGCCCTTCTCGAGCATCACGATGCTGCGCGTGCCGGTGCGGATCACCGCTTCGCTCGGCACCAGCAGCGCCGGCTTGGCATCGCCGCCGAGCGCGACGACCGCGAACATGCCGGGCCGCAGACGTCCGCCGCGGTTGGCGAGCTCGATGCGCACGGTCAGCGTCCGGCTGTCGGCGGTCGCGGTCGGCAGGATCGCGACGACCCGGCCGGCGAAGGCCTCGCCGGGAAAGGCGGTGAGCTTGGCGGTGGCGGGTTGGCCGATCTTCACCCACCCCGCCTGCGCTTCGGGCAATGCCGCGTTGAGCCACACCGTCCCGAGCCCCGAGATTTCGGCGAGCGTCTGCCCGGCGGCGAGCGTGACGCCCGCCCGTGCACCCAGCGTTTGCACTACGCCGCCGATCGGCGCGCGGACGGTCATCCGGCCGCCGGTGCGCCGGCTCGGCGGCCGCGCTTCCTCTTCTCCGAGCTTGCCGATACCGCCGTCTACACGCCGCTGGCGCGCCGCCGCGGTGAGGTCGGGCCGGCCCAATCGTTTGACGCTCAGATATTCGGTCTGCGCGCCGCCCCATTCGGGCAGTTGCAGGTCGGCGATCGGCGTGCCGGCGCGAATGACGTCGCCGGGGGCGAGGCGATAGACGCGCTCGACGAAGCCGCCCGAGCGCGCCTGGACGATCGCGACGTCGCGCTGATTGAAATCCACGCTGCCGTTGACGTCGAAGGTTGCAGCAAGACTGCCCATTTCGGCCGCGACGACGCGGATTCCGAGGCTCTGCCGCGCTGCGGGATCGACCGTTATGCCGGGGCCGGTGCCAGAACCACCAGCTTCATCGGCATATTTGGGCTCGAGCTGCATATCCATGAAGGGCGACTTGCCGGGCTTGTCGAACTTCTGGTTCGGGAACATCGGGTCGTAATAATAGAGGATCTTGCGCCCGTCGGCCGTGGCTTCGGTCGGCGCCTGACTGTCCCCGCGCTGTCCCAGCCAATAGCCACCCCGCCCGCGATCAGCACCGCGGCCAATATTCCGGCGCGCCAACGCGCCGCTGATGTTGCATCGGTCATCGACCTGCCTCCCCATAGATATAATTGATCCGGATCGCGTCGCCCGCGACCTCGGCTTCGCGTGCGAGCGCATCGACTTCGGCTTCCGCGAGAGCGAGGGTCGACAGGAGCGCGGTCCCGAGGTCGAGCTTTCCGGCGGCGTAACTTGCAAGGTCGAGCTCGGCGCGCTTCTTCGCGAGCGGGACGAGCCGCGTTCGCGCGTTGGCGAGCTGCTCATGATGCATGCGGTGATCGGCGAGATCGGCATCGAGCGCCGCCGCGATATCGCGCTTCGCGGCCTCGCGGTCGAGCCGTGCGCGGGTGGCCTCGCTGGCGCGCGCGGCGATCTTGGGATCCTGCCGCTTTTTCGCGAAGAAAGGCAGGTCGACGGTGACCCCGACCGTAACGAGATCGCCATAATTGGGCTCGCGGCGCCCATAGGCCGCATTGACGCTCCAGTCGGGACGCTTGTCGGCGCGCGCGAGACCGGTCTCGGCATCGGCCGCGAGGGCGCGGGCATCGAGCGCGCGCAGGCCGGCAATGGCGTCGATCGCCGCGCAGCGCTCGCTCGCATGAAGGCGTCGAGCGCCGACCTTGTCGGAGAGGTCGAGCGGCAGGGCCTGGATCGGCGCGGCCGGGATGGCGCGGTGGCGATCTCGGCGGCGAGCGCCAGGGCCTGCTCGCCCGAGGCGCGACAGGCGCGTCGGCCTCGCGCTCGCGCCGGGCGCGCCAGCGCCGCTCGCGAGCCGCCCGGCCACCGTCGCTTGCAGATCGATCCAGGTCGCCGTCGAGCATCTCGAGTCCCATCAGCCGCTTCTTGGCGTAGAAGAGATCGACCCAGGCGAGCGCCGTTGCCAGCCGGACATCCTGCGCGGTCACCGCCTCGTCGGCGCGCGCGATCCCGATGTCGGCCTCGGCGCGCGCGCGCGCGCGCGGCGCTTGGCGGGGTTCGAGGAAATCCTGGCTGATGCCGATTTGGATTATCTGGGTCGAGATCGCCCCGCGTCGGGACCGGTCACAGGAAAATCCCTGATCGCGAGATCGAGCTTCGGGTCGGGCAGCCGATCGGCCGCGATCGCGGACGACCGGGCGGCATCGAGCCCCGCCGCACGGGCTTGCAATTCCGGTGCTCGCGCTTCCGCCAACCGGAGCGCTTCGTCGAGCGACATCGGTTCGGCGTGCAGCGCTGTGGGCAATGCGAGCAGAGCAGCGGCAAGAAAAAGGCGCATGCTGACCCCCTTTATGATCATGGCAAGGCCGCCCCCGGCGCAGCGCGCCGGAGGCGGAGAGCTTCAGGCTCCGGGATGACCCATGCGGGCGCCGGACATGCTCTTCATGCAGTCGGCCGGATCGGCCTTCATCATGTCGCAGTCACAGGCCGCCATCTTCATCGATGCGTCCTTCACCCACACGCGAACGCGGGGGTTGATATTGGACTTGTTCGGTCCCGGCACTTGCCGGGTCTGCCATTCATAATGACCGCCGTTCGCGTCCTGCGCGGACACGGGAGCGGCAAGGGTTGCTGCCGCGAGCGCGGCAACGGCAAAAATCGTCTTCATGGTGAAATTCCTCGGTTGAAAAGCTGGGAGACACGCGCCGGGGAGACCGGCGCGCGTCGCGCGTTTCAGCCGCGGAATAGGGGCGGTTCGGGCTCGGGACCGACGATGCGGCCCGTCAAGCGAACGGCAGGCCGCGCGTCTACGGGAGTCGGCCGGTAGGCGGCCGACCGGCAGCGAGGCGGCGGGCGCCGCGACCGCCAGCGGCAGCGCGCAGCCCATCTTGGCGATGCAGTCGAGGGTCAGGCCTTTGCAAGGTGCGCTATCCTGGGATTTGTCGATCCCCATCATCTCCGCGCATTCGTCGCTCATCGCCGCCGCAGTCGCCGTTTCGGCTGCCGGGATCGCCGGCGCCGAAGCGAACGCGGCTTCCTGCGCCAGAAGGCCGAGGACGGCTCCGACAAGGAGCAGGAAGGTGAGCCAGCGTTTCATGGTAAAAGCATGATCCTTGTCAAACTTGGCGTCAATTCGAAACTGGAGCGCGAAGGCCCCTTCGACCAGTTCGTCGGCGCTGCCGCCCCGGTTACATCGGACCGGTTAAGAATGGCCCATCGTCATGGCGGCGGGCGCGACCAGCATCCATAGCGCCATCGCGACCATCATGAGATTTTCGGTCAAGGATATGAAGCCCAGCGGCACATTGCTGTCGCCGCCGACGCAGGCGCATTTGAGTTCGCGCTTGTCGATATAGACCGCCTTGAACACCGAAACCGCCCCGATGGCGCCGATGAACAGCGCGACCGGAATCGAAATCCAGCTCAGCGCGCCGGAAATCATCAGGATGCCCGCGAGCGCCTCGGCGAACGGATAGATGGTGGCGTAGGGCACCCACCGCTTGGCGAGCAGGTCATAGTTCAGGAACATGCTCGAGAAGCTCTCAATGTCGCGGAGCTTGAGGAAGGCCAGCAAGGCCATGCTGAAGCCGATGAACCATTCGGCGGCGCGGATCGTGAAGGGGGTGCCCGACACCGCCTGGCTCGCGGCCAGCGCCATCAGCGCGGTGATCGAGAAAAGTGCGATGATCGGGGTGTAGGTGAGCGCCTTCGGATCGCGGACCTTGAGGCCGAGATGGCGCCTTAGATCGTCATGACCGCCGATCCGCTCACCTTCGATGAAGGTCTGCGGCGTTGTCGCGACGCCATGCTTCGCCTTGAACGCGTCGGTTTCCTCGCGCGTCGTCAGCCAGACATCCTCGACGTCATAGCCGCGGCTGCGCAGGAGATGGAGCGCTTTGAGGCCATAAGGACAGATATGATGCTCCATCACCATGCGATAGATGGTCGCGCGCGGCTTGCCCGAAACCGCCGCACCGGTGGGCGCTGGCGCGCTTTCGCCCGCGCGTTGAACCTGCATATTCATCGATTCGCCTTTCTTGATTCCCGATCGCTCCCCGCACTATAGGTTCCGTACTATAGTACGGAGTCAAGGCCTTGCGTGACATGACCATCGGCCAGCTTGCCCGGCAGGGCGGCGTCAATGTCGAGACGATCCGCTATTACCAGCGGCGCGGCCTGCTGCCCGTTCCGGATCAGCCGGTCGGCGCCGCGTCGGAAGGCCGGGTCCGGCGCTACGACGAGGCGGTTCTGCGCCGCCTTCGCTTCATCAAATCGGCGCAGGCAGCGGGATTTACGCTCACCGAGATTGCCGAACTGCTCGAACTCGACGCGTCGAGCGACCGCGCGCGAGCGCGCGAGCTTGCCGATGTGCGCATCGCCGCGATCGAGAAGACGATCGCTGAGCTCGAAGCGGCGCGGCGCGCGCTTGTCGGTCTGTCGCGCCAATGTGCTGCCGACGACACACGTCATTGCCCGATCATAGCGGCATTCGAACAGGTCTAGCGCGCAGCAGGGAGCGGAAGAATGCGTTTGCATTGTTGTTCTCCTCTCTGCGGCGATCAATCGGTGGCGAATGGTTCCAGCATTCCCAGCCATGCCACCAGCGCCAGGATCGCGAGCCCGGCGGCCGCCTCGAAGAGGAGGCTGGCGCGCATGGCCGCAGCGTCGCTTTCGGGGTCGGCGTCTGGGCTTGCGACAGCCGTCCGGAGCGCCGGGGTCAGGCGCCAGCGGTTCGCCGCGGCAAGGCCCAGCATCGCGGCGAACAACAAGAGTTTCACGAGGAGGAGCTGGCCATAGGGTGAGGCGAGCGATTGCGACACATGCGCGGCGCCGATGACGATTTGACCATTGATGAGGCCGGTCGCCGCGATGACGAGAACGCAAAGCGTTCCGATGCGCGCGAACTCGTCGAGGCTGCGCGCCGCAAGGGCAAGACGCGCTTCGCGTGCGCCGGGCCAGAGCAGCAGCAGGAAGGCGGCAATGGCGCCCAGCCAGATCGCGGCGGCGATCATGTGGAGCGCGTCGCTCGCGCGGTGGAGCCAGCCGGCGGCGCCTTCGGTCGCGCCGGCATGACCCGCCCAGGCCAGAGTCGCGAGCGCCGTCGAAGCGGCGGTAAACAGGATCGTGGTGGAAAGCGTGGGCCGGCGGCTGAGCCGGAAGGTCGCCGCAATCGCGACAAGCAGCGCGGCGGTGCGCACGAGCCAGGCGGCGCCGAGATCGGTCTCGCGGATCATCGTCAGAAACATCGCGGGATCGACCGCGAAGACACCGACGCCCTGCATCGCGGCGGTGAGCACCGCCATGCCGCTGATCGAAAGAAGCAGAGCGAACGCGCAAAGCCATGGCTGCGGCCGGAAGAAGAGCGATGTGGGTTCCCGCTCGCGCCGCTCGGCGCGCGTCAGCGCAAAGAGCGGAAAGGCCGCAAGTCCTGCGATGAGCATCAGGTTCGCGAACAGCGCGAACCGGACACCCATCAGCAGGAGATCGGTCACCGTTCTACTTTACGGTAAAGGCGAATTCACCTTCCATGCGGTGCGTGTCGGCACCCGCGGCGGCCCATTTCACCTTGTAGGTGCCCGCCGCCAGCGGCCGCTTGAGCATGAGCATCGCTGATTTGCCGTCTTTGCCCATCATCGCCGAAGCGGGCATTTTCATCGGTGCGTGATTGGCCATGCCCGGCATCCCGGTCATGACGAGTTCGGTCTTGAGGGTCGATGCGATCACTTTTTCGTTAAACTGCAGATTTACCGACGTCACTTTCGAGACGGTCGCATTCGCGGCGGGGGTTGAACCGACGAGCTTGGCGTGGGCACTGGCCGCAGTCGGCGCGAGAAGCATCGCGAGAGCGGCGGTCGCAGCGGGGAGAAGGGACTTGATCATAAAGGCTCCAATTTTGGGTCTGTCCTGCTAATACGCGAAGCAGCGGCGCGACCCTTGAAAAATCTGACATGACTTGTTCGATTATTTCTGAGGGATGATGGGTTCATGCGCGTATGTTCTTGGGAAGGACTGGCGAGAAAGGCCGATGGACGAACTCCGGATTTTGAATGAAGCGACGCTGCCAAGCGCCCTCGATGCGCTCGACGAGCGCGTCCTCGGCGCATTGGCGGCAAGGAAACGCGAAGCGGCGGCGATGCGGCGCATGATGGCGCTTGCCGCCTTTGTCTCGCTCGGCGGCGGCTTCGTCGTCGGGAGCGCGATCGTTCCGCCCGCGGTGGCCGCAAGCCCGATCACGCCGCTCATTCCGGCCAGCCCGCTGGCGCCCTCAACCTTGCTGGACGCGCGGTGATGACCTCATCGCGCCGCTTGCTGATCTTCGGACTGGTCGCCTTTGTTGCTGCGCTTGTCGGCGTGCTCGCCGGGCGTTTCATCGTCGAGACGCCGCGCGCCAGCGAAACCGAATTGCACGCGCTGCTCCACAGCCAGCTCAAGCTCTCGCCCGCGCAGAAGGTGAAGCTCGACCGCATCGAGGCGAAATTCGCGCTGCGGCGCGACGCGCTCGAGCTCGATATGCGCGCCGCCAATATCCGGCTCGCACAGGCGATCGAGGCCGAGCATGGCTATGGGCCGCGCGTGACCGAGGCCATCGACGAGACCCACCGTGTGATGGGTGAGCTGCAGAAGGAAACGCTCCAGCATCTGTTCGCGATGCGCGTCGTTCTCGATCGCGATCAGGCCGCGATGTTCGACAAGAGCGTGGTCAAGGCGCTGACCGCCGATGCACGGTGAGCCTCGATCTCACGCAATGTAGCGACCGCGAGCTCGCCACACTTGCACATGCCGGGCAACAGTCGGCTTATCGGGAATTGCTGCGGCGCTACAAGGCGCCGGTCTTTCGCCTGATCCGGGCCAATATCGGCGATACCGACGAAGCGATGGATCTGACCCAGGAAAGCTTCGTCGCCGGTTTTGCCGCACTCGGCCGTTACGACGCCGAACGGCCCTTCCGTATCTGGATCGCCCGCATCGCGCTCAACAAATGCCGCGACTGGGCGCGGCGACGCGCCGTTCGCTCCTTCTTTGCACGGGCGCTGCCGCTCGACAGCGCCCATGACGTCGCCAGCGACGGGCCGCCCCCCGATGCCGAAGCGGCCGGTCGCGCCGAACTGGCGCGCGTCCGCGCCGCAATGTTGCGTCTCGCGCCCAACTTGCGCGAGATCCTCGTTCTTCGCGGTGTCGAAGAACTCAGCCAGACGGAAACCGCCGAATTGCTCCAGATCAGCGAAAAAACGGTGGAAACGCGGCTCTATCGTGCCCGTGCGAAGCTCAAGTTGCTTCTCGGCGCGCCCGAACGGAGCCCATAGAAGCGCGCTTTTTTCGCCTAAGGTGAGGGGCACGCCCGCGCCGCGCGTATGACTATTGAGACAGGACAGCATCCAGGGATATTATGCAGATAGACAGGCGCCGTTTCGTAAGTGCAGCATTGGGCGGCGGGACCGCAGCCGCGCTCGCACCCTGGTTTCCGGCTTGGGCGCAGGCGGTGTCGCCGGGTATCCCCGCGCCGCTGCCGACCGTGTCGGGCAATGACATCAGCCTGCGGATCGCGCGCCAGACGATGCGGATCGACGGCAAGGTCAGCCGCGCGATCGGGATCAACGGCACCGTGCCGGGTCCGCTGGTGCGGCTCAAGGAGGGGCAGACGGCGCGTCTCACCGTGATCAACGATCTCGACGAGGATAGTTCGATCCACTGGCATGGCCTGATTCTGCCCTTCCAGATGGATGGGGTTCCCGGGGTCAGCTTTCCCGGCATCAAGCCGCGATCGACCTTTGTCTATGAATTCCCGGTCGTCCAGTCGGGCACCTATTGGTATCACAGCCATTCGGGTCTGCAGGAACAGCTCGGCCATTATGGACCGATCGTCATCGATCCCGCGGGCGCCGACCCGATCGGTTACGATCGCGAGCATGTCGTGGTGCTGTCCGACCACAGCAATTTGTCGCCCGAGGCGATCTTTCGCAAGCTCAAGGTCAACCCCGGCCATTTCAACATGCAGCGCCAGACGCTCGGCGGGCTGCTCGCGGGCAAGGACCAGCCGCTGAAGGATCGCGTCGAATGGGGCGCGATGCGGATGGACCCCACCGACGTCGCCGACGTCAACGGATCGACCTACACCTTCCTCGTCAACGGCCATGGCCCGCGCGACAATTGGACCGCGCTCTTTAATCCGGGCGAGCGCGTCCGGCTGCGGATCGTCAACGCCTCGGCGATGACGATCTTCAACGTCCGTATCCCGGGCCTCAGGATGACGGTGGTGCAGGCCGATGGCCTCAATGTCGTGCCGACCGAAATCGACGAGTTCCAGATCGCGGTCGCCGAAACCTATGACGTCATCGTCACTCCGGCCGAGGACCGCGCCTATACGCTGGTTGCCGAGGCCAACGACCGGTCGGGCATGGGCCGCGCGACGCTGGCGCCGCGCGCCGGCATGGCCGCCGACGTGCCGCCGCTGCGCGAACGGCCGCTCGCCACGATGAAAGACATGGGCATGGGCGATATGTCGGGCGGCTCAATGGCAGGAATGGATCATTCGGGCAGCGGCGACATGGGCGCCATGCCGATGCCTGCAAGCGATCCCGCCTGCTCCCCCGAACATGCCAAGATGGGCCATTGCACGCCGGCGGCCGAAGGCGGCGAGATGGCGGGCATGGATCATGGATCGGGCGGCGGCATGCAACACAGCATGCGCGATTTCAGCGTCGCGCCGCAGGTCAAGCGCGACCCGAGCGTCCAGACGATCTCGCCGATGCCGATGGATCGCATGGGTGAGCCGGGGCAGGGCCTCGAGAATGCCGGCCACAAGGTGCTGACCTACCATGATCTGATGGCGCTCGATCGCAATCCCGACGTGCGCGCCGCTTCGCGCTCGCTCGACATCCACCTCACCGGCAACATGGAACGCTTCATGTGGTCGTTCGATGGCGTGAAGATGTCCGACCATCACGAGCCCATCCCTTTCATCGAGGGCGAGCGGGTGCGGATCAACCTCATCAACGATTCGATGATGAGCCACCCGATTCACTTGCATGGCCATTTCTTCGAGCTGGTCACCGGCAAGGGCGACCGTTCGCCGCGCAAGCATACCGTGCTTGTCCAGCCGGGCGGCACCGCGAGCTTCGACTTCACCGCCGACGCGCTCGGCGACTGGGCGTTTCACTGCCATATGCTCTACCACATGCACGCAGGAATGATGCGCGTCGTCAGCGTCCGCCCGAAAGGAGACGCCGCATGACGCGCACAGCGCTTTTCCTTGCCGGCACGGCCGCGCTTGCCTTCGCGTCTTCGGCTGCCGCGCAGTCGATGGATCATTCGTCGATGCCCGGCATGGCGATGCCGGCCGAACCCAAGCCGGTCGCCGAAACGCCTCCAGCCCCGCAGCCCCAGTCCGATCCCGCGCCGATGGCGGAAATGGATCATGGCGATATGCCCGGCATGGACATGGACCAAAAGGAAATGGACGCTCCGGCTTGCGCGCCGGAACATGCGGCGATGGGCCATTGCACGCCGGAACCGGAGCCTTCGATGACCGTGGACAAACCGGCGGCCGCGCCGGTGGACCCCGACTGTCCACCCGAGCATGCAAAGATGGGTCACTGCACTCCGAAGGTGAAGCCGTCGATGCCCGGCATGTGGATGGACAAACCGACCGCTGCGTCGGCTGATCCCGATTGCCCTGCTGAACACGCGAAAATGGGGCATTGCACTCCGAAGGCCAGCGCGACGAATGAACCGGCCGCCGGTGCCATCGGCACCGACCTTGCGCCGGGCGACGCCCCGCGCCGCCGCCGCCGGGTGACTGGTACGCCGACCGTGTCTATCCTGCGGCCGAGATGGAGCACTCGCGCCACGAGATGATGAAGGAAAATGGCGCTCAGACCATCGCCTTCATTAGCTTCAATCTTGCCGAATATCAGGCCCGCAAAGGCCGCGATGGTTTTCGCTGGGACGGCGAGGCCTGGTACGGCGGCGACATCAACCGGCTGACGATCAAGAGCGAAGGCGAGGGCGTCTTTGGCGAAGGCATCGAGGGTGCCGAAGTGCAGGCGCTCTACAGCCGGGCGATCGGCCCCTATTTCAACGCGCAGGCAGGTATCAGGCAGGATCTCGGGCCCGGCCCCGATCGCACCTATGCAACGATCGGCTTCGAGGGGCTCGCACCCTATTGGTTCGAGGTCGAAGGCGCGTTGTTCCTTTCGAACAAGGGCGATCTCCTCGGCCGGCTCGAGGGCTATTATGATCAGCGCATCACGCAGAAGCTAATCCTCCAGCCGATGGCCGAACTCAATTTCGCGCTGCAGGATGTTCCCGAGACCGGCACCGGCTCGGGCCTCTCCGACTTCGAGCTTGGGCTCCGGCTCCGCTACGAGATCGTGAAGGAATTCGCGCCCTATGTCGGTGTCGAATGGGCGCGCAAGGTCGGCGATACCGCGCGCTTCGCGCGAGCCGCGGGCGAGGATGCCAACGGCGTGAGTTTCGTCATGGGGGTACGGGCCTGGTTCTAGAAATTCGCGGGGTGGCGACACGTCGAGGAGAAATGCCGTGAAACCAGCTTATCGCAGCCTTGCGCTGCAGACGGTCATCGGCGGGCTCATCATGTATCTGGTGATGTTCGTCATGATCGACCGGCTCTCGAGTTTCTACAACAACCTCAACATGGTCTATATGACCTTGATGATGGTTTCGCCGATGGTCGTGCTGATGATCGTCGCGATGCCCGGCATGTTCCCGTCGAAGCGTCTCAATACGCTTCTCCTGCTGGGGTCGGCCGTTGCCTTCTTCGGGAGCTTCGCGCTGATCCGGACCCAGACGACGATCGGCGACACCGCATTTCTGCGCTCGATGATCCCGCATCATTCTGGCGCGATCCTCATGTGCGAGCAGGCCAAGCTCTCAGATCCCGAGGTCCGGCAGCTTTGCAGCGGCATCATCGCAGGCCAGAAGTCCGAGATTGATCAGATGAAGCGTATATTGGAGCGAAAATGAATATGACGTCCGCTTACAGTCGGCGCAGGCTGGGCGCGCTCGAGGCGCGGTTGGTGGCGCTGCGCTTGCGGGAGTTGAAGGAGTCCGGCCTGTCGATCTGGGATCGACGGGCCGGGATGCTCCGAGCGGTGGAGTGGTCGAGCCGATGCTCGTCTATCGGGATCCTGAATGCGGCTGCTGCGAAGCTTGGGCCGATATCGCGCGCGCCGAGGGCTATGCGGTGACCGTCGAGAACCGCGCGGATATGGCCGCCGTAAAGACGCGATATGGCGTGCCTGACCAGCTGGCGTCGTGCCACACGGCCGTTATCGGCGGCTATGCCATCGAGGGCCATGTGCCGATGCGGCATCTGGCGAAGCTTCTTCATGACAAGCCGCGCGACATTCGCGGAATTGCAGTCCCCGGCATGCCGCGCGGATCACCGGGAATGGAAATGCCGGACGGAAGCGCCGACGCCTTCGAAGTTATGGCGTTCAGCGGCGACGGCAAGGTTTCGCAATTCCGCGCATGACCTGTCGGAACGACAAATGGAGACTGATATGACGAAATTCATTCCTCTATCGGGCGCCGCTGCCCTGATGCTAGCGCTGGCGGGATGCGGAACTGAGCCTGCGCAGGAGCGAGGCGCCATACCGGAACAGAGCGCGGTTCCTGCGGGGGAGGCGCCTGCAATGGTCGAGACCATGCCTGCCGCAGCGACGGCGCCAATCGCCGCTGACCCGGCGCTAGCGACCAAAGAGGCCAAGTCTCCCGAGAAGTCTCGCACCCAGCAAGAACCGAAGGCGGCTGCTCCGCCCCGGGCGAAGGCCGTGCCGGAAGCGCCGCAGCCTGTCGCACCCGAGCCCGATCCGCACGCTGGGCACGACATGGACAAAATGTAAGCGATACCCTCGCGCATCAGTCCTGCGTCCGCTCGCAAGTGATTTTTTTGCTTCGGCACAGCTCTGGGCGACGAGGGGCAGTTTGCTGACTGCGGCGCGAAGCGCTGGAGTAATTAAATTACGCAGATTTTGGTCGCGGCGGACTGTGCCGTTCGCAGCTCGTCCACCTATGAAAAAAAATGTCTCGACGCGTGAGGGGTAACGCTTTGGGGTGCGTATTAATCATACCCGGTGCAACCTCCCAATGTCCAATTAACATATTGAAGTTACACAATAATTTCTATTGACCTGTATATACAATTGGTGCTCTCTAGGGTTCATAACGCAACCAATAGGGGGTTTCGCATGTCCATCAGAAAATCTTTGCTCGCGAGCGCCGCGGTGGTCGCAACTATCGCTACGCCGGCTTATGCGCAGGACGGAGCGGCTCCCGCGTCGGCGGCAGAGACGAGCGAATCAGGGAGCGACATTGTCGTCACCGGTTCGCGAATCCGGCGTCAGGATCTCGCCGGAGTCGGTCCGGCCACGGTTGTGTCCGCCGAGCAGATCGAAAACACCGGTCTGGTCAATATCGAGACCGTGCTCCAACGTCTTCCCGCCAATGCCGGTTTCGCCGGCAACCAGACCTCTGCCTATTGGGCGAACAATGGCTATGGCACGGCGCAGGTCAATCTGCGCGGCCTGGGCATCAAGCGCACCCTGGTGCTGCTCAACGGTCGTCGCCTCGTCGCGGGCGGCACCGGCGCCAACTCCTCGCCCGACCTCAACATGATCCCGGTCGCAGCACTCGCGCGCACCGATGTCCTCAAGGACGGCGCGTCGGCGATCTACGGCGCCGATGCGATGGCGGGCGTCGTTAATCTCGTTACCCGCACCGACTATGAAGGTCTTGGGCTCAGCGTTCGCCAGGGCATCACCGAAAAGGGCGACGGATCGGATTTCACCGCCGACCTGCTGTGGGGCATCCGCAACGATCGCGGCGGCTTCATGGCCGCGGTGACCTATCAGAAGACCAGCGCGGTCAATATGGCAACGCGCGCGCCCTGTTCGCTGGCCGAAACCACCCCGGGTTCGCTCAGCTGCGTCAACAGCGCCTCGACGATCGGCGGCCGTGCAGTGCTGCCGAACGGCCAGCAGATCAATTTCAACCAGGTGCTCGGCGGCAACGGCAATTTCTTCGAGCCCTACAGCGCGGCCAAACATAATTTCAACTCGAACCCGTTCCTCAACGCAGTGAGCCCGGTCGAGCGCGTCAGCACGGCCTTCTTCGCCGATTATGATCTGACCGACAATATCGAGGCATTCGGCGAATTCCTCTACACGTTCCGTAAGTCGAACCAGATTGCGACGCCGGGGACGCTGCGCAATCTCTCGATAGCGGCGAGCAATCCGACCAACCCGACCGGCCAGAATATCGTCCTCATCCAGCGCCGCCTCGCCGAGCCGGGGCCGCGTCAATTCTTCCAGGAAACCGATACCTGGCAGGGCACCTTCGGCCTGCGCGGTAAGCTGTCGAACGACTGGGGATGGGAAGTCGCGGGCGCTTTCGGGCGCAACACCGCGGTTGATGGGTCGACCAATATCGCCAACCTCGAGCGCGTTCGGAACACGATCGACACCACCAAGTGCAGCCTCGCCGCCGGGGCGACGATCCCCTGCGCCGACTATCTTGGCTTCGGCGACCTGACGCCGCAGGTCCTCGACTATATCCTGTTCACGTCGCGCGACCGCGGCGGCAACGAGCTGGCGACGGTCACCGCCGACCTCAACGGCGACCTGTTCAAATTGCCCGCGGGACCCGTCTCCTTCGCGGCGGGTGTCGTCTATCGCAAGGAGAAGGGCTGGCGCGATCCCGATCCGCTGACCGTGCTCGGCATCGCCAACACCAACCAGCAGAGTCCGATTTCGGGGACGAGCATCGCGAAGGAAGCCTATGTCGAGCTGTCGGTTCCGATCCTCGCCGACAAGCCCTTCTTCGAAGCGCTCACCCTCGACGGAGCCGTCCGTTATTCCGATTATGACCTGTTCGGCAGCGACTGGAACTACAAGGCCAGCCTCGACTGGATGATCAGCGACAGCTTCCGCCTGCGTGGCACCTACGGCACCGGCTTTCGAATCCCGAACGTCCCCGAATTGTTCGGCGGGGTGTCCGAAGGGAATTTGACCACCACCGATCCGTGCTCGCGCTATGCAACGAGCGGCAATGCGGGGCTGATCGCCAACTGCCAGGCATCGGGCGTACCGGCGAACTATGTGCAGCTCGGCACCACGATCCTGACCACGGTCGGCGGCAACCAAGATCTGAAGCCCGAGAGTTCAACAACCTGGACCGTCGGGACGGTGGTCTCGCCGAAGGGGTTGATCCCCGGCTTGTCGCTCACCGCCGACTGGTTCGACATCAAGATCAAGGATGCCATCCGCGCCATCCCGGGCTCGACCAAGCTCGCCATCTGCTATGCGAGTACGAATCTGTCGCATCCCTTCTGCGACGATTTCACGCGCAGTCCGCTGACCGGCGAAGTCACCTTCCTCTCCGCCCAGCCGATCAACACCGGTCGCGAGGAGATGAACGGGCTCGACCTCGGTCTCGTTTACAATAATGACATCGGCAGCGTGAACATCTCGCTCGACGTCAACCTCACATACCTCAACAAATATGTCGTCCTGCCCTTCCCGGGCGGCGCCCCGATCGATTTCGACGGCTTCATCGGCGGCGGCAATGGCGGCTATCCGAAGTGGCGCGGCTATGGCGTGCTGACCGCCGAGAAGGATGGCGTCAGCGCGACCTGGTCGACCCAGTGGATCGGCAAGGCGACCGACTTCAATGCGGCGCCCGGCGAAATCGGCTACAGCACGCCGAATGTCTTCTACCACAATCTCCAGGTCGCCTTCGAGATCGACGAGAAGACGCGGTTCCAGGTCGGCGTCGACAATGTCTTCGATCGCAAGGCGCCCTATATCCAAAGCTTCACCGATGCGAACACCGACACGATGACCTACGACCTGCTCGGACGGCGATTCTACGTCGGCTTCCGCACGGCGTTCTGAGAGCAGGGGCATGGCAATCCGTTGGCCACTGTTCGTCCGGCGAACGCATAAATGGCTGGCCCTCGTGGTTGGCGTCCAGGCTCTGCTCTGGACGCTGACGGGCTTTTACATGGTGGTGGTCCATATCGACACCATTCATGGCGACCATCTGGTGCGCTCCCCGGCGTCCCAGCCCTTCGACCTCGACGGCCTGGCAGCGCCGTCGCAGGTCGTCGCGGCGGCGCCGGGGGTATCCGAGCTCCGGCTTCAGCGCTTCTTCGGGTCACCCGTGTGGCGTGCAGAAACGCCCGAAGGACCCCGGCTCTACGACGCCCGCTCGGGCGCGCCGCTGCCTGACTTGACCGAGTCCCAGGTGCGGGCACAGGCGCGGCGCATCTATACCGGCGACGGTAAGATCGTTTCGGTGCGGCTTCTGACAAAGGCGCCGCAGGAAATGCAGTCGCGCAAACCGCCCTATTGGCAGGTCGAGTTCGAGGGCTGGAACCGCCCAACGCTCTATCTCTCGCCGCAGACCGGCGAGCTGATCTCGCGTCGGCATGCGCTTTGGCGCGTCTTCGATTTCGCCTGGATGCTTCACATCATGGACTATGACGAGCGCACCGACGTCAACAATCCGCTGCTCCGCGTCGCGACCTGGAGCGCCTTCGCGATGGCGCTGACGGGGGCATGGCTGCTGATCTGGTCGTTCAAGCGCCGCAAGAGGAACAAGACATGAAACGCATTCGGCTGACGCCATTGTTTTTCCGGCGCATCCACAAATGGGTTGGCCTGATCCTCGGTCTGCAATTCCTGCTCTGGGCCCTCAGCGGCTCGGTCATGGCGCTGCTCGACAAGGACAAGGTCGGCGGCCACGGCGGCGGCATGTCGCACGCCCACCCGCTCCCCGCAGGGGAATATTTCGATGTCGCGGCGCTGCCGCGCGGCGAGGCGGTGACCGGAGTGGTGCTGCGCGATCTGGGGACGCGGCCGGTCTATGAGGTGCAATCGGCCAAGGGAGTCCGCCTGGTCGACGCAGCGACCGGCGCCGATATTCGCGTCGACGCCGCGATGGCCCGCGAGGTCGCGGCGATGATGAACGACGCGCCGATCCGCGAGGTCAGCGTGCTTGCGAAAGCGAACCTCGAGGCCCGCGATCACGAAGGCGCGATGTGGCGCGTCGACTTCGCCGATACGGAGAATAGCAGCGCCTATGTCTCGCTCGATACCGCCCGCTTCCTTGTGATGCGCGGCGACACCTGGCGGACGTGGGACTTCTTCTGGATGCTCCACAACATGGATTATGTGAACCGGAAGAGCTTTAATCACCCGCTGATCATCTTTGTCGCCTTCGGAGCGCTGTGGCTGTCGGGCACGGGCTTCTACCTGCTCTTCAAAAGCTTCAGCCGCGCCGATTTCCGCTGGCTGCGCCGGCGGCGCAAGCCCGTCGTCAGCCGCAGCATCGCCTGAACTCCCGGCGGTCAGTCGTCGATCGAGAAGGCTGCCGACAGCTCGAAGCGCGAGCCGGGATGCGTCAGCCAGGCGTGGCTGACGAGCCGCGAATGGCTCCAGGTGCGGCGGGTCATTCGCAGCACCGGCTCGCCATCCGACAGGCCGAGCATGCTATGTGTCCGCGCGTCGGCGCTCTCGGCGCGGACACGGTGCTCGACCCGTTCGAGCGGCGCGGTCCGCGTCAGATATTCGTTCGGCGTCATCTGGGTGAAGTCCATCTTGCCATAGTCGGGCGCGGCGGACGCGAGCACGTACCGCTCCTCGAGCTGGATCGGGAACTCGGCTTCGTGATGGACGATGATCGAGTGGAACAGCTTCGTGCCGACGGGAACCTCGAGCAGGGCCGCTGTCTCGGCGCTTGCCCGTATCTCCTCAGGCGCTGCAGATCGCTGCGGTGCGCATGACCGCGTGCGGCGATTTCTTCGGCGATGTTGCGGATGGCCACCAATGTGGACTGGTATTTCTGCTGCGCCACATAAACGATCCGCTGCCCGCGCGGCGCACCAGAACGCCCGCAGCCTGAAGTTCGCGAAGCGCACGGTTCGCCGTCATGCGCGATACATCGAACTGCTGAACGATCTCGGCCTCCGAGGGCACGCGGTCCCCGGGCTTCAGAAGCCCATCTCGGACCGCGTCGCAAATGCTCTGCTTGATCGCGGCATAGCGCGGGGGTGACCGATCTGCACTCTCGTCCGGATCGCTGCGTCGCGCGCCTGTAGAATTGTTTGAAAGGCGTGAGCCGTTGGCGGGCCTGCGAGAGGGAAAATCCATAACTCGTCTATACAGGTTGGACGGATTGAATTCCAAGCGCCTGGGTGGAATTTTTATCGGCTGCCGAGCATGCTCCTTTCACCCGCGCCAAGGCAGAAGCTCTCGCGTTTTCGCTGAGCCGCCTTTCAATTCGACGGCGCACCGCGTCCCAATCGCGCAATCGCGCGCACATAGACAAGTTCGAATATGAGTTCGACCAGCGTCTGCGTCACGATAATGGCGGGCAGGACCGGGATCGCTCCGGGGACAGCCATCGCCAGCGGCAGCACCACCAGCGAATTGCGTGTTCCTGCGCTGAAGGCGACTGCGCGGCCGCCAGCCGCGTCCAGCCCCGCGACGCGGGCGACCAGCCAACCCGTGATCGGGGCGAGCACCGCAAAGGCGATATAAAGAGGCAGCACGCTTGTCGCGGCGGGGATCGCGGCCTCGAGTTGTGGCACGACGGCGGCAATAACGATGAAAAGCACCAGCGCGGTCGCCGGAACGGGAAGGAGGCCGAGCGAGGCGGTTATCCGTTCGCCCACCGGGCTCCGCCTCGCCCAAAGCTGGCACAGGATGGCCAGGATCAGCGGCAGCGCGATCAGCCACAGGAAGGCGTGGACGAAAGGCCCGGCCTGGACGAGGCCGGCCGCGTCGTCACCAAGGAACGCCGCAAGATAGACGGGCAGCAACAGCATCTGCACGATTAAAAGCGCCGGCGTCGAGGCGAGGAGCAGCCGTGCGTCGGAGCGGCCGAGATGCGCGAAAGTCACGACATAATCGATGCAGGGGCACAGGAGCACGATCAGGACGCCGAGGCGAACGAGCGGGTCGTCGGGTGCGAAGGGCATCAACCCGGCGACCAGCAGCGGGACGGCGATGAAATTGACCCCGAGCAGCGCTGCCAGAAAACGGAAGTCGCGAAGCGCCTGTCCGAGCGCGGCGATCGGAACCTGCAGGAAGGTCACGAACAACATGAAGGCGAGCGCGGGGTTGATTGCCTGTTCCAGGGCTTGGGTGCCGGGAATCACAATACCGGCGAGCGCGCCCGCCGAAACAGCTCCGAAATAGAACGCAACTTGGTTGGTTTCGAGCTGGTCGCGTAGCATTTCGCGCGTCATGCCGCGACGCTTCGTGATGCTGACCGCCGATTCCAGAGGAAACCGAGTGCGAGCAAGACGATCATCGCAGTCTGCGCGATGAGTGTCTCCCGCGTTGGGTAGATGCCGAGAAATTCGCTTCGTGGGAATCCTGGCCACGATGTGATCGGCAAATATCCTGCTTCTTGGAGTGCCGCGCTGCCTTTGCCAATCAATATGACCGCGAGCGCCGCCATCAACGCCGAACTGTAAGCGAAGAATTTTCCGATCGGGAGGCTGCGGCTATATCGCATCATGGCGAGGGCTACCAAGGCTAGTGCGACTGTTGCGCTCGCCGCGCCGGCGATCACGGCGCCGCCATTCCCCCGGCCCCATATCGCAGCATAGAAGAGGATCGTCTCGAATACCTCGCGATAGACGACGACGAACGCGAGGATGAACAGAAACCAGGCCGAACGTCTGTTAAGCGCCGCCCCAAGCTTGTTACGAATATAGCGCTGCCAGGCATCGGCGCTGCTCTTGCCATGCATCCAGATGCCGACCCACAGCAGGACAAGCGCCGCGAACACTCCGCCAAAGCCTTCAGTGAGTTCGCGGCTCGCGCCGCTGATCGTGATCAGCCAGGTTGCCGCGGCCCAGGTTGCGGCGCCAGCGCCCAGCGCCGCGATCCAGCCGCCATGCACATAGGGCAGCATGTCGCGCCGGTTCGCCTTGCCGAGAAACGTGATCATCGCGATCACTATCAGAATCGCCTCAAGTCCTTCGCGCAAGAGGATCGTGAACGCAGCGACGAAACTCGATGTCGCCGCATCCTGCCCGGGTGCGAGCACGGTTTCTGCTTCGGCGAATAAGCCATCGAGCGCCGCGACACGGCCCTTCACCGTTTCGACAGGTTCGCTTCTGGCGATCGCGGTGCGCAGATCGGCCATCGCGCCCTCGATGCGAATCATCAGGGCATTGTCCCGCGCGGCCAGAACCGCCTCGACGGGCTCGAAGCCGTCGAGATAGGCAGAAAGCGCCAGATCAGTGGCGCGTTTGTGCTCTCCCCGCGTATAAGCAGCGAGTGCTTCGTCGAGGCGGGTTCTCGCTAATGTGAGTGTACCTGTCGCGGCGGCCGCCGCCGTCACATTGGGATGGCGGCGCAGGTATGAGGTTAGCGCGTCGGCATCGGCATCGCCGATTTCGGCTGCAAGCGCGGCTGGCGTCATGCCGACCAATTTCTCCAGATCCAGGCGCTCGCGAAGGGCCGAGCTTCCGACCCACATCGCTTTTCCGCGTGCGGCGTTCTCTTCCGGGAAGGCAAGTGAGCCAGTATAAAAGGCGAGCGCCCATCGATCTTGCGGCGGCAGGTTGGCAAAGCTCATCATGCTGGTGCCGTCGAGCCCCTGTTCGATCACCTGATAGAGCGCGAAGATGCTGCGTTCGCGTGCCCTGGCCTTATCGGTGAAGGCAATGGCTGGCGGATCGAGACCGACCGCCTGCGGGCCATCGCCATTTCCGGTTGTGCCGTGGCAACTTGCGCACTGCTGCATATAGAGAGCCTTGCCGCGCGCCGGGTCGGGGGCCAGCGTAGGCGCAAGCGGGATCGGATAGGATTTGATAAGATCGGCAGCGAGGCCGCGCGCAGCCGCAGCGATAGCGGGCGCCGGCGCTTTTGCGGTAATGATTCGTTGCAGGTCGCTCGCTTGTTTCGCAAGCACGGCTTTTCTCGACGAGGCTGGCAGATCGCCAATCAGCTTGCTCGCCGTTGCCGAAAACTCCAGCATCTCGTCATATTCGATACGGTTGACGATTTTCCCATCCACGACCGCTTCGGGATAATCGACGGCGATGTAATCGAGCAGTCGCCAGATCGTTTGGGCAGGGGCGGTCTGGGCAGATGCGGGAGCGGCGAATCCCCATACAATGAATAGTAGGAAGGGCGAAATTGCGCGGAAGATCAAGCGAAAGAATTCGCGATTGCGGCGCATTAGCGATCGGCGCGCGGGCTTTGCGATGCCCTGCCACGTTACGACGCCAATTGCTGGCCCCCGCGTGTTGATCCGGTTATGGTTCATCCGATCGTCCCGGTTTGGCCCTCCGCTTCGGATGGCTATATTTCAAATTATGTTGAACTATTGAACCGCCATGCAAGAAAATCAAGCACTCAATGCGTTCGCAGCCATCTCCAACCAGACGCGACTCCGAATTGTTCGGATGCTAGTAGTCGCGGGTGCAGACGGCCGTTCGGCTGGAGCGATTGGCGACGCTTTGGGCGGAACACCGGCCTCGCGATTATCGTTTCATCTCGGCCAGCTTGAGCGAGCCGGGCTGATCGTAAGCCGCCGCGAAGGGCGTTCGATTATCTATAGCGCCATATTCCCTGCACTATCCGACCTTGTCGCCTTTCTTATGCGCGACTGCTGCGAAGGTCATTGCGCGGTGTGTGACAAAGCCATCGAGCTGTTCGCGAAGTGCACAGGGCGCCCAACCGGACTGGTCGATTAGACTATATGCAACCCACCGCGAGGTCGTCGTAGATGGTGCAGCAGGACGACGCCCCGCCCGCACAATCCGCCTCGCAGCGCGCGACAATCAGCGCGAGGGCGCGGTCGAGGGCTTTGAGGTCGGCTATCCGGGCGTTCAACTGCTCGCGGTGATGCGTCACGGCCTCGAGCGCATTGTCGCACGACGACGGACTCTCGCGGATCGCGATCAGCGCTTTGACCTGGTTGATCGACATGCCGAAGTCGCGGCAGCGACGAATGAGGGTGAGGCGCTCGACGTCCTGCCGTCGGTAGGAGCGATGCCTCCCTGCGGTGCGCGCGGCTTCGGCAAGCAATCCCACGCTCTCATAGTAACGGATCGTCGGAACCGAGCAGCCTGCCGCCTTCGCGGCATCGCCGATCATCATTTCACTCGTCATGGAAAGGGCCATTCATTTATCGCTTGCACCTCAAGCTACTTGAGGCCGCATAGGCATAATCCTGAGCCGGAAGTCTGGGAAGGAAAATGTAATGAAGTGGAAAATGGCCTTGGGGCTGGGCGCCGCCTGCGCGGCATGCTGCGCCTTCCCGCTGCTGTTCGGAGCGGGCGCTTTGGGAACGCTCGGCGTAGCGAGCGGTAACGGCACAGCCATGCTGATTGGCGGTCTCTTGCTTGGGGCGACCGCCGCCGTCTATGTCGCACAGCGCCGGCGCCAGCAGGCCTTGGCGGCCTGCAAAATTGACGGATCGTGCGGCTGCAAGCCGGAAGGGACAAACTGATGGCCACGCGCATGGAAACGCAGGAACAGACAGGCGCGGCCGAAACGGGCGCGGGCGTCGCAGCGACAATGACCTCGTCGGCGGCGGTGCTGAGCTGCGCGGCATGCTGCGTTCTTCCGCTCGCCCTCCCAGCTGCGGCGCTCGCGGGCGCGGGAGCAACATTGAGTTGGCTCGAAGGAGCCGCGCCATGGCTGCGCGCGCTCTCGGTGATCGTCGTCGCCGCCGCATGGTTCATCGTCTGGCGGCAGTCCAGGGCAACCGGGCGAAAAGCCGCCCCGTCGACCCTCATCCTGCTCGGCGTCTCGACCTTGCTGACGGTGATCGCGCTATTGTGGGAGCCGCTGATCGAAGCGCCGCTGATTGGCCTGCTGCGCTGATTTGAACGTGGCGGAGGCTGCTATGCTCCGGGCAGCTCAGCCAGTTCCGCTGGCGTCGCGACGGGCTCATCCCGATCCTTGCGCTCCGAATAGCGGTCGACGAGCTGGTCGGCGTGGCCGCGCATAAGAACCGTGAAACGCACGAGTTCCTCGGCGACATCGACGATCCGGTCATAATAGCTCGAAGGCAACATGCGGCCGGCCTCGTCGAACTCGACGTAGGCTTTGGCGACGCTCGATTGGTTGGGGATGGTGATCATCCGCATCCAGCGGCCGAGGATGCGGAGCGTGTTGACGCTGTTGAACGACTGCGACCCCGCCGAGACCTGCATCACTGCGAGCGTCCGGCCCTGCGTCGGGCGCAGACCTTTGTAGGCGAGCGGCAGATGGTCGACCTGCGCCTTCATGATTCCGGTGATCTGGCCGTGGCGTTCGGGGCTGCACCAGACCTGGCCTTCGGACCAGAGCGAATGCTGGCGCAGTTCCTCGACCGCGGGATGATCGTCGTCGGCGATCAGGTCGGGTAGCGGCAGGTCCGACGGATCGAATATCCGCGTCTCGCAGCCGAACAGCTGGAGCAGGCGCGCGGTCTCCTCGACGACGAGCCGCGAATAAGAGCGTTCGCGCAAGCTGCCATAGAGGAGGAGGATGCGCGGCGCCGGATCGAGCGGGCCCAGACCGAGCGCGGGCTGGGCGCGGATAAAGTCGGGGCTCAGTGCCGGAAGATAGGCCGGGTCGGTGAGCGCGCGCAGACGTGAGAAGGTCGCGGGCATCGAGTTCAATCTTTCGTGGGGGTTGAAGCCGGAAACCAGCGGCGCCCGAACCAGAGGGCGACATTCACCAGCAGGATCAGAACGGGGACCTCGACGAGCGGGCCAATGACGGCGGCGAAGGCGACGGGCGAAGCGAGACCGAAGGCGGCGATCGCGACGGCGATCGCAAGCTCGAAATTATTGCCCGCGGCGGTGAAGGCGACGGCCGTCGTGCGCGGATAGTCTGCCTCGATCAGCTTGCCCATCCAGAAGCTGATGACGAACTGGACGACGAAATAGATGGTGAGCGGAATGGCGATCCGCACGACATCGCCCGGAATGGTGACGATCTCACTCCCCTTGAGGCTGAACATCGCGACGATGGTGAAGAGAAGCGCGAAGAGGGTGATCGGCGCGATGCGGGGCAGGAAGCGCGTTTCGTACCAGTCGTTGCCTTTGGCGCCGGCGAGCCATTTGCGGGTGAGATATCCTGCGGCGAACGGGATGCCGAGATAGATGAGAACCGCTTGGGCGATGGTCCAGAAGCTGACGTCGATGACACTGCCTTCGAGTCCGAACAGCGGCGGGAGCACGGTCAGGAAGAACCAGGCATAGACGCTGAAGAAAAGGATCTGGAAGATCGAGTTGAACGCCACCAGCGCTGCGACATATTGGTTGTCGCCCTTGGCGAGTTGGTTCCAGACGATCACCATTGCGATGCAGCGCGCGAGGCCGATCAGGATCAGCCCGGTCATATATTCGGGCTTGTCCGAGAGGAAGAGGACCGCGAGCGCGAACATGAGAACGGGACCGATGATCCAGTTCTGGATCAGCGAGATTGCAAGGACCTTCCTGTCCTCGAAAACGAGGGGTAGTTCGTCGTAACGCACCCGCGCCAGTGGCGGATACATCATCAGGATCAGGCCGATCGCGATCGGGATGTTGGTCGAACCCCAGGACAGGCTGTCGATCGCGGCCGGGAGGTCGGTGAAGACCGAGCCGAGCAGCACGCCGAGCGCCATGGCGAGGAATATCCACAGGGTCAGAAAGCGATCGAGGAACGACAGGCGCTCCCGCTTGAGGTCTGTCATCGCCGTTCTTCAGGCGCCGACGCGGTTGCCGGCGGCGTCGATTACCTGTTCGCCATCTTCCTTGGCGAAGGCGCCGCGCTGCCGCGCCGGGATGAGGTCGAGTACCTCTTCGGAGGGGCGACAGAGCCTTACGCCTAGCGGCGAGACGACCAGAGGCCGGTTGATGAGGATAGGATGCGCCATCATCGCGTCGATCAGCGCTTCTTCGCCAAGAGCCATGTCGCCGAGACCCAGTTCGGCATAGGGCGTGCCTTTCTCGCGCAGCAGTTCGCGCGGGGTGATGCCGGCGCGATCGATCAGTTGTTCGAGCAGGGCGCGCCCCGGCGGCGTCTTCAGATATTCTATGACTTGCGGCTCGATGCCGGCGTTGCGGATCATCGCGAGCGTGTTGCGCGACGTCCCGCATTCGGGATTATGATAGATGATGATGTCGGTCATGGCGCCGGTTCCTTCAGCAGCAGGCGAGTTCGGCGAGCAGCGGCTCGCAGAGTTCCGCCCGGCCCTGGCAGCAGTCCTTGGCGAGAAAGAGCATCATGTCGCGAAGTGTGTCGATGTCGGCGCGCTGGATGAACTGGCGCCCTTGCTTCTCCGATCGCACGAGGCCTGCCTTCGCGAGCACCGCGAGATGCGTCGAAAAGGTGCTTTGAGACAGGCCGGACGCTTCGACGAGTTGGCCGGTGGAGAGTCCTTCAGGCTCATGCTGGACAAGCAGACGAAAGGCTTCGAGGCGCGTCGGGTGCGCGAGCGCAGCAAGGGCGGGCAATGCCAGATCCACATTCATGTATCGGCTTTATCCGATGAATTGACCTACGTCAAATCTTATCGGGAATATCCGATGGGATAGCGCAATTGAGCGATCCGCCAATCGGACTATAGGTTGCTGATGGTTCGGGAAAGTCAGAGCGAGATCCCCATGCGGATCGTCATCGAACAGCCCGTCGTGGGCGTTCTCCACAGCTTGCAGGCCAAGGACGACCATCCGCTCGATCCGAAATGCTCGAAAGCCGGCGAAGCGCTGACGTTCGATTTTCTCGTCCGCGTCGGCCCCGGCCCGAAATTCTTCGGCGACCAGGTGCGGCGCGAAGGCCCCGAGCGCCGGTTTGTCTATATTCGTGTCGGGCAAGCCGCCGGCGACCCGGCGTCGCCCTGGACGCGGCGGATGAAGATCGACATCCATGATATCGACCAGCAGTTGCTCGATGCGGCGGCAAAGGATGGGCGCAGGGTCGAGATTTCGGTCAATGGCACGGGCCAGGACGGTACGCCCGACTGCGCAACGGTGCGCTCGACCGGACGGCGCCTCGTTTAGACCCGCGCGTTCCCCGGTCTGCCGATCATGCAGCGTGGCGCATCGTCTCCAGCTTCGCAGCGCCAAGCGCGAGCAGCCGCTCGATTTCGTCCGACGTCCGCCGGACGGCCAGTTTCAGCGCTTCGTCGATATGGACATAGTCTTGGGTTACATTCTGCGAGGCATGACCGAGCATCGCGCGGATCGTGAGCTCCGAGAATCCCAGGTCTCCAGCGACGCTTCCGAACGTATGGCGAAGCGTATGAGGCGTTACACCTTTTATGCCGGCCAAATTGCACACGCGCCGCAAGCAGTCGCTGACCGCGGTGTACGGACCATTCCCAACAGCGGACGGAAACAGATGCGGATTACCCGCAATCTCTGTCTGGTCTTCGAGCCCACGAATGGCGGCGGGTCCGATCGCCCTGATCTGTGCGCCGCCCTTCGTATCGGGAAAGGCGACGTAGCCGCGCTCGGCATGTAGCCAACTGCGGCGCATCGCTTGACCTTCTTGGCGCCGATAGCCTGTGAGCAGCAATGTGCGCAGCACGCCAAGCCCGACAGGGTTTTCCCCAATAGCCTTGGCGTAGGCGATCGCTTTTCCGAGCATCTCGATTTCGGCGATGCTCAGCCGGCGCGTCTTCTTCTTGCTGGCAAGCTTCCTCGCCCCCTCTGTCGGATGCGTTTCGAGCAGCCCCTTATGCTTCGCATGCCCAATGATGGCCTGAAGCGTGCCGACACACCGCCCTGCGACGCCGGGTCCGCCGGTGGCCATGCCGCCCCGGCCTCCCGTTCGAGGCTTGGCGGTCTTTCCATTCTTCACGTCGGTCTGCATCTGCTCGACGTCGGCGATTTTCAGATGTTTGACGATTCGATTGCCGAGCAGGGGCGCGATGTGCGTGCGAATGCGGCTCTCATCCATCCCGAGCGACGATTCCTTGATCGGAAGATTCTTGCGGCCGAGGATGTTGCCCGCGCGCGCCTCCACCAGATACCAATCGCACATCTCGGCAACGGTCATGCCTTTGCGATCCTGCCGGACTTTGTCGGCAGGATCTTCTCCGACAATGACTTCGGCGAGCTTCAACTTCGCCAAATCGCGGGCCCGATCGACGGTTAGAACGCCAAAGCGGCTAAGGTTCATGCGCCGCTTGGTGCCTTCGGCGTTTCGATACTGGACGACGAAGGTCTTCAGCCCAGACGCCATGATCCTCAGGCCAAAGCCCTTCACCTCTGAATCCCATAGAATGAGATGCTTGTTTTCTGGCGGAACCAGAGCGTCTATGGCCCTCTTTGTCAGCTTTGCTGTTGGCATATAAAACTCCTGCTGGAGACACGACTTCAAAAATCGCCAGTGTCTCCAAAATGTCTCCAGTTTAATGGAAACCGGAGGCAATTGCAGGATATAACAGGTGAAAGAGAAACTCAAGAAAACAAGCAAAAATAGAGGGATAGCGTAGTTTCGAAAACGATAGAAAAGGTAGAAATTCAAGTTGCCAAGGTTGGGGTCGAGGGTTCGAATCCCTTCGCCCGCTCCAGTTTTTCCAGAATATTGCATTACATTCGCGTCCGGCGAACGGCGCGCTCGGCAATGTCCTGCGCGCTTCGGGGCCGCCCGGGAGCGACAGGACCGAGGCGGTTTGTTGAGTATCACGCGGTGCGGACTGCGCGACGCGGCGCCAAGCGGCTTCTGTGTCTTCGCCTCGCCAATTATGATCCCGCTGCATACTCCGACTGCGCCACTGCTTCGAGTCCTGCAGGTGCGACGTCGGCTTGGGCAACGGCGGTCCCCACCAGGATCAGCGTCGGTGCATCGGCCGCGAGCGATTTCGTCGCCAGCTCGAGCAGGTCGAGGCGCGTGGCCAGCCGCCGTTCCGCGGGGCAACTGACTTCGACACTGCAGATCATGACGGGCATCGCGCCCGGCATGCCGGCGCGGATCAGCCCGCGCATGATCGCTCCGGCGGCGTCGCGTCCCATGTAGAATGCGAGCGTCGATCCACCGTGCGCGAGCGAATGCCAGTCGATATCGAGGGCGATACCGCGTTTGCTGTGCGCGGTGACGAAGCGGACGTCGCGCGCGACCCCGCGGAGGGTGAGCGAAAGGCCGGCGGCAGCCGCGGCGGCGCAGGCGGTCGTGATACCGGGGCAGATGCGGGCGAGAAATCCGGCGGCGCGCAGCGCCCCAAGTTCTTCGCTCGACCGGCCGAAGATCGACGGATCGCCGCCCTTGAGGCGGACGACCCGTTTCCCGGCCGCCGCAGCGTCGACGAGCATCGCGTCGATGCTGCGCTGGTCCCTTGAATGGCGGCCGGAACGCTTGCCGACGCTCACCCGCTCGGTGCCAGGCGGGATCAGCGCCAGCACGCCCTTGCCGACGAGGGCATCGTGGAAGACGTCACGGAGATCCGTTATGCGCACCGCCTTCATCGTCAGCAATTCGGGGTCGCCCGGCCCGGCGCCGACCAGCCACACGCTCCCGGGTGCGAAATCGTCAGGCGGCATGGGTCTTCTCCTCGGTCAATATGCGCGCGAGCGCGGGGCGGCATGATCCGCAATTGGTTCCGGCACCCAGTGCGGCGCCGATCGCGGCAACGTCGGTCAGGCTCTGGTCGCGGATCGCGGCGGCAATGGTGTTCAGCCCGATATCGAAACAGACGCAGATGATCGGACCGCGGTCCGCCTGCACCCTCGGTGCGCGCCCGGCGAGACCAGCGTCGCCGAGCGACCTGAGCGCGCTGGAGAGCTGGGCAATCAGCCAGTCGCGCGGCGGCAGTTCGCCGCTTTCGGTGATGAAGAGCGCGGCGGCGAGGCGCCCGCCCGCGACGATCGCGACCCGGCGGGTACCGCGCGCGCTGTCCTGCGCCTCGATGCGCTCGCCCTTGGGCAGCAGCGCCTCGATAGCGCGCGCGTCGCCGTTGCCGGCGAGTTCCCACAGTGCGCCCGACGGCACCGCGATCCGCGTCGCCCACAAGCAGGAAGGGCGATCGGCGATGTCGCGGGCCAGGAGCAGGAAGCCACGCCATTTCGCCGCGACTGGCGCGATCGCCGCGGGGGTCCGTTTGGAACAGACGGCCCCCATGGTCACGGCTCCGGGCGTTCCGGCGGCCGGGGCGACCGCCGCTGCCGGTCCGGGATCCGTCCGCATGTGGGTCGCATCCTGATAGACGGCCGTGCGCACGGTGTGGACGGTCCCGGCGGTGCAATCCACATCCCATTCCATGGCCAGGGCCGCCAGACCGCCGTCGGCGAGGCCGAGGTTGGCGGCATCATCGCGGTGAATCTCGACCAGCGGCTCTTCGCGATGGCGCGCGAGCTTCGGGGCAAGTCCGGTGCGCGTCATGCTGTGCCACTGGTCGCGGTAGCGACCCGTGTTGAGCGTCAGCGGCCATTTTGCGAGCGGGGCGGGCAGCGGTTTCTGGATCACCGGGACCAGTCGCGCGCGGCCGTCCTCGGTCGAAAATCGGCCGTCGGCAAAGGGGTTGTCGCCGCCCCAGCGAAATGGCGCCATCGCGTCATAGGCGGCATTGCCGCCCTGAGCCGCGCCGGGCAGCGCGAACAACCGCGTGCCGTCATTGTCATAGGTCGACAGGCGGCAATGCTCACGCCAGATATCGGCGGGGCGGTCGTAGCTGAAGGCGGTCTTCCATCCCATCCGCCGTGCCACCTCCTTGACGATCCACCAGTCGGGCATCGCCTCGCCAGGGAGCGGAAACAGCGCGCGCTGGCGGCTGACCATGCGGTCCGAGTTGGTGACGGTGCCGTCCTTTTCGCCCCATGCCGCGGCGGGCAGGCGGACGTGGGCGAAGGCGGTGGTGTCGGTATTCTCGATCACATCGCTGACCACGATGAAGGGACAGGCGGCGAGTGCCGCTCGGACCCGGTTGGCGTCGGGCATCGACACCGCCGGGTTGGTCGCCATCACCCACAGCGCCTTGATCCGCCCTTCGCCGACGGCGCGGAACAGATCGACCGCCTTCAATCCCGGCTTTTCGGCGATCGTCGGCGCGGCCCAGAACCGCTGGACCCGCGCGCGGTTCTCGGGCGCAAAATCCATATGCGCGGCCAGCGTCGAGGCAAGCCCGCCGACCTCGCGCCCGCCCATCGCGTTGGGTTGGCCGGTGATCGAAAAGGGCGCCGCGCCGGATTTGCCGATGCGGCCGGTGACCAGATGGAGGTTGAGGATCGCGTTGACCTGATCGGTGCCGGCGGTCGACTGGTTGATCCCCTGGCTGAACATCGTGACGGTGCGCGGGTGGGCGGCGAACAGCTCATAGAAACGCCTGAGGTCGGCGGCCGGCACTTCGCATGTCCTTGCCACCGACCACAGGTCGTTCCCCTCTCCAAGCTGGCCCCAGAAATCTTGCGGAATCGCGACATGTGCAGCGAGGTAAGTCTCATCGACCACGCCCGCCTCGCGGCAATAGTGCAACAGCCCGTTCATCAGCGCGACGTCGCTTCCGGGGCGGATCGCAAGGTGCAGGTCGGCCTCTTCGGCGGTCTCGGTCCGCCGCGGGTCGATGACGACGAGCTTGGCGCCGGCATCGCAGCGCGCGCGGATGCGCTGGTAGACGATCGGGTGGCACCAGGCGGTGTTCGACCCGACGAGGACGATCAGGTCGGCGGCGTCGAGATCGTCATAGGTCGCGGGCACAATATCCTCGCCGAAGGCGCGCATATGCCCCGCGACGGCGCTCGCCATGCACAGCCTGGAATTGGTATCGATATTGGCGGTGCCGATGAAGCCCTTCATCAGCTTGTTCGCGACATAATAGTCTTCGGTGAGGAGCTGACCCGAGACATAGAAGGCAACGCTGTTCGGGCCGTGGCGCGCGACCGTTTCCTTGAACTTCTTGGCGACGAGATCGAGCGCCTTGTCCCAGCTGGCGCGCCGCTTGCCGATCATCGGATGAAGCAGGCGGCCTTCGAGGCCGACCGTCTCGCCCAGATGGGTGCCTTTTGAACAGAGCTTGCCGCGGTTGGCGGGGTGATCGGGATCGCCGGCGATCTCGACCTGCCGGTCGCCGGTCATGGTCGCCCGGATGCCGCAGCCGACGCCGCAATAGGCGCAGGTGGTGCGGATGGCGGTCACTTGGCTCGCCCATTTCCACGTCTGTTCCCCCGCGAAGGCGGGGGTCCATCACCCGCCCGGTCGGCATGAAACAGAGGGCAATTTAATGGCGACAATTCGGGTGATGGGCCCCCGCCTTCGCGGGGGAACACAAAAGACCGGACAGGAGTCACGCCGCCGCCTTCAACGTGCCCGCGCGGCAGATCAGGACGCGGCCGCCGTCGATCTTGACCGGCACCGTCGGGGTGCAGCCCTTGTCGTCACCCAGCGCCTCGCCGGTCGCCAGCGAAATCCGCCAATTGTGCAGCGGACAGGCGACCGCGCCGCCATGAACGATGCCCTGGCTGAGGCGACCGTGCTTGTGCGGGCAGCGGTCGAGAAGGGCGAATATCTTGCCCTCGGCGGTCCGGAAGATGGCGATGTCGTCGCCGCCCGCAACCTGCACGGTGCGGCTGCCACGCACGGGAATTTCGTTCACCCAACCGATGTCGAGCCACTCTGCGGTCATGCCGGTTCCTTCTGCGGGGTAAAGCGCGCCATCGGCGCATGATGTTCGGCCTCGGCGCCGTCGGCGCGCTGCGCCCAAGGATCGTCCTGCGCAAAGCTTTGCGCGTAGAGGAAGCGCGCGCGCAGCGCCTCGCGGTTCGCTGCGTCATCGACGATCCGCGCCTTGATGTAATCGACCCCGACGCGTTCGATCCACGGCGCGGTGCGTTCGAGATAACGGGCTTCTTCGCGGTAGAGCTGGATGAAGGCGGCGCAAGTATCCGGTGCGATCCTGCTCGGTCGCGACCTTGCACAGCAGGTCGGTGACGCGGACGTGAATCCCGCCATTGCCGCCGACGTGCAGCTCGTATCCGCTGTCGACGCAGACGATGCCGAAGTCCTTGATCGTCGCTTCGGCGCAATTGCGCGGGCATCCCGACACTGCGATCTTGAACTTGTGCGGCATCCAGCTGCCCCAGCTCATCCGCTCGATCTTGACGCCGAGGCCGGTGGAGTCCTGGGTGCCGAAGCGGCACCATTCGGACCCGACGCAGGTCTTTACCGTCCGCAGCGCCTTGCCATAAGCGTGGCCCGACACCATTCCGGCGGCGTTGAGATCGGCCCAGACTGCGGGCAGATCCTCCTTTTTGATGCCGAAGATGTCGAGCCTTTGGCCTCCGGTCACCTTGACCATCGGCGCGTCATATTTTTCGACGACGTCGGCGATCGCGCGCAGCTCGGTCGGGTTGGTCAGCCCACCCCACATGCGCGGCACGACCGAGTAAGTGCCATCCTTCTGGATGTTGGCGTGCAGCCGTTCGTTGACGAAGCGGCTCTGCTGGTCGTCGATATAGTCGCCGGGCAGCGCGCAGAGCAGGTAGTAATTGAGCGCGGGGCGGCACGACGAACAGCCGTCGGGGGTCGTCCAGTGCAGCTTTTGCATCACCTCGGGGATCGAGCGCATCGCCTGCGTCACGATTTCGCGGCGGACATCGTCGTGGCCGAAGCTCGTGCATTTGCACATCGTCTTGGGCCCGCTCTGCACCTCGTCGCCCAATGTCAGCGCAAGCAGATTTTCGACGAGGCCAGTGCACGACCCGCAGCTCGCCGACGCCTTGCAGGTGCCGCGCACCGCATCGAGGCTGTGCGCGCCCTTGGCGATGCACGACACGACCTGGCCCTTGGTGACGCCGTTGCAGCCGCAAATCTCGGCATCGTCCGAGAACGCCGCAACGGCCGCCTTAGGGTCCGCGGCGCCCCCTCCCGCGGCGAAGGCCTGACCGAAGATCAGCAGGTCGCGAAGATCGGAGACATCCTCCTGCTTCTTGAGCAGGTCGAAGTACCAGCTGCCGTCCGCGGTATCGCCATAAAGCACCGCGCCGACGATGCGGTCGTCCTTGACGATGACGCGCTTGTAGACGCCGCGGCTGGCGTCGCGCAGCACAATGTCCTCGCAGCCGTCGCCGCCCGAAAGATCGCCCGCTGAAAACACGTCGATCCCCGACACCTTGAGCTTGGTCGAGGTCACCGAGCCGCGATAGCCCGACGGTTTTTCGACCAGCCTGTCGGCGAGGCTGCGGCACATGTCCCACAGCGGCGCGACCAGGCCATAGACCTGTCCGTCATGCTCGACACATTCGCCGACCGCGAGCACGGCGGGGTCGCTGGTGACCATATGATCGTCGACCTGGATACCGCGCCCGACCGCCAGCCCGGCGTCGCGGGCGAGCGGCATGTTGGGACGGATGCCGACCGCCATCACGACCAGGTCGGCCGGCATGCACCGTGCCGTCCTTGAGGCGGACGCCCTCGACCTTGCCGTCGCCGACGATCGCGGCGGTGTCGGCGCCGGTCAGGATGGTCTGCCCGCGGCCCTCGAGCGCCTGTTTGAGCAGCCAGCCCGCCGCCTCGTCGAGCTGGCGCTCCATCAAGGTCGGCATCAGATGGATGACGGTGACCTTCATGCCTCGCAGGCTCAGCCCATGCGCGGCTTCCAACCCGAGCAGCCCGCCGCCGATCACAACTGCATCACCGCCCGCATCGGCGGCGGCGAGCATCGTATCGACATCGTCCATGTCGCGAAACGCGATGACGCCTGGCAGATCCTTGCCCGGCACCGGGATGATGAAGGGGTCGGAGCCGGTCGCGATCAGCAGCCGGTCATAGGCTTCTGTCGTGCCGCCACGCGTCGTCACCGTCTTGGCCGCGCGGTCGATCGCCATCACCGGGTCGCCCGCGACCAGCGCGATGCCGTTCGCCGTATACCAGTCGGCATCGTTGATCACGATGTCGTCGAAGCTCTTTTCCCCCGCGAGCACGGGGGACAGCATGATCCGGTTGTAATTGACCCGCGGCTCGGCGCCAAAGATCGTGACGCGATAGCGCTCGGCGTCGCGGGCGAGCAGTTCTTCGACCGCGCGGCAGCCGGCCATGCCGTTGCCGATCACGACCAGATGCTCGCGCGTGTCGGCGTCGGGGTTGAGGGGGCGGTATTCCATCACAGCATCCAGTCCAGTTGCAGCCAATATTTGTCGGTGTCGGTGGCGAATGTGTCGGCGTTGTAGTGCGCGTAGCGAACCGAGCCGGTGACCTTGCCGAGCCTGGCGCTCGCGAGCAGGTCGATCTCGTCGCCATAGGAGCGCGACGCGCGGTCGCTGCGATAATCGTGATACGCCGCCTGCACGGTGACGGCCTTCAGCGCGCCGACTGCCTTCCAGCTCCACCCGGCACTCGCATAGAGGTCGCGCAACCCGTCGGGCGGGGTGACGAGGAATTTGTCGGCCCAGCCCTGAAATTTGAAGCCGGTGGCGAGCGGGGTCTGGAAGCTGGTGAGCGCGGCGCCGCTGCTCGCGCCCAGCACTTCATATCCGCCGCCGAGCCGCGGTCCCCCGAAATCGACCGCGACGTCGGCGAGATAATAGTCGGCGCTGTATTCGTTGGGATTGCGGTGCCAATCAGACTGCCGCGCATAGCTCAGCTGATACGCGATTTTCGCCTTGCCGATCGGCCGGTTGCCGTCGAGCCGGACGCCATAGCTTTGGCTCGACATGCGAAAACCCTGCATCGCCGCTTCGTCCTGGTCGACCAGATAGGCAAAAGCGCTGACTTTGCCGACCGGGGTATGGGCGCCAACATTGGCAAAGACATTGTCGCCCGACACCGCCTGCTGCCGCGCCCCCGCGCCGTCGATGCCCCAGATCGTCCGCACGCTCCACGCATAGGCGAGGTCGGCCTTGACGCCCTTGATCGGCGTGAGCTCGGCGCGCACTGCGTCAAAGCTCTGGCCGTTCTGGCGGAACCCGACGCCGCCGACGAACCGCTCGTCGTCGAAGCCGATCCGCTGTCTCCCCGCGGTCACCGCGAAGGCGGGCGAGGCGTAGCGAATTTGCGCGCGGGCGAGGGCGACATTTTCGGGATCGGCGATCAGCGGCCGGGTGGCGGCGCCGTGGAGGCCGTCGAAATAATCGTCGACGACCGCCAGATTGCCTTGCCCCTCGACCAGCGCCGACCAGCGCCCCGCCTTGGCCTCGACCCCGGCGCGCAGGCGCAGGGTCAGGGCGTCGGCGTCGGCGGCCAGGCCGTCCTGGGCGACGTTCTCGTAACGCAGGCGCGCTTCGCTGCGCGTTGAGACAGGACGGCCTGGGCGTGCGCCGCCCCGGCCGGCGCGAGCGCCAGCAACAGGATGAGAGTGCGGGTCATGACTAGATCCGCACGCCTTCGGCGGCGCCTCAGGTCGCGCGCCACTGGCTCTTCACGAACAGCAAACCGACCAGGGCAACCACGGCAAGTCCCGCGAAGATATAAAAGCCCGGCGCGAAGCTGCCGCTCCATTGCTTGGCAAAGCCGAGCGAGGAGGCGAGGTAGAAACCGCCGATGCCGCCCGCCATGCCGACCAGCCCGGTCATCACCCCGATCTCGGCCGAAAAGCGCTGCGGGACGAGCTGGAACACCGCGCCGTTGCCGGTGCCGAGCGCGAGCATCGCGATCGCCGAGCCGGTGACGGCTGGGCGGCGTGTCGGCCTGCGGCACCCCGGCGAGCGCCAGCGCCGCGACGACGAACACCATCATCAGCGCCTTCACCCCGCCGATGCGGTCGGCAAGCGCGCCGCCCATCGGCCGCACCAGCGATCCTGCGAAGACGCACGCCGCGGTGCAATAGCCCGCCATCACCGGGGTCAGGTGGAACTGGTCGGTGAAATAGATCGGCAGCGAGGCGGCGAGTCCGACGAAGCCGCCGAAGGTCACCGCATAAAAGGCCATCAGCCACCAGGCGTCGGCGGTCTTGAGCGGCTCGAAATAATGGACGAGCTTCTTCGGCGCGGGCCCGTTTGGCGCATCCTTCGCCATGAACAGATAGACGAAAAAGACGATCGTCAGCGGAATGCACGCAAGGCCGAGCACCGCGTTCCACCCGAACATCACCGCAAGGCCGGGGGCGAACAGGGCGGCGAGCACGGTGCCCGAATTGCCCATCCCGGCAAGCCCCATCGCCTTGCCCTGATGCTCGGGCGGATACCAGCGGCTGGCCAGGGGGAGCGCAATGGCAAAGCTGGCCCCAGCAAACCCCAGCACCACCCCAAGCGCGAGCGTGCCGGTAAAGCTGGTCACCCCCATCGCCCAGGCGCTGAACAGTCCGGCGATCACAATGACCTGGCTGATCGCGCCCGACCGCTTCGGACCGATGCGATCGACGAGCAGACCGTTGACGACGCGTAGCAGCGCTCCGGCGAGCGTCGGCACCGCGACCATCAACCCCTTTTGCGCCGGGCTGAGCCCCAGGTCGGCGGAAATCGCTGGCGCCAGCGGCCCCAATATGACCCACACCATGAAGGCGAGGTCGAAATAGAGAAAAGCCGCGACCAATGTCGGCCAGTGCCCGCTCGCCCAGAAATTCGTTCTTGCCTCGGCGCGGGCGCCGCTCATCATGTCCGTCATCGTCCGTCCCCTTGTACGACGGGCAATAAAAAAGCCGCCAGGACGGCGACCACGCGGGCGCATCCTGACGGCTTCATTGCCTGTTGGAGTGTGGGGAAAAGGCTCCCCACCTGCCGCGCGGACCGGCCCCGTCGTTGGAGCCGTAGCCGCTTTATCCTGCCCCGGCAGCCTTGCCGAGTGCGCTCAAGCTGCCTGATTCGCAGGGCGGGCGCAAGTGATTATTTTGCAGCGCAACATAAACCGCCCCGTGCCCCTGCGAAGGTAGGGGCCAATCACCCGACGTGGAAATTATCAGCAGCCGGTGTTGATAACGACGGGGCAGGAGATGGGCCCCTGCCTTCGCAGGGGCGCGGCGGCTTCTTGCTATGGGAGATCGGCAAGATACCCCTGAATATCGTCGGGATCAAAAGCGCGGCCGTCGAAAAACCGGTCGCTGCCCAGCAGCAGGCGCCCCTGCACCGACCCGGCGCCGAGCGGGGTATCGATGCCGCCCTCCAGCTTCGAACTCGCCCCCGGCAGCGGTGCGCCCGACCCCGCGAGTGCGGCGCGATAGATGTCGGGGCGGAACACCGCGGTCGCGGTGGCCGCGTCGGCGGCGGCGTAGGTGGCCCCGTCCCACCGCAGCATCTGCGAATAAAGCCACGCGGCCTGGCTGCGCCAGGGGAAGTTGGCGGCTTCGCGGTGCTGGAACATGAAATCGGGATAGTGGATCGCCTCGCCGCCGGGGACCAGCCGGATGCGATCGGTGATCGCGCGCAGCACCGCATCGCGCGGGGCGTTCAAATATTCGGGACGCGCCAAAATGTCGGCGCTGTTCTCGGCGGTGCCGGGTTCGACGAAATGCGCGGCGGCGGCGTGCAGCGCGCGGAGCAGCGCCTCGACCGCATCGCGCCGTTCGTCGACGACCGCCTCGCGCAGCGCGAGCACTTTCTCGACCCCGCGGCGCCAGATCTGGGCGGTGGCAAGCGCGATATGGCCGACCCCGCGCTCGACCGCAATCGAGTTCCACGGTTCGCCGACGCAGAAGCAGTCCACGTGCTGCCGGCCAGCGCGTCGGCGGCAAAGGGCGGGCTGGTGACGACGATGTCGATATGGAGATCGGGACGGATGCCGACCCCAGCAAGCCAGTATCGCAGCATGTAATTATGGCTGGAGTAGCGATGCACGACGCCGAAACGCAGCGGCTTACCGGCAATTTTCCGCGCCGCCGCGACGCGCTGCAGCGCCGCGCCGATCGCCGCCGCGCCCGCCCAGCGTGTCGCCCAGCCCGACGTCCGTTGCGAGCTGGGTCGAAAAGGTCACCGCATTGCCGTTGAGCCCCAGCACGAACGGCACCGCCATCGGCACCGCTGGGCGGTCGCGGCCGAGCGCGGTCGCGATCGCCAGCGGCGCGATCATATGCGCGGCGTCGGTGTGACCATAGAGCAGGCGGTCGCGCACCGTCGCCCAGGTCATGTCGCGCACCAGTTCGATGCTCACGCCTTCGCGCGCCGCAAACCCCAGCTCGTGCGCCAGGATCGGCAGCGCCGACCGCTCCGACCTGCGACAGGGGCCGGAGGCTCTCGTACCCGCGCTCATTCCATGCTGCCGCAGCAGCGCGTCGCTGGTCACGATCGCCGTCGGCTATTTCCGAAGCATGCAGGCGGTTGGTGCGCATCGCCTGACCGCGCAGCAGCGCATAGGCGGCGGGTTCGTCGATCGCGCGCCGTTTCATCAATATCGCCTTGGCACGATCGACCACCGCGCGCTCGGCCAGCGCGTTTTTCGCCTCGTCGAGTTCGCGCTGCAATCGCGAAAACGCCTGGAATCGCCGCACCGCAAGGTCGATGACCGGCTTGATCCGCTGCTTGGACAGGCCATCGACGACATAGGCCGACACGCCCGCGTCGATCGCCGCGCCGGTCGCTTCGGCATCGCTCTGATCGACGAACATCGCGATCGGCCGCGCCAGCGCCCGCGACATGGCAAAGAAATCCTCGAGCAGATCGCGGCTGGGATTTTCGAGGTTGACCAGGATGACTTCGGGCTTTGCCGCTTCGATCTGCGTGACCAGCGCCCCGGAGGGCACGACGACCGTGGTCATCGATACGGGGCCGGATTTCCGCGCGCAGATGATCGCCGCGCGCGTCGAAACCATCGATGCGGTGCTCTATACCGCATGGCAGCGCCTTTACGGTCAAGCGTTCGAGATCCGCTAGTGAGATCGCATTTGTCGCGTGTAACGAAAAGTCCGACGCACGAGTTCGGACATTTTCCGTTTCAGGCGCTAGATCACAAGCGAGCGCCGCGCGGCGGCGCGCGTCGTCTTGCTGGCCAAAAACTCATCGACAACGCGCGCAGGTTTCGGTTTTCTGGCGGGATAGTTTATACAGGTGCGGAACGAGAATATATTTCTCTGCGGACCCGGTCATCATGGTTATCCAGCCGCTTCACCGCGCGGCGAGCGCCTGACGCTGGGCATCGCGGAGACCGTAAAGGAGTTTTGCATGGCCTTCACTCGCGGATTCAAGGCGATCGGGCTGATCGCCACCACGACCGCTGCGATGCTGCTCGCTAGCTGCTCCGGCGGCGACAAGGGCAAGGGCGACACCGTCGAGCTCCTCAACGTCTCCTACGATCCGACGCGCGAGCTTTACGCGGCGATCAATCCGAAATTCGCGGCTCAGTGGAAAGCCGACACCGGCCAGACGGTGAAGATCACGATGAGCCATGGCGGTTCGGGCAAGCAGGCGCGCGCGGTGATCGACGGCCTCGATGCGGATGTCGCGCCGTTACCGTTGATTACGACATCGACGAGATCGCGGCCCGGTCGGACGCGCTGTCGACGCCGTGGCAGACACGGCTCGCGAACAACAGCGCGCCGTATACCTCGACGATCGTCTTCCTCGTCCGCAGCGGCAATCCCAAGGGGATCAAGGACTGGGACGACCTCGTCAAGCCCGGGGTGCAGGTGATCACCCCTAACCCCAAGACCAGCGGCGGCGCGCGCTGGAACTTCCTCGCGGCCTGGGCTTATGGCCGCAAGGCTTATGGGTCGGACGCGGCGGCCGAAACTTTCGTCGGCAAGCTGTTCGCCAATGTGCCGGTGCTCGACAGCGGCGCGCGCGGATCGACGACCACCTTTGCCGAACGCGGGATCGGCGACGTGCTGCTCGCGTGGGAGAATGAAGCATTCCTGGCGCAGAAGGAGCTCGGCAAGGGCAAGTTCGACATCGTCGCGCCCTCGATTTCGATCCTCGCCGAACCGCCAGTCGCGGTGCTCGACGGCAATGCCAGACGGCACGGCACGACCGAAGTCGCCGAAGCTTACCTGAAATATCTTTACACGCCCGAGGCGCAGGACATCATCGGCCAGAATTATTACCGCCCGAACAATCCCGAGGCGGCCGCCAAATATGCCCACGCCTTTCCCGAGCTGGAGCTGGTGACCATCGACGATGAATTCGGCGGCTGGCAGGCGGCGCAGAAACGCTTTTTTGCCGACGGCGGGGTGTTCGACAAGATGTTCGCCAAGACCAAGCGATAGTCCTGAATGGCCAGCACCGCACCCGGCAGACCGTTGCACGTGCCCGAACCAGCGACCCCCGACCGCAGCGTCGGGGCGCGATCGGCGATTCCGGGCTTCGGACTGACGATGGGTCTGACCATCACCTGGCTGTCGCTGATCGTCCTCATTCCGCTCAGCACGGTGTTCATCCGCTCGGCGGGCATGGGCTGGTCCGATTTCGTCGCCGCCGGTTTTTCGCCGCGGGCGATCGCTGCCTATAAGGTCAGCTTCGGCACCGCCTTTGCCGCGGCGCTGGTCAATGCGGTCTTCGGCCTGATCACCGCCTGGGTGCTGGTGCGCTATCGCTTTCCGGGGCGGCGGATCGTCAACGCGCTGGTCGATCTGCCGTTCGCGCTGCCGACCGCGGTCGCGGGCATCGCACTGACCGCCATCTATGCCGGCAATGGCTGGATCGGCCAGTATCTCGAACCGCTGGGGATCAAGGTCGCCTATACCCCCGTCGGCATCACCGTCGCGCTGATCTTCATCGGCCTGCCGTTCATCGTCCGCTCGGTCGAACCGGTGCTCGAGGATATGAATGTCGAGGTCGAAGAGGCGGCGCTTTCGCTCGGCGCGCGGCCGTGGCAGATTTTCGCGCGGATCATCCTGCCTGCGATCATGCCGGCGCTGCTCACCGGTTTCGCGCTCGCCTTTGCGCGCGGCGTTGGCGAATATGGCTCGGTGATCTTCATTGCCGGCAATATGCCCTTCAAATCCGAAATCGCGCCGCTGCTGATCATCACCCAGCTCGAACAATATGACTATTCGGCCGCCACCGCGATCGCGACGGTCATGCTCGTCGCCTCGTTCGCGATGCTCCTGCTCATCAACGTCATCCAGGCGTGGAACCGCAAGCGGGTGAACGGCTGATGGAGCGATTCGGCAAAACGACGGCGCGCCTGTGCCTGATCGGAATCGCGATCGCGTTTCTCGCGCTGTTCCTCATGCTGCCCCTGGTGTCGGTTTTTGCCGAGGGGTTGTCGAAGGGGATCGAAGCCTATGGCCAAGCGATCGCCGAGCCCGACGCCCTGGCGGCGATCCGGCTGACCTTGCTCGTCGCGGCGATCAGCGTCCCGCTCAACATCATCTTCGGGATCGCCGCCGCCTGGGCGATCGCCAAGTTCGACTTTCCAGGCAAAAGCCTGCTCACCACCTTCATCGACCTGCCATTCTCGGTGTCGCCGGTCGTCGCGGGGCTGATCTATGTTCTGTTGTTCGGCGCCCACGGCTGGCTCGGGCCGTGGCTGCGCGCGAACGATATCCAGATCATCTTTGCGGTGCCCGGTATCGTCCTGGCGACGATTTTCGTGACCTTTCCGTTCGTTGCGCGCGAACTGATCCCCTTGATGAGCGAACAGGGGCGCGACGATGAAGAGGCGGCGCTGTCGCTGGGCGCCTCGGGCTGGCAGACCTTCTGGCGCGTGACGCTGCCCAACATGCAAGTTGGGCGCTGCTCTACGGCGTGCTGCTCTGCAACGCGCGCGCGATGGGGGAGTTCGGCGCGGTGTCGGTGGTGTCGGGCCATATCCGCGGCCAGACCAACACGATGCCGCTGCATGTCGAGATCCTCTACAACGAGTATCAATTTCGTCGGCCGCCTTTGCCGTCGCCTCGCTGCTCGCGCTGCTGGCGCTGGTGACGCTGGTTCTCAAATCGATCGTCGAATGGCGCTTCGACCACCGTCGCGGAGGCGCAGGACATTGATCAACGTGCAAGGTATTTCCAAACGGTTCGGGGCGTTCAAGGCGCTCAAGAATATCGATCTCGAAGTGCGCGACGGCGAATTCCTCGCGCTGCTCGGCCCGTCGGGATCGGGCAAGACGACCCTGCTGCGAATCATCGCCGGGCTCGAGTTCCCCGATGCCGGCCGCCTCGATTTCCACGGACAGGACGTCACCGGGCTGAAGGTTGCCGATCGCAAGGTCGGCTTCGTGTTCCAGCACTATGCGCTGTTCAAACATATGACGATCGCGGAAAATGTCGGCTTCGGGCTCAGCGTTCGCAGCCGCAAGCACCGCCCACCAAGGGCGAAGATCAAGGCGCGCGCCGAGGAACTGCTCGAGCTGGTCCAACTCGGCGACCTCGGCGGACGCTATCCGGCGCAGCTGTCGGGCGGCCAGCGGCAGCGCGTCGCGCTCGCCCGCGCGCTCGCGGTCGAACCGCAACTGCTGCTGCTCGACGAACCCTTCGGCGCGCTCGATGCCAAGGTCCGCAAGGAACTGCGCCGCTGGCTGCGGCAATTGCACGGCCAGATGGGGCTCACCTCGATCTTCGTCACCCATGATCAGGAGGAAGCGCTCGAACTGGCCGACCGCGTCGTCGTGATGGATCATGGGGTGATCGAACAGATCGGGACGCCCGAGGAAATCTATATGACGCCGGGCAGCCGGTTCGTGCCTGCACCCTGCCGCCATACAGCCTGCCGGCCGAAATCGCCGGCGGCCGGGTGCATTTCTTCGATCGTCAGATCGATGTCGATGCGCAGGGCGCCGCCGATGGCCCGGTCCGGCTCGACTTTCGGCCGCACGATGCCGCTGTCTGCGACGAGCAACCCGGTTGCCTGCCGATTCTCGTCACCGGCGTCTATCGCCGCGGCGGCGAATGGCGGGTCGAGGGCGAGGTGACCGGGGTCGATCGGGTCGTCGAGATCGATGTCGCGGCCACCAACGCGCCGCCCGCGGTCGGAACCCGGCTCGGGCTGCGGATCGAGCACGCCAAATTGTTCGCGCGAACCCCCGACGGCGGCCCCGAGCGCATCTGAAACACATGGCCGGCACCAGCGTCGTGATCGCCGCGTTGGCGATCATGTTCCGCGGCGGCGTAACCTCCTGACGGTCCGGGCCGAACCGGCAGACGATGCGATCGCTCGCATCGCCCATTTCTGCACAGGAGATACCCATGTCGAACACGCTGAAACTTTCGCTGGCGGCTTCGGCCGTTCTGGCCATGGCGGCCGGCGCGGTCGGATCGCAAGCCGCCGCCGCGGAAGGCAAGACCGAGAAATGCTTTGGCATCGCGCTGAAGGGCAAGAATGATTGCGCCGCGGGTCCGGGCACCAGCTGCGCCGGCACCTCGACCGCCGATTATCAGGGCAACGCCTGGAAGACTGTCAAGGCGGGAACCTGCGCCAAGATGGGCGGCACGCTGGCCGCGCATCGCGGCAACGCAAAGCCGGTCGCCAAAAAAGGCTAACCCCATTGTCCGCTCCCTTTTTCCACGCGCTGCCGCCGCGTGCCGGGCTGGGGCTCAAACCCCGCCACTATGCCGATGTGCTCGCAGCGGTGGAAAAAGGGGCAGGGCCCGCCTGGGTCGAAGTGCACCCCCAAAATTACTTCGGCGCAGGCGGGCCACCGCATCGCTGGCTGACCGCGATCGCGGATCATGTGCCGCTCAGCTTTCATTCGGTCGGGCTGTCGCTGGGGTCGGCGGCCGGCGTCGATCTTGCGGAGCTCGACGCGCTTGCTTCGCTATGCGATCGCTATCGCCCCGCCATGGTCTCCGACCATCTCAGCTGGAGCAACGGGCAAAATGAAAAATTTCCCGACCTCCTGCCCATTCCCTATACCCATGCCGCGCTCGACCATGTCGCCGCCCAGATCTGCCGCGTCCAGGACCGGCTCGGCCGTGCGATCCTGATCGAAAATCCGTCGCGCTACCTCGCCTATGCCCAAACCGACTGGGACGAGGCGGAATTCCTGCACCGGCTTTGCCGGCGCAGCGGTTGCCGCCTCCTCCTCGACATCAACAACATCGCGGTGTCGGCGTTCAACCTCGGGCTCGATCCCATGCCGTGGCTCGACTCTTTCGATCCGGCGCTGGTCGGCGAAGTGCATGTCGCGGGGCATGCGGTAAAGCCCGACGATATGGGCGGACGCATCGCAATCGACGATCACGGGTCGGCGGTGGACGACCGCTGCTGGGACCTGCTGGCGCGCTTCCTGCAAGGCGCCGGGCCGACCCCGGTGCTCGTCGAATGGGACACCGACGTGCCCGATTTCGCGGTGCTGATGGCCGAAGCCGCAAAGGCCGATGCGCTGCTGCGGCCGGTCCATGCTTGATCGCGACCAGGCGGCGATCGCGGCAACCTTGCTGCTGGGGCCGGACCATTTGCCCGCCGGCTTGTTCGCCGGCGGCGAGGCGGCGGTGCTGCGCGGTCTGCGCGTCCATGCCAACACCATTTCGCACGCGCGCCTCGTCGCGCTCGAGGACACGTTTCCGCGCACGCGCCAATATTTGGGGGACGCGGCGTTCAATCATGCGTCGCGCCTCTTTGTCGAAACCGGAGGCGCCGGGTCGCAATCCTTATCCGACATCGGCAGCCATTTTCCCGGCTGGCTCGCCGATCCGCTTGCCGCCGATCTGGCGCGCGTCGAGTGGGCGTGGCTCAAAAGCTATCACGCCGCCGACGCGCCGGCGCTGCGCCTTGCGGATCTGGCGGGATATGAAGCGGACGCGTTGCTCGGTCTGCCGGTGCGTCTGCACCCGGCCGCGCGCGTGGTTACGCTGACCAGCGACGCGGCGCCGCTCGTCGATCCCGCCTTCGAATCCGGCACCGCGGCAGTAATTGTTACCCGGCCAGAGGCCGAGGTGCAGCTGTACATGCTGGTGCCCGCCGCCAATGCGGCGCTCGACCTCGCGACACAAATTTCGCCGCTCGGTAACCTCATCGCCCTGCTCGCCGAAATGCATCCCGACGGCGGCGTCGCGATCGGCCCGCTGATCGACGCTGGTGCATTCGAAAAGGTTTAAGCCATGAAACGCATTGTCGCCTTCTACGACCGCGGCGTGAAGCTCGTCGCCGCGCGCTTTCCGGAATCGATCGCGCTGCTTTTGCTGCGCGTGGCGCTGGCCGGGGTGTTCTGGCGATCGGGGCAGACGAAGGTTGTCGAAGGCGGTTTTCTCCAGATCGACCCGTCGACATACGATCTTTTCGCGTCGGAGTTTTCGGGGTTGCCGCTCGACCCCGTCTTTGCGGTGCCGCTCACGACCTATGCCGAGCATGTCTTTCCGGTCCTGCTTGTCCTGGGGCTTACGACGCGCCTTTCGGCCGGGGCGTTGCTCGTCATGACGCTGGTGATCCAAATCTTCGTCTATCCCGAAGCATGGTGGCCGGTGCATTCGCTGTGGGCGGCTATGGCGGCGATCCTGATCGTGCGGGGCGGCGGGCTGTTCTCGATCGACGCTCTCCTTGCTAGGGTGCGCACATCATGAGCCTCGACGAACCTTCGCTCGCGCGCCTGATGGCTGCATCGCAGCGCGGGGACCGTGCGGCTTATCGCGCGCTGCTCGGCGATTGCCGCAAATGGCTCGAACGCTATTTCGCGCGCCGCATCGCGCCGCATTACATCGACGACCTGGTACAGGAAACGCTCGTGTCGATGCACCGCAAGCTGGCGACATGGGATAGCGGACGGCCTTTTTTGCCATGGATCGCGGCGATCGCGCGGTATCGCTGGATCGATATGCTCCGCCGTCAACGCGATGAGGCCGAACTGGGTGACAATGACGCCCCCGTCGGCGCCGAGGACGAGGCGGTGCACGCCCGGCTCAGCATCGACCGGCTGCTCGGCTATCTGACGCCGGGACAGGCGCAGGCGATCATTCTGGTGAAAATCGAGGGCGCCTCGATCGCCGAAGCTTCGACGATTTGCGGCCAGAGCGAATCGCTGGTGAAAGTGAACATCCATCGCGGGCTCAAGAAGCTCGCCGACATGATTGAAAGCGAATGACAATGACCGACGCATCGATCGACGCCCTGATCGACGGGCTGGCGGAGGAACTGCAACCGGTACGGCCGCGGCGGCTGGTCCGCGGCGGCCTCTGGGTCGCGGCGGCGTGGATTGCCGCCGGCGCCTTGCTGTTGTGGCTGCTTGGCATGCGGCATGATCTGGCGGCGGGCGCGATGATGGCGCCCTTGCCGATGCTGGCTTTCTGGCTGATCGCTGCGCTCGGGCTGTCGGCTGCATGGAGTGCGCTGCGCATGGGGCTGCCGGGGGTCGGGCATGATTACAGCGGGTGGCGCTGGGCCGGACTGGCGTCGCTGGCGCTGCCGCTGACGGCTTTGTTGATGGGGTTTGGCGACAGCCATGGCGCCATGGCGGCGATGCATCCGCAAACCGGGCTGCGCTGCACGCTCGACGGGCTGGTCGCGGGACTCGGCGTCGGGGCTGCGCTCTTTTGTTGGCTAAAGGCGAGCGCGCCGACCTCGCCTGCGCGGGCCGGCTGGGTTATCGGGATCGCTGCCGGAGCGGCGGGCGCGACCGTCCTCGCGTTGCACTGTTCGTCGGATGACATGATCCATATCGCATTCTGGCATGGGCTGGTTGTGCTCTTGTCAGGGGCGGCCGGTCGGCTCGCGCTCGCGCCGCTGTTGCGCTGGTAACCGACGCGGCTGGCCGAATTTCGGCCGCTTCATCGGTTCGGCGCGGCGGTCCGGCAAGGCGTCTTGCCGCGCGCCGCTTTGCTTGCCGGCCGTCCGACCCCATATGATCGGGACCCGGAATGTGGTCCGATGGGGGAAACCAGTTGCCGGGCCGACCAAAAGGATGCTTTGGCAGCCCCATGACATCGACCAAAGAGGCTTTGGCCACACTCGGCTGGCGCGCCTGGTTCAGCGATCAGGTGACCGGCGAGGAAGCGCAGCAATGCCTTCCCGTCCGGGTAATGGCCGTGCATCGCGGCAAGATCGCCGTCGCGGGCGCCGGGGCACAGCATTTCGTATCGCCCTATATTGCTGGCGCGGCGCCGTCGGACGATCATCCCACCGTCGGCGACTGGCTGTTGATCGACAAGGACACGCGCGAGCCCGTGCGGGTGCTCGGCCGGATGAACCTGTTCAAGCGGCGCGCCCCGGGGGATTCGCGCAAGGACCAGATGATCGCCGCCAATGTCGATACGCTGTTCATCGTCGCGTCGTGCAACCAGGATTTCAGCGTCGCGCGGCTCGAACGCTATCTGGTGCTGGCGCGTGATGTCGGGGTGAACCCGGTCGTGGTGCTCACCAAGACCGACCTCACCGACACCCCCGAAACATTCGCGGCAGCGGTCCGCGCGATCGAGCCGGGATTGCGCGTCGAAACCGTCAACGGCCGCGATCGCGCCAGCGTTGCTCGCTTGGCGTCGTGGTGCGGCGAGGGGGAAACCGTCGCCTTGCTGGGATCGTCGGGGGTCGGCAAATCGACGCTCATCAACACCTTGCGGGGATCGGACAGCATCGCGACCCAGGCGATCCGCGCCGGCGACGATACCGGACGCCACACCACCACGGTGCGCGAAATGCATCGGCTCGACCACGGCGGCTGGCTGCTCGACACCCCCGGCATGCGCGAATTGCAACTGTCCGACGCGGCGGCCGGCATCTCGGAGGTGTTCGACGACTTCATTCTGACGGCGCAGGATTGCCGCTTTTCGAACTGCGCGCATGGCGGCGAACCCAATTGCGCCGTCCAGGCCGCGATTGCCGATGGCACGCTGACCCTGGACCGGTTCGATCGCTGGCGCAAACTGGCGGCCCAGGACGCCGAACCCGCCCATGGCACAAAGCGGTCGCGCTAGCGGTGAGCCAGTCCAGCCTGCCCGTGATCGATATCGCGCCGCTGTTCGCCCTGTCGGATGCGGCGGGGGCGGCGCATGCCGCGGCGCAGATCGACGCCGCCTGCCGCGACTATGGTTTCTTCTATGCGACCGGGCACGGGATAACCCCCGACCTGTTCACGAACCTGCTCGCTGCCAGCCGCGCGTTCTTCGCGCTGCCCGAGGCGGAGAAGGCGCGGATCGCGATGGCGAGGGGCGGCATCGCGTGGCGCGGCTGGTTTCCGGTCGCGGGCGAGCTGACCTCGGGCCTGCCCGACCGCAAGGAAGGGCTTTATCTGGGCGAAGAACTCGGCGACGCCGATCCGCGGGTTCGGGCCGGACTGCCGCTGCACGGCGCCAATCTGTGGCCCGACGCGGTCCCGGCGCTGCGTCCGGCGGTCGAAGCCTATGTCGCCGCCGCGTCGCGCGCGGGCGCGGCGCTGATGTGCGGCATGGCGCTCGCGCTGGGGCTCGATGCCGATTATTTCGCGGCCGGGCTGACCCGCCGCCCGACGCTGCTGTTTCGCATCTTCCACTATCCAGCGAACGAGGATGACCTAAAGCCGAGGTTCGGGGTCGGCGAGCATAGCGACTATGGTCTGCTCACCCTGCTTGGGCAGGACGACAAGGGCGGGCTGGAGGTTTGCACCCGCCACGGCTGGATCGACGTGCCGCCGCGCGGCGATGCGCTGGTGATCAATATCGGCGATATGTTCGAACGGCTGACGCGCGGCCGCTTCCATTCGGCGCCGCACCGCGTGGTCAATCGCGCCGGCGTCTCTCGTTATTCGTTTCCGCTGTTCTTCGATCCCGATTTTGCCGCCGGGGTCGAACCCTTGCCGATCGCGCGAAGCGCACCGGGCGGCGGTGCGCGCTGGGACGGCGTCGATTTTCACGACGCGATCGGGACCTATGGCGATTATCTGATCGGCAAGGTCAGCCAGGTGTTCCCGCAGCTCGCGGGATCGCAGCTGAAGCGCGAAAGCTAGCGTCGCCTGCTATGTCCGGGGGAGCGAGGGTCCCGCCGGATATTCGGCGAGACCCTGCGCAGCGCAATCAACCGTTCAGGCGATCCTTGACGGCCTTGGCCGGACCGAAGGTCAGCTTTTTCGCGGCCTTGATCTGGATCGTCGCGCCGGTCGAAGGATTGCGGCCTTCGCGGGCGGGGGTGGCCTTGACCTTGAACTTGCCAAAGCCGTTGACCGAAACTTCGTCGCCCTTGGCGGCGGCATCGCCGATCGCGGCGAATACGGCGTCGACGGCCTTGCGTCCGTCGGCTTTGCTGAGGTCCAGCGACGCGGCGACGGCGTCCGACAGTTCGGCGTGATTCATCTATTCTCTCCTGAAACTCGGACGGGCGATTCCCGGCCAATGCGCTGCCATAGCCGCATGATATGGCGTTCGCCAAGCCTCGGTTTTTCGGGCGGTCGATGAACGAAAACTGGGTTTATCGCGGCGCCGTGTCCGGCTTGAGCGTCAGGGGCAGTCCGGCGGTCATCAGCACGACCTCGCTCGCGACCCCCGCAACCGCCTGATTGAGCCGTCCGGCGGCATCGCCAAAGCGCCGCGCCAGCACATTGTCGGGCATAATCCCCAGCCCGACCTCGTTCGATACCAGGATGATATGCCCCGCAAATCCGCCGATTGCGCGGCATAACTCCTGCTCCGCCTGGTCCAGATCGGCATCGGCGAGCATCAGGTTCGACAGCCACAGCGTCAGACAATCGACGAGGACCACCGCGCCCGGCGCGCTCCGTGCATCCAGCACCGCGGGCAAGCCGAGCGGCGCCTCGACGGTGCGCCAGCGCGCGTCGCGGTCGGCCCGATGCCGCGCGATTCGATCGCGCATTTCCTCGTCGAACGGTTCTGCGGTCGCGACGAAGACAGGCTCGCCGGTCAGGGCTTCGGCGCGGCCCTGCGCATAACGGCTCTTGCCCGACCGCGCGCCGCCCAGCACGAATAGCGACGACGCGGTCATCGGCGCACCCCGGCGATCGCCAGCAACCCGTCGAGATCGGCGTGGGCCGCCAGCTCGGCGGCGATGGCGTCGAGCGCCGCATCGACATCGGCGGCATAGTCGCGCCCGCCGCCGCCCAGCCCGATCCGCGCCAGCAGCGCGTGGCGCAGGTCGGCCGAGGCGAACAGGCCGTGAAGGTACGAGCCAATTACCAGTCCATCGGGGCTGATGGCGCCATCGACCGCCCCGTCCGCGAGCGCCGCGAAGGGCTGCGCCGTGCCCGGACCGCGGGTGTCCCCCATATGCATCTCATAGCCCGCCATCGCGGCGCCGAGCGCGCTTCCCTGCACGCGGCGCAAGGTCTTGGCAGGCGACAGGATGGTCTCGACGTCGAGCAAGCCAAGGCCATCGACCGCATCGGGCGCGCCCTCGATCCCCAGCGGGTCGGCGATCCGCCGCCCCAGCATCTGATACCCGCCGCACAGCCCGACCACCAACCCGCCGCGCCGGTGATGCGCCCTGATGTCGATGTCCCACCCTTCGGACCGCAACGCCGCGAGATCGGCAATCGTCGCCTTCGATCCCGGCAGGACGATGATCGCCGCGTCGGCGGGGATCGGCCGCCCCGGCGGCACCATGACCAGTTCGATGCCGGGCTCGAGCTTGAGCGGATCGAGATCGTCGAAGTTCGAAATGCGCGGCAGGATCGGGCAGGCGATAATCCGGCGCCCCTCGCGCGGATCGGCGGGGCGCTCCAGAATCACCGCATCCTCGCTCGGCAGCCGCGATGCCGCGCTCAGCCACGGGATGACGCCGAACCCCGGCCAGCCGCTACGCCGCTCGATCTCGCGATAGCCGTCCTCGAACAAGGCCGGGTCGCCGCGGAACTTGTTGATCAAAAACCCGCGGATCATCGCGGCATCCTCGGGCTCGATCACCGCGCGGGTGCCGACGATCGACGCGATCACCCCGCCGCGATCGATATCGCCGATCAGGATGACCGGCACGTCGGCGGCGCGCGCAAAGCCCATATTGGCGATGTCGCCGGCGCGCAGGTTGATCTCGGCCGGCGACCCAGCGCCCTCGACGACGACGATGTCGCATGCCGCGCGCAGCCGGTCATAGCTTTCGAGCACTTCGGTCAGCAGCGCGCCGCGCGCCTCGCGAAAATTGCCGCTGCCCAGCGTGCCGCGCACCTGGCCGTGGACGATCAATTGCGAGGTGCGGTCGGCCTGCGGTTTCAGCAGCACCGGGTTCATATCGCTGTGCGGTTCGACGCGGCACGCGATCGCCTGCAACGCCTGCGCGCGCCCGATCTCGCCGCCGTCGATCGGCGACCGCGGCATTGTTCGACATATTCTGCGGCTTGAACGGCCGGACGGTCAGCCCGCGATTGGCAAAGGCGCGGCACAATCCCGCGACCAGCACCGACTTGCCGACGTCGGAACCGGTCCCCTGCAGCATCAGCGCAGCCATAGGGCGCCTCCTGCGATCAGCCACAGGATCAGGCAGGCGCGCAGATAGATGGCGAGGGCGCGGTCGATGTCGTCGCTATCGGCGTCGCTGCGGCCTTCGCCGATCCAGGGCTTGTCATGCATGATGCCGTCATAGGCGATCGGCCCCGCCAATCGAAGCCCCAGCGCGCCCGCCATCGCCGCCTCGGGCCAGCCGGCGTTGGGCGAGGCGTGATTGCCCGCATCGCGCCACATTATCCGCCATCCGCCGCGTCCCGCCAGGCACAGGACCGCGCCCGACAGGCGCGCGGGGATCCAGTTGGCAAGGTCGTCGGTGCGCGCCGCCGCCCAGCCAAAGGCGCGCCAGCGCTCTTCGCGGTGGCCGATCAGGCTGTCGGCGGTGTTGATCGCCTTATACGCCCAGACCCCGGGCAGGCCGAGCAGGAGCAACCAGAACAGCGGCGCCGCGACCCCATCGCAAAGCTTTCGGCGAGGCTGTCGACTGCCGGCTCGCGCAGACCCAGGCTTCGTCCAGCGCCGCGGATCGCGGCCGACGATCATCGACTCGACCGCGGATCCGCAGCGGCGGCCGGGTCGCCGCCGTCGCGCGATGGCCCCGATGACGCGCGCAGGCGAGGATGGCCTCGCGCACCGCCTGGGCCGTCCCGTCGCCGCAGATCGGATCGAAGGCGACCGCCGCCGATCCGCAGGCCAGCCAGTCGGGCCACGGCCAGCGACGTCAGCATCCGCGGGCTGGCTTCGAACGCCGCCGAGGTCCGGCCCACGCCGTCGATGCGCGGGGCGATGTGGCGCGCTCTGGCCCAGCAACGGCTGCGCCGACGCGCCGACGCAGATGCATCCAGGCCGACGCCGTCGCCGAGCGGCGGAGCGGCGCGGCGAGTGCGATCGGCTCGAGCCATCGGCCAGCGCTGCTTCGAGCCGCGCCAGCGCGCTGCGGATCGGCGGGCAGACCGATCCGCAGCCAGTGCGGCCGGTCGGCGAAGGGGCGCGGTCAGGATCGCACGCCGCGCCAGCCGCTCGAACAGCGCAAAGCGTCCGGCACTTCGATCAGGCGGAAGAGCGGGCAGGCGCCGACCGGTTGATGGCCCCGGCGCATCAGCATCGCGTCGAGCGCCGTGGTATCGCGCGGCAGGCGGCCGCGCGTCGCGGCGATCCAGTCGCGGTCGGCATAGGCCGCAGCGCCGATCGCCATCGCCGCTGCCGACAGCGGCCAGGCGCCGAGGCGGTCGCGTAGCGCCGCGACCAGATCTTGCGGCGCGAGGACGAAGCCGAGCCGCACCCCGGCGAGGCCAAAGAATTTTCCGAACGAGCGGAAGACGACCAGCCTTTGATCGTCGCCGACCATCTCGGCGACACTGTGCGCCGGATCGATGTCGGCGAAGGCTTCATCGACCAGCAGCCAGCCGGCGCGGTCCGCGAGCAAAGCCCGCATCGCCCCGGCTTCGATCTTGCGACCGTCGGGATTGTTCGGGTTGGCGAGGATCAGCGTGTCGCCCGCATCGGGCGTTTTGCTCCGTCCGATGGCCGCGCTGCCCGCGATCATCTCACCATGCGTGCGATAGCCTTGGAGTGGTACCGCCGCGCCGCCGATCAGGGCGCCGACCAGCCGCAAACCGATCTCGCTGCCCGGCACTGCGCAGACATAGCGCGGATCGACCCCGAAAAAGGCCGCGGCAACGCGCTCCAGCTCGGCCAAGGCTTCAGGGTCGGGCAGGCGCTGCCAGTCGAACGCCATCGCGGCGGCGCCGGGCCAAGGGTGCGGATTGATCCCGGTCGACAGATCGATCCAGTCGCCGTCCCCGAACTGGCGCCTCGCTGCCGCCACCCCGCCGCCGTGCCAGGTCCAGCGGTCGCTCATGCCAGATGGGCCAGCGGCAGCGCGGCGGCGAGCAACAGGCTTTCGCAAATTTCGATCCCCGCGCCATGCCCGTCGCCCGAAATGCCGCCGATCCGTCGCAACAACCACCAGCCCCAGCAGAGGAAGACGAGGGGGCCATCAGCAGCGACGGCGACACCCACGCCGCGGCCATCAGCAGCACGCCCCAGATGATGAAATCGATCGGCCGCACGATGTTTCGAAAGCGTGAACCCAGCCCCGCGTGCAAATCGGGCAGCGCGCGCGACCAGAGTAGCGGGCCGATGCGCGCCGCGAACGGGACCAGCGCGATGGCAACAAAGGCGTCGGCGTCAATCAGCGCATGGAGCAACACCAGCTTGACGATCAGTTGCAGCGCGATGGTGACCACCGCAAAGCTGCCGGCATGCGGATCGGCGAGCACTGCAAGCAGCCGCGCGCGGTCCTTGTGCGCCGCGCCGCTTGCGTCGGCGATATCGCCCAGCCCGTCGAGATGCAGCGCGCCGGTCACCGCGACCCATATCAACAGCGCGAACAGCGCCCCGGTCCACGGATCGATCCGGGCGCCGGCCCAGCCGACGCCGGCGATGAGCGCGCCGATCATTAGCCCGACCGCGGGAAACCAGCGCATCGACGCCGCGAATTCGTCGCTCGACACGGCGATGCGCGGCGTTGGTAGCCGGGTGAGGAACTGGATCGCGATCAATAAGCCCTTCATGGCGCGAGACCGATGATCTGCGCGCTCACCGGCTCGCCCGGCCAGACTTGCAGCGAGAGCCGCGCGGCATAAGGCAGATCGAACGCCCACAGCTGGCGCTGCTCTAACCCGCACAGCATATGCAGCGCCGCGCGCATGGAGCCGCCGTGGGCGACGACCAGCGTCGGGACGCGCGCCAGATCGCCGATCGCGGCCGAAACCCGCGCCACCAGTGCCGACCAGCGCTCACCGCCGGGCGGCGGACTGGCGTCGGGATCGTTCCAGAAACGGCCGAGCGCACGGCGATCGACCGCGCTGCTTGCCAGCCCGTCCCAGCCGCCGAAATCGAGTTCGCGCCAGCGCGGATCGATGGTCAGCGGCAAGCCGTGCGCTTTGCCGATCGCCTCGCCCGCCGCGCGGCTGCGGCGCAGGTCGGAAGCGATGAGATGCTCGATGACGAGATCGGCGGCCTGCGCCGCGCATGCGGCAATACCGGCCGGGGTCGGCGCACCATCGGTGCGGCCCATCAGCAATCCGGGCGTTTCGGGCGCCCCGTGGCGCAGCAGATGGAGCGCGAAGCCGCTCACAGCGACGCCGAAACCTCGGCCTCGGCAAAGGTCGCCATCCGGTCGTGCGCGGCGAGCGCGCTGCGGATGATATTCGCCGCCACCGCCGCGCCGCTACCCTCGCCCAGCCGCATGCAGAGCGCCAAGAGCGGTTCAAGCCCAAGCAGATCGAGCAGATGGCGATGCCCCGGTTCGGCCGAGCAATGGCCGGCGATGCAATGGTCGCTGACCGCCGGATTGTCCGCTGCCAGCGGCGCCATCGCTGCGGTGCAGATAAACCCGTCGAGCAGCACCGGCACCCCCAACTGGCGCGCGCGGAGGGCTGCCCCGGCGATCGCAGCGATCTCGCGCCCGCCGACGCGGCGCAGCGTCTCGAACGCCGACGTCGGCGCATCGGCGTGAAAGGCGATGGCACGGTCGACGACCGCGGCCTTGCGCGCGATGCCATGGCCGTCGACGCCGGTGCCGGGACCGACCCACGCCGCCGCCCGGCCGCCGAAGCTGCGCGCGCACAGCGCCGCTGCCGCGGTCGAATTGCCGATCCCCATTTCGCCCAATATGATCAGGTCGAGATCGGCGTCGATCACCGCCGCGCCGCGGTTCAGCGCGTCGAGACATTCAGCCTCACTCATCGCCGAGGCGACGGTGAAATCGGCGGTCGGCCGGTCGAGATCGAGCGCGGTGACCACCAGCTCCAGCCCCGCCGCGCCCGCCAGCGCGTTGATCGCCGCGCCGCCGTTCGCGAAATTGGCGACCATTTGCGCCGTCACGCCGGGCGGAAACGCGCTGACGCCGTGGACGGTGACGCCATGATTGCCGGCAAAAATGGCGGCGCGGGCGCGGTCGATCCGCGGCCGGGCGCGGCGCTGCCACCCGGCGAAAAAGATCGCCAGATCCTCCAGCCGCCCCAGTGATCCCGCGGGCTTGGTCAGCTCGGCCTGGCGCACCCGCGCATCGGCTGCGGCATCGGCGCTCGGGTCGCGCAGATCGGCCAAGGCTTCGGCAAAAGCTTCGATCGACGGAAAACTGGTCATTCGGCGACATATCCTGGCGGCGGGGTGCGGGTGACGAAATGACCTTTGACGCCATCGGGCCACAGCGAATAGGCGACGCGGCCATGCTCGCTCGCGGCATAGTGGACCGCATAATCGAGGATCGCCCGCGCCGACGCGGCGTCGGCCGCGAACCGGCCCATGACATAACCGACCTTGCCCGGCGCGCGCAGATGGACGGTGCAAAAATCCTGGCAGGCGAACAGGCAGGACATTTCCTGCACCGCGATGCTGGCATAGCGCGGGTCGTCCGCCTTGATGGCGTGCAGCGCCGCAAGCAGCCGCGCGCCACCGCGCATGCCTTCCGCGTCGACCTGCGCCTCGCGGCTGTGGCGGCAGGTGTTGCACACGACCACGGCGGGGCCCGGATCGACGCGGCTCAGCATCAGGCGGCGCCCGTGGCGGACTGCGGTGGCGCCTGAACCCCCGCCGCCACCAACAGACGGTAGAGGCCATAGAGCCCGATCAGGATCGCGCCGTTGCGAACGAACTGTTCGGCCAGCAAGTCGGGCGCCATCGCGGTATGCAGCCCGCCGAGCCCCAGCGCCCACAGCAGGATGATGCCTTTGAACGCGGTGAAGCCCGCGGCATAGGCGATACTCAGCCGCGCCGCGACCGACCGGTAACCCGCCACCCGCAGCACCGTCTGGCTGGCCAGCATCGACCCGACCGCCGCGGTGCCGAGCGCGAACCCCCACGCCAATGTGCTGCCGTCGCGCGGATAGCCGAGCAGGAGAAAGCCGACGAACTGGCTCGCCGCCCAAGCCAACAGCATCAGCAGCGCGCCATCGCGGCGGCGCATATGCACCGCCGCGAGGGCCGCGAGCGCGGGGAAGGGCGTCGCGCAGGCGAGCGCCAGCGTCGTCGCCGTGCTCGCCGCCGTGAGCAGCGAGAGCCACAGCGCCGACGCGCCGCTTTGTCCAAGCGCGGTCATCAGAACCGCCCCCGGATGCCGGCATAAATGCTGCGGCCGAGCGACCCGTATCGGAACGCGGTCATATATTGCTCGTCAAAGACATTCTCGGCGCGCGCGAACAGCTTAACCGCATCGGACAACACAATTTCGGCGCGCAGGTCGACCAGCATATAATCATCCAGCCGCGTCGCGTTGTTCGCATTGTCGAAGCTCTTGCCCGACCAGCGCACCGCCGCGTCCAGGCCAAGCCCAAAGTCGAAATCATAGCTCACCGACGCATTGGCGGTGTCACGCGGGCGGCGCGGCAGCCATTTGCCGAAATTGACGGCGCCGGGCGATCGGTCCTCGGCGACCACCCAGCTATAATTGCCGTCAATGGTGAGCCCGCCAAGGGTCAGGGCGGCCGCCGCCTCGATTCCATGCGCCTCGGCGCGCGACACGTTCGAATAAAAGCCCGACCGGCGCTGCGCCGGATTGCCCGGCGCGAAGCACAGCGGGTTGGTCGAGGTGCCCGAACAGCTGTTGAAGATAATCTGGTTCGTCGTCCGCCGGTCGAACCAGGTCGCACCGACCGTCAGCGCGCGGCCGAACAACTGCTGCTCGATCCCGGCTTCCCAGCCCTTTGCCGCCTCGGGGTCGAGCGCGGCGTTGCCGAACTCGCTGAACAGCTGGAACAGGCTTGGCGCCTTGAACCCTTCGCCGTAACTCGCGCGCAGGATCGTCCCGGTCGGCAGCCGCCACACGCCGCCTGCGGCGAACAACGTCTGGCCGCCGAACCGATCGTGATCGTCATAGCGGACCCCGCCGTTCAGCGTCAGCCCGTCGATTGCCTCGACGCTCAGCTGGCCATAAGCGCTGGTAATCTCGGCCGCGCCGCGTGCGAACACCGGCAGTGGGACGGCGAGCGAAGCCGACGGCGAGCGGCTACGAAAATCCGACCGTTCATTCTCGACCCCAAAAATGGCGGTGACGCGGTCGTTCAGGTCGAAACCGCCCTGATACTCCCACCGTTTGTTTTGGCCATCGGCCTCGAAACTGCGCGGCCGTGCCCGGTCCGGGTTGAAATTGTCGCGGTTGGTGTCGGTGTGGGCATAGGCGAACCGGTTGCGAAAGCGGCCGCCTACCAGATCGACGTTCAGTCCGGCATAGGCGACCAGCTCCTTGTTCAGCCCATAATCGTTGCTGTCGATGTTGAAGCCGTCGAATTCCACCCGGCCGCTCGCATAGGTACCGCGCACCTCAACGCTGACGTTGTCGGCCAGCGCCAGTTCGGCGCGGCCCGACACATTGGTGTTGCGATACCCATCGCGCTCGACCCCGCCGAACGCCTTGGCGTGCGACGAAATGCCGTCGGTGGTAAAGCGCTGGCCGCCGATCCGCCAGCTGAGCGGGCCGGTCTTGCCGCCGACCGCGGCGCGCGCGCTGACCGTCTGGCGCGACCCGGCCTCGATATCGAAGCTGCCCTCGATCGCCTTGTCGGGCGACGCGGTGACGATATTGACCACCCCGCCGATCGCTTGGCTGCCCCACAGGATCGACTGCGGCCCGCGCAGCACTTCGATGCGGTCGATGTCGCCGACCAGCAAATTGGCGAAGTTGAAACCGCCGCCGGTCGACGACGGATCGTTGAGCTTGACCCCGTCGATGACGACGACGCTGTGATCGGATTCGGCGCCGCGGATGCGCAACGAGGTCGACGTGCCATAGCCGCCGTTGCGCGATATGCTGATCGCGGGGGTGCGCAGCAGCAGTTCGGTGACCCCGATATCCTGGCTGCGGTCGATCGCGGCCTTGTCGAGCGCGGTGATCGACGCGGGCACTTCGTCCAGCGTCAGCGGCGCGCGGGTCGCGGTGACGATGATGCTGTCACCGGCATCGGCGACGGCATGGGTGGTGGAGATCTCTTCGGCAAAGGCAGGGAACGCCGCCGCCAGCACGGCGAGCGAAACGGACGTATGGAAAACGCGATTCAACATGGGGTAACCTCATCGACAACACCGCACGCGCGCGGGATCGATGTCTTGCCCATCGGGCGCACGACAACGTCCCCGCGCGAACGCGGTCAACTTTGTCGTCATGCGGGTTCACCCCCGTCCGCTCGGTGCACCCTGCCCGCGCGAAAGACGACGGCGACGGGCAGGTCTCCTGGCTTGCGGGTCAGCGCTGGGTCGGCCGCCTTCTCGGGACTGAAAGTCCCAATGGCAATTGGCCGATAGCTCGCCGCGTACAGTTGCAGGGGCAGCCGGGGTTTTCCCGTTCCCTATTAATCCCCGTCGCCGGGGAACCTATCGCTTGGCGCCCGTTACATCGGTTTCGATGCGGCGGTCAATTGCTGTCTAGAACAGCCCGGGCAGTTCGCGCTGCGCCGCGCTCGGCCGGTCGGGAACCAGCATTTCGGGTTCGGCCGACACCGACACATTGGTGGATTGCGCGGCGGGGCCGACGCTGGCGTCGGCGATGCGCGTTGTGCACGCGCGACCGGCCAGGAAGTCGATCGCGGCGCGCACCGACGCCTCGCGCGCGTCGCCCAGCGGCAGGCCCAGGTCGTCGTTCGCGGCGCAACTGTTGGCGATCTTGGGGGCCAGGCCGCCATAATAATCGCTCGCACCGGTGGCATTGCCGGTGGCAAAGGCGACCACGCGCATCCGATCGTCGCATTCGGCCTTGTCGAGCGCGATCTGGCCGACGGGTTTGCCAAAAGTGTTGCTGCCGACCAGCGTCATGTTGGTGCCCAGATAGGGCAGCATCGGATTGCCGCACGAACTCCTCGGCGGTCGATCCGGTGCCGATGAACGCGATGCGCGTGCGCATCGACTCTGCATCGCGGTGAAGAACGGCGATCGTTGCGCGACGGATTTGCGAGGCGCGGAAGCGCACGCCCGAGAACAATTCGGCGGTGGTGCGGTTGCCGCCCAGCAGATCGCCCAGCAGCTCCGCGGTCGAGATCAGCCCGCCGCCATTGTAGCGGAAGTCGACGATGAACTCTGTGACACCCGCCGCGCGGAAGCTGCGGAACGCGTCGCGCAGCGGCGTGTCCGCTGCCGAGATGAAGGTGCGCAGGTTGAGATAGCCGATCTGGCGTCCGCCGTCCTGGATAATGCGGGCGCCATAGCGGCTGGAAATCGGGTCGAGATCATAATCGGCCTTGGCGACGGTAATCTCGCGGGTGCCGGCGGCATCGGTAATCCGCAACACGCGGGTAACCCCGGGATCGTTCGGCCCCAGCGCGTTGGTGATCCCCGCGGTGCCTTCGGCGGCGACAATGCTGGCGACGGTGCGGACGTTGCCGCTGTTGGTGCCGATCCCGACGATCGCGGTGCCACGATCGATGCCCGCGGCAAATGCCGGTGCGTTTTCATACGCTTCGGCAATCACCACCCGTTGGCCGGGGGCGTCATAGGTCAGGCGGATGCCGAAACCCGCGCTCGACCCGCTGGAAAAAAACGCGTTCTCCTCGGCGATCGAGGTGATGTAGGTAAAAAAGCGGTCCTTGCCGAGCGCGCGGGCGGGGGCGACCAGCGCGTCGATATAGGATTGGACATTGGCGTGGCTCGCCGGGCTGACCCCGTTCGCGACGTCGCTGGGGAACAGATACCATTCGTCGATCACCGCCTTGGCAAAGGCTTGGCGCGCCGCCAGGGCGCAGCCCGCGGTCGGCGTGGGGGTCGGTGTCGGGGTCGGGGTGACCGAGATCGGGCCGCCGCCGCCGCCGCCGGTGTCGGAACTGCCGCCCCCGCCGCATGATGCCAGCACAAAGGCCGACATGGTCAGCAGAGCGATGGATTTTTGCGACCGATGTTTCATCGACTGTCCTTCGGATTGGGCCTGACACCCCGCCGGGTCGTTACAGATACGGCGGTCATCGCCTTATGTATGCGTGGTAAAATCGCCGGGCAATGATCTTGCGTCAACGCGATTCGCCAACCGACCGCATCCCGCTCGAAAGTCGGTTGCCATGCCGCATCGCGCGCCCTTCGACGGGCTTGCCGCCGCTCGGGACAAGCGCCGGTCGTGCGGTGCCGTGCTGCGCGACGCCGGTTCAACTGTCGTCGCGGCGGCCCTTGAACCCCTGCGCGATGACGAACAATTCGGGCGATCCCTTGCGGCTCGACGGCGGCTTGGCGTGCTTGACCGTCGTGAAATGGCGTTTGAGCAGCGTCAACAGTTCGCGGTCGGCGCCGCCGGCGAAAACCTTGGCGACAAAAGCACCGCCGGGCAGCAGGTTCTGCACCGCAAAATCGGCGGCGGTCTCGGCCAGCCCGATCGTGCGTAGATGGTCGGTCTGCGGGTGGCCGACGGTGTTCGCCGCCATGTCCGAAATCACCAGGTCGGGGGCGCTGCCCAGCGCTTCGATCAACGCATCCTGCAGCAGCGTCATCGAGCATCCGCCGGATCGTCACGCCCTCGATCGGCTCGCAGGCCAACAGATCGATGCCCGCCACGCGGGCGCGCGGGTTCATCTTGCGCACCACTTGCGACCAGCCGCCCGGCGCGATGCCCAGGTCGACGATGGCGCGCGCCTTTTTCAGCACCCCGAATTTTTCGTCGAGTTCGATCAGCTTGTAGGCGGCGCGCGATCGATACCCGTCGGCTTGGGCGCGGCGGACATAGGGATCGTTCAGCTGGCGTTGCAGCCAGCGCGTCGACGACACGCTGCGCTTGCGCGCCGTCTTGACCCGCACATGCAGGCCGCCCCGACCGCTGCCCCCGCCGCCGCTACCGCCGCCTTTGCCGCCGGCGCCGCTCATTTGCGATACTCGCGCCGGGTGACGGGCACGTCGCGGCCCTGCATCGCCAGATTGCGCAAAATGCCCTCGCGGATGCCGCGATCGGCGACGCCGACCCGCGCCGCGGGCCACAGGTCGATGATGCTTTCCAGGATCGCGCAACCGGCGACGACCAGATCGGCGCGTTCGCGCCCGATACACGCGATTTCGGCGCGGTCGGCGATGCTGGCATCGGCCAGCCGGCGGCTGATCTCGCGCATCGCGTCCGACGGCACGACCAGCCCGTCGACCGCGCGCCGGTCGTATCGCGGCAGGTCGAGGAAAACGCTGGCCAGCGTCGTCACCGTGCCGCTGGTCCCCAGCAGGCGCAGCTCCTGTCCGGCAAATTGCTCGGCGCGTCCGGCAAAGGCGGCAAAGGCGGTGCGCGTCACCTCGCGCATATGGGCATAAGCAGCCTGACGCCCGGCCAGACTGTCGTCAGGCAGCGGCGCATGTTCGGTCAGCGACACGACGCCCCACGGCACGCTGATCCAGTCGTGGATCTTGACGTCATGGTCCGACACATCGACATGCATCAATTCGGTCGAACCGCCGCCGATGTCGAAAATCAGCGCCGGGCCTTCGCCGGGCTCCATCAGGTTGTGACAGCCCAGCACCGCCAGCTTCGCCTCTTCGGCGGCGGAGATGATGTCGAGGACGATGCCGGTTTCGCGGCGCACCCGGTCGGCGAGTTCGACGCCGTTGGCGGCGCGGCGGCACGCCTCGGTCGCCACCGCGCGCGACAGCGCACATGGCGGCGGCGCAGCTTGTCGGCGCAGATCGCCAGCGCGGCGACGGTGCGGTCCATCGCCGCGTCGCTGATCCGGCCGCTGCCGTGCAATCCTTCGCCCAGGCGGACGATGCGCGAAAAGGCGTCGATGACGACGAGCTCGCCGTTTTGGGGGCGGGCGATCAACAACCGGCAATTGTTGGTGCCAAGGTCGATGGCGGCATAGCTGCGCGGCCGCACCATCGGTGTCGGGCGCTCGCCGACGCCGGCATTGCCGCGTCCTTTTGCCGCCGGACCGGGCCGCGGCGGTCGCCCGGTTGGCGCTGCCATTTGCCGCATGGCTATTTTGACCTGTCTGCTCACGCGCCCGCAAAACCGCGGGCGTGCACTTGCCGCCAAACTACGCCCCCCGGCATTATGGCAAGCTTCTCCTCCCGATACCGCAGCGCACAAAGAAAACCCCGCCCGGCGGAGCCGGACGGGGGTAAGGGGGGAAAGAAATTATTGGAGGTCGGGACTGTCTCCTTAACGACAGCCGTCATTCCCCTTGTCGATGGCGCGACCGGCGATGGCGCCGACTGCGCCGCCGATGATCGTGCCGACCGTGCGGTCGCCGCGACCGGCAATTTCATGGCCGGCGAGGCCGCCTGCGATCGCACCGATCACGGTGCCGCCGGTGCCATTGTCGCACTGGCGATAATTGCGGCGATCGTTGCGATAGTTGCGACGATCCTGGCGGTAATCGCGGCGGTCATAGCTGCGATAGTCGCCGCGACGATCATAACGACGGTCGTTGCGGTCATAGCGAACATATTGGCTCGAATAGCCGTCGCGCTCATAATAGCCGCTCTGCGCCGCTGCGGGAGCCGCCATGCCCAGCGTCACGGTGGACATCAGGGCGGCGATCGAGAGGGTCACCATCTTTTTCATCGTCGTTCTCCTTCTTTCGTCTTCTGCCCCTTGGGGCTGCCCGTCTGGGCGGTGGGTCGATGAAGGGGTTATGAGTGATTCGCATTGAGCGAAGCCTGAACGCGCTTGTTGGCTGGCGTTCAGCTTCGCGCCCCGGAATGCTTCCCTTTCGTGCGATCGGGCCCTAACCCGCCGCGATGCGCCGCCTGTTTTTTGCTCTTCTCATTTTTATTTTGGTCGGACCGGTCCCCGGCACCGTCATGCGGTTCCCGGTGAACGACCTGACCGAAGCCGCCGCGGCGCGGCCGCTGGTCTTCGCGCCGTCGGACCGCGGTCCGATGCGGTTCGAGCGCGGCTGGCGACTGGTCAGCCCGCACAGCCGGTTCGGCGGTTTCTCGGCGCTGGCCCTTACCGGGCCGGGGCAGTTCCAGCTTATCGGCGACAATGGTTATGCGACGCGCCTGACGCTCGATGTGCGCGGTGGTGTCGGATCGGTCCGCATCCGGCCGCTGCCGACCTCGACGGCCGGCCGGCGCGCAAGGCGATGGCCGATGCCGAAGCGATGTTCATCGATCCCGCGAGCGGCAAAGCTGGATCGCGCTCGAGGGGATCAACCAGATCTGGCGGCTCAACCGCGACCTGTCGGCCATCGAGGCCTGCCGCAAGCTGCCGCAGCCGCGCGAGCCCCAGTCGGGAACAGGGGCGATGGTGCGGCTCGCCGATGTGCCGACTGTGCAGCTCGACGACGCGATGACGATCCGCGAGGCCGTGCGCGCTGGACATGCGGCGACCCGCCGCGCCCGAGCCGGTGCCGGTGACGTTGCCTTGCTCGATGACGACACGCTGCTGATCGCCAATAAGACCGATGCCGCGCCGCTGCCCGAAGGCGCCAGCTACCAGGGCCGGCTCGTGCTTCGATCCCGTGTTCACGACGATCGTCGCGATCGTCGATCCGGCCGACATCAAAAAAGACGCCGTGGTGCGCTCGCAAACCATCGGGCGTGTTCCGAAACCGCTCGCCGAAAATTACGAAGGCGCCGCGATCTCGGTCGAACAGGGCCGGACCTGGCTGTGGCTCGTCGCCGACGATAATTTCAACAGTTGGCAGCGCAGCCTGCTGCTCCGGTTCGAACTCGTCGATCTGCCGCCCACGCCGGCGCCGGACAGCAAAAAGGCGGCCCGGTAACCCGGCCGCCTGATTGCTTTAGCGAAAGGAAAGCGACTTAAGCGGTCTTTTCGGCCAGCTTCTTCGTCACTTCCTTCTTCACCTTGCGGGCCGAGGCCGACAGCTGATCGTCGCCGGCCTTGACCAGCCAGTTGTCGAGACCGCCATTATGTTCGACGGTGCGCAGACCATGGGTCGACACGCGCATCTTGACGCCCTTGCCCAGCGCGTCCGACAGCAACGTCACATTCTGCAAATTGGGCAGAAAGGTGCGCTTGGTCTTGTTGTTGGCGTGGCTGACATTGTTGCCGACCATACGACCCTTGCCGGTCAGTTCGCAGATGCGCGACATGATGTTTGTCCTCGTGTCAAAAATTTCGGTTCGGCGTCCGGGCGCGTCCCGACTAATCGGGGGATGCAGGACCGGAGTGAGCCGGGAAAGGCGCGCGCTTATCGGCTTGCCGCAGATTCGTCAAGCGACTAGCGCGTTTTCATGCCGGTCTCGCTCTTCCCCCCCGCCATGCGCCGCGCGCTCATTCTCGCCGCAAAAGCGGGCGATCTGGGCGAAGTGCCGGTCGGCGCGGTCGTCGTCAAGGATGGCGCGATTGTCGGTGAGGGGCATAATCGTCCCCGCGAATCGCACGACCCGACCGCGCACGCCGAAATCGTCGCGATTCGCGCCGCGGCCGCGGCGCTCGGCAACGACCGGCTCGACGGCTGCGATTTGTATGTGACGCTCGAACCCTGCGCGATGTGCGCCGGCGCGATCGCCCACGCCCGCATCGCGAGGCTCTATTACGGCGCCGACGATCCAAAAGGCGGCGCCGTCATCCACGGCCCGCGCCTCTTCACCCAGCCGACGGTGCATCACCGGCCGGAGGCGATGACGGCATCGGCGCCGGCGAGGCGGCGGCGCTGCTCAGGGATTTCTTCGCGGCGCGGCGTTAAGAAAATCTCACACAAAGACACAAAGAGGGCAGCTTCCTAAAAACCGTTCGTGCTGAGCTTGTCGAAGCACCGTTCTTTCTGACGTCGCGGAAAGTTAAAACAGCCCTTCGACAAGCTCAGGGCGAACGGAAGAAAGGACCTCTTTGTGTCTTTGTGTGAGAAAGTCTTGAGAAAGCTGCCTTCAGCGGATTAACCCAGCACCTCATCCACCCAAGCCGGCACCAGCACGCTCGCCGGTCCATGCCGCGCCGCGTCGAACCAGTGCGACCCTTGGCTCGGCTCCATATTCAGCTCGAGCGTCCGCGCCCCCGCCGCCCGCGCCTCGCGGACAAACCCCGCCGCCGGATAGACCGCGCCCGACGTGCCGATCGACACGAACAGGTCGGCGCGGTTCAGCGCGTGGTAAATCTCTTCCATCCGGTACGGCATTTCGCCGAACCACACGATGTCGGGGCGCAATGTCCCCACCATGCCGCAAACGGGGCACGCGGGCCGATCGAGCAAAGGTCCGGTCCACAGGTTGCGCGCATCGCACGCGGTGCACCAGGCGTTCAGATGCTCGCCGTGCATGTGGATCAGCCGCTTCGCCCCTGCGCGTTCGTGCAGGTCATCGACATTCTGGGTGACGATCAACAACTCGCCCGGCACGATGCGGCGAGCCGCGCCAGCGCGTCGTGCGCGGCGTTGGGCCCCTTGGTCTGGATCGCCGCGCGCCGCATGTCGTAAAATCGCAGCACCAGATCGGGATCGCGGGCAAAGGCTTCGGGCGTCGCGACATCCTCGACGCGGTGCTGTTCCCACAACCCGCCGCCGTCGCGAAACGTGTCGATGCCGCTTTCGGCCGAAACCCCGGCGCCGGTCAGGATGACGATGCTGACATGCGACCCCTTCTCCGTTCGTCCTGAGCTTGTCGAAGGACCGTTCTTTCTTCGACGTCGACGGTGCAAGGACGAGCCCTTCGACAGGCTCAGGGCGAACGGGGTTTTGGGATCGACCGGCAAGGTCAGTCGTCGGCCCACACACCCGAGGGTTGTCCGGCGCTGGCCGCGGCGATTTCCGCCGAGGCAGCGTCATGACCATCGACCAGGGCGGCGACATGCAGCGGGCTGATTGCCGAGGCCGATGTGCTGGTCGAGAACTTCCGCCCCGGCACGCTCGAAGCGACGCTCGACGCGTGCATCGCATCCCGGACGCCGATCATCGTCGGCACCACGGGCCTTGAGGAACGCCATCATTATCTGATCGATCACGCCGCGGGCGACATCGCCGTGCTCCAGACCGGCAACACCTCGCTCGGCGTCACCCTCCTCGCGCATCTGGTGCGTGAGGCAGCGGCGCGGCTCGACGCCGATTGGGACATCGAGGTCGTCGAAATGCACCACCGGATGAAAGTCGACGCGCCCAGCGGCACCGCGCTGCTGCTCGGACAGGCCGCCGCCGCAGGCCGCGGTATCGATCTGGCGACCGCATCCGAACGCGGCCGCGACGGCGTGACCGGCGCCCGCGCACGCGGCAACATCGGTTTTGCCAGCCTGCGCGGCGGCACCGTCGCGGGCGATCACGACGTGATCTTCGCCGGCGACGAGGAAATGATCACCCTGTCGCACCGCGCCGAAAACCGCATGATCTTCGCCCGCGGCGCGGTCCGCGCGGCGCTATGGCTGATCGGGCAAGCGCCGGGGCGCTACATAATGCCGCAGGTGCTGGGGCTGTCGTAATGCCAAGCTTTTCGTTCGATATGGGAGCCTACGCATATTCCCAAAGCGTTATCGCCGTCGGATTGATGTACGAGGCGGCTAAGGGGGCGCTAGCTCAGCAACATGCCGATCTTGAAAATGCGAAGGACGAGTATCGGCGCCGTCTAGATTCCGGCGGCGATCCAATAGGCGAGTGGGAGGACGGATTTAGACTTTGGGATCAAGAGGACAAGTATCGGCTTGAGCAGTTGGCGCTTGACGATGCTCTCGATGAGCTTCGGGTATCGACGGCAGTTGCCATCTATCATCTTTGGGAACGCAGCATCCCCAACCCGAACGGCACAGTTCGGCGTCAACATGCGGCGCTCATCGCAGATGCGGCACAAAGCGGGGTGGCTACCCATCCTGACATCGACGCTCTGTGCTACGCAGCCAACTACTTTAAGCATGGCAATGATCGCTGGCGCGCTCGCTTGTTGGAGCGGTGGCCGGAACGTTTTTGCGGCCAAAGTCACGTTGGCGAAACGACCGAAAACTGGCTTCGACAGGTTCGCTTGACGGATGAGAACATTTGGTGGCTTCTGGATTTGGCGAAAGCGTCGCAAAGACCCATCTCATCAACCTTGCTGTCGAAAAATGACACGTAGGGCCATCTTCGAATTTTATCGCCGGCTCGCCGACCTGAACCCCAGTCCCGAGACCGAGCTTCAATTCGGCAACACCTATCAGTTGCTCGTCGCCGTGGTGCTGTCGGCGCAGGCGACCGATGTCGGGGTGAACAAGGCGACGCGGCGATTGTTTGCCGAGGTGACGACCCCGCAGGCGATGGTCGATCTGGGCGAGGACGGGCTGAAACAGCATATCAAGACGATCGGGCTGTTCAACGGCAAGGCGAAGAACGTCATCGCGCTGTCCGAAATCCTCGTCCGCGACTTTGGCGGCGAGGTTCCCGCCGACCGCGACACGCTGGTCGAATTGCCCGGGGTCGGGCGCAAGACCGCCAATGTCGTGATGAACTGTGCGTTCGGCGCCGAGACCTTTGCGGTCGACACCCATATCTTTCGCGTCGGCAACCGCACCGGGCTGGCACCGGGCAAGACCGTGCTGGCGGTCGAAAAGGCGTTGGAGAAGGGCACACCCGGCCCGTTCCGCGTCGGCGCCCACCACTGGCTGATCCTCCACGGCCGCTATGTCTGCAAGGCGCGCACCCCCGAGTGCTGGCGCTGTCCGGTGGCCGACCTGTGCCGCTTCAAGCCGAAGACGCCGGCGCCGAAGGCGAAAAGGGCAGGTTAGAAAAGAATTCGCGCAGAGGCGCAGAGGACGCAGAGATTGGGTTCACGCGGAGCCGCAGGGCCGCGGAGAAGCAGTTTCCTCTAGCCGTTCGCCCTGAGCTTGTCGAAGGGCCGTTCTTCCTTTCGACGTACGGGAAAGAAGAACGGTGCTTCGACAAGCTCAGCACGAACGGGAGAGGGGTTATTCCTCGTGGCTTCACGTCTCCGCGTGAATATCCTTCTCTTCTCTGCGATCTCTGCGCCTCTGCGCGCATTTCTTCTGCCCCCTCTTGCGCCGCGCCACCCACGCGCCATAGTCCGTCGCCATGCGCACCCTCACCGCCCCGCTCGCCCTCGCCGCCGCCCTGATCGCCGCCGCGCCCGTTCACGCCAAGCCGGCCGATGCCGACGCGGCGAAGAAGATCCTGATGGACAGCGTCGCGATCCCGACCGTCATGGGGCGCGGCAAGGTGCCTGAACTCGCCGCTTATTACGCCGGCGTGCTCAAGGCCGCGGGTTATGCCGACAGCGACATCGTCATCACCCCGGTCGGCGAAACCGCCACCTTCGCCGCGACGCTGACCGGGACGGGAACGGGCAAGCCGATCGTCCTGCTCGGCCATATGGACGTTGTCGAGGCCGACGCGAAGGACTGGACGCGCGATCCCTTCGTTCCGGTCGAGGAAAATGGCTATATTTTCGGCCGCGGGTCGGACGATAACAAGTTCGACGTGTCGATGATGGTCGCGGCGATGGCGCAGCTGAAGAAAGAGGGCTTCAAGCCGAAGCGCTCGATCATCCTGCTGCTGTCGGGCGATGAGGAAACGTCGATGACGACGACGCGTGCGCTTGCCGCCAAATATAAGGGCGCCGAATTCGCGCTCAACGGCGACGGCGGCGGCGGGCTGATCGGGGGGGACGGCAAGCCGCAATATTACGCGCTGCAGGCCGGCGAAAAAACCTATGCCGACTTCACCCTCGAAGTCACCAATCCGGGCGGGCACAGCTCGCGGCCGTCGGACGTCAATGCGATCGTCCAGCTGTCGAACGCGCTCGCCAAGGTCGGCGCGTACCGATTTGCGCCGCAGCAGAATGAACTGACGAAGGTCGGCATGCCGATCGTCGCCGATCAGGTCGGCGGTGACATCGGCGCTGCGCTGAAAGCGTTCGCCGCCAATCCCGCGGACGCCAAGGCGATCGCCACGATCCGCGCCGATCCCGAATATATCGGCCAGATCGGCACCACCTGTGTGCCGACTTTGGTCAAGGGCGGTCATGCCGAGAATGCGTTGCCGCAGCGCGCGACCGCGAACATCAACTGCCGCAGCTGATCGACGTCGCGGTCGAGGCGGTGCGCGCCGAACTGGAAACGCCGTCGCCGATCCCGCGGTCAAGGGACGTCGATCGCCGATGCCAGCGCCAGCGACGCCTCGCCGCTGCGCCCCGATGTCGTCGCCGCGGTGACCAATGCGGTGCATGCACGCGCGCCGGGGCTGCCGATCGTCCCGTCGATGAGCGGCGGTGCGACCGACAGCTATCATTTCCGCAAGGTCGGGGTGCCGAGCTATGGCGTCGCGGGGCTGTTCAGCAAGGCGAGCGACAGCTTCGCCCATGGCCTGAACGAGCGGGTGCCGGTCGCTGCGATCGCCCCCGCGCTGGCGCATTGGGACTATCTGCTGCGAGAATTGTCGAAGTAGGGATTTAACGGAACAGCCCGTGCCCCTGCGAAGGCAGGGGCCCATCACCTAAGGTTGCATCCGAAGCAACCGGTTATGGAAAACGCGACGTCGGATGATGGGCCCTTGCCTCCGCAGGGGCACAGCACGCTTTATCCCGGCAATAGGGCCCCCACCGCCCGCTCGACCATCGCCACCGCCGCCTCGGCACCGAAGGTGTCGGCATCGAGCGACAGTTCGAGCCACAGCCCGTCGACTATCGCGGTGAGCAGAACAGCCAGTTTTTCCGCTTCAGCAGGCGCCGTGCCGCAGGTGATCAACAAGTCGCCGAGCCGGGCGCGATACCCGGCGTAGCTTGCAGCGTGAATAGCCGCCATTCGCGCATCGCTGCGGGCGAGCGCCCAAAACGCCGTCCATGCCCCCAGCAGCTCGGGATCGGTCACCGGCGAACGAAAGCTGGCGGTCAAATACGCGTTCAATCGCGCGCGCGGATCGGGTCCGGCGGCGGCCACCGCGCCCGCAAAAATCGAGTCCATCCGCTCGCTCGTCGCTTCGTAAGTCGCCGCGACCAGATCGTCGATGCCGCCGAAATAATGGCGCAGCAGCCCCGGCGAAACCCCGGCCATTGCGCAGATGGCGCGAACACTCGTGCCCGCCAAGCCAAGTTCGGCGAGGCACGCCGCGGTCGCCTCGATCAGGTCGGCACGGCGGGCATCGGCGCTTTCGCGCGTAAAGGCTTGGCGAGCGGGCTGCATCTTGTTATACATCTGTATAACAAGGATCGACTCATGGCAACTGCATCCCTCCGCACTTCGCATCTTGACCCGCAAGACGGCTGGTCGCTGCCCGCCTGGACGTACAGCGATCCCGATTTTTATGCCGCCGAAATGACCCGCATCTTTCGCCCGAGCTGGCAGGTCGTCTGTCACGACAGCGACATTCCGAACCCCGGCGACTGGCACAGCATCGATTATTGCGGCGAAAGCGTCATCGTCGTGCGCGGCGCCGACCGCATCGTGCGCGCCTTCACCAACGTCTGCCGTCACCGCGGCTCGCGACTGGTCGACGGCGCGGCGGGCTGCGCGAAAAAGCTGGTCTGTCCCTATCACGCCTGGACCTATGAGCTCGATGGTCGGCTGACCGGCGTGCCCGATTCGGCGAGCTATCCGACGCTCGACAAGGGCAATGCGGGACTCGTCCCCGTTGGCCTCGAACAATGGCGCGGTTTCTGGTTCGTCCGCCTCACCGACGATGGCGGCCCCTCGGTCGCCGCCATGATGGCGCCCTATGAGCAACAGGTCGCGCCCTACCGTTTCGAGGAACTCGGCGCGCTCGGCCGCGTGACATTGCGCCCGCGCGACGTGAACTGGAAGAATGTCGGCGACAATTATTCGGACGGCCTCCACATCGCCGTCGCCCACCCCGGTCTGACCCGCCTGTTCGGCAAAAGCTATGGCGTCGAGGCGGAGGATAATGTCGATCGCATGTGGGGCGATTTGATCGACCGGCCGTCGGTGAACTGGTCAGAACGCATGTATCAGCGGCTGCTGCCGCCGGTGCCGCATCTGCCTGCGGCCAAGCAGCGTCACTGGCTCTATTTCAAACTGTGGCCGAACGTCGCCTTCGATATCTATCCCGATCAGGTCGATTTCATGCAATGGCTGCCGACCGGGCCGACGACCTGCCTGATCCGCGAAATCAGCTATGTCCTCCCGGATGAGCGCCGCGAGATGAAGGCCGCACGCTACCTCAACTGGCGCATCAACCGCCAGGTCAATGCGGAGGACACGCTGCTCATCACCCGCGTCCAGCAGGGGATGGCGTCGCAAAGTTTCACCATGGGTCCGCTCAGCGACAAGGAAGTCTGCCTCAAGCATTTCTGCGCGCGGATGCGCGACCTGATCCCAGAGGCGCGGCTCGAGAACGCGCCGACCGCGGGATGGAGCAAGACATGACAATTATATCTCCGTTCGCATCGAGCGAAGTTGAGATGCCTATGGTTCGTGCGCGCCTTCACGGTGTCTCGACTTCGCTCGACACGGACGGAAACAGATATGGCTGATACCCTCCCAGTCATCATCGTCGGCGGCTTGTCCTGCGCGGCGATCTCGTCGCGCGAGTTGGCGATCAGCACGCCGTAGCCCGCCCCCGTCGCCACGCGCTCGATTTCCTGCGCGATTTCCGGATAGAGCGGATTGCCGATATCGGGCAGGACGAGGCCGAGAACGCCGCTGCGGCCGGTGCGCAGGGCCCTGCCCGCCGCGATTGATACGATGACGCTCAACCTGCTCGGCAGGCGTTATACGATCGCGACGATGAAGCATCTGCCCGTCGCGGCGCGCTTTGTCGCGATGATGCCGCAATGGGATCTGCTCGATTTCATCGCCGGACAGGGCCGGAAATATCCGACCTTCGACCTCCGCATATCGACCGAGGCGACCGGGCTTGCCTACGACGCGGCGAACAGGGTTAGCGGTGTGACGCTGGCGAGCGGCGAGACGCTGCCGGCACAGCTCGTCATCGCTGCCGACGGGCGCCGATCGGCACTGCGCGACGGTGATGTTGTGCCGCTCGAGGATCTCGGCGAAGCGGGCGTTCTGCGGTTTCGCATCCCCGTTCCCGCGGGCATGGACATGTCCGAAGTCGCGCTCGGCACCATCGACAAGGGCGGCATGGTCGTCGCGATCCCGCGCGGCGATTATTGGCAATGTGCGCAGATCATCGAAAAGGGCGGCTTCGCTCCGATCGAAGCGCAGGGGATCGCCGCATTTCGGGACAGGATCGTCGAAATCGCTCCCGGCCTTGCTGCGGGGATCGATGCGATCCAGACCTTCGATGACGTAAAGTTGCTTTCGGTCGCGCTCGACCGGCTGACGCGCTGGTCAAGGCCCGGGTTGCTCGCAATCGGTGACGCCGCGCATGCGATGTCGCCCGTCGGCGGCGTCGGGATCAACCTTGCGGTGCAGGACGCCGTGGCCGCCGCGAATATCCTTGCGGCGGCGCTGGCCGCCGGTGCCGACCCCGATCCGCTGCTCGCCCAGGTGCAGGACCGCCGCTGGACGCCGACCACGCGGATGCAGGCGCTCCAGCGATTCGCGCACCAGCGCGTCATCGAACCGATGCTGCGCGGCGAAATCACGCGCGTGCCGTTCGCCGTCCGCCTGCTCGACAACATCCCGCTGCTCCGCCGTATCCCGGGCCGAATCCTCGGCCTCGGTTTCGGCCGCCAGCATGTCCAATCCCCGCTTGCGAAAGAATTTTCATGACCAAACCGACGCCCTGATCATCGGCGCCGGCCACAACGGCCTTGTCTGCCGCCTTCTACCTCGCGCGCGCCGGGCTGAATGTGCGGATCGTCGAGTCCCGCGACGTCGTCGGCGGCGCCGCGGTGACCGAAGAATTCGCACCGGGTTTCCGCAATTCGGTGGCGAGCTACACGGTGAGCCTGCTCCAGCCCAAGGTGATCGCCGACATGAAGCTCGCCGATCATGGCTACCGCGTCATCGAACGCCCGATCAGCAATTTCCTGCCGCAAGAGGATGGTGGCTACCTAAAACTCGGTGGCGGGCTCGAACGCACCCAGAAGGAATTTGCGCGCTTCTCGGCGCATGACGCGGCGCGCCTCCCCGAATATTACGACATGCTCGAAGGCGTCGCCGACATGCTGCGCGACCTCGCGCTCAAATCGCCGCCGAACGTCGGCGACGGCTTCAAGACGCTGATCGATGCGGCGCGGCAGGGGCGGGGGCTGACCAAGCTCAGCCTGTCGCAGCAGCGCGACGTGCTCGAACTATTCACCAAATCGGCGCGCACCTTCCTCGACAGCTGGTTCGAAAGCGAAGCGGTCAAGGCCGCCTTCGGTTTCGACGCGGTCGTCGGCAACTATGCCAGCCCCGACACCCCGGGCAGCGCCTATGTCCTGCTCCACCACGTCTTCGGCGAAGTGAACGGCAAGAAGGGCGCGTGGGGTCACAGCATCGGCGGCATGGGCGCGATCACCCAGATGATGGCCAAGATCTGCACCCAGCTCGGCGTCGAGATCAGCCTCGAAGCCCCCGTGTCGCGCGTGCTCGTCGATGGCGGCAAGGCGGTCGGGGTCAAGCTGGTCGGCGGCGAAGAAATCGCCGCGGCGCGCGTTATCGCCAATGTCGGGCCGAAGCTGCTCTACGAACGGATGTTCGACGAAGGCGATATCGCCCCCGAATTCCGCCGCCGCATCAAGGCCTTCAAGGCCGGCAGCGGCACCTTCCGCATGAATGTCGCGCTGTCCGAGCTGCCCAAATTCACCTGTCTTCCCGAACCTGGCGAGCATCATCAGTCGGGGATCATCCTCGCCCCGACGCTCGACTATATGGACCGCGCCTTCCTCGACGCGAAACAGTTCGGCTGGTCGAAAAAACCGATCGTCGAAATGCTCATTCCCTCGACGATCGACGACAGCCTTGCGCCGCCCGGACAGCATGTCGCCAGCCTGTTCTGCCAGCAATTCGACACCCGAACTGCCCGATGGTCGCGATTGGGATGCCGAAGAAGGCAAGGCTGCGGACACCATCATCGACACCGTCGAAGCGCACGCCCCGGTTTCCGCGCCTCGATCGTCGGGCGCCAGATCCTCAGCCCCAAGGGGCTCGAACGCAAGTTCGGCCTTGTCGGCGGCGACATCATGCACGGCAATATGAGCCTCGACCAGCTGTGGTCGGCGCGCCCGGTGCTCGGCAACGGCGCCTATCGCGGACCGCTGAAGGGGCTTTACATGTGCGGCGCGGGCGCCCATCCCGGCGGCGGCGTCACCGGCGCGCCGGGGCACAATGCGGCGCGGGCGGTGCTGCGACCGGATCTGCGCGGCGCTGGCGCTGACGGCGCATCGCGAGATGCACGGGCATGCCCGGCGGCGGTCAGGCCGACGCTCCACAGGCCGGGTCCCAGCCGTGCGCCGTGAAAGGCCCAGCAGCTGTAGAGAAAGCCGAGGGCCGTCAGCGCCACAAACGCCGGCGACGCCGTGATTATGCCTTCATGCTTGAGTTTGAGCGCCGCGAGCGCGCCGACGATGTAAAAGATGATCGCGGTCGACGTCGTCACCAGCACCATGAATTTGAACAGTTCGGCCAGGCCGCGCGAATAATTGGCATAGACCACCAGGCTGGCGAGCGCGCTCGACACGATCTGGGTGACCCACGGCACCGCAAAACGGTTGTCGCGGGCAAAGGCGGCGGGAAGCAGGCCGCGATGCGCCAGATCGCGCGGAATTTCGCCCTGTAGCAGCACGAAGCCGTTGAGCGCGCCGAGCGCGGCGATCGCGGCGAACAGCGCCACCGCTTGCCCCGCCGACGGGCTCACCAGCGTCCCGAAAAAGGTGGCATAGGCGGCGTTCGACTGTTCGAGCGTTGCGAGCGGCAGCAGCAAGGTCACCGTGGTGCACGACAGCAGATAGAGCAGCCCGGTCGCCGCGGCGGCGATCAGCGTTGCGCGCGGCACCGTCCGTTCGGGGTCGCGCACCCGGTCGCCGACGACACAGCTGCTTTCGAAACCGAGCAGCGCGAACAGGGTCAGCGTCGCGGCGGTGCCGATATTGTCGAGGCTGAGCGGTTTCGTCCCCGCCATCGTCGGGGTCGGCGCGTCGCCGCTGCCCCACAGCCAGATCGCGACGAGCACCGCGCCGACGACGGGGATCAGCTTGAGCCCGAGGGTGAGCAATTGCGCCCCGCCGGCGCGGCGTACCCCCATCAGGTTGACCAGCGTGAAGAGCCAGATAAAGCCGATCGCGATCAGCGCGGTCCCCACCCCCGCATTGTCCAGCGCCGGCGCCAGAATCGACAAATTGCTGATCGCCGCGACCGCGAGCGTCGCGACGACGGTCCAGCAACTGATCCAGTAACTCCATGCGACGATGAATCCCGTGCCCGGACCGAAGGCGGCGGCGGCATAGGTATAGGTCGCGCTGCCCCCGGGCAGTCTTCTGGCCAGCCGCGCAAAGGCGACGGCCAGGCACAGGGTGCCGGCGATCGACACCCCCCAGCCGATGACCGCGTTCCAGCCGAGCGGCGCGAGGTCGCGCGGGAGCAGGAACACCCCCGACCCGATCATATTGCCCATGCCCAGCGCGACGCACATCAAAAGGCCGAGCTTTTGGCCCGGCCTTTCGTGGTTGGTTGCGATGCCGGTCACCCGATCAGAACTTGGCGCCAGCCTTCAACCCGAAAATTCGCGGCTTCGTCGGATAGAGCCTCGCAAAGGCGCCGCACAGGCTCGGCGCGCAGGTCACATTTTTGCTGAGGATTCCCCGCTCGTCAAAGAGGTTCTGAACATAAGCGCCGATCGAGAAATTGCCCCATTCATACCCAACCGAGAAATCGGCGGTGACGAAGCCCTTGGTCGGGCCGATCGAGGCGGCGTCCGCTGGGACGAGCGAAGAGATCGTTCCGCTTTGGTAATTGACCCCGGCTTGGACATACGCCTCGTTCTCACCGAACCGGAAGGCATAGCGGGCGCTGCCGTTGAGCTTGACCCGGGGCGTGACCGGCAAGCGCGCGCCCTTCGCTGCGATGATCGCGCCGCCCGCCGCGGGATCGCACCCGTTGATGACGTCGCAAAATGGCTTGGTCAGCTTGGCATCGACATAGGTTCCGGATCCCGCCAGCGTCAGGTCGCCAAGCCGCAAGTTGACATCGGCCTCGATACCGCGCGATCGCGCGGCGCCCGCATTGACGGTATAGAAAATGCCGAGAAGGCCGGGAAGGCTGTATTGGACATCCTTCCATTCTTCCCAGAACAGCGCACCGTTGATGCGCAGTTTCCGGTCGAAGAATTGCGTTTTCCAGCCGATTTCATAATTGGTCAGCGTGTCCGCCTTGTACGGCGGAATGCTCTGCAGGCGGCCCAGCGCAAAGGCGTCGCGATTGTTGCCGCCGGGCCGGAATCCGGTGGAATAGGTGGCATAGACCAGCCTGTCGTCATCGACCTTCCATGTCAGGTTGACCTTGTGCGTCTCGCCGCTTTCGACATATTTCTTGTCGATGTTGGGGCATTCCTGCGCCGTCGTGCCGGTGCACCCAAAGACGGTGATTTGCCGGTCCACGGCGCCCGCACCGCCTGAAAAGCCCTCCAGCGTGTTGCGCGCGATGAAGCCGCGGATGCCGCCCAGCAAGGTCAGGTTGGGCAGGATATCGAACGCCGCCTCGCCGAACACCGCATAGTCGCGATCGACCCGGTGAATGTCGGTATAAAAGACATCGTTCGGACCGGCGCCCGGAACCGGCGGGCTGAACGGATTGACCGCCTGGCTGAGCTCTCTCGCAATATATTCGGCAATGCGATCGTCGACCTGGCGCTGCATGAAAATGCCGGCCGTCATCCGGAACCGTTCCGCGGCCGGCGAACTGACGCGCAGCTCGTGCGCCATTTTCTCATATTTGTCGAAACCGCGCACCGTCTGGGTCGGATCGAGGTCATTGCCTGCACTGTCGACCAGATAATTATAATCGACGTAGCTGTCGTAAGCGACGTTGAAATAGGAATAGTCGGCAAAGCTGTCGAATTTCCGGTTAAAATAAGACCCCGAATAGGTCACGTCCCAATCGCTCAGCTTGCCCTGGATGGTCAGCGAGGCGAGATAGAATTTGTCGAGCGTCCGGCTCGGCACGAAGTCGTGGTTCTCCAGATCGCCGGCGCGCGGATCGAACAGGAACTGCCCGTTGGTTTTTTGATGTTGGTAGATGACGGCCGGCGTAATCGTCCAATCGTCGTCGAGCTCGATGCCCAGCGCGGCGCGCCCGCCATAAGTTTGGACGTCGTTATAATCATCCTCGACCAGGTCGGCATTGCTGATGGTCAGCGGCGAGTTCATTTCGACGCCAGAAGCGGTGTTCGGGCGCAGATAGGTACGGGTGGCGGGCGTGTTGTCGATATAGCCGCCCTCACGCTCATAAAAGCCCATCACGCGGAGCGCCATCCGATCGCTGAGCGGCAGGTTCACATAGCCTTCGACCGAGCCGCCGAAATCGCCCTTGCCGAACTTGTTGACCTCGACATCGACCGAGCCAGAAAAGCCGCTCGGATCGGGCTTGTTGGTGATGAGCCGCAACGTGCCGGATAGTGAGCTGGCACCATAAAGCGTGCCTTGCGGACCCGCCAGCGCTTCGACGCGCGCCAGGTCGTAAGCGTGGATATCGACCGAGCTGAAAATCGTCGTAACCGGAATTTCGTCGATATAAAGGCCGCTTCCGGGCAGCGGCCCCGACGCCAGGCCATCGCCGCCGGTTGCGATGCCGCGGAAATAAAGCTGCGACTGGCCCGGGCCGAACGACTGAAAGCTCACGCTCGGCAACAGCTTCACATAATCGTCGAAGCGCGAAACCTGATTTTGCGCGAGGGTGTCGGACGTCAACGCCGTGATGCTGATCGGCACATCCTGCAGATTCTGCTCGCGCTTGTTCGCGGTGACGACGATTTCGGTGCTGTCTTCGCTGCCGGCCTCCTGCGCCATCGCGGTGGCCGATGTGCAGAGCATGGTCGTCGACAGCAGGATTCCGCCGACTTTGTTCACAAATTGTTTGGACGATCGCATGACAAACCCCTCGCATGACGCCGATGCGAGCATTAGCCGCGCGGTCGCCTGCGAACGCAAGGATTGTTCGATCGGCGCCTTATGGTGCAGTGCGAAAAGTCGGTGATTGTTGCCAATTTGCAACAATTTTGCGTCGGCCGTGCGACCATCAGGCGGGGTAGGCGGCGACCAGCGATCCCAGCGCATCCTTGAGCGGCGCCAGCCACGCATCGTAGCGCTTCCAGACGTCGACCCCGTCGCGGTTGATCGGGCGGCGCACCTGTTCGGAACTGGCAGTCTGCACCGCGCGATCATTGTCGTAAAAGCGCAGGCACGCCGGGTCGAAATCGACCCCGATATGTTCCAGCAGCGCGCGCAGTTCGGTCTCGGGATCGTCGAGCAGCCGTTCGTGGATCACGCGGTGGACGCGGCCCGGCAGCACCGTGTCGAAATGCGCCGTCAACCGGGCGTAATCGGCATAATAGCGGCCGAGTTCGTCCAGCGAATAGGAAAAGCCCTGGCCGCGGGCGAAGTGCTGGCGAAAATTCGAAAAACAGCAATCGAGCGGGTTGCGGCGCGCGTCGATGATCCGGGCATTGGGCAGCATCAGATGGATGAAGCCGATATGAAACCAGTTGTTCGGCAGCTTGTCGATGAACAGCGGCTTGCCCGACTTGCGGTGGACGCGGGTGCGATCGAGATATTCGGCGCCCAGGGCGGCGAGCGTCGCGGCGTCCATGCCCGCGATCCCGCCATGATCGGCTTTCGCGCGCGCGGCGATGATCGGGATGTCGGGCAATTCGCTGGTGCCTTCAATCGCCGGATGGCTCGCCAACATCTGTTCGACCAGCGTCGATCCGGCGCGCGGCATCCCCAGGATGAAGATCGGATCGCGATCGGGCGCGCCCATGCCGCGCCGCGCGGACAGAAATTCGGGCGTGAACAGGGTGATCGCCCGGTCAACCTGCGCGCGCGTTTCTTCGGCATCATAGTCGACCGACGGTCGGCGAAGCCGGTTGCCCTCGGCATAATGCGAAAAGGCGGCGGCGGGATCGTCGGCATCGTCATGCGCCTTGCCCAGTGCGAAATGAAGGTGAAAGCGATCCTCGACCGACAGCGCGCCGCCGTCCAGCGCCGCGGTCATCGCGGCGATATCGCCATCGTCGAAGCGAACCGTTTTCAGGTTGGCGAGGCTCCACCACACTTCGCCCAGCCCGGGCTGCAGCGTCAGCGCGCGGCGATAGGCCGCAATACAATCCTGCTGGCGGCCGACGGTCTTGAGCATATGGCCATAGGACATCCAGATTTTCGGATGGTCCGACCGTCTTTCCAGCACCGCGGCATAGATTTCGAGCGCTTCGTCATACTCGCCGATCCGGCCGAGCGCGGCGGCGCGCAGATTGGCGTTCGTCATCACGCCGGGATCGGCGGCGGCAATCTCGTCGAGGATCGCGATCGCTTCGCCCGACCGGGCCTGTTTATGAAGAACCATCGCAAGGTTCGATTTGGCCGTCAGGAAATCGGGCGCGAGCTCGACGGCGCGGCGCAGCAGATTTTCGGCATCGGAATAGCGCCCGATCCGGCCGGCAAGTTCCGCCAGCATCCGCATCGCGACGACGTCGAACGGATTTTGCTTCAACCGCGCTTTCAGCAGCGGCTCGGCCTCGTGCAGGCGGTTTTCGGCGAGCGCTTGGGCGGCGGCCATCGTGGCGGGATTGCGCAGCGCTGCGTCGATCGCTTGCTGCGCCGTCGTCGCGCCGATCATCAACCCTCGGCCCGCGCCTTGGCGACGGCGGCGCGCAGCGCGTCATAGCCGATCTGGCCCTGGAACAGCTGGTCGCCGACGATCCACGTCGGGGTGGCGTTGAGCTGCAATTGGGTGGCGATCGCCAGGTTGCTGTCGAGTTCGCGCTGGAACAAGGCCTCGTTCGCGGTCGCATCGGCGGTGCCGTCGGTGACTACCCCGACCTTTGCCGCGGCGGCGGCGATCGCCGTCTTGTCGAGCGAGCTGGCCGCAAACATCGCGTGGTGGAAGGCGTCATATTTGCCCTGTCGCGCCGCGGCGAGCGCCATCAGCGCCGCGTCGCGGCTTTGCGGGGCGATGATCGGCAACTCGCGGAACACCACTTTCAGGCGTCGGTCTTCACGGATCAGGCGGTCGACGTCGGGCACGCTGGCGCGGCAAAAACCGCACGCATAGTCGGTGAACACCACCAAAGTGACGTCACCGTCGGCGTTGCCCGCCCATGCGCCGGCATAGGGTTTTTCCAGCGCCGGACGGATCGCGTCGATCGCCTTGGCGACTTCCTGCCCGCGCTGCGCCTCGAGCGCTTCGGGAATGATCTGCGGATTCGCCTTGATATAATCGGCGACGATGGTTTCGACTTCGCTCTTGCTCATCCCGCCGTTCATGCGGCCGCCGAGCCAAAAGGCCGCAGCAAGCAGCAGGATGCCGCTCGCGGCCAAGGCCCATGTCCGCGTCGATGCGTTTGCCATCCCCGCCCCCTTCACCTCCGGCAACCGCGGCGTCGCCATGGCTTTGGCGGCGGCGGGCTTTTTCGGGGCCGGCGGAATGATCGGCGACCGGTCATCGCCTTCGACCGATGGGATTGCGGCGGTCGGTGGCATCGGCGCGGCGCCCGCGAACAGCGGCAGGTCGGGACCGGCCGGTTGGTTCGCCCGCGCCGCCGCCTCCTCGCGCGCCAGCAATTGGTCGAGGCCGGAGGGCGGCGGCACCAACTCGGCGCGCGGGCTCGGGCGCAATTTTGTCGCCGCGTCGCCGATGCTGCCGCGGATGCTGTCGCTGCCTGCCTTGGCAATATTGCCCACCCCCGTCCGGGTCTTGTCGGCAACCTCGCCCAGCCCGCGGCCGGCGTCGCTCGACAGCTTGCGGGCCTTGTCGCCCAGCGCCATCTTGCCCCAAGCCTCGCCGCTCGATTTGGCCACAGCGCCGCCGGCACGCACCGATCCGCGCCCGATCGCGCGCGCGGCGCTGGCGGTCAGCGCACCGGTCTTCGCGGCGGCTTCGCGCGAACGGCGCGGGATTTCCATTGCTTCGACGCGCGCCGGAATGTCCGCACGGGTCGGACGGACTGACCCACACCTGGACCGGCGCGCCATCGCGCAACGCCTGCTCCAGCCGCGCACCCAGCGCTTCCTGAAAATCGCCCACGTTGTCACCCCCACCACTGATCGCGACGCGGTCCCCCTGGTACTCACGCCCCGCCACCTGGTAGCGCGGCTTCGCCAATCCCTCGCCTTGTGCCGCCGGCGGCGGGGTGGCCGACGACGTCGGCTCCGGATCGCGCAGCCACGGCTGGTAATAATCGTCTTTATTATTAGTCACTTGTTGCCCTTGTGCATCGTTTGAAGCGATGCTTGCCCGTGGTTCGGCGTGAATCTAGCGCCGTTTGCGCTCGCGTTCCACCTCGGCGCGCGCAACCAGCGAAATATCCTGTGCACGGATCCAGTCGGGCGTGCCCTGCGTGAGGCCTTGCATCGCGGTTTCGGCATTACGCAGCGCGAGCGACGTCGATGGCCGCCCTCGGGGCTGTGAACGTTCGGCCGAGGCGAGTGCGGCGCGCGCCTGATCGCCCTTGTTCGCATAGACGATACCGAGCTGATACCAGGCGAACGGGTTCTGGTTATCCAGCGCCACCGCGGTTTTCAGCACCTGCTCGGCTTCGGGATAATTGGCCGGATCTTCGGTCGCGATCAACGCGTGACCCAGCGTGGCGCTGATCAGCGGCTGCGAGCGCGAATTGATCAGCGCCTTGCGCAGCGCCGGGATCGCATCCTTGGGCCGCCCCGATTCGAGCAGCACCTGACCTTCGAGTTCGAGGAAATAGGGATCGGCCGGATTGGTCGCGAGCAGCGCATCGACCTCGGCCAGCGCCTTTTGCGGATAAGCGCTTTTGTGCCACGCATAGGCGCGGGCATAGCGCGCCGGAATGCTGGTGTTGCTTTCGGGAAATTTCCTGAGCGTCCGTTCGGGATCGGTCATATATCCCGACAGCTTGGCCTTGATGCGTTGAAACCGCTTTTCGATTACCGGATCGGCGGGTTTGGCCCACGCCGGATCGATCACATAAACCTCGCGCAGCGCCTGGATGCGGTCGCCCGACATCGGGTGGGTGCGGCCATAGGCCTGATCGTCATCCTGTTTCACGGCATAGCGGAATTCCAGATTCTGCAATTTTTGAAAAAGGCCAGGCTGCCCCGGCCGCTGATCCCGGCCTTCGACAGATATTGTGCGCCGGCGGCATCCGCGGTCGATTCCTGGACGCGCGTAAAGGCCAGGAATTTCCCCAGCGCCGCTTGCTGGCCCGCCATCATGATCCCCATGCCCGCGTCGCCCGCGCCGGCGGCGACCGCCGCGGCCCCGAGCAGCAGGCTGAGCAGCGAGATGCCGGAGGCGACCTTGGCGCCTTCGTTGACGCGGATCGCATGGCCGCCGATCACATGGCCCAGTTCGTGCGCGAGAACGCCCTGAACCTCTTCGGCGGTGTCGGCCGCCTCGATCAGGCCGCTGAACACATAAATGTCCTGGCTGCCCGCGACAAAGGCGTTGATGCTGCGGTCGCCGAGCAGATGGACGCGCACCTGTCCGGGTTGCAGCCCCGCTGCGACGAGCAGCGGGTCCATCATGTCTTGGAACAGCGCCTCGGTCTCGGCGTCGCGCAGGATCGATTGCGCCATCGCCGGGCGCACCGCGACCGCGATCATCGCGAGCAACGTCAGCAGGATACGAAAATAGGGACGCCATAGCGCCCGGAATTCGGTCTTTGGCGGTAAAGCGGCCATAGCCGTCCGTTTCGCCCCGTGCGTCTGAACCTCAAGTGAAGTCATAAGCGCTTATTGGGGGTCGGGGAGCGCAGAGGCAAGGCCCCCGAACGACAATCGTCATCCCGGCCTTGGCCGGGATGACGATCAATCAGAATGCGTCCGGTCGATCAGTTGCCGAACGTGCGCTGCCACCAGCCGCGACGCGGTTCGCCGTCGGGGCCGATGCCGTCATCGTCGCCGTTGGCGGCGGCGGGTTCGGCATCGCGCGTCGTTGCCGCTTCGGGTGCGGCTTCGGCGGCGACGGCCTTTTTGGCACGGCTGGCGCGCTTCTTCGGCGCGGGCTTGGCGGGTTCGGCCTCGGCCTCCGCCTCGACGTCGGGCGCCGCCGTGGCGGCTTCCACCACCGGTTCGGCGGCTTCGGCTTCAACGGCTGCCTTGGTCTTGCGCGGGGCGCGCTTGCGCTTCGGCTTGTCTTCGGCGGCCGGTGCTTCTTCAGCGACAGGTTCGGCGGCTTCAACTTTTACCGGCGCTGCAACCTCGGCGTCGGCTGACGTCGCCGTCGCTGCCGTCGACGCCATCGACCTTGGGCTTGCGGCCACGACCGCCGCGTCGACACGCCGATCACCGAGCACGGCTTCGCCGGCCTCGGCGTCGGTGCCGCCATCTTCGGTCGCGGTTTCTGCCGGGGCGGCTTCGCTGTCGTCGGTGGCTTCGCGCCCGGCGTCGTCGCCATTTTCGCCATTTTCGACGATTTCATTGCCGTCCTCGTCACGGCGACCGCGGCGACCGCGGCGGCGGCGGCGGCGCTTGCGTCCCTCGCCATCGCCCTTGGCCTCGCCTTCCTCGCGGTCACGCGACCGTGCGGGGCGCTCTTCGGCGGCTTCTTCGGCTTCTTCTTCTTCCTCGTCCTCAGGATAGTCGTCGTCATCATCCTCGATCAGCGCGATCGGGGCAAAGCTGCGACGCTGGGTCGGCGGCGGGCCGGTGACCTCGACCGCCATCCGCGCGCCCTCGGTTTCGCCGTCGGGCAGGATTTCGATCGTGACGCCGTATAGTTCCTCGATATCGCGCAGCTCGCGCCGCTTTTCGTTGAGGAGGTAGAAGGTCGCTTCCTGGCTGGCGCGCAGCGTGATCCGGTTGCCCTTGCCGCGCGCGGCTTCCTCTTCGATCAGGCGCAGCGCCGACAGGCCCGCCGACGATGCGGTGCGAACCAGGCCGGTGCCCTCGCAATGCGGGCAGGGGCGCGTCGACGCTTCGAGCACCCCGGTGCGCAGGCGCTGGCGGCTCATCTCCATCAGGCCAAAGCCCGAAATGCGGCCGACCTGGATGCGCGCGCGGTCGTTCTTCAGCGCGTCCTTCATCGCGCGCTCGACCTTACGAATGTTCGAGCTGTGATCCATGTCGATGAAATCGATCACGACCAGCCCGGCCATGTCGCGCAGGCGCAGCTGGCGCGCGATTTCGTGCGCGGCCTCCAGATTGGTGCTGACCGCGGTCTGTTCGATATTATGCTCGCGGGTCGACCGGCCCGAGTTGATGTCGATCGACACCAGTGCTTCGGTCGGGTTGATCACCAGATAACCGCCCGATTTCAACTGGACGACCGGATTGAGCATCCCCGCCAGCTGGTCTTCGACGCCGTGGCGTTGATACAGCGACACCGGGTCGGCATATTGCTTCACCCGCCGCGCGTGGCTGGGCATCAGCAGCTTCATGAACTGCTTGGCGGCCTTGTAACCCTCGTCACCCTCGACGAGCACTTCCTCGATATCCTTGTGATAGATGTCGCGGATCGCGCGCTTGACCAGGTCGCTGTCCGAATGGACCAGCGCCGGGGCGCTCGATTCCAATGTCTTTTCGCGAATCTCGTCCCACAGGCGCGCCAGATAGTCGAAATCGCGTTTGATCTCGACCTTGGTGCGCGCCATGCCGGCGGTGCGGACGATACAGCCCATCGTCGGCGGCAGGTTGAGTTCGTCGACCATCGCTTTGAGCTTGCGGCGATCGGCACCGTTCGAAATCTTGCGGCTGATCCCGCCGCCGTGCATCGTGTTGGGCATCAGCACGCAATAACGGCCGGCGAGCGACAGATAGGTGGTCAGCGCCGCGCCCTTGTTGCCGCGCTCTTCCTTGACGACCTGGACCAGCATCACCTGACGGCGGCGGATGACGTCCTGAATCTTGTAACGGCGGCGCAGCGACATGCGGTTTTCGCCATCGTCGTCATCGGAGGCATGGCTGCGACCGCGGCCCCGGCCGCCGCCCTTGCGCCCGTCACGGCCACGGCCCCGACCCTTGCGATCGCCGCGGCCATCCCCGGTTGCTTCGGCGCCGTCGTCGGAGCCTTCGCCGCCCTCTTCGCCGTCGCCGTTTTCGGCGTCGCCATTGTCATCATGGTCATCACGGTCGTCGCGATCGTCATGGTCATCGTGATCGGCCCGGCGGTCGCCATTGTCGTCCTCGTCGTGATATTCGACGTCGGCGACATCGCCTTCCAGCTCGTCCAGATCCTCTTCGGCGCGCTGCGCCGCTTCGGCGGCATGCTCGGCCTCTTCGCGGAGCAGCGCTTCGCGATCGTCCAACGGGATCTGGTAATAATCGGGGTGGATTTCGCTGAACGCCAGGAACCCGTGGCGATTGCCGCCATATTCGACGAACGCCGCCTGCAGCGACGGTTCGACGCGGGTTACTTTGGCCAGATAGATATTGCCCTTGAGCTGTTTGTGCTCGGCGGACTCGAAATCAAACTCCTCGATGCGGTTTCCCTGGGTGACGGCGACACGGGTTTCTTCCCGGTGCCGCGCGTCGATCAACATGCGCGTGGTCATTGGTAACACTCCAAGCGCGCCGTGGCGCGCGATCAAAAAATTCCGCGAACCGTCCCAAGGGGCGGCCGCGGCGGATACGGGTGAAAAGAAAAAAGACGTTATTGCCGCAAACGGCCTGCGTCCGATCCTGGACGCGCATGCGGTCTTCCTGTCCAGCGACGGCCAGGGCGAAAGCGCCCGCGTCGGGATGAGAAGAGGGCATGGCAAGCCTCATGCGGCATCAACCTGTTACGGGATGAGCGGGCGGGCAGGGCGGGCGTCTGGCGATCGCCCCGACTGTCCGGTCAACCGGGTGGACTGGCGGCAGGTCGCCCTTCCCCGCATATCCGGCACCAAGGCGGCCATGTTCCGCGGATTTGCGGAGCAGGCCTTCCCCTCAAAAGGCCGGACGGCACCGGGAACGACACCGTCAGTGATGGCGTGCTAGCATCGGCACGTGCCGACGGCAACCACAACCACCGCACAAAGATGGGACGGGTGGTTCCGCGCACAAGCGTGGCAGGGTCGTCCGGCCAGCCAAATCGACGGTTTATCCGCCTTTCGCGCCCGATGATGGGCAGGGGCTTCACCATATTCCGTGGCCCGATGGCTGATGTTTTGAATAAGCGCTGGACCATTGCGCGCCTTGAGCGGCATAGACGCGCGATGAGCCCGTTGCTCGCCCTGCTTGGCATCATCGCGACCGCGGCGCCGGGGAGTCAGGCGAGCGCGACCGCGATCGGCGATTCGGCGACCCCGCGAATGATCGCGTTGGGCCGTGTTCTGCCCGCGCCGCGCCCGCCATTGCATCCGCCCGCCGGATTTCGCGCCAAACGCCCCGAAAAACGCTACAGCGTCACCGTTCCGATCGGCAAGCCAAAGCCCGTTGTGACGCTGCCGCGGATCGAAGGTCCCGATGACAACCGCCTGCCGCTGGTCGTCATCGACGCCGGGCACGGCGGTCACGATCCCGGCGCGATCAGCCCGGACAGCGGCAGCCGCGAAAAGGACATCACGTTGGCGCTCGCGCGGGCGATCCGCGACGATCTGCTCGCCTCGGGCCGGGTGCGCGTCGCGCTGACCCGCGCCGACGACCGCTTTCTGGTGCTCGAGGAACGCTATGGCATCGCGCGGCGGCTCAAGGCCGATCTGTTCATTTCGGTCCACGCCGACGCCGCCGAAAACGACACCGCCAGCGGCGCGTCGGTCTATACCCTGTCCGAAGTCGCCTCCGACCGCGAGGCTGCGCGGCTCGCGGCGCGCGAGAACAAGGCGAATATCATCAACGGCGTCGACCTCGGCGCGCATAGCGGCGATGTGTCGTCGATCCTGCTCGATCTGACCCAGCGCGAAACGATGAATGTCGCCTCCGACTTCGCGCGGCTGCTCCAGCGCGAAGCGAGCGAGGCGGTCAAGTTTCGCACCCATGCCCACCGCTTTGCGTCGTTCGTGGTGCTGAAAGCGCCCGACACGCCGTCGATCCTGTTCGAAACCGGCTTCATCTCGAACAAGCAAGACGCCGAATTCCTTGCGTCGCCAGCGGGTCAGAAAAGGGTCGCGCGCGGGGTGCGCAACGCGGTGCAGATTCATTTCGCCCGGCGGATCGCGGGGCGCTGAGGCGCGCTTCGCACCCATTGATGCGTTGGCGCCGGGTCTGTTGCGCGATGGAAAGTTGCCACCCCTTTCGTCATCCCGGGCTTGACCCGGGATCCCGCTTTTTTGAGGCATAGACCAACTTGGGTTTCAAGCGGGACCCCGGGTCAAGCCCGGGGTGACGATGAGAGAGAAGCTACACCGTGGGTATAAATATAGTCTTGACTAACTTTTCGCGCACGAACAGCTTTGCCCGGCGAACTGCGGGAGATCGTCATGAGCTGGAACAACTGGTCGGGCAGCGTCACCGCCGCCGTGCAAGTCGCCCGCCCGCAAAGCGAGGATGAGCTCGCGATGCTCGTCCGCAGCGCCCACAAGCTGCGCGCGACCGGCGCCGGACACAGCTTCATGCCGCTCTGCGAATCGGACGAGCTGATCGTCAGCCTCGACGATATGGCGGGCGACCTCCGCATCGCCGCCGACCGCCGGACCGTGCGCATCCCGGCGGGCTGGAGCATCCGCCGGCTGACCGCGGCGCTGTGGGAGCAGGGGCTGGCGCTCGCTAATCAGGGCGACGTCAACCCGCAATCGCTCGCTGGCGCGATGGCGACGGGGACGCATGGCACCGGCACCGACCTCGGCTCGCTGGCGACCTTTGCGCGCGGTTACCGGCTGGTCGGCGCCGATGGCGAGGCGCATTGGTGCGACGCGGGCACCAACGCCGATCTCTATCAGGCGCAGCGCCTCTCGCTCGGCCTGTTCGGGATCGCGACCGAGATCGAGGTTGCGGTCGTCCCCGCCTTTCATCTGGCCGAACGGATCGAAAAGCGCCGCTGGGCGGAGGTGCGCGAAAGCTATGAGGAACTGACGCGGCAGCACCGCCACATCGAATTCTGGTTCTTTCCGCACAGCGACCAGGTGATCCTGAAAACGCTCGACCTTTGCGAACCGTGCGATCCGCCGCCGACCACCACCGATATGGAGGAAGCAACCTTTCGCCGCATCCTCGACATGTCGGCGCGCCTCCCGTTTCTCACCCCCATGCTCCAGCGGCTGATGATGAAAAGCGGCCTTTCGGGTCGCCGCCGCGGCCCGGCGCACAGCATCTTTCCGTCCGACCGCAATCTGCGGTTCGAGGAGATGGAATATGAAATGCCGCGCGCGGCGGGACTGGACACATTGGACGAGGTGGTCGGCTGGATCCGGCGCAAACGATTGCCGGTCACCTTTCCGTTCGAATATCGCGTCGTTGCCGCCGACGACATCTGGATGAGCCCGATGAACGCCGGCCCGGTCGCCGCGATTTCGATGCACCAATATGCCAAAATGCCGTGGCGCAATCTGTTCGCCGATGCCGAAGCGATTTTTCGCGGCGCCGGCGGTCGGCCCCATTGGGCGAAACGCCACACGCTCAGCCGCGCCGATGTCGCGGCGCTCTATCCGATGGCGGGGCGCTACACCGCGGTGCGCCGCGCCGCCGACCCCAATGGCAAATTTCTCAACCCGCATCTGGAGGCTTTATTCGCATGACGACCGACCGCGATCTGCACGAACATCTGATCGACCAGCAAGGCTCGCGCGCCGACCTCAACACCCCGGTGCTCGTGCTCGATGTCGAAGCGCTCGACCGCAATATTCAGCGCATGGCCGCCCTTGCCGCGAACCACGGCGTCGCGCTGCGTCCGCATGCCAAGACGCACAAGAGCATCGACATCGCGCGCCGCCAGAAACAGGCCGGCGCGGTCGGGGTGTGCTGCGCCAAGATCGGCGAGGCCGAGGTGCTGGTCGAAGGCGGCATCGCCGGTATCCTCATCACCTCGCCCGTCGCGGCGCCCGCCGCGATCGTGCGCCTTGCCGCGCTGGCGGCGCAGGCCGAGGGGCTGATCGCGGTCGTCGATCATCCGGACGTCGCCGGACGCATCGACGCGGCGCTGGCGGCGGCGGAAACAAGGCTCGACGTCATCATCGATATCGACCCCGGCATCGCGCGCACGGGCGTCGCGTCGGCCGAGGCGGCGGTGGCGCTGGCAAGGGTGATCGCCGCATCGCCGAACCTCGCATATCGCGGGGTGCAATTTTACTGCGGGTCGCAGCAGCATATCGAAAACTACGCCGAACGCCGCGCCGCGATCGTCGAGCGCACCGCCTATCTGCGGCAAATCATCGCCGCGCTGACCGCCGCCGGCTTTGCGCCCGAAATCGTCACCGGATCGGGCACCGGCACCCACCGTATCGACCTCGAAATCGGGGTGTTCACCGAATATCAAACGGGCAGCTACGTCTTCATGGACAAGCAATATGGCGATTGCGACCTGACCGGCGACGACGGCGAACCGCCCTTCGAGGTCGCGCTGGCGGTCGATGCCCGCGTCGTCAGCGCCAACCACGGCGGCCTCGTGACCATCGACGCCGGCTATAAATCGCTGTCGACCGACGGCGGCGTCGCGGTGGTCCAGCGCGGGGCGCCCGAAACCGCCTTTTTCGCCTTCATGGGCGACGAACATGCGGCGCTCATCGCCCCCGGCATCGGGACGCAGCTCGCGCCCGGCGACCCGGTCAGCCTGACCGTCCCGCATTGCGATCCGACGGTGAATCTTTATGACAACTACCATGTCGTCGCCGGCGATACGCTGATCGACATCTGGCCGGTCAGCGCGCGCGGCCGGGCGCGGTGATCGCCGCGTCTGTCGCCCCGACGATCCGCCGTCCGCCGCAGCAGGCGCGCGCGCGCGCGACGCGCGACCGGTTGCTCGACGTCGCCGGCGCGTTGCTCGCCGAAGTCGGGCTCTCGGGTCATGAGGAGAAGTATCCTTCTGCGCTGTCGGGTGGCCATGCAGCGGCGCTCTATCGCTATTTCGGTGACAAATATGCGGTGCTGGAGGAGCTGGGACGGCGGTTGATGGCGCGCCAGAATGTGGTGCTCGACGCATGGCTGGCGCGCCATGCGTCCGCCGGGGTCAAGAATATGGCCGATCATATCGGCGATCTTTTGGCGGAAAATGCGGCGGTGACGCGCGCCGAGCCGGGGGCGGTGTGGATCTTGCGCGCGCTGCATGCCTCGCCGCGGCTCGTCCATGTCCGGCTCGCGTCGCATCGCGAAGTGACCGGGCGGCTGGCCGACGCCTGCGCGCCGCACCTCGCCGATATCGACCGCGATCTATTGTGGACGCGGCTCCGTCTGGCGGTCGAACTCGGCTTTGCAGCGGACGAGATGCTGTATGAAGAAGACCGGGTGACGGCGGACGCGGTGCTGGGACAAGTCGCCGCGATGCTGAGCTCGGCGCTGCTCGACCTGACCCGAAGCGAGGCATAGCGCACCTCGCCGCAAGCATGCTTCCCTTTCGACGGCACAGGCTTTAGGAGGCGGGGCATATGGTCGCCGACAGTCCGCCCGATTTCCGCCTGCGCCTGCGCCGCGACAGCAATGCCGTCATCGCATGGCTGCGCGATATGTGGACGCGGCGCTGGTTTCGCTGGCTCGGCTATCTGCTGCTCGCGGGAGTCCTCGCGCTCGCGCTGATCTGGGTGCTGTTCGCGCGCGATCTGCCTTCGGTCGATCAGCTGCGCGACTATGAACCGCCGCTACCGACGATGGTCCGCGATGCCGAGGGCAAGCCGGTTCATACCTACGCCCGCGAACGTCGCGTTCAGCTCGAATATAGCGAATATCCGCAGCTGCTCGTGCGCGCCTATCTCGCCGCCGAGGATCGCACCTTTTTCAGCCACGGCGGTATCGACTATCCCGGCATAGCCAGCGCGATCCTGACCAACCTGTCGAACAGCGGCCGCCCGATCGGCGCCTCGACGATCACCCAGCAAGTGGCAAAAAACCTGCTGCTGACCCGCGAGGTCAGCTATACGCGCAAGGTGCGCGAGGCGATCCTGGCGATGCGCATCGAGGATGCGCTGACCAAGGAACAGATTCTCGAACTCTATCTCAACGAAATTCCGCTCGGCCGCCGTGCTTTCGGCGTCCAAGCCGCCAGCCGCGCCTATTTCGACAAGGATGTCGACCAGCTCCAGCTGCACGAAATGGCGTTCCTTGCCATCCTGCCCAAGGCGCCCGAAACCTATGGCCGCGCCCGCAACGCCGACAAAGCGATCGGGCGGCGCAACTTCGTGCTCAGCGAGATGTTCCGCAACGGCTGGATCACCGCGGCGCAGCGCGACACGGCCCGGGCGATGCCGCTCGGCCTGACCGACCGCGGCAACCGTGCGATCGCACAGGTCGGCGGATATTATATGGAAGAGGTGCGGCGTCAGCTGATCGCCGAGTTCGGCGAGACCGCCGACAAGGGACCGCACAGCGTCTATGCCGGCGGCCTGTGGGTGCGCACCGCCTATGATGGCAAGATGCAGGCGGCAGCGGCCAATTCATTGCGCCGCGGCCTCATCCGCTACGACGCGGGCAAGGGCTGGTCGGGACCGATCGCGACGATCGAGGCCGACGACCAATGGGCCAGTCGCCTCGCCTCCAGCTTCATCGGTATCGACTATGACGGTTGGCGGATCGCTGCGGTCATTTCCAAATCGGCCGGCGCGGCGCAGATCGGCTTTGCCGACGGCACGACCGGCACGCTGCCGGCGGGCGCCGCGACGCTCACCTATCGCAAGACCGGCGGCAGCGCTTTTTCGGCGATGCGTCCGGGCGACCTGATCGCCGTCAAGGCGACCGGAGGATCATCCTATCAGTTGCGCAACATTCCCGAAGTGTCGGGCGGTTTCATCGCCGAAAGCCCCCATTCGGGCCGCATCTATGCGATGCAGGGCGGTTTCGACGTCCGCCTGTCGCCGTTCAACCGCGCGACCCAGGCCGAACGCCAGCCGGGTTCGACGATCAAGCCGTTCGTCTATGCGACCGCGCTCGACAATGGCATGACCCCCGCGACGCTGATCGTCGACGGGCCGTTTTGCGTCTATCAGGGCGCGGCGCTTGGCAACAAATGCTTCCGAAACTTCGGCGGCGCTGGCGGCTCGGGCGAACATACGATGCGCTGGGGCCTCGAACAGTCGCGCAACCTGATGACGGTCAGAACCGCCAGCCAGGTCGGCATGGAGCCGATCGTCGACACGATCCGGACGATGGGCATCGGCAAGCACGAAGCCTATCTGTCGACCGCGCTCGGCGCCGGGACGACGACGGTCGAAAAAATCACCAACGCCTATGCGATGCTCGCCAATCACGGTCGCGAGTTGAAACCGCGGGTGATCGACTATGCACAGGACCGCCGCGGCAAGGTGATCTTTCCGGCCAACTGGAAACCCTGCGAAGGCTGTAACAAAAAGGATTGGGACGGTCGGCCGATGCCGCGCTTCGCCAAATCGGGCAAGCAGCTGATGGATCCGATGACCGCCTATCAGGTCGTCCATATGCTCGAGGGTGTCGTCCAGCGCGGCACCGCGGTGCGGCTGCGCGACCTCGGCGTGCCGCTGTTCGGCAAGACCGGCACGACCACGGGTCCGAACGACGTCTGGTTCGTCGGCGGCACGCCCGACGTCGTTGCCGGTGTCTATATCGGGTTCGATCAACCGCGGAACATGGGCGGTTATGCGCAGGGCGGCAGCCTCGCGGCGCCGATCTTCAAGCAATTCTACGAAGAATCGCTCGCCGACAGCCAGCCGATTCCGTTCACCGCGCCCAAGGGTGTGCGCATGGTGCGCATCGATCGCCAGTCGGGCCGCCGCGTCTATGGCAGCTGGCCGGGCACCGATCCGAAGGCGGCGATCATCTGGGAAGCGTTCAAACCCGAAAGCGAACCGCGCCGGACGATCCGCGAAGAAGAGATCAAGCCGATCAAGGCCCCGAAGCGTCAGGCGGCGCCGACGCAAAAAGGGCAATCGGGACGCAGCGACAGCGACTTCCTCGACGACCGCGGCGGCATCATCTGACCGAATCCAGCCAACAAAACCGTTCGTCCTGAGGAGGGGCTGAGCTTGTCGAAGCCCCGTCTCGAAGGGGGCTCCTCAGGACAAAGGGTGCTTGGGGAAGCGGCCTTGTTAGAAATCGAGCCGGTCTCTATGGCCGGGACATAATTAATCAGGAGCAAAGACCATGCGCGCCGAAGCGCAGGATCATATCGACAAGATTGGCGCCGCGCTGGCGCTGCTGCGGCGTTTTCTCGATTGGGACCGCGCGGTGCGGCGGCTCGACGAACTCAATGCCAAGGTCGAGGACCCGACGCTGTGGGACAGTCCCAAGGCGGCGCAGGAAGTGATGCGCGAGCGGCAGCGGCTGGATGCGGCGATCACCGCGACGCGCGCGATCGAAACCGAATGTTCCGACACCGCCGAACTGATCGAACTTGCCGAGATGGAGGGTGACGAGGCGATGGTCGACGAGGCGGTGGCCTCGCTGGCGACCCTCGCCGCGCGTGCCGAGGAGGACAAGATCCGGGCGCTGCTCGCGGGCGAGGCCGACAGCTACGACACCTATCTCGAAGTCCACGCCGGCGCCGGCGGCACCGAAAGCCAGGACTGGGCCGAAATGCTCCAGCGCATGTATGGCCGCTGGGCCGAAAAGCGCGGCTTCAAGGTCGAACTGGTCGAATATCAGGGCGGCGAGCAGGCCGGCATCAAATCGGCGACTTTGCTAGTCAAGGGCGAGAATGCCTATGGCTATGCCAAGACCGAAAGCGGCGTCCACCGCCTGGTCCGCATTTCGCCTTACGACAGCTCGGCGCGGCGCCACACCAGCTTCTCCAGCGTCTGGGTCTATCCGGTGATCGACGACAATATCGAAATCGACATCAACGAAGGCGACCTCAAGATCGATACCTATCGCGCCTCGGGCGCCGGGGGACAGCACGTCAACACCACCGATTCGGCCGTCCGCATCACTCACATTCCGACCGGCATCGTCGTCGCCAGCCAGAACGACCGGTCGCAGCACAAGAACCGCGCAACCGCGATGGGGATGCTGAAGGCGCGGATGTACGAGGCCGAGCTGCAAAAGCGCGAGGCCGAGGCATCGGGCGAATATCAGGCAAAGACCGAAATCGGCTGGGGCCATCAAATCCGCTCCTATGTTCTCCAGCCCTATCAGCTGGTGAAGGACCTGCGCACCGGGGTGACTTCGACCGCCCCCGGCGACGTGCTCGACGGCGCGCTCGATCCCTTCATGGCCGCGGCGCTGTCGCAAAAGGTGACCGGCGAAAAGGTCGAGGTCGAGGATATCGACTGATGGTGCGCGCGGTCGCCTTTGCCGCGCTGGCGCTCTTGCCGCTGCTCGGCGGCTGCGACGATGAAGAAGTGGAACGACGATAGCGACCGGATTGAAACCGCGCGCAAATTCCCCCCCGCCGACCGGCCGGTGGCGCCGACCGTATCGACCAAATGGTCGACCGAGGAAGCGCGCGACCGCGTCAACGAGGCCGACGATGTCATGGATTCGGCCGACGTCCGCCCCGGCATGACGGTCGCCGACATCGGCGCCGGCGATGGGTATTACACCGTGCGTCTGGCGCAGCGGGTCGGTGCCGGCGGCCGCGTGCTGGCGCAGGACATCATGCCCGAAGTGATCGAGCGGCTGGCCGATCGCGTCGCGCGCGAACGGCTCGACAATGTCTCGCTGAAACTGGGCGCCGTCGATGACCCGCGCCTGCCCGTCGCCAGCTTCGACCGCATCTTCATGGTCCATATGTATCACGAAATCGGTGAGCCCTACGCCTTCGCGGGCGCGGCTGCGGCCGGCGCTGCGCAAGGGCGGGCAGGTGATCGTGGTCGACGGCGATCGCCCGATCGCCCAGCATGGCACGCCGTTCCGCCTGCTCGTCTGCGAGTTCGAGGCGGTGGGGTACAAGCTGGTGTCCTATGACGACAAACAGCACGCCGGCGGCTATCTCGCGCGCTTCGTGCCCGAAGGCGAACGCCCCGACGCCGGCGCGATTACGGTGTGCGACAATCCGTAACAAGATCCCCCTCCCGCTTGCGGGAGGGGCAGCGAGACTTGCAAACTTGTTTGCTAGTCGCAGCGGGGAGGGCATCGCGACGTCGAATGCTCGCTTCACTCGCCCCACCCCTAACCCCTCCCGCAAGCGGGAGGGGAACAGGCGCTAATACACCACCAGCCGATCCTCGCTGCCGATCTCGCGCCATGAAACTGATCGACCCGCGGCGCGGACATGCGGCACCAGTTCGCTCGCTGCGACGCCCACCAGCGCCATCCCCGACTGACAGGCGAACAGGCCGATCTCCATCGCGGCCGCTTCCTCGATCATCCACGCCAGGTCGGGTTGCCCCGCCGCGCGCCGCGCCGCGTCGCCGGCAAAGCCGACGGGATCGCGCACCAGCGCCGCCGCCTCACCCTGCAAAAAAATCCGCACCGGCCGGCCCAGCGCCGCGGCCGCCATCCCGGCCTCGAGCGCCGCATACAGCCGCCGCCCCTCGGCGACTGCCACGATGATGTTCAGGACCGGCATGTCGGGCACCGGGCATCCTGGGGCACCCCGACTTCGCGCCAGCGGCGATCGAGCATATCGACGATCGCCAGCCGACCGGTCAACGACGATCCCCACCCGCTGAGCGCGCGCACCGCTTCGAGCGCCGCCATCGTTCCGATCATCCCGGCCAATGCGCCCATCACTCCGGTTTCGGCGCAGTTGACGCCCTCCCGGTCGGGGTCGCTGCCGACCAGGCACGCGTAGCAGGCGCTGCCTTTGCGCCAGCCTTCATACAGCGCAACCTGCCCCTCGAACGCGCCGATCGCGGCGGAGAGTAACGGAACGCGCAGCGCCACCGCAGCGCGATTGACCGCCAGCCGGGTCGCGAAATTGTCGCAGCCGTCGAGAATCAGGCTTGTCCCCGCCAGCAAGGCTTTGGCGTTGCCGTCATCGATCCGCTCGGCGACCGCCGCCACTTCGACATGCGGATTGATCCGCCGCGCCGCCTCTGCCGCGACCTTGGCCTTGGGCGCGTCCATGTCGGCATCGGTGAACAAGGGTTGGCGCTGCAAATTCGACCGCTCGATCACGTCATGGTCGATGATCGTAAGCCGTCCGACGCCCGCCGCAGCCAGATAACTGATCGCCGGACAGCCGATGCCGCCCGCGCCGACGATCGCGACATGCGCACTCTTCAGCTTGGCCTGCCCCGCGCCGCCAAAAGCCGGCAGGACGATCTGACGGGCATAACGGTCGAGTTCGGCGTCGCTCAGCAAATTATTCGGCCGATCGCCGCGTCTTGATGCCTGACAGTGACGCGAGTCCTGCGGCATCTGCCGTCTCATCGACCGGATCGGTTTCGACCCCGGTCGATCCAAAGCCGCCCACGCCGCGTGCGGTATCATCAAGCGTATCGACCTCGGCAAAAACCGCGCGCTGGACGGGGGCAGGGACCAGCTGCGCGATCCGGTCGCCGCGCTTCACTTCGAAACTTTCGTCGCCCAAATTGGCCAGGATCACCTTGACCTCGCCGCGATAATCGCTGTCGATCGTCCCGGGGGTGTTGAGGCAGGTGACGCCATGCTTCAGCGCCAGGCCCGAACGCGGCCGCACCTGCACCTCATATCCTGCCGGGATCGCCATCGCGAACCCCGTCGCGACCGCATGGCGCGTGCCCGGGCGGATCGTCAGCGTCTCGGCCGCGACGACGTCCATTCCCGCCGCGCCGTCGCTGGCGTAAGCGGGCAGGGGCAGGCCGCCGCCATTCGGCAGGCGCTGGATCGCGATCTCAATCGCGTTCAAGGGGGCTACGCGCATCGAGCTCATCGGCGATCTTTTCCATCAATTTGCGGGCGACGGCCTGTTTGGGCAGCCGGTCCCAGCTGTCTATCCCGTCTTTGCTAACGATATGCACCCGGTTGCTTTCGCCGCCCATCGGGTCGGCCGCGACGTCATTGGCGACGATCCAGTCGCACCCCTTGCGAACCAGCTTGGCCTCTGCGTGCGCGATGACATCGTTGGTTTCGGCGGCAAAACCGATCAGCAGCGTCGGGCGCTCGGGAGATTTGGCGACCTCCGCGAGGATGTCGGGATTTTCGGCGAGCGCGAGCGGCGGAACGGCACCGCTGCCGTCCTTCTTGATCTTTTGCGTCGCGGTATCGGCGGCGCGCCAGTCGGCGACCGCCGCGACCATGATCGCCGCATCGACAGGCAGCCCCTGCTGCACCTCCGCCGCCATTTCGACCGCGGTCTCGACATCGACGCGGATCACCCCCGGCGGGGTCGGCAGGTCGACTGGCCCGGCGATCAGCAGCACCTCGGCCCCCGCTTCGGCGGCGGCGGCGGCGATCGCAAAACCCTGCTTCCCGCTCGACCGGTTGGCTATATAGCGCACCGGATCGATCGGCTCGTGCGTCGGCCCCGCGGTGATCAGGATGCGGCGGCCATAGAGCGGGCGGTGCGTTTCGGCGGCAAAGTCGGGCTGGCCATCCAGCGGGAGGGGAGAAGCGAGCGCTGCTTCAATCGCTGCAAAAATCGCGGCCGGCTCGGGCAGACGCCCCGGCCCATATTCACCGCACGCCATCGCGCCCTCATCGGGCTCCATCACCGTCACCCCGTCATCGCGCAAGGTCGCCACATTGCGCTGGGTGGCCGGATGCAGCCACATCCGCACATTCATCGCCGGCGCCGCGAGCACCGGCTTGTCGGTCGCGAGCAGCAGGGTGGTCGCCAGATCGTCGGCGTGCCCGCCCGCCATCTTGGCGAGCAGATCGGCGGTGGCGGGCGCGACAACCACCAAGTCGGCCTCGCGGCTCAGCTGGATATGCCCCATCTCGACCTCGTCCTTCAGGTCGAAGAGATTGGTATAGACCTTGTTCTCGCTGAGCGCCGCCAGCGTCAGCGGCGTCACGAACTGTTCGCCCGCGCGGGTGATGACGCAGCGCACGACATAACCTGCCTTGCGGAGCAGGCGCACGAGTTCGATCGATTTGTAAGCGGCGATACCGCCGCCGATGATCAGCAGGATGGAGCGTGGTCATCGCGCTAGCCTAACCAGTTCAACAGCCCCGCGCCAGCCACCGCGCCGACCACCGCCGTCAACGCATAACGCCACCAGCGCCGCTTCTCGCCCTTCTCCCACATCAGCGGAATGTCGGGCAGCGGCGGGGCGGGCGGCGCGGCGCCCTTGCGCGGCAGTTGCGCGTCGAGGCGGCGGATGATGTCGGGGATCAGGGCCAGCGTCTTGCCCTGTTCGCGCAATCCGTCGGCCAGCGCCGCCTCGGGGCCCAGTTCGTCGCGAATCCATTCCTTCACGAACGGACCCGACACGTCCCACATATTGATCTTGGGATTCAGCATCGTCGCGACGCCCTCGACCATCACCATCGTCTTTTGCAGCAGCAGCAGGTGCGGCTGGGTCTGCATGTCGAAATCGCGGGTGATCGCGAACAGCCCGTCGAGCATCTGTCCGACCGACAGCTCGCTCACCGGCTTGCCGCGCATCGGCTCGCCGACCGCGCGCAGCGCCGTCGCGAATTCCTCGACATTGTGATAATCGGGCACATATTGCGCCTCGAAATGAATCTCGGCGACGCGGCGGTAATTGCCGGTGGTCAGGCCATAGAGGATTTCGGCGAGCCAGTAGCGCGCCTGGCGGTTGATCCGCCCCATGATCCCGAAATCGACCGCAGCGATCGTCCCGTCGGCCTTTACGAACAAATTGCCCTGATGCATGTCGGCGTGGAAGAAACCTTCGGCAATCGCCTGACGCAGAAAGGCGTGGACCAGATTGCCTGCCAGCGCCTCCATGTCGTGCCCCGCGGCGATCAGCGCGTCGCGGTGCGAAATCTTGATGCCGTCGATCCAGTCGAGCGTCATGACCTTGCTGGTCGTGCGGTCCCAGTCGATCGCCGGAACCTCATAGGTCGGCACCCCGACCATCGCGTCTTTCAGCTCGGACGCCGACGCCGCCTCACGGCGCAGGTCGAGCTCGCGCAGCGTCCAGCGGCGGAAATTGGCGATCACTTCGCGCGGGCGCAGCCGCGTCGCTTCGCCGCCGAGCGCCTCGAGATGCGCGGCCGCCCATTCATAGGTGTCGATGTCGCGCGCGAACTGCTTGTCGATTCCCGGCCGGCGCACCTTGACCGCGACGTGGCGGCCCTCGGTCGTCACCGCGCGGTGGACCTGCGCGATCGACGCCGATCCGACGGGGTCGGGGTCGAATTCGGCGTAGAGGGTTTCGAGCGGCGCTTCGAACGCCTGCTCGATTTCGTGGCGGATGCGGTCGAAGGCGACCGGCGCGAGCGCGTCCTGCAGCGTCAACAGGTTGCGCGCCGCCTCTTCGCCGACGATGTCGGGCCGGGTTGCCAGCGTCTGGCCCAGTTTGACCGCAGCCGGGCCGATCGCCTGGAACGCGGCGGCATAATCGGGGGTCTTCGGCTGGATCGTCCCGAATCGCGCGATCCGGCACAGCCGCTTGACTCCTGGCGGGGTGGTCGGCGCGCCCTCGATGCCGCGCAGCGCGCCATGCCGCGCCAGGATGCGGCCCCACTTCAGCAGGCGGACGATATGGGTGACGGGTCGGGTCAAGCCTTCCACCCGCTGTGAATGGCGACCAGCCCGCCCATGATCGGTTCGACCTTGACCGCGGTGAAGCCGGCGGCGCCGATCATCCTGGCGAATTCGGGCATCGGCGGGAAGCGGCGGATCGATTCGATCAGATAACGGTAGCTGTCCTCGTCCTGCGCGATCAGCTTGCCGAGCTTGGGCACGATGCGGTGCGAGTAAGCATCATAGGCCTGCGCGAAACCCGGCCACTCGTTGGTCGAAAATTCCAGGCAGAAGAACCGGCCGCCATAGCGCAGCACGCGGTGCGCTTCGGCCAGCGCCGCGGGGATGTCGGTGACGTTGCGGATGCCGAAGGCGATCGTATAGGCGTCGAAAAACTGGTCCGGAAAGCTCAGCGTCTCGGCGTTCTGCTCGCTCCATACCAGCGAATCGATGCCGCGTTCCGCCGCGCGCTCGACACCCACCCCCAGCATGTCGGGATTGATGTCGGCAACGGTGATGCTGGCGCCGAACGGCTCCATGCGAAACGCGATGTCGCCGGTGCCCCCCGCCATGTCGAGGATCGCCTCGCCGCTGCGCGGTTTGACCCGGCGCACGAAACGGTCCTTCCACAGGCGGTGCATGCCGCCCGACATCGCGTCGTTCATGATGTCATATTTGCGCGCGACCCGGCTGAACACCTCGCCGACCATCGCGGTTTTTTCGGTCGCGGCGACCGTTTCATATCCGAAGCTGACGGTTTCGGGGGTGGTCATGGGTGCGGGCCTTTGCGGGGAGAAGCGAAGTCTGACCGGCCTTTAGCGGGGCCTTGTCGTCCAAGCAAATGGCGCGTAGCTCCGGCGCATCATGCCAGAGCTACCCGAAGTCGAAACCACCGTCCGCGGCCTGACGCCGCACCTGACCGGTCAGCGGCTGGTCCGCGTCTCGACGTTGCGCCCCGACCTGCGCCGTCCGTTCCCCGTCGATCTGGCGCAGCGGCTGACCGGATCGATCGTCACCGGCCTGTCGCGGCGCGCCAAATATGGCATCATCGCCACCGACCGCGGCGATCATATGATCTTTCACCTCGGCATGTCGGGCAGCTGGCGGATCGGCGCCGGCGAACCCGGCAAGCACGATCATCTGCTCATCGACACCGCGGCGGGGCAGCGGCTAATGCTCCACGATCCGCGCCGATTCGGGTCGGTCGATCTGGTCGCGGGCGACCCGCTCATCGGCTTTCCCGCCTTTGTGACCCTCGGACCCGAACCCTTGTCCGATGCGTTCGACGCCGCCTATCTCGCGCGCGTTCTGGCGGGGCGCCGCGCGCCGATCAAGGCGATGCTGCTCGACCAGACGATCGTCGCGGGACTCGGCAATATCTATGTGTGCGAGGCGCTCAACATGGCGCGCATCGCGCCGACCCGCGCCGCCGCCGATGTGCCGAAGGCGAAGATCGCGGCACTGGTGCCCGCGATCAAGGCGGTGCTCGAGGCGTCGATCGCGGCGGGCGGATCGACCTTGCGCGATTACAAGCAACCCGATGGCGAGCTCGGCTATTTTGCCAAGGACTGGCGCGTCTATGGCCGCGAGGGCGACCCTTGCGAATGTGGCGGCACCGTTGCGCGGATCGTCCAGAGCGGGCGCTCGACCTTTTATTGCCCGAAATGCCAGCGCTGATCGGGGCCGCACCCCGACAAAGAATCCCAAAAAGATTGACCGGCGGGGGCCGTCTGGCTATGGGCGCACCCTTCGAGCAGGGTCCGGTCGTACCGGAACCGGCCGTATCCGGACATTGATTCGCCACTTTGCGCGATTCGGCTGCTCCGGTGACGCTGCGCTCCGACCGACCTAGACCGTTTTGAAACCGAGGAATTTATGGCCAATACGCCGCAGGCAAAAAAGCGCATCCGCCGCAACACCGCGCGCACCGTCGTGAACAAGAATCGCGTCTCGCGTATCCGCACGCTGGTGAAGAAGGTCGAGAACGCGATCATCGCTGGCGACAAGGACGCTGCGGCGACCGCGCTGAAGGCCGCGCAGCCTGAAATGGCGCGCGGCGTCGCCAAGGGCGTGCTGCACAAGAACACCGCCTCGCGCAAATTCTCGCGCCTGACCAAGAGCGTGAACACGATCGCCTGATCGACGCTGTCCCGAAAGGGAACAAACAGGACCCGCTGGCCCCGTGCCCGCGGGTCTTTTTTTGTGCCGTTAATTGTGACCGGGCGATGGCAAAAGTGTTGCAGCGCGGTAAGTGACGGATTTACGGCGATTCGTTGATATGCCGCCAGATTGTCACATATAAAATATTGAAAAACATAGGTAAAATACCGTTTTGACGTGATTCCGGCCCCCCTGCCGAGTCAAGATTTTTATTTCAGTATTTTTACACCGCCGACCCTTGCTCGACTCGGTTTGCCCTGACTAGACAGGATCGTCGTCGGCCTTCGCCGGTGGCCGCCACATCGACATGATTCGCACGTCTTCGGGCCTTCGGTCCCGGGCAGGATGTTTGCGCCTTTGCGCAAGCGACGAATCGGCGTTTGGCTGGCCGCGCGAGGGCTTTGACGACAGGGGGATCAGCGGGGGCGGTGCGGCGTGACAGAGAGCGGAAATCGACATGGTAACGGCGCAAGGGACACAGCGATGAGCGGCGATGCCGCGGCGCTCTGGCCGCGCGTTGCCGAAGGATTGCGCCGAGATCTGGGTGTGCGTATTTCGACCATTGGCTGAAGCCCGTACGCTTCGGCGATTATTGCTCGCTGTCGGGGGTGGTGACGCTCGAAACCGTCAGCCGCTTTTCGGCCAACTGGATCAACGAACGCTTTGGCGACCGGCTCGAACTGGCCTGGCGCCAGCAACTGCCGACGGTGCGCGGGGTGACCGTCCGCGGCGGCGCCGGGGCGAGCGAGCGTGCCGCGATTCTGGCCAGTCCGCCGCTGCCGGCGTTCGACACCCCGGTTCCGGCGCCGGCCCTCGCGGTTCCCTCGCCGTTCGATCCGCGCCTGTCGTTCGATCGCTTCGTCGTCGCGCGCAGCAATATTCTCGCCGCCAATGCCGCGCGCCGCCTGGCGATGGTCGAAGCGCCGCAGTTCAATCCGCTCTACCTCTGCTCGGGCACCGGCCAGGGCAAGACCCACCTGCTGCAGGCGATCGCCCAGGATTACGCCGCGGCGCATCCGACCGCGACGATCATTCTGATGTCGGCGGAAAAATTCATGCTCGAATTCGTCGGCGCGATGCGCGGCGGCGACATGATGGCATTCAAGGCGCGGCTGCGCGCCGCCGACCTGTTGCTGCTCGACGATCTGCAATTCGTCATCGGCAAGAATTCGACCCAGGAAGAATTGCTCCACACGATCGACGACCTGATGACCGCGGGCAAGCGGCTGGTGGTCACCGCCGACCGCCCGCCGGCGATGCTCGACGGGGTCGAGGCGCGGTTGCACTCGCGCCTGTCGGGCGGGCTGGTCGCCGACATCGAGGCGCCCGAGGACGATCTGCGCGAACGCATCATCCGCCAGCGGCTGGCGCTGATGCCGATGCTCGATGTCCCCGACGATGTCGTCGCCTATCTGGTCAAGCATTTCACCCGCAACATCCGCGAGCTCGAAGGCGCGCTCAACAAGCTGCTCGCTTATGCCGCGCTCACCGGCACGACGGTCGATCTGCGGCTGGCCGAAGACCGGCTCGCCGAAAATGTCCGCACCGCGCGGCCGCGCATCACGATCGACGAAATTCAGCGCGCGGTGTGCGCCCATTACCGCCTCGACAAGTCCGAAATGGCCTCGAAGCGCCGCGTCCGCGCGATCGCCCGCCCGCGCCAGGTCGCGATGTATCTGGCCAAGGAACTGACCCCGCGCTCCTATCCCGAGATCGGTCGGCGCTTTGGCGGTCGCGACCATTCGACGGTCATCCACGCGGTCCGCACCGTCGAGGCGCTTCGCGTCGCCGACAGCGAACTCGACGCCGAAATCGCCGCGATCCGGCGCAGCCTCAACAGCTGATCCACAGGTTTATCCCCGGGTTTATCACCCGACTTATCACCATCAACAAAAGGCCCGCCGTCCACATGGAAGGCGGGCCTTTTGTTTGGCCGTGGCGTTGCTTACCCCTTTTCGGGCGGCGCCACCGTAATCCGCACCCGTTCGCCCGAATTGCCGGGGAAGCCGGTGAACATCGCCTCGACCAGATTGGGGACGATCGCTTGCAGATTATTGTCGCGCGACTGCGCCTCGGCGCTGCCTTCGAACAGGCGCGATCCGTCGGCGGCGCGGTTGATCTGCAGGTTCAGGCCGCTGGTATAGACGGTATAGCTGCTAACGTCGTTATAGCCGCCGAAGCCACCGCCGAAACCGCCCCACAGGAACGGATCGCGATAGCCATAGACATAGCGGCGTCCGCCGCGGCCGGTGACGATCACCGGCGCGGAGAAGCCGCGGCCATAGCCGCCGTAACCGCCATACCAGGGATCGCCGAACCCCGGACTCGACACGACGCGTTCGCGGCCCTTGTCGACGCCATAGTCCAGCCGGACGACCAGATCGGCGCGCTCGCCGCGCGCCGCGGGGCGATAGCCATATCGGGTCAGTTCACCCGCCACCAGATTGGCATATTGGCCAAATTCGATCCCGCCATCGAGCGCCGGATTGCCGGCCTCGACGACAAAGCTCTGGCCCTGCGGCGCGGGCAATTGGGTCTGGAAACGCGCGACATCGGCGCGAAACGGGGTCGCACAGCCGGCAAGCGCCAGCGCGGCGCCGGTCATTGCGGCGAGGCCGAGGTGCCGAAGGTTCATCTTGATCATCGTCTTGGCTCCGTGATTCGGGGGCGCACAATCTTGGCGCTCTATACCATGACTGCGCCGATGCGACTTAACCTTGGTTGAACCCGGCTCGTCGCACCTTGGTTCCATCGACGAATATTGGGTGTGGCGGGCCAGAAGCAAGCCCCGCCAGCAATTTAGCGGCAAAGCCCCAATGCGGCATAGGCGGCGTCCAGCGTCGGCTGTGCCAGCGTCCGCGCCCGCGCCGCGCCGTCGGCGAGCGCCGCGTCGATCGCCGCCGGATCGGCCTTCAGCTGACCCAGGCGGGTCGCGATCGGCTGCAGCGTTTCGACAAGCAGCTCGCCCAGCGCCGGCTTGAACGCGCCGAACCCCTGTCCTGCAAAGCGGCCAAGCACCTGATCGACGCTTTCGTCGGCCATCGCGGCATAGATCGCGACCAGGTTCTTCGCCTCGGGCCGTTCCTCCAGCCCCGCGGCCTCCGAGGGCAAGGGTTCGGCATCGGTCCTGGCCTTGCGGATCTTGGCCATGATCGTGTCGGCATCGTCGATCAGGTTGATGCGGCTACTGATCCGACGGGTCCGACTTCGACATCTTTCTCGCTGCCATCGCGCAGGCTCATGACGCGGGTGGCGGTCGCCGACAATCATGCGGCTCGGCGAGCGGGAAGACATTCGCGGCTTGAAATCGTTGATTGAACTTGCTGCGCGATGTCGCGCGCCAGTTCCAGATGCTGTTTCTGGTCGTCGCCGACCGGCACATGCGTCGTCTGATACAGCAGCACGTCGGCGGCCTGCAGCACCGGATAGGCGTACAGCCCGACGCTCGCGCCTTCGCGGTTCTTGCCCGACTTTTCCTTGAACTGGGTCATCCGGTTCAACCAGCCGATGCGCGCGGTGCAGAACAAGAGCCAGCCGAGCTCGGCATGTGCCGGCACGCGCGCTTGGTTGAACAGGATCGACCGGGCGGGGTCGATCCCGGCGGCCATCAGCGCCGCCGCCATCTCGCGCGTGTTGGCGGTCAGTTCGGCGGGGTCGTTGTGGACGGTGATCGCGTGCAGGTCGGCGAGGAAATAGAGTTTCTCGCCCGGCATCTCGTCCTGCATCCGCACCCAGTTGCGGATCGCCCCCAGATAATTGCCCAGATGCAAATTTCCGGTGGGCTGGATGCCCGATAGCGTCCGCATGTCTTACTCCTCTTGTGGCGCAGGTTTGGCGCGCCGCCGCGTCAACATGGCGACCAGATCCTTGTCAAGCGCGCCGACCAGGAAGGCGACGGCGAAAAACACCGCGCCGCCCGCCCCGACCAGCGCCGCCAGCGACCAGATCCGCTCGAACACCCCGCCGCCGTAATAGGGCTTCAGCATCGGCATCATCCACCACAGCAGCGCCGCCATCGCCGCGACGGCGACGATCTGGCGCGCGATCCGTCCGCCCAGCTGGGCGGTGAAATGGAACCAGCCGCGGCGGTGCAGCGCGGCGTAGAGCAGGATGCAGTTGAGCGACGCCGATACCGCGGTCGCGCCCGCCAGGCCGACGATGCCGTACCGCTCGACGACATACAGGTTGATCGCGATATTGACGATCAGCGCCGCGAGCGCGGTCCACACCGGGGTGCGCATATCCTCGCGCGCGAAAAAGCCGGGGTTCAAAATCTTGACGATGACATAGGCGGGCAGCCCGGCGACCAGCGCGGCGACGATCTGCGCCATGATCGCGCCGTCGGCCTCGGTGAATTTGCCGCCAACGAAAAAGGCGGTGACAAAGGCCGGCGCGCAGATCGCCAGCGCCGCAGCTGCGGGCAGCGTCAGCAGCGTCGCGATCTCGAACGCATTGCCCTGCAACCGCTGCGCTTCGCCGGCGTCACCGCTGTGAATATGCCGCGACAGCATCGGCAGGATTGCGGTGCCCAGCGCGATCCCGACAATGCCCAGCGGAAGCTGGTTGAGGCGGTCGGCCAGCTTGAGCAGCGTCAGCGAGCCTTGCTCTAGCGAGGTCGCAAAGAATGTGTCGACGAACTGGCTGATCTGGTAAATCCCCGCGCCAAAGGTGGCGGGCAGGATCAGCATCCCGAGCCGTTTCACCTCGGGCGTGATTTTGGGCACATGCCAGCGAAGCGTCAATCCGGCGCGGCGCACCGCCCACCACATATAGGCAAGCTGGACGACACCGGCGAGGCTGACCGCCACGCACAGCGCTTCGGCGACGATCCGGTCGTCGCCCCCCGGCCCGCGCAGCCACCAGCCGGTGGTGATGCCGCCGATCAGCACGATGTTGAGCAGGACCGGAGCGAAGGCACCGGGGCCAAAGCGCGACCGCGCATTGAGCAGACCCGAAAGCATGGCAACGAGGCTGACCAGCGCCAGATAGGGAAAGGTCACGCGGCTGAGGAAGACGGCGAATTCGAACTTGCCCGGCACCGCCTGGAAATCGCGCGCCAACAACCAAACGATACCCGGCATCGCGATCATCATCACGCCCGAAAAGCCGAGCAGCACCCACAGGAATACCGACAACACATCGTCGGCAAATTTTGCCGCGGCGTCTTCGCCGCTCTCCCCGTGCAGCAGGCGGCTGTAGGTGGGGACGAAGGCGACCGAGAAAGCGCCCTCGGCGAACAGCCGCCGAAAAGTGTTGGGCAGGGTGAAGGCAAGCTGAAAGGCGTCGGCGGCGAGGCCGGCGCCCAGCACCCGTGCGAGCAGCATGTCGCGGGCGAAACCGAAAATGCGGCTGACCATCGTCAGGCCGCCGATCGTCCCGACATTCCTGATCAGGCTGCTCATTCTATTTGGGCTCGCGCAGAAAAAAAGCACTGTGTCCCCGCGAAGGCGGGGATCCATCTCCGGGCGGTGCTAATTTTTGCCGGCACATGATGGACACCCGCCTTCGCGGGTGCACATACCATATCGGAGGCGCTTCAAAGGAAATGAACGACCTAAGCCTGACCAACCGGGGTCATGTCGCCCGCCTGTTCGGCCTCGGCCTGCTGGACCTGCTGCATGAACAGGCCGTGGAAATCGATCGGTTCGAGCAGCAGTGGCGCAAAGCCGCCGTCGCGGACGGCATCGGCAACGACGCGGCGCGCGAAGGGGAACAGGATGCGCGGCGCTTCGGCCAGAAAGAACGGCTGCAACTGGTCGTCGGGGACGTTGCGCACGCCGAAAAGGCCGGCATATTTCAGGTCGATCACGAACATCGTGCCCTGGTCGCCCTTCGACGTGACGTCGATTTTCAGCGATACTTCGAACAGGTCCTCGCCGACATTGTCGGCGGCAATGTTGAACTGCACATCGACCTGCGGCGCGTCCGGCCATTGGTAAACCGCAGGCGCGTTTGGATTTTCGAACGACAGATCCTTCACATATTGCGAAATCAGGCCGATCGCCGGGCTGGTATCCTGGCCGTTGGGCTGCAGGGCGGGGTTGTTGATGTCGGCGCTGGTCTCGTCAGCCATGATAGAAGTGCTTTCACTGGAAAGATGGAAACAATGTCGGCGCCGCAGGCCGTGTCTGGGCTGCGGCGGACGGTTGCCCGCGCGCTTAGCAGCGCCCGTGCGCCAGCACAATGGAGGAGGTAGAGGAGGCGGTGAGCGGGTGAATCGTTGACCTGCCGCGATGCTGCGGTCATGGTGATTTGAAACCCGGCCCGGTATCGCCTATATATTGGCCATGACTTTTCCATTGCCCGCATTGGACTTTTGCCCGTGACTGCTTTTTCGATCGTCTTGCTCGCCATGATTGCCGCCTTCCTTGGGATGCGGCTGTACTCGGTGCTCGGCAAGCGCACCGGGCATGAGCAGGAACCCGTTCTGCCGCGCCGTGATGAACGCGCCGCCCCGTCGCCGGTCCGGCTGGAGGAGGGCGAAGCGCCGCCGTCACTGACCGGTTCGGCCGCCGATCCGTCGGGGCTGGTCTATGAACCCGCCGCCGAAATCGGGCTGCGCCAGCTGCTCGCGACCGACCGCAGCTTCGACGCCGGCCGCTTCATGGAGGGGGCCGAGGCCGCCTATCGCATGATTCTCGAAGCGTTTTGGACGGGCGACCGCGATACATTGCGCGACCTGTGCGACGACGACAGTTATGAAGCTTTTGTCGAGGCGATCGCGGCGCGCGATACGCGCGGCGAAGTGCTCGACAACCGTCTCGTCCGCATCGATTCGGCAAAGATTACCGCGGTCGATGTCGATCGCAACGAAGCGCGTATCACCGTGCGCTATCAGGCCGATATCAGCGCGACCACCCGCGATTCGGACGGCAAGCTGATCGCCGGGTCGATGAGCGATGCGGCGCAGACCGACGATCTGTGGACGTTCCGCCGCGCGATCGGCAGCAACGATCCCAACTGGCTGCTCGACGAAATCGAAGCAGCCTGATCGCGTGCCGCCTGACCCTGTGCCGACCAACCGGCTGACCGGCGCGCGGCGCGCTCGCGCGCTGGCAACGGCCTTTCTGGCCGCCATCCCTCTACTTGCGGGCTGTGCATCGGTCGTTCCCGACGCCGGCGGCGTCCGCCCGATCGCCAGTGCCCCGGCGCCGACCGCCTGTTCAGCCGCGTCGGCGCGGCCGACGACCTGGCCGCGCCCCTATCAGCCGCGTCCGTCCGAACCGGCTGGCCCGGCGGCGCAGCCGATTCCGGCGACACCGCGTCCGCCGCTCGCCGCCGCCGCCATCCCGGCCGACGCGACGACTGCGGCAACCAGCGGCGTCCTCGCCGGTCCCGATTTCGCGACGCTGGGCGTGTCGGCGCCGCAGGCGACCGCGGCGCTCGCCGCCTTTCGTATCAGCTGCCCCTCGGTTCAGCGCCGCGCCGATACCAGCGGCCTGACGCAGGGCACCGACTGGGCTGAAAGCTGCGCTGCGGCAAAGACGTGGTCCGACCGCGACGCATTGGCGTTTTTCGCGCGCTATTTCGGCACGATGCAGGTCGGCGCGGGGACAACGTTTGTTACCGGCTATTATGAACCCGAAATCGCCGGCTCGCGGACGAAGCGCGCGGGGTACGACATCCCGATCTATCGCCGCCCCGCCGATCTGGTCGATGTCGATCTTGGCCAGTTTTCCGACGAGTTGAAGGGCCGCAAGATTCGCGGCCGGGTCGATGGGACCAATCTGGTCCGCTATTACGACCGCACCGCGATCGAAAGCGGCGCGCTCGACGGTCGCGGGCTCGAAATCGCGTATGCTGCCGATGCTGCCGAATTCTTTTTCCTGCAAATTCAGGGATCGGGCCGCCTACGCCTGCCCGACGGCGGCGTCATGCGGATCGGTTACGATACCCAGAACGGCCGCGGCTATGTCGGCATCGGCAAGCTGCTGCTCGATCGCGGCGAACTCAAATCGGGTCAGGCGTCGATGCAGGGCATCCTCGATTATCTGCGCGCCGATCCGGTGCGCGGTGCCGCGGTGATGAACGAAAATCCCAGCTGGGTGTTTTTCCGCGAGCTGACCGGCCCCGGTCCGCTCGGTGCGCTCGGGGTGCCGGTAACCGGACGCGCCAGCGTCGCCGCCGATCCCAACTATGTGCCGCTCGGCGCCCCCGTCTTCCTGTCGCTCGACCGCGCCGAACCGGGTGGCCTGTGGATCGCCCAGGACACCGGCGGCGCGATCAAGGGCGCCAACCGCTTCGATACTTTCTGGGGCGCGGGCGAGGATGCCCGCACCATCGCCGGCGGCATGAGCAGCCGGGGCGAGGCGCTCCTGCTGCTGCCCAAGGGCACCGTCGCCCGGCTGGGCGCCAGCTGATGCGCTGACATGCCGCGCCGGCTCGACCCCGACGAAAGCGCGCTGTGGAAAAAGGTCGCAGCGACCGTCAAGCCGCTGGCCAAGCCGAAAGCGCCGCTCGCACCCACCGCGCCGCCGACCGTCAGGCCGCCGAAGCCGACCCCCCGTAGTAATGCCGTGCCTGCCGCCGCACCTCGGCCCGCGACGAAACTTCCGCCGCCGCGCCGCACGCATCAGGCGGCGACGCTCGACGGCCATTGGGACCGGCGGCTGCGCAAGGGGCTGGTGCGCCCCGACCTCAGCATCGATCTTCATGGGCATACGCTGGTTTCGGCACAGACGCTGCTCGACGAGGCGATCGGGCGCGCGCTGATGCGTGGCGCGCGGGTGTTGCTGGTGGTGGCGGGGCGGCTGCGCCCCGGCGCCGATCGCTTACCGCAGATGCACGGCGACCCGCGCCCGCGCGGCGCGATCCGCGCCTCCTTGCCCGACTGGCTTGCCTATTCGTCCTATGCCGACCAGATCGTTGCGCTGCGCCCCGCGCATATCAGCCACGGCGGCGCGGGGGCGGTCTATGTGATCTTGCGGCGCAGCCGCGAGGACTAGGCGAAGGCGCGCACTAGAATCCCGCGATAGATAGCGGTCAGTTTGTGGAGGTCCGCGACCGCGACCGCCTCGTCGAGCTTGTGCATCGTCGCATTGGTCAGCCCGAACTCGACCACCGGGCACAGTGCGTGCAAGAAGCGCGCGTCCGACGTCCCGCCCGTCGTCGACATCTCGGGCATGATGTCGGTCTCGGCATGGATCGCCTCGGCGACCAGCCCCGACAGATCGCCCGGCGGGGTCAGAAAGGCTTCGCCCGAAATCTTGCCCAATATCTTGGCGGCGGGTTCGGTGTCGTGCGCAATACGCTCGATCATCGCGACCAGATCGGCGCCCCTGTGCTGATCGTTGAAGCGGACCGACAGCCGCGCGCGCGCCGAGGCGGGAATGACATTGGTCGCGCCATTGCCGACCTCGATGTCGGTGAATTCGATGTTCGACGGCTGGAACCAGTCGTTGCCGCTGTCGAGCGCCACCGCGTCGATCGCCGCCAAAATCTTCACCAGCTTGGGGATCGGATTGTCGGCCAGGTGCGGGTAAGCGACATGCCCCTGTGTCCCCGGCACGTCGATCCAGATATTGACCGATCCGCGCCGACCGATCTTCACCATGTCGCCGAGCCGGTTCACCGAGGTCGGCTCGCCGACGACGATCATGTCAGGCACGATCCCGCGCCCCGCCATATGCTCCATCAGCGCCCGGGTGCCGAAAATCGCCGGGCCTTCCTCGTCGCCGGTGATGATCAGGCTGATCGTTCCGGCGTCGACGGGGGTCGCGGCGGCCGCGGCGACGAACGATGCGATCGCCCCCTTCATGTCGACCGCGCCGCGCCCATAGAGCAGGTCGCCGCGCAGCTCGGGCACAAAGGCGTCGCCGCTCCACCCGACCCCGGGCGGCACGACGTCGAGATGCCCGGCAAAACCGAAATGCCGCGGCCCCTTGCCCGCGCGCACCGCGAGCAGATTTTCGACCGGCCCGTCGGGTTCGATGCCGTCGATAAAACGCTCGACGGTAAAGCCCAGCGGCACGAGCGCCGCTTCGAGCACGTCGAACACGGCGCCGGTGGCGGGGGTGATGCTGGGCGCGGCGATCAGCGCCTGCGCCAGGTCGACGGGATCAATTGTCGTGGTCATGGGGGTGGCGTAGAAGTCTGTCAGTCTTTTGCCAACAGAGGAAAGCCAGATGCCCAAGCTCGACCTCGATACCATCCCGCAAACCAACGTCACCGGCTATCCCGCGCCCTACGACGCGCCGGTAGCGGGCCGCTGGTACCGCCGCCTTGCCCCCGCCACCGGGCTCAGCGATTTCGCCGCCAGTCACGTCGTGCTCAAACCCGGGGCCTGGTCGTCGCAGCGCCACTGGCACGACGGCGAGGACGAGATGCTGGTGATGATTTCGGGCGAGGCGGTGCTGATCGAGGACGACGGACGCTGGCCGATGCGCCCGGGCGATATCGCGGTGTGGCCGAAAGGCAGCACAAACGGCCATCATCTGGTCAATGAATCGGATGCCGATTGCGTCTTCGTCGCGCTTGGCGGCGGCAAGAAATATGACACCGGCGGCGGCTATTCGGACATCGACATGCTGTTCACCCCCGACGGCTATTTCCACAAGGACGGGACGCCCTATCCGACGTCGCGCATCCCCTAAAGGATCCGGAAGCTGAGCAAGGTGAAACGCGCCGGGGCGGTCGCATAGACGCCGTGGCCGCGCGCGTTCGCCGATCCGAACACCAGTCCGACCCGGTCAATGTCGGCAAGCGCGTCTTCGAGCGCCCCCGGATTGGCCCCGGCAGTCCGGCCCAGCACCGAAATCCAGTTCGGATCGTCGAGCCGGACGCTGATTTCCTGCTCGCCCGGCGCGATCTGGCGCACCGTGGCGGCGGGGGCGTACCAGCGAAAATGTTCGTAACGGCCTTTGGCGTTCCAGTTGTCGCCGCGGCGCTGGAAATACAGCGATACGGTGCCCGCCATGTCGGGGCTTTCCTGCGGCAAAAAGCGCGTCCCGGCCCGGGCATCGACGCGGTAACGCACGACGATGCGTGACCCGGGCGAGATCGGGCCGGGCCGATAGGTGACATAATGAACATGGCCGGCCGCCGCGCTGCCGACGGGAAAGTCGAATTGCCAGCCGGTGCGCGTCGGCTGCGGGCGCAGCGGCATGCCCTGCGAATAATTTTTGCCGCGGATGATCGGGCCGATTTCCCAAGCCGCGCCGCCCGGCGCCGCCGCCGGGCTGGCGGCTGGGATGAGCAGGGCCAGGACGGCCAGCGACGCGATGATCGGTTTGCGCATGGATGCCCGCATAGCAGACCGGGGCTGCCGCCTCCCGAACGGCCGGTTCATCGCCGCGCCAGTGTCGGCATCGGCGCTCGACCGGCCACTCGAACTGCCGGCGGTCCGCCTCGGCCTGCGCGCCGCCGATCCATTCCTGCATATGCGGATGGCTGACCACCGCCTGCATATAGGCGAGTGCGAACGACGGCAGCGGGATCGAATAGGTGATGAAGCGCGTCACGACGGGTGCGAACATCATGTCGGCCGCCGACCAGTCGCCGAACAGATATTCGCCCGCGCCGCCGAACCGTGCCCGCGCCTCGGCCCAGATCTGCAGGATGCGGATCACGTCGGCCTGCACCTCGGGCAACAGCTCGGCCGCGGGATAGATGCGGCGGATGTTCATGCTGTGGTTGCGGCGCAGCGCGGCAAAGCTCGAGTGCATTTCGGCCGCCATCGACCGTGCCATCGCGCGCGCTGCCCAATCCTTGGGCCAATATTTGCGCGCCCCCGCGGTCTTTTCGTTGAGATAATCGATGATCGCCAGGCTGTCCCACACGACGATGTCGGCGCCGTCCCACAGGATCGGCACCTTACCACCCGATGGCGCGAATTCGTCGCCTTCGCGCCGGTTGCTCCACTGCTCGTCATAGAGCGGGACGGTGACTTCCTCGAACGGCAGCCCGCTATGCTTGACCGCCAGCCAGCCGCGCAGGCTCCAGCTGGAATAGGCCTTGTTGCCGAGGAAGAGTTTCATGCGTCGTCCTTTTGTCCCCCTCCCGCTTGCGGGAGGGGTTAGGGGTGGGTGCGAGCGAAGCGAGCTCCTGCCGCCGACAGGCCCACCCCGCTGCGACTAGCGAACAAAGTTCGCAAGTCTCGCTGCCCCTCCCGCAGGCGGGAGGGGGAAATTTAAACCTCCACCGCCTCCAGCACCGCGGTGCGCAGCTCGGCGATGCCCAATGCCCTTTTCGGACGATGTCATGATCACCTCGGGGTGTGCGGCGGGATGCTTGCGGGCTTCGGCCTCGGTCGCGGCATGGACGTCGGCCAGCTCGCTCGCCTTGATCTTGTCGGCCTTGGTCAGCACGAGGCGATAGCTGGCTGCGGCGACGTCGAGCATTTCCAGAACCTCACGGTCGACGTCCTTGATCCCGTGACGGCTGTCGATCAGCACCAGGGTGCGTTTCAGCACCGCGCGGCCGCGCAGATAGTCGTTGATCAGAAATCGCCATTTCCGGACCACATCCTTCGGCGCCTTGGCATAGCCATAGCCCGGCATATCGACGAGCCGAAAGATCAGCGGTTCGCCGACGTCGAAATAGTTGAGCTCCTGCGTCCGCCCCGGGGTCACCGACGTGCGCGCCAGATTGTGGCGGTTGGTCAGCGCGTTGAGCAGCGACGATTTGCCGACGTTCGACCGGCCCGCGAACGCGATTTCGGGCATCGTCGGCGGCGGCAGATGTTCGAGCGCCGGCGCCGATTTCAGGAACGTGATCGGCCCCGAAAACATCTTGCGCGCGCGCTCGGCCCGTTCGGGATCGGCGCCAGGTTCAAGATCGACGTCGCTCACTTCGCTGCCGCCACCTTCAGCTGCGGGAACTTGCGGTACATCCACTGCTGCTGCGCGATCGACAGGATATTGTTGGTGATCCAGTAGAGCAGCAGGCCGGCGGCGAACGGCGCCATGATGAACATGAACAGCCACGGCATGATCTTGAACACCTGTTGCTGCACCGGATCGGTCGCCTGCGGGTTCAAACGGAACTGCAGGAACATCGTGATGCCCAGGATCACCGCGAGAATGCCGATCGACAGAATCGATGGCGGGGTAAAGGGCAACAGGCCGAACAGGTTCAGGATGTGCAGCGGATCGGGCGCCGACAGATCCTTGATCCACAGGATGAACGGTTGATGCCGCATTTCGATCGTCAGCATCAGCACCTTGTACAGCGCGTAAAGATCAGGAATCTGCAACAGGATCGGCAGACAGCCGGCGGCCGGATTGATCTTCTCGTCCTTATAGAGCTTCATCAGCTCCTGCTGCATCTTCGGCTTGTCGTCCTTCAGCCGTTCCTGCAACGCCTTCATCTTCGGCTGGACCAGGCGCATCTGCGCCATCGATCCGAACTGGCGCTGCGCGATCGGGAACATCAGCAGGCGGATGATCAGCGTCAGCACCATGATCGCGACGCCGAAATTGCCGACCTGTTTGAACAGCCAGTCGAGCAATTTGAAGATCGGCACCTCGAAAAATTCGAACCAGCCCCAATCGATCGCGTTCGACAGGCGGGTGATGCCCTGATCATTCTCATAGCGCTGGAGCGTGTACACCTCCTTGGCGCCGGCGAAGATGCGGCTGGTGGTCGTGACCTGCTTGCCCGGCGCTACTTGACTAAGGCCGTTAGAGAAAGCTGCCTGAAAGCCGTTATTGGGCAACGACTTGAAGAAACCCGACGCATTCTGGCCTTTGGTTGGTACTATCGCCGATAGCCAGTATTTGTCGGTAAATCCGATCCAGCCGACCGACTTGAAATCGATCACGCCGTTGGTGGCTTCTTCGACCTCATCATAGTTCGTAAAATTCGTCTTGCTGTCGAGAAGGCCAGTCGGACCTGAGTGAATGGTGATGGTGTCGTGGTCTTCAGGGTTTGCCGGCCGACCGGCGCGCGCGATGAATGCGTCGCTCTGCACTATCACAGGCGCCGCGCCGGTGTTGGCAACCGTTTGCTTCGCCGTGATTAGATAATCGTTATCAATGCTATATTCGATGCGAAAGGTCTGCCCGGTGGAATTCGACCAGCTCAATACGACGGGCAGATCGGGTGTCAGCTTGGACCCGTTGGTTGTCCACAAAGTTGCGGGACCAGGAACTGATACTCCCTGCGCCTGCCATCCGATGCTGGCAAAATATGCGCCCTTTGTTCCAGCAGGCGAAAACAGGCGAACCGGCGGAGAGTCCTTTTCGATCGTCTGAAGATATTTGCTGAGCGTAATATCATCGATTCGCGCGCCAACGAGGCTGATCGATCCTTTAATTGCGGGCGTCTCAATCGGGATACGTTTGCCCTCGGCGAGGGCCACTGAGAGCGGACGGATCGCCTGCACGGTCGGTGCGGTTACAGCGGCTGGCAGCGAGCCTGCCTGCCCGGGGGCAGAGGCCGATCCTGCCGACACTGTGCCGTTCGCACCCGCGACCGTCCTCGTCACATCGGGCTTGTCGAGCGTGGGAAAGAATTTCTCCGAGACGAAGTTCCAGCCGAGCAAAATGGCGGCTGACAGCAATAATGCCGTGATCATGTTACGCTTGTCGTCCACGCTCTTCGATCTCTCTTCGTTTCAAAAATGTCGGGGGATGATGCCGTTACGGCACCGGGTCGTGGCCGTGGCCGCCCCAAGGATGGCAGCGCAATAGCCGCTTTGTCGCCAGCCAGCCACCCTTGATCGCACCGTGCCGCTGGAGCGCGGTGATCGCATAGGCGCTGCACGACGGCGAATAGCGGCAGGTCGGCGGCAGGATGCGAGAAGGGCCGATCTGCCACCCGCGCGCGATCAGGATGAGCAATTTGGCGATCATGCAAAAAGCCCGGATAACTGCGCAACTTTACGCGCGATTGACATCTTTTCTTTCGTCACCCCGGACTTGATCCGGGGTCCCGCTAAGCGACGTCGAAAAGCGGGACCCCGGATCAAGTCCGGGGTGACGAAGAGAGAGTGGCAGGTCTCATCGCGCCAATTTCTTCGCCGCGCGCTGCAACGCCGAGATCGAGCTGCTCGCCCAGCTCGGCAAAAACGATATCATTGCCGCCGGGCCGGCCGATCAGCACATGGTCGGCGCCCGCGATCCCCGATTCGGGCAGCGCGGCGCGGGTGAGTTCGCGCAGCCGGCGTTTCATCCGGTTGCGGGTGACGGCGTTGCCGACCTTTTTGCTGACGGTATAGCCGATGCCCATCGCGTCATCGTCGTCGGCGCGAGCGCGGACGAGCAGGACGAAGCCGGGCATGGGAAAGCGAAGGCTGCGGTTGGCGGCCAGAAATTCGCTGCGTTTTGAAAGCGTTCGCACCAGCTTCACTGGCGCAGAAGCGTCAGCGGTCAGGCCGACAGCTTCTTGCGGCCCTGGGCGCGGCGGTTCGCGAGAATCTTGCGGCCGCCAACCGTCGCCTTGCGGGCGCGGAAACCGTGGCGACGGGCGCGCACGAGGTTGCTCGGTTGAAAGGTACGCTTCATCGCGGTTGTCCCTAAATCTCGTCGAATGCTTTAACAGAAAAGGGCCGCCAAACGTGGGCGGCCACTGATGGAGGCGCGGATAGGCGAGAGTCGGCGCAAAGTCAATTGGCATCAGGTCGGTTTTCAAGGCGGTCGCCCTCTGCCGCCGCCAGTGCCTCGCGCTCGCGCCGCCGCGCCGCGCTGGTCCGCCGCATCACCCGGTCGGTCCAGCCGGCGTAGCGCGGGTGGCGCCGTTTGAACCGGACATAGATGCGCTTCGCCCAGGCGCTGTTCTGCAGGCACAGCATCAGACCGATGGGGAACAGGATGATAAAGCCCGGACCGGGCAACACACCGACGATCGGCGCGAGGATCATCAACAGCACGCCCAGCGCGAACAGCGCGAGCCGAACCTGCGCGGTCGACCGCAATCGCTGGTAAAGGCTGCGTTTCGCCATGCCCGCCGATGTGGGGAGGGGGGGTGGCGGTTGCAACCATGCTCGTCGCCCCCGCGAAGGGCGTTTCAGAGTCACGTGCCTCTGAACGCGGCCGCTAGCGTGTTACGCATCATCGCAGGCCTAAACCTCAAGCGGCCCCCGCCTTCGCGGGGGCGACGTACTTAGTTCAACACCACGAACCGCGCCATGTCGTCGCGGGTCAGATAGCGGACCTCGTCGAACGGAGTGCTGTTGGTCATCGCGTAAAAGGCGCGCGCCTTGGCGTCGTCCATCCCCATTTCGCGGTAATAGCCCAGATATTCGGCGTGGACCGGGTCGCTGGCGGGATAGTCGTTCGCCTCGCGGCCAGTTTCGTCGGCCCAGCTATGGACCCCGAATTCGGCGTCCGCCGCGGCGCGGCGGGTGGTCCCGGCGAGCCACAGCTCGACCGCACCCGACCGCACCGAACCGCCACTCGGGACGACGGTTTCCATACCCGCCCGGCGAATCGCGCGGGCGAGGATCAGATTGGCTTCTTCGTCGAGGCTGCCGGGGCAATCGACCATCTCGAGCCGTTTCAGGCCGGGAAAGGCGGCGAGCATCGCGGCAAACTGGCGCGGGGTCGTTGAGGTCACGTCGCCCGTCATGCGGATCGTCCGGTCGTCGACCACCGAAAACGGCCCGAAGCGCGCTTTGGCGTGGCCCTGTGTCGCCAGCGCCGGACTGGGCGCATAGCGCCGCGTCGCGCCGAGATCGGCGTCATCGGCGAGCGCTTCGTCGCCAAGCAGCGCGGCATCTTCGTCGATCGCTTCATCATCGACATCGCCAGCATCGTCATAGGACCATGTCACCGTCGTCGTGGTGATCGTGGCGAATTGCTGTGCGTGCGCCGGCGCCAACGCCAGCACCGCCGCGCAAAGCGCGACGATCAGGGTGCGGGCAAGGACGGTCACGGAAGCCATGAACCCGCCCTCGCGCGCGGGCACCTATCAAGGCGTCAAGCGGCAAGGTCAGCGGCGCGTTAACCCCGATATGGGACGGTCAGCTTGCGCCGTGCGGTATCCCGTTCGCATCGAGCGAAGTCGAGATGCCCATCGACCTTGCGCTGCGTTGATGGGTGTCTCGACTTCGCTCGACACGAACGGAAAGTTGGCCGGCTATTCCGCCTCGCACAGCGCCTTCAACTGCTCGGCAACCACGCCCCAGCCAGGGGTGAACCCCATTTCCTCATGCTGTTTCTGCGCTTCGTCGGTCCAGTGGCGCGCCCAGCCGGTGTAGCGGGTGCCGTCGCCCTCGGGTGCGATTTCCCAGCCGCCGATCATGAACGGGCCGGCGGCGTTCAGCCGGCCATCATCGCCGCGCACCACCGCGTCGGTGGTGACGAAGCGGACCCCGGGCACCACCTCCAGGAAAATGCCTTCATTGGGCATCACCTCGCCATCCGGGCCGTGCATGATCGTCGCGCAGCGACCGCCGGTGCGGAAATCATGTTCGTCGATCGTCATCGTCCACGGCTTGGGGCACCACCATTCTGTCATGCGATTGGTCATCACATCCCAGACCTTGTCGGCGCTCGCGTCGATAAAGATACTTACCGACAGTTCGCGGGGGGCTTCGGACATGTCTTTCTCTCCTTCGGGGATCAGTCGCGGTCGGGGGCGCCGCCGGGGAAATAGTGGCGATACGGCCGGCCGCCGTCGACCGCGCGCGCGACCGAGGGCCGGGCGAGCAGGCGGGCGCGATAGGCGCGCAGATTTTCATATTTCGCCGGAATCTCATACACCCAGTCGGCGTAGAAGAGCGACGGCGCCGCGGCGCAATCGGCGAGGGTGAAGCCCGCCGGGGTCGCCCAGCCGTCGCCGGCCAGTTCCTTGTCGAGCCAGGCATAGATGGTGTCGAGCGCCGCCTTCGCCTTGGCGACAATCATCGGCGCATGACCCTCGGGCCCGCGGATCCGGTCGTTCACGATCTCCTGCATCACCGCCATCACATGCAGGTCGAACACCCGGTCCAGCTGCCGCACCCGCAGCGCCGCATCGGGGTCGGCGGGGATGAGCCGCGGGTCGGGCTGCACCCGGTCGAGATATTCGACGATGATCGACGTTTCGAACAACGTCCGCTCGCCATCGACCAGCAGCGGGAACTTCGCCACCGGCCATAGCGCCCGCAATTGCTCGCCATGCGCCGGAAATTCGGGATCGACGTTGCGATATTCGAAATCGAGCCCCTTTTCATACAGCGCGATCTGTCCCTTCCAGCTGTAGCTGGAAAAGGGGTGGCCATAATAGATCAGCATCACGCGCCCTTCACGGCGGCTTCGATTGCGGCGACGTCGATCTTGTGCATCGTCATCATCGCCTCGAACGCGCGCTTGCGGACGTCGGCGTCGGGGTTCGCCATCGCGTCGGTCAGCACCCGCGGGGTGATCTGCCAGTTGAGGCCCCATTTGTCCTTGCACCACCCGCACGCGCTCTCGGCGCCGCCATGGCCGACGATCGCATTCCAGTAGCGGTCGGTTTGTTCCTGCGTATCGGTATGGACCTGGAACGAGAACGCCTCGCTCTGCGGAAACGACGGCCCGCCGTTGAGCCCGATGCACGACACGCCCAGCACGGTGAACTCGACGGTCAGCGCATCGCCTTCCTTGCCGCCGGGAAAATCGCTCGGCGCGTAATAGATCGCGCCGACCGCGCTGCCGGGAAAGGTCGCGGCGTAAAATTTCGCCGCCGCCTCGGCGTCCTTGTCGTACCACAGGCACAGGCTGACCAGGTTGTTGTTGGCGCTCATTGTCCGTCTCCCTTGATGGGCGTGGCGATCGACCAGGTGTGGCCGAAAGGGTCTTTTATCTGACCATAGCGGTCGCCCCAGAACATGTTTTCGAGCGGCATGACGACGCTCGCGCCGGCGGCGACGGCGCGGTCGAACCAGACGTCGGCATCGTCGACCTGCAGATGCAGGGTGACGCCGTTGGGGGGACTGCTTTCGTTATCGACATATTCGGGAAATTCGTCGTGCATCATCAGCGACGCGCCATTGACGGTCAGATGCGCGTGCATCAATCGCACCCCATCCTCGGCCGGCATCCGCACCTGTTCGGTCGCGCCGAACGCCTCTTTATAGAAATCGATCGCCTCGCTCGCGCGCTTGTCGGCAATCGCCAGATGCGGGGTCAGCCCGCTCGTCGGTCCTTGGTTGTCCATCATCGCTCTCCTTTTTCAAACCGGGTCAGGCGTGGCGCGGCCCGACAAAGCCCACCGACGCGCCCTGCGGATCGACCGCGTTGATCGCAAATTCGCCACCGGGGATTTCCATCGGCTCGGTGATGATCGTGCCGCCGTTCGCGGTGATCGCGGCTTGGGCGCGGTCGATGTCGTCGACCCCGATATAATAGGACCACATCGGCGTCGGCATCCCGGGCATCATCGGCATCACCGCGCCCAGCCCGACGTCGCCGCGCTGGATGAAACGATATGCGCCGATGTCGCCCATATCCATCTCGCCCTCCTGGCCCCAGCCGAAGTGCTTTTTATAGAATACGATGGCGGCGTCGGGATCGGTCGTCGATAGCTCGTTCCAGCGGACATGCTGCGCCTCCATGACCGAAAAGACGTCGCTTTCCATCCCCTCCATGCCCGGCGGCGGACTCAGCCGGCGCAACGCCACCAGTTCCGGCGGATCGGTGACCATCGCGATGCGACCTCGACCGGAATGGTCCATCGCGTCGGCATCTGCACGCGCTGCCATCGCGACGATCGCGGCGATGCGCGGCATGCGGCGATCGTGGCAGCGATGCAGAAGGACCGACCACGATGCCGTGCGACGATGTTCCAGAACTGCAGCGCCAGCACGCCGCCGGCCGAGGCCGGCGAACAGCATGTAGACGCCCGAGACCGACAGCAGGCCGCCGCCGATGATGACGGACCAGAACGATCCAGCCGACTGGCCGCGCCATAAAATGCGGCGGCGCCCGTGGGGTCGGTCGTCATCAGCTCGTACCAGATGAAATTGGATGGTTGGGTCATGATGGCTCTCCTTGGGTTGGTGCGCCGAATCCCGTCACCTGCTCCAGCGCCGGGATGCGGAACCGCATCGCCGCCCACGCCGCGACCAGGCGGACGATGAATTTGCCCGAATGGGCCGGATAATCGGGGACGTCGCGCGGCAGGGTGACGCCCTCGCGGCGCTCCTTGGTCATCACCCGCATATCGATCGCGCGCTGGTCGGCGGGCGACAGGCTGCTGCGATACAGGCTCAGCCAATGGCCCTTGGTAAATTCCAGGAACAGCGGCGATTGGCAGCAGGCGGCGGTGAAGCGCCGCGTCGGCGATTCGGGTTTCAACCGATGCTCCTGCAACCGGTCGGCGCCCGACAGGCAGCGCACCCGGTCCTTGCGGAACAGCACCAGCGGGGTGCCGCCGTCGCCGTCGAGCGCCGCCGGTGCGCCGGGGTGAAGGGCGAATTGCCGCCCCGCTTCCTGGCAATCGCCGCAATAACAGACCGCCGTCACGATCGGCTTGCCGGTTAGCGTCAGCGTCACCTGGCCGCAGGCGCAGGATGCGGTTGCCTCGGGATTATCGGCGTTGCTGGCGTGCTGCCATCGGTCCGTGGCCTCGATCCCCTCCCGCGCAACGGTGCGGGACGGGGACCGCTCGCGAAGCGAGGGGTGGAGGGGCGGCGACGTTTGCGCCATTGCCCCTCCGTCAGTCCTGCGGACTGCCACCTCCCCATCGCTTCGCGACAGGGAGGAGCAAACGTCAGGCCTCGACGATCGGCGCAAAGCCGCCGTAGATCATGCGCGCGCCGTCAAAGGGCATCTCGCCGCCGTCGGGCTTCATCCGTTCGTCGGCCATCACCTTTTCCCACCCCTTGGTGCGGGCGTCTTTGCTCGGCCATTCGACCCAGCTGTACACGACGCTTTCGCCATCCTTGGCGTGCGCGGCGCGGGCATAGTCGGTGATCTTGCCGGTGGGGACATCGTCGCCCCACGCCTCGACGACGCGCGTCGCGCCATGATCGCGGAACACCTGCGACGCCTTGGTCGCCAGTGCGCGATAGGCGTCCTTGTTGCCGTCGGGCACCGGCACGATATAGCCGTCGGCATAGCCCATTATGCCCTCGCCCCGGTCGTCGACGATCGAGATCGAAACCGCCGATGATCATGCGCTTGCCGTCGAACGGCATCTCGCCGCCCATTGCCGCCATGCGCGGATCGCTCATCATCTTTTCGTTCGCGGCGTCGCGGGTGGCCTTGTCGGGATATTCGAACCAGCTGAACACGACGGTCTCGTCGGCTTTCGCCTGCACCGCGCCCTTGAAATCGTTCAGCTTGCCGTCGGGGACGTCGTCGCCCCACGCCTCGACCATACGGGCGACGCCGAACTCCCTGAACAACGGCGCCGCGTCGGCGGCGTGTTTGCGATACGCTTCCTTGTTGGCGGTCGGCACCGCGACCACAAATCCTTCTACATAGGTCATCATGTCTCTCCTTAGGGGGGTGGGAGTCGGGGGGTCAGGCGGCGGGTGGTGCCGCTTCTTCGCTGAAGGCGGCCAGCTGCGCGTCCATCGCGCGCTGAAAGGCTGGCCGCGCCAGGCAGCGGTCGAGATAGGCCTGCAACTTCGGCTGTTCGGCGATCAGCCCGGCCTCGACGGCTTCGCGCAGCACGGTGGCCATCGCGATGTCGGCGACCGTGAATTCGCCCGCCAGATAATCTTTATCGCCGATCGCATCGTTCAGCCGGCCGAGCCGGCCCTGGATGAATTCGATCAGGCCGGGGCGGCGCAGCTGCGCCCACGCCTCGTCCTTCGCAAAGATATCGACATTGCCCAGCTCGAACAGCATCGGTTCGACGCTGTTATAGGCGGCGAACAGCCAGGCGAGCGTATTGGCGCGCCGCTGCGGGTCGCGCGGCATCAACCGCGCATCCTTTTCGGCGAGGTAGAGCAGGATCGCACCGCTTTCGAACAGGCGGACGCCGCCGTCGTTGAGCACCGGCACCTGACCCCACGGCTGGAACAGGAAATGGTCGGCGGGGCGGTTGATCGCGCTGATCAGATGTTCGGCATAATCGAGCCCGATTTCTTCGCACGCCCAGCGCGGGCGCAGGTCGCGGACATAGCCACGCGCGAAGTCGGGCACCCAGTCGAAGGCGGTGATCTCCAGCTTGGCGTTCTGGTTGACGGACATGATATTTCTCCTTTCGATCGGATGGCGGCGATCACGCGGCTTGCGGCACATGCTTCGCGTAAGAGTCTCGCTGGGCCTTCAGCGCCCGTTCGAACGCGGGCCGCTGGGTGCCGCGTTCGACATAGGCGGTCAGGTTGGGGTGAGCCGCGAGCATCGGTGCCGGCACGCCGCGCAGCACGTCGATCATCACCAGGTCGCCGATGGTGAACTGGGTCCCGAGCCATTCGCGGTCGCCGAGCGCGTGCGCCAGTTGCGCGAGCCGCTTTTCGGCAAACGGCCGCGCGGCGTCGGTTGCGGGTTCTCGCCAGTCCTGTTCGGCGCCGGTGACGCTCAGGATGACCAATATCTGCAACATCGGTTCGACGCTGTTCAACGCGGCGATCATCCAAGTGATCGCCTGACCGCGCTGTGCCGGGTCGCGCGGCAACAGGTGCTCGTCCTGTTCGCCGATATGGAGCAGGATGGCGCCCGATTCGAACAGCGTCACGCCGCCTTCTTTATAGACCGGAACCTGCCCGAACGGCTGGTCCGCCAGATAGTCTTGCGGCTTGTCTTCAAAGATGCCGCCGATCAGGCGCTCGCGATAGGGCCGGTCGATCTCTTCGAGCGCCCAGCGCACGCGCAGATCCTTGATGCGCCCTTCGGCGAAAGGCGGCACCCATTTGTAGCCGGTGACTTCGATCGTCGCGGTCGGATCGACGGGCATGATCTAGCTCCTTTTGCCTTTGAGATAGGTGACGATCGACATCGCGTGGCCGTGGCCCAAGTCGAAATCGGCCTTCAGCCAGTCGATGATCGCGCCGGGTTTGACGCCGGGGGCCAGGCCGTCGGCGGTGGCCAGACCCTTTCCGATCGCCAGCGCCTTCAGCGCTTCGGCCGACTGGCCGGTCTTGGCCTCGACATTGTCCAGATAGGCCTGAAAGCTCATTGGTTCGCTCCAGTGCCAAACGGGATCAGCGCGCGGACGCGCGGGTCGCGCAGCCACAATCCGCCCCACAGCATCACGCCCAGGTAGACGCCGAACAGGCTATGGCTGAACAATGGGCTGCCGATCCGCACATGGGTGGCGATCGCACCGCCCAGATAGCCGGTGATCAGGATCGCGCCGAGGATCGCGGTGCGCGGCCAGATATACAGCAAAGTCGGGATCAGCAGCAGGAGGCCGAGCAGATACATCGTCGGGCCGTCGAGCGGCCAGCCGAGGCCGGGCGGGCTATGCATGATAGCGATTTGCGGCGCGATCAGTTTCAGCCCGGCGTCGAAAAGGAGGAAGAGGATCACCAGGCCGCTCAATATGCGGCCGGCGATCGACTGACCCTTGGCGGGGACTGCATCGGTCATCTCTTCCTCCTCCTCTTGGCTGTGGTCAGGCGGCCGCTTCGGCGGGTTCGCCGGCGGGGATCGCGGTCGGGTCCATCCACATCACTTCCCAGATATGGCCGTCGGGATCCTCGAAGCTGCGCCCGTACATGAAGTCGCCATAGTCCTGGGTCGGGGTGGGGTCGGCCTTGCCGCCCGCGGCGGTGGCCTTGTCGACCTGCGCGTCTACATCGGTGCGGCTGTCGGCCGACACGCAGAGCAGGACCTGCGCGGTCGTGTGGGCGTCGGGGATCGCCTTCGACGTAAAGGTCGCCCATTTTTCGTGGGTCAGCAGCATGACGTGGATCGAGCCCTCGGCAACCACCATGCATGCGGCGGTCTCGTCGGTGAAGGCGGGGTTGTTCGCCGCGCCGACCGCTTCATAGAAAGCCTTCGACTTGTCGAGGTCGGTGACCGGCAGGTTCACAAAAATCATCTGGGGCATCGCCTTTCTCCTTCTTGGTTTTGATGGGTCAGCGTGGGCGCGCCGCGCGGGCAATGCGCTGTCGCGTCATGACGCGCCGCCGGCATCGAACAGCATCCGGACATAACGCTTCAAATGGGTGACGGTGCCGCGGGCAATCGCCGGGTCGTTCGTCGTTTTGGCCAGAACGAAGGCGCCTTGCAGCACCGACTGGACATGCTGCGCCAGCCCGATCGCGGTGACATCTTCGGGCGCGCCGTAAACTTCCATCGCGGCGGCGATGTCGGGCGCCAGCGCTTCGCAATAGGCATTGATGCTCGCCTCGCATGCGGCGCGGATGCGGTCGTTGGTCGCATAGGCTTCCTGCACCATCGTGCCGACGAAGCAGGTATAATCCTCGGTCGGGCCGTCGAGCATCGCCAGCCGGAAATCGATATGGCCGAGCAAGCGGTCGAGCGGATCGTCGAGCCGGTTGTGCGGCGCCGCGTCGAACATCGGCCGTGCGCGCTCGGTCCAGCCCGCGGCGGCGGCGACCGCCAGATCCTCTTTCGACGCGAAGTGATGGAAAAAGGCGCCTTTGGTGACCCCCGCCGCGGCGCAGATCTGATCGACCGTCGTCGCCGAATAGCCCTGCTTGCGCACCGCCTGATGCGCCGCGGCGATCAGCGCGGCCCGCGCGCTGCCGCGCGGCGCCCGCACCGCGGCGATGCCGGCCCCGACGCCGACGACGGGATTGCCGGCCGGGCCGGGGCTGCCGGCGGGAGCGCCAGCCGGGCCGGACGGGGTATTCGAAGGGGGCTGATTCGGGTTCATGCGACTCGACATACCGACTAGTTGGTATGTTGTCAAATCGGTTAGCGACCCGACGCTGCGCGGCACCTTCGCCAACATCCGCATCAAGAACGAGATGGTTCCGCGCATTGCCGCCACAAGGTCGGGAACAAAAGGGGACAGGGCAGTCATGGTCGCGATCGTATCCACCGTCGCCTATCTCGGGCTCGAGGCGCGCGGGGTCGAGGTACAGTGCCAGATCACGCCGGGTGTGCCGCGCTTCGTCGTCGTCGGCCTGCCCGACAAGGCGGTCGGCGAAAGCCGCGAACGGGTGCGCGCCGCGATCGCCGCGATCGGCCTGTCGCTGCCGCCCAAGGTGATCACCGTCAACCTGTCGCCCGCCGACCTGCCCAAGGAAGGCTCGCATTACGACCTGCCGATCGCGCTCGCGCTGCTCGGCGCGATGGGGGTGGTCGATCCCGAAACACCGGCAATTTCGGCGAACTCGGCCTCGATGGCCGCGTCGCCGCCTCGCCCGGCGTGCTGCTCGCCGCGATCCATGCCGGCAGCGAGGATCGCGGGCTGATCTGTCCGGTCGCGCAGGGGCCGGAGGCGGCGTGGGCGGGCAATGTCGAGGTGCTGGCGGCGCCCGACCTGTTGTCGCTGCTCAATCATTTCAAGGGCAATGCGCTGCTGCCCGCGCCGCGGCCGGGCGAGGTCGAGCAGCCGCGCCGCATGGCCGACCTGGCGCAGGTCAAGGGGCAGGAGGTCGCCAAGCGCGCGCTCGAAATCGCCGCGGCGGGCGGGCATAATCTGTTGATGGTCGGGCCGCCGGGGGCGGGCAAGTCGCTGATGGCGGCGTGCCTTCCGGGAATCCTGCCCGATCTCGATCCCGGCGAAGCGCTTGAAGTGTCGATGATCGCCTCGGTCGCGGGGCAGCTCGAAGGTGGACGGCTGGTTCGCGCTCGCCCGTTCCGTTCGCCGCATCACAGCGCGTCGATGCCCGCGCTCGTCGGCGGCGGTCTTCGTGTGCGGCCGGGCGAGGTCAGCCTGGCGCATCTGGGGGTGTTGTTCCTCGACGAACTGCCCGAATTCCAGCGCACCGTGCTCGATAGCCTGCGCCAGCCGCTCGAGACCGGCGAGGTCAGCGTCGCGCGCGCCAACGCGCATGTCACCTTCCCCGCGCGCGTCCAGATGGTCGCGGCGATGAACCCGTGCCGCTGCGGCCATCTCGGCGACCCGGCGCTGGCATGCAGCCGCGCGCCGCGCTGCGCCGCCGATTATCAGGCCAAGGTCTCGGGCCCGCTGCTCGACCGCATCGACCTGCATGTCGAGGTGCAGGCGGTCAGCGCTGCCGACCTCGTCCTGCCGCCGCCGGCCGAAGGCAGCGCCGAGGTCGCATCGCGCGTCGCGGCGGCGCGGGCGATGCAGACCGCGCGCTATGCCGACCACAAGGCACGCACCAACGCCGAAATCGACGGCGAATTGATGGAGGCGGTCGCGACTCCCGACGAGGCCGGCCGCAGATTGCTGGCGCAGGCGGCCGAGGCGATGCGGCTGTCGGCGCGCGGCTACACACGGATCCTGCGGGTGGCGCGAACGATCGCCGATCTGGCCGACGCTGAGGCCATCGGGCGCATCCATATCGCCGAGGCGCTGAGCTATCGGCGGCAGGCGCCGCGGAATTGATGCCCGTGGCTGCCGATATTGTCTTTGAAGCGGCGATTGTCGAATGGCGCGGGCCGCCGCCCTATCTCTTCGCTGCCGTTCCCGAGGCGCATGTCGGCGCCATCCGCTACGCAGCGCTGTCCGAAAGCTATGGCTGGGGCGTCGTGCCGGTCGTGGCAAAAGTCGGGACAAGCGAATTTGCGACGTCGCTGTTTCCGCGCGGCGGAACCTACCTGCTGCCGATCAAGCTGGCGGTCCAGACAGCCGAACGCATAGGTCTGGGCGATCGTATCGGGGTTATCATGCGGGTCGGCCGATCCGATCGGCGCTGACCGTCGGTTTTCCTTTCAATAGTAAAGATTTTCCAACACATTAGTGCAATAGGGCGGACATGATGGCGGGGGCTGATCTTTTGGCGAACCTGTGCGGACGGCTTTTGCTCGGTTTCGCCATGGTCGCTCTTGCCTTCGCCGCGGCGCCTGCCCATGCCACGCCGCTCGACGCTGATCGCGACTTTTGCCATGCGCAGAGCGCGACGTCGGTCCCCGACTCCAGCTTGGCCAGTTTTCCTTTTGTCTGCGATGGCGCGCCGTCGGGATATCAGCAGGGCAGCCTCTGGCTGCGCGCGTCACTCGATGACAACGCGCCCCGCAACGGCGCCGCGCTGATGGTCCATCAGTCGCGTTTCGACCGGCTCGCGGTCGCCTTTACCTATGCCGACGGCACGACACGCTGGCAGCGGCTGCGCGCTGGAAATTACGGGTCGCACTGGCGCGTCGGCGGGCAAATCCTGTTCGAAGCGCCCGACCGCGGTGTGCCGCTGACCGCCGTGGCGATGCGCTTCGACGGTCTTTCCAGCCACCAACTGCTGCACGTCCGGCTCGTCCCGAAGGCCGAGGCCGCTATGCAGTCGGCGGGCATGGCGGCGGCGATCGGCGCCGCGCTCACGCTGCTGCTGGTCAGCTGTATCTATAGCCTGTCGCTGGCCTTTGCGGTGCGCCGACAATATCTGGCGTGGCAGGCCGCCTGGTCGGGGACGATGCTGCTGTGGGGCACGCTCTGGTCGCAAGTCCATTTGGCGCTTGTGCCCGGGATGGCCGGCACCCTGTCGGCGCAAATCTGTACCTTTCTCGCCTGCCTGGCCGTCGCGGTCGCGACGGCCAGCGCGGTGACCGCGGTCGATCGCGGTGCGGTGCCCAAACGGCTTCGCACCCTCGCGCTTGTTCTGGGCCTCGGCGTCGGCGTCGCCGGTATCCCGCTGGCCCTGATCCGCGGGGAGAGCCTGGGATCGCTTGCCGATATTCTGGGCTTGGTGATCATTGCCGATCTGGCGTTGGTGACCGTTCTGCTTGGCTGGGCGTGGCGGCGCGGTTCGGTCGAGGCGCGCGATTTTCTGGCGGCCTGGGGCCTGCCGATGGCGATCCTCGCCTTCATCCATATCGTCGATGTCGAAGACGGCTTTTGGGGCGGCGGATCAAAGCTGCTGGTGCTGGGGGCCGCGACCTGGCAGGCGCTGTGGCTCGCGGCCGCGGCGACGCGCCGGCTGGGACATCTGCGCATCGAACGCGACCATGCGCGCAGCCGCGAGGCGCAGGCGCAGCAACTCGCCCGCCGCGATCCGCTGACCGGCCTGCCCAACCGCCGCGGTTTCGTCGAAAGCGTGACGCCGCTGCTCGACCGCGCGCGCGCCGACAATCTGCCGGCGGCGCTGCTGGTCGTCGACATCGACCGCTTCAAATCGATCAACGACATTCATGGCCATGACGCGGGCGATATGGTGCTGTGCGGCATCGCGCGCCGGATCGAGCGATGGGAGGGGCCGATGTGCACCGTCGCGCGGCTTGGCGGCGAGGAATTCGGGCTGCTGACGATCGGGATGGAAGGGATCATCCTGAACCGCTTCGCCGAAAGCATTCGCCGCGGGATCGCGGCCTGCGACCATCGCGACGTCGTTGGCGACCGGCTGGTCACCGCCAGCGTCGGGGTCGCCGAAGTCCGGCCCGCTTGCGATTTCCAGCAATTATATCGGCTCGCCGACGCGGCGCTCTACGATGCGAAGCACGGCGGCCGCAACCAAGTCGTCGTCCAGCGGCACGATGGGGCGCCCGGCCCGTCCCCGGGCCGAGAAGTGGCGACGATTTCGAACTGACGGGCTGTGTGCCGCACGGCACACGCCGCGATCAGATGCCCAGCGCCGACTTGTTCTCGACGATTTCGAGCGGCGGCGGGGCTTTGGCCGCGGCAGCGCCGTGGCGGCGGTGCGACAGCTTACCATCGACCTTGCCGCCATTTTCGATGGTGATCGTCTCGTAAACGACATCGCCGGTGATCCGCGCGGTGGCGTGGACGATCAGCGTCTTGGCCTCGATCGACCCGTCGAGCAGGCCCGCGATCTTGGCGGTCTCGGCGGTCACCGCGCCCTTGATCTCGCTCGCCTCGCCCTGGACCAGATTGGCGCATTTCAGGTCGCCATCGATCTTGCCGTCGACATGCAGGTCAACGCTGGCGGCGACATTGCCGGTGACGACGACGTCCGATCCCAAGATCGAAAAGGTCGTGTGACGCGCGCCGGTCGCCATCTTAGCGGGCACCGCGGACGGCAGCGACGGAACCGACTCGCTGTCGGGCGTCGTCTTTGACTTCGAGAACATCGGCTTTGGCCTCCAGGAAGCGGCGCGGGTTGACCGCGACGCCGTTCAAACGAACTTCGAAATGCAGGTGGCTGCCGGTCGAACGGCCGGTCGAGCCCATTTTGGCGATCTGCTGGCCGGCGGCGACCTGTGCCCCAACCTTCGACGTAAAGCCCGACAAGTGGGCGTAGCGGGTTAAAATTCCCTGACCATGATCGACTTCGACGACATTGCCATAGCCTGACTTTTGCCCGACATAGACGACGCGGCCGGGGGCGGCGGCGAGGATCGGCGAGCCCATCGGGCCGGGGAAATCGAGCCCCGAGTGCATTGCACCGGCACCGGTGAACGGATCGCTGCGATAGCCAAAGCTCGATCGAAAGCATCAGTACATTGGCGGGCTGTCCCGACGGGATCGCGACGAGGGTGCGTTCGAGCACTTCCATGCGGAACAGCGCGCGTTCGAGCGCGGCAAAGGATTTGCCCAGCGTGCTCGCGCGGTCGGTGTGGCTGCGATAGGGAATGAACGGACCACCGCGGCCGGCGGCGGCGTTGCGGACCAGCGCCGCGGGATTCATCCCGAGCTTGGCGACGGCGCCCTCGGCCTTGGTCGCGCGGTCGTTGACCGCGGTCAGCAGGCGGGTTGCGAAATCTTCCTGCTGCGCCTCGAGCCGGGCCAGAATCTGAGCTTCGGGCGGCAGGTTCGGGTCGATCATCGCGCCGGTGCCGAGCGAAGTGGTCTTGAGCGGTGCTTTCGGGGCCACCGGGGCGGCGCCTTCGGTGCCGATCTGGGGCGTTACTGCTGCGGGCTCGACGCCGAAATGGACCTTCGACCATTCCTCGAGTTGCTCTTGCCGGTCCTCAAGATCGGCCGCCTTCTCGGCGACATTGTCGCGATATTTGGCGATCCGCGCTAAGGAAGCCGTGGCGGCGGCCTGTTGCTGCGCAACTTCGGCGCGTTCGCCCGAGGTTAGAAGTTGGTTGGCCAGCACGGCCAGTGTCGCGCCGGCCCATGCGAGCAGGACGATGCCGGCAATCAGCGCAACGCGCTTTTGCCAGACGGCGCTGATCCGCAAGAACCGGACATGGCCATGCGTGCGAATAAAGATTTCATGGTCCTGGAACAGCGCTGAGAAGCGCTGGCGCCAGTGGCGCAGACCCGATGATTTCGAAGACAAGTGGCGACCCCATCTTGTTTGTTATAAGGAGCCCTCCGCCCCGATTGATCGGCGCTTTAACAGGCGCTTTGCGGTCGGGCGAATCTTTGACCGCCGACTCGCGCCGAGTCGAACCCATCGCGGGGTGAACGGTGTCAAATGGCTGGAACACTGTCATTCTGGCAGGAAATTCGCGGCGAATCGGCAGATATATTGACGGCTTGCTTACCAATTTTTGCTAGGGCGAAGCCGATGAATTCCACGACTGAAACCCCCCGATCAAGCGCCGGTGACGTGTCGGCCAAGCCATTGCCGGCTGGCGCTGCTCGGCCGCGTTCGGCGGTCAGCGCCGGGGTCGGCATCGTCGGGCTGGCGGGTCTGGTCGGCTATCTGCTGCTCGCGCGATTCGCCCCCGAAATCGCCGCTCAACTGGGAATCGACTGGGGCGACCGCGGTCCGATGAGCGGCCCCAATTCGGCGATCGCCAGCGTCCTGGCGTGTGGCGTGCCGATGGTGTTGTGGTCGGTTTTCGTCGACAAGGTTCACCGCAATCCATCGACCGGGATCGACTGGGCGCTACGCCGTCCGTGGCGCGAGACGCTCGATATCAGCCTGACCAAGCTTGCCGGCCTGTGGGCGACCTGGGCGCTGATCGCGCTGATCTATGCGACGATGCGCTATTATTGGGAGGGCAATTACGCTTTTTCGATGAATCTGCTCGAAACCGTCGCGCCGTGGCTGCTGCTCGTGTCTGTGCCTTACATGCTGTGGCTCGACCGCCGCATGGTCGAACCGCGCGACGGCTGTTACGCCTTTGGCCGCTGGCTGATCGCGCCCGGCAAGCGGATCGACGGCCGAGCGATCGGCCATCATCTGCGCGCCTGGGCGGTAAAGGGGTTTTTCACCGCCTTCATGCTGTCGATCGTGCCGGGCAATTTCTCGGCATTGGTCACGGTGCCGATGAGCGATGTGCTCGCCAACCCCTATATGACCGGGCTGTGGGCGATCAATTTCCTCTATCTGATCGACGTCCATGTCGCGACCGTCGGTTACATCATGACCCTGAAACCGCTCGACGCGCACATCCGCACCGCCAATCCCTATGGCATGGCGTGGGTTGCCGCGCTCGTGTGCTATCCGCCGTTCATCCTGATGAACGGCGGGCCGCTCGACTATCAGGTCTATGGGTCCGACTGGGGCTATTGGCTCGCAGGGCATGAGGGGTTGCTGATCGCCTGGGCGATCGTGCTGGCGGGGCTCACCGCGATCTACAGCTGGGCGACGATGGCGTTCGGCATCCGTTTTTCGAATCTGACCCACCGCGGCATCCTGACGCACGGGCCGTATAGGTTCACCCGCCACCCCGCCTATATCTCAAAGAATCTGAGCTGGTGGGTCGGCGCGATGCCGTTTCTGGTGACGACGGGCGGCTGGGTCGAGGGCGCGCGCAACGTGGCGCTGCTCGCCTTGGTCAGCGGGGTTTATTATTGGCGCGCCAAGACCGAGGAAAAGCATCTGCTCGCCGATCCCGCCTATGTCGCTTATTGGAACTGGGCGCAGGCGAATGCGGTCATTCCGCGCATGTTCGCGAAGCTCACCGGGCGCCAGCGTCCGCTGATCCGGCTCGAACCCGATCCGCGTATCGGACCTGTCGCTTAAAAGCTGAGCTCGTCGTAGATTTTCGACAGGTCGCCGCCCCACGGACCTTCGTAGCGGTCGAGCAGGTCGTGCGCCGGTGACTTGCCGCTCTTGGCGATGCGGCGCAGCGGTTCGAGGAAGCCGACTTCGTTGTCGCCCATCGAATTGACCTCGCCGCGCGCCGCGAGGCCGTCGCGGCGATGTCGAGGACGCGGTGCGCGAGGTCGCCGACGCTTGCCGCCGCCTGCGATCGGTGCGTTCAGGCCCATTTTTGGCACCGAATCGCGCAGTGTCTGGCGTTCCTCGATCGTCCAGCCCTTGACCACGTCCCATGCCGCATCGAGCGCGGTCTGGTCATAGAGCAACCCGACCCACAAAGCAGGCAGCGCGCAGATGCTTGCTCCACGGGCCGCCATCGGCGCCGCGCATTTCGAGGAAACGCTTCGAGCCGCACTTCGGGGAAGGCGGTCGAAAGATGGTCGTTCCAGTCCGAGATGCGCGGCAATTCGCCACGCAGCGCGGGGAGGTCGCCGCGCATGAAATCACGGAAGCTTTGCCCCGCGGCATCGATATATTTGCCGTCGCGAAAAACGAAATACATCGGCACGTCGAGCATATAGTCGATGTAGCGTTCGTAGCCGAACCCATCCTCGAACACGAACGGCAGCATACCGGTGCGCGCGGGATCGGTGTCGGTCCAGATATGGCTGCGGTACGACATGAAGCCGTTGGGCTTGCTCTCGGTAAAGGGAGAGCTGGCAAAGAGCGCGGTGGCGAGCGGCTGAAGCGCGAGGCTCACACGGAATTTCTGCACCATATCGGCCTCGGATGAATAGTCGAGGTTGGTCTGGATGGTGCAGGTGCGCAGCATCATGTCGAGCCCCATCGTGCCGACGCGCGGCATATGGTCGAGCATGATCTTGTAGCGGCCTTTGGGCATGATCGGCAGTTCGCCGCGCGTCTTGTCGGGCCACATTCCGACGCCCAGGAAGCCGAGACCGAGTTCGGCGCCGACCTCTTTGACCTGTTTGAGGTGACGGCCGGTTTCGGCGCAGGTTTGATGCAGATTTTCGAGCGGCGCGCCGGACAGCTCCAGCTGACCTGCGGGTTCGAGGCTGACTGTGCCGTCGCTGCCTGCCAGGGCAATCACCTTGCCGCCCTCGATCACCGGTTCCCAGCCGAAGCGGGTGAGCGCCATCAGCAAATCATGAATGCCGCCGGGTTCGTCGTAGCTCGGCGCGCGGTGGTTGCGGCAGTAAACAAATTTCTCATGCTCGGTGCCGATGCGCCACCGTTCCTTGGGTTTCTCCCCCTTGGCGATCGCGGCAACGAGCTGGTCGCGGTTCTCGATGACGGGTTCGTTGCGATTCGAAACTGTTTTTGTGCTCATGGCGGGGGTTTAGAAATGTCGCGGCTGTAAGCGGCGCTATTTCACCCTCCTATTTCACCAGCGCGCGCAGGTTGATGGTAAAATTCGACCCCGGCGCCATCGCGCCCTTCGGCCGGACGCGGACATGGGTGACGGTGGCATCGACGCCATTCGCATCGGCGGTCGGCGCATAGGTCCAGCTGGCGCCGCCATTGTTCGAAAACTCCAGATCGTCGGCGCCGCTCGCCAGACTGGTGAAGCTATAGGTCAGCCCGCTGCCGCCGGCGGTGAAAGCGATCGGGCCGGGGCCGGGCGCGTAAGTGCCGACAAACAGGCTGAGGTTCGATGGGATCGCGTCGGTGACGATCACGCTATTGCTGGTCGGGCTGGTCCCCGCCGGCGCTGAAACGGTCAGGCTGTAGGTCGCCAGCGCGCCGGGGATCAGTTTGGGATTGGTCAGCCCGTTCACCGGGTCGCTGTAAGCGATCGACGTCTTGGCGATCGCCAGCGGCAGGACATAGGCGTTGGTATAAGTGCAGATGGTCGTTGTCGCGCTGCCCTGGATCGTCAGCGTGCGGCCGGTCGCGCCGCTCGCGAGCGGGCTGCCGCCGGTGCATTCGACGGTGGCATTATACAGCGCAGCGGTGGCGCCGCCGCCATAGGTCTCGGCGGGCAGGGTGACGACATCGCCCGCGCGCACGGTGACAAGCGTGCCGCTGGCCGCGGTCGGGGCGGTCGAGCTGAAGGTCGCGCTGGAGGTGCCGCCGCTCGTCGTGGCGCTGGCGGTGTGGCCGGTCGTCGCCCCCGACCACAGCTTGGCCAGTCGCAGCTGCTGCGCGACGCGGCTGTTGGTAAAGGTGCAGACGATCGCGGTGTCGGCGGGGTTCACCGTTAGGACATTGCCGGCCAGCGCGGTCGCATTGCCGGTGCAGGCGAGCGCCTGCGCATAGTTGGCGCCGTCGCCGACAGTGAACGTCTCGGTCAGCGCGGCGCTTTCGGCGGCATAGACGGTAACCGCGGCATTGGTGTCGGTTTCGTTGACGCTGTTGGCGACCGAGGCCAGGTTGGCGTTGTTGATCAGGCCGCTGGTCTGAACCGTGCTGTTCGACCTCGCTCTGCATGCCGTAGGTCTTGCGCACCACCAGCGTGGTCAGCACCGTGAATATCACGCAGAGCACGAACGAGGTGCCCGAGGGCATCACGACGGTGCGGCTGAGCCCGGTGCCGGCGGTCGCGACGGCGACATTGTCGCTGTTGCGGCGACATTCGATGCTGCTGTTGTAATTGGCCGCCGCGCCGGTGGTGAACGCTTCGGTCAGGGTCAGCGTGTTGCCCGCCACCGCGACCATCGTCGCGTTGGTCGTCGATCCGCCGACGGTCGAGCTGCCGGCGGTCGGCAGCAGCCCGCCCGACATCGTCAGGCTGACCGCGTCGCCGGCGATCCCGTTCGTCCACGTCTTGGCCAGCACCACCGGCGAATCATTGTCGGTGATCGTATAGGTGCTGGCGGTCCGCGCCGCGCCGCCGCAGCTCGACGTGCTCGACACGGTGTAGCCGGTGCCGGTGTTGAGCGCGATCTGGATCGTCTCGCTGCCCTCGGTCACGGCGTCGTCGACAATCTGGATACCCAGCGGCACCGCAACGTTCTGATAGGTGCCGGCGGGGACAGTGACGGTGAAGCTCGCGCCGCCGCCGGGGGTCGTGTAATCGCTGCCCAGCGTCGCGGTGCCGCCGGTGATGCTGACGTTTACCGTGCGCGCGGTGAACAGCGTGCCGTTGACGGTCAGCGTCGGCAGATTGGCGGTGGCCAACGATTCCACGCCGGACGCCGAAGCGGTCGATAGCTCGATGAAGGGGTTGAGCGTGATCCGGATGTCATCGAGGAAGTTGCCGAAACTGCCCGGATCGGTGGTGATGAACTGGACGCGCTGGACCCCCGACGGACCCGAATAGGTCGTCGATCCGGTGTTGACGTTCCACACATTGTTGACGGTCGAGGATTGCGACGCCAGCGCCTGAAGCTGGGTGCCCGAAGCGTTGGCGATCTGGAAGCGCGCGGTTTGGGTCGCGGGGCCGCCCGAACGGGCGCGGTGGGCAAAGGTCCAGCCGATCGACTCGCCATTGACCATGCAGATATTCTGATAGAGCGCGCCGGGCACATTGGCGTTCATTTCGGCAAATACCGATCCCGCATAGGCTGGAACGCCCTGGAAGTTTGTATCCCACAGTTCGATTTCGCCCGACGCAGAGTCCCAGCCAATGACCGATCCATTGGGATAGATTTCGTAATTGGCGGCGCCCGGGCCTTGCGGATCGTTCGCTTCGAAGGACGGGTTGACGATCACGCGTTGCGCTATGGCAGGGGCGGTTGCCGCCATCGCCGCGAGCAGCATGGCGCAAAGGCGCGCGATGCGGGTCGGCGGCGGCATCAGTTGACCGTTACATTGAAAGCGATCGCCAGCGCGGCGGTGGGCGCGAGGGTCGGGGCGGTCGCCGACACCGTGGCGGCGCCGAACGATGCGCCGGACGGATCGCCGCCGCGGCGCCGACGGCATCATCGTCTCCAACCACGGCGGCCGCCAGCTCGATGGTGCCGTGCGCAGCGACCTCGCGGATGCAGGCGCATGGTCGGGGTCAATGGGTCGGCGACGGCGATACCGGTCGCGGTGCCGCTGCCATTGTTGGTGACCAGGATGCAATAGCGCATTGCCGCGCCGGGGATCGCCTTCGGATTGGTCGCGCCGTTGACCGGGTCGCTGACGACGCTGCTCGTCTTGGCGATGGCCAGGTTGGCGGTCGGACGGCAGAATCTGATGTCGTGGATCGCCGCGCCCTGCTGGCCCGGATCGCTCGGCGCCAGACTGTGGCTGCCATAGGTGACGACGATCGTGTCGACCGGCGCAGAAAAGGTAACGACGACATTGCCGTTCGCGCTGGCGTCGGCCGACGCGGCGTCGCCATAGGCGCTGTTGCCGATGACATAATTGGCGACTCCATTGGTCAGCACGGGGGTCACCGGCGATCCGTTGAAACTGCCGGTGACGGTCAGGCGGTCGGCGAACTGGCCTGCCGCATAATCGATGTCGAAAACGCGGAACTGGGCGCCGGGAACCGCCGTCGGCAGCGTCATCGTCGTGGTCACCGCGCCCGACTGGCTTGTGAAATCGACGATCTGAAAGATCGAAAATTGCGCGGGGGTGAACCCGCCGGTGACCACGTTCTGGCGGGTCGGCGATTGCCCGCCATAGGTGGTGTTGTTCAGGAACGCACCGCCGCTGATCCCGATGTTGAAATTCATCGTGCCGATCGCGGTGAGGGCATAGCTGCCGCTGGTCGTCCCTGCCGCCCACGCGACGCTGTCCCAGTCGTGGAGCGTAGCGCCGACCGGGCAAACCAGCGTCGGCGGGGTTCCCGCCGCACGCGTACCCGACACGGTGAAGCTGGCGGTATCATAATCGTCTTCGCCCGCCGCGCCGTTGCCGGGGGTCGAATCGAAATCGCTCGCCGACGAGGCACTGACCTCGGCAATATTGGTCACCGTCGCGCCCGCTGTCGCAGCGACGGTGCCGGTGATCGTCAGGGTGCGGGTGGTCCCAGCCGGGATGCTGCCGACCGTCCACACGCCGGTCGCGCTATTGTAGCTGCCGAACCCCGACGCACTGGCAAAGGTGAAACCTGGGGGCAGCGTATCCTGCACCGTCACGCCGGTGGCGGTTAGCGCCGAACCGCTCGCGTTGGTGACGCTGAGCACATAATTGATGCTGGCTCCCGGCGCCGGCGCCGCATTGCTGACCGACTTGGTCAGCGACAGGTCGGCGGACGGCCCGATCGGTGCCGTCGCCGAATATAAGGTCGGTGCGCGTGAAGGTGCCGCTGTCGCTGTTCAGCGAATCGCAGATCGTCAGCTGCCAAGTGCCCGCCGAACCTTCGCCGTTAAAACTGGCCAGCGAAGCTTCGGGACGGAAACTGCGCTGATAGGGCGGCGCTGCGGCCGTGTTATCGTTTGCGGTGTGCGTCGAAACGCTGGTCGCTGCGCTGTCGTCGAACAGCACATTCAGATTGTCCGCTCCGGTGCCGACATTGGTGATCAGATTGACGACGGTACCGGTCGGCGAAATCAGCGTCGCGCGAATGTCGCCGCGATAGGTGTGTGCCAGTTGCACCCCGATATTGACGTCGGTGACCTGCGCGTTGGCAGCCACCGCAAAGCTGCGCACCAGCGGCGCGGTGCAGGGGGTCGCGGTTTCGTTGATCGCGGCGGGGGCGGTGTTGCTGTAGGTGGTGCTGGTCTGCGCGGCGGCTGGATTGGCGACGAGCGCCAGCGCGAGCCAGACGAGCATCAGCAATGCTCGTACAGACTGCAAACACTGGCCCCCACGCCAGCGGTATCGGCTCTGGTCCCGCCGTTGCATGGCGCCGCTATGCCCGTGCATAGCTAATATGCGGTTAAAATCGGCGACTTGGTCGTGATTCTGTACGGCAATGACACAGCTTCGGCCGCTCAGGCGTCGCCGCTCCAGTCGCCATGCTGCGCCATCCATAGGCTGATCGCCGTGATCGCGGCGGTTTCGGCGCGCAGGATGCGCGGCCCCAGCGCGATGCGGCGCACCGCGGCGACGCTCAGCAACAATTCGCGTTCGCGCGCCGTAAATCCGCCCTCGGGGCCGGTCAGAATTGCGGCGGGGGCGGGGGCCGCGACGCGCGCCATTGGTGTTCCGCCCGCTTCGTCGGCAAACAGCAACAGACGGTTCTCCGGCCAATCTTTGATCAATTGCGGCAGTTTGACGGGTTCGGCGAGCGCCGGGAGCGCGGTGCGGCCACATTGTTCGCACGCCTCGATGATCTGCGCTTCCAGCCGTTCGCGTTTGACGCGTTCGACGATCGTGCGGTCGGTGATCACCGGTTGCAGCCGAGCGACGCCGAGTTCGGTGGCCTTTTCGATGATCCAGTCGAGCCGCGCCTTTTTGACCGGCGCAAAGCACAGCCACAGGTCGGGCACCGGTTCGATGGCGCGCGTCTGGCGTTCGATCCGCAGCGTCAGCGATCGTTTTGCCGCGTCGGCGACCACCGCCAGCCATTCGCCGCTGCGATTGTCGAACAACAGGATCGGGTCGCCAACCTTCAACCGCATGACGCCAAGCAAATAATGCGCCGCAGGACCGTCGATCGCCGGTGCGGCATCGGGCCCCAGCGGCAAATCGACAAACAGACGGGGCGTGCTGGCGGGCGGCCAGGCAGGAGTCGCAGGCATGCGCCGGTCGATAGCAGATGGAGATATTTTGCGCATCCGTCTGCCGCGACACGGCCTATCTGTCCCGATCCGGGTCAAATTGGCGGTTTGGAGCGCATAAGCCGCGGTCGGGGATTAGCGGTTTGGTAAGCAGTTCCCGCCTAGGTGCAGGATGCCAGCCACGCATCTGTAGTGGGCCGTGTGTCTGGACCAAGAGGGGTTAGACCATGCGAGGGACCGTATTCGGCCGGCTGCGGCTGGGCACCAACAAGCTTTTGCGCGATCGGCGCGGCAACGCGATGTTCCTGACCGCGGCAGCCATTCTGCCGGTGATCGGCTTTGTCGGCGCCGGGGTCGATGTCGGGCGCGCCTATATGGCGCAGCTGCGCCTGCAACAGGCTTGCGACGCCGGCGTGCTCGCCGGTCGCCGCGCAATGTCGGGCGGCACCTATTCGTCCACCGCGCAGGCCGAAGCGAACAAGATGTTCAACTTCAACTACGCGTCCAACGCCTATGGCAGCAGCGGCGTGAGCTTTTCGTCGCAGGCCGAAGGGTCGTCGAACGTCAGGGGCACCGCCTCGGCCACCTTGCCCACCGCGCTGATGCAGCTTTTCAATTACCAGAAATTCGACCTCGCGGTGAATTGCACCGCGAAGCTGGAAATTTCCAACGCCGACGTGATGATGGTGCTCGACGTCACCGGATCGATGGCGCAGACCAATTCGGGCGACTCGGTCAACCGCATCACCGCGCTCAAAGACGCGACGATGGACTTTTTCGACACGCTGACCACCGCGGACGTCGGCGACGGCCGCCTGCGGTTCGGCGTCGTCCCTTACAGTTCGACCGCGAACGTCGGCGCGATCCTTTACGCCAAGAACCCATCCTGGTTGTCAGACTCGACCCGTCTGCCGTCGCGCACAGCGCAGGCGCCGACCTGGGTCAATGCGACGACGGTCAATAATGGTTCGCCGACCAACGGATCCCCGTATGTGGTCGCTGGCCTCGACTGGGCGAACAATGGCGCGACGATTACGGGCAAAAACGCCACGACCTGCCCCGCAACGACCAAAACCGCCACGACCGCGACGACCTTTGGTTCGGCGACGGCGGCGCAAACCGGTCAGACGACGGGCGACGACTATCGCGTTACGAACCAGAATTCCAACCAGCCCTATCGCTATACCCAATATCGTTATGTGTGGACGACGAGTCCGGACACCTGCCGCGAACAGCAGCGGACGATGGAGTATATTCGCTCGCAGGCGCAGACCGTGACCGAGGAGCGCCGGCAAAATTACATCTATGACGACTACACGTTCGACGTGTCGACGGCGAAGGACGGTACCGCCGTCAATACGACCACCGGCGACTTCGGAGCCGCCTATGCGGCGACTTGGGGCGGCTGCGTGATCGAGCGCAAGACAACGGCATTTGCGTCAAATGCTGCGGCGCCATCCACGGCCTTGGACATGGACATCGACTCCGCGCCGACCAGCGATGACGATACGAAATGGAAACTGCTGATCCCTGAAATATCGTTCCCACGCGCCAGCGGCCCGGGCAGCACGCCGTCTTCGACGACCAGCGCCCGTACGGTGAACTACACCAGCGTCACCAAAGACAGCGGCACCAACGGCAACTGGCAGCGTTATTCCAAATATTGGAGCAACGGCTGGGGTGTTTGCCCCGTCCCGGCGATGAAGCTGACCACACAGACCGCGGCCGACCGGTCGAGCTTCAACACTTATATCGATTCGCTCCAGCCCGTCGGCGGTACCTATCATGACGCCGGCATGGTCTGGGGCGCGCGGATGCTGTCGGGTGACGGCATGTTTGCTGACGAAAATGCCACCGCGCCGAACAACCGTCCGATCAGCCGCCACATCGTGTTCATGACCGACGGCGACATGTCGGCGAACATGGGCAATCTGAGCTTCCAGGGCTATGAATGGACCTTCAAGCGTGTCGGTGGCTCCAGCGATTCCGATCTGACGACCCGCCACAACAACCGTTTCGCGCAACTGTGTGAAAAGGCGAAGGCCAAGAATATTACCATTTGGGTGGTGAGCTTTGGCGTCTCGCTGAACACTTCGCTGACCAACTGCGCGACGCCGGGCAAAGCGTATCAGGCGAACAACGCCGCCCAGCTCAACGATAATTTCCAGGCGATCGCCCGGCAAATTTCCAAATTGAGGTTGTCGCAATGACCGGCCGGGGCCTCTGGCGCCGCCTGCGCCGCAACGATCAGGGCAATGCGATCGTCGAATTTGCGCTGACCGCGCCGCTGTTCCTGCTGATCCTAATGGGGATTTTCGATTTCACCTGGCAGATTTATGCCAAGAATACGCTGCAGGGCGTGGTCAACAATTCGGCGCGCGCCGCGACGCTGGAGGGCAATGCGCTCAATCAGACGGTGCTCGACAACCGGGTGCGCGATCAGGTTCAGAACGTGTTCCCGCAAGGCACGGTCACCTTCAACCGCAAAGCCTATGACAGCTATAGCGAAGTCGGCGACCCTGAAGCGTTCACCGATCAGAACGGCAACGGCCAGTATGACAGCGGCGAATGCTTCGAGGACGTCAATGGCAACGGCAATTGGGATTCCGATCGCGGCCAGACCGGCAATGGCGGCGCCGAAGACGTCGTCGTTTACACCGCGACGGTAAGAGTGGCCCGCGTCCTGCCCGTGTGGAAAATGCTGGGGCAGTCCCAGCAAGTCTCGCTCGCTGCGACCACGGTGTTGCGCAACCAGCCCTATAATGCTGCGACCTCGACGAAAAAGGTTATCTGCACATGATCCGGTTCCTGAATCGAAAACTCCGGTTGGCACGTCGCCGGACCACCGCGGGCATGGTTCGCCTGGCGCGCGACAGCGGTGCCGTGGTGATGATCGAAGTCGCCTTTTGTGTGCCGATATTGTGCATGATCGGCTTTGGCGGTATCGAATATGCCAATCTGGTGTTGGCCCAGACCCGGGTCAGCCAGCTGGGCCTGCAAGTTGAGGGCCTGCGGCGCGTATCGCCTTGGAAGCAGCCTGTCGCTGCCGCGCGTGCGCGAAACCGACATCAATGAAGTATTTTCCGGCGTTTTCGAACAGTCGCGCGGCATGGATTTCAAAGCAAACGGCCGGGTCATCCTGTCGAGCATCGAACGCAATCCCGATGGCGGCCAGTGGATTCACTGGCAGCGGTGCTACGGCGACCTGCCGGTGACGTCGGTTTATGGCCCGCAGGGCACGGGAGCCACGGGAACGGGCTTCGCCGGCGTCGGGGCCAATGCGGCGAGCGGCACCGCGATCATGCTCGTCGAGGTCACCTACGACTATAAATCGCTGCTCTGGGGCCAATGGTTTCAGTCGAAACGGATCCGTGAAGTTGCCGGGTTCAACATCCGCGAAGGCCGCGATCTGCAGGGGCAGAACGGCACCGGCGTGTACAATCCCGCCCCGGCGGCGACTCCCGCGCTCTGCTGATCGCGGCGGGTCGGCCCGCACAATCAGGCATTTATCGTCGGCGCAGCGGGTGCTATCGGGCATTTGCCGATGACCGCCGCCCATCCTCCCGACAGCCAGCTTCGTGGTTTCATGGCGTTGCTGCCCGCCGCGGTGCGCCCCTATGCGCTGCTCGCGCGGTTCGATCGGCCGATCGGCTGGTGGCTGCTCTATTGGCCCTGCATTTATGGACTGGCTTTGTCGGGCGGATTGATTGCGCAATGGGATCTGGCGCTGTGGATGCTGTGCCGGCCCGCACGCCGGCGGCGGTATCGAGGCCAGCGAAGCGGCTGGCGCCGATCTCGACGCGCTGGCCCTGCTGGCCGGCGCCCGCTGGCGAGCGGCGCGGTGAGCCTCAAGGCCGCCTGGGGCTGGCTGCTGGCGCTGTGCGCGATCGGGCTGGTGGTGCTGGTCCAGCTCAACCTGCTTTCGGCGCTGATCGCGCATCGGCTCTCTGGCGCTGGTCGCGGCCTATCCGTTCATGAAGCGGATCACGTGGTGGCCGCAGGCCTGGCTCGGGCTGGTGTTCAGCTGGGGCGCGCTCGTCGCCTGGGTCGGCGGTCGGACGGTGCGCATAGCCGGCTGGCAGCGTTCTGTGCTCTATGCCGGCTGCATCGCGTGGGTCGATCGGTTACGACACCATCTATGCACTGCAGGACATCGAGGACGACATGCTGATCGGCGTGAAGTCGAGCGCGCGGGCGATGGGCGGGCATGTGCGCGGCGGGGTTGCGCTCTGCTATGCCTTTGCGCTTGCCGGTTGGGGCGGCGTGTTGGTGGGGGCGGCCTGGGACGGAGTGGCGCTGGTGCCGGCGGCGCTGCATTTCACCGGGCAGGTGGTGACGCTCGATCCGGCCAATGGCGACGACGCACTCGCCAAATTTCGCAGCAACCGCTTTGCCGGGCTGCTGGTGTTCGCGGCGATGCTGGTGGTCGGCACGGCGCCCTAGCTTATTCCGCCGCGAGCAGTTCCTCGGCGGCGCCCAGATCGACCGACACCAGCCGGCTGACGCCCCTGTCGATCATCGTCACTCCGAACAGACGGTGCATGCGCGCCATCGTCACCGCATTGTGGGTGACGATCAGATAGCGGGTGTTGGTCTCGCGCGTCATCCGGTCGAGCAGGTCGCAGAAGCGCTCGATATTGGCGTCGTCCAGCGGTGCGTCGACCTCGTCGAGGACGCAGATCGGCGCCGGATTGGTCAAGAACAAGCCAAAGATCAGCGCGACCGCGGTCAGCGCCTGTTCCCCGCCCGACAAAAGGGTCAGCGTGCCGAGGCGCTTGCCCGGCGGCTGCGCCATGATTTCGAGGCCGGCCTCGAGCGGATCGTCCGAATCGACGAGTTCGAGATGCGCCTGACCGCCATCGAACAGTGTCGTGAACAGCCGCTGGAAATGGCCGTTTACGGCCTCGAACGCGGCGAGCAGCCGGACGCGGCCTTCGCGGTTGAGGTTGCCGATTGACCCGCGCAGGCGGTTGACCGCCTGGGTCAGCTCCTCGATTTCGGCAGCGCTCTTCTCGCGCTCGCTATCGAGCTCGAGCAGTTCGTCGGCGGCAACAAGATTGACCGGACCGAGCCGCTCGCGGTCGCCGATCAGGCGGTCGTGTTGCGCCGATTCGTGGCTCGCGTCGCGGACGCTGTCGCCGTCGAACCCGGCCTTTTGCGGGAGCAGCGGCGGCGGACATTCGAAGCGTTCGCCCGACAGGCGGCCCATCTCTATCCGCCGCAGTTCGGCATTTTCGGAGCGCGCCACGGCACCGGCGCGGGTTTCGCGCGCGGCGGCGACGCGTTCCCGGATGGCATTGAGCGCGGTTTCGGCCTCGCGCAGGGCGGCCTCGGCGGCGCGTTCCTGTGCTTCGGCTGCGGCGACTTTTTCACGCAGATCGGCCTGTTCCGCCTCCGCAGCGGCGCGCTGCTGCGCAAGCTGTGCGGGAACGTCGGCAAGCTTCGCCGCCTCGTTCGTCAGCGCGTCGGCGCGCTTGTCCATCTCGGTCACGCGCCGCGCCGCCTCGCCGGCGCGCGCTTTCCAGCTCTTGATCTCGGCGGTCACCACGGCCTGCCGCTCGCTCAGCGCCGCGAGCGTCCATTCGTGCGCCGCCAGCGCATCGCGTGCGGTCGCTGCATCGGTGCGGGCGCGTTCGGCCGCCCGCTCTTCGGCCTCTAGCGCGGCGCGCGCGATGCTGTCGTCGGGTAACGCGGCGAGCGCGGCCTCTTGCACCGCGAGCGCGTCGGCGGATCTTTGCGGCCTCGGCGATTTCGCCCACGCGGCGGTCGCAACAGCGCGCGCGGTGTTGCCGTGCGGTCGAGCGCCGCAGCGTGGCGCAGGCGTCGGCGCACGATCATCGCTGGCGCTGGACGAGCCTTGCGCGCCAATGCCGCGGCCGGTGCGCCCGCCGCGCCGTCGCGCGCAGCGGCGATCGCGTGCTGGCCGTCCTGCGCCTTCGACCGTGGACGCTGCGCGGCAAGCACGTCGAGGCGGTTCTGGCGCTGCAACAGCTGGTCGCGGTCGCGCCGTCGCCGCGCGTGACGAAGCCGTCCCAGCGGCGCATCACGCCGTCGGTCGTGACGTGGCGCATGGCCGACGGCGATGGCTGATCGCTCGCGGCCGCGGCGCCGGGCGAGCCGCCTCGGCGCGGCGAGCTGCTCGCTATTCGGCGAGCGAGCTGGTGCCGGCGGGCAAGGCGGGATCGCCTTTCGGCGTGTCGGCGCCGCCCCAACTGCGCGCGGCGGCGCCATCGGTCCCGGCGTCGAGGTCGTCGCCAAGCGCGGCGGCGAGCGCGGCTTCGAGGCTGCCGTGTTCGCTGCAGCTGGTCGAGGATCGGCTGTCGCCGCTGCGCGAGGCGGCGAGCGCGCGTTCGAGCGTCGCCGCCTCGCCATCGAGCGCGGCCAGCGCGGCGCGCGCTTCGGCGAGGCCCGCTTCGATTCCGGTAAGGTCGGCGGCGGTCTTTTCGCGCTCGGCCTCGGCGGCGTTCAGCGCGGCTTCGGCGGCGGCGATCGCGGTCTCGGCGGCTTCGGCGGTCTTCACGCTGTCGGCGAGCGCGGCGGTCAGCGCAGCGCTGTCGCCGAGCGCGGCGATGTCGGCATCGATGCGCGCCTTGTCAGTGGCGATGCGGCGGACCGCGGTTTCGGCGCTGTCGCGCCCGGATACCGCGATGCGGCGGTCGGCGGCTTCGCTCGCGGCTTTGCCGCGCGCCTGCGCCAAAGCGACCTCGGCGTCGCGCAGTCGTGCCTGCGCTGCCAGGTTGGCGTCGGACAGCGCCGTCTTGCCGGCATCATGACCGGCGATGTCCTGGGTCAGCGACTTCGCTTCGGTATCGAGCGTGGTTAGCGCGGTATGGGCTTCGCGCGCGAATTCGCCCTCGCGGGCGCGGTCGTCGGCGAGCCGCGCCTGCTGCGCCGCGAGATCGCCCTGCCGCTGGCGCGCAGCGCGCTCTTCGCCCTGCAAGCGGACCAGTGTGGCGGTGGTCTCGGCCAGCCTGTCGCGCTGCGCCTGTGCATCGCCGCGCGCCGCCGCGACGCGGATCGCGACCTCGGCCTGCGCGGCGGTGACGGTTTCCAGCTCGTGCTGCGCGGTCTTGACCGCCGCCTCGGCGGCATCGGCATCGCGGCGCGCCTGATCGGCGGCGGCGGCGGCGTCGCGCCAGCGCGCATAGATCAGCCGGCCCTCGGCGATGCGGATCTCGTCGCTCAGTTTTTTATAACGTTCGGCGGCGCGTGCCTGACGGCGCAGTGCATTGGCGCGCACCTCCATGTCGGCGGTGATTTCGGACAGCCGCGTCAGATTGGTTTCGGTCGCGCGCAATTTCTGTTCGGCGTCCTTGCGGCGCACATGCAGCCCCGCGATGCCCGCCGCTTCCTCCAGCATTGCGCGGCGGTCGGTCGGCTTGGCGGCGATGACATTGGCGATCTTGCCCTGGCTGACCAGCGCCGGGCTGTGCGCGCCGGTCGCGGCGTCGGCAAAGATCAGCGCGACGTCCTTGGCGCGCACATCGCGGCCGTTGGCGCGGTATGCCGATCCCGTACCGCGCTCAATGCGGCGCATGACTTCCAGATCGTCACCGTCGCTGGTGTCCGACAGCCCCGCGACGAGTGCGCCTTCGGTGTCGCAATGCAGCGCGACTTCGGCAAAATCGCGCGCCGGGCGCGACGCGGTGCCGGCAAAGATCACATCCTCCATGCCGCCGCCGCGCATCGATTTCGGGCTCGATTCGCCCATCACCCAGCGGATCGCCTCGAGCAGGTTGGATTTGCCGCAGCCATTGGGACCGACGACGCCGGTCAGCCCGGGTTCGATGCGCAGTTCGGTCGGTTCGACGAAGGATTTGAAACCGGTCAGGCGCAGCCGTTTTATCTGCACGGGCGGCCCCCGTGCAGTTTATCGAATCGCGGATGTTGCAACGTCGGTGTCACATTTCCCCCTGTCCGCCGTCATGCCGCGCGGGCGGGGGAGCCGCAAGGGGGTCGCTTCCCTTCTTCGTCACCCCGGACTTGATCCGGGGCCTGCCTTCTTGAAGAAAAAGGCGGGTGCCGGGTCAAGCCCGGCATGACGAAAGAGAAATCAGCGCGCGCCCATCGTGCGCAGGCGGTCGCGCAGCGGACCCCAGGCGGCGATGCCTTCGGCGACCTGGCCGTTGATGACGAAGGTCGGCGTGCCGGTAATCTGATATTTCTCGACCCCGGCGTTGGTGCCCTTTTCGATCGCCTCGACATTCTCGACTTTGCCCAGGCACTGCTGGATCGTCGCGGCGGGAACGCCGCGCTGCTGATAGAATTGATCGATGCCCCAGCCCTTGGCGAGCGCGGTGAAACGCTGCGCGGGCGGCAGCTTCATGGCTTCTTCGATCCCCGGCTGCGGCTTTTGCGCGCCTTCGATGAACGCCTCATGCTCGAGGAAGGTCGCGTCGGCGAGCGGGAAGAAACGATCGGGGCCGGTGCATTTGACGATCGCGCCGGCGATGGCGTCGACCGGGTGGAGCATGAACGGGGTCAGCTTGTACGAAACGCGGCCGGTATCGACGAAATCGCGCTTGATCTCTTCGTGCGAATCCTTGGCGAACTGGGCGCAATGGCCGCAGGTAAAGGCGCCGAATTCCTCGAGTTTGATCGGTGCATCGGGGTTGCCCATCACCACGCCGTCGCCATCGACGCGCACGACCTGCGACCAGGTCTTGCCGGCGGGGGGAGCAACCTTGGCGACGACATCCTGTTCCTTCGATGTGTCGGTGGCGCCGCCGCAACCGGCCAGGGCAAGCGCGCCGAGCGACGACAAAAGGGCGATACGAAGCGATGCGGTCATGATGCGATGTTCTCCGGAAACTGAAGTGGCGAGGCTTTTACGATCCCTTGATCGCTTGGTCGAGTTTCGATTTCAGCGCCGGCCACGCGGTGACTTCGGCATTGCGACCGTTGATGAAGAAGGAAGGGGTGCCCTGAACCCGGTCGGCGCCGCGCCCGATATTGGTCATACCGGTCAGTTCGGCCTGTGCGATCTCGCTGTCGAGCGCCGCATCGAGTTGGGCCTGGCTGTACCCGCGCCCGCGCATCAGCGCCGCCAGACCGGTGTCGGCGGCGATCTTGCGCGCCCGCTGCCCGGTGGTGCCTTCGAACCAGCTGGTCTTCTGTGCGTCGGTCGCTTTCGTCACCTTGGCGATCCACGTCGGGAAAGCGGCAAAGATCGCCTGATGGTTGCGGGCAAAGGCGGCGGGGCCGCCGCACCGCGCGAGTAGCGCCGCGGTCATATCGACCGGATCGCGCACCAGGTTGCGATATTCGAACAGGATCAGACCGCGGTCGATATATTGCGTCTTGAGCGGTGCCGAGCCGAGCTTGGCGAAATCGGCGCAGATGTGACAGGTATAGCTGAAATATTCGACCAGCCGGACTTTCGCGGCGGGGTTGCCGGCGACATGCGCGCCGATCGAACTGGTCGTCACCGTCGACGACCACAGGGCGGGTTTGGCCGGGGTCGCGGCGAGCAGGGTCAGCGCGGCGCCCGACAGCGCCAGCACCGCGGTGCGGCGATCGAAAAGCGGGTCTTCAAATGCGGACATCGTCGCGGGTCCTTCAACTGATCCGGGGGAGTTTCGGCGCTGACGCCAGTCCAGACGCCATGCGTTCGAGCACCGTTCGCAATTCGGGATCGCCGATATCGCGCAAGCTGTCACCCAGTTCGGCGGGTACGGGTTTGAGCATTGCCGGCGGCTGAACGGGCGCGGCGGGGGTGACCGCGCCATGCGTCATGCGGACCTGGGCCACGGCAGCATAGCCGAAGAAGCGGTTGACCGCGGCAAGGATGTCGGGCGCGACATGTTGCAGCATCGGTGCATGCGCGCCGCTGATCGTCAGGTGCAGCGTGCCGCCGGCTTTGGCGCCGACCGGAAAGCGGATCATCGCGGGCTGGGTCACATCGGCCATCCGGTCGCCGACGATCTCGCGCCAGCGGCTGACCACCGAGCTTTGGATAAAGCCGAATTTGCGAAAGGCGGCGCGGCCGATTTCGGGGACGAGGTCGGAAATCATGCGCGCTTCGCCGCCGCGCGGGCGTTCATAGGCGCGCGGCGCCGGCTTGGCGGTTTTCGCCTTCCCCTTCGCCTTTGCCTTTTTGGCCGGCGCGTCTGTTGCCGCGTCTTTCGTCATGGCGGGTGCCATGCCATAGGCGGGGGGTGAGCGTCCAGACTTCCGACATAATTGGCAACTTCGCAGGCCGCCTGCTCGCGTGGTACGACCATGCGGCGCGGGTGCTGCCGTGGCGGATCGCGCCGGGCAGCGACGCGGTGCCCGATCCCTATCGGGTGTGGCTGGCCGAGGTCATGCTGCAACAGACCACGGTCGCCGCGGTCGCGGGCTATTTTGCGCGCTTCACCGAGCGCTGGCCGACGGTCGCCGACCTGGCGGCAGCGGACGATGCAGACGTCATGGCCGCCTGGGCGGGGCTTGGCTATTATGCCCGGGCGCGCAACCTGCTCGCCTGCGCCCGCGCCGTCGTCGGCGATCATGGCGGACGCTTTCCCGATAGCGAGGCCGCCTTGCGCACGCTGCCGGGGATCGGTGACTATACGGCGGCGTCGGTGGCGGCGATCGCCTTTGGCCGCGCCGCGATCGTCGTCGATGCCAATATCGAGCGGGTGATGGCGCGCCACCGGTTGATCGAAACGCCGTTGCCGCTGGCGAAGCGTGAAATCCGCGCCGCGCTGGCGCCGCTCGTGCCCACCGATCGCCCCGGCGATTTTGCGCAGGCGCTGATGGATCTGGGCGCGACCATCTGCACCCCGCGAAACCCCGCCTGCGCCATCTGTCCGCTAATGGCCGATTGCCGCGCGCGCGGTCGGCCCGATGTCGAGCGCCTGCCGGTCAAGCCGCCCAAAAAGGCCAAGCCGCATCGCCACGGGGTGGCCCACTGGATCGAACGCGACGCGCGGATATGGCTCGTCCGCCGCCCCGACAAGGGGATGCTCGGCGGGATGCGCGCGCTGCCCGGCGGCAACTGGACCGATACGCGTCCAACCGAGTCGGGCATCGCCGAGGTCGATCATGGCTTCACCCATTTCGACCTGACGCTGACGCTGGTGCGCCGCGAAGCTCACCCCGAAACCTCCGGTGCCGCAGCGGAAGGCGAATGGTGGCCGATCTCGGACCTTGACGCGGCGGGGCTGCCGACGCTCTATCGCAAGCTGATCGACAAAATGATGCTGGAGAGACGCAGATGAACATGATGGTTTCGCGCCGAACGCTGCTGGGCAGCATCGCGCTGGGCGGCGGCGCCGCGCTGCTCCCGCGCGCCGCGCTGGCGTGGAAGGTCGACGGGGCGGCGCTCTATCCCGCCACCACGCGCAGGTGGAAGACTATGTCGCGTCCAAGAAGGTCGCCGGCATGCTGGTGTCGCTGGGCTTCGGCGCGCAGGAGGCCGCATTGATCGGCGCGGGCAATCTGGCCCTGGACATCCCCACCCCGGTCGATGCCAATTCGCTGTGGCGCGTCTATTCGATGACCAAGCCGATCGCGGGCATGGCCGCGATGATCCTGATCGAGGACGGCAAGATGAAACTCGATCAGCCGATCGCAGATTTCCTGCCGGCTTTTGCCAAGATGCAGGTTCAGGACACCCCCGACGGGTCGATCACCGCACTGCACCCCGCGAAGGCTGCGATCACGGTACGCCACCTGCTCACCCACACCGCGGGGCTCGGCTATAATATCATCCAGAAGGGCCCGATCAAAAAGGCCTATGACGATGCCGGCATCGTCGGCGGCTCGGCCAGTCGCCTGCCGATCCCGGGTTTCGCGTCGGTTACCCCCGCGCCCAGCCTGGCGGCAATGGCCGACCGGCTCGCGGCGCTGCCGCTGGTTTACGAACCCGGCACCAAGTGGAGCTATTCGATCAGCCTCGACCTGATGGGGCGGCTGATCGAGGTCGTGTCGGGCCAGCCGTTCGACGCATTCCTGAAACAGCGGCTGTTCGACCCGCTCGGCATGACAAGCACCGGCTTCATGGTCGCGGCAAAGGATGTCGGGCGCTTCACCACCAACTATGCGCCCTATGGCGGCGCGCTGATCCCCTTCGATCCCGCGACCAGTTCGATCTATCTCGATCCGCCGCCCTATCCGTTCGGCGGCGGCGGGCTGGTGTCGAGTGCGCGCGACTACGATCGTTTCCTGGCGATGTTGCTGGGCGAGGGCGCGACTGGCGGCGTTCGCGTGATGAAGGCGGAAACGGCGCGGCTCGCGATGTCGAACCTGCTGGCCGACAGCGTCGATCGCAAGGGCACCTTCATCGACGGCGAGGGTTTTGGCGCCGGCGGCCGGGTGTCGCTGCCCACCTCGCCCGGTGGCGAGGGCATTTTTGGCTGGGCGGGCGCCGCGGGCACGATCGGTTTCGTCCACCGCGGGCTGGGCTATCGCGCCGCGGGCTATGCGCAATATAGGCCATCGGGCGCGCTGCCGTTTCAGGAAAAATTCGGCGAGACTTTCTTCAAGGACGTTATCGCCTGATGCCGTTGCCGCTGGGGTTCACCGGCGCGTGGCTCGACCGTGCCGATCCGCTACGCAGCGATGCGGCGAGGTTTGCCGCTGCGGCGGCGGACCCGCGCGCGCGCTGCCTGGTACTCGACGGCATCGACTTCGTGCCGGGCGAGGGCGGCGGACTGCGCTGGGAAGCGCTCGACCCCGCCGACGACCGCGCGCTGCTGCTGCTCGGACTGGACGACGCGGGCGTCCCGCGTTTCGATCTGCGAAGCCGCCGCCGGCGCGCGCATCGGTGCGCGCTCGCGCACTGTCATGCGGCTGTTGCCGCTGCTGTCGGGCGAGGATGCGGCGCTGTACGGAACAGCGCGCAGCCTGATCGAATGGCATAATGGCCACCGTTTCTGCGGTAAATGCGGACATCTGACGGAAATGTTCCGCGCCGGATGGGGCCGCAAATGCGGCAATTGCGGGAAAGAACATTTTCCGCGCACCGACCCCGTCGTCATCATGCTCGCCGAATATGAAGGCAAGGCGCTGGTCGGTCGCCAGACCCGCTTTCCGCCGGGATTCTTCTCGGCGCTCGCCGGATTTGTCGAACCCGGCGAATCGCTGGAGGAAGCGGTGGCGCGCGAATTGTTCGAGGAGGCGGGAATCCGCGTGTCGAACGTCACCTACGTGGCGAGCCAGCCGTGGCCGTTCCCGTCGTCGCTGATGATCGGGTGCCGCGCGGTCGCCAACGACCCTGCGTTGACGCTCGATACGACCGAGATCGAGGCGGCGATGTGGGTCGACAAAGCCGATGTGCGCGCCGCGCTGGCGGGCGACATGGATGCACCGTTCCTTGCCCCGCCGCCGCTGGCGATCGCGCGCTATTTGCTGGAGGATTGGGCGGGGTGAAACTCACGCAATTCGGAAAATATAGCCGTTTGCCCTGAGGAGCCATTGAGCTTGTCGAAATGGCATCTCGAAGGGTGTCAGCGCTATGCAAGGTCCTTCGAAACGAGCCTTCGCTTCGCTCAGTCCCTCCTCAGGACGAACGGATTTATACTGGAAAGAAAGTTATTAAATCCGCCGCCCGGTAATCCGGGTGATTTCCTTCGCCACCATCGCTTCGACGAGCTGGGGCAGGTTGGTGTCGAGCCAATCTTTCAGCATCGGGCGCAGCGCGTCGATAACGACGTCTTCCATCGTGCGGCCGCCAGCGGCGGGTGCGGCTACCGTTGCGGCGGCGACCGCGGGCGCAATCGCGGCGGTCAAGGCTTCGAGCGACTGGCGCGCGGCGTCGGCGCTGGCTTCGGAAACCAGTTCGCCGGTCTCGGGCGCGGCTCCGCCGGCTTCGCCATCGTCTTCGTCATGAAGGTCGAGAATATCTTCGGACTGCGCGGCACGGGCTTCGCGCGCGGCGCCGGGTGCCTCGTCGCGAGCGATCACGCGCCTGATCGACGACAAGATATCTTCCATCGACGGTTCCCGCGACATATCGCCCATAACCAACCCCCTAAACCATCGCGATTACCGGATGGTTAATGCTTCTCTTACCGATTTGGGGCGCATCTTGCCAAGCCTTATTGTCGCGGCGTGGCCGGCGGACCCACCGGAACGCTGGCGGTCGCTGCCGGGACGGCGCGGGTGTCGGTCGCCTGCTGCTGCGGCGCCGGGTCGTCGGCCCAGTCAAAGATCTGTCCCTTAACCCGGTTGTAATTGACTTCGGGATCGTAGAGCGCGCCGCCCTCGATCCCCAGATCGCGCGCTTCGGCCTTGCCCATCGCGGCGAGGACCGAGAAGGCGGCGACATAGGAGTTGCGCCGCGCCGAAACCAGCTGGACCTGGGTGTTCAGAAATTCCTGTTCGGCGTTCAAAATGTCGAGGATCGACCGCGTGCCGACGCTGTTTTCGGCGCGCACCCCCTCGAGTGAAAGGCCGTTCGCGTTCACCGCCTGCTGCGTCGCGGTAATGATCCGTTCGTTCGCCTGCCACGCGGCATAGGCGCCGCGGGTCTGGGCGATGACGCTGCGTTCGACCTCGATATATTTTTCGATCGCCTGGCTGGTGCGCGACTGTGCCTGACGCACCTGCGCCGACGGGCGCCCGCCCTGAAAGATCGGGATCGTCAGCGACAGCCCGGCCCGGGCGCTGGTCGTGACATTCTCCGACGTGGTGTTCGCCGGTGGGATCGAATTCAGATTGTTGTTGTAACCGGCGGCGCTGGTGGCCGACAGTTTGGGCAGTCGACCGGCGCGCGCGACGCCGATGTCGGCGCGGCTGGCGCTGACCAACTGGTTCGCGGCCTCGATGTCGGGGTTGCTGGTCAGCGCGATCGCGACGGCCTCGTCGGGCGAGGTCGGCAGGTTCGGCAACTGCGGTGGCTGTTCAAGATCGACCGGCGCCTCGCCAACGAGGCGCGTATAGGATCTCGCGGCTGGCGATCAGATTGGCCTCGGCAGTCTGCAAATTTCCCTCGGCGAGCGCAAGCCGCGCCTGTGACTGGGCGACGTCGGTGCGGGTCAGGTCGCCGATCTCGAACCGATCGCTTGTGGCCTGCAAATTGGTGCGGAGCACCGACACATTCTTTTGGTTGAACTGGACGATCGCCTGATCGCGAATGACGTCCATATAGGCGCCGACGGTTTGCGCGAAGATGCTCGCCTCGGTCGCGCGCAAATTGGCCTGGCCTGATTCGACGCGGTATTTGGCGGCTTTCACAGCATTGCGCACCGCGCCGCCCTGATAGATCGGCACCGACAGCTGACCGCCGACGCTGACGAAGCGTTTGGGCGAGAAAAAGCTGTTGCCCGGCAGCACCAGATTTTCCTGATAATCGACGCCGACGCCGACATTCGGCAGGCCGCCCGATTTCTGGATCGGGACATTTTCGTCGTTCGCCCGCTGCCCGGCGCGCGCCGCGGTCAGCGTCGGGTTGTTTTCATAGGCTTTCGACAGGGCATCCTGCAATGTTTCCGCCTGCACCGCGGGCGCCAGCGTCAGCGCCCCGACCGCCAGGCCGGCGAGCCAGCGGGAGCGGGGCCAGCGCGCGCGGGAAAGGGGCTGTTTCTTATCGGTATCGAGCATGGGGGTGTCAGCCTGAAACAAGGAGGGTGGGCTTTTAGAAGGCAAAGCCCGCGGGCGCGACAAAGCCGGGCAGCGGGACGACGTCCATATCGGCAAAGCTGCGCAGCGGGACCGCACCGCCGGCCTTTACGCCGTGGACGAGCCGGGTGACCGCGCCGTCGCGGCGCGCCGCAACGAGTCGGCCGCCGTCGGCCAGCTGGGCGGTCAGCGTATCGGGCAGCGTTTCGATCGCGCCTTCGACGATGATCCGGTCGAACGGCGCGGCATCGGGCGCGCCGGCGTTCAGCGGGCCTTCGATCCAGCGGATATTCCCGTCGGTCACAGCCGCGCGCGCGATGGCCATCAGCTCGGCCTGTTCCTCGACGGCATGGACTTCGGCGCCGAGCCGGACGAGCAGCGCGGCGGTGTAGCCCGTAGCGCTGCCGATCAGCAGCACGCGCTGGCCGGGGCGGATCGCCGCGGCGACCAGCATCCGGCCGGTGACGCTGCCGTGGAGCCCGGCCATGGCCGAGCGCGACTCGCCGCGGTCCATATAAGCGACCCCGGCGAGCGCCGCGGGCATGCGCTTCGCGCGCCACTGTTGCCATCGCCCCGACCACCGCGACGTCGATGACATCGTTGGTGCGCAGCTGGCTGTCGATCATGGCGGACCGCATGTCCGCCGCGGTGATTTCGCTAAACTTCGTTGCCATCAGCCTGTTTCCGATTCCCTGGGGCCTGAGCCTTTGCCGGGCAGCTCTAACCCAAGCCATGCTGTATTGCAATGATAATACAGCCTTGCCCGCATAGACGCGCATAGCGGGCTATGCCGATGCCGCCAAGCCTGCATCACGCGGGCGCTGCGGCGGCCCGGCGAATCCTTGACAAGGCGGCGAAACCCCCTCACTAGCGGCGCCGTCCAACACCCGGCCGTCCGCTACCGCGTTCGGCTTTTCGGCGCGAGGCCCGATGGCGGAGTGGTGACGCAGCGGATTGCAAATCCGCGCACGCCGGTTCGATTCCGGCTCGGGCCTCCAACCATATTCAAGATTTCAAGGGCGCTGGGCTGCCGATACGATAGGGTCCAACCCGGCTCGCCAGCGGTCGACCCTGCCAACTGACGGCCACAAGCTTCTCTGCGAGCAGGCGATCGACCGCGGCGTGGACCGCCGGCATCGCCGATCGCCAGTCCTGACCGGCGGTCATCGCACGGGCGACTTCGCTGGGGCAGACTGTCGCACCGGGCGCGCGGGCGCCGAGCAAGGCCAATGTCATATTTCGCGCGCTGACGGTCATTCGCGGCGGGCTTTGCCGCGCGTTGTCCGATTGGCGGTCATCAAATCCGGTTTGGGCGGTGGCTTCCAGCCTGGCGGCGGCGTGACCCGTTGCTGGCTCGACCCCAGGCCCATCGCGCCGGGTTGCTGACGATCCAGCCCTGACAGATCAGCCTCCTCGGCTTCGGCAGCGGTGGCGCCGGATCGGATCAGGCTGATCATGTCGCGGCAGCGCTTCGCTTCTTCGAAGTTCATGGCGAGGGCGGCGGCCTCCATCCGTTGCTGCAAGGTCTTGAGCGTGTCGGTCATGTCGGTTGAACGCGCGAGTCGCGCTTTCGCCGCAACAGTGCCATCGTCGCTGCCATCCTTTGTGCCGGTTTCGCCGCCACGGATATCTGCTATCGAACCCCTGCGTGGGCAACCGGCATTCCGCGCTGCGGGTGATATCGTGCGCGTTCGTGACTTTCTGCTTCTCACCGCGGTTTGCCTGGTGTGGGCCTTCAACAATGTGCTCAGCAAGATCATCGTCACCGACTGGGCGATCCCGCCGCTGTTCTATGTGACCTTGCGCTTCAGCGTCGTCGCGGTGCTGATGCTGCCCTGGCTGTGGCCGATCCCGCGCCCGGCGTGGCGCATCGTTGCGATCGCGCTGACGCTGGGCGGGGGCAGCTTTGCCCTTCTTTTCATCGGGCTGCGCACGACGTCGCCGTCAGCGGCGGCGATCATTCTCCAACTCGGCGTGCCGTTCACGGTGTTGCTGTCGATCCTGCTGCTCGGCGAGCGCATCCATTGGCGCCGCGGCATCGGCATCGCGTTGACGCTCGCCGGGGTGTTTGTCGTGTCATGGAGCGCCGAGGGCGTGTCGCTGTCATCGGGATTGTGGTTCGTGGCGGCCAGTGCGTTTGCCGGCGCGGCGGGTGCGGTGTTGATGAAACAGGTGCACGGCGTGAAGCCTTTTCGTTTTCAGGCATGGGTGGGGTTGATTTCGGCGACGGCTTTGGGCCTGCTGTCGTTTGCGTTCGAAGATGGCCAGTGGACCGCCGCCGCGGCCATCGGCTGGCCCTTTGCCGCAGCGGTGCTGTTCACCGCGGTGGTCGTCTCGATCGGTGCGCATTCGATCTATTATGATCTGATCGGCCGCTACGAGGCGAATTTGATCGCGCCGCTGACGCTGATGACACCGCTCGGAACGATCGCGCTGGGCGTGCTGATCACGCACGATCATTTCGACCTGCGGATGGCAATCGGGGCGATGCTGGCGATGCTGGGTGTGCTGATCGTGGCGCTGCGCCGAAAGCCGGCGACCGAGCTGTTGGTCGAGCGCGAAATTCGTTAGCGCGGAAATTGGCGCGGCACTGGACAAGTTGCAAACGACCACTTATATACCAGCCGTTATGGAAATCGATTCCTCCCAGCGACCAAAGGTCGACCGCGTGAATTCTGCGTCGATGCCGCATTGGCGTCGGCGCTGCGCGTGTTCTGGAGCAAGGGGTATGAGGGCGCCTCGATGGCCGACCTCACCGATGCGATGGGGATTACCAAGCCCAGCCTTTATGCCGCGTTCGGCAACAAGGAAGCGCTCTTCAACAAGGCGCTCGACCTGTATGAGCGCGAAAAGACCGACTATATGCGCGCCGCGCTCGACGCACCGACCGCGCGCGGGGTCGCCGAACGGCTGATGCGCGGCGCGCTCGAAATGTACAGCTGCCCGGACAATCCGAACGGCTGCCTGGGCGTGATCAACTCGGTCGCCTGCGGCGCGGAGGCGGAATGTATCCGCGAAGCCGTGGTGGCGCGCAGCGCGACCGCGAAGCGCGCGATGCTCGAACGGTTTGCGCGCGCCAAGGAAGAGGGCGATTTCCCCGCCGACACCGACCCCGATGGCCTCGCGCAATATCTGATTGCGATGAATCAGGGCATGGCGGTCCAAGCGGGTGCCGGCGCGACCCGCGCCGAGCTCGAGCGATTGGTCGAAACCAGCCTGAAGCTTTGGCCGGGGCGCTAGTAGAAAAATTTTACCGCCTGGTACAGAAAGCGCTTGACGCAGCGCAGCAAGACTTATATACCGATCAGTATACAAAGAGTGGCTCTCCCCCGAGACCGGCCGCCGTGTGGCAAAGATCATGCGGCGGCCGGATTCATCATCCAGATTATTTTCCCGGGAGCGGGTCCTGTTCCGGTCGGTGCCCTTTGGCGCTCGTCGGTAAGACATAACAGGGAGCCGGCGC
>CBDIQD010000003.1:0-248970 GCA_965283845.1 Sphingomonadaceae bacterium
ATCAGATATGCGATGATCGTCCGGATTTCCATGCGCTTCACTCCACGCGGCAATTATGCCGCACCGCAGCATTGACGCGTCGCGGCGGCGATAGTTGCATGAACAGGCGAGACAGCGGCGATATAATAACCATATAGGTTCTTTTCCATTGACACCGTCACGCTGATATGGCACAAGTATCACATCATGCAGAATTGCGAGTCGGGCCGGCATCCTTTTGGGATGTTCCGGCCCTTTGATTTGGGAGGCGAGCGACGATGGGCGAGGAGATTGGGCCGCAAAACAATGGGCCCGTGCAGCGCAAGCGGGCGAGGGCAAACGGATGGACCAAGGCGCGTCGCGCCGCGTTTCTGACCGAGCTGGCGCGCAGTTGCAACGTCGGGCGGGCGCATGAGGCAGCGGGCATGGGATCGTCGGGCGTCTATCGCCTGCGGCAGCGCGATCCGGGGTTTGCGAAGCAATGGCAGGCGGCGCTCGAGATCGGGTATGAACGACTGGAGGCGGCGCTGCTGCGCCGGGCGATCGAAGCGGTCGACGACATGGAGATCGACGAAGCGAACGAACCGGTGGTGAAGATGACGGTCGCCGACGCCGCCGCGCTGTTGCGTCAGCACCGCGCCAGCGTCGAGCGCGGCGGGGCCCGGGGCCGCCGGTCGCAGATCCGCGAGGTGGCGACCCAGGAAGAAACCGATGCGGTGATGATCAAGCGGATCCAGATGGTGCTGAAGCAGCGGGCGGGACGCGCCGCCAAACAAGCGCCGCCGCCCGGTCGCAAGGACGGCGGGCCGGGCGAACCGGAGGGTGCATGCGTATAACCGCGATCGCGCCGGACGCGACCGACGCGGTGTCGAGGCGGATCGGCTACGCACGGCCTTCTGACCGCGATGCATGGAGTTTTGACCGAGGCCGAGCGGCTGTGGGCGCTGCGCGGTCTGAACGTCGCGCACCGGCGCGGACTTGCCACTGCCGCTGGTATCGGTTCGAGAATGACGGCCAGTGCGAGCCGCCGGGCGATTGGCGCGTGTGGCTGATCCAGGCGGGACGCGGGTTCGGCAAGACGCGCGCCGGGGCGGAATGGGTGAGCCAGGTGGCGCGCGATATCCCCGGCGCGCGGATCGCGCTGGTCGCGGCGACGATGGCGGACGGACAGCGGGTGATGATCGAGGGGCCGAGCGGACTGATCGCCGTGGCGCGCGATCACGAACCGGTCCGGTGGCTGCGCGATCGCCGCGAACTGCGCTTTGCGAGCGGGGCGGTGGCGATGCTCTATTCCGCCGAGGCGGGCGAAGAGCTGCGCGGGCCCGAACATCATGCGGCGTGGTGCGACGAGCTGGCGAAATGGCGGCGCGGCGCGGCGGCGTGGGACAATCTGATGATGGGGATGCGACTGGGCGAACGGCCGCGCGTCGTGGTGACGACGACGCCGCGCAGCAATGCGGTGATGCGGCGGATCAAGGCGGCGCCGGGCATTACCGAAACAGTCGGGCGGACGCGTGAGAATCCTGGCTGCCCAAGAGTTTCGTGGCGGCGATGCTGGCCAGCTATGGCGGGACGCGGCTGGGGCGGCAGGAGCTGGACGGCGAACTGATCGAGGATGTCGAGGGCGCGCTGTGGACGCGGGCGCTGGTCGAGCGGTGCCGGGTCGCGGCGGATAGTATCGGCAAGCCGGTGCGGGTGGTGATCGGCACGGTGGTGCTGGCGGTGCTGGCGACGCGTGCGGGATCGTCGCCGCGGCGTTGTTGCGCGACGGGCGGCTGGCGGTGGTCGAGGATGCGAGCGTCGAGCGCGCGGCGCCGGGGGTGTGGGCGCAGGCGGTTGCGGCGGCGGCGGCGCGCTGGGGCGCCGAGCGGGTGGTCGCGGAAAGCAATATGGGCGGCGAGATGGTGACCGCGGTGCTGGCGCAGGCCGACATCGCGCTGCCGGTGCGCACGGTGCACGCCAGCGTCGGCAAGGCGCGGCGGGCGGAGCCGGTCGCGCTGGCCTATGAGCGCGGGCAGGTGGTGCATGCGGGGGTGTTCGCGGCGCTGGAGGACGAGCTGTGCGGGTTTCAGGTCGGCGGCGGTTATATGGGGCCGGCGCGCTCGCCCGATCGGGCCGATGCGTGTGTTTGGGCGCTGGCGGCGTTGTTGGAGGGGCTGCGGTTTGGGAAGGCGGTGGGGGTGCGGCGGGTTTGATCCGACGGAGCGTGTCTGGACATCTTTTTCCGTCACCCCGGACTTGATCCGGGGTCCCGCTCCTAGGGCAGGGCGGCTCGATGCCCTCCAAGAAAGAAAAGCGGGACCCCGGGTCAAGCCCGGGGTGACGATATGGTGAGGCGGCAATCCTCCCACATTTGCGTTTGCAGGAGAACATCATGAACTGGTTTGGCCGCAAGGCTGCGCAGGGGGCTGCGCGGCCTGCTTTGTCGCGGGTGTATGGGACCTATGGGATGATGGGGTCGTCGCCGGCGCCTTTGTCGTATGAGGCGCAGTTGCGCGCGGGGTATCTGGGCAATGCGATCGTCCAGCGCAGCGTGCGGCTGGTCGCCGAGGCGGCGGGCAGCGCGCCGGTGGTGGCGAGCGATCCGGCTTTGGCGGCTTTGGTGTCGGCCTCGTCCGGCGGGCAGGGGCTGGTCGAGACTTTGGCGTCGCAATTGCTGTTGCACGGCAATGGCTATGTGCAGATTTTGGGCGATGGGGCGGGGGTGCCGGCGGAGCTGTTCGCGCTGCGCCCCGAGCGGGTGAGCGTCGAGGCCGACGCGCGCGGGTGGCCGGTGGCCTATCGGTATAAAGCCGGGGGCAGCGCGGTGGTGCTGCCCGCCGAGGATGGCGCGGGGCGGCCCCAGGTGGTGCATGTGAAGGCGCTGCATCCATTGGACGATCATTATGGCGCGGGGTGCCTGGGCGCGGCGGCGGGTGCGATCGCGGCGCATAATGCGGCGGCGGTGTGGAACCGCGCGCTGCTCGACAATGCGGCGCGGCCGTCGGGGGCGCTGGTCCACGACCCGGGTGACAAGGGCATGCCGTTGTCGGCCGAGCAGGTCGAGCGGCTGCGCGAGGAGCTGGCCGATGGCTTTGCCGGCGGCGCCAATGCGGGGCGGCCGTTGTTGTTGGAGGGCGGTTTGCGGTGGCAGGCGTTGTCGCTGTCGCCGGCCGAGATGGATTTCCTGGCGCTGAAAGACAGCAGCGCGCGAGATTGCGATGGCGTTCGGGGTGCCGCCGATGCTGCTCGGACTGCCCGGGGACGCGACCTATGCCAATTATCGTGAAGCGAACCGCGCGCTGTGGCGGCTGACGGTATTGCCGTTGGTGGGGAAGATATTGGCGGGGATTGCGCAGGGATTGGTGGGGTGGTTCGAGGGCGCCGACCTGCGCGTCGATTTGGACAAGGTGCCGGCGCTGGCCGACGACCGGATGGCGTTGTGGCACGAGGTGTCGGCCGCCGACTGGCTGAGCGCGGATGAGAAGAAGGCGTTGCTGGGGGTGGGGTAACGAGGAAGAGGATTCGCGCAGAGGCGCAGAGAGCGCAGAGGATGACGGGTCTGTGGCGTCTGACCCGTGGATGAAGCAGACGGATGAAAAGAATTGGGCGGCTTTGCCGCCTTTTTTATTGCTCTGCGTTCTCTGCGCCTCTGCGCGCATTTTCCTATGCATAGGGAGATCAGGACATGGATGAAGAAGAGGCGCTGGCGCGGTTGATCGCGCTGGCCGGGACCGGTGCGCCTGACGCTGCTCTGCTGCGCGCGGTGGTCGAGGAGGCGAGCGAGCTGGGCGCGCGGCGGGCGTTGGCGCGGCTGGGGCTGGCCGATGCGGCGGCGCGCGATGACATGGTCGATTTGCGGCAGTTGCTGGGCGCGTGGCGCGACGCCAAGACGAGCGCGTGGAAGGCGGCGGTCGATTGGGCGGTGCGCGGGATGCTGGCGGCGCTGGTTGTCGGGCTGGCGGTGAAGCTGGGGCTGCCGGGGTTGCTGCGATGAGGGCGGTTGGTGCTGCTGCCCAACCCCGACCCCTCCCGCAAGCGGGAGGGGGATCAGGTTCGCCGGCTATGCGTCGGTGTTCGACCGCGTCGATCGCGGGGGCGATGTGGTGCGCAGCGGGGCGTTTGCGGCGAGTCTGGCCGAGCGGCGCGCGGTGCCGTTGCTGTGGCAGCATCGGCCTGGGGCGGTCGTCGGCGTTATCGAGACATTGGCGGAGGATGCGCGGGGGCTGCGGGTGGTGGCGCGGGTGACGCCATCCGACCGCGGCGGCGCTGGTCGCCCGCGGTGCGCTGAGTGGATTGTCCTTTGGCTATCGGGTGACGGCGGCGCGCGGGGCGAACCCGCGCGAACTGCTGGCGCTCGACCTGGCTGAAGTGAGTTTGGTGGCGGCGCCGATGCAGCGGCTGGCGCGGGTGATTGCGGTGGATCGGACCAACATATCATGCGAAGACACGCCCATAAATCTTTCTGGGGGAGTGACTTAGATGCGTTCTTTTTTGTTGTTTCGGTGGCTATTCTGGCGGCGGCATCCACGCCTGCGGCGCAGGCGGCGCCGATGACCTATGGCTGCGACACGCCGGCGGGTCGTTTTTCGGCGATCGAGGTCGAGTTGCCGAGCGCGGGCTTTGCGGTGAGCGGCACGATCACGCCGAACGAGTTTCGCAAGGATGCGAAATGGGGTCCGACGGTTTTTGTCCGGATCGATTCCGCTGACAACCAAAACGCCGCGCAGGTGCGTTATTCGGGCGATCCCAAGGCGAAAAACGGCATCATCGTGCTGTCGGGCATGGCGGCGGGTGCCGAGCGCAACGGTGACCCGCAGCTGGCCATGATCGGCAAACCCTTCGACTTCACGATTCAGGTCGTGAGCGCGTCCGAAGTGCTGGTGATGGCGGGCGGGCGAAAGGCAATGCTGCCGGCTGCATTGGGCGACAAGGCCAAGCTGACCATCGGGTGTTCGACGGGCGATTTCGTCTTTTCCAATCTGGAATGGAAAAACGCCCCCTGACGACTGGGGAAGATCGAAGAGTGTCGATGGGCCGTCCGTTTGGGCGGCCCTTTTTTTATTCGAGCGAAGGAGTGACGAGCATGGAAATGGAGTTCGAAATGAAGGCGGATGCATTGGACGGGGCGTTCGATGCGGTGTTGGCGGCCGAGGCGGTCGATGATTTGAAGGCGTCGGTGGCGGCGCTGAAGGCGCAGGTCGATGCGCAGGCGGTGGCGGCGTCGCGCCTGCCGCTCGATGGCGCAAAGGCGGCGGGTTCCGGTCTTTCTGGCCAGGCGCGCGATGCGTTTGTCGAACGCTATTTGCGGCGCGGGATCGATGCGGGTGTGGAGATGAAGAGCCTGTCGGGGGCGACGGGCGGCGAGGGCGGTTTTGCGGTACCGCGCGAGATCGACGGGGCGATCGCGGCGACGCTGAAGTCGCTGTCGCCGATCCGGTCGATCGCGACGGTCGTGCAGACGGGATCGAGCGGCTATCGCAAGCTGATCGCGACCGGATCGATGGGCGCGGGCTGGGTCGGCGAGACCGCAGCGCGGCCCGAAACCGCGACGCGCAGCTTTGCCGAAATCGTGCCGCCGTCGGGCGAGCTGTACGCCAATCCGGCGGCGAGCCAGGCGATGCTGGACGATGCGATGTTCAACGTCGAGGACTGGCTGGCCGAGCAGCTGGGCCGCGAATTCGCGGTCGCCGAGGGATCGGCGTTCGTCAACGGCAACGGGACGAACCGCCCGAAGGGCTTTCTGACCTATACGACGACGAACGAGATCGACAGCGTCCGCGCGTTCGGGACGTTGCAGCATCTGGCGACGGGCACCGCGGGGGCGTTTCCGGCATCGAACCCGCAGGACAAGCTGGTCGAGCTGGTCCATGCGTTGAAGGCGCCGTATCGCCAAGGCGCGGCGTGGGTGATGAATTCGGACACGCTGAGCCGCATCCGCAAGTTCAAGACCAGCGACGGCGCGTTCATCTGGCAGCCGGGGCTGGTCGAGGGACAGGCGGCGACGTTGCTGGGGTATCCGGTGGTCGAGGCCGAGGATATGCCCGACGTCGGCGCCAACAGCCTGTCGATCGCGTTCGGCAATTTTGCCGCCGGTTACCTGATCGCCGACCGCGGCGAAACGCGCATCCTGCGCGATCCGTTCAGCAACAAGCCGTTCGTGCATTTTTATGCCACGAAACGGGTCGGCGGCGCGGTGGTCGACACGCAGGCGATCAAGCTGATGAAATTCGCCGCCAGCTAGACGGCGATGGGGCGTCCGGTCCGGTTCCCTTATCCCCTTTTTGGGAGCGGGCCGGGCGCCATTTTTTCACGCGGAGACGCGGAGGCGCGGAGAAGAAAGAGATTTTTCGCCCAGACATCGTAGAGGACGCTGAGAAAAATAGGGTCTCACACAAAGACACAAAGAGGGCAGCTTCCTAAAAACCGTTCGTGCTGGGCGCCATTGCTGTGGATTGATGAGCGGCTTTGCCGCCTATTTTTCCTCCGTGCCGCCGCGTCTCCGCGTGATTTTCTTGTTCCCGGCGTCCTCTGCGCCTTGGCGCGAATATCGCCTTCGTTCCGCAAATTCCGTTCCAATGAAAGGATGGCCTTGCCATGCCGACGCCTTTTTTCGCCGACCTGGTGCGCGAGCTGTGCCAAGGCGGCGGCACCGGACCGCTGACGCCGACGGGCGCGGTGGCGGGCCATCGCCGCTTTGCCGATGCGGTGCCGCCGAACACCATGTTTCATTATGCGATCGCGGGCATCGCGCAGCCGGGCCAATGGGAGGCCGGGCTGGGGCGGATCGACGCTGACGGACGGTTGGTGCGCGATACCGTCGCCGCATCGTCGGCGGGCGGCGCGGCGGTCGATTTCGCCGCGGGGCTGAAGACGATCGCGCTGACCGTCGGCGCCGGCTGGTTCGCGGCGCAGGGCGCCGGCGCCGATGCGCTGGCCGAGGATGTCATGGCATTGACGAGCGGGCTGGCGGCCAAGCAGCCGCTGTCGACGACGCATGGCGGCGCGGCGACGGGCGACGAAGGCGATCTGGTCACGGTGCGGCGCGGCAGCGGGTGGGTGAATATCCCGCTGACCGCGCTCGCCTATCGGAGCGCCGCGGGACGGGTGATGGTGAGCGGTGCGCTCGCGGCGCTGGACGGCACGGCAGAGGCGCCGGGAATCGGCTTTTCCGGCGACGGCGATTGCGGCCTGTACCGGCCGGGCGCCGACAGCATCGGGTTGGCGACGGGCGGCGCCGAGCGGATGCGGATCACGAGCACCGGGCTGGCCGGGATCGGCACGGCCAATCCGGCGACGCGGCTGGAAATCGCGGGCGCCGATCAGATCATATCGCGGCTGCGCATCCGCAACAGCGCCGCGGGCGGGCGCGTGTACGACCTGGTGTCGGGCATCCACAATGCCAGCCAGTCGTCCTTTTCGATTTACGATGCGACCGGCGACGCCACCATGCTGGTCGTCGATACCGGCCATGTTCGTCCGGGCGCCGACAATGTTCCGTCGCTGGGAACGGCGATCCATCGCTGGTCGGTGGTCTTTGCCGCCACCGGGACGATCAACACGTCGGATGCGCGCGAAAAGACATGGCGCGGCGGTGCGACCGCGGCCGAGCTGCGCGCCGCATCGCGGATCGCCGCCGAGCTGGGATTTTTCCAGTGGAACGAGGCGGTCGCCCATAAGGGGCCGGACGGCGCGCGGTTGCATTTCGGCGTCCGCGCGCAGGCGGTGTGGGCGATCATGGCCGACGAGGGGCTGATCGATTCGGTGGATGCCGGCGGCCGGCCGGGCGACACGCGCTATGCCTTTTTATGCTGGGACGAATGGGACGAGCAAGCGGGCGATGACTCCGTCCGGCGCGACCGGTTCGGTATCCGGCCCGACCAGTTGATCCTGTTCCTGATCGCGGCGCAGGCGGCGCGGATCGGCGCGCTGGAGGCGGCGGCATGATCGGCGGAGCGGCGCTGGTCGGCACGCGTCGCTGAGCGATGCGGTGCGGCGCGAGCTGGCCAGCGAATGGGGCGGCCCCGAACCGGGCGCCGCGCGCCGCGCCGAGCAAGCCGTGCGCATCGCGCGCGATGCCGGTCGCCGCGTGACGATCCGCAAACCCTGAACAAAGAAGAGGAGCGGTCATGGCGATGATGGTGAAGGATCCCGGCGCGCGGATCGATTTCGAATTCGACTGGCATGCCGCCTGTCCCGAGGGGCAGGCGGTGGCCGCGAGCAGCTGGACGGTGGTGCCCGGCGAGGCGGGCGGCGTCGTCGTCGCGGCCGCGGCGTATGATTTGATGCAATCGACGGTGACGCTGACCGGCGGGGTCGCCGGGCATGTCTATCGCGTCACCAACCGGGTGACGATCAGCGACGGGCAGATCGACGAGCGGTCGGTGACGGTTCGGGTGGAGGAACGGTGATGGCGGAAAGTCCGATCCCGGGCGACGCCCCGGTGAGCCTGAACGAGGCGCGCAGCTGGTTGCGGCTGGGCGCCACGGTCGACGATGCGGTGGTCGCGGGACTGGTGCGCGCGGCGACGAGCGTGTGCGAGGCGTTTATCGGCCAGTGGCTGATCGTGCGGGCGGGCGAGGAGACGGTGCCGCTGCGCGCCGCCGCCGCCCGGTTGACGGCGCGGCCGGTGGTCGCGATCGACGCGGTCGCGCTGCTGTCGGTCGCGGGCGGCGAGACGGCGCTGAACCCCGGCGATTACCGATGGTCGGTGACCGCCGGCGGGTCCGCGCGGCTGACAATCGACGCCGCGGGCGATGCCGGGCGGGTGCGGGTGGCCTATCGCGCCGGGATGGCCGAGGGGGTCAATGGAGTTCCCGAGGCGATCCGCCAGGGTATCGTTCGCATGACCCAATATTTGCATGACGCGCGCGACGGGGCGGGCGAGACGCCGCCGGCGGCCATCGCGGCGTTGTGGCACCCGTGGCGGGTGCTGAACCTGGGCAGCGGGCGATGACCAGTGCCGAGCAGGCGGTGCGCGCCATAGCGCTGGCGCTGTTGGCGGATGACGCCGAGCTGGCGGGGCTGGTGCATGGAGTTTTCGACGGTGTGCCGCCGCGGGCGAGTGCGCCCTATGTGTCGGTCGGCGCGGCGGAGGGGATCGATTGGGGCACCAAGGACCGCGCGGGGCGCGAGGTGCGGGTGACGTTGGTTTTGGTTGGGGTGGGTTCGGCGATCGACGATGTCGCGGCGGCGCGGGTCGAGGCGGTGGTCGCGCGGCTGCGCGGTCCGGCGGGCGGATGGTCGGTGGTGAGCGCGCGGGTGATGCGGACGCGGTTCGGTTTTGGCCGCGAGGGTGGTTGGCGGCATGAGGTGGTGGTGCGGTGTCGGTGTTTGATGGGGTGAGGGCTTGGCCCTCCCCCTTGATGGGGAGGCAGCGAGACTTGCCAGCTTGCTGGCTTAGTCGCAGCGGTGGGGGTGATCTCTCGGCCTGAAGCGACGGCGCGATGACGCACCACCACCCCCATCCAACTTCGCCTAATCGCTCCGCGATAAGGCTGCGTATCCTTCCCCCATCAAGGGGGAAGGTTGCAGGCGATCACTCGCCGGGCAGCGAGTTGTTCGCTTTGTAATCCTTGAACTTGTCGGTGAAATTGGCGTGGTAATCGTCGATCTGCATGTCGGCGTCTTCCGACGCGACCTTTTCGGAATCGCCGCCCGAGCGACCGAGCGCGATCACCGCTTTGCGAAAGGCGTCGCGTTCGGTCCCGCAATTCGCCTTGAGCGTCATTTCATATTCGACCTCTTCGACCTTGGCCTCGAGCGCCTTCTTCATGTCTTCACGCAGGCATTTGGTGAAGGCGGCGCGCGTCGTGTCGACCGCAGCGGTCGGCGACGGCGCCGCAGCGGCCAAAAGCAATGTCATGATCAGCATCCTGCGACTCCCCGTTTGCAGCAATTTTTGTGTGAGGAGATTAAACGATGGCAATCGAAAATGGGAGCGCTTTTCTGCTCAAGATCGGCAACGGCGCCGCGCCGCCCGTGTATCAGACGGTCGCGGGCTTGCGCACCACCCAGCTGTCGGTGAACGGCGAGGCGGTGAACGTCACGACCAAGGATTCGGGCGGGTGGCGCGCGCTGCTGTCGGGCGCGGGGGTGCGATCGGTTTCGGTCAGCGCGGCAGGGATCTTTACCGGATCGGCGGCCGAGGTGCGGCTGCGCGGCCATGCGCTGGCTGGGATCATCGACGATTATGAGCTGAGTTTCGAAAGCGGCGAGCGGATGCGCGGGCGGTTCCTGGTCAGCCGGCTCGACTATGCCGGCGATTATAACGGCGAGCGCAATTACACGCTGAACCTGGAATCGAGCGGCGCGGTGGTGAGCCTGTGAGCGCGAACGCATTGCGCGGCGAGGCGGAATTGCGCGTCGGCGAGCGGGCATATGTGCTGCGCCCGAGTTTCGCGGCGCTGGTCGCGGCGGAGGGCGAGCTGGGGCCGCTGTTCGCGCTGGTCGAGCGCGCGGCCGACGGGCGGCTGGGGCTGGGCGAGCTGGCGTCGCTGTTCTGGCATTGCGTTCGGGAGCGGCCCGAAGCGCTGACGCGCGAGGATGTCGGCGCGGCGGTGGTCGCGCAGGGACTGGCGGCGGTGACCCCGGCGCTGCGCGTGCTGCTGGGGCAGATATTGTCGGGGCGGTGAGCGCTCGGACTTAAGAAAAGAGAAGAATTTCGCACAAAGACACAAAGACACGAAGAATGACGCCGCGCATCGCTGCGCCGAAGCCGACCTTGGCTTGAAAGGCGGCGTGCGCGCCTTTGACTGGCGGCTCTGTCGCCATTTTCGATCGTCTTCGTGTCTTCGTGTCTTTGTGCGAACCCCAGTTTTCGCGGCGGTGAGGTGCAAGATGGGCACAGATGGCTACCCCGATGCGGCAAATCTTTCGGGTGGCGCCCTGTATTTGCTGGGCCTGATGGCGCGGGTGGCGGGGTGGCGGCCCGATGAGTTCTGGGCGGCGACGCCCGCCGATGTGCGCTCGGCGCTGGGCGGCTGGGTCGAGGGCGGGGCGGAGGCTTCGCTCGACGGTGCGGTGCTGGCGGCGATGATGGAAAGGTTTCCCGATGGATGAGATCGACGAGATGGTGGTGGCGGTGCGCGCCGACACCGGGGCGTTTCGCCGTGATATCGCGGCGCTGCGCGGCGAGCTGGAAGGGTCGCTGGGTTCGGGCGCCGATGCGGCGGGGCGGCGGATCGAAAACGCGCTGAGCCGCGCGATCGTGTCGGGCAAGCTGGGGTTCGAGGATCTGAAGCGGCTGGCGCTGTCGGTGATGGCGGACATTGCGCGGGCGGCGATTTCGAATGGGATCGGTACGGCGCTGGGCGGCGGCGGCCAAGGTGAGGGCAAGGGCGGCGGCGGATTGCTGGCACTGGCGCTGTCGTTGCTCGGCGCACCGGGACGCGCGACCGGCGGGCCAGTGAGCGCCGGGCGCGCGTATCGCGTTGGCGAGCGCGGTCCCGAACTGTTCGTACCGACCGCGAGCGGGCGGATCGAGGCGGCCGGCGGCGGGGTGCGCAATATCGCGATCACGGTCAACGTGGCGCGGCGAGGCTGCAGGCGTGCGGATCGGCCAGTCGTAGGCGGCAGCTGGCACGCGCGGTGCGGCGCGCGGTGGCGAGCGGAGAGGATTGGTGCGCGTGATGCGTGGTCGCGGCGGCCGAGCCGCCGGTCTCATGCTTGTCGAGATGATCGAAGACCTCGGGCACCAGCACGTAGCGGCCGATGATGGCGAGCGTCGGTGACGACCGGCGCGCGGGCGCTGCGGGTCGAGACGGTATTTTACCGCAAGCAGGATCTGGCGGGGCTGATCTGGGAGGCCGAGGATCGGTGGGACCATCCGCTGCTCGGGTATGAGACGAAGCGCGATTTTCGGCACACGCAGCTGACGTTCCGGTGGCGATCGGGCGGGGTCAAGCCGCTCGACGCGCTGCATGGGCCGACGTTGACGATCGAGGGGCGCGATGCGGCGGGGATGCCGCGCGCCTGGTATGTAAGGCTGTGGAATTATGCGGCCGGGACGAACGAGGATGCGGTCGTATCGCTCGATTTCGATGCGCTGAATGGCGGCTTCCTGTTGCCGGGCGAGGCCGATCCGGTGTGGGCGGGCGACATCGACCGGATGTTCATTTCGCTGGTGCCGCCGACCTATGATGGCAGCGACGGGGTGCTGGCGGCGCCGGTGGCGGGCTGGGCCGAGATGAGCGAGATCGCGGCGAGTGGATCGGGGTCGGTGCTGGCGATCGGCGATGCGGTGCTGCCCGAGCATGCGCTGGGCATCGCGACCGGATATGACGATTGTTACAACCTGACCCCGGCACGGGTGGTGCGGCAGATCGTGCAATTGGGGTATCGCGGAGACATCGTCCATTATGTCGGGATGAGCCATTATATGCGGCTCGCGGCGGTTGGCGGCGAGTTTGCCGCGAGCGTGGCGGGCGGGGCGATCAATGCGCCGTGCGCGGCGTGGCATGCGGGGTTCGCGGCGGCGTGCCAGGACGCGGGGCTGGGGGTGATCTGGTCGCTCTCCTATGAAGTTTTCGACGCCTATTGCCCCGCAAGCTGGAAGCAGCGCGATGCCGAGGGGGCGCCGGCACAGACCGGATGGGTGCCGCCATCGACCTTGCTGTCGCCCGCCAATGACGAGGCGATGGGATATTTGCAGCTGGTCGCGCGGGCGTTTGTCGCGATCGGCGCGGCGGCGGACTTGCCGCTGAAATTCCAAGTCGGCGAGCCGTGGTGGTGGATCGCGAGCGTCGGGCGGATCTGCGCCTATGACGCGGCGACGACGGCGGCGCTGGGCGGGGCGAGCGTTGCGATTGCGGACGTGCGCGGGGTGCTCACGCCGCCGCAGCTGGCGATGCTCGATGCTTTGGGGGTGCTGCTGGCGGAATCGACCGCGGCGCTGGTCGCGGCAGCGCGTGACGAGGCGGGGGCGGCGGGGCTGGTCAGCCATTTGCTCGTCTATCTGCCGACCGTGCTCGATGCCGCGGCGCCGGCGGTGCGGCGCGCCAATGTGCCGCTGGGGTGGGCGGCACCGGGGTTCGATGTGCTGCAGCTGGAGGATTATGACTGGGTCACCGGCGGGCGCGGGGCCGAGACCGCGGGCGCGCGGGCGATGATGGCGGCGCGGCTGGGCTATCCAATCGAAGAGCAGCATTATTTTTCGGGCTTCGTGCTGAACGCGGCCGATCGCGCGCAATGGCGGGCGATCGCCGATGCGGCGCAGGCGGCGCGGCGCGCAGGGGTGGCGCGAACGTTCGTGTGGGCGCTGCCGCAGGTGGCGCGCGACGGCTTTGTGGCTTTTGACGGGGAGGATGGCGTGCAGGCTTATGATGCGGTGGATTTTCCGCTGGCGATCGGCCGCGAGGCGATGGTGGTGACCGAATTTTCGACCCAGATCGTGAGTTCGCCGTCGGGACACGAGCAGCGCGCGAGCGAATGGGCCGAGGCGCGGATGGCGTATGACGCGGGGCCGGGAATTCGGTCCGAGGCCGATGTGCGGACGCTGACCGATTTCTTTCGCGCCCGGCGCGGCGCGGCGCGGGCGTTTCGCTTTCGCGATCCGTTCGATGCCAGTTCGGCGGGCGATGGCGGATTGCCGGCGGCGAGCGATCAGATGCTGGGGGTCGGCGACGGGGTGCGGCGGCAGTTCGCGCTGGTGAAACGCTATGGGGCTGGAGACGCCGAGCAGGTGCGCGCGATCCGGCTGCCGGTCGATGGCAGCGTGCGGGTGTCGGTCGATGGGATCGAGACCGCGGCGTTTGTGGTGGCCGACGATGGCGAGGTGCTGCTCGATGTCGCGCCGGCATCCGGGGTGGCGGTGCGCGCGGGGTATTTGTTCGACGTGGCGGTGCGTTTTGCCGAGGACCGGTTGGAGGCAAGCCGCGCGACGTTCCTGGCGGGCGAGCTGGCGAGTGTGCCGCTGGTCGAGGTGCGGGCGCCGTGGTGATGCCCGAAACGTTGAGCGCGGCGCCCGATTGGCTGCGCGAAGAAGTCGTGACGCTGGCGTGGTGCTGGCGACTGGCGCGGCGCGACGGGGTGGTGATCGGGCTGACCTCGCACGACCGCGACCTGATGGTCGGCGGCATCGTCTATCGCGCGGCGCCGGGGATGAAACCGTCGGCGCTGGAGACCAGCGACAGCCTGGACGCGGCGACGATGGATCTGGAGGGGGCGATCGCGAGCGATGCGATTGCGTCCGGGGATCTTGATGCCGGACGCTGGGACGGCGCCGAGCTGGAGCTGTTCGTGACCGACTGGAGCGCGGCAGACGCGGTGCCGGTGACGGTGGCGCGCGGGTCGCTGGGGGCGATCGAGCGGCGCGGGGCGGCGTTTGCGGCGGAGTTGCAGGGGGTGACGCGATTGCTCGACCGGCCGGTGTGTCCGGCGACGTCGCCGTCGTGCCGCGCGATGCTGGGCGACCGGGCGTGCCGGGTCGACCTCGGCGCCATGGACGGCATAGTCGGAGAAGTGGCGTCGTTCCAGGCGCTGGCCAATGACGTCTGGAACATGAGCTGCCCGGTGGGCTCGCCGACGGCGCAAGGCCGGCCGGTGGGTCCGAACTGCTATTTTGCGGCGGAGGGCAGCGTGCTGCTCGACCACGACTTCGGCGCCGGGCCGGCTGATCTTCCGCGGGAAAATGGGGAAGGACGTCATCCTGGGCGGCCAGAAGTCGGGCGACGTCTGGGCGCTGGACCCGGCCACGGGCAATGGTCCTGCTGATCGCTGACGCATGCCCCGGTGGATGACGCCCTGGAAGACGTTTGGGGTGCGCGCGCCTTTGCGGCGGCGCGGGCGATGGTCGGGGTGCGGTTTCGGCCGCAGGGGCATGAGCCAGCGACGGGGCTAGATTGCGTCGGGCTGGTGTGGGCGGCTTATGATGCGGCGGGGCGGCGGCTGGTGCGACCGGACGGCTATCCGCTGCGCGGCTGGACGCGGGCGCGGGTTGAGGCGGGGCTGGTTGGAGCGGGGTTTGTGCCGGTCACCGACGGCGTGCGGATCGGCGATGTCGCGCTGCTTGCGCTCGGTGCGGGGCAATTTCACCTCGGCCTAATGGCGGCGGACCGGATGATTCACGCGCATGCTGGGCTGCGGCGGGTGGTCGAGACGCCGGTTGATGAAGCGCTGTCGGATGCGGCGCTTTGGCGGCTGGCGCATCTTTGAAGAATTTTCGCGCAGAGGCGCAGAGAGCGCAGAGAAATAAGAGATTGTTCGCGCGGAGGCGCGGAGACGCGGAGGAAAGAGAGATCGATAGCGGCTTTGCCGCCTTTTTCTTTCTCCGCGTCTCCGCGTCTCCGCGTGAAAAAATCCGGCTCACCGATTTGGGAGGATGGCATGGCGACTTTGGTGCTGACGGTGGCCGGCGGGATCGTGGGCGGGCCGATCGGTGCGGCGATCGGGGCGACGCTGGGCCAGCAGGTCGATGCCGCGATCTTCAAGCCCAAGGGGCGCGAGGGGCCGCGGCTGGCCGACCTGAAGGTGCAGGCGTCGACCTATGGCCAGCAGATCCCGCAGCTCTTCGGGACGATGCGCGTCGCCGGCAGCGTGATCTGGGCGACCGACCTGATCGAACGACGCGAACGGCGCGGCGGCGGCAAGGGGCGGCCGTCGGTGACCGAATATAGCTATGCGGTGTCGCTGGCGGTCGCGCTGTCGGCGCGGCCGATCCGGGCGATCCGGCGCATCTGGGCCGACGGCAATCTGCTGCGCGGATCGAGCGGGACGTTCCAGGAGCGCTGTATCTTTCGCTGGCATGACGGCAGCGAAGATCAGGCGGCCGATCCGTTGATCGCATCGGCGGTAGGGCCGGCGTCGGCGAGCGCGTTCCGCGGGCTGGCCTATGCGGTGTTCGAGGAGTTGGAGCTGGGCAGTTTCGGCAACCGGATTCCGTCGCTGACCTTTGAAATCGAGGCCGATGCGGGGAGCGTCGATGCCGGGACGATCGGCAATGTTTTGCTGGGCGAAGCCGGACGCTGCGTCGGCGACTGGCCCTTTGCGGGTTATGCCGCGTCGGGCGACCGCGCGCGCGACGCGCTGGCGCCGCTGTTCGAGGTCGATGGGGTGCGGCTGGCCAGCGGTCCGGATGCATGGCGGCTGGCGCCCGCGGCGCTGACCGGCGCGCCGCTGCCGCTGGGCCGTTTTCGCGAGGCGCGGCGTCCCGAGGTGGCGCGCGACGGGGTCGAGCGGCAACGCGCCCCGCTGGCGTTGCTGCCGGGGTCGATCCGGTTGCGGCATTACGAACCCGAACGCGATTATCAGCTGGGGCAACAGGCGAGCACGGTGGCGGGCGGCGGGGTGCGTGAGGAGCGCATCGATCTGCCCGCGGTGTTGCCGGCGGCGTCGGCGCGGGCGCTGGCGCAGCGGCTGGCGGGTGCCGCTGCGGACGGCCGCGAAACGATGATCTGGCAAGCCGATCTGGCTGCTATGGAATACGAGCCGGGCGATGTCGTGACGCTGGACGACGGCAGCGCGTGGCGATTGGCCGGGCGCAGCGTGCGGGCCAGCGACATCCTGCTGGAATTGAAGCGGCACCAGCCGTTGCCGGCGGCGATCCTGCCCGCCGAACCCGGCGTGCCGGTCACCGCCCCGACTGGCCCGATGCGGTGGGGTGGTGCATCTGTTCGACCTGCCCAACTTGGACAGCCCGCCGGCGGCGACGCCGCGGATCCTGATCGCCGCCGCGGCCAGCAACGATGGCTGGCGCGGCGCCGACTGCTGGTTCGTGGCCGCCGCCGATGCGGCGCCGATCGCCATCGGCACGGTGCGTCCGGCCGCGGCGCTGGGTCGGCTGGCCGAGCCGCTTGCGGCGGGAAGCGCGTGTCTGGTCGATCGCGCCCATATGGTGACGGTCGCGCTCGTCAATCCGGCGATGATCGCTGGAATCGGTGGACGATGCCGCGTTGCTCGGCGGTGCGAACCGGGCGATGGTGGGCGGCGAATTGGTGCAGTTCGGGGGTGCCGAGGCGGTGGGGCCGGGGCTGTGGCGCCTGTCGCGATTGCTGCGCGGGCGCGCCGGGACCGCGGCCGACACCGCCCATGCGGCCGGGGCGCCGTTCGTGCTGCTGGACGATAGCGCGTTGGCGTTGCTGCCCGACGCGATGGCGGCGGTCGCGGAAGGCGGCGGCGCGATCCTGCAATGGACGCCGCGCGGGGCAATTGAATTGACCGAAGTCGAAATCCCGGCGACCGGCGCGGCGTTGCGGCCACTCGCGCCGGTGCATGGCCGGATCCGGCCCGATGGCGTCGGCGGCGTCGATGTCGGGTGGATCGGCCGCAGCCGGGTCGATGCGGGCTGGCGCGATCATGTCGACCTGCCGCCGGGCGAAAGTCGCGAGACGTGGCGGATTTCGCTGTCGCCCCTGCTGCCGGAATCGGACCGTGGGAGCGTGGATCGCCGGCGCTGCATATCGCCGCCAGCGAAATGGCGGCGCTGCCCACAGGATGCGCCATCGCGATTCGGCAGGCGGGCGACTTTTCCTTGTCGCTGCCGCTGACGTTGCCCCTGACTTAATCTGCCGCGCCCATCAAAGGATCACGCCATGACCGACACCTCGACGACGCCGCGCTTTGGGTTACCGTATCTTGCGGTGGCACAGGCGCAGAACGCACGTCACCACCACGCACACCCAGCGCGGGCCCCACCACGTCCGCGAGTTCGCCTGGGAGTCCGCCACCGGCGCCGACGCCATCCATCGCAAGTACCGCGCCCTGCGTGCAGTCGACACCACCGAGCAGTGGTCCCGGCATCCCACGAGATCGGCGGCGGCTGAGCGACTTACGGCGCCGCGTGCGGGCCTGCGCGTGACCCGCTTGTCCGATGGCGCGTGGCTTCGCTTCGACGCGGGGGAATGGGTCGCACCGGCGACGATCAGCCCCCCGTCGGGCGGCTCGACAACCGATGCCGAGGCGCGTAATGTGATCGCTGCGCTGATCCTGCATCTTGAGGCGCAGGGTCTTCTGATTTCAGGCTGAATTTCTGCGCGTTGGTTTTTAAAGTGCGACTTTTTGGCAACAGATTGGCGATTTGTTCGCTTGCACGGAACCAAAGCGGCGGGTAGGACGTCTGCCGAGACGTATATCTCAATTTGAAAGGGGAATTACTATGAGGAAGCTTGCCGTCGCTATGGCATTGGCCTCCACCGCCCTGGCGTCGCCTGCTCTGGCACGCGACAACTCCTGGTACGTGGGTGTTGGTGCTGGCGCCATGCTGGTCGAAGACCTGGATCTCGATATCGGCACTGTCAACAATGCCGGTTCGCTCGATCATCGCTATGGCTATGATTTCGAAGGCACCGTCGGCTATGATTTCGGCGGTTTCCGCGCGGAAGTCGAAGTCGGCTATCGTGAAGCCGACATCAAGTCGGGTCGTTTCGGTACGCCGGGTATCCCGCAGTCGGTTAGCGGCGCTGGTACGCTCGCAACCGGTTCGTTCGATCTGAACGGCGATACCAATGCCCTGAGCTTCATGGTCAACGGCATGCTCGATTTCGGTGACGACGACGGCCTTCAGGGCTTTATCGGCGGTGGCGCCGGTGTTGCCCGCGTTTCGGTTGAACCCGTCTATGCCGGTGCCTTCCTCGACGATTCGGACACGGGCTTCGCTTGGCAGGCCATCGCGGGCGTTCGCACCCCGATCAGCGACAACATCGACGTTGGTCTGAAGTATCGCTTCTTCAACCAGGCTCACAACGATCTGGTGAATACCGGCGGTCGCAACATCCGTACCCGCTTCCGCTCGCACTCGCTGCTGCTGACGCTCGGCTACAACTTCGGTGGCGCTCCGGAGCCGGTTGCTCCGCCGCCCCCGCCGCCTCCGCCGCCCCCGCCGCCTCCTCCGCCGCCGCCTCCGCCGGTTTGCGAGAAGGGTCCGTACATCGTGTTCTTCGACTTCGACAAGTCGAACATCACGCCGGAAGCAGCGACCATTCTGGACAACGCCGATCGGCAGCCTATGGCAGCCGTGGTTGCACGGGTACGCAGGTCATGCTCGCCGGTCACGCTGACCGTTCGGGTTCGGCCAAGTACAACGTCGGCCTGTCGGAACGTCGCAACACCGCGGTTCGCAGCTATCTGACCGCTCGCGGTATCTCGGATGGTTCGATCAGCGCGCAGGGCTTCGGCGAAAGCCGAACCGCCGTTGCAGACCGCCGATGGCGTTCGCGAACTGCAGAACCGTCGCGTGGAAATCACCTACGGTCCGGGTTCGGGCATGTAAGCCGTTCGCTCCGATCAGCGGACAGGAACGAACAAGAGGGGCGGTGTCGCGAGACGCCGCCCTTTCTTTTGCGTGGGGTGTGTTGTGGCGATGGGCCGCCTTGGCGGCACGATATCATTGTCAGATTTCGCTTGTTCGCATCGATATATGATATACCATCACAGTCAGGGTGCGAGGCGGTCTTGGGCCCTTGATGAGGGGGCGGCTGCCGTCCATCGCGGCGCGGTCTGTCCCAAGCGGGAGAGAGACGATGCGCCGACGTCGCAGCATGTTTCATCGCAGCATTTTTCGCGCCGACCCGAATGGCGATCCCGACATCAACACCACGCCGTTGATCGATGTGATGCTGGTCATGCTGGTGATGTTCATCATCACGATCCCGCCGCCGACGCATAGCGTTGATGTGACGCTGCCCGGGGTCGAGCCCGGCCCGGCGCAGGTGCGCGACGAAAACAGCGTCACCATCGACACGGCGGACGTGATCCGCTGGAACGGCGAGGCGGTCGACCTGGCGCAGCTGGGCGTGCTGGTGAAGACGGCGTCGGAGCGGCCCGATGTGGCGACGCTGATGTTCGAACCCGAAGCCCGGGCGCGATATCTGCGCGTCGACCAGGCGATCGGGGCGATTCGGCGCAACGGCGGATCGACGATCGCCTTTCGCGGGATCCAACGCTATGCGGCGGCGATCTGAACAGCGGAGCGATGGGCGTCGTGACAATTGTTGGGTGGGGAGCCTCCCAACTTCGTGATAAGACCTAACTCCCCCGGTCGTTTCACGCTGAATCGGTTTGGGACGATGAGCGGACGTCCTCCATTCGTCATCCCGGGCTTGACCCGGGATCCCGCTTTCCAACGCATCCGTCGCACAGTGGGACCCCGGATCAAGTCCGGGGTGACGACGGAATAAGGGGCAGCTTCCGATCGATTGTTGGCGGAACGACAAGAGAGGCCGCGGGCCAATCCTGTCAGGTGGCGGGGGTGGTGCCGGGGCGGAGGTAGGCCATCATATAGCCGACATAGTCGGTCTTGCCGAGCGGCACCCCCATGTGGCGCAGGACCGAATAGGCCGCGACGAGGTGAAAATAGAACTGCGGCTGCGCCCAGTCGCGAACATAAGTGCGCGCGGTCATGTCGAAAGCCATGCCGTTGGGCAGATCGAAGGCGACCGCACGGTCGGGATCGCTGTCGAGCACCGCGGCATCGACGGTGTCCAGCCACGCCAGCGTCGCCGCGATCTGGTCCTGAAGGCCGGCAAAGTCGGTGGCATCGTCGGTCAGCGGCGGCGCCCCGGAGCTGCCAAGGCGGGTGGGCGGCTGCATCGCCTGCAAGCAGGTGAAGCGCACCTGCGCGGCGAGCGGGAACATGTCGGGCGCAAGCCGCGCGACGATGAACTGCAACTCGCCGACGCCATTGTCGGCGCCCCAGGCGAGCGCCTTGTCGAGCTGCGCCGACAGGGCGCGTAGGCCGTTGGTATAAGCGGGCACGGTCAATTCATAGAGCATCGTCACATCCTTTAAGGGCGGTGGGCTTCGAAGGGTGGTGGGCGGTCGCGATGGTCGCCGCGGTCGGGTCAGACCGCGGCGAGATTGTCCTGAAACTGGAGCCGCGCAAGGCGGGCATAGAGGCGGTCGGCGGCGACGAGCTCGTCGTGCTTACCCTCTTCGACGATGCGGCCGTTATCCATCACGATGATGCGGTCGGCGGCGCGCACGGTGGCGAGGCGGTGCGCGATGACGATCGTCGTGCGATCGTGCATCAGCGCCTCGAGCGCGTCCTGCACCAGCTTTTCCGATTCGGCGTCGAGCGCCGAGGTCGCTTCGTCGAGCAACAGCAGCGGCGAACGGCGGAGCAGGGCGCGGGCGATCGCGACGCGCTGGCGCTGGCCGCCTGACAGCCGCGCGCCGCCTTCGCCCATGAAGGTGTCGAGCCCCTGCGGCAGCTTGCGCAGGAACTCCTCGGCATTGGCGGCGCGCGCCGCGTCCCACAGCTGATCGTCGGTGGCATCCCAATTGCCGTAGCGCAGATTGTCGCGCGCCGATGACGCAAAGATCACCGTTTCCTGCGGCACCATCGCGATGCGGGCGCGGATGTCGGCCGGGTCGGCTTCGGTGAGTGGGACGCCGTCGAGCAGGACTTGCCCCGCCTGCGGATCGTAAAACCGCTCGGCCAGCTGGAACAAAGTCGACTTGCCGGCGCCCGAGGGGCCGACGATGGCGACGGTTTCGCGCGGTCGGATCGCGAGGTTGAAATCATGCAGCGCCGGGGCGTCGGGGCGCGTCGGATAATGGAATTCGACGTTTGCGAATTCGAGCGTGCCGCGCGGCGGTTCGGGAAAGGCGCGCGGCTGCGCCGGTGGGGCGATGCTCGCCTCGGCATTGAGCAGTTCGCTCAGCCGTTCGGCGGCGCCCGCGGCGCGCAGCAGGTCGCCGTAAACTTCGGTCAGCGCGCCGAACGCGCCCGCGACCAGCCCGCCGGTGAGGACGAAGGCGGCGATGGTGCCGCCAGTGATCGTGCCCGCGGCGACGCCCTCCGCCCCATACCAGAGCAAGGTGGTGATTGCGCCGAACAACAAACCGATGACGATCGCGGTCATGATCGCGCGGAGGCGAATACGGCGTTTGGTGGTTGCCGAGCGCCTCGACCGCCGCGGCAAAGCGGCTCGCCTCGCGTTCTTCCTGCCCGAATGCCTGGACGATCTTCATGGCGCCAAGCTGTTCCGAGGTGGTGGCGCCGATGTCGGCAACGCGGTCCTGCGCGTCGACCGCGACGACATCCTGAAGCTTTCGGCCGAGCAGGACGATCGGCATGATGATCACCGGGATGCCGAGCAGGATGCCGCCGGTCAGTTTGGGCGACAGGGTGAAGAGATAGGCGATGCCGCCGATACCCATCACCATGTTGCGCAGCGCCACCGACACCGTCGTGCCGACGACCTGTTCGATGATCGTCGTGTCCGACGTCATCCGCGAGGCGATTTCGGACGGGCGGTTTTCCTCGAAAAATCCGGGCGCGAGGCGGAGCAGGTTGCGCTGGACCGCCTGGCGGATGTCGGCGACGGTGCGCTCGCCAAGCCAGCTGACGAAATAGAAGCGCAGCGCGGTGGCGGCGGCGAGGGTCAGGACGATGCCGTAGAACAGGCGAAAATGCGGGGCGACGTCGCCGCCGCCGGCGACAAAGCCGCTGTCGATCATTTCCTTGAACTGCCAAGGGATCGCCAGCGTCGCGAGCGCGGCGACGCCGAGCGCGACCGCCGCGATGACCAGTTGCAGCGGATAGGCGCTGGCGTAGTGCCAGATCATCCGCAGGCTGCCGAGTTTGCGGCGGGGTTCGGCGGGGGCTTTCGCGGTGGAAAGGTCGGGGGTGCTGGCCATCGCAACGGCCCTAGCAGCGGCGATGGCCGCGCTCAACGGCGCAGAATGTCCTGGGGCTTCATGGACTATGAAGCGGGAGCACATGGTGGCGGGCAGAAAGGAAGCGCGGCGGGTTGCGCCGCGCTTCCATGTCGTCAGCGGTTGTCGAGCTGGGCCCGCACCGCGCGCAGCCCCGCCGGGGTGATGCGATAGGGCGCCCCGCCGCGCGAGGCGATAAAGCCGCGCCGTTTGAGCCGGCTGAACAGCGCCAGGTCGCCGCCGGTCAGCACATGGCCGTCGCGGGTGAAGCACAAGGCCTCGACGATCCGGCCGGTTTCGTCGCGCCGGTGGCGGATCGCGCCGCCCTGCGCCAGCACGTGCAAGACGCGCTGTTCCGATTTCGAGATGTTCATGGAATTTGTCCGAGATTTTTGTAGCGGCAAAAGGCGCACCGACGCAGGCGTCGGCGGCGTTCACGCCATCCCGTTCCGCCGGGATGTTAGCGGTTGCCCGCAATCTCAGACATAGTCGCTCCGTGTGGCGCGAGATGCGCCGCGCGGCCAGAATATGGACAAATAACCCGCGCCGCAACGATTATGATGCATTGCACAATGAAATCGATGCCCTAGACTGCTGCCAACGAACGGGCGCCTCAAGAGCGCCGGGGCTGCCAAGGAACCACCCAATATGTTGTATCACGCGTTTGAAATGCAGAAGAACTGGCTGGCGGGGGCGAGTGCGCTCGCGACCGCGGGGGCGCAGGTGATGCAGCATCCGGCCAACCCGCTCGGCTATTTCAGTGGCAGTTCGATGTTTGCGTCGGCGCTGGAAGTGTTCGCCCATGCATCGATCCCGCGCGGCAAGCCGGGGTTCGAACTCTACGAAACCGAGGTCGAGGGCGAGACGGTGCGGGTGACCGAGGTGGTCGAGGCGCGCAAGCCGTTTGGCCAGCTCAAGCATTTCAAACATAAGGGGGCGCCAAAGAGAGCGGGGGACGCCCCCAAACTGTTGATCGTCGCGCCGATGTCGGGCCATTATGCGACGCTGCTGCGCGGCACCGTCGAACGGATGCTGCCCGGCCATGACGTGTGGATCACCGACTGGCGCGACGCGCGCAATGTGCCGCTGGAAGCGGGCAAGTTCGACCTCGACGATTATATCGATTATCTGATCGGCTGGATGGAGCATATCGGCCCTGGCGCGCATATGCTGGCGGTGTGTCAGCCGTCGGTGCCGGCGCTCGCCGCTGCGGCGATCATGGCGGCGACCAGAAACAAGAGCCGTCCCGCGACACTGACGATGATGGGCGGGCCGATCGATACGCGCAAGGCGCCGACCGCGGTCAACCAGCATGCGATGACGCGCCCGCACGCCTGGTTTCAGGAAAATGTCATCGCGACGGTGCCGGCCTATTATCCGGGCGCCGGCCGCCGCGTCTATCCGGGCTTTCTTCAGCTCGCCGGTTTCATGTCGATGAACCTGGGCAACCACATGATGAGCCATTGGTCGATGTTCAAACATCTGGTCGATGGCGATGGCGAAGAGGCCGACAAGACCAAGGAATTCTACGACGAGTATCGCGCGGTTTGCGACATGACGGCGGAATTCTACTTGCAGACCGTCGATGTCGTGTTCCAGCGCCATCTGCTGCCTAAGGGCGAGATGCTGCACCGCGGCCGGCCGGTCGATCTGAACGCGATCGAGGATATCGCGATCCTGGCGATCGAGGGCGAGCGCGACGATATTTCGGGGATCGGCCAGACCAAGGCGGCGCTGACGCTGACCAGGAATTTGCCGGCCGAGAAGAAGAAATATCTGATGGCAAAGACCGTCGGCCATTACGGCATTTTCAACGGCCGCAAATGGCGCGAGGATATTGCGCCGGTGGTCGAGGGGTGGATCCGCAGCAACGGGGGTGATGCGGCGTCGATTGGGGAGTGAAAGCGGCCCTTCTCTCTCATCGTCGCCCCGGACTTGATCCTGGGTCCCGCTTGAGACAAAGGCCCGCCGATAATTCCAAAAGCGGGATCCCGGATCAAGTCCGGGATGACGACGGAGGGGGCAGTTCCTTACATTGCCGACGTTCAGTCCGTTGCGGTTAGCTCAATGCCAAGGCGAGGTGCGCACCGCCCAATAGCCCAGATAGAGCAAAGCCGCCCACAGCAGCAGGATGAACGCCATGCCGCTGCGGCTCGAAGGGCGCTCGCTCGCGGCTTCGGCGGCGGCGTGGAGTTCGGCCCAGAGATCGTCGGGGATCAGCCGCCGCACCACCAGCAGGCCGAGCGGGACGATAAGCAGGTCGTCGAGCCAGCCGAGGATCGGGATGAAATCGGGGATCAGGTCGATCGGCGACAACGCATAGGCGGCGACCGCGACAGCGAGGAAACGCGCGAGCATCGGCACGCGGGGATCGCGTGCGGCGAGCCATGCGGTGTGCGCCTCGACCGCGAGACGGTGGCCGAGATCGCCGATGCGTTCGGAAAGGGATTTGCCGGTCATCGCGGCACCATAGATAATTTATCCGTCATTGCGAGCGAAGCGAAGCAATCCAGGGCGGTCTTGCACCGCTCTGGATTGCCGCGTCGCCTCCGGCTCCTCGCAATGACGATGTTGTGAGATCATGGTCTTCGCCTATGGTCGGACGATGGCTATCCAACTGAAAAGCGCGCGCGTCGAACGCTGGCCGGTCGCGGGAAGTTTTGTGATCGCGCGCGGTGCGAAGACGCATGTCGATGTCGTCGTCGCCGAAGTCGCGAGTGACGGGGCCACCGGGCGCGGCGAGGGGACGCCGATCGACTATCTGGGTGAGGATGCAGCGACATGCCGCGACCAGATTTTGCTGGCGGCTTCGCACATCGCCGACCTGGGCGCGGCGGATGCGCGCGCTGCGGTGCAGGAACTCATGCCCGCCGGCGCCGCACGCAATGCGCTCGACTGCGCGCTGTGGGATCTCGAGGCGAAACAGCGCGGCCTGCGGCTGTGGCAGCTGGCGGGCTGCGACGGCGCGCCGACCGCGCGGGTGACCGCCTTCACCATCTCGCTGGGCACGCCGGGCGCGATGGCCGAGCAGGCGGCGACCGCCGCGGCCGACGGTTACCGGTTGCTCAAGCTCAAATTGACCGGCGGCGATGATCGGTTGCGTGTCGCCGCGGTGCGCCAGGGCGCCCCCGAGGCGCGGCTGATCGTCGACGCCAATGAAAGCTGGCGCGACGTGGATATTTTGAGCGAGGCCGAGGCGCTGGCCGATATGGGGGTCGAGATGATCGAGCAGCCGGTGCCGGTCGGCGCCGACGCGCTGCTCGGTCCCGATCTGCGCGGATGAGAGCGTGCACCAGACGCAGGACATCCCCAAACTTGCCGACCGCTACGACGCGATCAACATCAAGCTCGACAAGGCCGGCGGGCTGACGGAAGCGCTCGCGCTGCGCGAGGCGGCGAAGGCGCGGGGCTGTCGATCATGGTCGGGTGCATGTTGTCGACGAGCCTGGCGATTGCACCGGCGTTCGTGCTGGCGCAGCGCGCGCGCTGGGTCGACCTCGACGGTCCCGCGCTGTTGGAGCGTGATCGCGACGGGGGATTTGAATTTCGTGAGGGGCGGATCGGGCCGCCGATTGTCTAAAAGTCCTCCCCATCGCTGCGCGACAGGGAGGATACTGCGTTACAGCGCTACTTCGGCATGCTGGCCGAGTTCGCCTTCCTTCATCGTCATACCGGTCGCCATTTTGAACAGGCCCTTGATAGTCGCATCCGCCGTCCAGATTTCGGCATTGTCGAGATCGAAGCGGAGCAGGACGAGTTTGGGGTCGTCCTTGCCGCCTTCATACCAGGCCGCGATGCTGTTGTTCCACAATTTGTCGAGCACCGCGCGATCGCTTTCGATGACCAGCGTGCCCGCGATGCAGGCGAACAGGTCGTGCCCCTTCGCCGCGAACTGGGCCATTGCGGGGCCGCCGCCCGCCAGGCGGTTGTCGTTCGAGGTGAAGAACCAGAAGGCGCCGTTCGCATCCTTATCGAGCTGCGCACTCATGGGAATGTGATGTTCGCGCTCGCCGGTGGCGCCGAGCATGACATAGGGGCTGTCGGCCAAGGCTTTCCAGAATTGCTTCTTGATGTCGTCGCTCATGAAAGGCTCCTTTGATGCAGTGATAATCGACCAACGCACCAAAGGCTCGCATGTTGCCCCGCTCAGCGCGGACTCGCCTCCGCATAGCTGACGACCTCATATTCGATGCCGTCGGGGTCAAAGAAATAGAAGCGGCGACCGGGCTCGTAATCGCCGTGGCTGAACGGGATGAGCCCGACCGCCTTCACCCGCATTTCGATGGTGTCGAGATCGTCGACTTGCACCCCGATATGGTTGAGCGGCGCGCCTTTCGGATAATGTGCGTCGGCGTGCTGGCCGTCGGGACCGGTGTAGAGTGCGACATAGGCCGCGTCGCTGCCGAGGTGGATCGTGCGGCCGCCGCCCTGCGCCGGGCCGCGCCAGCGTTCGTGCCAGCCAAAGATGGCCGAGAGGATTCCGGCGGTGCGGTCGGGATCGCTGACCGTCAGATTGACATGTTCGATGAAGGGATGCGTCACGCTGTTGCTCCTGATTCGGGTTGACGCTGCGGCTTTTGCAAGCTCAAGTAAGGTTTAGATCAAGGCTATTCGTCATTGCGGGCGAAGCGACGTAATTCAGGGTGTCTTCGCGACTCTGGATTGCCGCGTCGCCTCTGGCTCCTCGCAATGACGCGAGGGAGAATAAGATGCATCGCACCGACCTGATCGCGATCGGCGAACTTGCGGCGCGCACCGGGGTCGCGGTGTCGGCGATCCGCTTTTACGAGGCGAAGGGGCTGGTCGAGGCGCTGCGGACCGGCGGCGGCCAGCGGCGTTTCCTGCGCGCCGACATTCGCCGCGTGTCGTTCATCCTGATCGCGCAGCAACTAGGGTTAAGCCTGGACGAGATTGCCGCCGAACTGGCGCGGCTGCCCGCCGGGCGCACCCCCAATGGCGCCGACTGGACGCGGATCAGCACCGCGCTGCGCGCCCGGATCGACGGCCAGATCGCGGCGCTCGAGCGGACGCGCGAACTGCTGGGCAATTGCATCGGCTGCGGCTGCCTCAGCCTGAAGAAATGCGGGCTTTATAATCGCGGCGACAAGGCGGCGCAGCGTGGGGCGGGGCCGCGCTATCTGCTGGGCGACTGCGCGGGGAGGTCGCGGAGATCGGTTGATACCGAGGAACAAGCCGGTCGACAGCGATAAAAATGCGATGTTATATAACATCATCAGCCGGAAAACGGCGTTTCGCTGGAGAGGTCCCATGAAGAAAGCGCTTTGTTCGATCCTGCTCGTCGCCGGTGCGATGCAGGCTGCACCGGCTCTGGCTGCGTCTTCGCCAGCCTCACCGCTCCTCGGCCGCTGGGAGGTCGATACGGCGAAGCTCACGACACCGCCGGCCGAGCGGCCCAAGAGTGTGACGATCACGTACAGCGACGTCGGTGCCGGCAAATGGCGGACCCGTGTCGAGGTGGTCCTGCCTGACGGCAAGGCGGTTCAGGCCCTATCGACCTACACCCCCGACGGCACCGCGACCCCGGTCACCGGAAATCTGGAGGCCGACACGGCAGCAGTGCGGGTGCCCGAACCCGGCGTGATGGTCACCGCGCTCGCCCGCGGCGGGCAGCCGGGGTCGATGCGCACCTATACGGTGTCCGCGGACGGCAAGACGATGACCGAAACGGTGGTCTATTTCACAGCCGCGGGCGTCCCCGCGATGCGGACGAATATCTTCAACCGTGCCCGCTGAGTCGGTCGGTTATCAGAGGTCGCTTAAGGCAGTTAGCCGACACTCTCTCGTCATCCCGGGCTTGACCCGGGATCCCGCTTTTTTACGCATCCGCCTTTGAGCGGGACCCCGGATCAAGTCCGGGGTGACGAAAAATGGAGTGTCGCTTTATCGATCGAAGCAGCTCTTTCCTGATCAGACCGCGCTGAGCCGTTCGATTTCGGGCGCGCCGGCGAGGCAGGGGCCGAGTTTGGCGCCGAGGGTGCGGAAATGGTCCGAGGCGCGGTGCGCTTCGACCGCGGCGCCGTCGTCGTAACATTCCATGACCTTGTACACCCCGGTCTCGTCGGTGCGGAACAGGCGGTAATAGCTGTTGCCCGGTTCGTTGGCATGAACCGCGGGGGCGAGTTCGGCGAACACGCCTTCGAATTCGGCTTCCTTGCCGGGCTGGACGCGGATGGTCGCAATAACGCCGATGGCACTCATGTCATTCTCCCTAAGCTTTCAAATCGGGATCGACGTCCCAGCCATCTTCGACCTGAACGCCGAAACTGTTCAGGATCATCGAAACTTGTGTGTATTGGCCGACGGTCATTACCAGGTCCATGCGACCCTTGTCGCCGAGCGGCGCGAGCGCGGCCCAGGTGGCGTCGGTGACGAAATGATCGCCTGAAAGTTCGTCGGTGGCGCGGAGCATGGCGCGGTCGAGGTCGCTCCAACCGCCCGCGTCGGGGCCGGCCTTGATGCGAGTGATCTCATCGTCGGTCAGCCCGCAGTCGAGGCCGATGCGCTTGTGCTGGGTCCACTCATAGCCCGAGCGGCAATTGTAGCCGGTGCGCAGGATGACGAGTTCGCGATTCCGCGGGGTCAGCGCGTTGCGCTTCGAAAGGATATAATTGCCCCACGCGAGAAACGCGGTCAGCGCCTTTGGCGCATGGGCGAGGGTGCGGAAGATGTTGAGAATCTTGCCGCCGCCGACCTTGCCGCCATTGGCGGCAAGGAAGGGTTCGAGCGCGGCGCGCTGGTCGGCATCGAGCCGGCCCAAATCGACCGGCTCGATACGCGGGGCGTTCAGGCGCAAATCAGAAGACCTCGAACAGGCCCGCTGCGCCCTGACCGCCGCCGATGCACATGGTGACGACGGCATATTTGACGCGGCGGCGCTGGCCTTCGAGCAGCGCGTGGCCGACGCAGCGCGCGCCGGTCATGCCGAACGGGTGACCGATCGAGATCGAGCCGCCGTTGACGTTGAGCAGTTCGTTGGGGATGCCGAGCTTGTCGCGGCAATAGAGCACCTGCACCGCGAACGCTTCGTTCAATTCCCACAGGCCGATGTCGTCCATCTTGAGCTCGAAGCGTTCGAGCAGCTTGGGGATCGCGAAGACGGGGCCGATGCCCATTTCGTCGGGCTCGGTGCCCGCGACCGCCATGCCGACATAGCGGCCGAGCGGGGTTAGGCCGCGCTTTTCGGCGACCTTGGCCTCCATCACGACGCACGCCGACGATCCGTCGGCGAGCTGGCTGGCGTTGCCGGCGGTGATCGTATGGCCTTCGCCCATCACCGGCTTCAGGCTCGACAGGCCTTCGAGCGTGGTGTCGGCGCGGTTGCACTCGTCCTTATCGGCGGTGACCTCGCGGAAGCTGACTTCCTTGGTTTCCTTGTCCATCACCGCCATCGTTGCGTTGCACGCGACGATCTCGTCGGCGTAGAGGCCGGCGGCCTGCGCGGCGGCGGTGCGCTGCTGCGACTGGAGCGAATATTCGTCCTGCGCTTCGCGGCCGATGTTGTAGCGCTTGGCGACGACCTCGGCGGTGCCGATCATCGGCATATAGGTGTCTTTGTGCATCGCGATCAGTTCGGCGTCGGTCTCGATGAACACCTTGCCGCTGCCGCTGACCTTCGAGATGCTTTCGATGCCGCCGGCGACGCAGATATCCTGGCGATCGACGATGATCTGCTTCGCGGCGGTCGCGATCGTCATCAGCCCCGACGAGCATTGGCGGTCGATCGACATGCCGGGGACGGTGACCGGCAGGCCGGCGCGCAGGGCGATCAGCGCCACCGACGCGGCCATCGTCTGCGATCCCTGCTGCATCGCGGCGCCGAACACGACGTCGTCGATCTCGCCGCCTTCGAGGCCGGCGCGCTCGACCGCGGCCTTGACCGAGAAGGACCCCAGCGTCGGCGCAACGGTGTTGTTGAACGACCCGCGGCCCGCCTTGGTCAGCGGGGTGCGGGCGGTGGAAACGATGACGGCGTCACGCATGATGATATTCCTCTTCGAAGAGTTTGGCAGAGTCGTTCCTTGAATAGAAGATTATACGAAAAACTGGCTGATCCATTCGGCCTGAAGGGCGGGCTTGTCCTCGCCTTCGATCTCGACGGTTACTTCGATTGCGTCTGTTGCCACTGACCGGGGCGCTTTTCGACCAGCTCGAGCAGCTTGATGTGGCTGCGCACGCGCTTGCCCGAGCGGACGGGCGACAGGAAGCGGACTTTGTTGCAGCCGTAGTTGACCCCCATCTTGACGCCGCCGACCTTGGGACCGTCGGTGCTCTGGCCCAGCATCGGCATCAGCGACAGGGTCAGAAAACCATGCGCGATGGTGCCGCCGAACGGCGTCAGCTTGGCTTTTTCTTCGTCGATATGGATAAACTGATGGTCGCCGGTGGCGTCGGCGAATTTGTTGATCATCTCCTGATCGACGAGCACCCAATCCGATGTACCCAGATGTTCACCGACCTTGGTCTGCAATTCCTGCGGTGTGATACTGGCCATCGCTCTTCCCCTCGATCATTGGTTCGGGGCGCGTTCTAGGCCTGTCTTGCCGCGTTGCACAAGGCCCTAGCCGCCACGCCAACGCGCCGTAGCGTCAGGCGGACTTGGCGGCCTTTGCCGTCGCCGCTTTGGGTTTCGGGGACTCGGCATAGGGCATGATCATCGTGCCGTCGGGGGCGGCGGTGAAGGTCGTCTGGGTTGGATAGGCGAATTCATAGCCAGCGGCCGCCAGCGCCGCGAACACCCGGATGCCGACGTCGGTGCGGGCGGCGGTGACGACCTCATAATCCTCGCTATACACATCGAACAGCAGTTCGAAATCGAGGCTGGACGGGCCGAAGGTCACGAAACTGGAGCGGATGAATTCATGCCCCGACGCCTGCACTTCCGCTTCGAGCAGCGCCGGCAGGTCGCGCAGCATGGCGGGCGTGGTCTGATAGACGACGCCGATCATGAAGGTGATCCGGCGGCGGTGGAGATGCGCGAAGTTCGAAATTTCCTTGTTGAGCAAATTGGTGTTCGAGACGATCAAAAGCTCGCCGTTGATCGAGCGCAGGCGGGTGCTTTTCAGGCCGACGCGCTCGACCGTCGCGGTGGTGGCGTCCCACTTGATCGTCTCGCCATTGCGGAACGGCCGGTCGAAAATGATCGACAGCGCCGCGAACAGATCCGAAAAAATCCCCTGCGCGGCCAGGCCGATGGCGATGCCGCCGATGCCGAGGCCGGCGACCAGTCCGGTGACATTGACCCCCATATTGTCGAGGATGACGATGGTGGCGATGGCGAACAGCGCGACGCTGATCAGTAGCCGAATGATCCCCATCGCGTTCGACAGCGTTTCGTTCTGGCCGTCGGCGGCGCGGCGCTGGATCAGGCCGAGGATGATCTCGCGCACCCAGATCGCGACTTGCAGGACCGCGGCGACGATGAAGATCGTCTGGATCAATTGCAGGATCGCGGCGGGCGGGTTGGCGTAACCTGCGACCGCACGGACCGCGACGATCGCGATCACGATCGATTTGGTCTTGTGAATCACCCGGCCGACGATGTGGGTCAGCGTGAAGTCGCCGGTGGCCGATTGCGCATGTTTGAGCGCAAAGCCGCGGACCAGCGATAGGATGAAATAGATTGCGAGACCGGCGCCGACCGCGATGCCGATCTGCAGCCAGTGGCTGTTCATCCATGCGATACTGGCGTCCCACCAGTTTCGCAGATCCTCGATCGGGCTGGTGGCTGCGGTCTCTGGCTTGGCAGCGGTGGCCTTGGTTGCGGCGGTCTGGGCGGCGGCGAGGAGTGAGAAAGTCATAACGGGGCCTTTGGGGTCCTCTTGGTCGGATCAGGCGGAACGGAGCAGCGCCGCCGCATCGGGGGCCCGCTCCAGATAGGCCAAAAATCCGCGTTCGTAACGCGAAAGATAGGGCGCCGGAACAGCAGCGATCCGGCGGCGGCGGCAAAGTCGCCGCGCGCCTGCGCCGCGGCGATCGTCGCCGGGTGGACGTAGGCCTTGCGCGCGATCGCCGGGGTGTTGCCCAGCCGGTCGGCGATGCAGGTGACGCCGTTCAGCAGGACGGCTCTGGGGCGTCGTAGAGGAAGGCGAACGCCTCGACGCTGGCGGTCCAGGTGCGGAAATGCTTGGCGCTGAACTCGCCCCCCATCGCGTCCTGGATATAGGCGTTGACGTTGTCCGACCCGACCGCGCAGACGCTGCCCGATCCACGGGCGGCGGTACGCTGGCCGGGCAGATCCTGCAGCTGGCGGATGGAGGCCGCCATCAACCGCAAGGCCAAGGAATACAGCCGCTACGGCTCGGCCGTGCACAAGCAGGTGTACCTGTACGGCCAGCCTGGACACACGCCCGACCGAGGTCGTCGCGCCGAAGCTTTTGTTCGCCGCGACATATTGTTCGTTGCCGACGCGCAAGGCCGCCAGATCGAGCAGGCGGACGACCGCGCCGACGACGCGCTCCTGACACAGGGTGCGGCGCGCCAGATCCTCCTCGAGCCGGGCGCGCAGCAGCGGCAGCGCGTGGCCGAAGGCGGCGCAGCGGTCATATTTTTCGGCATCTTGCGCCAGCCGGAAATCGGGGTGATAGCGGTACTGCTTGCGGCCGCGCGCGTCATAGCCGGTCGCCAGGATATGGCCGTTGGCGGCGGGGCAGAACCACGCGTCTTCATAAGCGGGGGGCAGCGCGATAGCGTTCAGCCGGGTGACTTCATCGCGGTCGCGGATGATTTTGCCCTTGGTGTCGCGATAACGCCAGCCGTCTGCGACGCGCTCGCGGGTGATGCCGGGCAGGCCATCGTCGATATGGATCAGGCGCGCCGCACTCATGCGGCATTAGCGCGTTGCCTGACCGATGGTTCCGTCAGCCGACGCCGGGCGCGCTATGCCGTGCCGGAACCTGCGCCGGTCGCGCGGTGAGCGGGCGCCAACCAGCTTCCTGTTCGCGACGGCGGCAATAGGTCGACAGCCCCATTTCGAGCGCCAGCATCATGTAGATGAACGGCTGGAACGCGATGCCCACGAACAGCGACCCGACCATATAGACGATATGGCCGTTCTGGAGCGCGGTCGCGAGCGGCGCGATCCATTGTTCCTCGGCGCGACGGGTCTTCAGATAGCGGCGGCGCAGCCGTTCCATCTGCACCAGCCCGGTCAGGTGGAGCAGCAGCCACAGCCCGAGGCCGGGATAGCCCTGTTCGCCGAGCATTTCGAAATAGCTTGAATGATAGGCGCGCGAATGTTCTTCATACACCGTCGGATCGGCGTTTTGCGGGGCGTTGGGGTCGTAAGCGCTGGCGGCCTTTTCGACCCGGACGCTGTTCTGGATATAGGCCTCGAACCCGCCGCCCATCGGGTTTTCCTTGGCGTATTCCCATGTCCACGCCCACACCGCGACGCGGGTCGAGGCCGACTGGTCGGATTTATGGTCGCGGATCGTTTCCATCCGCTCGGTAAAGCTTTGCGGCAGGAACGGGATCGCGGCGACCGCGAGCAGGCCGGCGCCGGCGATATAGAGGAAGCGGTTCTTGACCGAGCGCAACGACAGCACCGCGAGTACCGCGAGGCAGACGAGCCCGGTGCGCGCCTGGGTTCCGATCGGCAGCAGCATGCAGGCGAAGATGAGTGCGAAGCAGAACAGCGAGACGCGCCAGTCGGGCGCAAAGATCGTCCCGTGGCGCCGATACCACAGGATCAGCGGGATGATCGCGATGCCGACGGTCGACATGATCGATCCTTCGTACAGGCCGTAATTTTCGTTGAGCAGCAATTGCAGCGAGCCATAGCCGCCGCCCGCCGCGGTCTTGATCCCCCCGGCGATGGCGATCGACGCCGCCGACAGCAGCATGATCAGAGTCAGCGATTCGATGCGCAGTTTCGTGCGCAATGTCAGCGGGAGGAAGATTGCCCACACCAGCGCTTTCCACACCCAGCTCCACTTATCGGCCGCCTCGACCGGAAAATCGGCCTGCGATGTGGTGATCCCGCAATAGACGAGCAGCGCGATCAGCAGCAATTGCCGCCCCGACCAGCGGGTATCGCGCTTATCGTCGACCGCGAGCCAGCCGACGATCGCGAGGCCGAAGACGATCAGCGAAATCGGGATCGAATTGATCAGGAAATAGCTGAGGCGCTGCGGCGCGACGATGTCGATGTAGCAAAAGCACAAAATGAACAGGAACGGTTTGCGGAAACCGACCCCGATGAAGGCGAACAGAAAGGCGACGAACGCGATGTCACGCATCGGGGCCGGCATCCTGTTGGGCGCGTTCGGCGTCGCGGCGTTGCTGCCATTGCGTGCGCGGGCTGACCTCGCGGTCGAGGTCGTCGCGATACAGCAGGCGCCACAGCGCCAGCGCCATCAGGACGTGCGTCAAGCCAATGGAAAAATTGTCGACCATGTCCGCTCCCGCTACGCGATCGGGGTTGACGCCGCGTTAAGGCTAGTATGTCAAAGCGCTCAGGGTCGGAACCTGCCAACAGCACGTTCGAGGTTTGAAGCGATTTTGTTCAGGGCAAGGAAGCGAGACGCAGGCATATGAACATATTCCAAGGCGCGCTGACGCTGACATGGACAAAATCGGTCAAATCCCGAAGGGACGTCGAAATGGCTTCGATCTTGCCTCCGCGCGGCCTTGCAGATGGAACCACCATCCGCAGCGGCCACGCGAAGTCAATATCTTCGCCATTTCGACGCCTCGAACGTGCTGTTGGCAGGATCCGACCTCGGCATGACCCGCATACTGCACGTCCTCGATCATAGCCTGCCGGCGCACAGCGGCTATACCTTTCGCACCCGCGCGCTGATGAAGGCACAGGTGGCGAAGGGATGGGACGTCGCGGGGGTGACCGGGGTGCGCCACCCTGACACCGCCGAGCCGACGGCACGCGCAACGGTCGATGGGCTGACCTGTTCACCGCACCGCGCCGATCGCGCCGGCGCGCGCCGATCCGCGAATGGCGCGAAATCGGCGCGCTGGCCAGGCGGGTCGAAGCGTTGGCGACCGCTGGCCGTTCGATCTGCTCCACGCCCATTCGCCGGTGCTCGATGCGCTGGCAGCGCTGCGCGTCGGCAAGCGGCTGGGCATCCCGGTCATCTATGAAATCCGCGCGTTCTGGGAGGATGCATCGGTCGGCAACGGCACCGGGCGCGAGGGCAGTTTGCGTTATCGGCTGACCAAACAGCTTGAGACGCATGCGGTGAAATCGGCCGATGCGGTTGCGGTGATCTGTGAGGGGCTGCGCGGCGATCTGATCGCGCGCGGGATCGACCCCGCCAAGATCATCGTGTCGCCGAACGGCGTCGACCTCGAGCTGTTCGGCGACCCGCCGCCGCGCGACGATGCGCTCGCGGCGACGCTGGGCCTTGCCGCGGGCGATATCGTCATCGGCTATATCGGCAGCTTCTACGATTATGAGGGGATCGACGATCTGATCGCGGCGATGCCGGCGCTGGTCGCTGCGCAGCCCAAGGCCCGATTGCTGCTCGTCGGTGGCGGGCCGATGGAGGCGGCGCTGAAGGCGCAGGCCGCCACATCGCCTGCGGCGTCCGCCATCCATTTCGTCGGCCGGGTGCCACACGATCAGGTCGAGCGATATTATTCGCTGATCGACATCCTGGCCTATCCGCGCAAAAAAATGCGGCTGACCGATCTGGTCACGCCGCTGAAGCCGCTGGAGGCGATGGCGCAGGGCAAGCTGGTCGCCGCGTCCGACGTCGGCGGCCACCGCGAATTGATCGAGGACGGGGTGACGGGCACGCTGTTCGCGCCCGACGATCCGCCCGCCATTGCCGCCGCGCTGGCCAATGGCTCGCAAATCGCGAGATCTGGGCGGAACGAAAGCGGGCAGCCCGTATATTTGTCGAAAGTCATCGTAACTGGTCATCAAACATTTTACGTTACGAGCCGGTTTACCAGCGATTGCTGCGCGGCACCTGACGCCCGCGACCAGCCGCGACGATATTTGGCCCACGCCGGGCCGCACGGATTTGGGACGATATGGACGAGACCAGCGACAATCATGGCAAGGCGGTAGCGACCGCGTTGCTGCGCGCGCTCCGGCCCGCGCTGCCGGCGGTGATCGGTGCCGCAGCGCTGACCTTTCTGTTCGCGGCGCTGATGCCGTTTTCCTGGGTCGCCGGGATCGGGTGGAACCTGTATCTCGATCGCCTGTCCGATTTCTTTGTGCCGCCGGTCGGCAACGCGGCGCGGCTGGTGCTGGCGTTCGGCATGGCGGGCGTTGCCGCGGTCATTGCGGGCCTGGTCGCGTTGCTGATCGCCCAGCCCGACGCCGCTGGCCTGTCGTCGCTGCGCCGCCGTTTTGGCCGCGCCGCCGATGACGACGTCGATGCGGATGACGACAATATTCTGACGCGCCGCCGCCGCGTCGATCTGCATCCCGACGATCCGCCGCGGCCGCCGATCCGCGCCGGCCGCGACTTGCCTGCGGGCGGGCTGGGGCCGTTGACCGCGGCGGCGGTCGAGGAACCCGGCGAGCTCGATCTGTGGCTGGGCGATGCCGACGCGCATGACGCCGACGAACTGGTGCTTGCCGATCTGGCCCCGATGGTCACCTCGGACGCCATCGAAACCGAAGGCGCAACCGAAGACGCAACGGGGGATGAACCCTGGTTGCAACCCGCCGAAATGGCTGCGCCGACGATGCCCAGGCCGGCGACGCCCGAGCCGGCCGACAATTCGCTTGGCGCGATGGTGGCCCGGCTCGAGGCGGGGCTGGCGCGCCGCCGCCAGAACCCCGACGCGTCCGCCGCGATACCGGGCGCCGACGACGGCCGCGCCGACGAACCCGAAGCCGACATGGCACTGGAGGCCGCGCTCAGCACGCTGCAGCGGATGACGCGCCAATCGGTCGGTTAATCCTCGACCGTCAAGATTTCGATCCGGAGCATGTCGGCATCGGCGCCGAACTCGACCGCGATGTCGGCAACGATATGGCCCGGCAGCGCCCATTCGGCGGCGTTCAACCGTGCTTGCAGCGCATCGCGCAGCGCCTTGTCGTCGCCGGCCGCCACGATGCATGGAAAGATGTGGCGCGCGCCGACGAAATTCGCGCTGGCCCACGGGCGAAAGGTCGAAGCGCCGAGCGTCGGCCCGGACGGCAGTTCGCGTGCCAGCAGGAAACGCAGCCGGCGGTGCGGGCATCCCGGACGGGGCGGGGCGGCGGGCGACCAGCGCATCATGCCTGCGCGCCGATATTGGACGGTCGCGCTGCCCGCGCGCGGCGGTCGCCTTGCGGCGCGACCCGTCCCGCATGTCGGTCGGCGCGCCATTTGTTCATGAAATGTTCCACCCGGCATATGATCCGGCGCCCCGGTTCGCGGCCGCCGCGCAGGTCGCTGACCAGCCGCGGGTCGCGCACCGCTACCCGGCCGAACACGCTGGGCGGCATTGCCGATTCTTTCAAAAACATCTCGATCCGTTGCAACAGGCTGCGCTCCATATTGTCCTCCCTGACGGTGCCGAAACCGGGCGACTCACCCGATAGGATAATTCCTATCTGATGGTCATTTTCCTACTTGTCTAGGAAAAATCCTATTGCTAAAGACGAAATAGGAAGGACCAGCCTTTTGACCGATTTCGATTCCAACCCGCGCGCGGCGCTCGACCGTCTCCTGATCGAAAAGGGGATCGATTATGCGCAGCTATCGGCGCGCATCGGGCGCAATCCCGCCTATATCCAGCAATATATCAAGCGCGGTTCGCCGCGGCGGCTCGCCGAACAGGACCGCGCCCGGATCGCCGCCTATCTGGGCGTGTCCGAAGCGCTGCTCGGCGGTCCGGTGCAGCGGGTCGCGACCCCGGCGCGGGCCCGCGGCCCGGGCATGGTGCTGGTCCCGAAACTGGCGATCGGCGCCTCGGCGGGCGCGGGCGCCAGCGTCGAGGGGGAGGCGGTCGAGGGCGAGGTTGCCTTCGACCCCAAATGGCTGCGCGATCTGGGCGCCGATCCGCGCGCGCTGACCATCATTCGCGTCGAGGGCGATTCGATGGCGCCGACGCTGAACGACGGCGACGATATATTGGTCGACGGCGGCGACGCCGCGGCGCGGCTGCGCGATGGCATCTATGTATTGCGGATGGACGACGCGTTGATGGTCAAGCGCGTCGCGCGGGCGCCGGGGCAGGGCCGGATTTCGGTGATCAGTGACAATCCGCATTATCGCAGCTGGGACGATCTGCCGATGGCATCGGTGCAGCTGGTCGGGCGGGTGGTGTGGACGGGGCGGCGGGTACGTTAGTCTTAATCCTCCCTGTCGCGCAGCGATGGGGAGGGGTGGAGGGGCGGCAACGTTAGCGCCATAGCCCCTCCGTCAGCCCTGCGGGCTGCCACCTCCCCATGGCTTCGCCACAGGGAGGATCTGCGTTGGCTACCGCGGCTCTGCCATCACCGCCTCGATCTCGTGCTCCAGCACTTCGGCGCGCCGGCATTGTTCGGCATTGCCGTCCTGGCATTTCGCAGCCGCCTTGTCGCGCTGGCGCGACAGCTTGCCCAGCTGTTCCTCGCGCTTGCGCATGTCGCGGCCGCGATTGCGGTCGGATTCGTCCTGGCTGGTGGTCGTCCAGTCGGCGACCTGGCCCACCGCCTTGAACGGGGCGGTCACGACGGTCTTCGCCGCGCTGATGCATCCGGCGAGCAGCGGTGCGGCCAGGACCGCCAATATGATCATGCGCATTGTCTTCTCCTCGCCGATGGCGTTCCATCGCATAGCGGCCGCGAACTGAACAGGATATTGCGACGGATTGCCCGCGCGAAGTGCCGATGTGTCACATCATTGAAATAAATGGTTAAAGTCGTGTTTACCAGCGATCTCTAGGTCGGAGCGCGAACAAGGGCGCGCAGCACGAAATGATACCGATGACCGTCATGGACCAAGAAACTTTGCCCTCAGCAGGCCACGCGGTCGCCATCGGCGCCGACGCGCATATGGCGCAGGTCATCGACCTGTTTCGCGGCAATCCGCACCTGCGCGCGCTGGCTGTCGTCGATGACGAAGGTCGTCCGCTGGGGATCATTCGCGAACTGCGGGTGCGCGAGCTGCTGTTCTGTCCTTTCTGGTTTTCGCTGATGCAGAATCCGACGATCGGCGGCTCGATCGCGTCGATGATCGAACCCTGCCCGACCGCCGATGTCGCGCGATCGACCGCCGACCTGCTGCGCATCGCGGCGCAATCGCGCGGGTCCGGCGAACTGATCCTGACCGATGGCGGGCGCTTCGTCGAAACGTTGGACAGCGGCCAGCTCGCCCGGCTGGCGATGCTGCGCGATGTCGAACTGGCACGGGAACGCGCGGCGCGCGAGGGCAAGGTCGATACGGCGGGGCGCCGCTTTCAACAGGACATCACCGCGCTGACCGCCGTGCTGTCCGACATGGCCCATCAGGTCGAAACTTTTGCCGCCACGCTGTCCGATCGGGCGCGCCAGACGGGACGCGACGCGGTGACGGTCGCGGGCGCGTATCAGGTGCACACGCTGGTCCGAATGCACGGCCTGGCGCATCGGCGGCCATGCGCTGGCCGCGACGATGACCAAGATCGTCGATGACGGATCGCGCGCCCGCGCGGTGCGCGGCGAGGCGCATCGCAAAGTCCGGCAGGCGGGCGAAAAGGCGGCCGCGCTGAAGGCCGCCAGCCAGTCGATCGAACAGATGCTGGCGCTGATCATCGACATGGCCAGCCGCACCAACATGCTGGCGCTGAACGCCGGTATCGAAGCCGCACGCGCCGGTGATGCGGGGCGCGGCTTTGCCGTTGTGGCGTCCGAGGTGAAGACGCTGGCCAGCCAGACGCGTGTCGCAGCCGGCGACATCACCCAATATGTCGATCGCATCCGCGACATCGTCGGGCAGGTCACCGCCGGTTTCGACGAGGTCGAGCGGGCGATGACCGCCAACAACGGTTTTTCCGACGCGATCGACAGCGCGGTGGACGGGCAAAGCGCAACGACGCTGATGATCGCAACCTATGTCGAGCAAGCGGTGTCGGCGGGACGTGAAATCGACCTCCGCGTCCAGGAAATCGGCCATGGCGCGACGGCGGTCGGCGACGGCGCGCAGGCGCTGGGCGAATTGTCGGCGGGGCTGTCGGAGGCGGCGCGCTCGCTCGACCAGCGCGCCCGCCATTTTGTCGAAGCGGTTGCCGCGGCCTGATTTTCGGCCCGTCGGCAGAGCCTTGCAGGCCGGCTCTGCGCTGCTAGAATGACGCCGCGCCGGAAGCGTCCATGGCCGCCGGTGGGGAGGAGGGTCATATGACGAATATGCAGAAAGGCTTGGCCGAGTTCATCGGCACGTTCTGGCTTGTCTTTGGCGGGTGCGGCAGCGCGGTTTTGGCGGCAGCGTTTCCCGACGTCGGGATCGGATTGCTCGGCGTATCGCTGGCTTTTGGTCTGACGGTGGTCACGATGGCCTATGCGATCGGCCATATTTCGGGCTGTCACCTCAATCCCGCGGTCACCGTGGGATTATGGGCCGGCGGACGGTTCGACGCGCGCGACATCCCGCTATATGTGGCCGCGCAAGTGCTGGGCGCGATCGTCGCGGCGTTCCTGCTCTATTATATCGCGCAGGGCAGCCCGACCTTCGACATCGCCAACGGTTTGGCCGCCAACGGCTATGACGCCGGATCGCCGGGCAATTTCGACATCTGGTCGGCGCTGATCATCGAGATCCTGCTGACCGCATTCTTTTTGTGGGTCATCATGGGATCGACCGATGGCAGGGCGCCCGCCGGTTTCGCGCCGCTAACGATCGGTTTGGCGCTAACGCTGATCCATCTGATCTCGATCCCGGTCACCAATACCTCGGTCAATCCGGCGCGCAGCACCGGCCCGGCACTCGTCGTCGGCGGGCTGGCGTTGCAGCAATTGTGGCTGTTCTGGCTGGCACCGGTCGTCGGCGGGCTGGTCGGCGGCTGGCTGTACCGCACGGTCGGGGCGGATATCTTTCCCAAGCCCAATATCGAGGGAGAATGATATCGATCCGGCGGGGGCGCGGGGCCTCCGCCGGGTCTATTTCAACAGGTCGATCGCAAAGGCGCGGACCTCGGCGGCGATGTCGGGGCGCTCGAGCGCGACCGCCAGATTGGCCTGGATATACCCGGCCTTCGACCCGCAGTCATAGCGCGCGCCGTCGAAGGTCACGGCGTGAAACGGCTGGTCACCGATCATCGTCGCCATCGCGTCGGTCAGCTGGATTTCGCCGCCCGCGCCCTTTTCCTGCCCCTCGAGCACGCGCATCACCTCGGGCTGGAGGATGTAGCGGCCCGAGATGATCAGGTTGCTGGGCGCGTGGCCACCGCCGGCTTTTCGACCAGCCCGGTGACTTCGGTCAGCGCCCCGTCGCGGGCACCGGGCGCGATGACGCCATAGCTCGACACCTGGTCGCGCGGCACTTCGAGCACCGAGATCAGATTGCCGCCGACCTGGTAATACGCATCGACCATCTGTTTCATGCAACCGGGCGATCCGTGCATGAATTCGTCGGGCAGGAAGATCGCAAACGGTTCGTCGCCGACAATCGAGCGCGCGCACCAGATCGCATGGCCCAGCCCCAGCGGTTCCTGCTGGCGGACATAAGCGCAATTGCCGGGCCCCAGCCGCGTCGCCTCGAGCACCGACAAATCCTTGCCGCGTTCCGACATCGTCTTTTCGAGTTCGAAGGCGACGTCGAAATGATCCTCGATCGCGCTCTTGCCGCGGCCGGTGACAAAGATCATCTGCTCGATTCCAGCCTCGCGCGCCTCGTCGACCGCATATTGGATCAGCGGCCGATCGACCACCGGCAGCATTTCCTTTGGGATCGCCTTGGTCGCGGGCAGGAAGCGGGTGCCGAGGCCGGCGACGGGAAAAACGGCTTTGCGGATCGGTTTCATGGGCGTGGCTTAGCGGCGAACGGGGGATAAGAAAAGCGTGCGCGGCGCGGCCTGGACGCCGCGCTATTGCGGCGAGACGATGACCACGACGCGGCGGTTGTCCTGGCGTCCTTCGGCGGTGTCGTTGTCCGACATCGGCACCGTTTCACCGCGGCCGATGATCTGGTCGGCGGCAAAGCGCATCCCGCCGGCCCGCAGCGGCGCGGCGACCGCCTCGGCGCGGGCCTTTGACAAGGTCAGATTATAGGCGGAGGTGCCGGTCGAATCACTGTGACCTTCGATCCGCGCGGTGGAAATTCCGACCGAGGCCAGGTTGCGCGCCAGCGTCGCAATCCGCGTTTCCTGTCCGGGCTGCAGCGCGCTTTCGTTCGTGGGGAAGAGCAGCCGCTCGGTCATCGTCAACTCCCACGCCGCGCCGGTGTCGACGAAGCCTTCGGTCTTCAGCGCCGCGATCTGTTCGGCGGTAAAGCCGGTCCGGGCCGGCACGCTTTGGCAGGCGGCGAGCAAGACGGCGCAGGCGAGCAGAAACAGGCGCTGGATCGGTCGGGGAAGATTGGGGGTCACGGCGTCACTCCGCTGGTCATGTCCGGGAACGGTTGGTCAGTTTGTCGGCGTACATCGCCGCATCGGCGGCGGTGAGGAGGGCGGTGGCGTCGCTGCCATGGCCGGGATACACCGCAGCGCCGATACTCACGGCGGCGTGATAGGTGTCGCCGCCGGGCAACGCGACCGGCCCGGATACGCAGTCGCGGATCTGGCTCGCCAATTCGTCGGCGGATGGCGTCGGTGTCGAGCGGCGACCGATGATGACGATGAATTCGTCGCCGCCCAGGCGGGCCAGCATGTCGCCCGCGCGCAGCGCACTTGCTGCATGCGCGACGGCGACGATCTTGAGCACCGCGTCGCCCGCACGCATGGCCGAGGTTGTCATTCACCGTTTTGAAGTTGTCGGCATCGATGAACAGCAAGCGCAAAACGGCTGCCGCGCGTCGTCCGCCGTCTTGATCCGCACGGCGACGCTGCTCATCGAAAGCGGCGCGGTTCGGCATGGCCGGTCAGCGTGTCGTGCGAAGCGCGGTGGGTGAGCACCGCATGTTCGCTTTCCATATGCCCCTGCCATCCCTGCAATTCGTCGAGCAGGGCATTGATGTCGCCGCCCAGCCGGTCGAGTTCGGCGATGCCGAGCGGCTGGACGCGCTTGTCGAACCGGCGGTGCAGACGCACGTCATGCGCCACGGTGGCGATTTCGTTGAGCGGTTTGACCAGTTCATATTCGAACCGCCGCGCCAGAAATATGGTGCCGAACGCGGTGATCAGCAGGCAACCGAGCCCGGCCAGCAGGCCAAGGCGGACATAGTCGATCAGCGTCGATGAATCGCCCCACACCTCGATCGTGCCGATCGCCGATCCGTTGCGTTCGACCGTCACGGCAAAGGGACGGGGAAAAAAGATGCGGGTCAGCAGCGGCGCCGGATCCGCAACCGGCGACGTCCAGAGGGTTATGGGCCGGCCGACATCGTCAAGCACCCGGAGCCGCGCAATGCCGGGAATGCGGGTCAGCGGCTCCAGGCCTTCGCGAACCGCCTGCGGGTCGTTGAACACCAGCGCCGGCTCGACGCCATAGGCGCCCAGCTGGGCCGCGAGTTCCATGTTGCGGTCGGCATAGCCGCGCAGCGCGGTGACCCCGGCGAGCAGGATGGTCAGGCCCGACAGCGCGACGGCAAACAGGGTGATGCCGAAATGAAAGCGCGACAGCAGTTTTTGCAGCGTCGTGCGCGCGCCGATGCGTTCGACGGACTTTTTGGGCGGCTGGCCGGTCATGGCACGGCCCCTTCGCCGCCGCCGATGCGCAGCACCCGGGGATCGACGCGCAGCGGCCCGCGGCCGATGGCGTCGAGGTTGACCGAAAAGCTGAGGTTCGCGCCGCGGTTTTTCAGGCAGAACATCGCGCCATAGAGGCACGTAGGGTCATCGTCGGTGATGGTCAGGACGGGGCGCCGGCGCACCCATGCGATCAATTGTTGCCGGTCGGCGGTGGGCATCCGGCCCAGGAACAGGATGTCGCAATCGGTCTGGGCGGTGACCGCCGCTGCGGTGGCCCGGCGCAGGACCACCGACCCTGCCCCAGGCACATCGGGTGCCATGCGGTCGGTCAGGCGCGGCGTGCCGACCAGGCACATGACGCGCACCGCGCCGGCAGGTTCGCTGGGCCAGCGCGCATAGCTGACGATGCCGCCGACGATCCGGTTGACCGCGCGGGCCATGCCGTCGTCGCCGTCCTCGATGATCGTCTGGCTGGCGGCCTGAACCGACATCTGGGGCGTGGTAACCAACGCGCCGATCAGAAACAGCGATGCCAACACTTTCCAGCGACCCCCACCTGCGCCCGAGCCTGGTCTGCCCGAGCGAGGGGCGTCCGCTAGTCAAAACGATTGGAAAGTCAAGATAAAGTGACGTCATGCAGCCATCGGGCAGCAGGTCGCCGCGTCGCGCGCGGTCGCCTATTCGGTGCGCAGCCGGTCACTGAATCCCTTGCGCAGCTTGGCCAGCTTTGGCGGGATGACCGCCATGCAATAGGGGTTGCGCTGGCCTTCGCCGTCCCAATAGGATTGATGGTAATCCTCGGCCGGGTACCAGTCGGACGCCGCCTCGATCGTCGTGACGATCGGCGCCGGCCAATCGGTGGCGGCGCGGTCTATGGCGGCGCGCGCGGCGTCGCCCTGCGCCGCGTCGAGCGGGAAGATGGTGCTGCGATATTGGGTGCCGACATCGTTGCCCTGACGATTGAGCGTCGTCGGATCGTGGGTCGCGAAATGGACGTCGAGCAGATCGTCATAGCCGATGACCGCGGGGTCGAAGGTGATCCGGATCGCCTCGGCATGGCCGGTGGCGCCGCCGCAAACCTCTTTGTAGGTCGGATCGGCGACATGGCCGCCGATATAGCCGCTTTCGACCTTGTCGATCCCGTCCAGCGACTGGAACACGGCTTCGGTGCACCAGAAGCAGCCGCCGGCGAAAATGGCGGTCTCGTGGGTCATGGCGTCGGTCCTTGTCTGGCAAAAGCGGTTGCACCTGAAATAGGGTCGGCGCCCCGCTATTCCAAGGGCGGCGGAGCGTCGATCAGCGGCGGATGCAGCGGCTGGCGCACCGCGCGCGCCGCGGCGATCGCAGCGGCTTCGGTTTCGAGCGCCGCGACGCGGTCGCGCCAGTTCGGATGGGTTCCCGCCTGGCAGCAGGATCAGGCCGGGTGATGTCGGCGGTCCAGAAGCGGGCCGCCGCCGCCGGATCGTATCCGGCGCCCGCGAGCAGCCACACCGACAGCCGGTCGGCCTCGATTTCGGTCTGCTTGAACAGGCGGGCGTTGCGGCCGAACTGCTTACCCAGCCCGCGATCGACCCCCACGGCATCGAGCCGGGCGCGGTGGCGCAGGATATTATGGGCCAGTTCATGCGCAATGGCGGCCGCCAGTTCGTCGTCACTCGTCGCAAATTGCGCCAGACCATAGTTGACGAGCACCATCCGGCCGTCGGCAACCGCGCCCGGCTTTTCGATCGGTTCGACGCGAAAATCGCTGACGCATCCGGCAATGGGAGTGACGCGCAGGCTGTTACCCGGAGCGACATCGAGCGCCAAAGGGGTGGCCGCTGATCGCGCCGCCAGCTGGATCTCGATCGCGGTGATACGGGCAAAGGGATGATCGCCCTCGCCGGGCGGGACGCCGCCGCCGTCGATATCGATGACGGCGGTGCCGACGCGAAGCCCCGCAGCAGCGGCCGGCGACATCGGCGCCAGCGCCGCGATAAACGGGCGGTCGCGGTCGGCCGCGCCATAGACAGCCAGCGCTTCGGATCGCTTGTCCTGACCGTAAAGCCGGGGGTCGCCCCAGATCCAGCCGAACTGCGGCTGATGGACGGGGCACCATGCCGCATTGGCGGTGGTCAGGCGAAAGCCGATTTCCGCAACGCGCGCCTCCATCGCCGCCAAAGTCGCATAGGGCGAAGGGTCGCTGGGCGCGGCGGCGAGGGCGGCGGTCGTCGCCGTCAGCGGTGCCAAAGGCAGCGCGAACAGCGATAGGGCGACAAGCAGGGATCGGGCGCGAAGCGGCATCGCCATGCCCTATCAATCCCCGCCTGTCGGGGCCATGAATTTCCCCGACGGCGCGGGTTCGCACCCCTTGCCTATCGTTCGGCAAGCGCCGATAGGGCGGGGCGATGACGAAAGCTGCTTCCTTGTCCTCGCCTCCCTCGCGTCAAGCGCGCCCGGCGGCGCTCGCGCGCTGGCTGTGGGCCGTCGCGCTGCTGGTGATCATCGTCGTCGGGGTCGGCGGCATCACCCGCCTGACCGAATCGGGCCTCTCGATCACCGAATGGCGTCCCGTTTCCGGGATATTGCCGCCGCTGAACGAGGCCGATTGGGTTGCCGCCTTCGAAAAGTACAAGCAGATTCCCGAATATCGCGAGATCAACCTCGGCATGACCTTGGCGGGGTTCAAGGCGATTTTCTTCTGGGAATGGCTGCACCGCATCCTGGGACGCCTGGTCGGCATGGCGATTATCGTGCCGCTCGCCTGGTATGCCTGGCGGCGCGCCATACCGGCGGGCTATGGCGGACGTTTGCTGGCGCTTGGTGCGCTGGTCGGGTTGCAGGGCGCGATCGGCTGGTGGATGGTCGCATCGGGGCTGGAGTATCGCACCGACGTCAGCCATTTCCGCCTCGCCACCCATTTGCTGACCGCCTTGTTCCTGCTGGCGGGGCTGGTGTGGACCGCGCGTGACCTCGACGCGCTGGCGCGCGAGGTGGCCGCGCGCTCGGCGCGATTGACCGGCGCGGCGGTCGGCGTGATCGCGATCCTGTTCGTCCAACTGCTGCTCGGCGCGTGGGTGGCGGGGCTCAACGCCGGACAGGTAGCGAACACATGGCCGCTGATGAACGACCATGTCGTGCCGCAGGGGATCGACTGGACACGCGGCGCCTGGCTGGCGCTGACCAACGATCCGTTCCTGATTCATTTACTCCAACGTGACCATGCTGATCGCGGCGCTGGCGCTGTTGCTGCTGGCGCGCACCCTGGCGCGGCGCGGCGCGCATAGTGAGGCCCGGCTGCTGATCGCGGTGGTCGCGGCGCAGATGCTGCTGGGCATCTGGACCGTCGTCTCCGGCGTGTCGATGTGGGTCGCCGTGTCGCATCAGGTGGTCGGCGCGAAAACGGTCGCCATCGCCGCCGCCGCGCTGCACCGGCTGCGGCCGCGCCGCGGCATGACGCTCGCGGGCGGCCTGAGCGGCGCGCTGTTGTTGCTCGCGGCGCAGTCCGCTTCGCCCGCCGAAGCAGACCAAAGTTCGGTCGCGGCGGCGCCGCATTCTCAGTTCGACGCCGCCGGTCGGCGCGGCGCCGACTGGGCCCGCATCCGCGCCGCATCGGCCGCGATGGCGGCGACTGGTCAGCTTCGACTGGTCCATGCGTTGCAATGGGAGCGCGCGGGGCGCGGTTTCCGGTTGAACGCGACGTTGCAGCGGATCGAGTCCGACGCCGCGCCAGAGGTCACCCGCGCGGTGACCTTGCTGCTGCAACCGCTGGTCGGCGAAGCGACGACCTATCTGGTCGCGGCCGACGGCGGTCAGGTCGATCTCGTCGATCCCGAAGGTTTGTGGGAACGGGTGACCGCGCGGATTCAGACGATGGGCGCCGCGGCCGGGCGCCCCGAAGCCAAGCAGATGGCGCAGCTGGTCGCCGCGCTTCCCGCCGCCGAACGCGACCGGCTGGCGTCCGCCGATATCCGCGCGCTGGTCGCGCCGGCCAATCGCGCGATTCCCGCTGCGCAGACAGCGTTCAGCGCCACCGTGTCGACCATGCCCAGCGCAACGCTGCGCACGATCACCAAGGTCGAACATGACGCGGTCCCCGCCGGGGCGGGCGGCCGGCCGCTGGAGATCGACAGTCTGTGGACCATCGACACCGCCACCGGGCTGGTCATGCGCGACCAGCGGCAGAGCTGGATCATCGCGGCGGATGGTGGCGGGCGGACCCTTGTCGAGGACCGGTCCCGCGTCCTGGAACTGGCGCCTCGATGACCAAGGTATCATAATACCCGTCAGCAAAGCCGCGCAATGCTTGACTTTCCGCCCGCTTGGCGCCATTGGCCCGCTCCGAAGCGCCGCTGCGTCCCTGGTGGATATGGCGGCGCGGTTTGTTTCGGGCCGTGGGACTTTGTTCCATCGCCCAGTCCCTATCTGTCAAGGAGGTCGCCATGATGAAGGCGCTGACCAAGACGACCGCATCGGCGAACGCCGCGACGGTCGAAAAGAAATGGGTGCTGATCGACGCCGAGGGCCTGGTTGTGGGCCGCGTTGCATCGATCATCGCCAGCATCCTGCGCGGCAAGCACAAGCCGAGCTTTACCCCGCACGTCGATTGCGGTGACAATGTCATCGTCATCAACGCCGAGAAGGTGGCGTTCACCGGCAAGAAATTGCAGGACAAGCGCTATTACAAGCACACCGGCTATGCCGGCGGCATCAAGGAAACCAGCCCCGCGAAAATTCTCGAGGGCCGTTTTCCCGAGCGCGTGCTCGAAAAGGCCATCGAACGCATGATCCCGCGTGGCCCGCTCGGCCGCCAGCAGATGCGCAACCTGCGCGTCTTCGCCGGATCGGAACATCCGCATGAAGGGCAGAGCCCCGAAGTGATCGACGTCGCGTCGATGAACCGCAAGAACAAGGTGGGTGCATAATGGCTGACGAACCGACGCATGACCGATCTCAAGGACCTCGGCGGCGCCGTCGAAGGCGCCACCGTCGCTCCCCAAATCTCGAACGCGCCGCTGCGCGAAAAGATCGTCGACAAGCAGGGCCGCGCCTATGCGACCGGCCGCCGCAAGGACGCCGTCGCCCGCGTGTGGCTGAAGCCCGGCACGGGCAAGATCACGATCAACGGCCGTGACCAGGAAGTCTATTTCGCACGTCCTTCGCTGCGTCTCGTCATCAACCAGCCGTTCGGCGTGACCGACGCGTACGGCGCCAGTACGACGTCGTCGCAACCGTCAAGGGCGGCGGCTTGTCGGGCCAGGCGGGCGCCGTGCTGCACGGCATCTCGCAGGCGCTGACCCGTTTCGAACCGACGCTGCGCGGTGCTGTGAAGTCGGCGGGTTTCCTGACCCGCGACAGCCGCACCGTCGAGCGCAAGAAGTACGGCAAGGCCAAGGCCCGCCGCAGCTTCCAGTTCTCGAAGCGCTAACACCGGTTTTTCCGTCGACGGACGGAGAAGGGAAGGGCGGTCCGGCAACGGGCCGCCCTTTTTCGTGCGCGATCATGCTCGACGCGACGAAGTGAGTTAAATAGCGGTAAATAGGCCATTGTCTAATGGCGGTAGCAAGTTAAGCTGACCCCCTGTGCCAGATCCCGACCCGGACGAAGCGCGTTCTCACTACGGGGGTAGTTTTATGAATTCTAACGTGTTTTCGCGGCGCATGCGCCGCGGAGGTCTGCTGGCGTCTGTGTGCGCCGCGGGCTTGGTACAGATTTCGCCAGCCGTCGCCCAGGATGTCGGCATTTCGCCGGTCACCCGCGGCGATCTGATCGCCGGCATCCAGCCCGAAGCGCAAAATTCGGGTGGTTATATTTCGGCTACCGATCCCGAACCTTATGCCGATCTTGTTTCGGTCGCGCCCGGGCCGCGGATCGTCGAGATCGACCCCGAACCCGAAATCCTGATCGCCAATCCGGGCACGCCGACCACGGCGCGCGATCCCGTGAACATCACCGGCGTCGCCCAGATGGTGATCGACAACGGCGGCGGCTCGGTTGGCCTGTGCACCGGCACGCTGATCAATCCGCGCACGGTCATCTTTGCGGCGCACTGTGTGAACTCGCGCGCTTCGACGGCCTATGGCGCCGGCTCGGGCGGCACCGCGATCGGTTTCGGTTTCGAAACCAACACGCGCGCCAATGCTGCCGGCCAGACCGACGAACTCGTGCGCTGGCTGCTTGGCGGCACCGGCGGCGCCGGCCGTTTCCAGACCAACACGGCGCAGGCCTTCTACAACGTCAATTGGGTCGGCTATAATCCCTTGTCGCTCGAACCCGCGGCGAACAGCTTCCTTTACGGCGACGTTGCCATGGCGTCGTTCGATACGCCGGCGGCCAATATCCCGACCTGGGCGCTGATGTTCTCGCCGTTGACCAACACCGGCACGGTCGGTGCGGCCGGGACGGGCTTCAACGTCGGCATCGCCGGCTATGGCAACAACGGCAACGGCACGTCGGGCCCCGGCGTCGGCAATAACAACAATATCGACTTTCGCCGCCGCGCGGCGGAGAATATCCTCGGCGCGTTGACCGATTTGCAGACGTTCGAGGGCTTCCTGTTCGGCGGCGCCCCCAACGGCCTGACCCAGAACCTCTACTTCATCGATTTCGACGATCCGCGCCGCGGCATGACCGGCGCCAGCCCGTTCGATTTCAACGCGTTCCGTGACAATGCCCGGACCAACCCAAACGGCAACTCGCTCGAAGGCATCACCTCGGGCGGCGATTCGGGTGGGCCGCTGATCCTGCAGAACACCTTTGCGCGCCAGGTCGTTCTCGGCGTTTTGTCGGGTGGCTACACGCGGTTCTTCAACGGCCAGCCGGCAAACGGCTATGGCACCGTCGCTTTCTATCAGCCGCTTTATCTCTATTGGGACTGGATCGCGGCGAACAACCCCTATCATTATGTGTCGGCAAAGGCCGGCAACGGATCGTGGACCGACCCGAACCATTGGGTGTCGACCATCGATCCATCCTATATGATCCAGTCGGGCGGCTCGCTGGTGAACGGGATTCCGACGCTGACCGGTCAGCAGAAGGACGGCACCAGCGGCGATTTCGGCCAGATCTGTTTTCAGAGCGGCGGCACCAGCGATTGCCTCGATACCCGCACGGGCGTCGAAGTGGTCGAGACGCGGCCGATCGGAACGTCGGATGACAATGCCGGTTCGGCATCGGCGGACGACATTGCCGCCGGCACGACCGCAACCCGCGAAGGGCTGATCCCCGGCGTCCAGCCGGAGGCTCAGGCGGCGGCGTTGCCATTGCCCGCGGCAACGCTGGTCAATGGCCTGCCCGGCGCGACCAATTTTGTGCCGACCAACGTCGATCCGGTTCGCACGACCGGTGCTATCGGTCGGTATTTCGATGTCACGCTCAGCGCGACCGGCCTGACCACGCTGACCGGCGCCAATGTCACGGTCGACCGCCTAACGGTCGCCACGGCGGGCGCGGGGCTCCAGATCGATGCGGGGGCGTCGCTGTCCTCGCTGATCAACGTCAACCAGCTGGCGGGCATGGTGACCGTCAACGGCACGCTGAGCTCGGTGGGTGACTACAGCCTGTTCGGCGGCGGCCTGATGGGGTCTGGCCGGATCTGCACGCCGTTCCTGACCAGCGTGCTGGGCCAGATCGCACCCGGCACGACGACGACCATCGGCACGCTGACGGTCGGCGGTAACATCGTCCTGTCGTCGGGGAACAATCTGTTCATCAACTTCCGGACCGAACGGGACGTCGGACGTGCTCGCCGCGGTGGCCAACGGCACCTCGACGGGCACCGCCAATCTTGGCGGGACGGTCAGCTTTCGCCGGCGACGGGTTCGTCGGTGAAGGCGGGCGATCGCTACACCTTCCTGACCGCTGCGGGCGGCGTCACGGGCACCTTTGCAACGCCAACCGCCATGTCGGCGATTCTGACGCCGCGGCTGACCTATGGGCCCAACGCCGTGTCGGTCGAGATCCAGGCCGGTCTGTATCGCAACGTGATCGCCCCCACGGCGGTGCAGGGTGCCTATGCGCAATTGCTCGATCAGTCGCGCGGTAACGCGGCGCTCGGCAGCGTCTATGGTCCGCTCGATCTGCAAAATGCGGCGACGATCCGCGCCACGCTCGAAAGCTGGGCGCCGCGGACCGAAACGCTGCGCGGATCGCTGGCGACGGTGGCGGTCGACAATATGTCGCGCTTCACTCGCGATCGTCTGCTGCAACTCGATAGCGGCGACATGGGCGGGACGCTGTCGATGATCGGCCGTCCGGTCCAGCTGGCGCAGCTGAACATGACCGCGGCCGGCGCCGATTCGATGGCGGTGCGGTCCGACAGCGATGCCGTGACGGTGCAGCAGGGCCGTTTGCCCGAAGGCACCAGCGCCTTCCTGGCCGGTGGTTATCTCGACGGCGACAGCCGCCCGATGGCCACTGCGCTGCCGCTCGGTGGCCGCGATCAGTTCGACGGCTTCTATCTGGCGGGCGGTATCGAAACGGCGCTCGACGAAGGCAGCGTCATCGGCTTCTCGCTCAGCTATACCGACGTTAAGGGCAACACTGCGATCCCCGGCCAGAAAGCCGACGGCAATCTGTATCAGGGCACGCTCTATGGCACCGCCACCTTTGGCGGCGGGATCGAACTGGCGACGCAAATCAGCGCCGGCGCATTCGATTCGCGCACCACGCGGATCGTCGATCTGGTCGGGACGCCGTTTACGTTGACCGGCGAAGACACGTCGCTGATCTTCACCGGCGAAGTCAGCCTGGGCAAGAATTTCGACCTTGGCGCGGTTGAACTGGGGCCGCGCGTCGCGGCGCGGGCCAGCCATATCGGCTTTTCCGACATCAAGGAAAATGGAGGCGGTCCGGCGCTGCGGCTCGATCGGTCGAGCTTCAACAGCGTCCAGGGGCGTGCTGGACTGGCGCTGTCGGGCAAGAAGGGGAGCAGCTTCCAGCCGCACCTCAGCGCCGACTATGTCCATGAATTCATGGACGCACCGGCGTCGTTCGGCGCGACCTTTGTCGGTGGCCCTGGACCCAACGCGATCTTTGGCCTGGCCGGAACCGACGCCAACTGGTCGAAGTCGGCGGCGGCGTGACGATCACGACCGGCAATATCGACCTGTCGATCGGCGCCGACACGACGATCGGACGCAAGGACGTGTCGAACCAGAGCTATCGCGGTTCGGTGACCTTCCGCTTCTGATCACCGGCTTGAAAAAACGATCAAGGGGGCAGTCCGGCGACGGGCTGCCCCTTTTTCGTGGCGCGGCGGCCGGCCGTCACGCAACATCCGGGCCCGGCGCGGCGTTGGAGGGATATTCACCGATGAAAGGACTATCTCATGGCCACCCCGAACCGATTGCATCGCGGCGCATTCTCATCATGGCCACCGACGGGTTCGAACAATCCGAACTGGAAGTGCCGCTGGAACGGCTGCAGGCGGCGGGCGCCGACGTCGATGTGGCGTCGCTGGACACCGGCGACATTACCGGATGGGATGAAGACGACTGGGGTGACGATGTCGCCGTCGATCTGAAAATCGCCGATGCCGACGTCGGCGATTACGACGCGCTCGTGCTCCCGGGCGGGCAGATCAATCCCGATCTGCTCCGCGTCGAGGACAGTGCGGTCGCGCTCATCCGCGCGTTTGCCGCGGCCGGCAAGCCGATCGCGGCGATCTGCCACGCCCCGTGGCTGCTGATCGAGGCGGGCCTGACCAAGGGCAAGCGGATGACCAGTTACAAGTCCATCCGCACCGATGTGATCAACGCGGGGGCCGAGTTCGTCGATGAGGCGGTGGTCATCGACGGCCAGATCATCACCAGCCGTTGTCCCGACGATCTGCCCGCCTTTTGCGACGCGATCATCGATGCATTGGCGGACGAGCGTATTCCGGCCTGATCGCGTCAAGCCTCACAGCAAATCGAGACTGCCGAGCGCCAGCGCCTGCCGGGCGGGGCGTTCGGCCATCACCGCGAACATCTCGTCGCCGCGGTCGGTGCGTTCGACGTTCATCGACGCGAACACCGCCATGAAATAGCCGCTGAGCGCGCCGACGCGGTAATCGGTCCACAGCGCGTCGGGATCGGGATCGACCCCGCGGTGTTTCAACGCGGCGATCCAGTGGTCGAACGCCGGCCGGTCGGCAGCCGCCCGCTCGAACGGGTCGGCGATGCTGGTGCCGACAAGGTAGGCGAGGTCGGCGGCGCCGCTGCCGCGCCCCAGCGTCTGCCAGTCGACCAGCCAGCAACTGGCGCCATCGGGCGCGAACAGGATATTGTCGATGCGCAGGTCGCCGTGGACGATGGTCCGGGCCGAGGGTTCGCGCGACAGATAGGCGTCGAGATGGGCGACGATGCCGGCGCCGACGTCGAGCACCTCGAGGGCGAGCCGCGACGCATAACGTTCGCGAAAGCCGAGATAGAGCGAGGGAACAGCGCGCGGACCAGCGCACTGGTGTCGGTCGTCAGCCACGGCATCTGCGCCAGCTGCGCGTCGTTCCACAAATGGGCGTGAAGCTTGGCCGCCGCATCGATGCACGGGACAAGCCCGGCCAGCCCGAGTCCCGCAAGCTGGTCGCCCTGCCGCGCCGGGGCGAGGTCGGAAAGGATGAGGATGAAGTCCACATCGTCGTCCGCGATGTCGTAATGATAGCATGAAGGCGCCGGCACGCCGCTCGCCGCCGCCAGTTCGCGATACCAGCTGACCTCTTTGACATAGGTGCCGGTGAGCTTGGCGATATTGCGGCTCGCCTCGTCATGGCTCGGGCATTTGGCGATGACGCTGGCGGGGGCGGCGGCGGCCTCTGCCCAGTCCAGCGTCAGCCGAAGCGCGGCTTCTGCGCCGGTGCCGACCTGGGCGACATGGCCGGCGGCATGCTGGCCGGTTGGCTCGAGCACCGCAGGCAGGCCAATCGGCGCTGATCGCCGCGGCCGAGGTCGGAAAACTCATGCGGCGGGGTCCATCAGGCCGGTCAGTCCGGTGGGCGCGTGCGGGCCGACGAACAATTGTTCGAGCACCCCGATGCCGCGGTCGGTGCGGTCGCCGTCGGCAAGGTCGGCGTGGACCAGCGCCTGGACGTGCATCGCCAGCGGATTGCCCCATTGCCGCTCGGCGTCGGACAGGCTGTCGTGCGCGACCTCCAACTCGCCATGGTCGAACCCGTGACCCCAGGCCGGGTGGGTGTAACCCAGCCCGCTCATCGCGAACAAAGGCCCGCTGGGGGTCAGGGTCAGTCGGGTGCTGCGGTCGAAATCGGCAGTCAGTTTGGTCAATCGCCGCGTCCCCGATTGCCATTCGGCGGTAAATTCGGGGTCGGCGTAATGCCGCTCTCCACCATTGGCACCGACCAAGACCGCGCGGCGGTTCCACGGACTGCCTTCGCCATCGTCGTTGCTGTGAAAGAACAGCGAGCGATCGGCGAAATTGCACGGCGTCCACAGCCAGAAGAATTGGTGGAAATTGCCCTGCGGCGGCGGCTGGGGTTCCGACGCGCCGACCGGGCGGATGCCCCAGCTGCGGTCGCGCGTCCCGGCCCAGTCGGACCCGACATCGACGCGCGCGCCATCGACCGACAACCACCCCGACCAATGGCCGTTCTGCGTCATCCGCGTGTAATCCATGAACAGCCGGGTGCCGTTGCGGCGGGTGAAGCGTGGTTCCTCGATCGGAAAATGGCGCGCCGTGAAGCGCAGTTCGCCCGCCAGCGGCCCATCATTGGCGGCGATGCGCAGCGTCAGCGTTTCGAGCGGCGCGTCGATGCTGATCGCGATCGGCCCGACTGCCAGGTCAAGCCGCTCGCCGCCCGACCGCCGGCTGGCGCGCAGATTATGCTGCACGCCACCCGCCAGCACGCAAAACGCGGCATCGACGATCCCGAGCTGGGGATAAAAGCCCATCGCGGCAGCAAAGAATACCGACCCATCGGGCGCATAGCCGTTGAAGAAATAGCGGTCGTAGAAATTGCGGTCGGTGCCCGCAAAGGCGATCGGCTCGGCGCTCTGGTGCAGCGGAAAATCGTCGCCCTTGGTCAGCATCGTGTTTCATCCCATCCCGTTTTGTCTTGCAACGTAACGGGATGGGGCGCGGCGTCAATGCACCGGCGGGTCGATCGGCGGCACCGCACCGACGGGCGCGACCGGTTCACCCGGTTCGCGCGGCGGCAGCGCGTCGGGCGGCACATCGGAGATTTGCATGTCGGGGGTCGGCACCGCGTCGATACTGCGGACCCGGACGACGACGTCGCGGTCCTTGATCCGCAGTTCGTTGAAGCTGGGCGGGGTCGATCGGATGCGCTGCGACAGGGTGCCGGCGCCGATCATGCGGATCGGGCCGGCCGCGGTCGGCTCGAGGAGGTCGAACGCATCATGGACATCAGTGCGCGCCTGGTGGTCAACCAGGCTTCGCTCAAACTCAAGCAGGCCACCATTCGGGCCAGCACGCGCGCCTTCGTCCCCGCCTCGACCAGCGGATGATGCGCGGTGACCAGCGCGAGCGTGCCCGGCGGCAGCGCATCGATCGCGGTCAGCGTCTTGGCGAGCGCGCTGCGGGTGACCCAGCCTTTCGACCAGTCGAACCGCCATTGCGCGCGCGCGGTGGTCTTGAGCGGCCACCACGGCGACGCCAGCCAGTCGCGCTCGCCGCTCGACCAGCCGCTCGATCCGCCGGATCCGGCGATAGGGCCAGAAAAAGCGGGCGAACGGATTGAAATAGGGCAGGTCGTGGTTGCCGACCTCGACCGTCACCGGCACATCGAGCCCCTCGATCCAGTCGCACGCCGCAGCGAATTCATGGGCGCGCGCGCGCATCGTCAGATCGCCGGTGATCAGCACCGCGTCGGGCTGTTCGCGGCGCACACATCCCTTGAACCAGTGCAGCGCGGTGCGATCCTCCAGCCCGAAATGCAGGTCGCTGATATGGAAGAGCCGCGTCATGCGGTGGCGATGAAATCGACCGCGCTCGACGCCAGCGCGAAACGTGCCGGCGACAGCGATCTCGCCCAGTTCGCCGTCATATTCCAGATTGATCGGCTGGTCGCTTTCCAGCACGATCGTGTCGCCTGCCGCGATCGGTTCGCTCGGACCGTCGCGAAAATCGCCGCCCAGCCATGCAAGGCCGTGGCGGACCACGTCGCCGGTGCCTTCGGTCAGGATGCCGGCGGCGGCGATGCCGGTCGGCGTCGGGGTCAGGATGACCGCCGGATAGGCCTTGCCGTGCGCGCCGAGCGCGGCCACGCCGGGCGCGTTGGTCGAGTTGCGTCGAGCACCTCGGCGAGGCGCGGGTCGCCTCGATCAACCCGTCCTGCCGCATCGTTTCGCGCACTTCGGCCCAGCGTGTCGCGGGGCCGGCGACGACGGTGATGAAAGCTTCGCCGTCCTGCATCAGATTTGATCGTCAGGCATCGGCCGCAGCCTTGCCGCGCAGCGCGTCGGCCAGGATGTCGGGCACCGGCCGGTCAGCCCGTGCAGCGCCTTGGACAGCAGGTTCAGCGTCCCGCCGGGCAGCGCCAGAATGGCGCCATCCCAGCCAGCGCACTGGCGCGCGGCGGCGTTGATCGTGCCGTCGCCCGTCCACACCAGAAGCAGGTCGATGTCCTGCCGCTGAAGTTCCGCCATGTCCGGAATGTCACCATCGGGCAGCGCGAAAGTCGCGACCAGCGGCGTGCCGCGCGCACGGCATATCTCGCCAATCTGCTCACGGACGGCTTCGTCATGGCTCCCGCTCTGGATGTTGCAGATCAGGGCGGGGCGCGAAAATTGCTGGGTCATGGCGTGCCAACGCACGATGCCCGAAAAGGTAACCGGCGTGTGCACGCTTGTGACACAGGACGCAGACCTGTAGGGCGCAGACAGGCCGATAGCGGCGCGATGAAGGATTTTTCGGATGGCGCAGCAGGCAGTTAAAGGACGGCGGTTGATCAAGTTTCTGGTGGTGGCGATCCTTCTCGTGCTGCTGTTCGGCGGCGCAGCACGGATGATCGTCGCGGGCGGCGCGAAATCGCTGAACCTCGGCGACAAATTGCTGGGCAACGGTGACGGTGCGACGTTGCAGGTCGCGGGCCAACCCTATGGCGCGGGGCCGCGTAACAAACTCAACATCTGGGTGCCGACGGGGACGAAAGAGACCGACAAGCTGCCGGTCCTCGTGTGGCTTTACGGTGGCGGCTGGTACAGCGGCCAGCGCGACGATTATGGTTTCGCGGGCCGCGCCTTTGCCCAACAGGGCTTCATCGTGGTGATCCCCGACTACCGGCTGGTGCCCGAGGGTCATTGGCCCGACTTCCTGCAGGACAGCGCCGCGGCGGTCGCATGGACGCAGAAACATATCGCAAATTATGGCGGCGATCCGGGGCGCATGGCGTTGGCGGGGCATTCGGCGGGGGCGTATAATTCGCTGATGCTGGGGCTCGACCCGCAATGGCTGAAGGCGGCGGGCAGCGATGTGTCGGTGATCCGCGGCGTCGTCTCGCTCGCGGGGCCGACCGATTTTTTCCCGTTCGAAAAGGGCGGGCGTGCTGACGTCGCGATGGGCGACATTCGCCCGGTCGAACAGACCCAGCCGATCCATTTCGTCCGTGCCGATGCGCCGCCGCTGTGGCTGGGCCACGGCACCGCCGACACCGTGGTGCGGGTGCGCAACAGCCAGCGACTGGCGGCAGCGATGCACAAAGTCGGCGGATCGGTGCAACTGCGCGAATATGACGGGCTGAGCCACAACGACCTCGTCATGGCGCTCACAAAGCCGCTGGCTTACAAAGGCCCGATCCTGCCCGAGGTGACCGATTTCCTGCGCGGCGCCACCGCGCGCCGGGTGCCAACCGCGCCATCGGCCCAATGATCCCGGCGATCGTGCTGGCGGGCAGCCGGCCCGGCCCCGATCCGCTGCTGACGGGTAGCGGCGGATCGACCAAGGCGCTGCTGCCGATCGCCGGCGACGCGATGCTCGTCCATGTCGTGCGCGCGCTGCGCGGCTCGCCGCTGGTCGGGCCGATCACGATCCTGGCGCAGAACAGCGCCGAGCTGGCGACCGAACCCGGGTTGGCGGGCCTCGCCAATCTGCATTTTTCGGATTCGGGGCAGGGGATCAGCAGTTCGCTCGCCGCGGCGCTGCCTCCCGGCGACGATCCGCTGCTGGTCACGACCGCCGATCATGTCCTGCTCACCCCGACGATGGTCGCCGAATTCCTGAGCGCCGCCGAGGACAGCGACGTCGCGGTGGCGATGGTCGAGCGCGCGGTGCTGCTGGCGCGCTACCCCGAATCGCAGCGAACCTGGTTGAAGTTTCGCGGCGGCTGGTGGTCGGGGGCAAATATGTTCTACCTGCGCGGGCGCCGGGTGCTGCCGCTGCTCGATTTCTGGGGTCGGATCGAACGCGACCGCAAAAAGGGTTTGAAAATCATCGCCGCCTTCGGTCCGTGGCTGCTCATCGGTGCGCTGCTCCGCTTGTTCACCATCCAGCAGGGGGTGGCGCGCGCCGGGCTGCGTTTCGGCCTGAAAGCCAAAGTCGTGCCGATGTCCGAAGCCGAGGCGTGCATCGACGCGGACAAGCCCGCCGACATCGTGCTGATCGAGCAGATATTTGCCGCGCGCCAGCAAGCCGCTATAGGGCAGCCGCTATGAGCATCGAAAAAGCCATCATTCTGTCGGCCGGGCAGGGTTCGCGCCTGCTGCCGCTAACCCGCGACATTCCCAAATGCCTGATCGACCTCAACGGTCGCACCCTGATCGGGTGGCAGGTCGCGGCGCTCGCCGCGAACGGCATCAAGGACATCGTCGTCGTCACCGGCTTTCGCACCGAACGCGTCGAGGATCATGCGCTGCAGCTGTATCGCGACACCGGGGTGCGCATCCGCACTTTGTTCAATCCCTTCTTTCAGGTCGCCGACAACCTCGGCACCTGCTGGATCGCGCGCGAAGAGATGGACCGCGATTTCATCATCCTCAACGGCGACACCATCATTTCGGACGAGATCGTCGCCAAACTGATCGCGGGCGCCAATGAGCCGATCACCGTCACTGTCGACGTCAAACCCGACTATGACGACGACGATATGAAGGTGAACCGCGACGGCGAAGGCCGGCTGCACCATATCGGCAAGCGGCTGCTGCCGCCCGACACCAATGCCGAATCGATCGGCATGCTGGCGTTCGTCGGCGACGGGCCGTCGATCTTTCGCAACCAGGTCGATCAGATGATGCGCACCCCGAAGGGGTCGAACGCTGGTATCTGCGCGAATGCCGCGCCAAGGGCCAGCCTTTGCTGGTCGGCACCGTGTCGATCGAGAAATCCGGAACTGGCTGTCGAAATCGCTCACCGAGGATGGCGATGCCGCCATAGCGTCGCTGCCAAACGGGCGGCCGCAGGACTCGACGCGCACATCAGGCTTGGCCAGCCGGCAGGGTCGCGATCTGCGCGTCGTCCAGACTTCACCGCCTGCGCCAGATCGGGTTGCCCCGGCCAGCCGGCATCGGCGACCGTCAAGCTGCGCATGCCGCCGTTCGCCGTCGTAACGCGGCAGCGACATGGAAGTGCACGTCGGGGTCGACCATCATCAGCATCAGGTAGTTGATGCGCCATAGCCGACCGATGCGGTCAGCGCCGCCTCGATCGCCGCGGTCGCGGTCTTCAGCTCGGCATGCGCCGCGGCGGGCAGGGCGCCGAATGCCGTCGCATCGGATTTTGCCGCCAGCACCAGCGCGCCCAGCGTCGGTTGCGCGGGCGCAGCAGCAAGACCCAATGCTCATATTCGGCGATCAGCGTCGCCGGGTGGCCGAATTTCGCGATGGTCTCGTTCATGCTTCTTCCATCCAGCTGACGATCGGGCGACCGGCGCGGCGGACCGCATAGGCCTGGACCAGTTGCACCGCGTGGACGATCAGCGAGATGATCGTCCACCACGCGACCGCGATCAGGCCGATGTCGGGGCGTCCGGCGAGGGTGGCGAAAAACAGGATCGCGATGTTCGGATTGCGCCGCGCGGTGATCAGGCGGAACTGGCTGTCGAACTGCCGCCAGACATGGACGTCCATGCCGAAATCCTTGATGAACATCCCCTCGATCACGCGCTGTAATACATAGCCTGCGACCACCGCGATCATCACCAGCAGGAAGGTCTGGTTCGATAGCGCAAGACCCCAGCTGCCCAAGCCGACGCCCCAGAAATACCACCAGAAGGGGGGATGGACCAGGTCGACGCCATGATCGGCGACATTGCCCCATTTCGACGAGGTGATCGTGCAGCGCGCCAGCTTGCCGTCGACGGTGTCGAACACCATGAAGATGAAGGCGGCGAGCATCCCGGTCCAATAATGGCCGTAAGCGAACAAATAGGTCGCATAGACGCACAGCGCCGCGCCGATCGCGGTCACCATATTGGGGGTCATGCCGATGCTGGCGGCAAAGCGCGTCAGCCACAGCGCAAGTTCGGGCCAGAGATATTTGGTGAGCAGGTCGGTGACGCCCTTATAGGCGCCAAAATAGCTTTTCCGCTCGATCACCCGCCGGGTGTCCGGGGTCAGGCGCTGGACGAACGGACATTCCAGCTTGCGCAGCTGGCGGTTATAGATTTGCGGATCGTCGCGGTAATCGATCATAGTCACCGTGCCGCGCTGCGCCGCGACATCGTCCGGGGTCATGCCGCCGGTCAGATGCGCCATCACCAAGTCGCCGCCGTCCATCAGCACTGTGCCGGGCAGGGTCAGGATATGCCGCAGCCACACCGGATCGAACACATAGTCGAGATTGACGAACAGCGCCGCGCCGTTCGGCGATGGCGTGTCGGGCAGTCCCCCCGCGCGCGCCAGCCGGCGCAGCCGTTCGGCGTTGGTCATCCCCCACAGCAAGGTCGGATTGTCGCCGATCAGCGACAAGGCGGGCAGGGTCGTTGGTTCGCTCATCCGCCGCTCTTATCCTGCGCAGCGTCCTTTGCAAGGAAGCGCGTTATCGCCTCGGCACCGCGCTGCGCTGCGCCCGCCGGATCGCCGCCGATCGATTCGGCCAGCCGCTCGCGCTGGGCATCCAGATAGCGCGGATGGTGCGCCGCGGCTTGATCGAGCGCGACGGGCAGTCCGGCCGGATCGCCGACGACGTCGCCCAGGGTCCAGAACAGATAATCGGGATCGCCCACCCAATCGGCATGGTGCGCGTTGAGGAACAGGCACGGGCGCGGGTTCGCCAGAAACTCGTAAACCTGGCTGCTCACATCGCCCAGATAGATGTCGGCGCCGCTGGTATAGCTCATGTCGAACAGGCGGTCCGAACCCAGGTCGATCAGAATCTTGTCGGCGACCGCCAGCGCCATCACCGCGTCGCGTTCGGCATCGCTGGCCTCGGCGAACAGGCGGATATGCGGCGCGACCACTAGATTATAGCGATCCTGCCCCGCGAACCACCCGATGATCTCGCGCCCGAACCGGTCCCACGACGACAGGTCGCGCCGAAAATGCGGCGCATACAGCACGGTCGGACGGCCGTTGTCGAACAGGCGCGGGCGCGTCGTTTCCAGACGCGTCATCAGGTCGAGCTTTACATACCCATTCAGGGCATAATGGCCCTGCCGGATCGTCCCAAGTCTACGGGGTCATGTTTGACCCGGATCAACACTTTTCCGGATAGCCTGGCGTGGGTGCACCACCCGCTATTTCAGCGCCTTGGTCTTGGACACGAGGAAGTCGCGTAACAGTTGGACTTTCTTGGAGTTTTTGAGCTCCTCGGGGAACGCGAACAGGATCGGCAGGCGCGGTGCCTCGATGTCGGGCAGGATCGGCATTCCACCACGTCCATGCGGCCGAGCAGCTTGATGCGCGCGGTCATGGCGTTCGATCACGCCGATCGGCATCTGGTACACCGGGCGCAGATGATCGGCGATGCGCCACCGCGACCTCGACGTCCTGCGCCCGCCGCCGCCATCTCGGCGGCGATCGGCAGCGCGTGGAAGATCTGGTGCGGTTCGCCGATGAACAGGAAGAGGATGCGCATTATCGAGCCTCGACGACGGAGCCCGCCGCAACAATATCAAAATCGGCGGTTTGCCAGCCATGCTGTTCGGCCAGCCGGGCAAACTTGTTACCGCGCCCGATCAGCCACGCCTCGCTGGCGAGCGCAAAGGTCGGGGCGTCGCTGATATGGTCCGAATAGGCACGGATATGGGCCGCGCCATCGGGCGCATGGCCACCCAGCCATTCGGACACCCGCCGCGCTTTTTCGGCGCCATAGCAATTCGCGCCGTCGAGTTCCGGCAACCAGTTGCCGGCGGCATCGCGCTGGTGACGCGAGGCGACGATCGCGTCGAAGCCCAGCGCGTCGGCGATCGCGCCGGCATAAAATTCGGGCGCTGCGGTCGCCATCAGCAACCGATATCCCGCCGCCCGATCGCGCGCGATCGCCGCCGCGGCGCCCGGCGGAACATCGCGCGGGACGCGCCACGCGGCGAAATCGGCGGCGAGCGCGGCTGGCAACGGCAAGCGAGGCTGGCGCCCAGCATCAGGCGAACGACGCCGATGACGATCACGACCATAAAGGCGCAGCGCGTATCCGATCATCAATACCGCCAGCGCAGGAAGCAGCAACAAACGCCACGGCGCCTCGCGCCTCGCCGCCCACAGCAGGAACAGCGTGAAGGTCGGCTTGCGCAGCACGGTGCGGTCGAGATCGTAAATGGCGATGCGGAGAACGGGGCCGGTCATGGCGCCTCGACCCCGATCAGGCGCAGCTTTTGCCCCGCCTTGCCGAGCGACGCGCGGTCGGCATAGGGCAACGCAAAACGGATCGCGGCCCAGATCGACGCCAGCGCGATGCCGATGATCAGCGGCAGCGCGACCGGATCGGGCAGACGGCTGACCAGCAACGCCGCGGTGCCGGCGGCGAGCGTGATCCCCATCCCGCGCAGCGCGACGATCGGAAACAGATGGTCGAACGGGTGCAGCTTTTCGGTGATCGCCAGCTGCAGCGTCGGGATCGCCGCCATCACGACCAGGCCGATCGAGGTCGCAAGCGTCACCCCGGTCAGCGCATCGAGATGCCCCACGATCAGCCAGCCGGCGCCGACCGCGATGCCGACACCGAAAAAGCTCGCGGTGAGCTGGTGGCGAAACGCCGCGACGACTTGCAGGACGGGGGCCGAAATCCCGAGCACCGCCTCTGCCGCGCGGGCAAATAGCAGGATGATCAGCGCCGCCTGCGCGGCGTGCGCCTGCGCGCCGAACAGGCTGAGCAGCGACGAACTGCCGGCGGCCAGCACCGCGGCGAGGGGTAATGCGATCGCCGAGATGAGCCGTGTCGCATAGGCATAGATATCGGCGACTTGCGCACGGTCCTCGCGCTCGGCGCTGGCGGCCAGCGGTGCCATCACATAGACGAAGGCGATCCGGACGAGCTGGACGACGCTCGACAATTTGCGCGCGATGGTGAACAGGCCGGCCGCCGCGGCGCCCGCCGCGCCGGGCAAGAGCAGGTTGAGGATCAGCGCCGGGGCATCGCCGAACAGCCGCGCGATAATGTTCGACGGCAGGATCGACAGCCCGGCCCAAAGGTGTTGCGCGCGGTCTCGGTCACCCACGACGCCGGCGCCACAGCGGCTTCAGGACGGTGTCCATGAGCGGGCCGGTCTTGTCGTCGGGCTCGCCGTCGATGGCGGCCTGGGCCTGTTCGTAGCTGAGCTTGGCGGCCGAGCGCATCAGGCCGCGGACGAACCGGTGGCTGCGCTTGCGGCCGTCGGCGCCGAACACCATCCGCACGGCGAGCGTGGCGCGGTTCTCGCCCTCGCGCAGCGAGCACAGGCCGTTGGACAGACCGCTCGGGCAGACAGCGGCGCGATCGCTGGTCGGCGAAGTGAGCAGCGGCCGAGGTCGGCGGCAAGGCGGCGATGATCGCCGCCGCGGGCGCGGACGCGCGATCGCCGGCGGTGCGAGCGCCGCCGAGGCCTCGGCGACGCGACGCCGATGGCGCCACGCCGCGCTGCATGGCGCTGGTCGCGCCGGTGTCGAAGATATTTTCGAGCAGGTTGATCGCCGCCCACAGTACGGCGTAGAGGCCGTAACCCGCGAGGCCGAACATCAGCACATACAGCGGCTGCGCGACGATTTCGACGACCGCGCCCAGCCGTGCGAGCACCGTGGTGCCAAGCCCGCGCGCGACGCTGCGACTGGTGACGGCGGGTTGGGCGGCGACGTCTTCGGTCATCGCTGCGCACGTAGCGTTTGTTGGCGGGCGAATAAAGCAATCTACCCTCCCCCTCGATGGGGGAGGCAGCGAGACTTGCCAGCTTGCTGGCTTAGTCGCAGCGGTGGGGGTGATCGCTCGGCCCGAGACGATGGTGCAAGGACGCGCCGTCACCCCCATCCAACTTCGCCTAATCGCTGCGCAATAAGGCTGCGTATCCTTCCCCCATCAAGGGGGAAGGCGATTGAGCGGTAACTTCACGCCGTCACCCTCTTGTCGTCCCTGCCAATCGGGTCTAGTCAGCCGGCAATCGTTTAGGGAGCCCGCGACATGGCCGAATTCCGCCTGCCCAAGAACAGCCGTCCGCAAAAGGGCGGCAAGACCCACAAGGCCGAGGGCGCGGCAGCGGTCAAGACGTTCAAAGTCTATCGCTACGACCCCGACAAAGGCGAAAACCCGCGCTTCGACACCTTCGAAATCGACACCGAAAAATGCGGTCCGATGGTCCTCGACGCGCTGATCAAGATGAAGAGCGAACAGGATAGCTCGCTGACCTTCCGCCGCTCGTGCCGCGAGGGCATCTGCGGCAGCTGTTCGATGAACATGAACGGCAAGAACGGTCTCGCCTGCACCACCGCGATCGAAGATCTGAACGGCACCGTCACCATTACCCCGCTGCCGGCGATGGACGTCATCAAGGATCTGGTTCCCGACTTCACCCATTTCTATGCGCAATATGCCTCGATCGAGCCGTGGCTGAAGACCAAGACGACGACGCCCAGCGGTAAGGAGCGCCTCCAATCGCCCGCCGAGCGCGAAAAACTCGACGGCCTGTACGAGTGCATCCTGTGCGCCTGCTGCTCGACCAGCTGCCCCAGCTATTGGTGGAACAGCGACAAGTTCCTGGGCCCCGCGATCCTGCTTCAGGCGTATCGCTGGCTTGCCGACAGCCGCGACGAAATGACCGGCGAGCGGCTTGACGAGCTGGAAGATCCGTTCCGTCTCTATCGCTGCCACACGATCATGAATTGCGCCAACGCGTGTCCGAAGGGGCTGAACCCCGCGCGCGCGATTGCCGAGATCAAGAAGCTCGAGGCCGAGCGGTCAGGCATGAGCGACGGCATCGAGGAACCGAAGCGCCGCGAGCATTTCAGCGCCGAGGAATTGAACGACGACTGGCTGAGCTGGAACCTGAAGGACGCGACCCGCTTCAACAGCTTCATCGAACCGCTGTCGGTGCGGGCCGAGCCCGACACGCCCGATGGCCGTCCCTGCGCCCGCGTCCGCATGATCCCCGAGCGCAAGCACAGCAACCTGGGCGACAATGTCCACGGCGCGGTGACGCTGGCGCTGGTCGACATCGCGCTGTTCGCGGCCTCGCACCAGTTCGGTTCGCTCAATGCCGGCCATTCGGTGACGCTCGACCTGTCGACGCAATTCGTCGGTGCGGGCCGTCTGGGAGAGCCATTGGACGCGGTGGTCGAGCTGGTGCGCGAGACCGGGCGGCTGATTTTCCTGCGCGGGCTGGTCGTCCAGGGCGAGCGCGACGAGCATATCGTCCTTACCTTTGCGGGCACCATTCGCAAGGCGAGCAAGGATCGCGGCTGATGTCGGTGCTGTCGGCCTATGACGCATTGGTCGAAGGCGGCGAACTCCGCGCCGATCCCGAGCAACGCGCCGCTGCCGAGCGGCTGAACGCATTACAGGCCGAACTGGAAGCGGTGCCGCCGCGGGGCAGTCTGCTGTGGCGACTGACCGGCCGCAAGCCCGACGCACCGCGCGGCGTCTATCTGTGGGGCGCGGTCGGGCGCGGCAAATCGATGCTGATGGACCTGTTCTACGACCAGCTGCACATCCAGCGCAAACGGCGGGTGCATTTCCACGCCTTCATGCTCGACGTCCATGCTCGGATGCGCGAGGTGCGCAAAAGCGAGGCGGGCGATCCGATCCCGCTCGTCGCCGATGCGCTGGTCGAAAACATCCGCTGCCTCGCGTTCGACGAGATGGTGGTGAACAACAGCGCCGACGCGATGATCCTGTCGCGCCTGTTCACCGCGCTGATCGACCGCGGGGTGACGGTGGTCGCGACCTCGAACCGCCCGCCGAGCGACCTGTACAAGGACGGGCTGAACCGCGAACATTTCCTGCCCTTCATCGCGCTGGTCGAGGCGAGCTTGACGTCATGGGATTGAACGGGCCGACCGATTACCGCCGCGACCGGCTGGGCGATGGCGCGCGCTGGTTCGAGCACCGCCGACGACGCGGCGAGCGCCGCGCGTGTCGGCAGGCGTTTTTCCGGCTGACCGACTATCCGCCCGAGGACTGCGCGCATGTCCCGCCGTCGACCTTGACCTGGGGGGCGGCCGGACCCTGCATGTGCCCAAGGCGCTGAAGGGTGTCGCGGTGTTTTCGTTCAAGCGGCTGTGCGCCGAGGCGCGCGGCGCGTCCGACTATCTGGCGGTGGCGCGGCATTTCCACAGCGTCATCATCGTCGGTATCCCGCGCATGGGGCCGGAAAACCGCAACGAGGCGGCGCGCTTCGTCACACTGATCGACGCGCTGTACGAGTATAAGGTCAAGCTGCTGGCAAGCGCGGCGGCGATGCCCGATGCGCTGTATGTTGCGGGCGACGGCGCGTTCGAATTTGAACGGACGGCAAGCCGCCTCGCCGAAATGCAGTCGGATGACTATCTGGCGCTAGGCCACGGCCAGGAAGACGCCGCCTAATATCTTGCCCCAGCGTGAAGAATTAACCGTCACAGCGATCAGGTCGCGGACATAGCGAACCTCATGCGCCAGATAGCCGACACCCTGCTCGATCGTCCGGCGCAGGGTGCGCAGCGGCTTGGGCGCGGCGATGCCGATGCGCGCCGGTCGTTCGGGCGGCCCGGGCAGCGTGGCAAAGCCGCCGCTCGTCACCCGTGCATCCTCGGCAACCGCGCGGCATAACGCCTCCATCCGCGAAATGGCGAGACCGTTGGCGACTTCGCGGTCGCGGCTCAGCAATTCGAAACTGTGGCTGAAGGCCGAAAACTGGATCGCCCCGCTCGCCGCCGCATGGTCCAGCGCATCGCGCATTTCCTCTTCGGACATTGCGCACAATTGGGCCGGACGGAACCGGCTGGTGCGGTCCATCACGCCGCTCACCGGCACCTCGACCACGCCGTGGTGCATGCGCATGCCCAGATTGCCGGCATCGAGCGAGATGTCGCAGCCATGCCCCTGCCAGGCTCCGTTGAAACTGCTGTCGAAGCGAAAGCCGAGCGCCGCGAGCGCGCGCAGCGTGTCGTCGTTGGCGCCGAAATTTCCGGCGCGAAAGGCGGTCGGTTTGGGCGCGCCCGCCCCCGCCAGGATGTCACGCGCCAGCGCGATCAGCTTTTTTGCGCCGCCAGCAGGAAATCGCGCGATAGCTGCGGCCGGTCAGCCGGCCGACCGGATTGAAGCGGGCAAACGCCAGCCATTCGGTGTGGATATGCACCTGCACCTCGTGGCCGCGCTCGACGACCGGCCGGACGATCGCGTCGATCACCTCGGGCCCGTAAACCAGCGCCGGCAGCGGATCGATGAAGAACACCCCGGTCAGGCCGTGGCGTTCGAGCATGTCCATCTGGAAATGAATCCCGAAATCGCCCTCGCGGCAGCGGCCCAGGATCGAGCTTTCGAAATTGGCGCGCGCGTCTGCACCGCGCTGGTACAGGCCGGCCGACAATTCGGTGTCGAAACTGATGATTGCCCGCGTCATCCGCCTGCGCCTATCACCCCCGCGATAAAGGAGCGTTAACCCGCTGGTGCGGCCTCTCGCGCCGCTCGAAACCTGTCACGGCCATGCGATATTGTCCATCCATTCCGAGCCGAAGCGTCGCCGCCGGGGCAACTAATGTTATTGCGAACTATTTGCAAAAAAAGGCGGAATTTCGACCTTTTCGCGGTTGTTTCCTTAACGGGATCGGCGTAGGGGCGACGCCAGTCTTGGGATCGACATGGCACTTCAGCCCGTGTGCCGCCGGTCTGTGAAGCATTGCCGGGCTTGCCAGGAAGGGAGTGCCGCGCGCCATGGGACGCAAGAAGATCGCATTGATCGGAGCCGGAAATATCGGCGGGACGCTGGCGCTGCTCGCCGCGCAAAAGGAACTCGGCGACGTCGTCCTGTTCGACGTGGTCGAAGGCGTGCCGCAGGGCAAGGCGCTCGACCTGTCGCAGGTCGGCCCGGTTCAGGGCTTTGATGCCAGGATCACCGGCTCGAACGATTATGCCGACATCGCCGGCGCCGACGTCATCATCGTCACCGCCGGGGTCGCCCGCAAGCCGGGGATGAGCCGCGACGATCTGCTCGGCATCAACCTGAAGGTCATGAAGGCCGTCGGCGAGGGCATCAAGGCCAACGCCCCCGACGCCTTCGTCATCTGCATCACCAATCCTTTGGACGCGATGGTGTGGGCGCTGCGCGAATTCTCTGGCCTGCCGCACAACAAGGTCGTCGGCATGGCGGGCGTCCTCGATTCGGCGCGCTTCAGTCACTTCATCGCCGACGAATTCGACGTGTCGGTGAAGGATGTGAATACCTTCGTGCTCGGCGGCCATGGCGATACGATGGTCCCCGTGACGCGCTATTCGACCGTCAACGGCATCCCCGTTCCTGATCTGGTCAAGATGGGCCTGTCGAGCCAGGAAAAGATCGACGCGATCGTCAAGCGCACCCGCGGCGGCGGCGGCGAGATCGTTGCGCTGCTCGGCACCGGTTCGGCTTTCTATGCGCCTGCTGCAAGCGGCATCGCGATGGCTGAAGCCTATCTCGGCGACCAAAAGCGCATCCTGCCCTGCGCCGCCTATGTCGATGGTCAGTACGGCCTCGACGGCCTTTATGTCGGTGTCCCGGTGCTGATCGGTGCCGGCGGGGTCGAGAAGATCGTCGAAATCGCGCTCGATGCCGAAGACAAGGCGCGGTCTTCAGGTCTCGGTCGACGCGGTCAAGGAACTGCTCGACGCGTGCCGTAGACGCTGGATTCGAGCCTCGCCTAAATAGCCTGTGCCCCTGCGACGGCAGGGGCCCATCACCTGCGCCCGAAAGATCGGGCGGCGGGTGGCCGATAGATTTGGAGATGGGCCCCTGCCTTCGCAGGGGCACTAGAAACGGAACAAAATCCATGAGCATCCTCATCGACAAGAATACCAAGGTCATCACGCAAGGGATGACCGGTGCCACCGGCACCTTCCACACCGAACAGGCGCTGGCCTATGGCACGCAAATGGTCGGCGGCGTGACGCCGGGCAAGGGCGGCACGACGCACATCGGCCTGCCGAACTTCAACACCGTTGAAGAGGCCAAGGCCGCGACCGGCGCGACCGCGAGCTGCATCTACGTGCCGCCGCCGTTCGCCGCGGATTCGATCCTCGAGGCGATCGATGCCGAGATCGAGCTGATCGTGTGCATCACCGAGGGCATTCCGGTGCTCGACATGGTCAAGGTGAAGCGCGCCCTCAGCGGTTCGAAATCGCGCCTGATCGGCCCGAACTGCCCCGGCGTCCTGACCCCGGGCGAATGCAAGATCGGCATCATGCCCGGCAGCATTTTCTCGAAGGGCAGCGTCGGCGTCGTCTCGCGCTCGGGCACGCTGACCTATGAAGCGGTGTTCCAGACCACCAATGCGGGGCTCGGCCAGACGACCGCGGTCGGCATCGGCGGCGATCCGGTCAAGGGCACCGAGTTCATCGACATGCTGGAACTGTTTCTGGCCGACGACGCGACCAAGTCGATCATCATGATCGGCGAAATCGGCGGCGACGCGGAAGAAGCATGCAGCGCAGTTCCTGATCGACGAAGCCAAGCGCGGCCGCAAGAAGCCGATGGCCGGCTTCATCGCCGGGCGCACGGCGCCGCCGGGCCGCCGCATGGGCCACGCCGGCGCGATCGTGTCGGGCGGCACTGGCGACGCGGGCAGCAAGATCGCGGCGATGGAAGCCGCCGGCATCACGGTGTCGGCCAGCCCGTCCGAACTCGGCACCACGCTGGTCGAAGTGCTGAAAGAACGCGTCTGATACTTGCGCCGCTCTCTCATGCACGTGCCCCTGCGAAGGCAGGGGCCCATCACCTGTCCGGTGAGCCATGAAGAGCGGCGCGGTCTACATCGTGGCGAACCGCAAGAACGGCGCCATCTACACCGGATCGACCGCGATTTTGGTGCAGCGTATCTATCAACACCGCGAGATGTTGATTGAAGGGTTTACGAAGACTCATGGTTGCGTGCGACTGGTCTCGTTCGAAGCCCATGAGGATTTGCAGGAAGCGCGCAAGCGCGAGTGGCAGATCAAGAAATGGAAGCGAAGTTGGAAGGTCCGGATGATCGAAGAAGCGAACCCCGATTGGCGGGATTTGTGGCTCGAAACTCAGGGGTGATGAAGATCAATCCCGACGGTCCTACCTCAAGCCCTCAGGAGATGGGCCCCTGCCTTCGCAGGGGCACGGATAGGTTAGTGCAATGAACCTCGAACGACAGAGCTTTGACATCGACGAGCCGCAGGCCGGCCCGAGCTGGGCGCCGAAGAACTGGCCCCAGATCGACAGCGACGACCTGACTGCTGCGCTCGATCCGCAACAGATGCAGGTCGCGGTCAAGGCCGCTGCCGCCAAAGCCGGTGCGCCGCTGTCGAATGCCGAAGTCGAACGCGCCGCGGACGATTCGATCCGCGCGATGATGCTGATCCGCACCTATCGCGTGCGCGGGCATCTGGCGGCCAACCTCGATCCGCTTGGCCTGACCCAGCGCGAGTTGCCGGCCGACCTGACGCCCGAATTTCATGGCTTCGTCGGCGCCGACCAGGATCGCCCGGTGTTCATCGGCGGCACCTTGGGCCTCGAAAAGGCAACGATCCGCGAGATCGTCGCGATCCTGCGCGCCAATTATTGCGGCAATGTCGGCCTGGAATATATGCACATCTCCGACATCGAGGAGCGGGCGTTCCTGCAGGAGCGGATGGAGGGCGCCGACAAGATCATCGAATTTTCGGTCGAGGGCAAACGCGCCATCCTGAACAAGGTGATCGAGGCCGAGGAGTGGGAGAAATTCCTCGCGCGCAAATATGTCGGGACCAAGCGTTTCGGGCTCGACGGCGGCGAAAGCATGATCCCCGCGATGGAGGCCATCATCAAATATGGCGGCCAGTACGGGGTCAAGGAAATCGTCTATGGCATGGCGCACCGCGGGCGCCTCAACATGCTCGCGAACGTGCTGGCCAAGCCGTACAAGGTGATCTTCCACGAATTCGCCGGCGGATCGGCGAATCCCGACGATGTCGGCGGGTCGGGCGACGTCAAATATCACCTCGGCACCTCGACCGACCGCGAATTCGGCGGCGCATCGGTGCATATGTCGCTGGTCCCCAATCCGTCGCACCTCGAGGCCGCCGACCCGGTCGTGTTGGGCAAGGTCCGCGCCCAGCAAGTGGTGCGCGATGATCTGGAAAAGCATGAACAGGTGCTGCCGGTGCTGATCCACGGCGATGCGGCGTTCGCGGGGCAGGGGATCGTGTGGGAGTGCCTCGGCTTCTCGGGCATCCGCGGTTACAACACCGGCGGCTGCATCCACTTCATCGTCAACAACCAGATCGGTTTCACGACCAGCCCGCAATATGCGCGCTCGTCGCCCTATCCTTCGGATGTGGCGAAAGGCGTGATGGCGCCGATCCTGCACGTCAACGGCGACGATCCCGAAGCGGTGACCTTTGCCTGCAAGCTCGCGATCGATTTCCGCCAGCAGTTCAAGCGCGACGTCGTCATCGACATGTGGTGCTATCGCCGTTTCGGCCATAACGAGGGCGACGAGCCTTCGTTCACCCAGCCGCTGATGTACGCGATCATCCGCCAGCATCCCCCGGTGTCGCAGCTGTGCGCCGCAAAGCTCGAGGCCGAGGGCGTCATCGACGCCAGCTGGGCCGACGCGCACCGCGCCGAATTCGTCGCGCGGCTCGAAGGCGATTTCGAGGCCGCGAAAAGCTACAAGCCGAACAAGGCCGACTGGTTCGCCGGCCGCTGGTCGGGGCTCCACGCCCCCTCCGACCCGGAAAACGCGCGGCGCAATATTTCCACCGGGGTCAGCGACAAATTGTTCGACTCGATCGGCCGCGTGATGACGACGATCCCCGCCGATCTGGAGGTTCACAAGACGCTGCGCCGCGTGATCGACGCGCGCGGCGCGATGTTCGCCGACAAGAGCGACAAGGAAGTGTTCGACTGGGCGACTGCCGAGCAGCTCGCCTTTGGCACCCTGCTCAGCGAGGGCTATCAGGTGCGTCTGTCGGGGCAGGATTCGGGGCGCGGCACCTTCAGTCAGCGCCACGCGGTTTGGGTCGACCAGACCGACGAGCGCAAATATGTGCCGCTGACCGCCGTGCCGCACGGCCGGTTCGAAGTGCTCGACAGCCCGCTGTCCGAATATGGCGTGCTCGGGTTCGAATATGGCTATGCGATGGCCGATCCGAAAAGCCTGGTCTTGTGGGAAGCGCAGTTCGGCGATTTCGCCAATGGCGCGCAGATCATGATCGACCAGTTCATCGCGTCTGGCGAGGCCAAGTGGCTGCGCGCCAACGGCCTCGTGCTGCTGTTGCCGCACGGTTATGAAGGGCAGGGACCCGAGCATAGCTCGGCGCGCCTCGAACGTTTCCTGCAACTCTGCGCCGGCGACAATATCCAGGTGTGCAATATTTCGACCCCGTCGAACTATTTCCACGTCCTGCGCCGCCAGATGCTGCGTCCGTTCCGCAAGCCGCTGATCATCATGACGCCGAAATCGCTGCTCCGCCATAAGCTGGCGGTGTCGAAGCTCAGCGAGATGGGCCCGGCGCATTTCCGCCGCATCATGTCCGACCGCATCCCGCCCGCGGACAAGGACATCAAGCGCGTCGTCCTGTGTTCGGGCAAGGTCGGCTATGATTTGATGGAGGCGCGCGATGCGGCTGGCCTGACCGACACGACGGTGGTCCGCCTGGAGCAAATCTATCCGTTCCCGGGCGAGCCGCTCAGCGTGCGTTTGAAGCGTATGCCGAACCTTGAAGAGGTGGTGTGGGCGCAGGAAGAACCGCGCAACAATGGTGCCTGGTTCTTCGTCAACGAACTGATCGAAGACGCGCTGACCGATGCGGGCAAAAAGGGGATGCGGCCGCGCTATGCCGGTCGCACCGCCGCGGCGTCGCCCGCGACGGGCCTGATGAGCCGCCACCAGACCGAGCAGTCGGCGCTCGTTGCCGACGCCCTCGGTCTTTCGGTTCGCGCCGAAATTCGCCGTACCAAGAACAAAGCCTGAGCCCAAAGCTTCAGAGAAAAGGCTGATCCCCATGAGCACCGAAGTCAAAGTCCCCACGCTGGGCGAAAGCGTCACCGAAGCGACGATCGGCGAATGGCTGAAGCAGCCCGGCGAAGCCGTCGCGCTCGACGAGCCGATCGCCAGCCTCGAGACCGACAAGGTCGCGGTGGAAGTGCCGTCGCCGGTCGCCGGCGTCATGGGCCAGCAGGTTGCCGCCGTGGGCGATACGGTCAATGTCGGCGCGACGATCGCGACGATAGAAGCCGGGACCGGCAAGGTCGCCGCGCCCGCGCCAGCATCGACACCCGCTCCGGCCGCCAAGGCCGAAGCCGCCGCGCCGGCGCCCGCCGCCACCGCAGCGCCAGCGCCCGCCGAAGAGGCCGGCGACGGCGTCACCACCCTGTCGCCCGCGGTGCGCCGCCTGGTACTCGAGCATGGCCTCGACCCCAGCAAGATCAAGGGCAGCGGCAAGGACGGCCGCCTGACCAAGGAAGACGTCCTCGCCGCCGCTAATGCCGCGCCCGAGGCACCCGCCGCCGCGCCGGCGCCCGCCGCCGCCCCCGCCGCCAACACCTCGCCGGGCCGCCGCGAGGAGCGCGTCAAGATGACCCGCCTGCGCCAGACGATCGCCAAGCGCCTGAAGTCGGCGCAGGAAACCGCGGCGATGCTGACGACGTTCAACGAGGTCGACATGTCGGCGGTGATGGCGACGCGCGAAAAATATCGCGAAAGCTTCGAGAAAAAGCATGGCGTCCGCCTGGGCTTCATGAGCTTTTTCACCAAGGCGGTCGCGCTGGCCGCGCATGACATTCCCGCGGTCAACGCGCGCATCGACGGCGACGAGATCGTCTATTTCGACTATCTCGACGTGTCGGTCGCGGTCAGCGCGCCGAACGGCCTGGTTGTGCCGGTCGTGCGCAATGCCGACAGCCTGTCGTTCGCGGCCATCGAAAAGGCGATCGCCGACCTCGGCAAGCGCGCCAAGGACGGGACGTTGACAATAGACGACATGACCGGCGGCACCTTCACCATCTCGAACGGCGGCGTGTTCGGCGGCCTGATGTCGACCCCGATCATCAACCCGCCGCAGTCGGCGGTGCTCGGCCTTCACCGTATCGAGGATCGCCCGGTCGTCCGCAATGGCGAGATCGTCATCCGCCCGATGATGTATCTGGCGCTCAGCTACGACCACCGCCTGATCGACGGGCGCGAAGCGGTTACCTTCCTGAAAACGATCAAGGAAGCGATCGAGGATCCGACGCGTTTGCTGATCGACCTCTAAAAGATTTCTCCCCGTCCCCCGAGGGGTAAAGGAACGAAAAATGGCTGATTACGACTACGACGTTCTTGTCATCGGTGCCGGCCCCGGCGGTTATGTCGCGGCGATCCGTGCCGCGCAGCTTGGCCTGAAGACCGCGTGCGCCGATGGCCGCGCGACGCTCGGCGGCACCTGCCTCAACGTCGGCTGTATTCCGTCTAAGGCGATGCTCCACGCGTCGGAATATTATGACGCCGCCGCCAATGGCGCGATGGCGAAGATGGGGATCGATGTGACCCCCAAGCTGAACCTGCCCGCGATGCACGCGCAGCGCATCGACGCGGTCAAGGGGCTGACCGGCGGGATCGAATTCCTGTTCAAAAAGAACAAGGTCGACTGGCTGAAGGGTTATGCCGCCTTTACCGGCAAGGACAGCGTCGAGGTCGCGGGCGAGACCTATCGCGCCAAGAACATCATCATCGCCACCGGATCGTCGGTCACCCCGCTGCCCGGCGTCGATGTCGATAACGACAAACAGATCATCGTCGATCTGACCGGCGCGCTCGAACTCGCCAAGGTGCCGGACCATATGGTCGTCATCGGCGGCGGGGTGATCGGGCTTGAACTCGGCAGCGTGTGGCGCCGCCTGGGTGCCAAGGTCACCTGCGTCGAATTTCTCGACCAGATCCTGCCCGGCATGGACGCCGACATTCGCAAGGATGCAAACCGCATCTTCAAAAAACAAGGCATCGAATTCAAGCTGAAGACCAAGGTCATCGGCGCGGTCGTCAAGGGCAAGAAAGCCGTGCTGACCCTCGAACCGGCGGCGGGCGGTGAAGCCGAAACGCTCGAGGCCGATGTCGTGCTGGTGTCGATCGGGCGGCGCCCGAACACCGACGGGCTGGCACTCGACAAGGCGGGGCTCGCGGTCAACGCGCGCGGCCAGATCGAAACCGACCATGATTTCAGCACCTCAGGTGCCCGGCATCTGGGCGATCGGCGACGTCGATCCCCGGCCCGATGCTGGCGCACAAGGCTAGCGACGAGGGCATTGCCTGCGCCGAGAATATCGCGGGCCAGACCGGCATCGTGAACCATGATGTCATCCCGTCGGTCGTTTATACCTGGCCCGAAATCGCCGGGGTCGGCCTGACCGAAGACCAGGCGAAGGAGCGCGGCGAGGTCAAGGTCGGCAAATTCCCGATGGCGGGGAACAGCCGCGCCAAGACCAATCACGAACCCGACGGTTTCGTGAAGATCATCGCCGATGCCAAGACCGACCGCGTGCTGGGCGTGTGGTGCATCGCCAGCGTTGCCGGCACGATGATCGCGCAGGCGGCGCAGGCGATGGAATTCGGCGCCACGTCCGAAGACATCGCCTACACCTGTCATGCCCACCCGACACACAGCGAGGCGATCAAGGAAGCCGCGATGGCGGTGACAGGCAAACCGATCCACGTCTGACGGAGGGCATGATGCCCGATATCGACAATGCGCTGATCCTCCGCCTGCTCGACCTGGCGGGCATCGGCGTGTTCGCGCTGTCGGGCGCGCTGATGGCGGTGCGGCTACGCCAAACGCTGGTGACGGCGGCGTTCTTCGCGCTGGTCACCGGGGTCGGCGGCGGCAGCGTGCGCGACCTGCTGATCGGTGCGCCGGTGTTCTGGGTGCAGGATGGCGCGATCTCTGCGGTGTGTATCGCGATCGCGCTGATCGTCTGGCTGACCCCCGAACGCTGGTGGCAGGGGCAATTGCTCGAATGGGCCGATGCGGTGGGGCTGGCCGCTTATGCGGTGTTCGGTACCGCCAAGGCGATCGCCTGGGGCGTGCCACCGGCCCCCGCGCTGCTCATGGGCGTGATCACCGGCTGCGTCGGCGGCACCATTCGCGACACCCTGGCGGGCGTGCCGTCGATCATGCGCGGCATGCTGGAGGCATGTGGCGGCCGCGGCGCTCGCGTCGGGGCTGTTTCTGCTGTTGCTGTGGCTCGGCATCGGCACCCCGGTGGCTGCGGTCACCGGAGCGGTGGCTGGGTTCATCCTGCGCGGCGCGGCGATCCGCTGGTCGCTGGCGCTGCCCGCCTATCGCGATCCCAAAGCGAACGGTTAGGCGCCCGGCTTGACGTTCGCGTCAACTGCTTCATGGTGACGGAAATCGGCCAAGGGATTTCCGTATCATGACGACAGCGCAGACGACCGCCAACGGCATCAGCATCACCTATGAAGACAAGGGGCCGCACGACGCCCCGGCGATCCTGCTGGTGATGGGGCTGGGCGGTCAGCTGACCCTGTGGCCCGACGAGTTCGTCGATGCGCTCGTCGCGCACGGCTTTCGCACCATCCGCTACGACAATCGTGACGTCGGCCTGTCGACGCGCTTCGAGGCGGCGGGGGTGCCGAACCTTAAATGGATGTTTGTGAAGGCGGCGATCGGCTTGCCGGTGCGCCCTGCCTATACGCTCGCCGATATGGCGGCCGACGGCATCGCGCTGCTCGATCATCTGGGGATCGCCCGCGCGCATATCGTCGGCGCGTCGATGGGCGGGATGATCGCGCAGCATATCGCGGCGCGCTATCCGGATCGCACCCTGTCGCTGACCTCGATCATGTCGAGCACCGGCAACCGCCGCCTGCCGCGCGCCCGCAAGGAAGCGATGCAGGCGCTTGCGAACAGGCCGATGAGCGGCGATCCCGAAGCGATGATCGCCTATTCGGTGCGCACCGCGCGGGTGATCGGCAGCCCCGGCTATCCGGCGGCGGAGGAGCGGTTGCAGCGCCGCGTCCGCGCCGATTTCGAACGCGGCTGGTATCCGCAGGGCGTCGCGCGGCAGATGGCGGCGATCGTCGCCGACGGTGATCGCCGGCCGCTGCTGAAGTCGATCACCGCGCCGACGCTGGTGGTGCATGGCGAGGATGATCCGCTGGTTCCGCTCGCCGCGGGGCGCGACACCGCGGACAATGTCAGCGGGGCCCGGCTGCTGACGATCCCCGGCATGGGGCACGACCTGCCGCTGGCGCTGGTCGATACGCTGGCGGGCGCGATTGCGGGGCATGCGAAGGGCGTTGCCGTCGCCGTCTGATTGCTAGCGGCCTTCCGTAAATTCGTCATTGCGAGCGAAGCGAAGCAATCCAGAGCTGCCTTGCGCCTACTCTGGATTGCCGCGTCGCTTCGCTCCTCGCAATGACGGATGGCTATTTCAGCAACAACGCCACCGTCGCGAAGAACCCCTTGGCCTCCGCCTTGCCGGGCCGCGGCACGGCGGGAAGATAGCCGCGGCAATCGAGGCACGACGCCTGCACCGAACCCGTGTCGGTCAGCATCGACATATCCTGCATCAACCGCCGTTCGGTCAGCTGGCGATTCATTGCGGCGATACCGAACCAGCCGCGCGGCGCTGCCGCCGTCTGCTCTTCGCTCTTGCCCCAGTTCGCCAGCATCTTGGAAAATTCGCTGGGCTCATCCTCGAAATATTTGGCGTGGAAGGCGCCGTCGACCTTGGCGAGCTTCGCGGCGGTGGCCAGCGCATCGGGCAGGCCGCCGAACTGATCGACCAGCCCGATCTGTCGTGCCGTGCCGCCGGCCCAGACGCGCCCTTCGGCGATCGCCTGGATCTTCTCGATCGGCTGCTTGCGGCTTTTCGCCACCAGCCCGGTAAAGCGCGCATAAATGTCCTCGACGCTCGCCTGCGCCAGCGCATTGAATTCGTCGTTCACGCCGCCGAACACGTCGGGCTGGCCCGACAAGGGCGTCGTTGCGATGCCGTCGGCCGTGACCCCGATCTTCGCGAGCGCTTGGTCGAAGCTGGGCAGGATGCCGAACACCCCGATCGAACCGGTGATCGTTTCGGGCTCGGCAAAGATGCGGTCGGCGGGGGTCGAAACCCAGTAACCGCCCGATGCCGCGACATTCGCCATCGACACAACGACCGGCAGCTTCTTGGCCTTGGCGGCGAGCAGGGCCTGGCGGATTTCTTCGGATGCCAGCACCGACCCGCCGGGCGAATCGACGCGGAGCACGATCGCCTTGATGCTGCTGTCGGACGCGGCATCCAATATGTGCTGGGCAACGGTGGTGCCGCCAGCGGTGCCGGTCGGCGCTTCGCCATCGACGATTTCGCCGATCACGGGGACGACCGCGATCGCGCTGCCCGTCGTGGCGGGCGGGTTCGCGGCGACCCAGTTTTCCAGCGGGATGGCATTATATTCCCACGGCTTGCTGTCGTCGGCCGCACCGCTGATGTCGGCGACGCGGCTGTTGAACGCCATGCGGCTGCCCAGCTTGTCGATCAGCCCGGCGTTCAGCGATGCCTTCGACAGGTCGTTGCCTGCGGCGCGCACCGCGCCCGCGGTATCGGCGATATAGGCGTCGATCTTGGCCTCCGGACGCGCCTTTTTGACGTCGGTCAGCCAATTGTCCCACAGCACCCCGGCATAAGCCAGATTGGCCTCTTTCGCCTCAGGCGACTGGTCGCTGCGCAGGAAGGGTTCGACTGCGCTCTTGAAGGTGCCGACGCGATAGATGTTCGCGGTGATGCCCAGCTTGTCCATCAGTCCTTTATAATAAAGCCGCGATCCGCCGGGACCGGCGATGGCGACGCCGCCGATGCTGTCGGCCCAGATTTCGCTGGCGTGCGCCGCGATCTGATAGCTGTCGGTGGTGTAGGCGGTGGCAAAGGCCAGCACCGGTTTTTTCTTGGCGCGGACCTTGTCGACCGCGGCGCCGATTTCGGCCAGCGACACCTGTCCGCCGCCGAGGAAGCGATCGAGGTCGAGCACGACCGAGGTCACGCGCTTGTCGTCGGCGGCGGTCTCCAGCGCGTGAACGACATCGCGAACGCGGAATTCCTGGAGTTGGTTGTTGCCCGACAACGCGGTCAGGGGATCGACCTCGGCGGGCTGTTCGCTCACCACGCCGTCGAGTTCGATCAGCAGCGCGCCTTCGCTGACCGGCAGGCCAGCGTTGGGGCGTCCGGCGAGCAGGCCGAACAGCAGGACAAAAAAGAGCAACAGGAAAAGCAGCGCCAGCGCGTCCTTGATCGCGACGAGCAGGTGCCAGACCTTGCGCGGAAAGCTGGTGGTGCTTTTGGGTTTGTCCTCGCCCGGCAGCGGCCGGCGGACGGGAATGGCCCAGGATCAGCCAGGGATCGTTGGGCGTGTTCGCGGTGGTTTCGGTCATGCTCGCAAACCTAGGGACGCGGCTCGCCCTTGGCAATGCACGCTTCGACCGGCGGGGCACTCAGCCCTATCGGCGACGTCAGAGCCAGCCTTCGCGGCGCATAGCTCAGCGCACCGTTTCGGCCAGCGCCGCGTCGGTAGCGATCGCGGGCCGCCACAGGTCGGCAGGGGGGTGGGCACCCGCGGCCGCGACCCAGTCGGGATGCGCGATGTAGCGCGCGCGATCGGGGGTCAGCTTGGCGCGGCTGCGGCGGACCAGTCCGTCGATCCGCCCGCCGGCCTTGAGCAGCGTTGCCGGCATGGCGAGCGTCGCCATATGGCTGCGCCCGACGGCCCGCCCGATCGCGCGGGCAAAGCCGCGATGCGACCAGCCGCCCTGTTGGCCATCATCGGGTTCGTACACCGCGCCGATGCTGGCGGTGCGGTCGGCAGCGAGCGTCACCAGCAAGCGCGCGAGGTCGTCGACATAGATCGCCGACATGCGTCCCTTAGGCGGCAGCAACGCGATCCCGCGCCGCGCCATCCGGAACAGGTCGAGCATTTCGGTGTCGCCGGGCCCGAAGACCGCCGGCGGGCGGACGATCGTCCAGTCCAGCCCGCTGTCCCGCACGATGATCTCGGCGCGTTCTTTCGACCATCCGTAGTCGGACAGCCCAGGTTCGCGCGCGGCGAGCGAAGAGACATGGACGAAGCGCAGGGCACCGGCGCCGCGCGCCGCGTCGACGACATGGCCCGTCGCGGTCGCATTGCCCGTCTCGAACGCGGCGCGATTGGGCACGTTCACCACCCCCGCGATGTGCATCACGACATCGCTGCCCGCGGCCATTTCCCGCTCGACGCTGTCGGGACGCGGCTTCTCGATGCCTTCCTGCATCTGGTGCACGATCTTCATCACCTCGGCCTCGGAAATCGGCGCCGGGCGGTTCTTCGCGCCGCCGACGAAGCCGGTCGACTTTGGAGCGTGTGCTTCACCAGCATGCCAGGACTCATCGTCCATCAGCATCTCGACCAGCACGTAGCCGGGGAAGCAGCCGGCGCTCGCGTCACGGCCTTCCGACGGTTGCCGAATCGGCTGCCCGATGCGTCGACCAGGCCCATGTCCATCGCCGTCGGGCTCGAGCGATGTCGAGCACGCACGTCGCCGCGGCCGCGCGCTGGTAGCCCATGCAGCTTGCGGGCGAGCAGGCTGGCGCCGGCGTCGGGTTCACGGACCGCGCCCAGATCGATGGTCAGCCGGCCCTTGGCGGTCAGCCCGCCCGCCAGCCACGCCTTGCGCGCGCTCGCGCCTTTTTCGGCAATGAACAGCGTGTGCCGCGCCGCGGTCGACAACGGCCGCTCGATCCGGCCCGACGCGATGGCCAGATGCGCGCCCGCGGCATTGGCGATGCGCGCCGCGGCGATCTTCGACACCATGCCCCCGATCCCATGCCCGACGCCGAGCCCGTATCGGCCATTGCCTCGATCGCGGCGTCGATCCGCTCGACACGGGCGATATGCACCGCGCCAGCCTGCGCCGGGTTGCGGTCGTATAATCCGTCGATGTCGGACAACAGCACGACGCCGCCCGCGCCCGCGGCCTGGGCCACGCGCGCGGCGAGGCGATCGTTGTCGCCGAAGCGGATTTCCTCGGTCGCGACGCTGTCGTTCTCGTTGATGACCGGCACGACGCCCAGGCTGAGCAACCGGTCGAGCGTCGCCGCGGCGTTGAGATAACGGCGGCGATGTTCCAGATCGTCGAGGGTCACCAAAATCTGCGCCGCGGTCAGCCTTTCGCCGCCGAGCACCTCGGCCCACACCTGCGACAGCACGATCTGTCCGGTCGCCGCCGCCGCCTGCGCGTCCTCCAGCGTGCCGCGGCCGCCTTTGGTCAATCCCAGCCGCCGCGCGCCGAGCGCGATCGCGCCCGACGACACCACCGCGACCTGCTGGCCCGCACGCGTTCGTTCGGCAATGTCGGCGGCGATCCCGACCAGCCAGTCTCGCCGCACCGCACCGTCCGGATCGACGAGCAGCGCCGATCCGATCTTGACGATCAGCCGGGGGCAGGAGGCGGGCGGAAACAGGCTCACCGGGCCGCCGATAGCGCGCTGCACGCTTTCCGCCAATATGAATGTCTTGGCGGCGCCCGTCCGCGCAATTTTATTCCAAAGTTCACGAAAGTCACGCTCCCCTTCGGTATGATGATACCTGTACCAAGCGGATGGGATTGACGTGTGGCGATGGGGACGAGGCGGTAACGATTGGCATGGCCGGCAAAGCTATGCGCTCAGAATAATGTAGGACAGCGGTTTTTCGGGTTTGGGCGATGGGTCCGCTTTGGGGCGGGAAGCGGCCGTTATCCGTCACCCGTCGGGAGAGGGATACGCAGGCTTGGTTGCGTAGCAACCTAGCCGAAGTTGGGTGAGGGGATCAGACCTCGACCACGAAGACCAAGCCCAGACACCCTCACCCAACCCTCTCCCAAGGGGAGAGGGCCTTTAGTCCGCAACCGGTCGTCAGCTGCCATCTTGGACATCGAAAAATCGGCTTAACGATTTCCGCCAAAGGTGTAGCTGAGCGCCAGTCCGACCGACGGCTGGCTGCGCGAACCCAGGGTGCGGGTGATCGGCGAGTCGGCGGGGTCACCGACCAGCCGGTCGTACCGGGCATAGGCGGCCAGTCCCCAATTCTTGTTCAACTGGCGCAGATAACCGGCAGCGACGCCGACCGACTGGACGCCGCCATCGGCATCGAAGGCGGGCAGGCCCGACGACAGCGCCGCGGTCGGGGTCACGCCGAAATAGGCGCGGGTGTATTTCGCGTCGCCCAGCGTGACGCGCGGACCGATCGAAAACAGCCAGTCGTCGCCTTGGCGCGCGATATAATCGGCGCTGACTTCGCCGACCCAGCCCTTGTGACCGCTCAGGCCCTTGCGGCCTTCGACGCGGACCCGCACCGCCGGGGTCAGCGACACCTGCGCAAACCCGCCGGCTTCGAACGTGAAACCGACCTTCGGCAAATTTGCGCCGACATCGGCAGCGGTGCGCTTGCCGATAAAGCCCAGCGAGGGACCGAAGGCGAAGTTGCCGGTATTGATCAGCGGCGCGCCAAAGCTCTCGTCGCCCGCTTCAAAAGTGAACTCGGTACCCTCGCGTTCGCGCGACAAATCGATGTATGGACCGATCGACAGATCTTTCGAGCCCGGAAATTTCGGCGAAAGCTGCGGCCCCAAAATGATGCGGGTGCGCTTTTCTCCGCCACTTGCGCCGTCTTGGGCCTGGGCAGGGAACGCCGTCAGCAGCAGCAGGGGCGAGGCGGAGAGGAGAAGGGTCGGCGAAAAACGGCGCTTGGTCATCCGGAATTCCTTGTTGTGCTTCGATAAAAGGTTCCGGCGCCGCTTTCGTTCCTATCGCAGCGACCAGTCGGCCCTAAACCGGCGACCAGTCGGCCGATTCTTCGCCTTGCGGGCTGTCGGCGCTCTTGCGCTTTTCGGGGCCGATGATCTCGAGCAGCTTGTCGAGGATCGCGGGCACGCCCGCGCCGCTGGCGCCCGACAGCGCCATCACCGGGTGGCCGCTCGCTTCGGCGAGTTCCGCCGACAGCGCCGCGACCAGTTCGTCGTCGAGGGTGTCGATCTTGTTGAGCGCGACGATCACCGGCTTGTCGACCAGATCGGCGCCATAGGCTTCGAGTTCGTCGCGGACGATGCGGTAACTGGTCGCGACATCCTCGTCATTCGCATCGATGAGATGGAGCAGCACGCGGCAGCGTTCGATATGGCCCAGGAACCGGTCGCCGACCCCGGCGCCGTCGGCGGCGCCCTCGATCAGCCCGGGGATGTCGGCGACGACGAACTCATGCCCCTTGTGGCTCACGACGCCGAGCTGCGGGCGCAGCGTGGTGAACGCATAGGCGCCCACCTTGGCCTGCGCATTGGTGACGCCGTTGATGAAGGTCGATTTGCCGGCATTGGGCAGGCCAACGAGGCCCGCGTCGGCGAGCAGCTTCAGCCGCAGCCACACCCACAATTCTTCGCCGGGCCAGCCGGGTCCGTGCTGACGCGGGGCGCGGTTGGTGCTGGTCTTGTAACTCGCGTTGCCGCGCCCGCCGTCGCCGCCGCGCAGAAAGACGATCCGTTCGCCTTCCTTGGTCAGGTCGGCGAGCACGCTGCGGTCTTCGTCATCGTCCAGAATCTGGGTGCCGATCGGCACCGCGATGACCAGGTCGGGACCGCCCGCGCCGGTGCGGTCTCGCCCCGAACCGGGGGTGCCGCGCTTTGCCTTGAAATGCTGGGTGTAGCGAAAATCGATCAGCGTGTTCAGGCCCGCGACCGCTTCGAAAATGATGTCGCCGCCCTTGCCGCCATTGCCGCCGTCGGGGCCGCCATATTCGACATATTTCTCGCGCCGGAAACTGACGGCGCCGGGACCGCCGTCGCCGGACTTGAGATACACTTTGGCTTGGTCGAGGAAATGCATGGGGCGGCCTTTGGAGCGGAAGCGGAATAATATATCGCCGCGCCCGCTTGTCGAGCGAAGTCGAGAGGCCCCGCAGCCGCGCACTGAAGCGGCACCTGGCTGAGGGGCATCTCGACTTCGCTCGATGCGAACGGAATTGGGTTTCGCCTTCAGCGCGGCTCGCGACCCAGCGCCGCGTTGTGATGCAAGCGCCGCTCGGTCGATGAAATGCGCCGTGACAGCGCCAGGCCGACGCAACTTTGCGCGCCGGCGCTCGTTGAGCGAGCAAGGCATCACACGATGCTTGCCCCACAATTTTTCCCGAAAGGATTTCAAATGTTTGACAACAAGAATGTCAGCACGCTCAATTCGCTAATCGCCACCACGCTCGACAGCGTCGATGGCTATCGCAAGGCCGCCGAAGAAGCGAACGCGGCGCAGTATCGCGAAATCTTTTTGAATCGTGCCAACGAACGCCAGACGATCGTCGCCGATTTCCAGGCGAAGGTCCGCGAGCTCGGCGGCAACCCCGAAGATGACGGCACGGTGCTGGCATCGGCGCACCGTGCCTTCCTTGGCCTGCGCGAAGCGCTGACCGGCGACCGCGACGATGCGGCCGTGGTTGCCGAAGTCGAGCGCGGCGAGGATCATATCAAGGCGAAATTCGAAAGCGCGCTGAAGGATGGCGATCTCGACCCGGCGGTGCAGCAGCTGATCCAGACCAGCTTTGCCTCGGTCCGCGAAGGTCATGACCAGATGTCGGCGCTCAAGCACCAGCTGAACGCGAGCTAAGAGCTTCTCCACCCCTCCCGGAGAAGCACGGAAAGCGGCGGTCCTGATTTTTCAGGGCCGCCGCTTTTTTATGCCGGGTTTTGCTTGGCCCAAAAGTTCGCGATGCGGCCGGTGATCAACTCGGTCGCGAGCACCCGCGAGGTGTCGCGCGGCAGGTCGAGTGCCTCGGCCATCTGGCCGCCGAGCTGCGCATCGCCGAGCGCCATCAGGACCAGCGCCAGCGTGTCCTCGTGCATCAGCCGCTTTTCATGCGCGTCGGGCGACATGCCGTCGATCAGCTTGTGGATCGCATCGACGATCGGGTCGAGCGCGTCGTCGTTGCCCGTTGCGACCATCCAGGTCGCCAGCGCGCCGGCGCCGCCCTCGTTGAACGCGTCGAAGGCCAGATCGACGATCTCGCGCACATTGCGCTGGCCGGGCGGCGATTCGGCCATCTTCTGACCGATCGTCGCGCACACCGTTTCGGCCTGATAGGCGGCGAGCGCCTTTTGCAGCCCAGCGGCGCTGCCGAAATGATGGAGCAGATTCGCGTGGGTGCGGTCGATGCGGCCCGCGACCGCCTTCAGCGTCACCGCCGCAGGGCCCATTTCGATCAGAATATGGCGCGCCGCCTCGAGCGCCGCCGACCGGCTCTCCTCGGGACTCAGGCGCTTCTTCGCTATTGACATATATGTAAGTAAACCCTATTTCCAGCCCCACCATCCCTTTTCGACGGTATGATCCATATGTCCAGCCTTTCCCTCTCCCCGACCCCCGCCGACCTGTCGATCACGCCGCGCGATATGCGCTTTGGCCGCGACGACCCGCAGGGCCGCTGGTGGCTGAACGGCGACCCGATCGCCTCGGCCTTCCACACCGCGCTGTCGGTCACTTTCCCGCGCGGCGAGGCGATGTTCATCGAGGCGGTGAAGGCGCACCGCGACGGCGTGCCCGACAAGCTGGCGCGCGAAATCCGCGCTTTCACCCAGCAGGAAGTGATCCACAGCCGCGAGCATGTCGTGTTCAACAAAAAGGCGGCAGAGGCGGGTTACGACCTGAGCGAGCTTGAGAATGACGTGAATCAGGTGCTCGACGTCTCGATCCAGGCGCAGATCGTCAACCTGATGGCGACGATCGCGCTGGAGCATTATACCGCGATGATGGCGTCGGTGATGCTGCGCGACGACAGCATGTATGCCGGCGCCGAACCCGAATGGGCGGCATTGTGGAAATGGCACGCGGTCGAGGAAATCGAGCATAAGGGCGTCGCCTACGACACCTGGCTGCACGCGACCAAGGACTGGAGCCGGTTCCGCCGCTGGCGCGCCAAATCGATCATGATGCTGCTGGTGACGGCGCGTTTCTGGCCGAAACGGGTCCGCGGCATGAAGGCGCTGCTCAAGCAGGACGGCCTGACGGGCTGGCGCGTCACCGCGCGCATCTGGTGGTATCTGCTCGGGTCGCCCGGGGTGCTGCGCAAAAGCTTCTTCCCTTGGCTTTCCTATTTCATGCCGGGTTTTCACCCGTGGAATCACGACGACCGGGCGCTGATCCAGAAATATGAAAGCGACTATGCCGACGCGGTCATGCCGGCGCAGGCGTCGAACCCCGCAAAGGTCGCGGTCGCGGCCTGAGATCGCGCCGATGAGTCCGGCCTAGACGCGGCGCGTGGCGTCCCATATCCCCTTGATGGTGGAGGGGACCCATGCAACCACGGATGTCGGCAGCGGAAATCACGCAGTTCGAACTGCAACTCGCAGGGCTCGACTCGCTGCTCGAATTCGGCTGCGGCGGCAGCACGCTGGTCGCGGCGCGCCAGGTCCGCCATATCGTCAGCGTCGATAGCGATCCCACCTGGCTGGCCAAGGTTCAGGCCGACATCGCCGGCGAAGCGGTCGAATTCACCCCCTATCACGCCGATATCGGTCCCGTCGGCGAATGGGGCTATCCGACCGACGAAAGCCGGCTTCGCGACTGGCCGCGCTATCACACCCAGATCTGGCGCAGCATGAACGGCAGCCCCGATGCGGTGCTGATCGACGGCCGCTTTCGCGTCGCCTGCCTGCTTCAGGCGATCATCCATTGCAAACCCGATTGCGTCTTCCTGTTCCACGATTTCCGCGATCGGCCGCATTATCATAGCGTGCTTCGCCATGTCGACGTGCTGACCCGCGTCGATACGCTCGCGGTCCTGCGCGCCAAGGGGCAGGTCGATGGCAAGGCAGTGCTGCACGATCTGTTCGACCATTATCTGATCCCCGATTGACCCGCCGAACCGGCTTCGGCAAACCCGCGGCCATGTTCACCCCCATGTTCACCGGCGCCCCCGTCATCGAGGGCGCCGCCTGCGCCTGCGTCCCGGGCGCCTGTCCGACAAGGATACCCATATCGCGATGTGGGCCGATGCGCGCGTCACCCGCTTCATCGGCGGCGAACCGCGCGCGCCGGATGTCAGTTGGGGCAAATTCTTGAGCTCGGCCGGGCTGTGGCCGGTGATGGGGTTCGGCTATTGGGTGTTCGCCGACCGGGCGACCGACGCGCTGGTCGGCATGGGCGGCCTCAGCTATTTCGGCCGCGGCATCCCCGAACTCGAGGGCGTGCCCGAGGCGGGCTGGGCGTTCGACGCCGACCATTGGGGCGCCGGCTATGCGACCGAGGCGATGCGCGCGGTGCTTGGCTGGGCCGACGCGATCTCAATGCGAGCGAAGTGCGCTGCATCATCGATCCGGGCAATGACGCGTCGGAGCGCGTGGCGGAGAAACTTGGGTTTCGGCGCATCGGCGAGAGCGACGCGCTGGGGCATGTCGTGGCGATTTATGCGCGGCCGCGAGGGGGATAGCTATCCGTCGCCCCCGCGAAGGCGGGGGCCGCTGTCGTTTTACACCGCAGCGCAGGACAAGGCCGACAACGGCCCCCGCCTTCGCGGGGCGACGAGGATTCCTAAGCCGCCTCGACCACCAACATCCCGCCGTCGGCGCTGATCACGCGAACCTTGGTGCCTTCGGCGACGTCGGGTCCGCGCACCGGCCATTCGCCATCGCCGACCTTGGCGCGGCCGCGGCCGTTCTCGATCGCCTGGGTGATGGTCAGCACTTCGCCGACCAGGCGGCTGCCGCGCTGGTTCAGGTGCGGGTCGGTGGTGGTGATCGGGTTCGCTTTCAGCCAGCGCGCGCGCCATAGAGCGCGACGAACGACAGGACGGCAAAGATGCCGAGCTGCGCCGGGATGCCGAGCGGCACCACCCACGCGATCAGGCCGGTGACGATCGCCGCAAAGCCCAGCCATATGAGGAAAAAGCCGGGCGCGACGATCTCTGCCGCGGCGAGCAGCACGCCGAGCGCGATCCACGCCAGATGCGGTTCGAGATTGGCCAGCCAATCGGGCATGTCAGGCTCCTGCCTTGCGGTCGAACGCATCGCGGGCGAGCTCGCCGATGCCGCCCAGGGTGCCGATCAGCTGGGTCGCCTCGACCGGGAACAGGATCGTCTTGCTGTTCGGGCTGGTCGCGAACTGGCTGACCGCTTCGACATATTTTTGCGCGATGAAATAATTGATCGCCTGGGCGTTGCCGCCGGCGATCGCGTCGGACACCATCTGGGTCGCCTTGGCCTCGGCCTCGGCTTCGCGCTCGCGCGCCTCGGCGTCGCGAAAGGCGGCCTCGCGGCGCCCCTCGGCCTGCAGGATCTGGCCCTGCTTTTCGCCCTCGGCGCGCAGGATTTCGGATGCCCGCATACCCTCGGCCTCCAGGATGTTGGCGCGCTTTTCGCGTTCGGCCTTCATCTGCCGCGCCATGGAATCGACGAGGTCCGCGGGCGGGCGGATGTCCTTGATCTCGACACGGGTGATCTTGACCCCCCATGGCGACGTCGCCTCGTCGACCACGACCAGCAGGCGCGCGTTGATATGATCGCGCTTCGACAATGTTTCGTCGAGGTCCATCGACCCCATCACGGTGCGCAGGTTCGTCGTCGTCAGATTCATGATCGCCAGATACAGGTCGCTGACTTCATAGGCCGCCTTGGCGGCGTCGAGCACTTGGAAGAACACCACGCCATCGACCGCGACCATCGCGTTGTCCTTGGTGATGATTTCCTGGCCCGGAATGTCGAGCACCTGTTCCATCATGTTCACCTTGCGCCCGACGCGGTCGAAGATCGGCATGATGAAGTTCAGCCCCGGCTGGGCGGTGTGGGTGAAACGGCCGAAGCGTTCGATCGTGTAGGCAAAGCCCTGTTTCACCGGCGTCAGCGCCCACAGCAGGAACACCAGCGCCAGCACGACCGCTGCAATCGCAACGTAACCCATCGAATATCCCCTCGGCAAATTTCGCATCTGCAACCGCCTTCCTTATTGCGGCAATGGCCCGGCTGCGCCACAGAAAAGCGCATGACCCCAAGTGAATATCCGCCGCGCTCGCTGCTCTATGTCCCCGGATCGAACGCCCGCGCGCTTGAAAAAGCGCGCGGTCTTGCCGCCGACATGCTGATCATCGATCTGGAGGATGCGGTGCCCGCCGACCGCAAGGACGAGGCCCGCGCCGCGATGCGCGCGGCGGTGATCGCGGGCTTTCCGGGCAAGCGGATCGCAGTGCGGATCAACGGGGTGGAGAGTGCCGAGCAGGCGGCGGATATCGACGCGGTCGCCGACCTGACGCTCGATGCCGTGGTCTTGCCCAAGGTGGACGCCCCGTCCGACCTTGGTTCCGCGCGCGGGCTTGGCATTCCGCTGCTGGCGATGATCGAGACGCCGGTCGCCATCTATGCGGCGCGCGACATAGCGGCCGACCCGGCGGTGGCTGGACTGATCGCCGGGCTCAACGATCTGGCGCACGAACTGCAGCTGCCCGACGGCATCGACCGCGCCGCCATGGGTCACGCGATCCAGGCGATCGTGCTGGCTGCGCGCGCGGCCGGCGTGTTGCGTTCGACGGGGTTTACAATGCGATCGACGATGCCGCGGGTTTTGCGGCCGAGGCGGCGGAGGGGCGGCGGCTGGGCTTCGACGGCAAAACGCTGATCCACCCGACGCAGGTCGATCCGTGCAACGCCGCCTTCATGCCGTCGGCGCGCGCGATCGCTGCTGCCGAGGCGCTGGTCGTGGCGGCGACCGGCGGCGCGCAGCGCCACGACGGCCGGATGGTCGAGGATATGCATGTCGCGGCGGCAAAGGCGCTGTTGGCGCGGGCGGGGCGGTGACCACTTCTCCCCTCCCGCTTGCGGGAGGGGTCGGGGGAGGGCCAGCGTCGCGATGGCCCACCCCGCTGCGACTAGCGAACAAGTTCGCAAGTCTCGCTGCCCCTCCCGCAAGCGGTAGGGGAGGTTCGATCGCCGTTCGTCGTTCGACGAACGCGCCTTGTCTGGATATCGCGATCATGCCATGCGGCGCGCCATGCAAAGCATGAAGTTTCGCGCCGCGATTGCGGCGGTCGCCCTGGTCGCCTTCGCCGCCATCCCCCCCGCGCACGCCAAGGGCGCCGACACGCCCGTCACCGAAGCGCAGCTTGCCGAGCATATCAAAATATTGGCGAGCGACGCGTTCGAGGGCCGCGCGCCCGGGACCGACGGCGAGGATCGCACCATCGCGTATATAGTCGGCGAATGGGCGAAGGCCGGGCTGACCGCGGTGCCGGGCAGCGCCACGCCGTGGCTCCAGCCGGTACCGTTCGTCGAGACCCAGTCGCAGGGCGGCACCGCAAAGTTCAAGGTGAGCGGCCGCGACTTCGCGCTGGAGGACGACGGCATCATCCTGACCGGCCGCGATCCGTCGGTATCGCTGACCGATGTTCCCGCGATCTTTGTCGGCTACGGCGTCGACGGGGCGGGCAAGGTCAATGCCGACGTCACCGGCAAGCTGGCGATCATGCTGTTCGACAACGCGCCGTTTGGCGACAAGCTGCCGCGCTACCGCGAGCGGCGCCAGATGCTGGCCGACGCCGGCGCGAGCGCGGTGCTGGTCATCGCGACCGACGCGGTGCCGTGGGCGCAACTGCGCGAAAGCGCGGGCAGCAAGGCTGTCCGCCTTGCCAGCGCCAGGCAGGGCGCGGCCGTCACGGGCTTCCTGTCGCTCGAAGCCGCCGATGCCCTGCTCAAAAAAGCCGGGCAGGATGGCGGCGCGGCGCGCGCGGCAGCAAAGTCGCCCGATTATAAGGGCGCGGCGCTGCCGGTGACCGCCCACCTTGCGACCCGATCGACGGTCCGCTCCTTTGCCAGCAACAATGTCATCGCCAAGCTTCCGGGTGCGAAGCCCGACGGCAAGGCGGTGCTGTTTCTGGGCCATTGGGATCATCTGGGCATGTGCGGCAAGGACGGCGACGCCGACCGCATCTGCAACGGCGCGGTCGATAATGCGAGCGGCATCGCGGTGTTGATCGAGGTCGCCAGGCGGCTGGGGTCGGGCCAGCGCCCCGACCGCGACATTTATTTCATGGCGACGACGGCCGAGGAGAAGGGCTTGCTCGGGGCGCATTATTTCGCCGATCATCCGGTGGTGCCGCTGGCCGACATCACCGTCGCGCTCAATATCGACACCATCGCGATCTCGCCGCGCGGCACCCCGGTGGCGACGATCGGCCGCGGCAAGCCCGCTTATGACGCGGTGGTGCGCGCCGCCGCAGCCAAGCTGGGCCGTAAGCTCGATGAGGATGGCGAGGCTGACGCGTTCATCCAGCGCCAGGACGGCTGGGCGCTCGGTGCCAAGGGCGTCACGTCGCTGATGGTCGGGGGCAGCTTTTCGGACATGAAGCTTCTCGAGGCTTTTCTGGGCAGCGACTATCATAGCGCTGCGGACAATTTTTCCGACAAGATCCCGCTCGGCGGCGCCGCCGAGGATGCCGATCTGCACGTCGCGCTGGGCCGCGCGTTCGCCGATGTGAAGGCGTGGCCGGGGAACGCAAAATAGCCAAAGAAGTGTGCTCCCGCGAAGGCGGGAGTCCATCTCCGGTCGGTTCAAGTTTGAACCGACCGGTGATGGGTCCCCGCCTTCGCGGGGACACACGTTAATTTCGAAGCCGCCTGACTTCGCCGTCCGGCTTTTTCTGATTGAGCATCGGCAGCGAGCAGGAACGCCAACTCCAGCGACTGGCCCGCGTTGAGCCGCGGGTCGCAATGCGTGTGATACCGATCAGCCAGATCCATCTGGGTCACGTCCATCGCGCCGCCGGTGCATTCGGTGACATTCTGGCCGGTCATCTCGATATGGATGCCGCCGCCATGCGTGCCTTCGGCGCGGTGGACGGCAAAGAATCCGCGCACCTCGGCCAGAATCCGTTCGAACGGGCGCGTCTTGTAACCGTTCGGCGTCTTGATGACATTGCCGTGCATCGGGTCGCACGACCACACCACCGGATGCCCCGATTCCTTCACCGCGCGCACCAGTTTCGGCAGATGCGCCTCGATCTTGTCATGGCCATAGCGGGTGATCAGCGTCATGCGGCCCGGAACATGGTTCGGGTTCAGCGTGTCGAGCAGGCGGAGCAGCACGTCGGGCTCGAGGCTCGGCCCGCATTTCATGCCGACCGGATTGCCGATGCCGCGCAGATATTCGATATGCGCCGATCCCTCGAAGCGGGTGCGATCGCCGACCCACAGCATGTGGCCCGACGTGTCGTACCAGCCGCCGGTCAGGCTGTCCTGCCGGGTCAGCGCCTGCTCATAGGGGAGCAACAGCGCCTCGTGGCTGGTGTAGAAGCTCGTGCCCTTGATCTGCGGCACCGTTTCGGGGGTCACGCCGCAGGCTTCCATGAAAGCCAAAGCTTCGGAAATGCGGCCTGCGGTTTCCTGATATTTCTTCGCCCACGGGCTGCGGTCCATGAAATCATGCGTCCACGCGTTGACCTGGTGCAGATTCGCATAGCCGCCGTTCGCGAACGCGCGCAGCAGGTTCAGCGTCGCCGCCGACTGGTTGTAGGCTTTGACCATGCGCTGCGGGTCGGGCTCGCGGCCGGCCGCCTCGAACGCGATGTCGTTGATGATGTCGCCGCGATAGCTGGGCAGCGAGACGCCGTCGATGTCCTCGATGTCCGCCGAGCGCGGCTTGGCGAACTGGCCCGCCATCCGGCCGAGCTTCACCACCGGCATTTTCGACGCGAAGGTCAGCACGACCGCCATCTGGAGCAGGACGCGGAACGTGTCGCGAATATTGTTCGGATGGAATTCGGCAAAGCTTTCGGCGCAATCGCCGCCCTGGAGCAGAAACGCCTTGCCCTCGGCGACACGGGCGAGATCGGCGGTCAGGTCGCGCGCTTCGCCGGCAAACACCAGCGGCGGATACTTGGCAAGCTCACGCTCCGCCGCCGCGAGCGCGTCGGCGTCGGCGATAGGTGCGAAGCTGGACGGGCTTCGTGCGAGCGCCAGCTATGCGGTTGCCAATTTTTCGTCATGTGCCTGTTCTTCTGGTTCAAATCGAGCGCCGCCATGCCGCGAATGTCGATCGGGCGCAATGCGATCGGGTCTGCGAGCGGGAAAATTAGCATTATCGTGACATTTGCGCACCTATGCTTTTCTTGAACGGCGAAAACTGATAGTTTGTTACGGCTTTGGGGAAATAGGATGGGATCGCGCCCAAGGCGTTTTGCTATCGGAAACGTTATACACCCAGTGACCTGACGTCGGGTCTCGATGCGAAGCGATCAGCTATGGCGAATTTCGAGTCCGCATGGTTCGTATATGGGGCGCTGTTGTTGCTGCTGGCGACCAGCTTTTTCGTGCGCATCGACTATGTCCGGATCGGCCTTGCCGCCGCGGCGGTGGTTGCCTTGCCGCTGGTGTTCTTTCGCGAACCCGATGTCGGTTCCGGCATGCTGGTGCTGGCGATCCTGGTGGTCAATATCGGCATCCTGACCCGGTTGTGGCTGCGCGAAGCGAAAGTGCGCTTTTCGGCCGAAGAAGAGGAATTGCGGCGCCAGCATTTTGCCGGCCTGAATCCGACGTCGGCGCGCGGTTTCATCGATCAGGGGCACTGGAGCCGCAGGCAGCCGCCGAAGCGACGATCCAGCGGATCGCAGACGCGGGCTACAGGATCGACGGCGGCATCGCGGTGATCCGCCGCGACGGCGCCGATGTCGTCGGGCTCGCCCCGGCGCTTGATCGGCGAAGCGACGGTTCTTGACGGCACGCACGCCACCGGCACCGTGCTGCTCGCCAGCAACGCGCGGTTGTGGTTCGTGCCCGCCCCCGCGCTGCGGGCGTATCTGGCCGCCAATCCCGAAATCGCCGGAACGCTGCACGAAGGGTTCGCGCGGGCGCTGCGCGGCAAGCTGGCAAGCGCCAATACGCGCCTTGCCGACCGGCCGCCGATCGCGTGACCGCGGCGGCCCGTTTTGCCGCCTAGAATATGCCGCCTCGAATATGTAATCGGCACCTGCTAGCGTGGATTCATGACGCTGATTCTCTATGGTATTCCGAACTGCGATACGGTGAAAAAGGCGCGGCGCTGGCTGGATGAGCAAGGCGTCGCCCATCGCTTTCACGACGTGCGCAAGGATGGGCTCGACCCTGCGCGGCTGCAAAGCTGGATCGAAGCGCTGGGCTGGGAAAAGCTGCTCAACAAGGCGGGGACGACGTTTCGCAAATTGCCCGACGCCGACCGCGACGGCCTCGACGCGGCAAGGGCCAAGCTGCTGATGCTGGACCAGCCCGCGATGATCCGCCGCCCCGTCGTCGAAGCAGCCGACGGGATCAGCGTCGGCTTTTCAGCCGCCGACTGGCAGGCGCGATTTGCCGCATGATCCGCTGGCCGTTGGCCTTGGTGGCCGTGACCCTGCTCGCCGGCTGTTCGGCTGACCCAGTGACCGCGCAATCGACCCTGGACGGCCAGCCGCCGATCGTGATCGCGCACCGCGGCGCGTCGGGCGAACGGCCCGAACATACGATCGCGGGCTATCGGCTGGCGATCGAACAGGGCGCCGATTTCATCGAACCCGATCTGGTCCTGACCAAGGATGGTGTCCTTGTGGCGCGGCACGAGAACGAGATTTCGGAAACCACCGACGTCGCCGACCATCCCGAGTTCAAGGACCGCAAGGCGACCAAGACGATCGACGGCGGCGAGGTGACCGGCTGGTTCACCGAGGATTTCACGCTCGCCGAACTCAAGACATTGCGCGCCCGCGAACGGCTGCCGAAACTGCGCTCGACCGATTATGACGGCCAATTCGATATTCCGACCTTCGAGGAAATCCTGACCCTGCTGGCCGAGGTGAACAAGAGCCGCAAGACACCCGTCGGCGTCTATCCCGAAACCAAGCATCCCAGCTATTTCGTCTCGATCGGCCTGCCGCATGAGCCCGCGCTGCTCGCGCTGCTGGGCCGCTTCGGCTATCGCGGGCGCAGCGCGCCGGTCTATATCCAGAGCTTCGAGGTGCGGAACCTGATGGATATCCGCTCGAAGAGCGACCTGCCGCTGATCCAGTTGATGGACGGTGCGGGCGGTCCCGCCGACATGCCGGGAACCAGCTATGCCGCCATGGCTTCGCCCATGGGACTGAAAGCCATCGCCGCCTATGCCGACGGGATCGGCCCGAACAAGGCGATGGTCATCCCGCGCGGCGCGCTGGGATCGCTTGGCGATCCGACCAGCCTGGTTCGCGATGCCCATGCGGTGAGACTGAAAGTGCATCCGTGGACGTTTCGCCGCGAAAATTACTTCCTGCCGCTGGGCGACAGGGGCGGGGTCAACCCGGCCGGGCATGGCGATCTGAGCGCCGAGATCCGGGCCTATCTGAACACCGGCATCGACGGGTTGTTCAGCGACAATCCGCGCGAAGCGGTGGCGGCCGTTAAAAAGGGAAGCGGGCAATGACCGAAAGAATGTTGGGCCAGAGCGGCCTTTCGATCCGGCCCTTCGTCCTCGGCGGCAATGTCTTTGGCTTTACCGCCGACCGCGCCGCGAGCTTTGCGCTGCTCGATCGCTTTGCCGAACGCGGCGGCGGGATGATCGATACCGCCGACGTCTATTCGGCGTGGGTGCCGGGCCATCAGGGCGGCGAATCCGAAACCATGATCGGCGCGTGGCTGAAAGCCGGCGGCGCGCGCGATCAGATATTGATCGCGACCAAGGTGGGCATGATGCCGGGCGGGTTGCAGCCGGACCGTATCCGCGCTGCGGTCCAGGGGTCGCTCGACCGGCTGAATGCCGACGTGATCGACCTGTATTTTGCGCACAAGGACGACCCCGACGTGCCGTTGGACGAGGTGCTTGGCGCGTTCGCCGAACTGGTCGATGCGGGCATCGTCCGCGCCATCGGCGCGTCGAATTATTCCGCCGAACGGCTGGACGCCGCGCTGCGCGTTTCCGACGAAAAGGGGTTGCCGCGCTTTACCGTGATGCAGCCCGAACTGAATCTGCTCGATCGCGGCCAATATGAAGGCGCGCTGCAACAGCTGTGCGTCGCGGAGGGGCTGGGCGTGATGACCTATTTCAGCCTCGCGTCGGGCTTTTTGTCGGGCAAATATCTCGGGTCCGATGACCTTGGTAAAAGCCCGCGCGGTGCGCGGGTCAAACCTTATCTCGAAGGCAAGGGTCCCGCGATGCTCGCGGTGATGGACTGGATCGCGGCGGAAACCGGCGCCACGCTGTCGCAGATCGCGCTCGCGTGGGTCGCGCAGCAGCCGGGCGTGACCGCACCGATCGCCAGCGCGACGAGCGTGGATCAGCTCGACGAACTGCTCGGCAGCATCGACCTCGACCTCAGCGAAGACCATCTCGCCGCGCTCAGCGCGGCCTGAAGCTCGACCCGACGCCCTCGGTGCTGCGCGGCACGAAGCGTTGAGAGGGCTTCGAGGGGTCAGCGCTGTCTTAATCCTGACGCCCTCACGCTGGAAGACCTCTTCCAGCGGCCTGTTGAAGACATGCGCGCGATGCGGAAGGCGACCTCCAGCGAGGGGGAATATTTGCCCTGCTCGATAGCGGCGATGGTTTGCCGTGTGACGCCGACGCAGATCGCCGAGGTCGCCTTGCGTCATTTCGCACATTAGAAAAGCGCAGCATGCGGATGTCGTTGGTGAAGGGAAGCTCGGGCCATCGGTCAATAGCCCCGGCGGTAGATAATAGAGTTGCGATCCGACGCGAACGAGTTCGGCGATGACGACCGTCGCCATCAGCAGATTGAGATAGACGCCGGCGCGCTGACACCGGTAGAATATGGCGAACAAATTGGCCCAGACACCCAGCACCAGCGGATAATAAGCGATATGCGTCCCGCGCATATGGATCGTGCGTTCGCGCTCATCGTCTTTCAGATGCGCTTCCTTCGGTGCCCGAATGGCAAAAAAGCCGCGGTTATCGTCATCGCGGCGATGATGATGATGGTGACGGGTAACAGCATCGCCGCAGCCGCAGCCACCCCGGCGCGGGTGCCGACGATCTGCCAGGGGTAGGACAGGAAATACCAACCAAAGGCGCTGATGAGGGCCACAAACGCAGCCCAATGGAGTTTCTCGTTAAATGACATCTACAATCTCCGATGTTAATCAGTGTGCACTCCATGTATAATATGTCTAACATCATGTCAAATGATTTATGCATCCGACCGCTTCCCGCTTTTGCCGGCGCCGTTTAGCCGCTAAGCCCCCGGCCCATGTCCACCCTGCCCAAAACGCTCACCTTCGACACCTCGACCAGCCGCGCGAGATCCCACGCCGCAGCCGATGAAACGCCTGACGGTGCCGCGCATCCGCCAGCGCAAGGGCGGCGAGCCGATCGTGATGCTGACCGCCTATACCGTCCGCATGGCGCAGTTGCTCGACCCGCATTGCGACATGCTGCTGGTCGGCGATTCGCTGGGGCAGGTGATTTACGGTCTGCCGCATACCGTCGGGGTGACGATGGAGATGATGGCGCTGCACGGCGCCGCGGTGGTGCGCGGCAGCTATCATGCCGCGGTCATCGTCGATATGCCGTTCGGCAGCTATGAAGCCTCGCCCGAACAGGCCTTTGCCAGCGCCGCACGATTGCTCAAGGAAACCGGCGCGGCGGCGGTCAAGCTCGAGGGCGGCGCGGCGATGGCGCCGACCGAGTGCATGGTCCGCCGCGGCATCCCGGTGATGGGCCATGTCGGATTGACGCCGCAGGCGGTCAATATCTTGGGCGGCTATGGGGTGCGCGGCAAAAGCGACGAAGAAGCCAGGGCGATCGTCGAGGGTTCGGTGGCGGTGGCGCAGGCCGGCGCCTTTTCGCTGGTGATCGAAGGGGTTCTCGAATCGATCGCGATCGAGGTGACCAACAAGGTCGCCTGTCCGACGATCGGCATCGGCGCGTCGGCGCAATGCGACGGCCAGGTGCTGGTGACCGAGGACATGCTGGGCATGTTCGAACGCGTGCCGAAGTTCGTGAAACGATACGGTGATATGGCCGATGTCGTCACCGGCGCGGTCAAGGACTATGCCGATCAGGTCAGGTCCCGTTCATTCCCGACCGAGGATCAGATCTACGCGGGCTGAATGCCGCGCGAGGTTGGGATCGAGGCCAAGTGAATCGCTTGGCCTTTGTCCGCACCGTCGCTAAGGAAGCCGCGGCCCCAGAGCCATGAACGACAAATGGAGGTTTGATTGGCCCTGAGCCCGACCAACGATGCAGCGCTGTTGCAGGAAGTTGACGAAGCCGTCCGCAAGGACCGGCTCGACAACATCATGCAAAATTATGGCCGCTGGATCATCGGCGCCGTGCTGGCGGCTTTGCTGGCGTTCGGCGGCTATCTGTATTGGAACCATCGGCAGGACGCCGCCCGCGGCGAACAGGCCGAGGAACTGATTTCCGCCTTTGAAAAGCTGAGTACCCAATCAGCCGCGCGCCGCCGCCAAAGACCTTGAGAAAATTGCCGCCGAGGGTGGTCCGGCCTATCGTGCGCATGGCCACGATGCAACGGCGACATGCAGGCCAGGCCGGCGACCTGAAGGCCGCCGCCGCGCTGATGGTCCAAGGTCGCCGCCGATACCAAGCTGGACCAGTCGCTGCGCGACCTGGCGCTGATCCGTCAGACTGCGCTCGAATATGACAGCCTGAAACCCGAGGTCGTCGTGGCGCGGATGAAGCCGTTGGTCGATGCCAAGGATCCGGCGTCGAGCTGGTTCGCCAGCGCCGCCGAATTGTCGGCGACCGCCCATTATCAGCTCGGCCAATTCGACCAGGCCGGGGCGCTCTACGGCCGGATCGCCAAATTGCCCGGGGTCGCCAAGTCGCTGCAATCGCGTTCGGTCCAGATGGCGGGCATGCTGGGCGTCGATGCGGTTACCGATCGCGCCGACGAAAGCATCGCGAAGGACCAGACAGGCAATGCCGCGCCAAAAGCAGCGGCCGCCGCCCCAGTTAAGGAAGCCAAATAATATGCGCAAAACGCATTACGGAATTTTGATTGCGCTGCTGGCGTTGCCGCTCGCGGGCTGCGGCGTGTTCAAGGGCGATGGCGGTCCGAAGACGCCGACCATCGGCGATCGCGTGTCGATCCTGTCGAACGACAACAGCATCAAGGTCGATCCGGCCACCGCCGCGATCGCGGTCGTGCTGCCCGAACCGGCGGTCAACGCGGCCTGGGCGCAATCGGGCGGCAACGCGTCGAAATCGATGGGGCACCCGGCGCTGGCCGCGACGCGCACCAAATTGTGGCAGGCCAATATCGCCGGCAGCACCAACAAGCAGCGGCTCGCCGCGTCGCCGGTGATCGCCGACAACCGCCTGTTCGCGGTCGATACCGACGCCGTCGTGACCGCGCTCGCCGCCGACACCGGCGCCCCGCTGTGGCGCACCGCGATCGGCAGCACCGACAAGGATTTCAAAAATTCCCTGTTCGGCGGCGGCGCCGGGGTCGATGGGTCGGTGGTTTATGCGACCAGCGGCGCCGGCGATGTCGCGGCGCTGAACGTCGCCGACGGGTCGGTGATCTGGAAGGTCAAGCCCGCGGGCCCGCTGCGCGGGGCGCCGACGATCGCCTTTGGCGGGGTCTATGTGATCAGCCAGGACAACCAGATTATCGCGCTCAACGCCGCCAATGGCGCGGTGCTGTGGCAGGCGACGGCATCGCTGGAAGCCGGCAGCGTGTTCGGCGCGGCGTCGCCGGCGGCGGGGCAGGGAACGATCGTCGCCGGCTTCTCGTCGGGCGAGGTTCAGGCCTACCGCTATGAAAACGGCCGCGATCTGTGGGAAGACGCGCTGGCGCGCACGTCGATGGCGCTGTCGGTATCGACGCTGACCGATGTCGATGCCGATCCGGTCGTCGACAACGGCCGCGTCTTCGCGCTCGGCCAGGGCGGCCGCATGGCGAGCTATGAACTGCTCACCGGCCAGCGCAGCTGGGAAATCTCGATCGCCGGCATTTCGACGCCCTATGTGGTCGGCGAATGGGTCTATGCGATGACCGACGATGGCAAATTGCTGTGCGTCGCGCGCAGTTCGGGCAAGGTTCGCTGGCTTCAGCAGCTCGCGCGCTTCCGCGTCGAAACCGAACGGAAGAAGAAGGACCCGATCCGCTGGACCGGCCCGATTCTGGCTGGCGGACGGTTGATCGCGGTCAACAGCGAGGGAAGCCTGTCGGAGTTTTCGCCGACCGATGGGTCGCTCCTGAGTTCGACCGAATTCAAATCATCGCTGTCGCAATCGCCGGTGGTGGCGAACAATATTTTGTATATTTTGGCGGACGACGGGCAGATCACGGCCTGGCGGTAAAATTTCCAGCTTACACCGTTGGTCCTGAGGAGGGGCTGAGCTTGGCGAAGACCCGTCTCGAAGGGTGTTGGCGCTGGTCTCCTTCGAGACGCCATTTCGACAAGCTCAATGGCTCCTCAGGACGAACGGATATGCGTAGGCTTGGCGAACAGAAAATAAGGACAAATCGATGTCGCGATTCGCGACGATAGCCATTGTCGGCCGCCCGAATGTGGGCAAGTCGACGCTGTTCAACCGCTTGGTCGGCAAGCGCCTGGCGCTGGTCGATGACCAGCCCGGGGTGACGCGCGACCGGCGTGAGGGCGACGCCAATCTGCTCGGGCTGGAGTTCCGCATCGTCGACACCGCGGGTTTCGAGGATCAGGACGCCGCGACGCTACCCGGCCGGATGCGCGTCCAGACCGAAAAGGCGGTGCGCGAGGCCGATGCCGCGCTGTTCATGATCGACGGCCGCGCCGGGGTGGTACCGCTGGACGAGGAAATCGCCCGCTGGCTGCGCAGCGAGGACACGCCAATCATATTGGTGGTCAACAAGGCCGAGGGCAAACAGGGCGAAAACGGCCTGATGGAATCCTATTCGCTGGGCTTCGACAGCCCGGTCGCGCTCAGCGCCGAACATGGCGACGGGATGGTCGATCTGTTCGACCTGCTGCGTCCGATCGTCGAGCCGTTCGACGAGATCGAGAAAGAGGTCGCCGCGGCCTCGGACGATGAGGATGCCCCGCTCGGTCCGCTGAAGCTGGCGATCGTCGGCCGGCCCAACGCCGGCAAATCGACGCTGATCAACCGGATGATCGGCGAAGACCGCCTGATCACCGGCCCAGAAGCCGGGATCACTCGCGATTCGATCCGTGTCGACTGGCAATGGGAAGACGACGGCGAGACCCGCGAGATTCAGCTGTTCGACACCGCCGGCATGCGCAAGCGCGCCAAGGTGCAGGACAAGCTGGAGAAATTGTCGGTGATGGACGCGCTCCACGCGGTCGATTTTGCCGAGGTCGTCGTGCTGCTGCTCGATGCGACCAAGGGGCTGGAATCGCAGGATCTGCATATCGCCGACCGGGTATTGCAGGAAGGCCGCGCGCTGATCGTCGCGCTCAACAAATGGGACGTCGCCGAAGAGCCTTCGTCGCTGTTCAACGGGGTTCGCGGGGCACTCGAGGACGGGCTGAGCCAGGTCAAGGGCGTGCCGGTGCTGACCATTTCGGGGGCGACGGGCAAGGGGATCGACACGCTGGTCCGCGTCGCGTTCGAACAGCGCACGATCTGGAGCAATCGGGTTTCGACATCCTCGCTCAATCGCTGGTTCGAACGCGCGGTCGACGCCAATCCGCCGCCCGCGCCCGGCGGCAAGCGGATCAAGCTGCGTTATATCACCCAGGCCCGCACCCGGCCGCCGACCTTTGTCGTGTTCGGCACCCGTACCGATAGCTTGCCGGGCAGCTACGAACGCTATCTGGTCAACGGCATGCGCAAGGAACTGGGGTTTCAGGGCGTGCCGGTGCGGCTCAATTTCCGCAACTCGCGCAATCCCTATGACGAATGACGCCGCCTGACGACGCGGCAACGCTGGTCGTCGATGCCCGCGGTGACTGGCCAACCAGCTCGCGCTGCGGCTGGCGCGCGCGATGCGCGAAGCAGCCCGACGTGCTGTTGATCGCCGACGACCCGCAGGCAGGGCGCGAGGTCGCGGCGCTTGCGGGCGAGCATGGCTGGCAGGTGGAGCCTGACGGTGCCACCCCCGACGAGGGTCGCTGGCGCGTTCGCCGCCGCTGACCCAAAACGGGGCGGCTTTTCGCCGTAACCCACCATCAGCGTAACGTCTTTTTTACCGAACTTGGGCATGCACCGGTTGGGACCACGACCAAATTTGAACACCAAGGGACAAAGAGTTGGACGAAAGCCTGGTCGATTGGGATGAATTCCGCGCCACGCGCACCCAGTTGGGCGCCGCGTTCGTGCGGATTCTAGGCTATTTTCGCGAAGACGGCACCAAGTCGGTGGCGGCGATCGAGGACGCGATGCGCGCCCGCGATGCGCGGGGACTCGTCATGCCGGCGCACACGCTGAAAAGCGAAGCGCGCCAGTTCGGCGGCGAAAAACTGGGTGCGCTGGCCGAAGATATCGAGGTGTTCGCGCGGCATTGCGTCGAAAGCCAGATCAGTCCCGAGGAATATCTGCCGCGCGTCGTCACACTCCGCGCGCTGTTCGAAGAGACGCTGACCGCGCTCGAGCGCGAAGCCAACCCGCTCGTCCAGCGCCGCGCCGGCGGTCTCGACCGCGCCGTCGGTTATTGAACGACCGCGGCTTTTCGCATCGGCTGTAGCTGCCTGCGCGAGAGGCTGCGCCACAGCCATTCGAGCGGCCCATATTGGAAGCGATCGAGCCAGGGTTTCGACCACAGCAGCATCGCCGCCCACATGCCAAAGCAGAAGAGGTACAACGCGGTGCGCCCGACGCTGCCGAACAGCCCCAGCCCATAGCCGTAAAAGATCGTCGTCATCACGATCGATGTCGTCAGATAATTGGTGAACGCCATCCGCCCGGTCGCCGCCAGTCGCGCCCGCACCGCATCATTGGCCTTCACCTTGATCAGCCACATGATCAGCGCCGCCCAGCCGATCGTCATCACGATGTCGAACGGCGCCGACAACGACAGCGACGCGCCGAATGTCGATACCGCGCTGAAGCCGCTATCAATCTGATAAAAGGCGAGCGCGACCAGCGGCGGGATGCCGATCAGAAAACAGCGCAGCGCCCAGGTGCGATAGCGCACCGGCTCCCAGTCGCCGGTCAGCATCCGCGATTTGAACAAGGCCATGCCGACCAGCATCAGTCCCATCGTCTCCCACAGGAACATCAGCACCATGACCAAGGGTTCGGTCAGCATCTCGCCGGTGCGGTGGGCGACGATGCTGGCATAGCTGCCCAGATAGATCGCCATTTCCGCGGCGTAGCTGGCCGCGCCCGGTCCCATCTCGGCGTTCATGTCGGCCAGGCCGGCGTTCATTTCCAATGCCATTTCGGCGGGCATCCGGCCCGCTTCGGTCAGCGCCATCGTCGCCCAGCCGAGCACAAGAAACCCGATGCCGACGACGAAAAAGGCGATCGCCCAGATCGTCAGCGCCCTGACCGACAGATTGCGAAACGCGAACAGCAGCAAGCCGCACATCGCATACAGGAACAGGATATCGCCGAACCAGATCAGGTAGAAATGCATCAGGCCGAAGATGGCCAGCCAGACCATGCGCGAATAATGTGTGCCCGCGGCGCTGCGGTTGCCGCTCGCGGCGCTTTCGATGACGAGCAGGGTGCTCGCCCCGAACAGCATCGAAAACAGGCCGCGCATCTTGGAATCGATCAGCACGAAATTGACGAACCATGTGCCCAGGTCGGTCGCGCCCACCGGGCCCCCGGCGACGGGGTTCGAATAGGCGGCAAAGGGCAGGGCAAAGGCGATAATGTTCATCGCCAATATGCCCATTACCGCGACGCCGCGAATGGCATCGAGGCTTTCGTATCGCGTTGTCGTCACGCCGCCCATCGCAAATCCCCCCGTCGCACAGGGTGCACAGCTATCCCGCAGGTCCGACAGCGTCGAGTGCTTTCTTGCGACGGCAATTAACGCACTATTGACATCTATGTCAGTAATGCTATCTGCACAGCATCAGATGATTCGCCAGAGTCCGCAAACGAGAGCCGCCATGATTCCGACCATCTTCTCGCATCCCGACCGCAAGCCCGCGAAGTTCCGCCCGTTCAAGGCGCTCGCGCATTTTCGCAAGCTCATCAAGGATAAGGAAGACACCGAACAGGTGTTCCACATCTTCGAGAATTTGCCGCGCAAGGGGTTCATGGACGACGCCCGCGCCTTCGTCGAAAGCGACAAGGGCCAGCGGTTGATGGCCAGCGAGCCCTATCTGCCCGACCTGCTCGACGATCATGCGTGGATCGACGAACTGCCCGAGGGCAGCGTCGGCCATGCCTATGTCACCTTCATGCGCCGCGAAGGCCTTTCGGCCGCGGGCCTCGTCGCCGAGGCGGACAAGATGGGTCGCCCGAAATTCGACGACCAGGTGCAATGGTATGCCAACCGCCTGCGCGACACGCACGACCTGTTCCACATCCTGACCGGCTATGGCCGCGACGCGCTGGGCGAACAATGCGTCCTCGGCTTCACCTATGGCCAGACGGGCAATTACGGTAACGCCTTCATCGCCTATGCCGGCGGCTATGAAGTGAAGCGCGGCGTGAAAGCCGATGCCCCGGTGTTCGGCGCGATCCGCCAAGGCCAGCGCCACGGCAAGGCATCGCAGGCGATCATCGAACAAGACATCCGTTCGTTGCTTGCCGAACCGCTCGAAACCGCCCGCGCGCGTCTCGGCATCGGTCAGCCGACGCTATATGAGGAAGCCCACCGCGCCTATCGCGGCCGCGGCATCGACCCGTACAACTTCCTCGCCTCGCAGGCGGTGGCGGCCTGATCGCTTCCGACCGAAGCGTTAGCGGCTTCGCCAAATAAACAATCGTGTCCCCGCGAAGGCGGGGACCCATCACCGGTGGGTTCAAACTAGAACCGGCGGGAGATGGGCTCCCGCCTTCGCGGGAGCACGCGGCTTTCTAACCCAACCGTTTGATCAGCGCCTGCGCCGCAGCAGGGTTGCGCACCTTCGCGCCCGAAATGAAGAAGAGAAAGACGTCGCGGTCGCCCTTCGCCCAGTCGCGGGCGCGCTCCGCCCATCCGTCGAGCGCCTTGCCGTCATAGCCGGTTTCCACATCCTCGACCGACCGTTGCAACCGCGCATAGGTGAAATCGGCGGTCTGCTCGTCGATGCACGGAAATTCGTCGCTGTCGGCAAAGACGATCGCCATGTTCCGCCCGCGCGCGAGCTCGATGAAAGCCGGATCGCGGAAACTTTCGTGGCGCACTTCGAGCGCGTGGCGGAGCGGCAGACCGTCCTGCGTTTGGGGGAGCAGATCGAGGAAAGCCGCGAAGTCGTCGCGGTCGAACTTTTTCGTCGCCATGAACTGCCACAGGATCGGACCCAGCCGGTCGCCGAGCCGCGTCAGCCCCTGGGTCAGGAATTTCTCGATCGACCCGGCGCCATCGGCCAGCACCTTGCGGTTGGTCGCAAAGCGTGACGCCTTGACGCTGAACTGGAACCCGTCGGGCACGGCCGCCGCCCAATTGGCGAAGGTTTCGGGCTTCTGGCTGCCATAATAGGTGCCGTTGATTTCGAGCGCGGTCAGATGTTGGCCAGCATATTCCAGCTCGCGCTTTTGCGGATGTCCGGCCGGGTAAAAGGGGCCGCGCCACGGCTCGTAGGTCCAGCCCCCGACGCCGACCCGGACGGTCATGCGTCCATCAACGCCGGGAAAAAGCCCTCATGCGCCGCGCGCAGGTCGGCGAGGCTCACCTGATGGTCGCTGCCCTCCAGCTCGAACACGATACGGTCCTTGATCGTCCGCCCGATCGGATCGACCGGCACATCGGCGCGGCCCGCGGCGTCGAGGAAGTCGGCGAGGCAGGTGTCGCAGACGGTGACGAGATACAGCCCCTGATCCTCACCGAAAAAGCTTTCGGCAATACCGAACGGCTGTTCTTCGCTGACCAGCACGCCAATGTTCGACTTCAGCGCCATTTCGGCGAGCGTGACCGCGACGCCGCCGTCGGACACGTCGTGACAGGCGGTGATCCAGCCGGCGTTGATCGCCTTGCGGATGAAATCGCCGGTGCGCTTTTCGCAGCGCAGGTTGACCTCGGGCGGCGGGCCTTCTTCGCGGCCCAATATTTCGCGCAGCCACACCGACTGGCCCAGATGCCCGGCGCGTTCGCCGACCGCCAGCACGATGTCGCCGGTGCGCTGGACGCTGATGCCGACCGCGCGGTTCAGCGTGCGGCGGTGCGCATAGGCCGCCAGTGCCAACGAGCGATCGCGCTGCCGCCGCCGGTCGCCTTGGATTCATTGTACAGGCTGACGTTGCCCGACACGATCGGGAAGTCGAGCGCGCGGCATGCCTGACCCATGCCGTCGAGGCAGCCGACGATCTGCCCCATGATTTCGGGGCGCTGCGGATTGGCGAAGTTCAGGCAGTTGGTGATCGCGAGCGGCGTGGCGCCGACGGCGCTGATGTTGCGCCAGCATTCGGCCACCGCCTGCTTGCCGCCCTCGACCGGATCGGCGAAGACATAGCGCGGGGTGCAGTCGGTCGTCATCGCGAGCGCGCGGTTGGTGCCGTGGATGCGGACGAGCGCGGCGTCGCCGCCGATCTGCACCGTGTCGGCGCCGACCTGGCTGTCATATTGTTCCCAGATCCAGCGCCGGCTGGCGATATCGGGGCAACCCATCAAGGTTTTGAGGTCGGCGGCCACGTCGGTCGTCTCGGGAACATTGGTAAGAGCGGGCTGCTTCGGGGTCGGCACATGCGGCCGGTCATAGAGCGGCGCATCGTCGGCCAGTGGCCCCAGCGGAATGTCGCAGACGATCTCGCCATGATGCTCCAGCACCATGCGGCCAGTGTCGGTGACGGTGCCGATGACCGCGAAATCGAGTTCCCATTTGTGGAAGATCGCGGCGGCGAAATCTTCGCGGCCGGGCTTCAGCACCATCAGCATGCGTTCCTGCGATCTCGGACAGCATCATCTCGTAGGCGGTCATGCCGGTTTCGCGCTGCGGCACGTCATCCAGGTTGCAGCTCGATGCCCGACGCCGCCCTTGCTCGCCATCTCGACGCTCGAGCTGGTGAGGCCCGCTGCGCCCATGTCCTGGATCGCGACGATCGCGTCCGACGCCATCAGCTCGAGGCACGCCTCGATCAGCAGTTTTTCGGTGAAGGGATCGCCGACCTGCACCGTCGGGCGCTTTGCCTCGGCATCTTCGCCGAAGTCGGCCGACGCCATCGTCGCGCCGTGAATGCCGTCGCGGCCGGTTTTCGATCCGACATAGACGATCGGATTGCCGATACCGCTGGCCGCCGAATAGAAGATCTTGTCCTGTTCGGCGACGCCGACGGTCATCGCATTGACCAGGATGTTGCCGTCATACGCCTTATGGAAATTGACCTCGCCGCCGACCGTGGGCACGCCGACGCAATTGCCATAGCCGCCGATGCCGCGCACGACGCCCGAAATCAGATGCTTCATCTTGGGATGATCGGGGCGGCCGAAACGCAGCGCGTTGAGGTTGGCGACCGGGCGCGCGCCCATCGTGAACACGTCGCGCAATATGCCGCCAACCCCGGTCGCCGCACCCTGATAAGGTTCGATATACGACGGGTGGTTGTGGCTCTCCATCTTGAAGATCGCCGCGAGCTTCTTGCCGCCTTCGCCTTCGCCGATGTCGATGACGCCGGCATTTTCGCCGGGACCGCAGATCACCCACGGCGCCTCGGTCGGCAGTTTCTTCAAATGGAGGCGCGAGCTTTTATAGCTGCAATGCTCGGACCACATGACCGAGAAGATGCCGAGTTCGACCAGATTCGGTTCGCGCCCGATCGCGTGCACGACGCGCTCATATTCCTCCGGCGACAGGCCGTGGTCGGCAACGACCTGGGGGGTGATGACGGAGGCGGGCGCGGTTGCGGTCTGAGTCATGGCGCGCCTTTAGCCTTGCGCGCGCGATAGGAACAGACCCCATGATGCATTTTGCACCACGGGGTCTGCGCCCGGAGAGGCGGTTTAGCGCGAGGCGAGGGTGGCGGTCGGCTTCACCAGCGGCTCGACGTCGCGCAGCGGAAAGCTCACCTGCTGCGACCCCACCGTGCCGCGCACGCGGTGGGTGCCGACGCGGAGCGTGAACGGTTTGCCCGTCCGCTCTTCGACGCCGCTGATGACGCGAACATCGCCGACTTGGGTCACGGTGTAGCTGTAGGTGCTGCCGCTATGCTCGAAGCGCTGCGGCGCGGCGTCCTGGGCGTATGCGATGGCGGGAACCGCCGCGAACAGGCCGAGGATAGGGAGAATGATCCTTTTCATGATGCAAGTCCTTGTTTAGGTGAACAAAACTTGCCTTTACGCCCCTCTCTCTTGTGCAATGCAGCATGAGTGGCGGCGCGCCGCACCGCAATTGCAAAAATCGGAATCGTGATTGTTGGAAGTGAAGCGGTGTTAAGCCGCGCGCGGCAGCAAGGTCAGCACCAGCCACGCCGCCGCGCCCGCGGCGAATCCCGTCGCGGCGGTGCCCCACGCGATGTCGAGCAGGGTGACCTTGGTCGACCAGATTTTCATCGTCGCATGATTGGTGAGGTCGTAGGTCATGTAACAAAAGAAGCCGAACAGCGCCCCCCATTGCGCCGCGACCTGCCATTTGCCCGCCGCCAGCGCCGGGCCGACCGCGAAAATCTGGATCCCCAGCATATAGAGCGCGTAAAAGATCAGCGCCGGGGCAGGGCGCCAGCCGTCCATCAGCAACGCGCCGATTTCGGGACGATAGACTTTGGTCACCATCGTGCGCAGCCACAGCGCATCGAGGACGCCAAACACCAGGGCGGTGGCGACATAAGCAGCGATGGCTTGCAAATTCATGCGGGGGTTTCCTTGGGCTGTGGCAGGCGCCGACCCGCCCACGCGGCGATCAGGGTGATGACAGCGTAAGTGGCAAAGACGACGAGCGCGGCAGCAAAATTGGGTTCGGTCGGCGGCGGGCCGAACCAGTTTATCATCTGCACCGCCAGCATCGCCGCCGCCAGCACGCCCAGCGCCACCAGCCCGCGACGCGCCGGCTGCCGCGCGCGGATCAGTACGACGAAGGCGAGCGCGACCAGCCCGAGTTCGAGCGGCATCGCCAGCGCCGGATGATTCCATAGCCCCAGCCCGAACTTGGGCGGGTCGCCCCACAGCGTCAGGTCAGGGACATGGACGAGCAGATCGACGAACCAGTGCGACACCACGACGGCCGCGCCGATCATCGCACCGACGCGGTTCCGAGTGCCGAGCCAGATCAGCGCGCCAAATCCCGCCGCGAACACCAAGGCCCCCGCCAGGCTGTGGGTATAGGGCATATGATACAGGTCCATCGGGTTCATCACACTGATCCCCGGCGACAGGCGCAGATGTTCGATATCGGCCAGCACAAAGGCGAAAAAGGCCCAGTCGACCAGTTGTCCGGCCAGAAACAACGTCCCCAGACCCGGCGCTTTCGGATGCGCGGCGGCGGCCAGCGCCGGTGCCCAATGACCGATGAACATGGGCGGCCACGCTAGGGCCACATGGCGCGACGTCAAGCTTGACCGCACTTGACCCGGGGGGGGCGAACGGGCCAAAGCAGGGGCATGACCGACACCCCCGACACCGCTGCCGCCTCCGCCCCGGATACCGCTGCCCAGGCCGCGATCGCCGCGCTGTCGTTCGAGGCCGCGATGGGCGAGCTGGAAACGATCGTGCGGCGGCTGGAAAGCGGCGATGTCAGCCTGGAGGAATCGGTCGCGCTGTATGAACGCGGCCATGCGCTGCGCGGCCATTGCGAGGCGCGGCTTGCCGCGGCGCAAGCGCGGATCGAACAGGTGAGCCTGGGCGCCGACGGCCGGCCGACCGGAACCACTCCCTTCGGCGAAAGCTGATCGACCATGACGTCGGCTGACGAGGATCTTTCGCGCGGAACGCAGCTGCTGCTCACCACCCAGGCAGAGGTCATGGCGGCCATCGACCGCCTGTTCGACCAGCTACTGCCCGTCCCTGCCGATCCGCGTGCGCCGCTGTATGAAGCGATGCGCCACGCCGCGATCGCCGGCGGCAAGCGGCTGCGCCCGCTGCTCGTCCGCGCCGCGGGCGATCTGTTTCACGTCGATCGCGGGCTCAGCCTGCGGGTCGGCGCGGCGGTCGAGTGCGATCCACGTCTATTCGCTGATCCACGACGACCTGCCGTGCATGGACGATGACGACCATGCGCCGCGGCAAGCCGACGGTCCATAAGGCGTTCGACGAGGCGACCGCGGTGCTGGCGGGCGATTCGCTCCACGCGCTGGCGTTCGAATGGCTGTGCGATCCGGCGACGAGCAGCGATCCCTTCGTGCGCGGCGAGTTGTGCGCTGAACTCGCGCGCGCCGCGGGTCCGGCGGGCATGGCGGGCGGGCAGATGATGGATCTCGCCGCCGAAACATCGAACTTCGACCTGCCGACGGTGACCCGGCTGCAACAGCTCAAGACCGGGGCGCTGATCGCCTTTTCGGTCGAGGCGGGGGCCATATTGGCGCGGATCCCGCCCGAAGGGCGCACCGCGCTGCGCGGTTATGCGCGCGACATCGGCCTGGCATTCCAGATCGCCGACGACATCATGGATGTCGAGGGCGACGAAGCGCTGGCCGGCAAGGCGCTGCACAAGGACGACGCCGCGGGCAAAGGCACCTTCGTGACTCTGATGGGTCTCGAGCGTGCCCGCGAACAGGCGACGGCGCTGGTCGATCAGGCGATCGGACATCTGGCGAGCTTTGGCGACGAGGCGGCGCTGCTGCGCGCCATCGCGCGCTATGTGGTGGAGAGGGACCGTTGATGCGCATTGGGGTTTATCCCGGAACGTTCGATCCGATCACGCTGGGGCCATATGGACATCATCCGCCGCGGCGCCAAGCTGGTCGACCGGCTGGTCATCGGGGTGACGACCAACATCACCAAATCGCCGATGTTCGACGACGACGAGCGGCTCGAGATGGTGCGCAGCGAGGTCGCGGGGCTGGGCGGCGACATTCGGGTCGTCGGTTTCAACGCGCTGCTGATGGATTTTGCCGAGCGCGAGGGGGCGAACATGATCGTCCGCGGGCTGCGCGCGGTCGCCGATTTCGAATATGAATATCAGATGGCGGGGATGAACCAGCAATTGAACGACCGGATCGAAACGGTGTTCCTGATGGCCGATGTCGGACTGCAACCGATCGCATCGCGGCTGGTCAAGGAAATCGCGATCTTTGGCGGCGACATCCGCAAATTCGTCACCCCCTCGGTGCGCGAGGCGGTAGTCGCTCGCATTGCCGAGCGCGGCCTTCTGCAAGGCGAGCGTTAAACCCGATCATTGAGCGTTCAGCTTTTTCCCGCTAGGGCGCGCCGAACGGGGCGCGCGTGCAATTTCTTTATAGAGGCCGATCCAGCATGAAATTTTCCTTCCGCCCCATGATTCTCACGGCGATGGCGCTCGGTCTTGCCGCTTCGGCGGTGGCGCAGGAAGCGCCGCCGGCGCCCAGCCCGACCCCCGAAGTGAGCCAGCCGGTACCGCCCGCCGAGACGCCGGCGCCGCCCGTCGAAACCCCGCCCGCCCCCGAGGCACCGGCACCGGCACCCGCTGCGGACGCTGCCGCGCCGGCCGCCGCCGAAGTGCCCGCGGTGCCCGCGATGGCACCCGAAGCCTACATCAATAACCCCGAATATATGCTCAACATCGACCTTTCGACCGGCGGCCGCGTGGTGGTTCAGCTCTATCCCAATGTCGCGCCCAGCCACGTCGAGCGCTTGAAGCAGCTGGCCCGCGCCGGCTTTTACGACGGCGTCAAATTCCACCGCGTGATCGATGGCTTCATGGCACAGACGGGCGATCCGACCGCGACCGGGCAGGGCGGCTCGCAGCTTCCCGACCTCAAGGCCGAATTCAACATCACCCCGCATTTGCGCGGCACGCTGTCGATGGCGCGCGCCGAAAGCGAAGACAGCGCCAACAGCCAGTTCTTCATCATGCTGCAACCACGCTTCGCGCTCGACCGCCGCTACACCGCCTTCGGCCGGGTCGTGTCGGGGATGCAATATGTCGATGCGATCCACAAGGGCGAGCCGCCCGAAGTGATGTCGCGGATGGTGCAGGTGTCGGTCGCGGCCGACAACAAGCCGATGCCGCCTGCGTCGATGCTGACCGAAGCGGTCCCGGCCCCGGTGCCCGCCGCCGACATCAGCGTCGATCAGCTCAACGCGCCGATCAAGCAGTAAGCGCGGGGACGCGCCCCAAGATCATGCGCGTCGACGCCTTCGATTTCGAATTGCCTAATGACCGCATCGCGCTGCGCCCGGCGCGCCCGCGCGATGCCGCGCGGCTCATGGTGGTTCGCCCGGGCGATGGGATCGAGGATCGACTGGTTCGCGATCTCCCCGATCTGCTGCAGCCGGGCGATGCCCTGGTCTTCAACGACACCCGCGTCATCCCGGCCCAGCTCGAAGGCATGCACTGCGCGGCGCAGGCGCGGATCGGCGCGACGCTGCACAAGCGCATCGACCTGCGCCGCTGGCAGGCCTTCATCCGCAACGGCAAGCGGCTGAAGGCTGGAGACCTGATCGAGTTCAGCCGCTGGGACATCGATCGCTGGCCACGAGCGCACGACGAACGCGCTCGCTGGCCTTTGCCGGCGACGAGCCGGTCGATCGTCGCACGCGCGGGTACGATGCGCCGGTGCCGGCACCGACGACGACGAGATGGCGCGCTCCTGGACGCGCTGCCTCGAACAGCACCGCCTGCACCCGGACCGGCCGCAGCGCTGCACTTCACCCCGGAGTCTGCTGCGCAGCGCCTGAAGGCCCGGGGCATCGGCCTGCCATTTCGCTCACCCTGCATGTCGGCGCCGGCACGTTCCTGCCGGTGAAGAGCGACGATACGGCCGACCACCGTATGCACGCCGAATGGGGGCGGATCGAGGCGGATACCGCGGCGCGGCTCAACGCCGCGCGCCGCGAGGCGGCCGGATCATCGCGGTCGGCACCACCAGCCTGCGGCTGTTGGAAAGCGCCGCGCAGGCGGATGGGACCATTGCGGCGTTCGCGGGCGACACCGCGATTTTCATCACCCCCGGCTATCGGTTCCGCGCGATCGACGGGCTGATGACCAATTTCCACCTGCCACGATCGACCTTGTTCATGCTGGTCAGCGCGCTGATGGGATTGGAGACGATGCAGGCGGCCTATGCCCACGCGATTGCCGCCGACTATCGCTTTTACAGCTATGGCGACGCCAGTCTGCTGCTGCCGGGCGCCTAGGGCCCGCAAATTCCTGGTCTCTATAGGGCCAGCCCGCGTCCGCGGTTTTTCTTTTGTTTACAATATCGCAAGGCATTGCGGGCATAGCACCCGCTTGTGTGGGGAACATCGAAGAGATTGCCTTGATGGAAATGCCATCGCGGATAGGAACCGGCGAGCGCGAGGATGAGGGTGTCGACGAAGGCCAGCGTGGCTTTTTCGGTATGCTGGGCTCGCGTATCGGCAAACAGCGCGGCGATGCCGCGCCGAACCTGCATACCCGCGAAGCGCTTCTCCTGCTCCAGAATTACGAAGAAAGCGGCCGCGGCTGGTTCTGGTCGACCGACGACAAGGGGCGGCTGGCCTATATCACCGATTCGGTCGCACGGATGATGGGGCGGACGACGGGGCAGTTGCTGGGCAGCGTCTTTACCGACCTGTTCCTGCCCGCGGACAACCACGGCGAACGCCAGCGCACCCTGCCGTTTCTGCTGACCAAACAATCGAAGTTCGACGATCTGCCGCTGCGCAGCGCCTTTGAAGGCGACGATCGCTGGTGGGCGATATCGGGCCGGCCGCATTTCGACGGCAGCGGTAAGTTCGTCGGCTACCGCGGCAGCGGCACCGACATCACGGCGCAGCGCCGCTCGGCCGAGGATGCGTCGCGGCTCGCGCTGTATGATTCGCTGACCGGGCTGGCCAACCGGTTCAACATTTCGAAAAAGCTCGACACCACGCTTGCCGCCTTTGCGCAGCAGCAGCGCGTCTGCGCGATCATGCTGCTCGATCTCGACCGCTTCAAACAGGTCAACGACACGCTCGGCCATCCGGCCGGCGACGCGCTGCTCAAACAGGTTGCCGAACGGCTGCTCAAGATCGTCGGCGACAAGGAAATGGTCAGCCGGCTGGGCGGCGATGAATTCCAGATCATTCTTCCCGACCTCGAAGATCGCGGCAAGCTGGGCGACATGGCGGCGGACATCATCAACAGCCTGTCGCAACCCTATTCGGTCGAGGGCAGCCGCTGTATCATCGGGGCGTCGGTCGGCGTGGCGATTTCGCCGTTCGACGGACTGACCAGCGACGATCTGGTGCGCAATGCCGATCTGGCGCTCTATGCGGCCAAGGGCAACGGGCGCGGCCGGTTCAGTTTCTATTCGAGTGATTTGCACCAGGCGGCCGAGATCCGCCGCGCACTCGAAGACGATCTGCGCGACGCGTTGGCGCGCGGCGAGATGAATTTGAGTTATCAGCCGGTCGTCAATTCCAAGTCGAACATGGTGACCGGGGTCGAGGCGCTGGTGCGCTGGACCCACCGCGACCGCGGCCTGATTTCGCCCGCGGTGTTCATCCCGATCGCCGAGGAGACCGGTCTGATCGTGGCCGCTCGGCGAATGGGTGCTGCGCACGGCCTGCGAAGATGCGGTGCGCTGGCCCGGCGACATGCGCGTCGCGGTCAACGTGTCGCCGATCCAGTTTGCCAACGCCGATTTGCCAAAGATCGTCGCCAGCGCGCTCGCCACCACCGGCCTGTCGCCCGACCGGCTCGAACTCGAAATCACCGAGAGCGTGTTTCTAGGCGATTCGGCCGAAACCAGCCGGATGTTCACCGCGCTGAAGGCGCTGGGCGTCCGTCTGGCGCTCGACGATTTCGGCACCGGCTATTCCTCGCTCGCCTATCTGCAAAACGCGCCGTTCGACAAGATCAAGATCGACCAGAGCTTTGTGCGCGGGGCGACCGAGCCGGGGTCGCGCAACAGCGCGATCATCGCGGCGATCGTGGCGCTGGCCGAGGCGCTGGAGATGGAAACCACCGCCGAAGGCATCGAATCGCTCGATCAGCTTGACCTCATCCGCAAGCTGAACGTCAGCCATGTCCAAGGCTATGTCTACAGCAAGCCGGTGCCGCAAGACGAGCTGCTGGAACATGCCGAGGCCGGTTCCTGGACGATCAAACCCGCCGGTCCGGCGCGTCAGAGGAACGGTCGTTTGTCGCTGTTCCGCCAGGTCGGCGCGGTGCATGACAATCATCGCTACAACGTCGTCATCCGCAACCTGTCGGCCACCGGCGCTTTCATCGAGGGCATATTGGACGTCCCCGTCGGCACCCAGTTCGTCATCGATTTCGGCGAGGGACAACTGGCCACCGCGACCGTCCGCCGGACGATGAAGCACCAGCAAGGCGTCGAATTCGAACAATCGATGGTGAGCGACGGCAACGGCGGCCTGTGCACCCGGCACCGCGTGTCGCCCTATCTGATCGCCGCGGCGACCCAGTCGACATCGGCGATGGCGCTGCCGTTGTTCACCACGACCAGCGACTGGAAAGCGGCCTGAGGGCCGGCGACGGGAACCGTCCGCCCGATCAACCGTTCTCCCGCTCGATGGAGGACAATATGGCTGAAACGAAAATCTTTGCCCGGCTGAAGGCGGACCACGACCGTCACCGCGACCTGCTCGACCGGATCGACGACACCCAGGGCGACAGCCCCGAGCGCGAAAAGCTGTTCGAGGCGTTTCGCGTCGAGGTGACGGCGCATGCCGCGTCGGAAGAAATGTCGCTCTACGCCACCATGCTCGGCAAGCCCGACCTGCGCGAGGATGCGCAGCACAGCGTATCCGAACATAAGGAAATCGACGATCTCTTGACCGAGCTTTATGAGATGGATTTCGCCTCGACCGGCTGGCTGACGCGGTTCCGTACGATGAAGCACCGCTACCTCCATCACATCGACGAAGAAGAGGAAGAGATGTTCCCCGAGGCCGAAGAGGGTCTGTCGGAAACCAAGAAAAAGGAACTGCTCGCGATCTTCGAAAAGGAAAAGCCGAAGGAAAAGGCCAAGGCCGCCGCCGACGAACCGTCGAGCGAGGATGAGAAGGAATAAGCCGTCGCCTCGACTTTTCGCGCGCGCCTCGCCATAGGCGCGCGCCATCGATGGCATAGCGGCACCATCACCATCGCCGCGACCGACGGCGCCGCCCGCACCGGTGTAATTGCCATGCAGCGCGGCGAAATCCGCACGCCCGCCTTCATGCCGGTCGGCACCGCCGCGACGGTGAAGGCGATGCGCCTCGCCGAGGTCCGCGCGACCGGCGCCGACATCATCCTCGGCAACACCTATCATCTGATGCTGCGCCCCGGCTGCCGAGCGCATGGCGCGGCTGGGCGGGCTGCATCAGTTCATGGGCTGGGACCGGCCGATCCTGACCGACAGCGGCGGCTATCAGGTGATGAGCCTGTCGGAACTGACCAAGCAGAGCGAAGAGGGGGTGGCGTTCAAAAGCCACCTCGACGGGTCGAGGCATATGCTGACGCCCGAACGGTCGATGGAAATCCAGCGGCTGCTGGGCAGCGACATCGTCATGGCGTTCGACGAATGTCCGCCGAACGGCGTCGATGCCAAGCGCGCCGAGGCGAGCATGGAGCGTTCGATGCGCTGGGCGGCGCGGAGCAGGGCGGGCTTCGATGCCGGCGAGGATCATGCCGCACGATCGGCGCTGTTCGGCATTCAACAGGGCTCGCTCGACGAAACATTGCGCGCCCGTTCGGCGGCGGCGCTGGCCGATATCGGTTTCGACGGCTACGCGATCGGCGGTCTGGCGGTCGGCGAGGGACAGGCGGCGATGTTCGGCGTGCTCGACTATGCGCCGGCGCAATTGCCCGCGGACCGACCGCGGTATCTGATGGGGGTGGGCAAGCCCGACGATCTGGTCGGCGCGGTCGCCCGCGGGGTCGATATGTTCGATTGTGTGCTGCCGACGCGATCGGGCCGCAACGGCCAGGCCTTTACCTGGGACGGTCCGGTCAACATCCGCAACGCGAAACATGCCGAGGATATGGGGCCGCTCGACGCGTCATGCGATTGCCCGGTCTGCACGACCTGGTCGCGCGCCTATCTGCATCACCTCGTCCGGTCGGGCGAAATGCTCGGCGCGATGTTGATGACGCAGCATAATCTGCATTTTTATCAGGCGTTGATGCAGGGGATGCGCGATGCGATCGCGGCGGGCGCGTTCGCGGCATTTCAAAGCGATTTCGACGCGCGCTATCGGCGCTGAATATCGGTTCGGTTTGCGTCAGTCCAGCTTGCCGAGCAAGTCCAGCAAGGATTGGGGAATCGTCTCGTCGACGGTCGATTCATAGGCGCGACGAAGCGCGCCATTGACGTCGGGCGCCTTGGCGGACGATTTTTTACCCGCGTCCTTGCCCAGGGTCTCGCCGCGTGGCGAACCGGTCTTAGACGGCATTATCAAGGCGTTCTTTGGACATGGGGCCTTTTGCTAACGACGCGCACACCAAACTGCAATGGCGCGTTTGTTCTTCCCCATGAAACTAATTTGCGGCTAAATCGTTCCCATCAGGTGAAATAATGTCGGGTGAGGCAGGCTTTGGCCGGGTTCGCCCGATTTTCTGCGGGTTTTGAGCCGCATCAGGAGGGAATTTTATGTCATTGGGTCAGGCGATCGCGCCGCATCTTCCGTATCTGCGTCGTTACGGTCGGGCGATTTCCGGCAGTCAGCAGAGCGGTGATTTGCTGGTCGCACGGTTGCTCGAAACATTGGTCGCCAATCCGGGCGCGGTCGATACCGGAGGCGACTTGCGCATCCAGCTGTACCGCATGGTCCACGACAATTTCGGACTGATGGCGGAGCAGGCAGCCGCCAACGACGAATCGGATCGCAGCGATATCGCGATCGCCGACGCGCGGCTCAGCCGCATTCCGTCGCTCGCGCGGCAGGCCTTGCTGCTCACCGCGGTCGAGGGTTTCAACGCCGCGGATGCCGGACGCATCATCGGCCGCGATGCCGAGGCGGTGGAGGGATTGATCGCAGAGGCGACCGACGAGATCGATCGCCAGACCCGCGCCCGCATCCTGATCATCGAGGACGAGCCGATCATCGCGATGGATATCGAGACGATCGTGCGCGATCTGGGTCATGACGTGGTCGCGGTCGCCACGACGCACCGCGAAGCGGTCGCCGAGGCGCAAAAGCATCAGCCGGGCCTGGTGCTCGCCGACATCCAACTCGCCGACAACAGCTCGGGGATCGAGGCGGTGCAGGAAATTCTGACCGACCTCAAAATGCCGGTCATCTTCATCACCGCCTTCCCCGAACGGCTGCTCACCGGCGACCGGCCCGAGCCCGCCTTCCTGATCACCAAGCCGTATCAGCCGGCAACGCTGCGCGCCGCGATCTCGCAGGTGCTGTTCTTCGACGAAAGTACGGTTCCGGCCTGAGATCGGGCTGACACACGCTCTTTTAAAACCGCGCGTCCCCACGAAGGCGGGGACCCATCGCCGGTGGGTTCAAAATTGCACCGACCGGAGATGGGCTCCCGCCTTCGCGGGAGCACCGTCTTTTCTGATGGGGTAGCCTTGCCTCATATCGTCGTGCGCGCGATAGCGGCTGCCGATGACCCTCCTCGACGTTCCCAGCCGCCAGTCGGCGCTCGACCGGCTGACCACCTACGCGCCATTCCTCGCGCGCCTCGCCGAACTCAACCCCGACGATGTTGCGACATTCCTGACCGACGGCACCGACGCAGCGCTGGCGTTGGTCGCCCCGCCGCCCACCGGCGACGACATAATGCGGACGCTGCGCCAGTGGCGCGGCCGGATGGCGCTGCTGCTCGCGCTCGGCGACCTGTCGGGCGAGCATGATGTGGCGACGACGACGCGGCTGTTGTCGGCGTTTGCCGATACGGCGTGCGACGCGGCGCTGGCCGCCGCCTTTGCCGACGCGGGCGCCGACGACGAGCCGCGGGGACTGGCGGTGATCGCGCTGGGCAAGCTCGGCAGCCACGAACTCAACTATTCGTCGGACATCGACCCGATCCTGATCTTCGATCCCGACACGCTGCCGCGCCGGTCGCGCGACGACCCGGGCGAGGCAGCGGTGCGGATCGCGCGGCGGATGACCGAAATCCTGTCGGCACGCACCGGCGATGGCCATGTCCTGCGCGTCGATCTGCGGCTCCGCCCGCATCCCGAGGTGACGCCGATCGTGCTGCCGGTCGATGCGGCGATCTCTTATTATGAATCCGAGGCGCTGGCGTGGGAGCAGGCCGCATTCATCCGCTCACGCGCCTCGGCGGGTGACCGCGCGCTCGGCGACCATTTCCTTGCCGCGATCCAGCCCTTCATCTGGCGCCGCAGCCTCGATTTTCGTCAGCTCAAGGAAATCGGCGCGATGAGCGACCGGATCCGCGACCATTTTTCGCAAGGCCAGGCGTTCGGCCCCGGTTTCGACCTGAAACGCGGGCGCGGCGGTATCCGCGAGATCGAGTTTTTCGCGCAGGTCCATCAGCTGATCTATGGCGGCCGCGATCCGTCGCTGCGCGTTCCGGCGACGGTCGACGCGCTCGCCGCGCTTGCCGACGCCGGACGTATCGAGCGCGACGACGCCGACCACCTGGCGGGCCATTACGCGACGCTGCGGCGCATCGAACATCGGCTGCAGATGATCGAGGATCAGCAGACGCACAGCCTGCCGACGCAGGAAACGGCGCTCGACTGTGTCGCGCGGCTCGATGGCCAGTCCGACGGCGCGGCGCTGCTCGCCGTGCTGGCGCCCGTGGTGACAGATGTCGGCACCTGTTACGACCGGCTGGTTGCCGAGCGCGCGGTGACGCGCGGGCTGCCGCGCGACGAGGATGGGCTGGCGGCGCAGCTGATCGCGGCGGGGTTCGACCCGCCCGATGCCGCGCTGCGGACGATCGGCGAATGGCGCGGCGGCAAGCTGCGCGCGCTGCGCAGTCCGGCAGCGCTCGATGCGCTCGAGACGATGCTGCCCGAATTGATCAAGGCGCTGGGTGCCGCGCCCGATCCCGCCGCCACGCTGACGCGCTTCGACAAGCTGGTCGCTGGGTTGCCGAGCGCGATCAACTTTTCCATCTGCTCGCGGCGCAGCCGGCGCTGGCGCGCATCGCGACCCGCATCCTGTCGCTCGCGCCGACGCTTGCCGACGCGCTCGGCACGCGGGTCGAACTGATCGAGGGACTGATCGATCAGCGCGCTTTCGACGCGCCCGCGACAAAAGAAGAACTGCGCGCCGAATGGCGGCCGGGGCTCGCACCGCTCGACTATGAGCGATTGCTCGACCGGGTGCGCGACCATGTCGGTGAACGGCGCTTCGCCTATGGCGCCCAGCTGGTGGCGGGAGCCACCGACCCGCTCGTGGTCGCCAGCGGCTATGCCGAACTGGCCGAAGCCGCGCTCGGCGTGCTGGCCGATGCGACGGTCGCCGAATTCGTCACGGCGCACGGACGCGTTCCCGATAGCGAGCTTGTCGTGCTCGCGCTCGGGCGGCTCGGGGGCAGGGCGCTGACCCACGCATCGGACCTCGACCTCATCTATCTGTTCACCGGCGACCATCTCGCCGAATCCGACGGACCGCGTCCGCTCGGCGCGACGACCTATTACAATCGGCTTGCGCAGCGGGTGACCGGCGCGATGTCGGTGCCGACCGCGGCGGGCAAGCTCTACGACGTCGACACCCGGTTGCGGCCGCAGGGGGCGCAAGGCCCGCTCGTCGTCACCCTAGACAGCTTCGAACGCTATCAGCGCGAAGAGGCGTGGACGTGGGAGCATATGGCGCTGCTCCGCGCCCGGCCGGTCTATGGCTCCGGCGCGGCGCGCACCGAGGTCGAGCGGATCATCGCCGAACTGCTCGCGATCCCGCGCGACCCGGCGAAGCTCGCGACCGATGCGGCCGAAATGCGCGGCAAGATCGCCGCGCACAAGCCCGCCAAGGGCGCGCTCGACATCAAGGGCGGGCCAGGCGGCCTCGTCGACCTGGAATTCGCGATGCAGGTGACGCAGCTGATCAGCGGCCGATGCCACGATCCCAATATCGCGGCTGCGCTGGCGTGCATGCACGCGGCGGGCCTCGTGCCCGCGGTTCAAACCCACCCAGGTCGGCCTGCTCGCGCGGCTGCTGGTGATGCTGCGGCTGACCGCGCCCGAGGGCGAGCCGCCGACCGCCGCGGCGCGGCAATTGGTGGCAAGCGCGTGCGGCGAACCCGGCTGGCCGCAACTGCTTGCCGTGCACGACGCCGCGCGGCAGGAGATCGCCAGCTGGTGGGCGTCGATTCGCCCGGCACAACAGGAGACCAAGCCATGACCCTGACAATCGGCGATGCCATTCCCGCCGTGAAGCTTCTCGACGCCGACGGCGCCGCCATTGATCTCGCAGGCCTGAAGGGCGCGCCGCTGGTCGTCTATTTCTATCCCAAGGCCGATACCCCGGGCTGCACCGTCGAGGCGCAGGATTTCACCCGCCTCGCGTCCGAGTTCGCGAAACTGAACGCGCAGGTGCTCGCGGTGTCGCGCGACACCCCGGCAAAGCTGTGCAAATTCCGCGACAAATATGGCCTGACCGTCCGCCTCGCCTCCGACGAGGATGGCGCGGTATGCGCGGCGTTCGGCACCTGGGTCGAAAAGCAGAATTACGGCCGCACCTATATGGGGATTGAACGGTCGACCTTCCTGTTCGGCGCCGACGGCAAGCTGGCGAAAGAGTGGCGCAAGGTGCGCGTAAAGGGCCATGCCGAGGCGGTGCTGGAGGCGGCGAAGGCGCTCTGACCGTGCAATCCCCATATCCGTTTGTCCTGAGGAGCCATTGAGCTTGTCGAAATGGCGTCTCGAAGGACGCGGCGCTGCGCAGCGTCCTTCGAGACGGGTCTTCGCCAAGCTCAGCCCCTCCTCAGGACAAACGGGTATGAACAAATGACCACCCTCGGCGAAGCCGCGCGCCGGTCCTGCTGACCCCCGATCCGCACGATAAACGTCGCGCGGCGCGTCGGCTGGCGCGGGCCTGGCGACAGCTCGCTCGATGCATCGCTGCGATATCGCGATGCCCGATCAGCCGGCGTGGCCCGCCGCGCCCGAGCTGCTTGCCCCCAACCGGATGCCCCGGCGCGGCAAGGGCGGGTCCGAACGCGGCCGCATCGCCTTGCTCCACGCGCTCGCGCATATCGAATTCGTCGCGATCGACCTCGCGGTCGATCTGATCGGCCGGTTCGGCGATCAATTTCCGCGCGCGTTCGTCGATGACTGGATCGGCGTCGCCGCCGACGAGGCGATGCATTTCGCGCTGCTCGACCGGCGGCTGCGCGCACTCGGCAGCCATTATGGCGCGCTGCCGGCGCATGCCGGATTGTGGGAAGCGGCGGAGGCGACCGCCGACGACGCGCTGGCGCGGCTCGCGATCGTGCCGATGGTGCTCGAAGCGCGCGGGCTCGACGTCACGCCCCCGACGATCGCGCGCTTTTGCGAAGCCGGCGACGAAGCGTCGGCGCGGATTTTATCGCGCATTTACAAGGACGAAATCCGCCATGTGAGCGCCGGCACGATCTGGTTTGGGTGGCTGTGCGACGAACGGGGATTCAATGCCGTTGAAACGTGGCACGCGCTCGTAAAATCGCGGTTCCGCGGGACGCTCAAAGCTCCGTTCAACGACTCGGCGCGCCACGACGCCGGTTTAACGCAAGAATACTATGCTGTTATTGCGTCTTAACCATTCGGCCAGCACACAGGCGTTGCGGGGGATGAGCAATCATCCAAACCAACAAACACCGGCGCCAAAGACTTTTGATGACTTTGGCGACATGGCACACGCGGGGTCGTATTTTGATAAACACTTTTCTGACGCAGAAGTTGCATCAAGTCGCAATCGTCTGCGCCGCAGCATGTTTCGGACTGGCCACGCCCGCCGTCCACGCCGCTGAAACCAGCGCCGATGCGGGCATTATCGCTCCCGATGAGCCCGATGACGACAGCTTTACCGCTGGTGTCCCCTCGGCCGGCGAAGATAGCGAAGCCCGCGCGATTTTCCAGGCGTGGAAACGCCTCGACACCGGCCTGACCGCTTCGATCGGTGTATCGGTGCCCTCGCGCCGTCCGATCGAACAAATGTCGCTTTCGTCATCCTATGGCATGCGCGTCCATCCGATTACGGGTAAGGTCGCGCGCCACAACGGCATCGACATTCCCGGCGCCGGCGGGCACCCCCATTTATGCGACCGCAGACGGCATCGTGGGCCGCGCCCAGCGCCTTGGCGGTTATGGCAATTATGTCGAAGTCGAACATGGCAACGCGATCCAGACGCGCTACGGCCATATGTCGTCTTATGTCGTCATCCCGGGCCAGTCGGTGAAAAAGGGCGACGTGCTCGGCTTCGTCGGTTCGACCGGCCGCTCGACCGGAAACCACCTGCATTACGAAGTCCGCATCGAAGGCGCGCCGGTCAATCCGATGCCGTTCGTGCGGTCGGATTCGATGGCGATCGCGGCATTGACGGGCGACAAGCTCGCGATGGGCGGTCCCGAATAACGAGCTTTCCTGGGTCGGAGAGGAGGGGCGCCAGGCGGGTCAACCGTCGCGGCGCCCTTTTCATTTGCGCGTAAAGCCCTATCTAGCGCTTATGGCCACCCAGCTTTCCGATATCACCCTGTCCCCCGCCGCCGCGGCGCGCGTCCGCTGGATCGCGACCCGCAAGGGCGGGACCGACGCCGCGCTGCGCCTCGCGGTCGATGGCGGCGGCTGTTCGGGCTTCACCTATCGTTTCGGGCTGGCCGAGAGCATCGACGCCGACGACATCGTCACCGAAACCGACGGGGTGAAACTGGTCGTCGATCCGGTCAGCATCGATCTGGTCCGCGGCTGCATCGTCGATTTCGTCGATTCGCTCGGCGGTTCGTCGTTCAAGGTCGAAAATCCCAACGCGGCTTCGGGCTGCGGCTGCGGGTCCAGCTTCTCGATCTGAGATCAAGCTCCTTTTCCCGTTTGCCCTGAGCTTGTCGAAGGGCCGTTCTTTACTTCGACGAAAAAGAAGGACAGTGCTTCGACAAGCTCAGCACGAACGGATTGAGACGTTGATCGGCAGCCTCCCATGAAAATCGCGACCTACAACATCAATGGGATCAAGGCCCGTCTGCCGCGCCTGGTCGAATGGCTCGAGGAAACGCAGCCCGACGTCGCCTGTCTGCAAGAATTGAAATCGAGCGACGAAACCATGCCGACGAAAGAGATTGAGGCGGCGGGTTACGGCTTTCTCTACCATGGCCAAAAGGGTTTCAACGGCGTCGCGATCCTCGCGAAAGGCAAACAGCCGGTCGAAACCCAGCGCGGGCTGGCGGGCGAACCCGAGGATGAGCATTCGCGCTATCTCGAGGCTGATGTCGACGGCATCCGGGTCGCGTCGATCTATCTGCCCAATGGCAATCCGCAGCCGGGGCCCAAATTCGATTACAAGCTGCGCTGGATGGCGCGGCTGCGCGAGCGTGCCAGGCAACTGCTCGCGCTGGAAATCCCGACGATCCTGACCGGCGACTACAACGTCATCGCGCACGACGACGATGTCTGGGATCCGCGCGTCATGGCGACCGACGCGCTGATGCAGCCCGAATCGCGCGACGCTTGGTTCCGCCTGCTCGGCGACGGCTGGACCGATGCGCTGCGCAGCCGCCATCCCGGCGGGCATGTATGGACCTTCTGGGACTATCAGGCCGGGGGGTGGCAACGCGACCATGGCTTTCGCATCGACCATCTGTTGCTCAGCCCGGCGCTCGCCGACCGGCTGGTCGATGCCGGGGTCGACAAGGATCACCGCGGGCGCGAGAAGGCCAGCGACCATGCCCCGACCTGGGCGATGCTTTCGTAAAGCGGAGCTTGAATGAAAAGCCGTGTGCTCCCGCGAAGGCGGGAGCCCATCACCGGCCGGCGCCATTTTTAACCGACGGGAGATGGGTCCCTGCCTCCACAGGGGAACAGAGATTCTCCAATATTTTGTCGCTTCATGCGTCCGGATACAGCGTCGCCATCACCCGTTTCGGATCGAGCGCATAATGATGCGCGACCGACGCCGCGATCACACTTTCCAGGCTGCGCGTCGGTTTGAGATCGCGGCCGTCGAGGCGTGCCGCGGGGGCCAGCCCCGGCCAGTCGGCCGAAATCTTGCCGCCCTCGGCCAGCCGCCCGCCCAGCAGCAGCGCAGCCGCCGGTGCCATGATCGGTGCCGCCGGTGCCGTTGACCTCGACCGTGCGGCCGAATTCGGTGGCGACGATCACCAGCGTATCGCTCCACGCCGGGCCCAGACCGGTCTGGAGCGCACCGAGCAATTGGTCGAGGCCGCGTAGCTGCGCGTTCAGCCGCCCGCGCTGGCCGCTGTGCGTGTCCCAGCCGCCGGTTTCGACCATCATCACCCGCGCACCGCCCTCGGGCAGCATCAATGACGCCGCCAGCTTGCCCAGGTCGGCGCCGTTGCGCCCGTTGTTGCCGCCGATGTCGCCCGCCAGTTCCTGCGTCTTGACCGCGCTGTCCCACAAAGGATGAAGCAGCGGATCATCGGCATAAAGCGCCGACAACCGTGCGATCAGGTCGCCGTCGGCCTGCGGCAGGCCAGCTGTTCGCAAGGTCCCGACCTGCACCGTGCCGCGCAGCGCCAGCGGCACCGCGGGCGCGATGGCCAGCGCGTCGCGCTCGGCGGCGGGCAACAGCGTCAGCAGGCGGCCGACCCAGCCATCGGCGCGCGCATAAGGCCGCGACCCACCACCCTCGAGCATATTCTGGCCGTCGAAATGCGACCGGTCGCGATACGCGGTGGCGACGGCATGGGCAAAATGCGCTTGCTTGCCAGCATAAAGACCCGCGGTCGTCGCCAGCGCCGGGTGCAGCGTGAACATCGCATCGAGCTTGGCGCCGCCGGCGGTCTCGTCGGCCATCGCGCGGCGTGCGGCGGCGAACGCGGGGTCACCGGTCGGCGCCACCGTCGCCAATCCGTCGGCGGCGCCGCGCTGGATGATGAACACGAGCCGTTTGAGGGTCGCGGCGGCGGCATAGGCAAAACCGGGCAGCGCGCCGGCGGCGGCGACGGTGATCCCCGACAGGATGATCGAACGGCGGGAAAGGATCATGGTCTATCTCCGCAAAAAGGCTGGGCTGGCGAACAGCATCGCGATGCCCTGACCGGGACTGTCGGCGCGCGCGATCGCCTGCCCGGTATCGGCGGTCAGCGCATCGGCAAGGACGAGCGGTGCAAGCTGGCGCGCATCGACGCGGTCGCCGATCCGTCCGGCGATCCGGCTCGCCAGTTCGACGCGCTGCATCAATCCCGCCGATCCCGCCCAGGTCGCGACCTTGTCGTCATAGCCCGCGGGCGATCCCGGTCGCCAGACGGGTTGGCCGAGCTGGGTGAACATCGCCGCGACATTCTGTTTTTCGCCCAGCGCGGGGATCTTCAGCGCGCGCAACATCGACACCGTCCAGTCCCACGGCGATTTGAACATCGTCGGCGCCGCCGTCCACGGTTCGGGCGACGCGATCAGGGTGCGATAGAGCGAGGACAGGTCGCCGCCGGTCTTGACGAAATTGGCGGTCAACCGATCGACCAGCGCTGGCGGCGGATCGTCGGCGGTGAAATGGCGTGCCAGTTTGGTCGCGATGTGGCGCGCGGTCGCGGGATGAACGGCCAGATCGCGCAGGATCGCCTCGGCCTGTGCCGCCCCGGCGGCGTCGTAGCGTCGGCCCAGCACGGTCTGCGCGCCGGGCTCGTGGAGACGATCGATGAACACGGTGTCGCCGGTCTGCGCGTCGGCGGGCATCAACCGCTGCCCCGCGCCGCGCCCCAGTCCTGCAACCGTCAGCCCGGTGAGCGCCTTGGCAAAAGCGGTGACGTCGACCTGCGTATAACCCGTGCGCACCCCCAGCGTGTGCAGCTCCAATATCTCGCGCGCCAGATTTTCGTTCAGCCCCGGCGCCCGGGCGTTGCCGCGGCCCCGCGCACGCGTCGCAACCGGGCTGTCGGGGCCGAAACTCTGCGCCTGGTCGAGGTAAAGCAGCATCGCCGGGTGGCGCACCGCGGCGATCAGCAGGTCGGAAAATTTGCCCATGATGTTGGGACGGATCGCGTCGTTTTCATAATTGCCGACAAAGCCGATCACGGTCTGTTTGTCCGCCGACACCGCGAAATGATTGGCCCAGAAATGAACGAGCCGTTCGGGAAAGGGGTGGGCGTCGCCACCGCCGCCGCCAGCCGCGCTGCGCTCGCGTCGACATAATGACGCCGGATCGCCGAGCGCGATAGCCGCCGCATTTCGGGATCCATGCCTTTTTCCGCGTTGTCCGCACCGGTTGGGCTCATCGGCGTCTCGGCGGCTTCGCGGCGCATCGCCTGGCGATCCTCGCGATATTCGACATAGGCGGCCGCGATCGCCGCGCGCCCGGCAAGCCCGGTTATTGCGGCAGGCGCGGGGTCATAATCGCCCAGCTGGCGGGTCAGCCAGGCTTTGGGATCGCCGGCTGCCGCGTCGTCAAAGCGGCGGCCCAGGCCAAAGCGGTTCGCGGCAAGATATTGGATCGCCATGACAATGCCTTTCATGCCCCAAACGCACGATGGCGGCCATTTGTCGCAAAGCTGTCCCAGCGATCAGAGTATTTTGTCGTAGATCTGATACACCCGGTTGACCTTGGCATCGATCGCCTCGGCGACCGCGTTCATCCCCTGATTGTCGTCGAGCACCCAGCCGATGTCACCGCGCTCGGTGGCATAATCGCGCACCGCGTCGCGGCGGATATATTCGATCATCATGAAGGCGAGGGTGCTGGCCATCCGGCTGTGCTGCAGCTTTTTGACCACCCCCATCAACGGCACGCGCAGGGTGCGGCTCTTTGGTTTGCGCAGCCACCACAGGATCTTCGCCCAATTGAACGGCAACAGCGATCCGCCCATATCGATCAGCAGTTCGTTGATGTTGGGCAGCACGATGATGAATGCCACCGGTTCGCCGTCGAGTTCGGCCACGCGCACCAGATCCTCGAAAACGATCGTCTTCAGCTTTTTGCCGACAAAGGCGATCTCGCTGTCGGTCAGCGGCACGAACCCCCAATTGTCCGACCAGGCGTCGTTGAGCAGCCCCATGATCAGCGCGGCTTCGGCATCGAAATTCTTTTTGTCGACTTTGCGCACGCGGATGCGCGCGTTCTTTTCGCCGGCGGCGACAATACGGTTCACCAGCGGCGAAAAGCCCTCCTTGACGTAGGTATCATAATTGATCAGCTGCTTGATCGGTCGGTATCCGCTGCCCTCGATCCAGCCGCGATACAGCGGGCTGTTGTGCCCCATCATCACCGTCGGCCGGTTGTCGAAGCCCTCGATCAACAGGCCGGGCTCGTCCCAGATCGAAATCGACAGCGGCCCGAGCGCGCGGTGCATGCCCTGGGTGCGCAGCCAGTCCTCGGCCGCGATCAGCAGCGCGCGGGTGGTTTCTTCATCCTCGGCTTCCAGCAATCCCCAGTTGCCGGTGCCGGGGCCCATGCCCTGTTCGACCGGCTGGGCCAGCGCGAGCTCGTCGATGTGCGCCGATATGCGTCCGACGGTGCGTCCGCTGCGGCGCGCCAGGAACAGCTGTGCCTTGCCATGTTCGAACCATGGATTCTTGCCGGGGGTCAACAGGCCGTACACTTCGCCCTTCAGCGGCGGCACCCACGCCGGATCGCCGCGGTTGAGCCGAAAGGCCAGCTCGACGAATTCGCGCGTGTCGGCCTTGTTCTTGACCGGGTGGATGGTGATCGGGCCTTGCGAATGTCCGCTCATACTGGTTTCCTGTCCGGGGCATCCTATATTCAGGATCGACGCATTAGGGCATCCGCACGGCCGTGGCGACCCGCATTTGGCCATTTTGCTGCCACGAAATCATGATGAAGAGCGCAGGTTATGACGACGATCAATCCTTTGGCCGACCGGGCCGCGCCCGCTGCGGCGCCGGCAGCAGCGAAGATCCCGAAGTCGGCAATCGCCGACGATATGGCGATGATCCGCGCCGCGTCGGACCTGACGCGCGACCTGACCACCCCCAGCGCGCGTATCTATTGGACCGATTTTCTGGCATCGGCCGTCATCGGCTATGCCGGCGTCGCGGGCGCGATCTTGGCGCCGACGACGGCGAGATGCTCGCTGCGGTCGTCGCGATCCTCGCGCTGTATCGCGCCGGCAGCTTCATCCACGAGCTCACCCACATCCGCAAAAACGCGCTGCCGGGCTTTCGCTTCGGCTGGAACCTGCTGATCGGCGTGCCGCTGTTGATCCCGTCCTTCATGTATGAAGGCATCCACAGCCTGCACCACAACCGCACCAAATATGGCACCGTTGAGGATCCCGAATATCTGCCGCTGGCGCTGATGAAGCCGTGGACGGTGCCGTTGTTCGTGGTCACCGCGGCGCTGGCCCCGCTCGCGCTGCTGGTCCGCTATGCCGTGCTCACCCCGCTGTCGTTCCTGATCCCGCCGCTGCGCCGGATCGTGATGGAGCGCTATTCGGGGCTGATCATCAACCCGCTGTTCCGCCGCAAGCGGTCCGAGGGCGATTTCCGCCGCATGTGGGCGTGGCAGGAGGGCGGCGCCTGGGCGTGGTCGACCTTATTGATCGCCGCCGGGGTTTTCGGCTGGGTGCCGCTGCGCGCGTTGCTGATCTTTGGCGCGATTGCGGCGGCGACGCTGGTCCTCAACCAGATCCGCACTCTGGTGGCGCATCTCTGGGAAAATGACGGCGAAGTGCTGACCGTGACCGGCCAGTTTCTCGACAGCGTCAACGTCCCGCCGCCGGGCTTGCTGCCCGAGCTATGGGCGCCGGTCGGCCTGCGTTACCATGCGCTGCACCATCTGCTGCCCGGCGTGCCCTATCATGCGCTCGCCGAGGCGCACCGCCGCCTGAAGGACGTGCTGCCGACCGATTCGCAATATCATGGCGCGAACTACACCGGGTTGCCCGGGCTGGTGGCAAAGCTGGTTGCCGGGTCGGCGCGGGGCGCTGCGGCCTGACGATAGTCGTCGCCCCCGCGAAGGCGGGGGCCGCTATCGGCCTTGCACAGCGGCGTAAAAGGCCGACTGCGGCCCCCGCCTTCGCGGTGGCGACGGCTTCATTGCCGACCTTCTGCATCGCGTTGGCGATCATCTCGCCGATCAGCGCGAATAATATGAACGGCCCCCATGCCGCGAGGAAGGGCGAGTAGGCGCCCAGATCGCCCATCGCGAGCGCGAAATTGTCCGCGACAAAATAAGCCGAAGCTGAGCCCATTCCGAGGATCGCGCGGATGAACAGCTCGGGCAAGTGCGCCAGCCCGAACGCCGCGACCGCGCCGAGCAGTGGCATCAAGATCGCCGACAACGGTCCCGAAATCTTGTGCCACAATACGCCCTTCAGCGCGTTGACCGGCCGTCCCGCCGCCTCGAGGTCGGCGATCGCCGATTGCAGTTGGAGGAAGGGCAATTCGTCGCCGTCGACCTGCGCCAGGGTGAACTGGTCGGGGCGCACGTCTTTGGCGGCGACGATCGTGCCGAGCGATTCGACCGTCCCCGACCGGCGCAGGAACCGCTTGGCATCGGTGAGTTCCCAGCCGCCCGCGACCGACCGCGCGCTGGCCGCCGACAGCATCGATGACAGCACCCCGCCGGTGCGCTCATAGATCGTCACCCCGCGCAGGATGATCGCCGGCCCGCCGGTCTCGACCGCCGCCGCGTTGATCAGATTGTCGCCGTCGCGGACCCAGATGTTGGTCCGCACCCCGCTGTCCTTCGGCACCCGGGCATATTCGACCTTTTGCCAGGCGCTGAGCGCCGCGGTCGAGCGGGTGACGATGCGTTCGTTGAACGCAAAGCTGATCCCGGCGACCAGCAGCGCGGCGAGGAACAGCGGCGCCAGCACCTGATGCGCCGACATGCCCGACGCCTTCATCGCGACGACTTCGCTGTTCTGGTTCAGCGTGATCAGCGTCAGGATCGTGCCGAGCAGCACCGAAAAGGGCAGGAACGTCTCGATAATCTGGGGCAGCCGCATCCCGACATAGCGCCATACGTCCGCATCGCCGTTCCCCGCGACGCCCAGAATTTTGCCGCTTTCGCCGAGCAGGTCGAGCGTTTGCAGGATCAGCACCAGCGCGAACAGGATCGAGAAGGAGCGGATCAGGAACAGGCGGCCGACGTAGAACGCCATCGTCCGCGACGGGAAAAAGTGGAGCTGGTGCATTTAGGTCGAGCTCTCCGCGATCGGCGGTTTACGCTGGAAAAAGGCGAGCATGCCGCGAATCTTTTGCGCCGCCTTGGCCGCGACGCGCTCGAGCGCACCGATCGGCTGACCGCCGGGGACATGCGCGACGGTGTAATACATCCAGATCGCCAGCGCCGCGAACAGCAGGAACGGCACCCACAGCGCGATCACCGGGTCGATGACCCCGCGCGCGCCCATGTCCTCGGCATATTGGTTGATCTTGTGCTGGGTCACCAACAGGATGATCGACAGAAATATGCCGAGCGACGAGGTCGATCGTTTGGGCGGGATGGCGAGCGCGATCGCCATCAGCGGGATCAACAGCATCGACAGCACTTCGACGATCCGAAAATGGAAATTGGCGCGCGATTCCAGCCGCGTCTCCGCCGACTGGCGCTGGTCCTTGCCGGCGACGAACAGCTCGGGGATCGTCATTTCGCGGTCGGCGCCGCCGCGGGTGCGGAATGATTCGATCTTGGGCAGCGGGATCGGCAGGTCGTGATTGTCGAACGTCAGCACGCGCGGGACCGAGAATTTGGGTGATTCGTGGATCAGCACCCCCTGGGTCAGGCGCAGGATGATCGTGTCGGGATCGTCGGTGGCCAAAAACTGCCCGCGCGCCGCGGTGGCTGATACGCGCTGGCCATCCTTGTTGTCGCCGCGCACGAAAATGCCGCGGAGCGACCGCCCGTCGTCATAGCTTTGTTCGATGCGCAGCGTCATGCGATCGCCCAATTTGTTGAATTCGCCGACCTTGATCGACGCGCCGAGCGCGCCCGACCGCAATTCGAACTGCAACCCTTCATAGGCGTAGCGCGCGACCGGCTGGATGAACCCGACGATCGCCAGGTTGAGCAGCGCCAGCGCGATCGCATAGGCATAGGGCACGCGCATCAGTCGCCCGAAACTCATCCCCACGCCCTTCAGTACGTCGAGTTCGCTCGACGTCGCGAGTCGCCGGAACGCCAGCAAAATCCCCAGCATCAGCCCGATCGGAATGCCCAGCGAGAGATATTCGGGGATCAGGTTGGCGAGCATCCGCCACACGACGCTGACCGGGCCGCCCTCGGTGGCGACGAAGTCGAACAGGCGCAGCATCTTTTCCAGCACCAGCAGCATCGCCGACAGGACCAGCGTACCCAGCATGGGAAAGAAGATGAGCCGCGCGATATAGCGGTCGATGGCAGGCAGCTTATTCAATCTTTCGTCGCCCCATCACCATGATTTGGCCGCAAATGGTTCCGATATGCCGTTTCAAGGGCGACAGGAATCTGGGCCAGCGCGTGCTTTGTGCGTTTGCTGGCGTGGCTATAACCTCTGGAGGTATTGAGGTCATGTCGAAAATTTTTCTTGCTGGCATCCTTGCCGCCGGTGCTGCCGGAGCGCTGATCGCGCCCGTCGCGGCGCAGGGCGCGGCGCTGGGTCCGGCAGCGGCGCTGTGCAACAGCAACGCCACCGCGGTGCAGGTCGATGTGCGCGGTTTCAAGGCGCGCACCGGAACGGTGCGGGTGCAGATTTACAGCGCCAACAGCAGCTATCTGGAAAAGCGCAAATGGATCGAGCGCGTCGACGTGCCGGTTTCGCGCGCCGGCACCATGTCGGTGTGCGTTCCGGTCGACAGGCCGGGCAGCTATGTCGTGTCGGTGCGGCACGACATGAACGGCAATGGCAAGTCGGACCGCAGCGACGGCGCCGGACTGTCGGGCAACCCCGACATGAAGGTCAGCGATTTCATCTTCAAGCGAAAGCCCAAACTGGCAACGGTCAGTTTTGCGGTCGGCGGCGCCACCAAACGCGTGCCGATCGTGCTGAACTATGTCAGCGGCCTTTCCTTCGATCCGGTCGAGTAAGGACATCCATGGCGAGCGTCGCGCTTCTTTCCAATCCGCGCTCGACCGGCAACCGTGCCTTGCTGCCGCGGGTTCGCGAATATTGCGCGGCGCACCCCGACATCTTTCATTATGAGGTCGAGGACGTCGACCAGATCGGCGAGGCGATCCGCACCATCGCGATGGTGTCGCCGCGCATCGTCGTCATCAACGGCGGCGACGGCACCGTCCAGGCGGCGCTGACCGAACTGTATTCGGGCGGCCATTTCGGCGGCTCGCCGCCGCCGGTCGCGGTGCTGCCGAACGGCAAGACCAATCTGATCGCGCTCGACCTGGGGGCGCAGGGCGACCCGATCAAGGCGTTGCAGCGGGTGATCGAACTGGTCGAATCGGGCCGGCTGGAGGATCATGTGATCCAGCGCCAGCTGATCTCGCTCGACAGCGGCGGCGAAGCGCGCCCGGTGCTCGGCATGTTCCTGGGCGGCGCCTATCTGGCCGACGTCATGCTCTATTGCCGCAATCGCATCTACCCGCTCGGCCTGCCGAACGGGGTGTCGCATTTCCTGGCGGCGGTGCTCGGGCTGTTCGCGATGTTCTTTGGCCTTGGTGGCGGGCGCCTGCCGCCCAAGCCCGAGGCGATGACGGTGTCGTTGATCCGCCAGGGCGAGTTTCAGGGCAAATTCTCGCTGCTGATCGTCACGACTTTGGAAAAGCTGTTGCTGAGCATCCGCACTAACGACAGCGCGGGCGAAAGCGGGCAGATGAAATTGCTCGCGGTCGAACGCGGCTTCGGCGCGCTGGCGCGCATGCTCGGCGCAACTTGGCGCGGGACGCTGGGGCAAAATCAGCTCGACGGCGTCCATTTTCAGCAAGGCGACGTCATCCGCATCGAAGGCGACCGATCGAACGTCATCCTTGATGGTGAAATTTTTCAGGCGACGCGCGGTATGCCGATCATCCTGACATCGACGCAGCCGGTTCCCTTCCTGCGCCTCGCCGCCTGAGCCCCCACGTATGTCCAGCCTGATCGATCTGGTCCGCACCGAATTGTCGACCCCGGTCGACCCGCGTGTCGCCGCGATGGCACAGGCGATTGCCGCCCAATATCCCGGCAGCGCGCGCGCGGTGCTGTTTTACGGCAGCTGCCTGCGCGAAACGCAGCTCGACGGGCTGATGCTCGATTTCTACCTGATCGTCTCGGATTATGGCGATGCCTATCCCAAACGCTGGATGGCGGCCGCCAACCGCCTGATCCCGCCCAATGTCTTTCCGTTTCAGCACGGCGGGTTGATCGCCAAATATGCGGTGCTCAGCGAAGCCGATTTTCACCGCCTGAACGGCATCGAGACGCGCAATGTTTCGGTGTGGGCGCGCTTTGCCCAGCCATCGCGGCTGGTGTGGGCGGTCGACGACACCGCGCGCGAGCGGGCGGTCGCGGCGGTGGCGCGGGCCGCGCCGACCTTGCTCGCCGCCGCGGGATCGATCGACGACGAACCCGCGCTCGATTGGTGGCGGCGCGCCTTTGCGCTGACCTTGCTCGGTCGAACTGCGCGCCGAGCGAACCAGCCGGGCGCAGTCGGTCGTCGATGCCGATACCGACCGTTACCAACGCTTCAGTCTTCCCGCGATGGCGGCGATCCCGATGGGCGCGCGCGGCGGTGCCTGGACGCGGCGGCGGCTCGAGGGCAAGGCGCTCAGCATCGCGCGGCTCGCCAAGGCCAGCCTGACCTATGCCGGCGGGATCGATTATCTGGCATGGAAGATCAATCGCCACGCCGGAACAAAGATCGAGATCAAGCCGTGGCAGCGCCGCTGGCCGCTCGTCGCCGCGCTGACCCTGGTCCCGCGCCTGATGAAAAGCGGCGCGATCCGCTAGAAGTGTGATGCCGCTTCCCCGAGCGAAGACGAGGGGCTAATTCGAGCGTCGCGAGAATCCGAGAGGTCGAACGCCTCGACTTCGCTCGGCAGAGCCCCTCGTCTTCGCTCGGGGAGGCGGATTCAACCAACATCAGACAACAAGGACCTAACCCGCCAGCCGCTGGCCTTCGGTTTGCCGCGCGTCGCCGCAGCGGCGGATTGCCTGGTCGAGCGCGTTCAGCGTAAAGGGTTTGCGCAGCACATCATGATCGCCAAAGCTGGCGATCTCGCTCGCATCGCCCGAATAGCCGGTGACGAACAGCACCGACAGGTCGGGCCAGCGCCGTTTCAGCTGCGCGACCAATTCGGGACCGGTCAGCTTGGGCATCAGGACATCGGACAGGATCAGGTCGAAGCCCCCCGGCCCTCGGTCAACCGCCCCTCGACCAGCGCCTCGGCATCGAGCGGGTTGCCGCAGGCGACCACCATATGGCCAAGCTCGCTGACCGCATCGACGGTGGCCGCCAGGACGCGCTCGTCGTCCTCGACCACCAATATATTCAGCGCTTCGGCTGGGACGGCAACGCCGGGGACGGCGCTGGTTGCGGTCTCGACCACATGGCCGACCGGCTGTGTCGCCACCGGCAACAGCATCGCGACGCTGGTGCCTTCGCCCTCTGTCGACGAAATCTGCACCTCGCCGCCCGATTGGCGGCAGAAAGCGAAGACCTGGCTCATGCCCAATCCGGTGCCCTGGCCCGCGGGTTTGGTGGTGTAAAAGGGATCGAACACGCGGTTCAGCACGTCGGGCGTCATCCCGCACCCGGTATCGATCACCTGAACCGCCAGCGCCGCGGCTTTTTGTTCGCCGTCGTCGACGGTGCGAATCGTCAGCGATCCGTGACCATCCATCGCGTCGCGGGCGTTGACGGCCAGGTTGAGCAGCGCATTCTCGAACTGCTGCCGGTCGATCCGGCAGGCCAGACCCTCGGCCTGCAGGTCGAGGGTCAGTGCGATCCGGTCGCCGATCGTCCGTTCGATCAGTTCGGCAAAGCTCGCGATGCATTCGTTGATGACGGTCATTTCGGGGCGTGCCGGCTCCGACCTGGCAAATGTCAGCAGCCGCCGCGTCAGATCGGCGGCGCGATTGGCACCGTCGAGCGCGTTGGCAAGGTGGCGTTCGGCTTTTTCGGGGGTGTCCGGCAGCCAGCGCTGCGCCAGTTCGAGTCCCCCGACGACCACCGCCAGCATATTGTTGAAATCATGCGCGATGCCGCCGGTCAGTTGGCCGACCGCTTCCATCTTTTGGGCCTGCCGCAACTGGGCTTCGGCGGCCAGCCGCTCGCCCATCTCGCTGCGCAGCGCGATATTGGCGTCCGTCGAGTTGGCGAGCCGGCATCGAGCGCCTGCCGGTCCAGCACCTGCAGCGACGCCGGCGGCCTAGGCCGCCGCCCGTGCGCCAGCACGCGGCAAGGCCCGCAGCGCGCGCCAGATGCGAGCAGCCCATTGCGCGCCAGGCTGCGCCGACACGGCGAGCGCAGGATGGCGCGTGGTTCAGATTGGCCCGATCGGCGGCCGCGATGCGGTTGCGGTCGCGCAGCAAGGCGCGCTCGTTGCCGATGATCTGGGTCAGCAACCCCTCGATGCGGCCAAGTCCCGCGTCATGGCCCGCGGCATGATATTTCGAGATCGCGGCGACGGTCTGCCGGTAATTGGCGCTCAGCGCCGCATCGCCCAACTGGCTGCCGCGGCGGTTGGCCTCTTCGGTCAGCTGGGCGACCAGCTTGGTCTGCGCCGGATTGTCGCGGACGTTGCGTTGCAATTGGGTCAGATATTGCCGTGCCAGCCCCCATTGCTGTTGAAAGACGCGGCCGTCCTCCTTCTGCAACCCGACGGCAAACCGGCCGAGCGCCGCCTCGGCGCGCGCGAGCGAAGCGTCGAGCGAGCGCGTCTGCGAAATGACTTCCAGGCTTTGGGTCTGCCAACCCAGCGAGCGATCGTAATCCGCGTTGGCGCGCGCGAGCAGCAGGACGAGCGCCGCGACGACGCCTGTCATCACCGTGGCCATCCCGATGGTCAGCCAGAAGCGGAGCCGCTCGCGCCTGTTATCGGTTTCCGTATCGCCATCCCGCTCGAACACCCGCCCGTCTTACCGGACAAGCGCGGCGCCGCAAAGGGCGGAAACCCCCGCCGTTCTCGCCTGGCTTCAACTTACCGCGAAAAGGAATCCGCTGGTCGGCTGACCGGCTCGGTTCAGCCGATAATGCCGATGCGCGTGCCGGCGCGTTCGAACCGGCTCAGGATCTCGCCGACCTGCTCGGTGGTGTGTTCGGCGCACAGCGAACAGCGCAGCAACGTCATCCCGGCGGGGGTCGCGGGCGGGCGCGCCAGATTGACGTACAGCCCTTCCTCCAGCAGCGCCTCCCACATCATCGCGCCCTTTTCCAGGTCGGGCATGATCACCGCGATGATGGCCGATTGCGGCTCTTCGGTGCCCAGCGTGAAGCCCAGATCGCGCAATCCCTTGTGCAAAAGCTTGGAATTTTCCCACAGATGCGCGCGCTTGTTCGCCCGCGTGCATCAGCTTGCGGATGCTGGTCGCGGCGGTGGCGACCACCGAGGGCGGCAGGCTGGCGGTGAACACGTAGGGGCGGCAGACGAGCCGCAGCACCTCGAACTTGGGGTGGTTGGAGACGCAGAAGCCGCCGACGGTGCCGACCGACTTTGCTGAACGTCCCGATGATGAAATCGACGTCGTCGATGACCCCCTGCGCCTCGGCGACGCCGCGGCCATGTTCGCCGATAAAGCCCATCGAATGAGCCTCGTCGACCAGCACCATCGCGCCGGCTTCCTTGGAAACGCGGATCATCTCTTTCAGCGGCGCGACATCGCCCAGCATCGAATAGACGCCTTCAAGCACGACCAGCTTGCCGGCTTCGGCGGGCAGGCGCTTCAGCCGCTTTTCGAGTGCTTCGACGTCGTTGTGGCGGAACGCGACGATTTCGGCGTTGCCCATTTTGCATCCGTCGTAAATCGACGCATGGCTGTCGATGTCGAGAATTATGTAATCGCCCTTGCCGGCGATCGTGCTGATGATGCCCAGGTTCGCCTGGTATCCGGTCGAAAACACCATGGCATGATCCATGGCGTAAAATTCCTTGAGCGCCTCTTCGCATTCCTTGTGACCCTGATAGGTGCCGTTGAGGACGCGGCTGCCGGTGGTGCCGGCGCCGAATTTGTCGAGCGCATCCTTGCCCGCGGCGATGACGTCCGCGTCGAACGTCATGCCCATATAATTATAGGTGCCGAGCAGGATCGTCTCGCCGGTCTCCTCGCCGACGGTCGGCGAGATCACTTTTTCCATCACCAGGCTGAACGGATCGGTGATGCCGGTCGACAGCAACGCCTCGCGCTGCTGGATCAGCGGGTCGAATTTCGAAAAAAGGTCGGTCATGTCTGGATCCTAAAACATCCGTTTGCCTTGAGGAGCCCCCTTCGACTGCCTGCCTGCGGCAGTCGCTCAGGACAGGATTGAGCTTGTCGAAATGGCGTCTCGAAGGGCGGTGTACGGTGCTTCGAGACGGGTCTTCGCTTCGCTCAGCCCCTCCGTCAGCAACGAGCAGGATGGTGGTCAGGCGGTGCAGCTTCTCCACCGCGGCGACCAGCTGGCCGACGGTTTCGATCTCCGCCTGCATGGTTCATGCTGATGATGATGTCGAACTCGTCCTCGATCGCGGCGACGAAATCCATCACCGTCAGGCTGTCCCATTCCAGGTCGCCGGCAAAGGTCGTCGCGTCGGTCAGTTCGACGCCCTTTTTGTTGAACGGGCCGATCAGGCCGAAAATCTGGTCGCGCAGGGCGGTGCTCATGTGATGCGTCCCATAAAGAAAGAATATTGCGCGCGGGAATGCCGCGATGCTTGCGGATTGGCAAGCGAATGCGGCGGGAACAGGGCAGCATCTTGCCGCATCCGGCACTTCATGGCATCCCTGTGACGGGTCGCTGGCGCATCACGGACGGATTACGGGCGGGGGCAGGGCGGCATGGACAGCGAAAAATCACCGACATCGCCGGACCGGCCGGCGATTTCCTTTCCGCCCAACGCGGTCCATCTGGTGCGCACCAACCAGCAACTGACGATGCAGCTGTCGCAGATGGCCGACCAAAAGGCGTCGATCCTGATGGGCGCGACCTTCGTCGTGTTCACGCTGGCGGTGGGGCAGGCGCGCGCCGGCGTCGGCGCGCTGGCGATGCCGCTCACGATCCTGGCGACCTTTTCCTTCCTGTCGGCGCTGCTCGCGGTGTCGGCCGTGCTGCCGCGCGTCGGCAAGGCGCCGCCGATCGTCTACAAGGACGGCAAGGATCACAGCAATATCCTGTTCTTCGGCCGGTTCGAGCAGATGGAGGAGGATGAGTTCATCGCGGCGGTGAAAGGCCGGCTGCGCACCGAGGAGGATCTATATGAAACGATGCTGCGCGATACCTATCAGAACGGCATCGTGCTCGCGCGGCGCAAATATCGTTATCTGGCCCATGCGTACCGGCTGTTCGTCGTCGGCCTGACGCTGACCTTTCTGACGTTCGCGTTCGAGATGGCGACGCTTTGGAGCAAATGACCGCCCGAAGCATTATGCCAAGACGATGACCGACGTCTTCATCAGTTATAAGCGCGAGGAGCGCGGGCGCTGCGTGGCGATCTATAATGCGCTGATCGATCTGAAATTGTCGGTATGGTTCGACGCGCATATCGAACCCGGCACCGATTTCGACCGCGAGATCGAGCGCGAAGTCCGCGGCGCCAAGGCGGTGCTGGTGCTGTGGTCACAGCTCGCCGCCGACAGCGACTGGATCCGCGCCGAGGCCCGCACCGGACGGCAAAGCGAGCGGCTGGTCGCCGCCTGTCTCGACGACTGCCTGCCGCCGCTCGAATTCGCGTCGGTGCAGGCGGTCGATCTGTTCGACCGCCCCGATTTTCAAGCGGGCGAAGGCTGGCGCCAGATCGTCGCGCGGATCGGCCGGCTGACCGGGCGGCCGGGGCTGGGCGATTATGTGCGCTGCGAACAAGCGGCGGACGCCGGGCAATGGCGCGGCTGGATCGCCGCCAATGCGGGCGATCCGCTGGAGGGCAGGGCCCGCGAGCGGCTGGCGGCGCTGAACGGCTCCCGATCCGAACCCGATAGCGCCGCGTCGGTCGATGTGCAGCGGGTAGAGCCCCGCATCGACTTCACCAGCGCGGCCACGCCGCAGCCCGATCGGCTGGGTCATGCCGCTGCGTTCGTGCGCCGTCACCGCCTGATCGCCGGAGCCGCGATCGGCGCCGCGCTGCTGCGCGCTGCGACGGCTTATTGGTCGAGCCAGCCGGTGGCGGAAGAAAGCGCGTCGGCGTCGCCCGCCGTTGAGACACCCGCCGGACCGCCGCCCGCGGTCGTGTCCGACATCACCGAGGCGTTCGTGCCCAAGGATCTGGGCGCCGCGATCTGCAACACCGGTCCCTATCCGATCGCCTTCGACAGCGGCATGGCGGCGATCACATCCGACGCGCGGACGATGCTCGACATGCTGGGCAAGGTCGCGCGCGATTGCAGCGGCGGGGTCGACATCGTCGGGCCGAACGACCGCATGAACGCGGTGGTGCAAAATTATCTCGAAAGCCGCGGCATCGCTCCGCGCAACATCACCCGCCGCGCCGATAAGACGCTGTCTTCGGTCGAAATCAACCTGCGCTGACCACACCGCGGGCACCAAAGCCTGTTGCCAAATTGCCACCCCCCGACCGGAATCGGGTTGCGCCGCCGCCGAAGCCATTGCGGCGGAAAGGGCAGCGCGCCTATTCGGGCCGGCTATGCTGCAGCAGGCCACGCCTTTGACCGCGGACACGCCGCCGGGTCTTCGCCAGGAATTCCGGGCGACGCTGGCGCTCGCCGTGCCGCTGGCGCTCGCGAACCTGCTCCAGATGCTCGTTCATGCGATCGACGTCATTTTTGTCGCGCGCCTCGGCGACGCGGCGCTGGCCGCCTCGTCGCTCGGGGTTGCGATCTTCGGTCTTTTGCTGTGGACCGGATCGGGCCTGGTCGGCGCGTCGGCGCCGCTGATCGCTGCCGAACTGGGGCGCCGCAAACATGCGGTGCGCGAGGTGCGGCGCACGGTGCGCATGGCGTTGTGGCTCAGCGGGCTGGTGTCGATCCTGTTTATGGGAATCTGCGCGGCGGGCGGCCCGATCATGATTGCGACCGGACAGCCGGCGGACATGTCGGCGCATGCGGCCAGCTTTCTGCTGATCCTGATGTGGGGTATGGCGCCGATGATCGCCGCGACGGTGCTGCGCATCTTCGTCTCGGCGCTCGGGCGGCCGACGATCGCTACCGCGATCACCTTTGGCGCGCTGTTCGTCAACGCGCTCGGCAACTGGGCGCTGGTGTTCGGCAACCTCGGCATGCCCGCGCTCGGGCTGCATGGCTCTGCGATCTCCAGCGTGATGACCAGCTTCCTGATGCTGCTCGCCTATGTCGTCGTCATCCAGTCCGACCGGCGGCTGCGGCGCTATCGCCTGTTCGGCAATTGGTGGCGCCCCGAATGGACGCGCTTTTTCGACATGCTGCGCATCGGCACCCCGATCAGCCTGACCATCCTGGCCGAGGCTGGACTGTTCACGGGCGCTGCGTTCCTGATGGGCCGGATCGGCGAAGCGCAACTGGCGGGCCACACCATCGCGCTCCAGGTCGCGGCGCTCGCCTTTCAGATCCCGTTCGGCGTTGCGCAGGCGGCGACGATCCGCGTCGGCCTGGCCTATGGCGCGCGCGATCATCGCGGCATCGCCCATGCGGGGCAGGCGTCGCTGATCCTCGGCATCGGCTTCATGGCGTTTACCGCGCTGCTGATGTGGCTTTTCCCGGCGCTGGTGCTGTCGATCTATGTCGATGTCGATGCGGCGCGCAACGCCGCGCTCGTCGGCTTTGCGATGCAGTTTCTGGTCGTCGCCGCGGCGTTCCAGCTGTTCGACGGCGCGCAGGCGGTGGCCGCCGGGGTGCTGCGCGGGCTGCAGGACACCCGCACCCCGATGATCATCGCGATCTGCGGTTACTGGATCGCCGGTTATGGCACCGCCATCTACCTGGGTTTCTGGACCCCGCTCGCCGGGGTCGGGGTGTGGATCGGGCTAGCCGTCGGCCTGGTCGTGGTGTCGGCGGTGCTGCTGCTCAGGTGGCGGATGCGGGCGCGGTTGGGACTGCTGCCTTCATTGGCTGATCGTTGAGCTGTTTGGCGGCAGCTTTCACGCGGCCGATCAGCACTTTGAACTCCTCGAGTGTCAACGCCCGCATCTGACGCCCGGTGCAATCCGGTATTGCTGCGACGTTTCGAAAGACGAAGTAGCTGTTCGTTTCGCCCCCACTCAGTTCAGCTATCGCCAAGGCCGAATGGACGATGTCGTTTCGGCATTCGACCAACGGGCGGATTTCGCCGATCCGTTGTTTGATTTTCGTGGGATAGCGAAATGGCGCCTTTTCCAAAGCGTTTAGCTTTTGGGTCAGGGACGCACACGTGGTCACCTTGGCATCTTGACCCAGCTTCTGGCCGATTACCTCTTCGAGTCGGGCAAAAGCATCGAGTAGGTCACTACGCAAACGCGCGCCGCGCTCCATCAGGTCGCGCTGGCTTGCCGGTTCGGCGCTGTTGATTTTCGGAATCTCGCACCCCATCTGGCCGATGTAACGCGCGGTCGAAAATATTCCCTTAAGCGCCTTGACGCTGTCATACACCCCGCCCATATCCCCGCCTGTTAGCACTCGCACCCTGCGAGTGCTAAATCGACATCCATTGCATTACCGGAGAGATATCCATGCAATTTCGTCCTCTGCACGACCGCGTGCTGGTTCGCCGCATCGAAGCCGAAGAAAAAACGGCCGGCGGGATCATCATTCCCGACACCGCCAAGGAAAAGCCGCAGGAAGGCGAAGTTGTCGCCGTCGGCACCGGCACCCGCGCCGATGACGGCAAGATCACGCCGCTCGACGTCAAGTCGGGCGACCGCATCCTGTTCGGCAAATGGTCGGGCACCGAGGTCAAGGTCGACGGCGAAGAGCTGCTGATCATGAAGGAATCGGACATCCTCGGCGTCATCGCCTGAATTCAGCCCGTCGCCCCCGCGAAGGCGGGGGCCGGTGTCGGTCTTGAACCCGGTTTGAGGCCTCCAGCGATCCCCGCCTCCGCGGGGACGACGATCTAGAGTAAAGTTGCGCAGTTTTCTGCGCCTTTGAAAGGAATAGCCCCATGGCTGCTAAAGACGTCAAATTTTCGCGCGACGCGCGCGAACGTATCCTGCGCGGTGTCGACACCCTTGCCGACGCGGTAAAGGTCACCCTCGGTCCCAAGGGCCGTAACGTCGTGATCGACAAGAGCTTCGGCGCCCCCCGCATCACCAAGGACGGCGTCACCGTCGCCAAGGAAATCGAACTCAAGGACAAGTTCGAAAACATGGGTGCCCAGATGCTGCGCGAAGTCGCATCGAAGGCGAACGACAAGGCCGGCGACGGCACCACCACCGCGACCGTCCTCGCCCAGGCGATCGTTCGCGAAGGCATGAAGTCGGTTGCCGCCGGCATGAACCCGATGGACCTGAAGCGCGGCATCGACCTCGCGGTCACCAAGGTCGTCGAGACGATCAAGGCGCAGTCGAAGCCCGTTTCGGGCACCGCTGAAATCGCTCAGGTCGGCATCATTTCGGCCAACGGCGACACCGAAGTCGGCGAAAAGATCGCCGAAGCGATGGAAAAGGTCGGCAAGGAAGGCGTGATCACCGTCGAGGAAGCCAAGGCGCTGCGAGACCGAGCTCGACGTCGTCGAAGGCATGCAGTTCGACCGCGGCTACCTGAGCGCCCTATTTCATCACCAACGCCGACAAGATGCGCGTCGAGCTGGAAGATCCCTACATCCTCATCCACGAGAAGAAGCTCTCGAACCTCCAGGCGATGCTGCCGATCCTCGAAGCCGTGGTTCAGTCGGGTCGCCCGCTGCTAATCATCGCCGAAGATATCGAAGGCGAAGCGCTCGCCACGCTGGTGGTCAACCGCCTGCGCGGCGGCCTGAAGGTCGCGGCCGTCAAGGCACCGGGCTTCGGCGATCGCCGCAAGGCGATGCTGCAGGACATCGCGATCCTTACCGAGGGTGAAATGATCAGCGAAGACCTGGGCATCAAGCTGGAAACCGTCACGCTGAACATGCTGGGTCAGGCCAAGCGCGTCACCATCGACAAGGATAACACCACGATCGTCGACGGTGCCGGCGAAGCCAGCACGATCAAGGGCCGCGTCGAACAGATTCGCGCCCAGATCGAAACGACGACCAGCGACTATGACAAGGAAAAGCTGCAGGAACGTCTGGCGAAGCTCGCCGGCGGTGTTGCCGTGATCAAGGTCGGCGGCGCTTCGGAAGTCGAAGTGAAGGAACGCAAGGACCGCGTCGATGACGCGCTGCATGCGACCCGCGCTGCGGTCGAAGAAGGCATCGTCCCCGGCGGCGGTACGGCTCTGCTGTATGCCACCAAGGCGCTCGAAGGCCTGTCGGGCATCAACGAAGACCAGACCCGCGGCATCGACATCATCCGTCGCGCGCTGCAGGCTCCGGTTCGCCAGATCGCTGAAAACGCGGGCTTCGACGGCGGCGTCGTCGCCGGCAAGCTGTTCGACCAGAATGACAGCAACTTCGGCTTCAACGCTTCGACCGACGTCTATGAAGACCTGGTCAAGGCCGGTGTCATCGACCCGACCAAGGTCGTCCGCATCGCGTTGCAGGATGCTGCCTCGGTCGCTGGTCTGCTGATCACCACCGAAGCCGGCATCGCCGAATCGCCCGATGACAAGCCCGCAATGGGCGGCGGCATGGGCGGCGGCGGCATGGGCGGCATGGGCGGCATGGACTTCTAAGTCCAGCCCGATCGGTCCAAAGCTTATGGAACAGGGCCGCGACAAGTGCGCCCCCCAAGCCCAATCGCGCCGTGCCCCTGCGAAGGCAGGGGCCCATCACCGGACAGGTCTCTTGCACATCGCCGTTGACCAAGCCGCGAGCGCAGGAGATGGGCCCCTGCCTTCGCAGGGGCGCGGCAGTTCTGTCATGCCAGTTCACGTCGCCCCGCATAGCAAGCGAGCATGAGCCTGTTCCTCGCCGCCGCCCTCGCCATGCTCGCCGACCCGGCGCCGGCACCCCGCCGCCGGTCGAACGCTGCATCATCGACCTGATCGAAACCTACCCGCACGACGCCGACTACGCCAACATCATCCGCATCGCCCTAGGACGCGGGCCATCTCTACGAAGCGACCGGCCAATATGGCCAATCCCGCATCGCCCGCCTCGACCTCAAGACCGGCAAGGCGCTCGCCCAGACGAAACTACCGTCCGACCAGTTCGGCGAAGGCATCACGCGCTGGCGCGACCAGATCATCGGGGTGACCTGGCAGGGCGGCATCGGCAACCGCTGGCGGGTCAAGGATCTGAAGTCCGTCGGCACCTTTACCTATGACGGCGAGGGGTGGGGCGTTACCATGGTCGGCGACCGCCTGGTGCTCAGCGACGGCACATCCGCGCTGCGGTTCTTCGACCCCGCGACGATGCAGGAAGACAAGCGCGTCACGGTGCGCTTCGGCGGCCGGCCGCTCACCATGATCAACGAGCTCGAAACGATCGACGGTCAGATCTGGGCCAATATCTGGATGACCGACTATATCGTCCGGATCGATCCCGCGACCGGCGATGTGACGTCGTTGATCGACCTGACCGGACTCAAGGCCCAAGCCGGTGCGACCGGGACCGACAGCGTCCTCAACGGCATCGCTTGGGACGCGCAGAAAAAACGCCTGTTCGTCACCGGCAAATACTGGCCCAAACTCTACGAGATCGCGCTTGCCGACTGCCGTTAGCGGCTGAGCGCTTGCTCCATCCGCGCCGCCGCCGCGTCATAGACCCGCGCTTTCAATCCGGCCGTGATCGCCGCCGGCGTGCGGTCGGGATGGCCGCCGACATAGGGCGGGGCGGGATCATATTCGATCGCCAACTGGATCGCCTGCGCGACCGCGTCGCCGTGCAGCCGGCCGATCAAGGTCAGCGCGAAATCGAGCCCCGACGTCACCCCGCCGCTGGTCACCACCTGACCGTCCTCGACGACCCGCGCGGTCACCGGCTCGGCGCCGACCAGCGGCAGCAGATAGACCAGGCGCAGTGCGTCGTCGCACGCTTGCCCGCCAGCAGCCCGGCGCGGCCGAGCAGGAAGGCGCCGGTGCAGACGCTCGTCACCCACCGGGCGCCGGCGGCCTGCCGGGCGATGAAATCGATCGTCGCCGCATCGTCCAGCGCGTCGGCAACCCCGTGCCCGCCGGGGATGCACAGGATGTCGGCTTGCGGACAATCGCTGAAATCATGCGTCGGGACGATCGAAAAGCCGCGTCACCTCGGCGATGAAGTCGCGCGTGGCGGCGGCGCCGGCAAGGCGCGCGGCCGGCATCGGCACAGCGACCTGCGCGGGCCGGTGAAATCGAGCTGGGTGATGCCTGGAAACAGCAGAACGACGACGGTGGTAGTCTCGGCCTTGCCTGCGTGAAGCGGTCCTGTCACATAGGCGCCCGGCTGCGGTATCATTCGTAACCGAATAACGACGCTTTTCAGGGATTCTACTGAAAAGTGCCGGGCTTTTCCGCCGCCTGCTTCGCGCTGTGTACTGGTTGCCGATGTTTTCGGCGCCGGCTGCCGGCCTTGGTCCGCTCGGACGCAGCCGGTCGACCAGCCCTCGAGCGACCATGGCATCGGCGCCGGCATCGTCGAGCGCCTTGGCATCGGCGACAAGCCGGTCGAGCCGGATCAGCGCTCGACCGGCGTGCGCCCGTAGCCGACCAGCAGCACCAGCGTGGTGCGCTGGCGCATCGCCGGAAGCCACCGCGCCGTCGCACAGGCACCTGACCGCATGCGGATGCCACTGGCCACGGCCCGCTGCCGACGCCTTACTGATCGCCGCGGCCGTCGGCCTTCCGGTACGTCGGTGAGCTGCCTGTTCAGGGCCGCACGACTGCGGAAATCGAACGCCTGATCAGGCAATCCCTGCGAGGAAAGTCTCAAAACCCGCAGATCGTGGTATCAATCCGGGAGGGCCTGACGAACTCGGTGATCATCGGCGGCGACGTCGCCCGGCCAGGTCGACTGGTCCTGCCAACCAATCGCGAATCGCTCTCCGATGTTATTGCTTTGGCTGGTGGGATACGGGGTGAACGCGGCGGCGGCCATCGAGGCGATGATGATCTTGCGCATGGGGTATTCCTTTCAAAAACAATGACCGGGTGACCGGCCATGGGGAACGAGAGTTAACGAGGGATCGGGGGCTTGGCAACTGCGCTGCGCAGCACCGGTCCCAAAAGGAAAAGGGGCCGCCAGCGAACCGGCGACCCCCGTTGCTTTTCCGGCCGGATCGGCCGGAAAAACTTACTTCTTGGCTTCTTCCATCGCGCCCTTGGCGGCGGCGTCCGCTTCCTTGGCTGCGGTCGCAGCTTCGGCGGCCTTGTCGGTCGCCGTCGCGGTATCGCCAGCGGCGGCAGCATCGCCGGCAGCGGCGGCGGCGTCGCCAGCCGTGGCGGCGGCGGCGTTCGCATCGGCGGCGCCTGCGGCCGCTTCCATCGCGCCGTCAGCAGCGCCTTCGACGGTTGCGGTCGTGTCTTCGGTGGTCGCGGCAGCGTCGTCGGCAGCCTTGTCGGCGCAGGCAGCAAGGCCCAGCGAGGCGGCGAGGACGAGCGACAGAGTGATCGATTTCTTCATTTGGGTATACCCCTCTCGGTTTGAACTGATCGATCGGCACAGGAACAGATCGATCCCAAGATTTGCCAATCGGACGCAGAATTACTCGCTCGCCAAATGGCGCGCAACGCCCTTTTTTCCCGCGCCGGGATGTTTTGTCGCAATCTTGATCCAGCGCGATGTCCGGTGGCCGAAATAGTGGCACGGCGCTCGGTTGACCAGATATAAAGAAAGCTTTATATGTAACTCTATGAGCGAGCTGATCGACATTTTTCGGGCCCTGGCCGACCCGACCCGACTGCGAGTCGTGGCGCTGCTTCGCGAAATGGAGCTGGCGATCGGCGAGTTGGCGGTCGTGCTTGAACAGAGCCAGCCGCGCGTGTCGCGCCACGTCCGCATCCTGGTCGAAGCCGGCATCGTCGCGCGCCGCCGCGAGGGGAGTTGGGTGTTCCTGCGGATCGCCGGACGAGACCGGCTCGCCGACATGATCGGACAGGGCGCGCGATCAGGCTCTGCGTGCGGGTCAGATCATCCGGCGTTTGCGGCGATTTCGTCTCGAAGGGGGAAGCCGAGCGGCGGCCGCCGCGCGCTATTTTGCCGAACATGCGGCCGAATGGGACGCGATCCGATCGCGGCATATCGCGGAAAGCGAGGTCGAAGCGGCGATGCTGGCGATGATGCACAATCGGCGGCTGGGGCATTTGCTCGATATCGGCACCGGCACCGGCCGGATGGCGGAAATTTTCGCGCCGACGGCGCGGCGGATCACCGCGCTCGACCGCAGCCCTGAAATGCTGCGCATCGCGCGCGCCAAGCTCGCCGGCCAGGCGATCCCGGTCGATCTGGTGCAGGGCGATTTCCTGAACCTGCCGGTGGGCGACGCCAGCGTCGACAGCATCGTCATCCATCAGGCGCTCCACTTCGCCCATGAACCCGACCGGGTGATTGCCGAGGCGAGCCGGGTGCTGCGCGGCGGCGGCCATCTGCTCGTCGCCGACTTCGCGCCGCATGAGGACGAGGCGCTGCGCAACCTGGCGGCGCAGCACACCCACTTCAGCACGCGCAGATTCGCGGTTGGTTCGCCTCGGCGGGGCTGCTGCTCGAAAACACCCAAACGCTGGAAGGCGGCGAGCTGGCGGTGAAGCTGTGGCTCGGCCGCCGGCGCAGCGATGAAGATCAACCGCCGGTCGCCCATGACGGCGACGGCCAACCCAAAAGGCTTGCGGCATGACGTCCAACTTGAATTCGCTGGCGGAGGCGCGCCGCGCCGCGGCCTCGCCAGCCCCTCCTCGATCTGGCGGGCGACATCGGCGACGCGCTGGCGATTTTTCCCGCCCAAGACCGAAAAGATGGAAGCGCAGCTGTGGGATACGTTCCGCACCCTCGAACCGCTCGGCCCCAGCTTCGTTTCGGTCACCTATGGCGCCGGCGGGTCGACGCGCGAGCGCACCCATGCGACCGTCGCCCGCATCGCTGCCGAAAGCGCGGTGCCGCCGGCGGCACACCTGACCTGCGTCGAGGCATCGCGCGCCGAGATCGATGAGGTCGCGCAGGCCTATTGGGACGCGGGGGTGCGGCACATCGTCGCCTTGCGCGGCGACGTGCCGGGCGGCGCGCCGTGCAGCGCCCATCCGCAGGGCTACGCCAATGCGATCGAACTGGTCGCCGGACTGAAGGCGGTAGCGCCGTTTGAAATCTCGGTCGCCGCTTATCCCGAAACCCATCCCGATGCCGATTGCCCGCAGTCCGATCTCGACAATCTGAAGCGCAAGCTCGACGCCGGGGCGACGCGCGCGATCACCCAATTCTTTTTCTCGCCCGACAGCTTCCTGCGCTTTCGCGACGCGGCGGCGGCGGCGGGGATCGACGCGCCGATCATTCCGGGAATATTGCCCGTGTCGAACGTGTCGCAGACGCGCCGCATCGCCGATATGTGCGGGACGGCGATCCCGGCGTGGATGGTTTCGCTGTTCGACGGGCTCGACGATCATCCCGCGGCGCGCCAGTTGGTGGCGGCAACCGTCGCTGCCGAAATGTGCCGCCGGCTTTACGCGGGCGGGGTCCGCGATTTCCATTTCTACACCCTCAACCGCGCCGAACTCAGCTATGCCATCTGTCATCTGCTGGGGCTGCGGCCGGTCGCGAACGCAAAGGATCAGGCGGCATGAGCGCCAATTCAAAACAGGGGGCACGCGAAGCCCTGCAAGCGGCTGCCAAGGAACGCATCCTGCTGACCGACGGCGGCTGGGGCACCCAGATCCAGGACCGCAAGCTGGTCGAGGCCGACTATGCCGGATCGCTCGGGCTGACCCACGACCAAAAGGGCAATAACGACATTCTCGCGCTGACCCGCACCGACGTCGTGACCGCCATCGGCGAGGCGTATCTGGCGGCGGGATCGGATATCATCGAGACCAACACCTTCAGCGCCAACCGGATCAGCCAGGCCGACTATGGCGCCGAACATCTGGTCGCCGACATCAACCATGAAAGCGCGCGACTGGGGCGTGAGGCGGCCGACAAATATGAAGCGATCGACGGCTGCCGCCGCTTTATCGCCGGTGCGGTCGGGCCGACGAACAAGACGCTGTCGCTGTCGCCCGACGTCAACAACCCGGGTTACCGCGAGATCGATTTCGACGAACTGAAAGAGCGAATGGCCGTGGCGCTCGTGGCGCTGGCCGAGGGCGGCGCCGACTTCATCCTGATCGAGACGATCTTCGACACGCTCAACGCCAAGGCGGGCATCGCCGCGGTGCTCGAGGCCGAGGCAAAGGTCGGACGCGAACTGCCGCTGATGATTTCGATGACGCTGACCGACCTGTCGGGCCGTAATCTGTCGGGGCATACGGTCGAGGCTTTCTGGTATGCGGTGCGCCACGCAAAACCGCTGACCATCGGGCTCAACTGCTCGTTCGGCGCCGCGCAGCTGCGCCCGCACGTTCGCGTCCTGTCGGACATCGCCGACGCGCTGGTGATGGTCTACCCTAACGCCGGCCTGCCCAATGAACTCGGCGAATATGACGAGATGCCCGACACCACCGCGGCGCTGGTGCGCGAATGGGCCGAGCATGGCCAGGTCAATATCCTGGGCGGTTGCTGCGGTTCGACGCCGGCGCATATCGCGGCGATGGCGAAGGCGGTCGCCGGCCTCGCGCCGCGCCATATTCCGCAGGTGCCGGTGCGCACGCGGCTCGCCGGGTTGGAGCCGTTCGCGATAATAGGCGTAAAACAGCACCTTCCATAAACCGCTCGCCCTGAGCTTGTCGAAGGGCCGTCCTTTCTTCGGGCGAGCGCTGCATAAGAAGGACGGGGCTTCGACAAGCTCAGCCCGAACGGAAAAAAGAAAAGCATGACAACCGCCTCCTCCGCCAATTTTGTCAATATCGGCGAGCGCACCAACGTCACCGGATCGGCGGCGTTCAAAAAACTGATCCTCGCCGACGATTATGCCGCGGCGGTCGAGGTCGCGCGCCAGCAGGTCGAAAACGGCGCGCAGGTCATCGACGTCAACATGGACGAGGGTCTGCTCGATTCCGAATATGCGATGACGACGTTCCTGAAACTCATCGCCGCCGAACCCGATATCGCGCGGGTTCCGGTGATGATCGACAGCTCGAAATGGAGCGTCATCGAAGCGGGGCTGAAATGCGTCCCCGGCAAGCCGATCGTCAATTCGATCAGCATGAAGGAGGGCGAAGAGCCGTTCCTGGTCCATGCGCGCAAATGCATGGCCTATGGCGCCGCGGTCGTCGTGATGGCGTTCGACGAAGTCGGCCAGGCCGACACCAAAGAGCGCAAGATCGAGATTTGCGCGCGCGCCTATGACCTGCTCATGACCATCGGCTTTCCCCCCGAGGACATCATCTTCGATCCCAATGTCTTCGCGGTCGCGACCGGTCTCGAAGAGCATGACAATTATGCCGTCGATTTCATCGAGGCGGTGAAGATCATCCGCGTCCGCTGTCCGCATGTCCATTTTTCGGGCGGGCTGTCGAACCTGTCGTTCGGCTTCCGCGGCAACGAAACGGTGCGCCGCGCGATGCACAGCGTCTTCCTCTACCACGCGATCCCTGCCGGGCTCGACATGGCGATCGTCAACGCGGGCCAACTCGACGTCTACGACACGATCGACCCCGAACTGCGCGAGGCGTGCGAGGATGTCGTGCTCAACCGCAAAAAGGACGGTGAGGCGGAATCGCCGACCGAACGGCTGATCGCGCTGGCGGAACGTTATAAGGGCAGCAACCCGGCGCAGGAAAAGGCCGCCGAGGAATGGCGCGGCTGGCCGGTCGCCAAGCGGCTGGAACATGCGCTGGTCAAGGGCATCGACGCCTATGTCGTCGACGACACCGAAGAAATGCGGCTGCTGTTGCCGCGGCCGATCGAGGTGATCGAAGGGCCGCTGATGGACGGCATGAACGTGGTCGGCGACCTGTTCGGATCGGGCAAGATGTTCCTGCCGCAGGTCGTGAAGTCGGCGCGCGTGATGAAGAAAGCCGTCGCCCACCTGCTGCCGTTCATCGAGGCGGCGAAGGAGCCGGGCGCGAAGGGCAAGGGCAAGGTCGTCATGGCCACGGTCAAGGGCGACGTCCACGACATCGGCAAGAATATCGTCGGCGTCGTGCTCCAGTGCAATGGCTTCGAGATCGTCGATCTGGGCGTCATGGTGCCTTGGTCGAAGATCCTCGAGGCGGCGAACGAGAATGACGCCGACATGATCGGTCTGTCGGGCCTGATCACCCCCTCGCTCGACGAAATGGTGACGGTGGCCGAGGAGATGCAGCGCGCCGGCATGACGATGCCGCTGCTGATCGGCGGCGCCACCACGTCGAAGGTCCACACAGCGCTGCGCATCGACCCGGTGTATCAGGGGCCGGTGCTCCACGTCCTCGATGCCAGCCGCGCCGTCGGCGTCGCTACCGCGCTGGTCAGCGACACCGGCCGCGACGCCTATGTCAAAGGATATAAAGACGATTACGCCCATGTCCGCGACGTCCGCGCGGGCAAGGGGCAGAGCGTGCTGCACAGCCTGGAGGAGGCGCGCGCCAATTATTACGACGCCTATCTCAGCGACAAACCGCCGCCGCCGCTGCATCCCGGCGTGCACCGCTTCGACGACTGGTCGCTCGAAAATTTGCGCGAATGCATCGACTGGACGCCCTTTTTCCGCGCGTGGGAATTGCATGGCACCTGGCCGTCGATCATGGACGACGACGTCGTCGGCGAAACCGCCCGCGCGCTCAAGGCTGACGCCGATGCGATGCTCGACCAGCTGATCGCCGAAAAATGGCTGACCGCGCGCGGCGTGTGCGGCCTTTGGCCCTGCGCGCGTGACGGCGACGATGTCACCATCCACCTCGCCGAGGAAGAACGGCATGTCACGCTCTCCTTCCTGCGTCAGCAGATCAAGAAGAGCCGCGACCGCGCCAATATGTGCCTCGCCGATTTTATCGATCCGGCGGGTGACTGGATCGGCGGTTTCGCCGTTGGCATCCACGGCATCGAGCCGCACTCCGAACGCTTCCGCGCCGACAAGGACGATTATTCGGACATTTTGCTGAAGGCGCTGGCCGACCGCTTTGCCGAGGCGTTCGCGGAACGGCTGCACCAGCATGTCCGCACCGATCTATGGGGCTATGCGCCGGGTGAGCAGCTGACCAACGCGGCGCTGATCAAGGAGGAATATCGCGGTATCCGTCCGGCGCCCGGCTATCCCGCCTGTCCCGACCACAGCCTGAAGCCCATCCTGTTCGATCTGCTGGCGGCGGGCGACAATGCCGGGCTGGTGCTGACGGAAAGCTATGCGATGCTGCCCACGGCGGCGGTCAGCGGCTTTTATTTCGGGCATCCCGAAAGCCAGTATTTCGGCGTCGCCCGGATCGGCAGCGACCAGTTGGAGGATTATGCGCGGCGGCGCGGGGTCGATATGGAAACCGCGACGCGCTGGTTACGCCCTAATCTGGATTAATTGTCCGCCGCGCGCCTGTCCGATTGGGGGACAGGCGCGCGATTAACCAGCTTAGCGAACGACTGGCGGCGCCGAAGTCGCTATAACGCCGCCATGTTCCAGATGCTGTTCCGCCGGCCCATGCTGCCGCTGCTCGCCCTGCCGCTGCTTTTCGCACCGGCGCCGCTGCCCGCGCAATCGGGCACCGCGCCCTATGTCGTGGCCGATCGGGCCGCAGTTTCGGGCGATTGCAGGATGCGGTCGACGCGATCGGCGAAGGTGAGGGGACGATCCGCATCGCAGCCGGCTATCACCGCGACTGTGCGGTGCAGACCGCGGGCCGCATCGCCTTTGTCGCCGCCGAGGCCGGCCGCGCGATTTTCGACGGCGTGGCGTGCGAGGGCAAAGCGGCGCTGGTGCTGCGCGGTGCGGGCGCCCGCGTCGACGGGCTGGTGTTCCAGAACATGCGCGTCCCCGACGGCAACGGCGCCGGCATCCGGCTCGAACAAAGCGACCTCGACGTCGTCAACAGCCTGTTCCGGGGCAGCGAGGAAGGCATATTGACCGCCGACGATTCCGACGCGACGCTGACGATCGATCGGTCGACCTTCTCGCGCCTCGGCCGCTGCGACCGCGGGCTCAGCTGCGCGCATAGCGTCTACACCGGCCTCTACGGCCGCGTCGTCGTCACCCGCACCCGCTTCGAAAAGGGCAGCGGCGGCCATTATCTGAAAACCCGCGCGATCATGGTCGACATCAACGACAATAGTTTCGACGATACCCAGGGCACCGCGACCAATTATCTGATCGATCTGCCGTCGGGATCGGCGGGCCGGATCACCAACAATCTGATGATCCAGGGCCGCGACAAGGAAAATTATTCGGCGCTGATCGCTGTGGCGGCGGAGGAGCGCAAGAACCCGTCGCGCGGCCTGTCGATCACCGGCAACCGCGCGACCCTGCCCGCGGGGCTCGACCGCAAGTCGGTGTTCGTCGCCGACTGGAGCGGCGAGGCGCTGGCGATCGGCCCGAACCAGCTGGGTGCGGGGCTGACGCGGTTCGAGAAAAGGTAAAATCAAAATCCCGATCCGTTCGTGTCGAGCCCCTGAGCGCCTGCCAAGGCAGTCGAAGGGCTCGATACGAACTGGGTGAGGGGAGGCCTTAGAGCAGGGCGCGCGAAATCTGAATCACGCCGTCTCCCCGAGCGAAGACGAGGGGCTCTGCCGAGCGAAGTCGAGGCGACGACGGCGCAGTTCTCGCTCCGCTCGAACGAGCCCCTCGTCTTCGCTCGGGGAGACGGTTCATACTTAGGGCTCGCCGTGCTAAGCCTCGCCGCGCGTCTCGATCAGCGACGCGGCCAGCGGCCTCGGCGGGCGATTTGCCGCCCCACAGCACGAACTGGAACACCGGATAAAAGCGCTCGCACTCGTCGATCGCGCTTTCGATCAGCGTTTCGGTGAGGTCGAGCGGCAGCGATGCATCGGCGCCGAGCAACATGCCGTGGCGGAACAATATCGTGCCGCTGTTCGACCACAGCTCGAAATGGCCGAGCCACAATTGCTCGTTGATCAACGCGAGCGCCTCGTGCGCCACGCTGCGCTTTTCCTCGACGACGCGGATGTCGGGAAAGGCGAGCAGCTGGATCACGCCGTCGTCGGCACGCCACACCGCGCGCAGTTCGTATGTCGTCCAGCTGCCCTGCGCGGTCGCGACGATCTCGTCCTCGCCGACCATTTCGTGCGGCCAGTCGTGCGCGGCGAAATAGGACGCCAGCATGTCCATCGGCGCGGCGTCCTGGCCGTCTTCATCGTCGTAAATATCGTCGCTCATGCGCGCGCCTTTAGCGGGGTTTGGCGAGAGTGGCGAGTCCGCGAATATCCGTCGCCCCCGCGAAGGCGGGGGCCGCGATCGGCCTTGCGCAAGGTCGATAGCGGCCCCCGCTTTCGCGGGGGCGACGATTATTTCGCTATTCTGCTTTCGGCTTTGCCGCGGGTTTACGCGCCGCAGGCTTTGCCGCTGCCTTCGGCGCAGCCGCCGCCGCCGCCTTCGCCGCCGCAACAGGCTTCGCCACGGCTTCCAGCTTGTCGAGCCGCGCTTTCAGCGCTTCGGTTTCGGCGCGGGCGGTCGCCGCCATCTGTTTCACCGCGTCGAATTCTTCGCGGCTGACGAAATCCATCCGACCGACCCATTCCTTGGCGCGGTCGCGCATCGCGGCTTCGGCTTCGCGGCCGGCGCCCGCAACGGTTCCGGCGATGCCGTTCACCATCTTGGCCAGATCGTCGAAAATGCGGTTTTCGCTCTGCATGTCTTACTTCCTTTGTCGGGCGTTCAGTCCCTTGCCGTCACCCTATCTGGGTAGTCGCGGCTGGAACGACAACCCCTTTTTCCTCGGCATCGGGATTGGCCTGATCGATCTGGAAATTCAGGATCGTGGCAAAGCTGAGCCAGACCATATAGGGGACCAGCAGCCACGCCGCCGCCTTGCGGATCGCGGCAAAGGCAAAGGTCGTCGCGATGGTGACCATCAGGATGAAGATGATCAGGTACAGCGCGCTCGTCACCTGATATTGCCCGAAAAACAGCGGCGACCACGCGAAATTCGCGATCAGCTGAACAAAGAACAGCAGCAGCGCAAAGCCGCGCCCCTTCGCCCCGCGCGCATGCAGGATCATCGCCAGCGACAGCCCCAGCATGATGTAGAGGATCGGCCATACCACCCCGAACACCCATCCCGGCGGGGTAATCGCGGGCAGGTCGAGCGAGGCGAACCAGCGATTGCCATAACCGCTGTTCGACAACACCCCCATCAGGCTGCCGATCAGCACGATCGCCGGCACGGTGATCAGCGCCCAGCGCAGATAGGACATGCGAAGTTGGCCCGGTGTAGCGATCTCGGTCATGCACATGGTCCTTTGCGCGGGAATCGATGGCTTTAGGATGTCGCGGCCAGCGGGCGCCGCGTCAAGCGGCAGCTTTGATCGCGGCGATCAGAAATTCGACATTGCCCTCCGGCCCGGTGATCGGACTTTCGACGGTTTCAACGACCGCCCAGCCATTCTGTTCCAGCCAGTCGCGCACCGCCTCGCACACCCGTGCATGCACGACGGGGTCGCGGACGACGCCTTTCTTGCCGACCTCGTGCCGCTCGGCCTCGAACTGCGGCTTGATCAGCGCGACCAGGCGCGCGCCGTCTTTGGCAAAGGTCATCGGCACCGGCAGCACCTTCGACAGCGCGATGAAGCTGGCGTCGCAGACGATCAGGTCGATGGGTTCGGGAATATGCGTGGGCGTCAGGATGCGCGCGCTCGTCTGTTCGTGGACGATGACCCGTTCGTCCTGGCGCAGCTTCCACGCCAGCTGGTTGGTGCCCGAATCCACCGCATAGACGCGCATCGCGCTGCGGCTGCAGCAAGACGTCGGTAAAGCCGCCGGTCGACGATCCGACGTCGATCGCGACCGCCCCCGCGACGTCCCAGCCGAGGTGCGTCAGCGCATGGTCGAGCTTGATCCCGCCGCGCGACACCCACGGATGGTCGCGGCCCTTCACGCTCACCTCGGCATCATCGGCGACCTGCTGCCCCGCCTTGTCGATCTTGCGGTCCCCGATAAAGGCAAGTCCCGCAAGGATCAGCGCCTGCGCCCGCGTCCGGCTTTCGGCCAGGCCGCGGTCGACAAGCAACTGGTCGGCGCGCTGCTTGGCCATCAAACCAATCCCGTCATTGCGAGGAGCGAAGCGACGCGGCAATCCAGAGTCGCGTAATCCGCTCTGGATTGCTTCGCTTCCGCAAAGCGGAAGTTTATCCTGAGCGCCTGCAGGGCAGTCGAAGGGCTCGCAATGACGAAATGAAATGTCATTTCTCGGACAGTTCAGTGAGCAGGCCGGGGGTCAGGATCTGCGGCAATATTTCGGGCTTCGCGGCACCCGGCGCGTACACAGGTAGAGCGGCACGCTGTTGCGCCCATGCTCGGCCAGCGTGCGGGTGATGACCGGATCGCCGTTGGTCCAGTCGCCGACGAGGGTGACGACGCCCTTATCCTTGAACGCCTCCTGCACCGCCTCGCGGTTGATCGCCCCCGCCTCGTTCGCCTTGCACGACAGACACCAGTCGGCGGTGAAATAGACGAAGACTGGCTTCCCGGTGGCGCGCGCCTTGGCGAGGGCGTCGGGGGAGAAGGTCGATCCGGCGCCGTCGGCGGTGCGCTCGATTTTGGCGGTTTCGGTCACCGTGCCCGCCAGACTGACAAGGAAGAGCAGGCCAGAGGCGATCAGCAGCCACGACCGCCGGTCGCCGCGCTGGATCGCACCATAATGCGTGAGCAGGACAAGCGCCATGGCGACCGAAAGGATCGGCCAGAGCAACTGCTCGCCGCTACCGAGTTGCCGCCACAGCAGCCATGCCAGCGCGAGCGTGGTCAGCCCCATCGGCAGCGCCATCCACTTACGGAACGTCGCCATCCACGGCCCGGGCTTCGGCAGCCGCTTACGCAGCGCGGGAACAAAGCCGATCGCGAGGAAGGGCAGGGCGAGGCCCAAACCCAGCCCGCCGAAGATCGGCAGCGCCGCCCACACCGGCAGCACCAGCGTCGCGCCCAATGCCGCGCCGAGCAGCGGCCCGCTGCACGGCGTCGCGACAAAGGCAGCCAGCGCTCCGGTCCAGAAACCGCCCGCCGCGCCGCCTTTGTCGACAAGCGCCTGTCCGCGGCCGAACGATGGCAGTTCATAGGCACCAAGCAGGTTGAGCGTGATCGCCAGCGCGAGCAGCAGCAGCGCGAGTACACTGACGGGATGCTGAAGCTGGAACGCCCAGCCGACCTGCTCGCCCGCCGCGCGCAGCGCGAGCAGCGCGCCGCCGAGGAGCAGCGCGGTGACGATCGCTCCTGCGGTATAGGCGAGCGCCTCGACCTTTGCGCTTCGCGCATCGCCGCCAGATCGCGCGAGGCTCAATGCCTTGAGGCTCAATATCGGAAAGACGCAGGGCATCAGGTTCAGGATCAGCCCGCCCAGAATCGCACCGCCCAGCGCGGTCCAGAACAGGCCCATGTCGATGCCGCCGGCTTTGCCGGCGATCGCCTCGCCGGCGGCGGGGACCGCACCGGGTTCGAGCGTCAACGACAGCCCGCGTCCGCCGCCGAGCTTCAGCAACGCCGAAACCGGCCCCGCCTTTTCGCCCTTCACGCGCGTTTCGACGATGATGTGGTCGCCGTTGCGGCTGAACCGCTGCGGCGCGGCATAATCGACCACATCCCGCGTCTCGACGAACAGATGCGGCGCGTCGATCGCGGTGCTGGCGGGAAGGGGGATGGAAAAGCGTAGCATGTCGCCGCGCCGTTCCCAGGTGCCATGCCGGTCGAGCGGCTGCGGCAGCAGCGCGCGCCAGCCGTCGAAACGGGCGCGCGATGCGGGCGCGATCGTCCCGTCGCCGGCCTTCAACGCCACCGAAATCACCGCCTTTTCGGGAACGCACACCTTGTCGGTGCAGGCGAGCCAGTTGGCGACCCCCGACAATGTCAGGTCGGTGCCGGGCGCGATGCTTTTGTCGATCCGCACCTCGGCGAGCAGCGCATAGGGATGCTCATAGACATGGTTCATCATGCCGAACAGGATCAGCGCGTCGGGCACCGGATAGCGAAAGGGGGCGATCGTGACGCCCTCGGGCGCGTTCCAGTCGACCGACAGCCCGAATCCCGCATCGCCGCCGTTGACCCAATAGCCGTGCCACGTCTTTTCGGGGGTCATCGTCAGCGCGATCGCGGTCGCGCCGCCGGGGGCCGGAGCCGCCGATTCGGCGACCAGCCGCGGCTGGATATGCGTCGTTTGTGCCGCCACGGGGCTGAGCGCGAATAGAACGAGCGCGATCAGCGCGGCCGCCGCGCGCCCCCATATCGTCATAAATCCGTCTTTCCTGCGATCCATGCCCGTTCCGCTGTCGTCCATCTCTCGAGGCTTGCCATATAGGCGGCTTTCGTCGAGAGGACAGCCCGCACTGACGCTGCCGCAATGGAGATGTTCTGATGACCTTCAAACGCCTGACCACCGCCGTTGCCGCCGTGCTTTGCGTGACCGCCGCCGGCGTCGGCCTCGCCCAGGATACGTCGCCACCCGCGGCAAAGGTTACAGCCGCGACGCCGCCGCCCAAGCTGATCGTGATGATCGCGGTCGATCAGCTTTCCGCTGACCTGTTCGCCGAATATCGCGGCAAGTTCACCGGTGGCCTCGCCCGTCTCGCCTCGGGCGCGGTTTTTCCCTCGGGTTATCAGGCGCAGGGCGCGACCGAAACCTGCCCCGGCCATGCGACGATCCTGACCGGCAGCCACCCCGGGCGCGCGGGCATCGTGGCCAACAATTATTTCGACCTGGCGGTCGCTCGCGAAGACAAGCGCGTCTATTGCGCCGAGGATGAAAGCGTCGCCGGCACCGCGTCGGGCGGCGGCAAATATTCGCCGTCGGCAAAGCATCTGCTCGTCCCGACGCTGGGCGACCTGATGAAGGCGCGCGATCCCAAGGCGCAGGTTGTGTCGGTCGCGGGCAAGGACCGCGCCGCGATCATGATGGGCGGGCATCAGGCCGACGAGCTGATGTGGCTCGCCCCCACGGCGGCGACAGCCATTGCTGCACACAGTCGGCCTGGCGCAGCAGGCGAGCGCCGCGATCGCCGCCGCGATCGCGCAGCCGCGCCCGGCCTGACGCTGCCCGCCGATTGCGCCGCCCACGACATCGCGATCCCGGTCGGCGACAAGGGCGCCACCGTCGGCACCGGCCGCATGGCGCGCGACGCCGGCGATTTCCGCAAGTTCATGGCGCCATCGAGGGCGAGCAAGTGCAGAAGCTCGCGACCGCCGCGGCGCTGCGCCAGGTGCGCAAGATGGGCGAGGGTAGCGGCACCGACCTGTTGATCGTCGGCCTGTCGGCGACCGATTATGTCGGCCACGGCACCGGCACCGAAGGCAGCGAGATGTGCCTGCAGATGGCGGGTCTCGACCGCGAGCTGAGCGATTTCTTCGCGCGCCTCGACGCGACCGGCATCGACTACGCCGTCGCGCTGACCGCCGATCATGGCGGCCACGACATGCCCGAACGCAACCGCCAAAACGCCTGGCCCGCCGCCGAGCGCGTCGATCCCGCGCTCGACCCCGAGGCGCTGGGCAAGGCGGTCGCCGAAAAGCTCGGCCTGCCACAGCCCTTGCTCTACAGCGACGGCCCGTTCGGCGACATGTATCTGGCCAAGACGCTGACCCCGGCGCAGCGCAAGGCGGCATCGACCGAACTGCTGGCCCGCTGGCGCGCGCATCCGCAGATCGAGGCGGTGGTGACGGGCGAGGAACTGGCGGCGCAGCCGGTCTCGAAACGCGCCCCCGACGTCTGGTCGCTCAAGGACAAGCTGCGCGCTTCCTATTATCCCGGGCGATCGGGCGATTTCATCGTCGTGCTGAAACCGCGGGTGACGCCGATCCCCGAATCGGGGCTGGGCTATGTCGCGACGCACGGATCGGTGTGGGATTATGACCGCCGCGTGCCGATGCTGTTCTGGCGCAAGGGAATGACCGGGTTCGAACAGCCCAATGCGGTGATGACCGTGGACATATTGCCGACGCTGGCGTCGCTGATCGGGGTGCCGGTCGATACCAGCAAGATCGACGGCCGCTGTCTCGACCTGTTGTCGGGACCCGAGAGCAGCTGCCGCTAGGACCAAGAAAAGATAAGATTATGACCAAAGCTTTGCGGAATTTTTCCGGCCGACTGATGTTGGTCGGCTGTGGGACCATGGCCGGCGCGATGCTCGATCGCTGGCTGGCGGCGGGGCTGGATCCGGCGCAGGTGGCGGTCGTCGATCCGCTCGCGACGCCGCGCGCCGGTGTCGTCCAGCACGCGTCGCTCGACGCATGGCAGGCCGCGGGCGGCGCCGCCGACTGGATCATGCTGGGCATGAAGCCGCAGCAGCTGGGCGACGTGGCGGAGGCTCTGGCCCCGCTGGCGACCGGCGACGTCCATCTGCTGTCGATCCTGGCGGGCGTGTCGCTGACCGATCTCGCGGCGCGTTTCCCCGACGCCCGGGCGCAGGTGCGCATCCTGCCCAATCTGGCGGCGCGCATCGGCGCCGGGGTGTCGGCGGTGGCAACGCTGGGCGACGCCGACGACGCGGCGATCGCCGCGCTGCTCGCGACGCTGGGACAGACGGTGACGCTGCCCGACGATTCGACGATGGACCTGGTCACCGCCTTCACCGGCAGCGGCCCCGCCTTTGTGTTTCGCCTGATCGAATCCTATGCGGCGGCGGGCGAGCGGCTCGGCCTGTCGGGCGAAGATGCGCTGGCGCTGGCCACCGCGACCTTCGGCGGCGCCACCGCGCTGCTGGCGGATAGCGGCGAAAAGCCCGGGGTGTTGATCGGACAGGTGGCGAGCAAGGGCGGCACGACGCAGGCGGGGCTCGACGTGCTCGACAGCGACGGGCAAATCGCCGCGCTGCTCACCAACGTCCTGCGCGCCGCCCGCGACCGTGGCCGCGAGCTCGCCGACATCGCGCGGGGTGAGGGGTAACCGCTATAATTCTCGTTCGTGTCGAGCCCTTCGACTGCCTTGGCAGGCGCTCAGGATAAACTTCCGGCTATGCCGGAAGTCGAGACACCCAACGGTGTGGCGCAAGGCTGAGGGGCATCTCGACTTCGCTCGATGCGAACGGAATTGGGTTTCCCTTCAGCGCGGCTCGCGACCCAGCGCCGCGATGCGGCTGCGGTCGCGGGCCGGGATCAGCGCCTCGTTGACGTGCCAGAAACCGGTCACCGCCTGCTGCCCCGCCTGGGTATAGGCGCGGCTCATCGTGTCGCGCAGCAGGGCGAAGGTCGCGGCCTCGATCGTGCGGCCCGCCTCGGTCAGGCGCAATTCCTTTTGCCGCCGGTCGCGGTTGCCCGGCCGCGTCGTCAACATCTCGCGCGCCTCCAGATCCTTCACCACCCGCCCCAGCGACTGCTTGGTGATGCCGAGCAGCGCGAGCAGGTCGGAAATCGTCAGCCCGGGTTGCCGCGCGATGAAATAGAGCGCGCGGTAATGGGCACGGCCCAGGTCCTGTTCGGCCAGCCGCGCGTCGATCGATCGCCACAGCGACGCATGCGCGAAAAACAGGAATTCGATGCCGCGGCGCACCTCGTCTTCGCGCAAGAAAAGGGCAGACGCAGCGGGGACTTGTGAAAGAAAATTTTCCTCTGACATGGCGACTATCGTTGCGCGCCGCGTCCGTCTTTGGCAAGAGGCGCGCACCATCGTCCCCCAAGCCACAGGTGTTTTCGCATGTCCGCTCCCGCTTTTACCCATCTGCCGCATCCGAATCCGGTCGCGGACGAGGTACGGGCGGCGGCGATCGCCGATCCGGTGTTCGGGCGCGTCTTCACCGACCATATGGTGTCGATCCGCTACACCGAGGGAAGCGGCTGGCATGATGCGCAGGTGATGCCGCGCGGTCCGCTGACGCTCGACCCCGCCACCGCGGTGCTCCATTATGCGCAGGAAATTTTCGAAGGGCTAAAGGCGTATCGCCTCGACGACGGGTCGATGGCGCTGTTCCGGGTCGAGGCCAATGCCGCGCGCTTCAACGCCAGCGCGCGCCGCATGGCGATGGCCGAAATGCCCGAGGAATTGTTCATCGCCGCGGTGAAGGAAGCGGTCGCCGCCGACGCGCACTGGTTCCCGCCGGTCGACGGCGGCGCGCTCTATCTGCGCCCCTTCATGTTCGCGAGCGAGGTGTTCCTGGGGGTGAAGCCGGCGGCCGGATTACCATGTTCCTCGTCATCACCTCGCCGGTCGGCACGTTACTTCAAGATCGGGCGCCCCGGCGATCTCGCTCTGGGTGTCGGAGGATTATACCCGCGCCGCGCCCGGCGGCACCGGCGCCGCCAAATGCGGCGGCAACTATGCCTCCAGCCTGATCGCCCAGCGCGAGGCGATGCGCCAAGGGGCACGACCAGGTCGTCTTCCTCGACGCCGCCGACAGAACCGCTGGATCGAGGAGCTCGGCGGCATGAACATGTTCTTCGTGTTCGACGACGGCAGCGATCGATCACCCCGCCGCTCGACCGGCACGATCCTGCCCGGCATCACCCGCGACGCGATCATCACCCTGGCGAAAGGCGCCGGGCTGACGGTGCGCGAAGAGCCCTATGCGATCGACCAGTGGCAGCGCCGATGCCGAGAGCGGCAAGCTGACGCGAAAGCCTTCGCCTGCGGCACCGCTGCGGTGGTGACCCCGGTCGGCAAGGTCACGCGCGGCGACACCGGCTTTACCATCGGCGCCGGCGGTCCGGGGCAGGTCACCGGCATGCTGAAGGACAAGCTCGTCGACATCCAGCGCGGCCGCGCGCCCGATCCGCACGGCTGGGTGACGCGGCTTTAAGGCCGCCTTGCCAACAGGGGCGAAGGCGCTATAGAGCGCGCTCGCACCGGCCCGTTGGGGCGTCGCCAAGTGGTAAGGCAGCGGCTTTTGATGCCGCCATTCGCAGGTTCGAATCCTGCCGCCCCAGCCAGCCGGTGTTTCCGCAATATCGATGCCGCTAACCCTGCACGTCGGCGCGCATCGTCGTCCGCCCGTCCGCATCGCGCGCCCACAACCGCGCGCCACCATCCGCGCGCGTCAGGCAAAGATCGAACGGCGCGCCGTCGGTGAGCGGCGCTTCGGCGCGGAACCGGAAATGTTTCGGCGCGATGCCGGGGATCGACTGCATCGCATGATCGATCAGCAAGGTGGCGATCAGCGGACCCTGGACGACCAGTCCGGCATAGCCCTCGGCATCGCGGGCATAATCGCGGTCGTAATGGATGCGGTGGGCGTTGAAGGTCAGCGCCGAATAGCGGAACAGCAGCACCGGGTCGGGCGCCACGCGGCGGACCGCATCGGCGGGCTCGGGCGCCGGCGGCGGGCTGGGCACGGGCGCGGGACCGACGGCAGGGGCGCGATAGACCAGATCCTGTTCCTCGCGGATCGCCGGGACATCGTCCGCCATGATGTCGTGGCGCAGCGTCACGAACAACAGGTCGCCGCTGGCACCGCGTTTCGGCGCGATCGCCGCGATCGTCGTCACCCGGGTGAGCGCCGCGCCGACGCAGGGCATGCAAAAATTCGATACGCCCGCCGGCCCACATGCGGTGGCAGGGGATCGGCCGGCGACAGGCCGGCCTCGTCGCGGCGCGGATGGCGCATCGTCGCCGATCGCCGACTCGGCGCGCGTCGGGCAGGCGCACTGAGCCAGTGGTCGATCACCGGCACGCGGCACTCGCGCTCGCGCGACGCTGGTCAAGCCGCCAGCCCCGCCAGCGGCGCCGCGCGGCCAGGATCGCGACGGATTTCGGCCTGCGTGCCCGGCGGACTGCATCGTCTGGCGAAGCGCGGCCAGGCCGAGCGCATGGGTCGCGACATGGCTCAGGATTAGGTTCGTGCTGATCGGTGCGACCTGATACAGCCGCGTCTCGCGGAACTTGCGCTCGATGTCATATTCCTCGGCAAAACCAAACCCGCCGTGGGTCTGGACACACATGTCGGCGGCGTACCAGCTGGCCTCCGACGCCAGCATCTTGGCCATATTCGCCTCGGTCCCGCCGTCCTGCCCGGCGTCGAACAACCGCGCCGCCTTGTCGACCATCTCGGCGGCGGCGGCGAGCTGGACATAGGCGCGCGCGATCGGAAACTGGATGCCCTGATTTTGCCCGATCGGCCGCCCGAACACTTCGCGCTCCTTGGCATAGGCGGATGCGCGGTCGATGAAAAAGCGGCCGTCGCCGATGCATTCGGACGCGATCAGGATGCGTTCGGCGTTCATCCCCGACAAGATATAGCGAAAGCCCTTGCCCTCCTCGCCGATCAGGTTCGCGGCGGGCACCTCCAGGTCGTCGAAGAATAATTCCGTCGTCGCGTGGTTCAGCATGGTGCGGACCGGCCGGATGGTCAGCCCCTGGTCCTGTGCCTCGCGCATATCGACGAGCAGCACGCTCATCCCGTCGGACGATTTGGCGCATTCCTCGCGCGGGGTGGTGCGGCACAGCAGGATCATCAGGTCCGAATGTTCGGCGCGGCTGATCCAGATTTTCTGGCCGTTGACGATATATTTGTCGCCGACCCGCTTGGCAAAGGTGCGGATGCGCGTGGTGTCGGTGCCGGCCGACGGTTCGGTCACCCCGAACGCCTGCAAGCGCAGGTCGCCGCTGGCAATGGCCGGCAGATAGGCCTGCTTCTGCGCCTCCGACCCATGTTTCAGCAGCGTGCCCATCGTGTACATCTGCGCGTGACAGGCGCCGCCGTTGCAGCCCGAGCGGTGGATTTCCTCGAGCACCGCGGTCGCGGCGCCCAACCCCAGGCCCGACCCGCCATAATCCTCGGGGATCAGGACCGACAGGAACCCCGCTTCGGTCAGGGTGCGGACGAATTCGGTCGGATAGATGCGGTCGCGATCGAGCGCCCGCCAATATTCACCCGGAAACCCGGCGCACAGCCGGCGCACCGCCTCGCGGATTTCGGGATAGCTGGGCTGCTGGGCTTCGGACATCGGCTCTGGCTCTCCCTGATCGTAAAGACGCCTTAGGACGGCGAAGCGCGGCTCGCCAAGATGATTCGACGCGGCGGGTGCGGGCGGGGCGTCGCATCGCGGGGTCATCGTGGCGATCGGATTTCGTCTTACCGCGGCGGACGCTTGCCCTTGGTGCGGCTCGTCAAATGGAACCGCCGGCAGCGGTCGCAACGATAGGTCCGCAGCTCCAATGCAGAGCGCCGAGCGGCAACCAGCGCTTCCTCCTCGGATCGATACGAAGCCTTTTTGATACAGATGCTGAGTCGGGTGCGCATATGGCCTTTTTACGGATAACCAGGGCTGGTCGCTATCCGCGATGTCGGCGGTCAGACGCCGCGCATCAACCCGGGGGCGAGCGGGGTCAGTTCGCGCGCCAGATAGCCGATCGGCCCTAGTGTTTCGCCCAGGCGCCGGCCGGCTTCGCCATGCAGCCAGATGCCCCACGCCGCCGCCTGCAACGATGGCAACCCCTGCGCCGCCAGCCCGGTGATAAACCCCGCCAACACGTCGCCCGATCCGCTGACCGCCAGCCCCAGCCCGCCGCCGGCATAGGACAGACAGGTTTCGCCCTCGATCAAATGGCTCGTCGCGCCCTTCACCATCACCGTCGCACCGAACCGTGCCGCGGCCTCGCCCAGCGCGGCCAGCGGGTCGCGCGATATGTCGTCCTTGTCGACATCGAGCAGCGCCGCCAGCTCGCCCTCGTGCGGGGTCAGCACGGTGCGGTCGCCGCGCGCCCGAATGGCATCGGCGTGATCGACCGCGGCGCGCAGCGCGAAGGCGTCGAGCAACAGGAACATGTCGCGGGGCAGGGCGGGCAGCAATGCCGTCAGCAGCGTTCCGACGATCGCCTCGTCGATCATCGCCGGTCCGAAAATGATCGCGTCGTGATTGGCGAATTCGGCGCACAGCAGATCGGCACTGTCGGGCGAAATTTCGCCTCCCGCGGTTTCGGGCAGGCCGACGATCGCGCAGGCGGGAAAGGCGATGCCCAGCGGAATGGCGGCGGACTCGATCGTCGCGATCGTCACCTTGCCCGCCCCCGACCGGAACGCCGCTTCCGCGGTCAGCAGCATCCCGCCCGGGACGCGCCGGCAACCGCCGACGATCAGCACCCGGCCGCGGCCGTTCTTGTCGACATTGTCATGATGGTCGGGCAGCGGATTGGCTTTCAGCCACGCGGTGTCCAGCGCGATCGCCTCAGCCACGCGCGGCCACCATCGCATCGGGTTCGCGGGTGACCGGGACCTCGCCGGCCATCGGCGCGGTCACATTATAGCGTGACAGCATCAGGTTGCCGTCGCGGCCGGCCCCGGGATCGAAACGATATTCGGTGATCGCGCAATTGGCCACGTCGCCCTCCTTGTCGATGGCGAGGATGTCCCGTTCGCCCAGATTTTCGATGATCGTCCGCAGGCACAGCACGACGACCTGATGCGCGACGATCATCACGCGGCGCCCGCCATAATGCAGCGATACGGTGTCGAGCAGCGAGCGCAGCCGCAGGATGACGTCGCACCAGCTTTCGCCGCCCGGCGGGCGATGATAGAATTTGCCAAGCAAGCTGCGCAGCGCGGCCTGTTCGGGATGCTCGGCGTCGATGCCGAAGTGGGTGAGGCCATCGAGGATGCCGAATTCCTTCTCGCGCAATCGCTCGTCGACGCAGATCGGGGTGTCGCCGGGGCACCCGCCCGCGGCGCGAAAGATCTCGGCGGTCTGCACCGCGCGCACATAGGGCGAGGTGAGCAGGATGTCGGGCCGCGCCTCCTCTTCGCTGCTGGCGAACCATTCCCCAAGCGCCTGCGCCTGCTCTTCGCCCAGATCGGACAGCGGCACATCGACGTCGCGGTGATCGAGCGCGATGCGGTGCGCGCCCGCCGCGTCGGCGGCGCGCGCGAGATTGCCGCGCGCGACCGCCGCGCACGACCCAGAGGGTGGAGGGCCAGCGCGGCGTCATGGGATAACTGACTGTGATTGCATGACGGGCAAACGCCGCCGCCCCGCGCCGGGTTGCGTCGAGCCTCCTTCCCTGCGTCCCCTAAGCCCCGGCTTGTCGCGCAAAAGATTTTCTTCGCCGCAAAATGCGGCTCCACGATTGACGAATCTAAAATCAATCGATTAAGTAGACATTGTCATTCGGGACTGGTCGAAACGATTGACGGGCTCTCCCGCCCTCTCGACCCGCGGCTTTTGATCGGGAAGCAGCTTGCTCCGCGTTACCAACGGCTAAAGCGCGTGATGCTCGGGCGACATCGCCAGGCATTGCGTTCCCCCTTTTGGATTAGGGGACTTGCGATGCGTATGTGTAGCACCAGACTGTAAACGAGCGCCGGCGATATCGGGCGTGCGATAGCGGACCGACCGCGTCGCGCCGCGGATAGCCGCGACTTCCATCCTCCACCGGGCCTCCTCACGCGAGCGGCCTGCGCCAGATATCCGGCCCGTCCTCGGACCGGAGCGAGGAATATCATGCCTTTTTTGACCCAATCCGACCTGTCGGATCTGGCTCGCTATCCCGCGTCCCTGCGCAGCGCCGCCCGCGCTGCATGGGGCGGCGGGCTGGCGGATGGCCGGTCCGACCGGGCGCCCGTCGCCCGCTTTCATCACCAAAAAAAGGGGGCGGGATCGCCGCCCGGGGAAATTATTTGATGTCGAAATATACTTCAAAAGTCCGTCTGCGATTGCTGTTCGGGACCAGCCTGCTGCTCCCCGCCGCCCCTGCCTGGGCATCCGAGGCCGAGACCGCTGCCGCGGCCACCGAGGGCGCGGGCGAAGCCGCCGCCGCTTACGGCGAATATGACGGCAGCGAGATCATCGTGTCGGCCCGCCGCCGCGACGAAAGCGCGCAGGACGTGCCGATCGCGCTGTCGGTCGTCGGCGCCGCGCAGCTCGAGGCGACGGGCAATTACGCGCTGACCCAGATCCAGCAGATCGTCCCCAGCCTGCAGGTGTTCAGTTTCAACCCGCGCAACACCAACATCAACATCCGCGGCCTCGGCAGCAACGTCGCGCTGACCAACGACGGGCTCGAAAACGGCGTCGGCTTCTATGTCGACAACGTCTATTACGGCCGCGTCGGCCAGTCGCAATTCGACCTGGTCGACCTGCAACAGATCGAGGTGCTGCGCGGGCCGCAGGGGACCTTGTTCGGCAAGAACACCACTTCGGGCGCGATCAACATCACCTCGCGCAAACCGAGTTTCGATCCCGAATTTTCGGGCGAGGCGAGCGTCGGCGACTATGGCTATTATCAGCTGCGCGCATCGGCGTCGGGGGCGATCATCGACGATCTGCTCGCGGTCCGGATCAGCGGGTCGAGCACCGAACGCCGCGGGTTCCTCTACAACATAACCCAGAACGAGCGCGCGCAGGATTATTCGAACTGGAGCGTGCGCGGGCAATTGCTGTTCACCCCGACCGCCGACGTCGAGCTGCGCATCATCGGCGACTTCGCGCGCCAGAAACAGAATCATGTGCTCAATGTCTTCGCCGACTATTTCGGCACTTATGACAATGGTGCGGCGATCCCGAACAGCTTTGCCGAGCGCGCGGCGCGCTTCCCGGGCTACAGCTTTCCGACGATCGATCCCTTCGCCCGGCGCGGCGAGGCCGACAGCCATTATCAATCGAACATGGACGGCTACGGCGTGTCGGGGCAGGTCGATTGGGACCTCGGCGCCGCCCGGCTGACCTCGATCAGCGCCTATCGCTGGTGGGACTGGAACCCCGCCAACGACGGCGATTCAGCCTCGCTGCCGGTCGTCGTCAAGGCGCAGCAGGCGAACCGCCAGCGCCAGTTCAGCCAGGAACTCCGCCTCGCGTCGGACAGCGACGGCCCGATCGACTATGTCGTCGGCGCCTATTATTTCTGGCAAATCATCCGCGGCTATGGCGCCAGTGCCTATGGCCCCGCGGCGGCGCTGTGGAACCGCCCCGCGACGTCGCCGATCCCGCTCGCGGCGTGGGATGCCGCGCTCAATGGCTTCGAGGCGAATTCGACCTCTGACCCGCGCACCAAAAGCTATGCGCTGTTCGGCCAGCTCGACTGGAAATTCACCGATCGCCTCACGCTGACCGCGGGGCTGCGTTACACGCACGAAAAGAAAAGCGGCTCGTTCACGCAATTCCATGTCGCGGGGACCAACCTCGCAACCCTGCCGGCAGGATTGGCAGCACAGGCGGCGGCGCTCCGCGCGCAGTTCAACCCGGTCACCAGTTACTCGACGGGCTTCAAGGACAACAGCGTTTCGGGGCTGGCGACGCTGTCGTGGCAGTTCTCGGACGACGCGCTGGCCTATGCGAGCTATTCGCGCGGCAACAAATCGGGCGGGCTCAACCTCACCAACCTTCCTGCCGGGATCGACCCCGACGTTGAGCCCGAAAAGGTCGACAACTACGAGATCGGGATCAAGTCGCAATGGTTCGACCAGGCGGTGACGCTGAACGTCGCGGGCTATTGGACCGAGATCAGCGATTATCAGACCGCGATCACCGAACAGGTGCCGAACACGGTCAATGTCCGCCAATATATCGCGAATATCCCCGGCGTGCGCTCGCGCGGGGTCGAAGGCGACCTTAATTTCGCGCCGAGCGAGCGGGCGAGCTTCTATGCCTCGGTTGCCTATGCCGACACGACGTACAGCGACTATCGGACCGCCCCGCAGGCGCCCGAGCGGCTCAATCAGGGCGGCATCCAGGACCTGACCGGCGAACAGCTGCCCGGGGTGCCGAAATTCACCTACACGCTCGGCGGCGATGTGTCGGCACCGCTCGGCAATTTGGGCGGGCGCGACCTGTCGCTTTACGGCCATGCGGATTATTCGCACCGCTCGACCTTCAACACCTCGTCGAGCGACAGCCGCTATGCCGATGTCCCCGCTTACGGCATCGCCAACGCCCGCATCGGCATCCGCACCGACGACGGTCTGTTCGACCTGTCGCTATGGGCGCGCAACCTGTTCGACCAGGAGTATTTCCAGACCCTGAGCGCCGCCAACACCGGCATCGTCACCGCGCTGATCGGTGAACCGCGCACCATCGGCGCCACGCTGCGGACGAAATTGTGATGAGCAGCGCGCCGCCCCCACCTCGGCCCAGCTCGTCCGCTTTTCGGCGGTCGCGGTGCCGCTCGCCGCCGCCGGATTGCCGGTCGCGCGTCTATCTGCCGGTCATCTATGCGCGCGATTACGGCCTGTCGCTGACGGTGATCGGGGTCATCTTTCTGCTCGGGCGACTCTGGGACGCGATCGCCGATCCGGTGATGGGGTCGCTCAGCGACCGCACCCGCTCGGCCTATGGCCGCCGCCGGCCGTGGATCGCGGCGGGCGGGGTGATCTTCGGCCTGTCGTCGATCTTTCTGTTCTTTCCGCCGTTCGGGGTGACGCCGCTGTCGCTCGGCATCGTATTGTTCTTCTTCTATCTCGGCTGGACCGCGGTGCAGATCCCGTTTCAGGCGTGGTCGGGCGAGGTGTCGGGCGACTATCACCAACGCACCCGCATCGCGACCTATCAAACCGTCATGACGTCGGCGGCGTTGCTGGCAGACGCTGATCCTGCCGACCATCGCCGACCAACTGCGCCCCGGCGACGGACATCTGCAACTGTCGCTGATGGGCGGGCTGGTGCTGCTGTCGATCGTCCCGGCGCTGGTCCTGACCCTCACCGCGCTGCGCGAACCGCCGCTGCCGCCGGTCCCGGTCGGCAAACCCAGCCTGAAGGAAACGATCCGCGCGATCACCGGTGAACCATTATTGCTCCGCGTCCTCGCCTCCGACTTCGCGGTAACGCTGGCCCAGAATATCCGTGCCGCGCTGATCGTCTTTTTCGTCACCTTCTACATGGGCCGCCCCGAATGGGCGGGCGGATTGTTCCTGTTCCAGTTCGTCTTCGGCATCTTCGCCGGCCCGATCTGGCTCAAGATCGGTCGCCGCTATGGTAAGCATCGCACCGCCGTCGCGGGCGAACTGGTCCAGGTCGCGATCAACCTGTCGCTGCTGCTCGTCACCCCCGACACCTTCGGTCTGCTGCTCGCGCTGACGCTGGCGCAGGGGCTGGCGCAGGGTTCAGGCAATCTGATGCTGCGCGCGATCGTCGCCGACGTCGCCGACAAACATCGCCTCGACAGCGGCGAGGATCGCACCGGGCTGTATTATTCGGTGTTCAGCCTCGCCGGCAAGACCGCGACCGCGGTCGCCATCGGCATCGCGCTGCCGCTCGTCAGCTGGCTGGGTTTCGATCCCAAGGCCGCGAACAGCCCCGAAGCGCTGACCGGCCTGCTGATCGTTTTCGCCGCCGGCCCCGCCATCGCCCACGCCTTGTCCGCCGCTCTGATCGCGCGTTTCCCGCTCGACGAGGCGGCGCATGCCGAAATTCGCCGACAGCTCGATCCGGGCCCGCCCGATTACGCCTTCGCCGAATGACCCCCGCCTGCCCACCGATAATTCCCAAAGGAGACTGACATGACCGACCTACACAACAGCTACGCCAATGCGCGCGACAAAAGCATCGACCTCGACGTCACCCCGGTAACCGGCACCATCGGCGCCATCGTCAATGGCGTACAGCTGTCGGGCGACCTGCCCGCCGCGACGGTACAGGCGATCCAAGCGGCGCTGGTGCGGCACAAGGTGCTGTTCTTCCGCGACCAGCAGCATCTGACCGATGCAGAGCATGAGGATTTCGCAGCATTGCTCGGCGACCCGATCGCGCATCCGACGGTGCCGGTCGCCGAGGGATCGCGCTACCTGCTCGAACTCGACAGCAAGGAAGGCTACGCCGCGTCGAGCTGGCACACCGACGTGACCTTCGTCGATGCCTATCCCAAGGCGTCGATCCTGCGCGCACTGACGATCCCCGAGGCGGGCGGCGACACCCAATGGGCCAATGGCGAGACCGCCTATGAAGGCCTGCCCGAAGTGCTGCGCCAGCTCGTCAACAATCTGTGGGCGACGCACACCAACCTCTATGACTATGCCGCAATCCTGCAATCGGCACCCGACGGCGAAAGCGCGGCCAAACGCATCGCGGAACATCGCAACGTCTTTGCCTCGACCGTCTACGAAACCGAACATCCGGTGGTGCGCGTCCATCCGGTCAGCGGCCAGCGCAGCCTGCTGCTCGGCCATTTCGTCAAACAGTTCGTCGGGCTGAACGCCGCCGACAGTGCGCGGCTGTTCCAGACGCTGCAGGATCACATCACCAAGCCCGAAAATGTCGTGAGCTGGCGCTGGCGCGTCGGCGACGTTGCGATCTGGGACAATCAGGCGACCCAGCACCGCGCGACCGCCGATTTCGGGCTCCAGCGCCGGACGCTGCGCCGCGCGACGATCGCCGGCGAAATTCCGGTGGCGATCGACGGTCGCCGCAGCCGGACGGTGCGCAAGGACAAGGCGGTTCAATACGAACCCGCCTGACGAGATGGGCCGGCGCCTATGGCTCTCCCAATCCTTCCTGTGACTGCGCCGGTCCTGTCTGCGGCGCGCCCGGGTTTCATTCGCCCGAGCGCGCCGACCTTTTCATTGCCAAAGGATTCCCGAATGATTCGCTTCGCCTCACTGCTCGCTCTGATCTTCGTGGCCGCGTCCGTACCGGCGCAGGCGCAGGATCGGCGGCCGAACCTGCTCGTCATCGTCGCCGACGATCTTGGCTATTCGGACCTCGGCGCGTTCGGCGGCGAAATCCGCACCCCCAATCTCGACAAGCTCGCGCTCGCGGGGATCCGCTTGGCGGGGTTCCACACCGCGCCAACCTGTTCGCCGACGCGGTCGATGCTGCTGTCGGGCACCGACAATCATCTCGCCGGCCTCGGCACGATGGCCGAGATGATCCGCCCGAACCAAAAGGGCAAGCCGGGTTATGAAGGCTATTTGCGCCGCGACGTCGCGACGCTGGCCGAGCGCCTCGGCGCCAATGGCTATCGCACGCTGCTGTCGGGCAAATGGCACCTCGGGCTGACCGCCGACCAGGATCCGCACGCCCGCGGTTTTCAGCGCAGCTTCGCGTTGCTGCAGGGCGGCCACAATCATTTCGGCACCGACATCGACCCCACCGCCGACCCCGCCACCCGCGGGGTCGCGACGTATCGCGAGGACGGCAAGGCGGTTGCCGGGCTGCCGTCGGACTTCTATTCGAGCGATTATTTCGCGACCCGCCTGATCGACTTCCTCGGCGAACGGCCAGCGAAGACGCCAGCGAAAGGAAGGCCGAGCGGCCTTTCTTCGCCTACCTCGCGTTCACCGCCCCGCATTGGCCGCTCCAGGCACCGGCCGCCGACATCGCGCGCTACAGGGGGCAATATGACGCGGGGTTCGACGTGCTGCGCGAACACCGGCTGGCGCGGCAGCGCAAGCTGGGCATTCTCGCGCCCGGCGTCATCCCGCACACCCCGCGCAACCGCGATGGCAGCTGGGATTCGCTGACCGCCGACCAACAGCGGCTCGCCGCGCGCAACATGGAAATCTATGCCGCGATGGTCGACCGGCTCGACCAGAATGTCGGCCGCGTGATCGACGCGCTGCGCGTATCGGGCGAGCTCGACAACACCGTCATCGTCTTCCTCGCCGATAACGGCGCCGAGGCGCTCGACGTCGAAACCACCGGGGCGCAGATGCTGGCCAGCTCGCTGAAAGATGCCGACAACAGTTTCGCCAATCGCGGCACCGCGTCGTCGCACCTGACCTATGGCGCGGGCTGGGCGCAGGCGGCGACCGCGCCGTCATGGCTGACCAAGGGCTATCAGAGCGAGGGCGGTACCCGCGCCGTTGCGTTCATCAGCGGCGCGAAGATCCCGCAGCGCAAAGGCGCGGCGACCCAATATCTGTCGGTCGCCGACATCGCGCCGACCCTGCTCGACCTCGCCGGCGTCGATCCCGCCGCCACGAAAGTAGCGGGGCGAACCGTCCGTCCGATCACGGGACGCTCATGGGCGGCGTGGCTGCGCCAGCCCGACGCGCGCGTCTATGGTGCCGACGACGGCATCGGGTCGGAGCTGTTTGGATCGCGCGCCTTTCGTCAGGGCGACTGGAAACTCACCGACGTCGGCGACGGGACTTGGCGGCTGTTCGACATTGCCCGCGATCCCGGCGAGACGCGCGACCTGTCGCTGACCGCGCCCGACCGCGCCGCCGCGCTCGCCGCGGCGTGGCAGGCCTATGCCGATCGGGTCGGGGTGATCCTGCCCGACGCTATCCCGTATCGGCCCTAATCGCCGCGCTGAAACGTCAGCGCCATTTCCTCCAGATCGAGGTCGCGTTCCAGTTCGTGGAGCACCTCGTCCTCGATCAGCCCGGCGCGGTGGATGCGGATCAGCTCGCCGCGCCCCGCTGCGATCGCCTGCAACAGAACGTCGAAATGCGGCCGCAGGTTCTCCATCGCGGCGCTGGCATCGGCTTCATAGCGTTCCATGAACCCCATCCGCTTGCGATGTTCGGCCAGCATCTGCGGATGGATCAGCGTCCCGGCGATCTCTGGGCGTTCAATGAGCGACGTCCTCGCCCGCGCCATCGCCGCTTCGCCGCGCTTCCCGTGGTTTCAGCCGTGGGCCATGAGATCGACTTCACGATCTCGGACTTCGTCAGCCCCAGGCTCGATCCCTGCGCGACGACGGTGACAAAGATGACGGCGAAGGCGCAGATCAGCATCAGGTCGCGCCCCGGCATGTCGATCGGCAGGGTCAATGGCACCGCCAGCGTGACGACCCCGCGCATCCCCGCCCAGCTCAGCACCGTCGCCTGCCGCCAGCCCAGCGGCCGCGCGCGTTTCAACCCAAGCTTGCCCGCGATTTTCAGCACCGCCTCCGACGCGAAGATCCAAACGAAGCGCGCGGCGGTGACGGTCAGGACGACCGCGACGAGCACCAGCACCGTCGACTCGGGGATCGCCCCGACCCCGCCGATCCGTTCGATCGCGCCCCGCAGCGAAAAGCCGATCAGGATGAACACCAGCGCCTCGAGCACGAACACCAATATCTGCCACGCCGACGTCGCGCGCAGGCGGACGGCGGCGGACAGGATGACATGCTGATACCACCCCATGACCAGCCCGGCGGCGACCGTCGCGATCACCCCCGACACATGCACCGCTTCGCCCGCCAGATAGGCGGCCCAGCACAATAATATCGTGATCAGCATGACCAGCATCGGGTCGCGGAACCGCTTGGCCAGAAAGACCCACAGCGCCGACCGGTCCGCCGACGATCGCGCCGCCGACCGCGACGATGGCGAAACTCTGAACCGCTTCGCCGGTATGAAAAACCCCGCTCAGCGTCGCCGCGACGGCAAAGCGGAACAGGATCAGCCCGGTCGCGTCGTTGAGCAGGCTCTCGCCCTCGAGCAATGCTTCGAGCCGGCGCGGCAGGTGGACGCCCTTCAGCACCGCCCGCGCCGCATTGTGCCCCGGCGCGGAGACGATCGCGCCCAGCGCGAAGCACGCCGCCCACGGCAGCTCGGGGACGATCCAGTGGACGACGACCCCGACGACCAGCGTCGTGAACACGACGGCGCCGACCGCCAGCGACAGGATGCCCGGCAAATGGCGCCGGAACCGCCCGAGCGCGGTATAATAAGCGCCGTCCATCAGCAGCGGCGGCAGGAACAGCACCAGCGCCAGTTCGGGATCGAGCGAGATCGCGGGTAGCCCGGGAATGAAGGCGAGCGCGCCGCCGCCGACGAGCAACGCGGTGGCGGGCGGCCAGTTGAGCTTGAGCGCCAGCCAGTGCAGCGCGATGACCAGCGCCAGCAGCCCGAGCACCAGTTCGAACATTTCGACCGCGTGCACCGGTTCAGATCCGGACCATGAGGAAGCCGACTGATGATGCCATGGTGCGCCCCCGATTTTCCCGCCAACCCCGGTGCCGGTTGTGCGGCCATTCGCGGCGACGATCAATCCACGACTGGGATTTCGGTCGATAGGCAGAAAGGACAACCTTTATCCCCCGTCCGCCGCCATTGGCGGCCGCAACGGGGGATGAGGTTGGGTGTCGACAGAGAGAACATTAGGGGAACAAATATGATCCGTCAACCCGTTTTCCTGACGTTTTAACGAGCCGCGCGCCGATTGACGCAAACGTCAATCGGAGCCAAGACGAACCGAACAACGAGGGGACTATGATGGCCGAGCAACCGAAGTTCGATCTTTCCGGCCGGGTGGCGCTGGTCACCGGCGCCTCGTCGGGACTGGGCGCGGGCTTTGCCAAAGCGCTCGCGGCGGCGGGCGCCCGCGTCGTCCTCGCGGCCCGGCGCGCCGACAAGCTCGCCGAACAGGTCGCCGCGATCCAGGCGGCGGGCGGCGAAGCGGTCGCGGTCGCGATGGACGTCACCGACGAGGCATCGACCATCGCCGCATATGACGCCGCCGAGGCGGCGTTCGGCACCGTCGATACGATCATCGCCAACGCCGGCGTCGCCACCGAAAAAATGGCGTTGCAACTCGATATCGCCGATATCGATGCCCTGCTCGCCGCCAATCTGCGCGGCGTTTTCCTGACCGCGCGCGAAGGGGCAAAGCGCCTCGACAAGGCGGGCAGCCGCGACAGCGGCCGCGGCCGCATCATCCTGATCGGGTCGATCACCGCCGAGAAAATCTATCCCGCCTCGTCGATGTATGGCGCCACCAAGGCCGCCGTGCGCCACTTGGGGCGCAGTCTGGCCCGCGAATGGGCGCGCCGCGGCGTCAACGTCAACATCATCCAGCCGGGCTATTTCGAATCCGAAATGACCGCCGACATGTTCGCCAGCGACGTCGGCAAGGCGCTGGTCGCCAGCTTCCCGCGCCAGCGGATGCGCCCCGCCTCCGACCTCCACGCCCCGCTGCTGTTCCTCGCGTCCGATGCGTCGATCGGGGTGACCGGCACCGTCATCACCATCGACGACGGGCAAAGCCTGTGAGCGACCTGCTGATCGAGCCGCGCGGGGCGGTCGAGATCGCGACGCTCAACCGCCCCGATCGGCTCAACGCGCTGAACGAGGGGCTGGTCGAGCAGCTCAACGCCTATTTCGGCGGCCTTGCCGAGCGCCCGGACGTGCGCGTCGTCATCCTGCGCGGCGCCGGCCGCGGCTTTTGCGCCGGGCTCGACATTCAGGAGGATCGCGCGAACGACGAGACCCCGGTGCTCCGCACGCTGCGCACCCAGACCAGCATCGGCAATATCTATCGCAAGATGCGCCGCTGTCCGCAGCCGATCATCGCACTCGGCCATGGCGCGGCGTGCGGCGGCGGATTGTCGCTGCTCCTCGCCTCCGACGTCCGCTACGGAACGCCGAGCTTCCGCTGCAACGCCGCCTACATCCGCATCGGCCTCGGCGGCTGCGACATGGCGTCGAGCTATTTCCTCCCGCGCCTCGTCGGCGCCAGTCTGGCATCCGAAATGATCCTGACCGGGCGTTTCATCGAGGCGGCGCGCGCATTGTCGGCGGGCCTGATCAGCGAAATCGTCGATGAAGACGCTTTGCTCGACCGCGGCCTCGCGCTCGCCGACGATATGCTCGCGACGGCACCCTGGGGCCTGCGCCTCTCGAAACAGGCGCTGAACCTCAACATCGACGCGCAAAGCCTCGATGCCGCGATGGCGATCGAGGATCGCCAGCAGGTGATCCTGTCCGCAACCGAAGATCATCGGGAAGCGCTGACCGCCTTCCTCGAAAAACGCGCCCCCGCGTATCGCGAGCGGTGACCGACACGCTGCGCCTCTATGCCTTCAACACCGGCTGGTTCCAGTGCCGCCCGGGCTATTTTATCGAGGGCGAAGAGGGCGATTATCTCAAAGGTCCGGTGCCCTCCTTCCTGATCGATCATCCCAAGGGCCGCGCGCTGTTCGATACCGGCATGGGGGTGCGCTACCGCCGCACCCTCGCCGATGCGCTGCCCGCCAACAAATTCGGGCTGCAATGGTTCGAGGGGCAGGAGATCGCGGCGCGGCTGAAATCGATCGACGTCGATCCGGCCAGCATCGACTGGGTGATCAACTCGCACCTGCACATCGACCATTGCGGCGGCAACGCCAGCCTGCCCAATGCAACGATGATCGTCCAGTCGCGCGAACTCGCCGCAGCGCAGGCGACCGAAGAAGCGGGGCTGTATGAAGCGGTCGATTATGCGACCGGCCAGCCGATCCGGGCGATCGATGGCGAATTCGATCTGTTCGGCGACGCCAGCGTGCAGATCGTCCCGACCTATGGCCATACGCCGGGTCACCAGAGCGTCATCGTCCGGCTGCCGAGCGGCAGCGAAATCCTGCTCGCCGCCGACTGCTGCTACACCGAACGCAATCTCGACCGGATGATCTTGCAGAAAGCGGTCGTCGATCGTGAGGCGGGCCTCCGCACGATGGAGTATCTGCACCAGCGGCGGCAGGCGGGAACGCGCATCCTGTTCGGCCATGATGGCCGCCAGTGGGCGAGCGTCGAAGAAGGCAAGCCGATCGGCTGATCGCGCGCGGCCAAGACTCTCATTGCGCCCGGCAATATATTGGCATAAGGGGTGCCAGTATATCTGCGGGGGAGGGGAGATGGCAGCGTACTCGACGACCGGGGGGTCACCCGCCGCAGTCGGGCGAGTCGAGCGCGCTGCCATCATCACCCCCATCCTAACCCCGATTCTCTCTCTGGCCTTGTTGCTCGGCGCGACCACCGCGCAGGCAAAGCGCCCAGCCCCCGCGCCGCGCCATCCCAACATCGTCATCCTGCTCGCGGACGACTGGGGGTTCAGCGACGTCGGATCGTTCGGCGCCGAATTCGCGACCCCCAACATCGACGCGCTGGCCTATGCCGGCATGCGCTTTTCGAACTTCCATGTCGCCGGATCCTGCTCGCCGACGCGCGCGATGCTCCAGACCGGGGTGATGAACCACCGCAACGGGCTGGGCAACATGCCCGAAACGATCCCCGATCAGCACCGCGGCAAGCCCGGATACGATACGGTGATGAACCACCGGGTGGTGACGATCGCGCAATTGTTCGGCGCGGCGGGGTATCATGCCTATCTCACCGGCAAATGGCATCTGGGCAGCGACAAGACCCGGCTACCCACCGCGCGGGGCTATACCCGCGCCTTCAGCCTCGCCGATGCGGGCGCCGACAATTTCGAACAGCGCCCGATCGAGGGCATGTACGACACCGCCGCCTGGACCGAAAATGGCAAACCCGCGACGCTGCCCAAGAACTTCTATTCGTCGACCTTCGTCGTCCAAAAGATGATCGATTATATCGACGCCGACCGCGCCAGCGGCAAACCCTTCCTCGCCTCGATCAACTTCCTCGCCAACCATATCCCGATCCAGGCGCCCGACAGCGACATCGCGCGCTATGCGGCGCTGTATCGGGACGGGTGGACGGCGCTGCGCGAAGCCCGGGCCAGGCGCGCCGCGGCCCTCGGCATCGTGCCCGCCGGCGTGCCGATCGTGACGATGCCGACGACGCCCGATTGGAAAAGCCTCGATGCCGAGGAGCGCGCCGCGGCGGTGCGGGTGATGCAGGCCTACGGCGGCATGGCGACCGCGATGGACCGCGAGGTCGGGCGGCTGGTCGCGCATCTGAAGGCCAGCGGCGATTACGACAACACCATCTTCGTCTTCCTGTCCGACAATGGCGCCGAACCCACCGATCCGTTTCACAGCCTGCGCAACCGGCTGTTCCTCGGCCTGCAATATGATCTGGCGACCGCCAATATCGGGCGGCGCGGCAGCTTCGCCGCGATCGGCCCCGGCTGGGCGAGCGCCGCCGCTTCGCCCTTGTCGGGATATAAATTCAGCGCGGCCGAGGGCGGGCTCAGGGTGCCGCTGATCGTCGCCTGGCCGGGCAATAAACGGCTGCGCAGCGGCGGCATCAGCGACGGCCTCGCGCATGTCACCGACATCCTGCCGACGCTGGCCGACCTTGCCGGGGTGCCGGTCCATGCGGGGGTTTGGCAGGGCAAGCCGGTCGAACCGGTGACGGGGCGCAGCCTGGTGCCGGTGCTGACCGGCCAGGCCGGCAATGTGCATGGCGATGCGCCGCTGGGTTATGAACTGTCGGGCAATGCCGCCCTGTTTCGCGGCGACCATAAGCTGGTGCGCAATCTCGCCCCCACCGGCGACGGGAAATGGCGGCTGTACGACATCAAGACCGACCCCGGCGAAACGCGCGACCTGACCGCCGCGATGCCCGCCCGCTTCGCCGCGATGATGGCCGATTACCGCGCCTATGCGAGAGCGAACGGCGTGCTCGACATGCCGGCGGGCTACACCGCCGACGCCCAGATCAACCAATATGCGTGGGAGCAGCAGGGCAAGAAGCGCGCGATCAAGGCCGGGTTGTGGCTTGGCGGCGGACTGGTTGCGATCCTGGCGCTGATCTGGGGCTGGCGCCGGCGGCGGCGAGCCTAGCTTCTCAATCTCGTGCCCCTGCGAAGGCAGGGGCCCATCACCGGAAGGTGCATCTTGAACTGTCGGGAGATGGATCCCTGCCTTCGCAGGGACACACGGGCATCAACGCTGCGTTAGGTGATGACCAACTACTTGACCGGCGCCGGGCGCGCCGTGTCGATCAGGCGAAGACCGATATGGTCGGTGCCTAGCCCGCGTTCCTGAAACTGCCGCGCCGCGGGGCGATAGCGGGCGCAATAATTGGCGGCGCACAGGAAACTGCCGCCCTTGATGACGTTGCGGTCGGTGCCCGCGTCGCTGGTCGTCCATTCCCACACATTGCCGATCAGGTCGTGGACGCCGTGCCGGTCGGCCGGGAAACAGGCGACCGGTGCGCGGCTGGTGAACCCGTCGGTGCCCAGGTCGCGCGCCGGAAAGGCGCCTTGGTAATAATTCGCCTGCGGCTTGCCCGCCTCGTCGATCGGGACATTGCGGTCGGCACCGCCGGTCGCTGCCGCCAGTTCCCATTGCTCTTCGCTCGGCAAAGCCTTGCCCGCCCAGCGCGCATAAGCGAGCGCGTCGTCATAACCGATCTGCACCACCGGCTCGCGCCCGCGCCCGTCGATGTTGGTTTTGGGTCCGGCCGGGTGGCGCCACTCGGCGCCGACGACCCAGCGCCACCAATTCGGATTGCCGTCGGTCGGCGCGGTGAACACCGCCGATCCCGGGATCAGCATCTCGGGCGGCGCGCCGGGCAGTTCGGGCGGCTTTTGTTCGGCGAGCGTCCGATAGCCCGTCGCGCGGACGAATTCGGCATATTCGGCGTTGGTCACCTCGTGCGTCGCGATCCAGAATCCGGCAACAGTCACGTCGCGCGCCGGACCTTCTTCGGGCAGCTGTGCATCGGCGCCGATCGCAAAGGTCGCGCCGGGAATCCAGGCATAGGCCTGCGCCGGCATCGCCGGACATTCGGGTGCCTTTGCTTCGGCGAGCGGGGTGTCTGTCGTCTGGCCGCACGCCGCCAGCGCGCCGAGCAGCGCCAGTGACAGCAACGCCGCTCCGCTTCTCATCACGCGGCGTCGCCGATCGTCGCGATCAGGATGTCGACCATATGCAGCGTCACCGTTCCCGCCTCTTCGGCGGACAGGCCCTGATCGTGGCGCAGCGTCCGCCAGGTCTGGAACGACAGCGCTGCGCACAACGCTTCGACCCCGATCCGGTCGGTCAGCACCGGGGCGGGCAGCAGGCGCAGGATCAGCTCGCGTTCGAGGATGACGACCTTGCTGTACTGGCCCATCAGAAAGGGCGATTGGTAGCGCTTGATATTGGCCGCTAGCCTGAAGGGCAGGGTGGTTTCGAACACCCGCACCCGCCGCCGAACCAGATCGCGCAGGTTGGCGCGCCAGTCCTGATCGGGATAGGGCGCCATGACGATCGGCATCACCCGTTCGGTGATCGTCGCGGTGATCTCGGCATAGAGCGAATCCATGTCGTCGAAATGGCGGAACACGGTGCGCAGCCCGATGCCGGCTTCCTCGGCGACGCGCGCCGCGCTGGGGGCCAGGTCGCCGCCGACGATCAGCTCCATCATCGCCTCGACGATACGCTTGTGGCTCGACCGGCCGCGCTCGCGCCGCCCATCGACCCGTTTCGCATCGCCCTTCGGCGGCGCCGCTCTGCGAACCCCCGTCGTCATCCCGCCTCCGCTGGCCCAGCCGGGCGCCCAGGTCAAACAATCTTGCGTATCCGCCGGTATAGTGACACATATAGTGCCAATAGTTTTCGGGCAAGCCGACACATTGCGGATGTGGGGAAAGATGATGAAGAAGCGGTGGGCCGCCCTCGGCGTTCTGGCACTGGCATCCGCGGGCGGATACTGGGCGTTCGAAGCCAATAAATACCGCCTTCCCGGCCTCCTGCAGGACTGGCGCGATCCGGTGCAGCCGAACCGCGCGGTGGTTTGGCAATCGGGACCAGCCGCCGCGCCGGCGGGCCAGCGGCCCCCGAACATCATCCTGATCGTCGCCGACGATTTGGGCTATAACGACATCAGCCTGAATGGCGGCGGGGTCGCGGGCGGCATCGTCCAGACGCCGAACATCGACGCGCTGGCGCGCGAGGGGATGAATTTCACCACCGCCTACGCCGCCAACGCCACCTGCTCGCCATCGCGCGCCGCGATAATGACCGGGCGCTATCCGACGCGCTTCGGCTTTGAATTCACCGCGGTCCCGGTCCAGTTCGCCGAAAATCTGGCGCATGGCGATGCAATCGGACCGCTCAAACCGGTGTTCCACAAGGAGTTGATCACCCCCGACATCCCCGACTATCCCGACATGGGCGTGCCGGGCAGCGAAGTGACGATCGCCGAGGCGGTGAAGGCGGCGGGCTATCACACGCTGCACATCGGCAAATGGCATTTGGGCGAAGCGCGCGCGTTGCAGCCGCAGTCACAGGGCTTCGACGAAAGCCTCGCGGTGCTCGGCGGCGCGGCGATGTTCCTGCCCGAGGATGATCCCGATGTCGTCAACGCCAAGCTACCGTGGGACCGCATCGACCATTTCATCTGGGCGAATTTACGCTACGCGGTGACCTTCAACGGCAGCAAGCGTTTCCATCCGAAGGGCCATATGACCGACTATTTCGCCGCCGAGGCGACGAAGGCGATCGAGGCAAATCGCAACCGGCCGTTTTTTATGTATTTGGCGTTCAACGCCCCGCACACGCCGCTGCAAGCGACGCGCGCGGAGTATGACAAGCTGCCGCAGATCAAGGACGAGAAGACTCGCGTTTATGGCGCGATGATCGCGCAGATGGACCGGCGCATCGGCGACGTGATGGCGAAGCTGAAAGAACTGGGGATCGCCGCGACACCCTGATCGTGTTCACCAGCGACAACGGCGGTCCCACTTGGCAGACGACCAGCCGCAACGGCCCGCTCAACGGCGTGAAAGGCACGGTGCTGGAGGGCGGCGTCCGCGTGCCGACGATCTGCCGCTGGCCGGGGCGATCGTGCCGGCGGCGAAGACGTGCGATCGGCCGTGCGAACGGCGCGTCGACCATCGCCGCCGCCGCCGGGCAAGGGTGCCGGGCGACCGGGTGATCGACAGCGAGAATATCCTTGCCGGGCCGGCTCAAAGGCAGGCGATGTTCTGGCGATCGGGCGATTACCGCGCGGTGCGCGCGGGCGACTGGAAATTGCAGGTGACGAAGCGGCCCGAAAAGGCGCGCCTGTATAACCTCGCGGTCGATCCGACCGAACGGCATGATCTGGCCGCCAGTGACCCCGCGCGCGTCGCGGCGCTGCGGGCGCTGATCGAGACGCAGAACAAGCCGATGGCAAAACCGATCTGGCCGGGGCTGATCGAAGGCCCGGTGCGGATCGACGTCCCGCTCAACGCGCCGTGGAAAGACGGTCAGGACTATGTCTATTGGACGAACTGAACGGGGCAAAGGCGGGCGACGCCGCCCGCCTTTGCCCCGCCGGCTTCAGGGCTGCTGACCGGGGAAGAGCAGCAACCAGTCGGCCTCGGCCTGGACCCGGGCGAAATAGCTCCAGCTGTCGACGTTGATCGAACGCTGCAGCCACGGCTTCGCCTTTTCGGCTTCGCCGATCAGGATGTAATAATTGGCGAGGCTGTACGCGGTCGACGCCGCGACGCCGTCGGCGGTGGCAAAGGCGCGGCCGGTGTCCTCAGCGCTGAAGAAGGATTTGGGCGATCTATTGCCTTTAAACGCGCTCGATGCCGTCGAAATAGGTGTCGATCTGCCGTCGGGCTGCACCTCGAACAGGGTCAGGTCGTAATCGTCGAGCACCTTCTGCGCCGCGCGCAGGTTGCCGCCGCGGGCGAGCGACAGATATTCCCAATAGCTGTTGGCGGTGCGCGCCTCGACATCATGGTTGAACGCGGCGGATTCGCTCGACTTGGCGAACCATTTGGCAGCGTTGTCGAAATCATGCTTGGCGAAATAGGCCTGACCGAGGTGGTAATAGAGATAATATTGCACCACGTCGGGGGTGCCGGGGAAATAATCGGGGCCGGGCTTTTCGCGTTCGAGCGGTTGGCCTTCGTAAAGCGCAGCAGCCTTCAGTCCGACCGCAATCGAATTGTCGAATTGGCGCAGCGAAAAATGGCGGTGCGCGAGATGGCGCATCAGCTTGCCCGAATTGGGAAAGCGTTTGAGCGCGGTTTCATAGATTGCGGCCGATTCCTTGACATAGCCTTGATAGAACAGGATGCGCCCGTACCAAGTCGCGGTGTCGACGGTGATGTTGCTTTCGAACGCCGCCTTGGCATCTTTGGCAGCTCGTTCGAGCGTCGCGACGGCGGCGACGCCGACATTGCGGTCGGGGTTCGTCACCATCGGCTTGCCGAGCAGCGAGGTGCCCTGGAAGCTGCCTTCGGCGGCGGTCGCCAGCGTCGGCGTGGCCAGCATCAGCAGGCTTGCAGACGCCAATAGTTTCAAACTCCGGGGGATCATCTTCATTCTCCTTTGATTTTTATGGGCTGTTGTCACGGATCGATGTCGAGGTCGAATTTGACCCCCTGCGCCAGCGGCAGCGACGCCGAATAATTCACCGTCGCGGTGGCGCGGCGCATATAGTTTTTCCAGCTGTCGGACCCCGACACGCGCCCGCCGCCGGTGACCTTTTCGCCGCCGAAGGCGCCGCCGATTTCGGCCCCGCTGGTGCCGATGTTGACGTTGACGATGCCGCAGTCGCTGCCCTGCACCGATTGAAAACGCTCGGCTTCGCGGACATCGTTGGTGAAGATGCTCGACGACAGTCCTTGCGGGACGCCGTTCTGTAGTGCGATCGCTTCGTCGAGCGTGTCATAGCCCATGACGTAGAGGATCGGCGCAAAGGTCTCCTCACGCACGATAGGGCTTTGCTGCGGCATTTCGACGATCGCCGGGCGGACATAATAGCCGTCCGCTGCGCCCGCGAGGTCGATGCGTTCGCCGCCATGCACCGTCCCACCCTCACGCCGTGCCTGTTCGAGTGCGCGCTGCATGGCGTCAAAGGCGGGCTGGTCGATCAGCGGTCCGACGTGGGTCGGCTCGGCGAGCGGCGATCCGATCTGGAGACTGGTGAACGTCGCGATCAGGCGCTGAACAAAGGCGGCGCGGATGCTGTTGTGGACGATCAGGCGGCGCAGGGTGGTGCAGCGCTGGCCGCAGGTGCCGGTGGCTGCAAACACCGCGCCGCGCAGCGCGAGGTCGAGGTCGGCGCTGGGCGCGACGATCGCCGCATTGTTGCCGCCGAGTTCGAGGATCGGCCGACCGAACCGCTTGGCGACGCGCACCGCGACGTCTTGCCCCATTCGCACGCTGCCGGTCGCGCTGACGATCGCCACATCGGGATGATCGGCGATCGCGGTTCCGCATGGCGCATCGCCGATCGCGACCTGGACCAGATGGTCGGGCGCCGGATCATAATCGTCCGCCGTCTTCGCCAGCAACCGCGCGAAGGCGAGGGCGGTCAACGGGGTTTTTTCCGATGGTTTCCAGATCGCGCTGTCGCCGCACACCAGTGCGACGGTGGTGCCCCACGCCCACACCGCGGCGGGGAAATTGAACGCCGAGATCAGCCCCAGCACCCCCATCGGATGCCAATATTCGGTTAGCCGATGCTCGGGACGTTCGGACGCGATGGTCAGCCCGAACAGCTGGCGCGACAGGCCGACGGCATATTCGCAGATGTCGATCACCTCCTGCACTTCGCCGCGTGCCTCGGTCAGGATCTTGCCGTTTTCGATCGAGAGCAGCAACGACAGCGCTTCCTTATGCTCTCGCACGAGGCTGCCGTACCGCCGCACCAGCTCGCCGCGGTGCGGGGCGGGGACAGTTTTCCACACGGCAAAGGCGGTGTGAGCATTGGCGACCATCGTGTCGATATCGGCCGGCCGGTCGGTACGCAGCGTCGCCAGCACCGATCCGTCGATCGGGGAAAAGACCGGGAGGTCGGAACCGAGCCGATCGTGCAGAACGATCTCCAACTGGTCGAACGTCGATGACACCTGCGCGGCGAGCGATTTGTCGGCGCGTTCGGCCGACCGGGGTATTGCGATATTGTCAGGAGCATTCATGGGTTTCGTCTGCCAATTCTTCGAATGTTATCTGAAATTTGTAATCTGTGTTCTGGACGATGATCCGGCCGCCGTGATCACGGCTGTCCTAATGTTCGCGCGACAGCACATCGGTGCGGCGGATCGAACCGCGGCGCGCGGCCGGTTTGGCGATGTCCCTCACGTCAAAGCTCCTGTCGGTACTGACGGCGAACATCGCCTCTTGCGTCTCAACCACTGTATAGGAATATTTTGCTAGTTGGGCAATAAATTTTATGATAGGAAAATTATTAAGAATATAAGGGATTCCGGAAATTGAACGTTTTCGGTGGGAAAATTGGGTTACCAAGGAGGGAATAATGTCGAAGTTCGTTTCACGCCTGCTGTTGTCTTCGGCGCTCGCATTCGCGATCGCGCCTGTCGCACAGGCTCAGACGCCGCCGCCGGAAACCGACGGCGCCGATACCGACGAGGGCGGCAGCGACATCGTGGTCATCGGGACGCGCCGCAAGGATCGCTCGGTCACCGACAGTTCGGTCGCGATCGACGTCATCTCGCCGGAACAGATCGCAACGACCGGCTATACCGACATCAATGATGCGCTGCGCACGCTGGTGCCCGCATTCAACGCCCAGCGCCTGCAGGGCAATGACGGATCGTCGTTCGTGCGCCCGATCACGCTGCGCGGTTCGCCGGCCGACCATGTCCTGTTGCTGATGAACGGAAAGCGTCGTCATCGCGCCGCGATCGTGCAGATCGGCACCGGCCATGCCTCTACCTCGGGCTCGCAGGGCCAGGATTTCAACGTCATCCCGCCGATCGCGCTGTCGAGCGTCGAAGTGCTGCGCGATGGCGCATCGGCCCAATATGGCTCGGATGCCATCGCCGGCGTGATCAACATGGAGCTGAAGAAGCAGAAAAGCGGCGGCTCGATCATCGGGCAGGTCGGTGAATATTTCAGCAGCGGTGGCCGGACCTATGACATTCAGGGCCACGTCGCGGTGCCGGTCGGCGACAATGCCTATTTCAATCTGGCCGCGCAATATACCGACCAGGCCAAGGCCTATGCCCGGAAAGCCAGCCACGCCGGCGCGGTGGCGCTGCGGGCGGCGGGCGTTCCCGGCGTGCCGAGAGCATCCTCGAGGGCAATCTCGATCCGCGTTACATGGCCTTCAAGGCGGTGTGGAACGCCGGCATCGAACTGGGCGACGAACTCGAAGCCTATACGTTCGGCAACTATATGACCGGAAAAAGCTCGGTCACCTTCGGCCTGCGCCAGCCGTTTGCCGCCGGCGGCGTCAACGGCCACGGCACCTACGCCAATTCGCGCTTCGACCTGACCCTGGCACATCCCCAGCTGTTCAATCTTGCCACAATCTATCCGGGCGGTTTCACGCCCGAATTTTCGGGCAACCTCGAGGATTTCAGCGCTTTGGTCGGCCTGCGCGACAAAGTCGGGCCGTTGAACTGGGATCTGTCGGCGCGCTATGGCACCAACACCGTCGACTACACGATTACCGGCACGATCAACGCCTCGATGGGGGTCAATTCGCCGACGTCTTTCAAGCCGGGTTCGCTGACCCAGCGTGAAATACAGCTCGACGGTGAAATCTCTTATGAACTCACCGACAATATCCTCGCCTTCGCTGGCGCCAGCTATCGCAAGGAAACCTATGTCATCGGTCGCGGCGACGAAGCCAGCTACACGACCGGCCCGTTGCGCGATCTACCCGCCGGTTCGAACGGCTTCCAGGGCTTTTCGCCCGAATTCGCCGGTGCCTTCGACTCGGCAAGCTATGCGGTGTTCGCCGAAGTCGATGCCGATATCACGCCGTGGTGGAACCTGTCGGTCGCTGGCCGTTACGAAGATTACGACCAGTTTGGCACCAACTTCAGCTATAAGGCGGCGACCCGTTTCGAACTGAGCGATGCTTTCGCGCTGCGCGGTTCGGTCAGCACGGGTTTCCGCGCCCCGGCCGCCGGTCAGGTGTTCGGCACCAGCCTGACCTCACAGCTCGATGGCTTGGGCGGCTTCATTCTCGACGCCGTGCTGGTCCCGGGTTCGCCCGCGGCACGCGTGTTCGGGTCGAATTCGCTCAAGCCGGAAACCTCGTTCAACATATCGGCGGGCATGGTCTTCACCGGTTTCGACGGCTTCCTCGCGACGCTGGACTTTTATCAGATCAAGGTCGACGATCGCCTGTTGCTGACGCCGTCGCGGAAGACCACCGCGGCGGAGCGCGCCGCGCTGGCCGCGCTGAATTTCCCGAACGGGGCGGACATCGAAGATGTGCGCTATTTCCAGAATGAAATGAACACTCGCGTTCGCGGTTTCGATCTGGTCACCACTTATCGCCAGTCCTGGTCGGACAATGCCTCGACCGATTTCAGTCTGGCCGTGAACTATAACGAACAGCAACTGCGCGGTGCACCGCCGCCGGGCTTCACGTCGGCGATCGTTACCGAATTCGAGCGTGGCACGCCGCGCTGGCGCGGTAACTTCTCGGCGACAACCAAAGTTGGCGATTTCGCGCTGATGGGCCGCGCGACGCATTATGGTGCGTGGCGCCGACTGGATGGCGCAACCTTCCTGCCGCGCAAGGCGGTGACGCTGTTCGATGCCGAACTGACTTATTCGGGCATCGAGGGCGTCGATCTCAGCATCGGGGCGCGCAATATCTTCAACATCTTCCCGCCGGGCCGCGGACCGGCCCGCGCGCGGTCGGGCCTGATCTATGACAACCACAGCGTGTTTGGCGTCGCCGGCGGCTTCTATTACCTGAACGCCAAATACAGGTTCTGATTCGCCCTTCGCGCGAAGCACGGAATATTCCGGTGGGTCTCTATGGCGCTGATATGGGCGAAATGTCAGCGCCATAGCCTATCGGAAATTTGTGCATTATAAGATCGCGACGCGGACAGGCCGGCTCGCTTTGGATAGCCCATCCCGACTCCGTCGATCTTGACTGTTGGCCAAGGCAAAGGACCGGAGATATATGCCCCCCAGAACAGCAGACGAGCCGGAAATTCTGGGCGCTGTCCGTCAAGCGAAGCGGCCCCGAATGGAAGGCTTTCATCTGGGGAAGCGCCTGCACCAGCTTCGCCGCGAGAGGGGCATGACGCTGGAGGATGCGGGTCGGTTGACGTCGCTGGCGGCGTCCACCCTGTCGAAGATCGAAAACGACCAGATGTCGCCGACCTTTGACGTCGTGCAGAAACTGGCGCTGGGTTTCGATATCGACATTACCGAATTATTTGCCGGAAATCCCGGGCAGGATGCGGCGGGACGGCGCAGCATCACCTTGGCCGGCGCCGGGCGCCCGATGGAAACCCCGGTCTATAATCACCGCCTGATCGCGGTCGAATTGAAGCACAAGAAGATCCTGCCGTTCGTCACGACGATCAAGGCGCGCAGCCTGGAGGACTTCAAGACCTGGTCGCAGCACAGCGGTGAAGAGTTTCTCTACGTCCTCGAAGGCGAAATCTGTTTCCAGACCGAGCATTATGAACCCGCTTTCCTGGGCGTGGGCGACAGCGTCTATATCGACAGCAGCATGCAACACGCCGCCTATTCGACCAGCGAAGCCGATGCGGTGGTGCTGTGGGTGAACACCGGCTGATCGCTCCGCGTCCGGCACGCATACGAACCTGTGGGGCAACGGAGATCACTTGCAATTATTTTCTTATCGGCTAATTATTTCCGATAGAAAAATAGCTGGGAGTGGGTGCGATGGACAGACGGCAATTCATGCTATCGGGGGCGGCAATGTCGGCCGCCGTGGCGATGTCTCCCTCTTTGGCGGCGCAGCAGACGGTGCGACCGCTAACTTTCGACGCAATGGGCGAGGTTCGCTTCGAATATGACGCGGCGCTGGTCGGCCAGATGCAGAATAGCGGGCTCGATGCGATCGCGGTGACGCTGTGCGATCCCAAAACCTACGAAACCCGTGCTTATGAAGACGCGGTCCAGGCGGTGCTCGACCATGACGCACACATCGCGGCGCATCCGGCGCTGTTTCTGAAGGCGACGCGCACCAGCGATATCGATGCGGCGCGCCGGAACGGCCAGATCGCGCTGTTCTACCTGTTCCAAAACAGCACCCAGTTCGGCCGTGATCTCGACAATGTCGATCTGTTTCACAAGCTGGGGGTGCGATCGTCGCAGATCACCTACAATGACCAGAATTGGGCCGGCGCGGGGTGCAAAGAACTGGGCACCAATGGGCTGACCCATTTCGGCCGCGAGCTCGTCGCACGGATGAACAAGGTCGGGATGCTGATCGACCTGTCGCATGCGAACATGCAGACGATGACCGACACGATCAACGCGTCGGCCGATCCGGTGATCATTTCGCACACCGCGTGCATGGCGATGCACCAGAATGTCCGCAACACCACCGATGCCAATCTGCGGCTGCTCGCCAAAAAGGGCGGGGTCGTGGGGATTTGCCAGATGCGGCCGTTCCTGACCACCAAGCACAAGGGCGCGCTGGCCGACTATTTCCGCCACATCGATCATGCGGTCAAAGTCGCCGGTGCCGACCATGTCGCGATCGGCAGCGATCGCGACCACCGCGTCGTCGAGATGACCGACGCCTACATCGCCGAGTTGAAACGCGAAGAGGGCGCCAACTTCCACGCCGAAGACTGGCCGCTGTTCATCGACGAACTCAACGGGCCGCGTCGGATGGAGGTGGTCTGGGATGGGGTTCGGGGGCTCGGCTATCCGGCCAGCGCCGTCGAAAAGATCATGGGGACCAATGTCCGCCGTATCTATCAGGACGTGATCGGATGACCCGGACGCTGCACAGCGTCGGTGCCGGCCTCACCCTGGCTTTGCTGCTAATGGCAGCCCCCGCGTCGGCGAACGTCCCTGGCGCCGACGCGGGGAATTGCGCCACCAGCCTGATCGGCACCCCGCTGACCTTGCCGAAATTCTCGGCGAAGACCCAGAAGCTGCTAGACGAGGATATCGCGATTGCCGAAGCGGCGCTGCGCATCGCGGCCGACCGCGAGGATTCGCATATTTGGTACGGCCGACGCCTCGATTATGCGGGGCGAATCTGCGACGCGGTCGATGCCTTTTCGGCGGGGATCGCGCTATTTCCTGGCAGCTACAAACTGTACCGGTTTCGCGCCCGCGACCTGACCCGCGCGCGCCGGTTTAAGGAGGCGCTGGCGGATTATGAAAAGGCGCTGGCCTTGATGGGCGATACGCCGGATAGCTTCGAACCCGACGGCTTGCCCAATCCGGTCGGGCTGACGATCAGTACCTATCGCGGCAACATCATCTATTATCACGCCCAGACCAGCTTCGCGACCGGCGACTATCGCACCGTCGTGGCCGGCATGGCCAAGGCGCTGGCGCTGGCGCCCGATTTCGCCCGCGACGACATGCGGGTGCCGACCGCTTATTGGACCTATATCGCCTATCGTAAAATGGGGCAGCACGACAAAGCGCGCGCCGCGATCGACGCGATCGAACCCGGGCTGAAACTGATCGAGAACGATATTTATTATCAGGCAGTCCAGATCATGCAGGGCCGCCTGAATCCCGCCGATGTCGGCACGACGAAGGACAGCACGATCAAGTTCGCGATCGCGATGGAACGGCGTTTTGCGGGGGACGAGGCCGGGGCCAAGGCGATGCTGACAGAAATTGTCGGTGAAAACGCCCAGGGGCACTGGCCGTCCGAAGCCGAACTCGCGGCGCCCGATCGCGGGATAATTCCATCCAGAGAATCTGATTAAGCGCGAAAAAACGCCCTAAAGGCTTGTGTGCCAAGCGAATGGGGGCGCTGGTCATCCGCGTCCGGCGCTAAGTTCCGCCAGCCCCGTCGTAACGGCGCTGCTCGCGCCACTATGTCAGCGGAATACCCGAATATTCGCCACTCGGGGCGATGATGGTGCGGTCGAGAAGACTCGAACTTCCACGGCCTTTCGGCCACAACGACCTCAACGTTGCGCGTCTACCAGTTCCGCCACGACCGCACATCATGATGGGGCCGAACGGGTCCGGCTCCGGGTAGGAGCGGGCGCCTAGCAAAGCTTTTGGGGCGATGCAAGCAAGCTGCGCCGCAATTATTTTTTGCCGATGCCGGCGTCCACCGTCGTCCGCCGCCCCGATCCCGTCGTGCATGTCATCGATCCGACTCAAAAGAGTCATGCAAGTGTCACCGCTCTGGCGTCAGACCGTCATCGAATCACCGTAGTGGCGGCGTCACCGGGGGCGAGCCAGCATGTCTCTTCTCGTTCGCCGGTGATTTTTCATCAGGGGCGCCGCTCGACCGATTTGGGGGCGCACACCGGGAACGGAGATTTTCATGGCGGCTTTCGCACGCGTTCGTTTGGTTATGCTCAGCAGCGTGGCCTGTTCCATCCTGGCCGCCTGCGGCGCCGACGGCGTTGCGTCGCCGGGTGAAGGTGTCATCGTTATCCCGGCCCCGACGCCCACGCCGACACCGACGCCGACGCCGACGCCGACAGGCGTCACCCCCGCCGCCGCCTGCCCGAGCATTGCCGGCCCCGCACTGACCGATCTTGGCACCGTCACCGGGCCGCAGGGCACGTGGCGCAACTGCGGTTTCCCCGCACGCTTCACCGCATCGACCGCGATTCCCAAGGTTGCCGGCGTGATCTACTCGCTTCCCGGCCGTGTCGATGTCGGCACCGATCAGGGCGCCGCGAGCACCAACACCGACGTCACGCTGACGATCGATCCGGGCGTCACCATCTTTGGCGCGACCGGTGTATCCTATCTGGTCGTCAACCGCGGCAACCGCATCGATGCGGTCGGCACCGCTAGCCAGCCGATCGTCTTTACCGGTCGCGGCAACGTCGTCGGTTCGGCCGACGACAACACGTCGCAGCTGTGGGGCGGCGTCGTCCTGCTCGGCCGCGCTCCGGTTACCGACTGTCTGGCATCGGGCGCGACGCCGGGCACCGTCGCCTGCGAACGCGACACCGAAGGCACGTCGAACGCGCTATATGGCGGGGCGCAGGTCGCCGACAATTCGGGCCGCATGGCGTTTGTCCAGATCCGCTATTCGGGCTTCATCCTCAGCGCCGACAAGGAACTGCAGGGTCTGACCCTGGCCGGTGTCGGCTCGGGCACGACCATCGACCATTTCCAGTCGTACAACAGCTCGGATGACGGCATCGAAATCTTCGGCGGCCGCGTCAACATGCGCAACCTGGCGATCACCGGCGCCGAAGACGACGGCCTAGACACCGACGTCGGGTACAAGGGCAACGTTCAGTTCCTGCTCGCGGTGCAGCGCGCCGGCGGCAGCGTTGGCGACTCGATGCTCGAAATCGACTCGAACGGCAATGAAGACACCACGCCGCGCCAGAATGTCGCGCTGTCGAACTTCACCTTCATCCACCGCGCCAACGCCGCAGGCAACACCGCATCGGTGCTGATCCGCGGCGGTGCCGACTATCGTTTCATGAATGGTCTGATCGTCGCACCCGGCATTTCGTGCCTTCGCATCAACTCGGCGACCACGGTCCAGACCACCGGCGCCGACGAAGCCGGTCCGCCAAAGTTCGACTCGGTGAACATGCAGTGCGGCGGCGCCAGCCCGTTCCTCGGCACCAGCGGCGTGACCAACGCCGAAGTGCAGGCGATCTTCAACGGCGGGACGAACAACAGTTCGACCTATGTCCCGACGCTGTCGGGGCTGTTCATCAACGGCGCGACCGAAACAGGCCGCCCGGCGTTCAACCCGGTCCCGATCAACGCCTACTTCGTCAATGCGGGTTATGTCGGCGCCGTCCGCGATGCCAGCGACACCCGCTTCAGCGGTTGGACCTGCAACTCGGCGACCGCAAGCTTCGGTTCGGCAAGCGCGGCCTGCACGCTCATCCCGGTCTGACGCGCCGACGTCCAAACAGTGGGGCGGGGCGCACCGATGGCGGAGCGCCCCGCCCCCTATCCCATCTGCAAACAGGGGTTTAAAAGATCATGACCAAGCGGCCGCTTTTCGCCAGCCTGCTGCTCATTTCGTCGGCTTTGGTGTCGCCTGCCGCCTTGGCGCAGGACGCCGGACCGGCTGGGTCCGGCATCGTATCGACCCCGCCGACCGAAGACGTCGCCGACCCCGCCCCGGCGGACGATGCGGCCGACGTGTCGATCCCCGGCGGGTCCGACCAGGAAATTGTGGTCACCGGCCGCTATACGCCCAATGTCGTCCGCGCGACGCCCGAAGTCGTGTCGGTGCTGTCGTCGGCCGATATCGCGCGCACCGGCGAAGGCGATATTTCCGGTTCGCTCCAGCGCGTCACCGGCTTGTCGGTCGTCGGCGGCGGCTTCGTCTATGTCCGTGGGCTGGGCGACCGCTATTCGCTCGCGCTGCTCAACGGCTCGCCGCTACCCAGCCCCGAACCGCTGAAACGCGTCGTCCCGCTCGACATTTTCCCCTCCAACGTCATCGATTCGACGCTGGTCCAGAAAAGCTATTCGGTGAATTTCCCCGGCGAATTCGGCGGCGGCGTGATCAATCTCACCACCAAATCGACCCCGCGCGAGAATTTCCTGACGCTTTCGGGTGGCATCGGCTGGGACAGCGAAACGACCAACCAGCTCGGCTATACCTATTATGGCAGCGATACCGACTGGACCGGCTTCGACGACGGCACCCGCGATGTGCCCAAATCGCTCGCCGCGGCGTTCGCCAGCGGCAAACCGATCATCGAAGGCGCCGATTTCAGCCAAGGCGATCTCGAAGCGATCGCAATGGATCTGGTCAACGCGCCCACGACGCTCCTCCAGCAGAACAATCATATCCCGGTCAACTGGTCGGCGGGAGTTACCGGCGGCCTGACCATCCCGATGGCCGACGGCGAACTCGGCATCATCGCGACCGCGGGGATCAGCAACAAGTGGCGCACGCGCGACACGTTGCAGCAAACGTCGGTCGAGGCCGATCTGTCGGGCGATCCGCAGACCAGTTACAACCGCGTCGTCACCGACAACCGCGTCGTCGTCAACGGCCTGCTCGGTTTCGGGCTCGAGCTTGGCGAGCACAAGCTTCGCTGGACCAACCTGTATATCCGCGACACGCTGAAACAGGCGCGGCTCGCCCTCGGCACCGATCAGAACCAGGCTGGCCGCGACATCCTGAGACAGGACACCGCCTGGTACGAACGCCAGCTGATCAATACGCAATTCGTCGGCGAATTTCATTTCGACCGGCTGAAGGTCGACCTGCGCGGCGCTTATGCCAATTCGCAGCGCGAGGCGCCCTATGAGCGCAGCTTCACCTATGTCCGCACCAATCTGCCGCTCGCGCAGGATCCGGTCGGCGACAAATTCGTCAACGACCTGGGCGGCAACAGGGGCGATGCCACGATCGCCTTTTCGGACCTGAATGAGGATCTGTGGTCGGGCGGGGTCGATGTATCTTATGAACTGGCGCCGCAGATTTCGGCGACGGTCGGCTATGCCTATAGCGACACCGAACGCGTATCGGTGCGCCGCGCTTTCCAGTTCCGCGCCGCGGGCCTGCCGGTGCCGGTGCAACAGCTGCGCCCAGACTATCTGCTTTCCGACGCGTCGATCCAGCTTTACGATATCACCTTGCTCGAAACCTCGGCGCAGGATGGCACCGCCGCCTTCGACGCCGCGCTGACCACCCATGCCGGTTACGCACAGGTGCAGGCCGAACTGCTGTCGGGCGTCAATATCAACGCCGGTGTGCGGTATGAGGAAGCGAAACAGACGGTGTCGCCGATCGATCTGTTCAACACCGGGGCGTCGGCGATCGCCGAAACCAACCTGAACAATGATTATTGGCTCCCCGCAGTCACCCTGACGTGGGAAGTCGCGCCCGACATGCAGCTGCGCCTCAGCGGATCGAAAACGATCGCCCGGCCGCAGTTCCGCGAACTCGTCGCGCAGGTCTATCAGGATCCCGAATCGAACCGCCTGTTCCGCGGCAACCCGTCGTTGACCGACAGCCGGCTGACCAACGCCGAAGCCCGCTACGAATGGTATTTTGCTAAGGACCAGCGCGTGACGGTCGCGGGCTTTTACAAGTCGATCGATAATCCGATCGAAACCTACACGTCGATTTCGGATTCGTCGGTCAACACCGGCTACGCCAATGCCCCGAAGGCAAAGCTGTATGGCGTCGAGTTCGACGTGCAGAAATATTTCCCGCTCGACACCCTGTCGGATGCGCCGTTCTGGCAGAGCCGCCGGGTCGTGTTGATCGGCAACTATACCTACACCCAGTCCGACATTTCGGTGGCGGATGGCGACACCACGGTAATCAACGGCGTCGTGCAGGATGCGAACAACTTCTTCTTCGACGGCTCGCCGCTGACCGGTCAGTCGGACCATCTGGTCAACGTCCAGATCGGGCTGGAGGATCAGGACAAATTGTCGCAGCAGACCCTGCTTTTGACCTATGCCAGCCCGCGCGTCACCAGCCGCGGTCCGTCGTTGCAGCCCGACCTGCGCGAAAAGCCCGGCATCTCGCTCGACTTTGTGGCGCGTCAGGGCATCGCATTGCTGGGCAAGGAAATCGAACTGAAGTTCGAGGCCCGCAACCTCACCGGCCGGGTGTACAAGGAAGTGCAGGAATTCGGCGACAACCGCATCTTCTTTAACCGCTACAAGCTTGGCCGCACCTTCTCGCTCAGCGCGTCGCTGAAGTTTTGAGGCCTGTCCGCCCCTCCCCTGCGGGGGAGGGGCGCTCGATCGGCAAAGTCGGCGCCGGACTCGCCCGTTCGTCAAAAAACTGTAATCTTCCCGTCAACTGATTGTCACCGTTCGCCCCTAGGCGATTCGCGAGACGGGTTTTTTCAGTCTGGGGGACAGGGTATTTCATGGCGACGCTGATGTCCGGATCGGCCGTAAAGTTGCCGCGCGGCTTGCCCGCGTGGCTGCGGGTCGGCAGGCGCTCGCCGCGCGAGATCGGGCCGGTGCTGCTCGCCGCGCTGCTGGGTGCGTTGTTGGTGTGGCAACTCATCCGCCTACTGTGGACCGTTATCACCCCGCTGTCGCCGCTCGGCGCGTGGCAGCCGCAGGCCGCGGTCATCGCCTCGCCCGCCGAACGGCGCGCGCTGTTCGCCAGCTTCGATCCCTTTTTCCGCAGTGCCCCCCAGGGGCCGGCCAGTGCGACGGTGACCGCGCTCGGGCTTGTCCTGTTCGGGGTCAATATCAACGAGGCGACCGGCGGCGGATCGGCGATCATCGCCGGCGAGGATGGGATGCAGACGAGCTATGCCGTCGGCGATGAAATCGCGCCCGGGGTGCGGCTCGTCGGGGTCGCGTTCGATCATGTGCTGCTCGACCGCGGCGGGGCGCGCGAAAGCCTGTTCCTCGATCAGAGCGGTGATGCGGCGGCGGCCAATCCGGCGGCGGCGCTGCCCGCGCCGGCCACCGAAGTCGGATCGGCCCCGGCCAGCAACAGCAATGCCAGCGGCGAATTGACGCCCGCCACACTCAAGGCCGGGGTCGGTTTTGCGCCGCGCGCCGAAAATGGCCGCGTCACCGGGCTGGTCGTCCAGCCGCAGGGCGACGGCGCGGTCCGGCGCGCCGCGGGCTTGCGGCCGGGCGACGTCGTCCGGTCGGTCAACGGCCGCCCAGCTGGGTGGTCTGGGCGATGCCGCCGCGCTGGCCAACCAGCTCGCGCCGGGCGCGCGCCTGTCGCTCGAAGTCGAGCGCGGCGCCAGCGTCGTGCCGATCGCCATTTTCCTCTCGAAACAATAGAGACCCATGCGCCTTAAACTGTCCCTGATGCTCGCCGCCGCACTGGTTTCCGCCACGCCCGCACCCGTGTTCGCCCAATATACGCTCAACGTCCGCGACGCCGACATTCGCGCATTTATCCAGGATGCGGCGCGGATCACCGGGCGCACCTTCGTCATCGACGGGCGCGTCAACGGCAAGGTGTCGGTGGTCACCGATCGGCCGTTGTCGCGTAGCGAATATTTCGAGATATTCCTGTCCACTCTCCGCTCGAACGGTCTGGTCGCGGTGCTCACGGACGACCGCAACGTCGCGTCCAGCCGATCGACGGCGCCGCCGCGCAGCCGGGCCGGATCGGCAGCCGCGGCGCGGCGCAGAACCAGTTCGTCACCGAAATCATTCGCCTGCGCCATATCGACGCGGTCGCGGCGGTTGAAACCTTGCGCCCGCTGGTCAGCGCGCAGGGGTCGCTGACGGCTAACCGCAACGCCAACAGCCTGATCGTCGCCGATTTTGCCGATAATATCCGCCGCATCCGCTCGCTCGCCGCCAGCATCGACCGCGACAGTTCGACCAGACCAGATCGTCAGGTTCGACGAGCCGAAGGCGATCGCCGCGGCGCTGACCGCGCTGGTCCCGGCGCTGGGCGCACTGTGGCGAGTGGAAGGTCGTGCCGGCCGATCCGGCAGTATGAACGCTGAGCTGCCGCCGCGCGGCGACCAGGCGATGGCGCGCTCGCACCGATGCGCGCAGCCGATCGCGACCAGAGGACATCGGCATCGATGGACGAACTCAGCTCCGCCGTGCAGGCCAATGCCGAAAACGCCCGCTACCGACGATCCAGCAACTGGTCGGTGAGCGCCAGCACCGTGGCCGTGCAAGGCGGCGACGTCGGTCGGCTCGTGCCTCATCGTCCTCGTCGTCGGGTGGCGCCGCCGCCTCGACTCCGGCCCCGCGGCAACCGCCGCCACATCGACCGCCGCGCGGTGTCGACGCATATGTTCGAGCACGCGCGGCCCCGCGATCGTCCCGTCCTTCGTCACATGGCCGACCAGCACGATCGCCGCGCCGCTGTCCATCGCGGATGCTCGGCGAGTTGATCCGCCAGCTCGACAGCCGCCGTCCGCAAGTGCTGGTCGAGGCGATCGTTGTCGAGATCGGCGATGATGCCGCTAAACGGCTGGGCGTTCAGTTCCTGCTCGGCGGCAAGAATATACCCTTTGTCGCGACCAGCTATAGCAACGCGTCGCCCAACATTCTGACGCTGGGCGGTGCCTATGCCGCGAACCAGCTGTCGCAGCAGACGACGACGGTCAACGGCGATACCGTAGTCACGCAAACCAACAGTTCGCTCGGTAACAGCCTGCAGGAAGCGGCCGCGGCGTCGCTGCTTGCGGCTACCGGGGGTTTTGCCGGCTTTGCAGGCGATATCGGCAAGAACACGATCTTTGGCGCGATCATCAACGCGGTGAAATCGGACACGACGTCGAACCTGCTCGCGACCCCACATATCGTCACGCTCGATAATCAAGCGGCAAAATTTCTCGTCGGTCAGGACGTTCCGATCACCACCGGCGAACAACTGGGCGACAATTTCGAAAACGCCTTCCGCACCGTCCAGCGCGAAGAGGTCGGGATCAAGCTGGAAGTCACGCCGCAGGTCAATGGCGCGGGCGAAGTGAAGATGTTCCTGCGTCAGGAAGTCTCGAGCGTCGCCGGCCCGGTGTCTTCGCGCAACAGCGACCTCATCATCAACAAACGGTCGTTCGAAACGGTGCTGACCGTCGACGACGGCGAAATTCTGGCGATCGGCGGACTGCTCAACGACGATGAACGCAAGACGATCGAACGCATCCCGCTGCTTAGCGATATTCCGCTGATCGGGGAATTGTTCAAATCGCCAGCCGCCAGCGCGGACGGACCAATCTGATGGTGTTCATCCGCCCGACCATCATCCGCAGTCCGGCCGACGCCCAGGCGCTGGCGGCCGACCGCTGGGGCTATATGCGCGACTTCCAGCTTCAGCGGAACCCCGACGAAGAGCCCGCGATCGATACGCTGGTGCGTGACTATCTGGGCGCGGTGCCGCCGGTGCCGACCGAGGCGACCGCCGCCGACATCACGGTTGGCCCGGTCAACTTGCCCGAACTGCGTGGCCCCGATGGCCGCGTCATTTCGACCGATGTGCCGCCATCGATCTCGAACGCACCCGCGCCGCCGACCGGAGAGTTTCCGTGACCGATCCCGAACCGATTGCCGTCTCCCCGGCGCCGGTCGACATTCCCTATGGCTTCGCCCGCCAGCATGGCGTCGTGATCGCGCCGGGTGAGGGCGATGCGTGGCTCGCCACCTTGCGCGAGGGCAGCGATCCAGCGGTGCTGATCGAGGTGAAGCGCTACCTTGCCCAGCCGCTGCGTGTCGCGACCGCCAGCGTTGCCGACTTCGACCGGCTGCTCTCCGACCATTATGCCGTCGACAGTTCGGCGGCGGCGATGGCGGGATCGGTGGGCAGCAACGAAATCGATTTCAGCCTGCCCAGCGCCGAGGATCTGCTCGACAGCGCCGACGACGCCCCGGCGATCCGCCTGATCAACGCGATCATCGCCGAAGCTGTGCGGCAGGGGGTCAGCGACATTCATATCGAACCGTATGAAAGCGGGCTGGTGGTGCGGATGCGCACCGACGGGGTGCTGCGCGAACATCTGCGGATGCCACCGCACGTCGCGCCCGTCGTGGTCAGCCGCATCAAGGTGATGGCGCGGCTCGACATCGCCGAGCGCAGGGTGCCGCAGGACGGCCGCATCGGGCTGACGCTGGCGGGCAAAGCGGTCGACGTTCGCGTCTCGACCTTGCCCAGCCGTGCCGGCGAACGCGTCGTGATGCGTATTCTCGACAAGGATGCGGCGGGGATCGACTTCGACATCCTCGGCCTGACCGGCGCCGCCGACCAGATTTTGCGTGAAGCGCTGGCCGAACCCAACGGCATCATCCTGGTCACCGGTCCGACCGGGTCGGGCAAGACGACGACGCTGTACGCGGCGCTGAAACAGCTCAACGATGGCCAGCGCAATATCCTGACCGTCGAGGATCCGGTCGAATATGCGGTCGATGGCGTCGGCCAGACGCAGGTGAACAGCAAGGTCGGGCTCGATTTCGCCGCAGGGCTGCGCGCGATCCTGCGCCAGGATCCCGACGTCGTGATGGTCGGCGAAATTCGCGACCGCGAGACCGCCGATATTGCGGTGCAGGCGTCGCTGACGGGGCATCTGGTGCTCTCGACCGTCCACACCAATGATGCGGTGGGCGCGATCACGCGGCTGAAGGATTTGAAGGTTGAGCCGTTCCTGCTCGCGTCGACCTTGCGCGCGGTGATCGCGCAGCGGCTGGTGCGCAAATTGTGCGATCATTGCCGCGAGCCGGTGCAGGCCGACAACAGCGTCGCCGCGATTCTCGGGCTCGACATCGGCACCGTGATCTGGCGGCCCAAGGGCTGCGAACAGTGCAGTGGCACCGGCTACAAGGGCCGCATCGGGGTGTTCGAGGCGATCAAGGTCGACGAGACGGTGCGCCGTTATATCTACAATGGCGGCGACGAGGCGATGATCACGCGCCACGCGTTCCTGAAATCGCCGACGCTTGCTTCGGCGGCGCGGGCGATGGTGGCGAAGGGGCTGACCACCGCGGAGGAGGCGATCCGCATCGCGCGGCGCGAGGAAATCGATGCCTGATTATCGCTATGTGGCGATCGATCCCCAGGGCCGCGAACGCAAGGGACGGTTGACCGCCGCCAACGACGACGCCGCGCGCGCCGACCTGATGCGGCGCAAATTCCATATCGTAGCGGTCCAGGCGGCGGGGGCGAAGCCGGTCGGTCGCTCGTTGCTCGCGTTCCGCCGCGCGCGGCTCAGTAGCAAGGAACTTGCCCTCTTCACCCGCCAGCTGGCGACGCTCGCCGAGGTTGCGCCGCTCGAGGAGGCGCTGCGCAGACTTCCGCCAGAGTGAGGCCAGCGCGTGCAGTCGGGCAGCGACGTGCATGCCGGACTGCTCCGACAGGCCGCCGTCATGCCGATGCACCATGGCTGCAGGCCAGCCGACCGGCTTTCGGCCGCTGCATCGCGCGATGGTCGCGGCGGGCGAAACGTCGGCAGCTGACGGCGATCCTCGCGCGCCTCGCCGACCTGCTCGAACGCAGGCCGAGGTGCGCGGCAAGATCATCTCGTGTCCGCCTATCCGATCGTGCTGGCGCGGGACGCATGACGGTGGTCGCGGCGCTGATGATCTTTGTCGTGCCGCGCGTCGTCGAACAGTTCAACGACGTCGGCCAGCAACTGCCCTTCCTGACCCGCGCGGTGATCGCGATTTCCGGCTTTGCTGCGAACTGGTGGTGGCTGATCGCGTTGCTGGTCGCTGCCGCGAGTTTCGGCTGGGTGACTGCGATGCGCCGCCCCGCGTTCAAGGCGCGCGTCGATGCGCGGCTGCTCCGCCTGCCGCTGCTCGGCCGGCTGCTCCGCGACCTGTATGCGGCGCGCTTTGCGCGGACGCTGTCGACGATGGTGTCGAGCCGCCTGCCGCTGGTCGATGGTCTGCGGCTGACGCTGCCGACGATCCGCAACGCCGCGCTGGCCAACGCAACCGCGGCGATCGTCGATCAGGTGCGCGCCGGCGGCAGCCTGTCGGCAGCCTTGCGCGACTCTGGGGTGTTTCCGCCGCTGCTGGTGTATATGACCGCCAGCGGCGAAAGCGCCGGCCGGCTGGAGCAAATGCTGGAGCGCGCCGCCGATTATCTGGAGCGCGAATTCGACCGGTTTACGGCGGCTTCGATGGCTTTACTCGAACCTGTCATAATAGTCCTTATGGGGTCGTGCGTTGCCCTTATCATTCTCGCCATCCTGCTTCCGATCCTTCAGTTGCAGAACCTTGCAGGCCTGTAATATATGTCCCTGATGCAGCTTTTCATTCGCCTGATGCTCGACACCTCCTTTTCCGGCGAGGGTCGCCCGCCGGTCCACCGACGCCGCAAGAAGGGCGAGCGCGGCTTTACCCTGACCGAGCTGATGGTCGTCATTTTCATCATCGGCCTGCTCGCCACAGTGGTGCTGATCAACGTCCTGCCCAGCCAGGACCGCGCGATGGTGACCAAGGCGCAGGCCGATATTGCGACGCTGGAAACCGCGCTCGAACAATATCGCCTCGACAATCTGAGCTATCCCGCATCGACCGACGGATTGAACGCGCTCAGCACGCCGCCGCCCGCACTCGCGCAGCCCGAACGCTATCGCCGCGGCGGTTATATCAAGAAACTGCCCACCGATCCGTGGGGCCGTCCCTATAATTATCAGGCGCCCGGGCCGAACGGAAAGGCGTTCGACGTCTGGTCGCTCGGCGCCGATGGCGCCCCCGGCGGGACCGACGACAATGCGGATATTCGCAGCGAAGGCTGAAACGCGCGCGTGTCGTGACGCCAACGGCTTCACCCTCGTCGAACTGATGGTCGTGCTCGCGATCATGGCACTGGCCGCGACCGCTGTCGTGCTGACTATACCCGGCGAGGAACGTGGCGTGCGCAGCGAAGCCGATCGGCTGGCCGCGCGGCTGGCCGGTGCGCGCGACGTCGCGGTTATCGAGGGGCGCAGCGTGGCGGTCAATTTCGCGCCGTCGGGCTATGGGTTCGAGCGGCGAATTTCGGGCGAATGGCAACCGCTTCCCGGTCGGGCGTTCGAACAGCGCAACTGGCCGGGCGACATCCGCTTTGCGGCGGGGGACGGGCAAGGCGCGGCGCGGATATTGTTCGACCGCGTCGGCACCAGCCCGACGCCGCAGGTCGTGGTGTTGTCCGGCGGCGATGCGCGCGAGATCGTGCGGGTTTCGGCGACGGGGGAGGTCAGCCGTGGAGAGTGAGCGCGAAAGCGGCTTTACCCTGCTTGAGATGCTGGTCGCGCTCAGCGTCATCAGCATCGCGGCGCTCGCGCTCGTTCGGCTCGATGCCTATGCGGTGCGCACCGCGGGCGATCTTGATGAAAGCACGATGGCGGGGATCGTGGCGCAGAACCGCGCGGTCGAATTATGGACCGATCCCGCGCCGCCGACGATCGGCAACAGCGCCGTTGGCGTGACGAACGCCGGGCGCAACTGGCGCGTCGAACAGCGGGTTGCCCAGACCGCCGACGATGCGTTGCTGCGCATCGACCTGATCGTGCGGCCCGAGGCGGGGCGCGGGCAGGCGGCGCTGACGATCATCCGGCCGACGCGATGATGCGTTTTCAGTTCCTTTCTCCGTTCGCCCTGAGCTTGTCGAAGGGCCGTTCTTGCCTTTCGAGGTTGGAAGAGAAGAGCGGTGCTTCGACAAGCTCAGCACGAACGGAATGTGGAATTGCTGATCGCGGTTTCACCCTGATCGAAATGCTCGTCGCGCTGTCGCTGTTCGCGGCGATCGCGGCGATGGGGGTCGGGCTGCTGCGCAGCAGCGTCGATACGCAGGAAGCGGTGCAGGGACGGTTGAAGGCGATGGGCGGGGTCAACCGGCTGCGCGCGGTGATGGCGAACGATCTGGCGCAGGCGGTCCAGCGCCCTACGCGTGGCGCGGCGGGGGAGGCGGTTCCGGCTTTCATCGGGTCGGCGAATGGCTTTGCGTTCGTTCACGGCGGCGCCGGCTCTCTCGATGCGAGCGGGCGTCCCCATATCGAGCGGGTCGCCTATGCGCTGGTCGGCGGCGAATGGCGCCGCGCGACCCAGCCGATGCTCGACGGCACCGCGCTGGCCGCGGGCGACCGGCTGGTCGGCGAGGTCGCCGCGGTCGCGGTGCGCTATCGCGACGATACCGGCAATTGGGGCGAGAGCTGGAGTTCCGAACCCGGCGACCGCCTGCCCCACGCGGTCGAGGTCCGGATGACGCGAACCGCGCGTGAGCCGCTGACGATGCTGTTCCTGACCGCGCCGACCCTGCCCCCGCTGCCGGTAGTGCCAGTGCCATGATCCGCCACTCCCGTAACGAAAACGGCGCCGCGCTGCTCACCGTCTTGCTGCTCGTCGCGGTGATGGCTGTGATCGCCGCGACCGCGCTCGACCGGCTGACGCTGGCGACGCGCATCGCGGGCAGCGCTGCGGCGGTGGACCAAGGGCGCGCCTACGGCAGTCGCCAGAATCGCGCTGCGCCGCGTCGCCGATCTGGTTGGGCGCGATCCGGCCAAGCTGACGCTGGCGGGCGACTGGCTAGGGCGCGATTTCGTTCTGCCGCTGCCCGGCGGCGAAGGGCGCGCCAGGCTGGCCGACGCAAACAATTGCTTCAATCTCAACAGTTTGGTCGCCGAGACGCTACCCGGAAAGTTCAGCCAGCGATCGGGTGCGATGCGCCAGTTCGGCGCGTTGATGACGTCGCTCGGGATCGATCAGGCGCAGGCGCAGTCGATTGCCGCGGCCGCCGCCGACTGGATCGACAGCGACAGCAACGACGGCCCGCTGGGCGCCGAGGACAATGTCTATCGGTCGATGCCGGGCGCCTATCTGGCCGCGAACCGCAAGATGGCCGATGTCAGCGAATTGCGCGCGGTGCGCGGGGTGACGCCGAAGATTTATGCGCGGCTCAAACCCTGGATCTGCGTTTTGCCGGTCACCGATCCGGTGCGGCTGAACGTCAACACGCTGGCGCCTGAACAGGCCCCGCTGGTCGCGATGCTGGCGCCCGGCGAAATCACCACCGCCGCGGCGCGGGCGGCGCTGGCGGCGCGGCCTGCGGGCGGCTATGGCAGCAGCGTGCGATTCTGGGAGGCGGGTCCGTTCGAAGGACGCAAACCGCAGGACGATGTCGCCGAGCAGGCTGGAGTGACGAGCCGCTGGCTAACGCTGACGACGAATGTGAAGATGGGGGACGGGTTTTTGACGGCAGTTTCGCTCATCGATGCCAATGGCGGGGCGCCGTCCGCCGGCGTGACCCCCCCGGCGATCGTCCGCCGCGACTGGGGCGAGAGCGACTGATATGAGCCGCACGCTCGTTCTCTGGCTGCCCTCGCTGGCGGCGCTCGACGAAGGCACCGCCGACCAGCCCGCGTGGCTGCGCGTCGACGACGGCGTGATCGTCGATAGCGGGCAGGACGACGGCTGGGTCGATGCCTGGGAGAAACCGCGCGACCACGGCCCCGACGACCGGCTGATCGCGCTCGCGCCCGCCGCCGATGTGCCGCTGCGCTGGCATCATTATCCCGACGCCGCGCCGGCGCAGGCGGCGGCGGCGGCGCGGATCGATGCGCTGAAGGCCAGCCTCGGCGACGGCGCTCTGTTGCACATCGTCGCCGGGGAGCCCGCCGATGCGGGGCAGGCGGTGCCGGTAGCGGTGACGACGCACGCCGCGATGACGGCATGGACCGACTGGCTGGCGGCGCGCGATCTGGCTCCCACCGCGATCGTGCCGGCGGCGGCCGCGGTGCCGCCGCCCGAGCCGGACAGCCTGTGGTCGGCCGAGGTCGGGGCCGAACAGATCGTGCGCACCGCGACCTACGCCTATGTGTCCGATCCCGAACTCGACCCTCTGATCGCGGCCGGCCAGCCGATCGCGCCGCTCGATGCAGACCGGATGCGCGAAGCGTTGCTGCTGACGCTCGCGGCGCCACCGCTCGACCTGCTCAGCGGGGGATGGAAACCAAAGCGCAGCTGGTCGGTCGATCCGGCGCTGCTGCGGCCGGATCAAGCGTCTGGCGATCGCGCTGGTCGTCGTCAGCCTGCTGATCCCGATTATATACGCGGTGCGCCTTTCCACCGACACCGGGCGGGCCGATGATGCAGCGATAGCGACGGCGGCCAAGGCGGGCGTGGCCGCGTCCGACGCGGCGAGCGCCGAGGCCGAGCTCGATCGGCGGCTCGCGGTGGCCGGCGGCGGGCCGCTCGCTTTCTCGGTCCCGGCGTCGGCGCTTTACGATGCGATGGGCGATGCGCCGGGGGTTTCGCTCAGGACGCTGTCGCATCGCACCGACGGAACGCTGACCACGACGCTCGCGGCGCCGCGGGTCGAGGATATCAACCAGGTGCTGCTGGCGTTGCAGGCGCGCGGTTATCGCATCACCGCGCAGCCGATGGCGGGCAGCGACGGCCAGCAGATGGCCAATATCACGATCCGGGCGGTGCCATGACCGAGCGATTGCAAAACTGGTGGACGGCGCTGTCGATGCGCGAGCGTTGGCTGGTCGGCATCGCGGGCGCGTTGGCGCTGGGCGTTGTGCTATGGGGGCTCGGCCGGCCGGCGGTTGCGGCGTTCGTCGATCTGGAGACCCGGCATCGCGCCGCGGTCGAGCGCGAAGGGCGCGTCGCGGCCAAGGTGCAATTGCTGGCGCAGCGTCCGGCCAAATCGGTTGCGACGGCGGTCGATGCGGTAGCGATCGACCAATATCTGGCGCAGTCGGCGGGCGAGATCGGGCTGACGCTCGACCGCAATGAAGCGCGGGGCGCGGGACAGGCGACGATTGCGATTGCCACGGCGCGCGCACCGATCCTCACCGACTGGCTCGCCTCGCTCGAGGGACAGGGCTTTGTCGTCGATCAGCTGACGATCACTCCGGCCGCCGACGGCACCGTCGGGCTGACCGCCGAATTGCGGAAGGGCGGCCAATGAGCACGCGCCGGCGTTGGGGCATTGCGGCGCTGCTGCTCGCGCTGATCCTGATCATCGCGACCTTTCCGATGCGGCTGGCGCTGGGCCTGTCGGGCGCAACCGACGCGGGCATTATGGCGCGCGAAGTGCGCGGATCGGTGTGGTCGGGTGAACTGGTTGACGCGCGGCTGGGTGCCCTGCCGCTCGGCACCGTGCGCGCCAGCCTGTCGCCGCTGGCGCTGCTCGGCGGCGACGTCGAACTCGCTTCATCGCGCACCGACGACCGGCTCGGCGCGCTGGCGGGGCGGCTCCACGGCAGCAACCCGCGCGGTGTCGTCGACGTCAACGGCACCACGTCGATGTCGGGCGGGCTCGGCATGATCCCCGTCGACACGATCCGGTTCGAAGGTGCCACGGTGCGCTTCGACGGCGCCGGAAAATGTGCGGCGGCGAAGGGCCGCATCCAGCTGTCGGTAACCGCGCCAATCGCAGGACTCGACCTGTCGCGGGGCTTGGCGGGGCCGCTGTCCTGTGCCAACGGCCGCGCGCAGGCGGTGCTTGCCAGCCAGTCTGGGATGGAGCGGCTGACGCTGTCGTTCGACGGCAGCGGCGCGTATCGCGCCAACTTCGCGATTAATGTCGACCGCGACCCGGCGATGGCGGCGGCGCTTGCGGTGCTGGGGTTCAAGCCCGGTTCGGGCGGCTTCGTGCTGGCGACGTCGGGCCGTTTTTGACGTGACGATCCTCGATGCCTTGCCCTTTGGCATGGGCGTCGCGGGTGCCGCGCTGATCGGGCTGATCCTCGGCAGCTTTCGTGCGACTCGGCGCAGCCGCTGGCTCGGCAGTCCATGCGGTGCTGGGCCGTTCGCAGTCGATGGATGCCAGGCCGCTGGCGGCGCGGCACCTGGCCGCTGCTGTCGGCGCTGTGGGCGCGGGCGGTGCTGACCGTGCAGCGCCGCTCGACTCCCTTTCGACTGGCGCGTCGAGCTCGGTTCGGCGCTCATCGGCGGTCTGGCTCTCGCACTCATGCCGGGGACGGCGGGATGGCTGTGGGCGCTGTTCGGCTGGTTGTTATTGCCGCTGGCGCTGCTCGACGCCCGCCATTTCTGGCTTCCCGATCGGATCAGCGCCGTGCTGGCGGTGGCCGGGCTGCTGCTCGCGGGGCCCATGCTTGGTACGGCGTTGCTCGACCGCTGGATCGGCGCGCTGGCGGGCGGCCTGGCACTGGCGCTGATCGCATTGGCGTATCGGCGCGCGCGCGGCGCCCACGGGATGGGCGGCGGCGATCCGAAACTGGTTGCTGCGATCGGTGCGTGGCTCGGCTGGCAGGTGCTGCCGCTGATACTGCTACTCGCCAGCCTCGGCGGGATTGTCTGGGCGCTCGCGGCTCAACGAAAAGGGGACCAGCCGCTTAGTCAGCGACGGATCCCCTTCGGTGTCTTTGCCTGCGCCGCGGCGTTCGCCGCGGTGCCGCTTTGGCCGCTGCTTAACGCCCGATGACGACGGTCACCGCGCGGCGGTTCTTCGCATAGGCTTCCTCGGTCGACCCGAGTTCGGCCGGGCGTTCCTTGCCATAGCTGATGACGCTGATCCGCGACGGATCGACGCCCAGCGACGACAGGTAATTTTTCGCGGCATTGGCACGGCGTTCGCCCAGCGCGATGTTATAATCGCGGGTGCCGCGTTCGTCGGCATGGCCTTCGAGCGTGACGCGTGCCGCGGGGTTGCGTTGCAACCATTGCGATTGGCTTTGCAGCGTCGCCATATCCTCTGAATCGACATTATACTGGTCGAAACCAAAGAAGATGCGGTCGCCCATGGCGCCGACGCTGGCGATGAAATCTTCCTGCGATCCCGGGATGACGCCGGTGCCGGTTCCGACGCCGGTGTCGGTCCCGGTGCCTTCGGGAACGGGGGAAGCGTCTCGGGCGCCTTTTTGAGCAGGCGCCCACAGCAAGCATGGTGATCGCCGCGATCATCGCGGTGCTTTTCCGTATCGTCATGTCTTCTGTCCTCTTGTTATGGTTGGGAAATGTCAGTCGCGCGGGCAAATTGGCCCTTCGGCATCTGATAGGGGAACCCCAGCGCGCCATTTCGGTTCCGTCGCCGTCAGGGCAATACCGGCCCCCAACTCGGGTCCGACCCGTCCTGCGGGGTCGGCAGGCGGCGCATGTTGACCCCGGTCAGATCGACTTGCCACAGACTCGATTTGCCGTCGCGGCCGGCCGTCGTGCGGAAAAACTGGATGACCCGGCCGTTCGGCGACCAGGTCGGCGCCTCGTCCTGCCAGCTGTTGGTCAGCATGCGCGTCCCACCGCCCGACGGGGTCATCACCCCGATACGAAACTCGCCGCCGCCCATCCGGGTAAAGGCGATCAAATCGCCGCGCGGCGACCATTCGGGGGTGGCCGAGCGGCCGCCGCCAAAACTGATCCGTTGCTGGTTCGATCCGTCGATATTCATCGTATAGATTTGCTGGCTGCCCGACCGGTCGCTTTCGAACACGATCTTCTTGCCGTCGGGCGAAAAGCTGCCGCCGACATCGATGCCCGCGTTGTTCGTCAGCCGCACCGCGGTGCCGCCGCCGGCCGAGATGCGATAGATGTCGGTGTTGCCGCCGACCGCCATCGAATAGAGAATCTGGGTGCCGTCGGGCGACCAGCGCGGCGCAAAGGTCGCGTTGCCGCTTTCGGTCACCAGTTTCTGCGACCCCGCCGCCACGTCATAGATGAAGACGCGGACGCGGTTATTCAGATAGCTGACGTAAACGATCTTTTTGTAATCGGGCGAGAAACGCGGCGACAATGCCAGCGACTGGCCGTTGGTGATGAATCGGTGATTGCCGCCATCGCTGTCCATGATCGCCAGCCGCTTGATGCGGTTCCCCTTCGGCCCGCTCTCGGCGATATAGGCGACGCGGCTGTCGAAGAAGGGCGCTTCGCCCGACAGGCGCGAATAGATCGCATCGGCGCATTTATGCGCGGCGCGGCGCCAGTCGGCCGGCTGGATTTCAAAACCCTGGCGCACCAGTTCGCTGCCGAGTGCTGTGTCGTAGAGGTAACAGCCGACGACGAGGCCGCCGGTGCCGCTGGCGCGGACGAACCCGTGCACGACATTGTCGGCGTTGCGCGCCTGCCAGTCGGCAAAGCGCGGCGCCGTAACCTCCGCCATCGTGATCGCGCGCAGGCCGCCGGGGCCGACGGGGGCGTATAGCCCGCTGCGTTCCGAGATCGGCGGCGATCACTTCGGCAATCTGGCGGCCGAGCGTGTCGGTGCGAAGACCCGCGACGGTCTGCACTCGACGGGGTGGCGAGCGCGGGAATCGCGATGACAGTGCGATCCTGCGACAGCGTCCCTTCGATCGTTTCGCGCGGTTCGGTCTGGGTGACAGCAGGAGGCGTCGGGGTGGTTTGTGCGGCAACCGGTGCCGCGGTGAGCAGCAGGGCGAGCGAAAGGCTGATCGGACGGAGGAGCATTTCTCTTACCTTTTGATGAAATCGAGCGTGTAATTCTGCCAGAAACTGAAATTTTCCTCGGGCAGATCGAAGGGCGCGGCGAGTTCGACGGCGCGTTTGGCGCATTCCTGATGTCGCTGAACCAGGTTCTTGTTGCTGTCGGCATGGCTGTCGTGGTGATGCTGGAGAAGAAGTTCCGGCGCGCCCGACTGGGTCAAGCGGAATTTCACGACGGTTTTCAGCTGGTCGGCGTCGAATCCGCTGACCTGGCACCGGTTCCAGCGCGGCGCGACCGCCGATTTGATGCTGACGTCGATCGAGCGTTTGACCTCGGCCGCCGTCGCTGCGGCGGCGGGCGCCCTTGGCTTGCGCGGGGTTTTCGGCTGCGACTTCGACAGCCCCTCGGCGATGCCCTCCAAATTCCCCGTCGGGCGCACAGGGCGGTTCTTGGCGGGCGGTGCTTTGGGCGCGGCCTTGGGCTGGGTCTTGGCCGCGGCCGGCGGGGTTTGCTTGGGCTGCACCTTTGGGCGTGCGACCTGTTTGGGGGTCGGGGCAGGGGTTGGCCGGCGATCGGTTCGGGCAGCGGCGGCGCGGGCATCGGCTCGGGCGCCGCGATGTCGGTCATATCCTCTTCGCCCAGTCGGGCGGCGGGGGGCGTTTCGCTGATCACCGGCGCGGTCGATTGCACCGCGGTTTCGGCGATCAGGTCGACTTCCATCGGGGGGTTGTCGAAACGGCGGTCGCCGGCGGTCCACTGTACCGAGAGCAGGCCGATGATCAGGACATGCGCCGACACCGCGATGGCGATGCCGCGTCCTTCATTCCCCCCGACTGCCCGTGTTGCGGCCATCGTCTTAACCTATTGTCCCTTTCCTGAACCGTCGGTGACCGCGGCCGGTGCGCTGTCCTCGGCGCCCTCGGAACCGGTGGTCACCAGCGAAATGCGAGTCAGGCCGGCACGGTTGAGTTCGCCCATCACGCGCATCACGCGGCCGTAATCGAGCCCCTTGTCGGCGCGCAGCATGATCTGGCGCGGCTTGTCTTCGCCCTGTCGCTCCCGCGCGATCGCGTCGAGGCGGGCGGGCAGTTCCGCCTCGGGCACCACCTCTTCGCCGATATACAGCGTGTCGTCGGCATTGATCGACAGCTGCACCGGCTCCTGATCCTCGGTCTCGACCGGTTTGGCGCGGCTTTCGGGCAGGTCGATCGGCACCGCAGAGGCGAGCAGCGGCGCGGTGATCATGAAGATGATCAGCAGCACCAGCATCACATCGACCAGCGGGGTGACGTTGATGTCGGCGATCGGTGCGCGGCGATGACCGCGGCCGCGCCGCCCGCCAATGCCGCCCGAGGGGCCTGACATCGCCATCAGGCTTCGACCTCCAGCTCGCGGCTGAAGGTGGCGTGCAGTCCGTCGGCAAAGCGGCCGAGGCGCGATTCGAGCCGGTTCAACCGCTGCGAAAAGGCGTTGTAGGCGATGACCGCGGGGATCGCGGCGAACAGCCCGATCGCGGTCGCGAACAGCGCCTCGGCGATACCGGGGGCGACGACCGCCAGGCTGCTGTTATTCTCCGCCGCGATTGCGGTGAAGCTGCGCATGATGCCCCACACGGTGCCGAACAGACCGACGAAGGGCGAGACCGAACCAATGGTCGCCAGCGTGCTGATTTTTTCGGCGAGTCGGTCAACCTCGCCCGCGACTGCGCTGTTCATCGCGATAGAGGAAGAACGCGGGTGCCGTCGCGATCGACGTTCTTGGTCTTGGTCGAACGGCGCCACTCGCTGATCCCGGCGCCCAGAACCTTGGCGCTCGGCAATTCCTCGCTACCGTTTTTGTCGAAGAATTTGTCGATATTGTCGGCGCGCCAGAAATCGCGTTCGAAGTTTTCGGACGCCCGCATCAACTTGGCGACGCTGCGCCCATGGGTGAAGATCACCGCCCAGACATAGACGGACGCCAGCAGCAGCCCAATCATCACCGCCTTGACGATGATGTCGGCCTGGATGAACAGCGCGACGGGAGACAGCGTCGCCGCGTCGGCGGCCAGCGAGATATTGTCTAGCAAGGAAAATTATCTCCATTCATGATGGCGGTAAATCGGTCGGCCCAACCCGCGGGCTGGCGGCGCGGCCGGCCGGCGGGTGAGAGGAAGGCCGCCGTAACACGGCCCGCTGTTAACGTCTCCTGACCGCGAAGGATGCGCTGCGCGATGATCATGCTGGCGCCGCGAACCGCCTCGACGGTGCTAACGACGAGCAGATCATCGTCGAGCCTGGCAGGGCTACGATATTTTATGGTCAGGTCGGTGACCGCCCAGGCGCCTTCGCCGCCTTCCATCGCTGCCCGCTGGTCGATGCCGGCCAGGCGCAGCATGTCCGACCGCGCGCGCTCCATATAGCGCAGATAATTGGCGTGATAGACGATGCCCGACAGGTCGGTATCCTCGAAGTAAACCCGCGCCCGGTAATGATGCTCAGCCCCGACAAAGGCGCCGGGGATGAAAGGGGGCGGGACATTTACCATTCCCCTGATCGATAGCGGCGCAACGGTTCGTCGCAAACCCCTAACCAACGGTTCATCGCAGATGCGGGCCGGTTGGTGGAAGGAGGCGGCGGATTTCCGCCTATTTCCCTTGATCGAATAAACCGTCCTGCGCTCCGGCGGGCGGGTTGAGCCCAAGATGTTTCCACGCGCTGGCGTTCAGCATCCGCCCGCGCGCGGTGCGGGCGATCAGCCCGACCTGGAGGAGATAGGGCTCAATCACATCCTCAATGGTGTCGCGCGGCTCGCTCAGACCCGCGGCCATCGTCTCGACCCCGACCGGGCCGCCGCGATAGATGTCGGCGATCATCGTCAGATAGCGGCGATCCATCGCGTCGAGCCCGAGCGCATCGACCTCCAGCCGGTTGAGCGCCGCGTCGGCGGCCTGCACGAGTCTGCGTGCTCCGGCGGTCGCGAAATCGCGCACCCGTCGCAGCAGCCGCCCGGCGATGCGCGGCGTCCCGCGCGAGCGTTTGGCGATCTCGTTCGCCCCATCGTCCGACATCGGCACGCCGAGCACGCGGGCCCCGCGCGCGATGACCTGCTCCAGTTCGCCATGCGTATAGAAATGCAGCCGCACCGGGATGCCAAAGCGGTCGCGCAGCGGCGTCGTCAGCAGCCCTTGCCGCGTCGTCGCGCCAACCAGCGTGAATTTGGGCAGGTCGATGCGCACAGACCGCGCCGACGGACCCTCGCCGATCATGATGTCGAGCGCGCGATCCTCCATCGCCGGGTAGAGGATTTCCTCGACCGCGGGCGACAGGCGGTGAATTTCGTCGATAAACAGCACGTCGCCATCCTCGAGATTGGTGAGCAAGGCGGCCAGGTCGCCCGCTTTGGCGATCACTGGACCCGAGGTGGAGCGGAAGCCGACCCCCAGCTCGCGCGCGACGATCTGCGCCAGCGTCGTCTTGCCCAGCCCCGGCGGACCATAAAAAAGCACATGGTCGAGCGCATCGGCGCGTGTCTTCGCGGCTTCGATAAAAATCCGCAGATTCTCACGCGCCGCCGCCTGCCCGACGAACTCGGCAAGCGTCTTGGGCCGCAGCGCCGCGTCGGCGTCCTCGGGGGTGCGGATGGGAGTGGTGAGTGGCTCGCTGCCAATCATGCTAGAAGCTCAAGCTCTTGCAGGCCCGAGGTGTCGAGTATGCCCTCACCGTCTGCTTCCAAAACAAAAAACTGCCTGTTTGAAAAAATCAAAACCCGCTTAATGCCAGGTAGCAGTAGAGCGTGATTCTCCACAAGTGCTCGCAACCCGTCGTTCCATCGCTCGAGCTTTGAAATATCGTAAGGCGGCAACTTATTGTCGAGTATCCTCTCGAGACTTCCGACATGTAGCACGTCGCTGCACCGTCCATATATCGCCGATATCTCGGTGGCGCGCACTGGCCGGAACAGCGGTTTGATGTGCCGAGAGCCATCAAGGCATTCGGCGAACTCTCTCGAAATCTGAACAGGCGTTGGATGTTCGCTGAGCTTGGCAACTTGGGCGAGTAGCTCTTTCGGGCGCCACTTTCTCAAATCGTCGATTGCACCGCTGTCACTGTAGTGCGCTAGGACTATCGCGACTGTGAGATACTCACATGCCTTGCGTATCTCAAAGCAAATGAAATCGCAGTTTTTCCAGTTGTTTGGATGATCCAGATGCGCTTTGACTTCCGCGATGGATTCCGAAACGGCCTCAAGCTGCTGAAGAATTTTGTGAACAAAATTAGGATATTCTAGCAGGAGATGGCCTCGATCCTCATTTGCTGAGGCGTCAGAAGTTTTGGAAGCCATCACTTCGCCGCCTTCTTCAGCGCAACCCTGACCAGCGCGTCGAGGCTCGCATCTGTGCCCAATTCCTCGCTCGCGGCTGCGACCGCCGCGCTCACCTCGCCGGGCTTGAAGCCGAGGCCGGTGAGGGCGGTGACGGCGTCGGCGAGGGGGCCGGGGGTGGCGGATACGTAGGCCGCACCGCTGCCCGATATGCCGCCCAGCGCACCCGCCTTGTCCTTCAGCTCGTGCGTAATCCGCTGCGCCAGTTTTGGGCCGACGCCGTTGGCGCGCGCGATCATCGCGCTGTCGCCGCTCGCCAGCGCGCGCTGCAAGTCGGTGATTTCGAGCGCCGAGAGGATCGCGAGCGCGACCTTCGCGCCGACGCCTTGGACGCTGGTGAGCAGGCGGAACCAGTCGCGTTCCTCGGCGCGGGCAAAGCCGAGCAGGCGGAGGAAATCTTCGCCAACCAGCATTTCGGTGTGGATGGTGACGTCGCCGCCCGCGGGGCCGAGCGCGTCAAGGGTGCGCGCCGACGCCTCGACCAGATAACCGACGCCGCCGACGTCGATCACCGCATGGCCCGCGCCGCTTGTATCCAGCCGTCCGGTGAGTTTGGCGATCATGCGACGTGCGTAGCGCGACGGGAATGAAAAGCCAACCCCGACGATTTTGGTTCGCACGAAGACACAAAGACACGAAGAAGAAGCGATCGTCCGCGAAGCGGGCCTTGATTCGAGCCCGCGGCTGGAAATCTCGCCGAAAGGCCGCGTGGCGGAAAACGCTGCTCCTTCGTGTCTTTGTGTCTTCGTGCGAAATTCTTGAACTAGAACCGCGGCCGATGGTTCGCATGACAAATCGCGACCGCCAGCGCGTCCGCCGCATCGGCGCCCACGACCTTTGCACCGGGCAGCAGCACGCGCAGCATCGCTTGGACCTGTTCCTTTGCCGCGGCGCCGGTGCCGACGATCGCTTTCTTGACCAGCCGCGGCGCATATTCGCCAACCGGCAGTCCGGCACGGGCGCAGCCGAGCAGGACGACCCCGCGCGCGTGCGCCAGCTTCAGCGTCGATTGCGGATTGTCGTTGACGAACACCTCCTCGACCGCAGCACAATCCGGCGCATGGTCGGCGATCACCGCGGCCAGCACCGTATCGATATGTGCCAGCCGGTCGGGCAGCGCGGCTTTGGTGTCGGTCTTGATCTGGCCATTGGCGATATGGCTGATCCGGCTGCCCTCGACCCGAATGATGCCCCAGCCGGTGCAGCTGAGCGAAGGATCGAGGCCGAGAATGATCAGCCGAGCTTCTCCATCACCGCGTCGGGGATTTCGTAATTGCCCCACACGGTCTGGACGTCGTCGTCGTCGTCGAGAGTGTCGATCAGCTTGAACAAAGTCTGCGCGGTCGCCTCATCGGCGATTTCGCTCTTCAAAGTCGGACGCCAGGCGAGCTTCACACCGTCGGCTTCGCCGAGCTTTGCTTCGAGCGCTTTGGCGACTTCGTGGAGGCCGTCGATTTCGGTCCAGATGTCATGACCGTCCTCGGACGATTCGACGTCGCTCGCGCCGGCGTCGAGCGCGGCTTCGAATATCGTGTCGGCATCGCCCGCCTTGGCGGGGTAGCTGATCAGGCCGAGGCGATCGAAGCCGTGCGCGACGCTGCCCGAGGTGCCCAAATTGCCGCCATTCTTGGCAAAGGCGGTGCGGACGTTGGTCGCGGTGCGGTTGCGGTTGTCGGTCAGCGCCTCGACGATCAGCGACACGCCGCCGGGGCCATAGCCTTCGTAACGGATTTCTTCGTAGTTATCGCCGTCGCCGCCAGTCGCCTTGTCGATCGAACGCTGGATGTTGTCCTTGGGCACCGACTGCGCCTTGGCGGCGTTGATCGCGGCGCGCAGACGCGCATTGGCGTCGGGATCGGGCAGCCCCATTTTCGCTGCGACGGTGATTTCCCGCGAAAGCTTGGAAAACAGCGAGCTGCGTTTTTTGTCCTGCGCACCCTTGCGGTGCATGATGTTCTTGAATTTACTATGGCCGGCCAAGCCACCCTCCATCGGTAATTTTGAAAGCTGGCGTCGCCCTAGCGCGGAGCGCGGTTCCAGACAACCGCGCGCGACAAAGCAGGTCAGACAACCACGGCGGTGCCCGACGCGCTGACCATCAGCATCGATCCGTTCTGGCCGAGCACCTCATAATCCAGATCGACGCCAACCACCGCATTGCCGCCGAGCCGCGCCGCTTCGGCTTCCATTTCGCCGATCGCTTCCTTGCGGGCGCGGGCCAGCACATCCTCATATTTGCCCGACCGGCCGCCGACGATGTCGGTGATGCTGGCGAACAGATCGCGGAACAGGTTGGCGCCGACGATCACTTCGCCGGTGACGATGCCCAGATATTCCTGGACCGGACGGCCCTCGATAGCGTTGGTGGTGGTGCTGAACATCGTCACTCTCCTATAATGAAAATTGCGGGGGTTCAGTCGATGCCGAGCGCCGATTTATACACGTCGAGGATCGCTTCCATCTCCTTGCGGTCGTGGATCGGCAATTTGCGAAGGCGGACGATCTGACGCATGATTTTAGGGTCGTACCCCTGCGATTTCGACTCGTTATAGGTGTCGCGGATGTCGTCGGCGATGCCCTTTTTCTCTTCTTCCAGACGCTCGATGCGCTCGATGAAAAGGCGCAGTTGTTCGTCGGATACGGTGGCTTCGCTCATTTTTGGCTCCGGTGATTGGGATGATGTGGCGCGAGAATCGCGCCTGACGCGTCCCTAATGGCCCGGAGGATTTTTGGCCATGCTTTCTTGGCAGCGCCGCGTCACTCGGGCGGAAACGCCTGGCGCTTGCCGTCCAATTTGTGCACCACACCGTGCCGCATCACGAAATCGACCTTTTCCAGGGCGGTCACATCGGTCAGCGGATCGCCGCCGACGGCGATGATGTCGGCCTCGCGCCCCGGCAAGATCGCCCCGATCGGTCGATCGAGTTCCGCCGCACTATCGCTGGTCGCGGCCCTGATCGCTTGCGCGGGGGTCATGCCGCCCTTGACCATCAGCGCGAATTCCTTGGCATTGTCGCCGTGCGGCGCGACGCCGGAGTCGGTGCCGAACAGGATACGGACGTTGCCCTTTATCGCACGCGCCATGCTGACCGCATGCGCCGCCGCCGCCTCCTCGGCCTTGGCGAGTTGCGGCCCCGGCGCGTCGCCGCGCCGCGCCTGAGCGAGCGCGGCGATCGGCGCGACCGCGGTCGGCACCAGCGCCGCATTCGATGCCTTGAACAGCTTGACCGTCTCTTCGTCGATGAAGCTGCCATGTTCGATCGAATCGACCCCGGCGCGCAAAGCGGCGTCGATGCCCTCCTTGCCATGGGCATGCGCGGTGACTTTGCGGCCAAAGCTGTGTGCGGTGTCGATCACCGACTTCATTTCGGCGTCGGACATTTGCTTGCCCAGCCCGCCGGCCACGTTCGAGCGCACGCCGCCGGTCGCAGCGAATTTGATGACCTCGGCGCCCAGTGAAACTTGCGCGCGCACCGCGCTGGCGCAGCTGTCGGGACCGTCGCATATGTTGGTCCGTTCCGCCGCGACTGCATGCGTGAAGGTGCGGTTCAGGCCATTGACCCCGCCATGGCCGCCGGTCACCGAAATCATCGTCCCTGCCGGAATGACAGTGGGGCCGACGATCGCGCCGTTGTTGATCGCATCGCGCAAGGTCGTCGTGGTGCGGCCATCGCCGCCCAGATCGCGGACGGTCGTAAAGCCCGCTTCGAGAGTGCGGCGCGCGTTCCCTTGGGCGATTACGAAAACATCTTCGACGTCGCGCCCGGATCCCTCGAGGCGACTGCGCAGCAGATTGTCGTCGCTGGAGATATGGACGTGCATGTCGATCAGGCCGGGCAGGACAAATCCGGTCTTCAGATCGATCGTCCGCGCACCCGCTTCGGGTGCGGCATATCCGTCGCGTACTTCGGCAATTTTTCCGTCGCGGACGATGATCGTCGACGGCCCGCGCGGTTCGCGGCCGGGCTGATCGAGCAAGCGCCCGGCGTGGATATAGGTCGTAGTGGATGTCTGTGCGGCGAGCGGTCCGCCAGCCATCCATGCGGCACCCAGCATCGCTGCAGTCCATATCATGCGCATCGCCCGATTCTCCCCAATCGCCGCATCGGCGCGGCAAGCCCGACCGTCATGTCCGCAAAGCAGGATCCGAGCAAGATCAGCCGTGCGGGTTCTTTGCCATGCTGGCATCCATCCGGGCGAGCTGTTCGGGCGTGGCGGCGGTGTGATGGAGCGCTTTCCAATCGGCGGTCGGCATGCCGTGGACGATCGCGCGGCCGGTTTCCTTGTCGCTGCCCCCGGCCTCGGCGATCCAATCGCCCAAGCAGTTGCGGCAGAATCCGGCGAGGCCCATCAGGTCGATGTTGGCGGCGTCGTTGCGGTGCTGCAGCAACCGAACGAGGCGGCGAAAGGCGGCGGCTGCGACGGCGTCGTCGAGCGTGTCGAGCGCATGGTTGGCGGTCTGGTCGTCGCTGCAGGACATGGCGGCATTCCTTCTGATGGCGGCATGAATAGCTATCCGCCGCTTGCCTTGCCGGGGGCAACGCGCCTACGCAAGCGGCCCCAGCTTTTTATCGGTTCGGAGCATTTGTGGTCCAGAGTTTTACCCCCCGCCAGCGCAAGGTGCGCATTCTGGCGACGCTCGGCCCTGCGAGCGCGACTCCCGAGATGATCGCCGCGCTGCACCGCGCCGGCGCCGACGCCTTTCGCGTCAATATGAGCCACGGCGACCATGAAGGCCATGCCAAGGTAATCGCCGCGATCCGCGCGCTGGAGAAGGAAACCGGCCGCCCGACAACGATCCTGGTCGATCTGCAGGGACCCAAGCTGCGCGTCGGCACCTTTGCAAGCGGCCCCGTCGATCTGATCAACGGCGAGTCCTTCGCGCTCGATGCCGACCCTGCGCCGGGCGATGCCACGCGCGTCCATCTACCGCACCCCGAATTGTTCGCGGCGCTGGAAGCCGGCCAGCGGCTGCTGATCGACGACGGCAAGCTGCATCTGCGCGCCGAAACGCTTCTATCCGCGGTCGCGGATCGACCGCGACTCGAGGTCGGCGGCAAGATTTCGGACCGTAAGGGAGTCAACGTCCCCGACGTCGTCGTCCCGCTCGCCGCGCTGACCGAAAAGGACCGCAAGGACCTGACCTTCGCGCTCGAGCAGCATGTCGACTGGATCGCGCTGTCGTTCGTGCAGCGCGCCGCGGACGTCGCCGAGGCGCGCACGCTGATCGGCGGCCAGGCCGGCGTCGTGGCCAAGCTCGAGAAGCCGGCGGCCATCGCAGCCGTGACGGTAGACGCTGGCGACGTTTCCGACGGTAGCGCGTTGGTCAACCTAGGCGCAGCATGCCCGCCATGATCAGGTAGCCGACCGCATCGCATCGTCGCGACCGCGCGGCGGGGCAAAACCTGGTGGATGAAATCGACGTTCACATGCTGGTCCGTCAGCACGGCATAGGACAGGCCAAGCAGGAAGATCGTCCCCATCATCGATGTATGCTGGCGCTCGACGCGCTCATTGCTGTCGGCGCGAAACCGCCGCGGGTGCGTTCCCGATCGAAGCGGTGACGATGATGGACAGCATCGCGCGCTCGGTCGAAAGCGATCCCGATTATTTCCGCCGCCTGCATTTCACCGAGACTCTGCCCGATGCGACGACAGCCGACGCGCTGGCCGAGGCCGCGGGCGGGATCATCGCGACGATCGCCGCCGATGCGATCATCTGTTTCACCGCGTCGGGATCGACGGCGCGGCGCGTGGCGCGCGAACGGCCGAACGCGCCGCTGCTCGTCCTGACACCAAAGAAGGAAGCGGCGCGCCGGCTCGGACTGCTGTGGGGCGCGCATGCTGTGCCAACGAAGGACATTGGCAGTTTCGAAGAGATGATTGCCAAGGGCAAGCGTATGGCGCTGCGCCACGGGATCGGTCGGCCCGGCGCCAAGCTGGTGATGATGGCGGGGGTCCCGTTCGGCACCCCGGGATCGACCAACGTGCTGCACGTCGCGACGCTGACCGGTGACGAACTGCGCGGGTATAGCTGAGCAGTAGATGCTCCCCATCGCTTCGCAACGGGGAGGATCATTTTTGCTGAAGTCGATTCAATTCGGCACAATCCTTACCGCGCGATTCAGATAATTTTTGACCTGAGTCAGATCGGGACGGGTTAAAATGGTAAATGGACTTTGCACCATTGACGCCGCGCGGCATAGTTGGTGGGTGGTGAGCGTCGGGCCCGCGTCGGGGGGATTCCGCATCGCATATCTGGAGGTCCATCCGCGTGTCCGCACCGTTCCGTTTTCCGCGCTTTTTCGTCACCAGCCCGGCGCCTTGCCCCTATCTGGCGGGCAAGACCGAGCGCAAGGTGTTCACGGAACTCAGCGGAAACACCGCGAACGAGCTTAACGACGCGCTCGGCCGCATCGGTTTTCGGCGCAGTCAGTCGGTCGCCTATCGCCCGAGCTGCGCCGATTGTGCGGCCTGTGTGTCGGTGCGCGTCTGCGCCAGCGAATTCACCCCCAGCAGCTCGCAAAAGCGCACCATGCGCCGCAACGGCGACCTGATCGCCACCGCGTGCAAGCCGTGGGCGACCGAGGAGCAATATGCGCTGCTGCGGTCCTATCTCGGCTCGCGCCACCCCAATGGTGGTATGGCCGACATGGATGAGCAGGATTTCGCCGACATGGTCGAACAGACCCCGGTCGACAGCTATATGATCGAATATCGCGAACCGGCGGCGGACGGCGGCAAGGGCCGGCTGATTGGCTGCTGCCTGACCGACCGGCAGGGCGACGGGCTGTCGATGATCTACAGCTTCTTCGACGCCGCGCATCCGCTGCGTGAGGGGCTGGGCACCTATATCATCGCCGATCACGTCCAGCGCGCGGCGCGCGCCGGCCTGGCCTATGTCTATCTGGGTTACTGGATCGAGGGATCGGCGCGGATGGCGTACAAAGCGCGCTTTCGTCCGATCGAGCGGCTTGGCCCCGAGGGCTGGTCGCGGTTCGAACCGACAGCTTTGGACGGCCTGGCGGCAATTTTCGAACTGGCCTGACCGGGCGCCGATGTGCCGGTTGTGATCCGGGTCACAGTGAAGGCCGCACAGGCGGCATATGTCCGTGGCATGCGGTGCAATCGAACGACATTTCGCGTTGGCTTTCCTCATGATTTTGCCGTGCCCGGTGCTCTTGACCCGGGTCATGTGGGCCGGTGACCTGTGATCCGGACCCAGCTAGGGTTGCGGTTAGGGAGGCTTTGCCAATGGCCGCGAAAGATGATGATCTCGACGACAGCAAGTGATGGCGCTTAAGACGATTTTGGAGGGATGATGATGCACCGATTCCGACCTGTCCTGCTAGGCGCGGCAGCCCTGTTGGCTTTTCAGTTTTCGGCGCCGGCGTCGGCGCAGGCCCGTACCGACCTGCCCAACATCTGTGCGCAGCAACAGGCGCTGGAAGACATGGCGGGGCCACCGCCGAAGTCGACCGGCACGGATGGCGAGCCGGCATCGCCCTATTTCGATCCCGTCGCCTCCCGTCTTTCGGAAGTCGGCAGCCTGGCCGAACTCATCAAGACGAAGGGCAAGAAATACGATGAGAAGATGAAAGATCCCAAGTTCGCTGCTTTCGTCGAACGCTTTGACAGGGGCGGGTGGGAGATGCTCCCGACGCAGGCCGGTGCAAAACCGGGAGAATATTGCGGCGCCTTTTACATGAAGGGCAATTGGGTGATTTTGATTGCGGGGCCGGGCGGTGACTATAAGGGCGCGATGCTGATATTCTGGAAAGACGGCATTCCGACGCCGCGAACGATGAAAAAGATGAAAGTCACATTGGACCAGGGCGATGGGTCGCCGCAGACCGTCCAGGTGTTCAACCAGAAAATGCCCGGCTTTGCCGTCGGGTCCTTCGCTTTTGCGGTGCCGACGATCGAAGACTTGCTGATGGGTATGGAGGATGAGGCGGTCTTCACGATCGAACCGGAAGGTTATAATAGCGCCAGATTCGAATGGCATGACGGGCTGACCGCCCGCCGCGACATGGAACAATGTCTGAGCGCCGGCGGCAGGGGTTAGCCCGATGACCGATTTGTTGGTTGACCCCCGCGGGGCCGATGGCCCGGCTGCCACGATGAAACGGAGGCATGACATGGCGCTTTCCCAAACGCTGCGCTGCGCGGTCGTCGCTAGCCGCACGCGATATGGCGCTGCGCGGCGCGCGCTCGGCATCGGCCTGGTCGCTGCGCTTGGCAGCATGGCGACCCCCGCGCTGGCCTGTTCCGATCTGGCCAATATTTGCCAGATGAACCAGCAACATCACCAGAATATGGTCGATTACGGGCGGCAGGCGGCGGAGTCCTATTCGGGGTGGAGTTCGAGCCAATATGACGAACCGGAATCGCCGCGCGCGCCGCCGCCGCCGCCATCCTTCCCTGCCTTCATGGCCATTGCCACGCATGTCGATACGTCGGCGGTCTGGATCACCCGCGCCCATTGGAAGCAAAAGCCGGCCGAGCAACATGTGCTGAGTGCCTGCAACGCCGCCATGGGCGGCGGCTGTACCCTCGCGGGGGCGGCGGACAGCTGGGGCACGATCGTCGTCGTTTACGATGCGATGGGCATTCCCTGGGCAAAGGGTGTCCCCCAAATCGAAAAAGACTTCGACCGCCAGAACGCCAAAAATGTCGGCTTGCGGTTTTGCAACGCCAACTCATTTGGCTGTTATCAGTCGTTCCAGTTCCCCGGCACTTTCATCCACTATGATGCCGACCCGAACGCCGACTATTCGAAAGATACTTTTCCGAACTACACCGTGCGACGCCACCATTGGGTCATGGTCGCGCGGCCGGAAAATGCACCGCCGGCGTTCAAATCGAAAAGCTGGCTGATCAGTGGGCGGCAGGGCGCCGATGTGGTCCGCAAGGAAGTTCTCGACCGTTGTCGTGCCGATACGAAAATGCCGTGCGCGATCAGTTCGTTCGCCGCCAACGGTATGCTCGCCCATTATGTCAATGCCAGGGGGGAAGGCCGCTGGATCAGCGCCAGCGGCGACCGAATGCTGGAACAGCGCCTCTACCGCGCCTGCCAAGGCGCCGAAAAGCCGTGCCGCGTGGTCGCGAAATATGATGCGGTGACCCAGCGTCTGCAGGTTGTCGACGACGCCGGATGACGATCACCATCTGATTTCCGCTTACGGTTGACCTTTCCCCGCTTTCAAGGGCATAGCTTTGCGTCCAGGACATTAGTCCGGGTCGCATCCGTTATGGTATCGCCGGGGGCTGGCGAGTAGGGGGAAGGATGCCCGTGCGCGCGTTCGTCAGCATCACGGCCAGCGACCGGATCATCGGCTTTTGTCGCCGGGCGTTTTGCGCATGAGCGAGCCGGTCAAGGTCGCGATTATCGGATCGGGGCCCGCGGGCCTGAGCGCCGCGTCACGCTCCGCGCAGCTGGGCCTCAGTCATGTGCTGCTCGAAAAGACCGACCATCTGTCGGACACCATCTATAAATATCAAAAGGGCAAGCATGTCATGGCGACGCCCAATCGCCTCGACCTGCGATCCGACTGCCGGTTCGACGAGGGCGCGCGCGAGACGATCCTGGGCATCTGGGACGACGATGCCGCGGCCAACAAAGTCCATGTCGCCTATCATGCCGAAGTTACCGAAGTCACCGGCGAAAAAGGCGCGTTCCAGATCAAGACCGCCAAGGGCGACACCTTCGTGGCCGAACATATCGTGCTGGCGATCGGGACGCAGGGCAACCCGAACCGGATGCGCTGTCCGGGCAACGACCTGCCGCACATCATCTATCAGGTCGACGATCCTGAGGATTTCAAGAACCAGCATATCACCGTCGTCGGATCGGGCGATGCCGGGATCGAAAATGCGCTCGGCGTCGCCGAAGAGGCGTTGGAAAATACCGTGTCGATCCTCAACCGGTCGAAGGATTTTGCGCGCGCCAAGGCCAAGAACGTCTCCGATCTGATGGAAGCCGGCGAGAACGGCTTTATGGCGGTGCGGACCGAGACGCAGCCGAAGCTGGTCGAACCTGGTTGGCTGACGCTGGAGACCCCAACCGGTGACGAAAAGATCCAGTGCGACGTGATTGTCGCGCGCTTGGGGTCGGTCGCCCCGCGCGGTTTCGTCGAATCGATGGGGATCGAGTTTACCGGACCCGACCGCGAGGCGTTTCCGAAACTGTCGCCGACGTTCGAGACGACGGTGCCCGGCATCTATGTCATCGGCGCGCTCGCGGGCTATCCGCTGATCAAGCATTGCATGAACCAGGGCTATGACGTCGTCGAGTTCATCAACGGCAACCAGTCGCTGACCCCCGCCGACGAAAAGGATCTGGCGGCGATCTTTGCGAAGCTGCCGCAGCAAAAATCGGTCAGCGAATGGCTGGAATTCCTGCGCACGCGGATCCGCATCTTCGCCGATGTGTCGCCGCTGCAGATGCGCGAGTTCATGCTCGATTCGAAGGTCGCTTTCTATGCAAAAGGCGACGTCGTGTTCGAACGCGACGATCCCGGATCGTCGCTGTTCGCGATCGCCGATGGCCATGCGGTGGTCGAGGTCGGCCCCGACATCATGGTGCCGATCGAGCAGGGATCGATCTTTGGCGAGGTCGGCCTGATTTCAGGGCGCAAGCGCGGTGCGACGATCCGCGCCGGCGAGGACAGCATTTTCGTCGAGGTGTCGCGCACCGCAGCGCTCAAACTGATGGGTTCGGTGCCGGGCGCCAAGCGCGTCATCAACCGCATCTCGCTCGAACGCCAACTGCTCCAGATTTTCAAGGGCGGCCTGACCGTCGAGGATCTGGAACCGATCGTCGAAGACCCCGCAATCGAACGCGTGCCCGCGGGCAAGGTGGTGCTGGCAGAGGGCGATGAGGGCGACGATGTCTATGTCGTGCGCTCGGGATCGATGGTTGTCGAAAAGGAAATCGGCGGCAAGGCGATCTTTCTGCGCTACTTGCCCGCCGGCAGCTTTTTCGGCGAAATGGCGGTGCTCAGCGGCGCTCCGCGTAACGCGACTGTGAAGGCCGCGGTCGCCAGCGAAGTGATCCGGTTGAAGGGCGCGGCGTTCAAAAAGATGCTCGCCGACCGGCCGCAAGTCCGCGCCGCGACCGAGGCCGCGGTCGCCGAGCGCGCCGCGATGAACAATTTCATCGAATCGCGCAAAGCGACCTATTCGAGCGCGGTCGATCTCTATTCGGACACCGCGACCTTCATCATGAAGGAGGGGCTGGGCGAAGCGACCGACGCGCTGCTGATCGACGAGAATCTGTGCGTCGGCTGCGACAATTGCGAAAAGGCCTGCGCCGACAGCCACGAAGGCCTGTCGCGGCTCGACCGCGAGGCGGGCAAGACTTTCGCGCATCTGCACGTCCCGACGAGTTGTCGCCATTGCGAACATCCGCACTGCATGGCCGACTGCCCGCCGAACGTCATCCACCGCGGCCCCGACGGCGAAGTGTTCATGGAGGACGGCTGCATCGGCTGCGGCAACTGCATGCGCAACTGTCCCTATGGCGTGATCCGCATGGAGGCGGCGCCGCCCGAAAAGCCCAGCCTGCTGCGCTGGCTGCTCACCGGTTTCGGCCCAGGACCCGGCGAGCCGTCGCCCAAATGGACCAAGGCGAATATGCCCGAGGGCAAGAAGCCCAAGAAGATCGCGGTCAAATGCGACATGTGCAAAGGCATTTCGGGTGGTCCGGCGTGCGTGCGGGCGTGCCCGACCGGCGCCGCGATCCGCGTGTCGCCCGAAGAATTCCTGTCTATCGCTCGGCTCGAAGAGGACGCCAGCTGATGGCCAGCCTGTTTCAACGCCGCAAATCGAAGGCGACCCAGACCGAGCGGGTGCGCGAACGGCGTCATGAAGGATTTTTGCGCCACGCAAATTTTCGCTGGGCCAAGGTTTCGGGCGGGCTCTGCCTGCTCATCATCGTCAGCTATGCGCTGGTCGATGTGACGCCGCGGCACAATGGCGGCCCTGATGGACGAGGGAGCGCTCGGCACCATCGGCGCCGGGCTGATCCTGTGGCTGACCGCGCTCGGCTATCGCAAGCGCAAGATGACCAGCGACGCCTGGTCGCTGAAGGCATGGACGTCGGCGCATGTTTACCTCGGCCTCAGCCTGATCGTCATCGGCACTTGGCACACCGGGTTTCAGCTCGGCTGGAACGTCCATACCCTGGCGTGGGCGTTGATGATGCTGGTCATCCTGTCGGGGCTGTATGGCGTGATCGTTTATGCGACGCTGCCCGCCGCGCTGTCGAACAACCGCAATGAAATGACCCAGATGCAGATGCTCGAGGCGATCCGCGCCTTCGATCGCCAGCTTCACAGCGCGGCCCAGCCGCTGAACCCGGTGGATACCGCGCCGGTGCTCGCGGCGCTGGGCGAAGATCCGTTCGCGGGCGGCATCGCCGCGCGGCTGTCGGGGCGCTATGCGAACTGCGCGACCGGTGCGGCGCTCGCCGCTTTGTCGGCCCCGTCCGGCAGCGATGCCGACGCGCGAGAGAAAGTCGTCGGGCTGCTCAAGCAGAAGCAGGCGGCGCTGGCGCGGCTGCGCGCGCATCTGCGCATCCGCGCGCTGCTCGAAATCTGGCTCTATGTGCATGTGCCGCTGACCTTTGCGCTGATCGCGGCATTGTCGGCGCACATCATCAGCGTCTTCTTTTACTGGTGAGGCGAGGACGATGAGCTTCATCCTGCGCCGCATTTCGACGACGAAGACCGGCAAACAAATCATCCGCGACCAGCCGCTGCCCGGCGACACGATCACGCTGGGGCGTGAGGGCGGCAACACGATCCACGTCGCCGATCTGGCGGTGAACCCGCACCATGCGACGATCAGCAGTAGCGACGGACGCCGCGTCCGCATTGCCGCGAGCGAGGGACTGGGCTTCGACCTCAACGGCCGCACCGAGACCGTCGCCGACATCGACAGCGGCGCTGGCGGCGAGCTGCGCTTTGGCGGCCACCGGCTGACGATCGCGCGCGAGGGCGACAATATCATCCTTCTCGTCGAGCGGATCGACGAGCTGTCGCAATCGTCGAAAGACGTCGACGAAGTCAAAGCCTTCTCGTTACAGAGCGTGATGCCGGGCAAACGCATGGGGGCGTGGGTGTTCGGCGTCCTGATGCTGCTCGCTTTCCTGGTCGGGCCGATCTGGGCATGGCAAAGCTACAAGAATGTCGACGAGCGTTCTGAGGGCTATCATGCCGACAGTGCCTGGCTGTCGGGTCCGCTGTCTAGCGCGCACGCCAGCCTGAAGAACGACTGCCAGTCGTGCCACGTCGAACCGTTTGTGGCGGTGACCGACAAGGCATGCGTCGGATGTCACACAGGCGAGCATAAGAGCATGAGCATGGCGCACGCCAATGCCCCGACCGCGATGCTGCTCGCGGCGCGTCACCCTCCCGGCGTCGGCGAGCGTATCCTCGCCGGCTTTGCCAAGACGTTCAACAAACCGCAGGGGCGCTGCGTAGAATGCCATACCGAGCATGAAGGTTCGGGGCCGATGCCAGCGACACCGCAGAAATTCTGCGCCGATTGCCACGATGGCATGTCGGTGCGGTTGAAGACGGCGGGACATCCGACGATGCTGGCCGATGCCAGTGATTTCGGGACCAGCCATCCCGAATTCCGCCCGCTCGTCCGCGCCGCGCCGGGCGCCAAGCCGTTCGCGCTGCGTTGGGCAAGCCGCTGCGCGACTATAGCGGCCTGAAATTCCCGCATGACCTGCACCTGCAATCGACCGGCGGCGTCGCGCGCATGGCTGCCAGTTTCCGCGGCCGCTATGATTTCGGCCAGAAACTGGAATGTGAAAATTGTCACCGCATCGAAGCCGATGGGGTCCGCGTCAAGCCGGTCGAAATGGAACGCGATTGCGCGATGTGCCACAGTCTGGCGTTCGAGACCGTCGGCGGGGTGACGCGCACGCTGCGTCACGGCGAACCCGACCAGGTCGTCGCCGACCTCACCGCCTATTACCGCTCGACCCCGCCCAGCCGCCCGCTCCAGCTTGGCGGGATGGAGCGCCGGCGACCCGGCGCCTATGCCGAGGGGCAAGTCTATAATATCTATTTCCGCGAGGTCGCGGTGCGGCCCAGCCGCGCCGAGGATGCGGTGCGCGCGGTCTTCTCAAAAGGCGGCGCCTGTTACGATTGCCACACCGTCTTTGCGCCGCAGGCGGGCAAGAGCTGGCGGGTGATGCCGGTCGATCAGACGCCGCGTTTCCTGCAAAAGGGCTGGTTCGACCATGACGCGCACCGCGAAACTGACTGCGCCGATTGTCATACCGCAGCGACCGGATCGAAACAGTCGGCCGACCTGTTGGTCCCGGGGCTGCGCCAGTGCCGCGATTGCCATGTCGGCGAGGGCGGGGCGCGGTTGGTGAAGGTCGAGACCGCGACCGAATCGCCCTGCGCCATGTGTCACGAATATCATTCCGACGGCGGCAAACCGTGGCTTCCGAACCGTCAGCGGAAGGTAAACGCCGCGGCAATCACAAATAAACCCCTGCGCGGTACATATGATGTGAGCCTGATCACAGGAACCGGGGGGCGGGGCCTTTATGACGTGACGTGGCGCACACCGGCCTTGCATGCCGCAAGACGGGGCGGATAGATTTTGGGTGGCCGGACCGGTCGGAGCAGGGGGCGGATGTGCTGATCGCGCAGATCACCGATATCCATATTGGGTTCGATCCGGACAATCCGGCCGAATATAATCGCAAGCGCCTCGATGACGTTCTCGACCTGCTGATTGAGGGGCCGAACCGCCCCGACCTGCTGCTCGCGACCGGCGATATCACCGACCGCGGTGACGGCGACAGCTATCGGCGGCTGGCGACCGCCTTTTCACGCTGCCCCTTTCCGGTGTGGCCCAGCGTCGGCAATCACGATCTGCGCGACAATTTTCACGCCCGTTTTCCGGGCTTCGACGACGGCAACGGCTTCGTCCAATATACGATTGAGCTTCCCGAACTGCGGCTGGTGACGGTCGATACGCTGGAAGAAGGGCGCCACGGCGGCGCCCTGTGCGAACAGCGCGCCGCCTGGCTCGACGCCGAACTGGCGAAGGACCGGAGCAAGCCGACCTATATCGTCATGCATCATCCGCCGGTCGAAAGCGGGATCGAGTGGATGAACACCGATCACCGCGAACCCTGGGTCGGCGTCTTCACCGACATCGTGCGCCGCAATCCGCAGGTCCGCGGCCTGATCTGCGGTCATCTTCACCGCAGCGTCACTGTGGCGTGGGAGGGGCGGACGGTTGCGATCTGTTCGTCGATCGCACCGCAAGTCTCGCTCGATCTGCGCCCGATCGACGAAAACAGACCCGACGACCGGCCGATGATCGTCGCCGAGGATCCCGCCTATGCGCTCCATCGCTGGAACGGGCGCGAACTGGTCAGCTTCTACGATCATGCCGGCGCCCACACGATGCTCGCCAAATATGACGAGCGGTTACAGCCGCTGGTGCGCGAGTTGAAGGCTGAACGGCCGGATTGAAATCTACCCGTCGCCCCGCGCAGGCGGACGCGACGGGAAGTTTACACAGCAGCCAATAGTAAGGCCAACGGCGGCCCCCGCCTGCGCGGCGGCGACGTGCCCTTCAATATCCCAGCGTCAGATCGACTCGCGGATCGACGGACTCGCCCTTGTTCCAGCGAGCCAGATTTTCCAGGAATCGCGCCGCGGCGCGGACGAACATCTTGTCCTGGGCGCGGCCCGACAGGTGCATGGTGACATGCGCATTGTCGAGGCTCCACAGCGGATCGTCGGCGGGCAGCGGTTCGGGGGTGGTGACGTCGAGGAACGCCGATGCGATCCGCTTTTCGTTCAGCGCCGCGACCAGCGCGTCCTGATCGACGACGCTGCCGCGCGCGATGTTGATCAGCGTCGCGGTCGGCTTCATCGCCGCGAACTCGGCGGCGCCGATCATGCCATCGGTTTCCGGGGTCGCGGGGACCGCCAGGATCACCCAGTCGAAATCGCCGAGCTGCGCGCGCCACTGGTAGGGAGACAGCGTATTCTGTCCCGGCGAGCGGCGCACCACCGTCACATCGACCGCGAACGCCTTCAGCCGCTCCTCGATCAGCTTGCCGATCGCGCCATAGCCGAGCAGCAGCGCTTTCGATCCGAACAGTTCGACTTTGCCCGGTGAATCGATCAGCCATTCGCGGCGGTCCTGTGCGCGGACGACGTCGCGGTAGCCCTTCGCCACGGTCAGCATCCCCATCACGACATATTCGGCGATGGTGATCGCGTTGATCCCGGCGCCGTTGGTCACCACCGTCCCGCGGTCGCGGAGCAGACCGAGCGGCATGCCGTCGACCCCGGCGTAGATCGAGTTGAGCCATTTCAGCCCGGTCGCGGCGGTGATGATCGCCGCCATGTCTTTTTTATCATACATGTCGAACCAGCCGATCTCGGCGTGCGGTGCGAGTTCGAGCGCCTCTTCCTTCGACTGAAAAAAGCGCGGTTCGACCCAGTCGGGCAGGCGGTTTTCGACGAGCGGGCGGATGAGGCCCGACAGGACGGTGACGGTTTTGGTCATGCAAAAATTCTCCCCTCCCGCTTGCGGGAGGGGCCGAGGTGGCCTGTCCTGCATCGGGGTCGCGTCCATCATGCCCACCCCTAACCCCTCCCGCAAGCGGGAGGGGGACTCACTCGCGCAGCCGTCCAGTCCCAGCCGAGCGGATCGCCATCCATCACCTCGACCCCTGCGGCGGCAAGTTCGTCGCGCAACGCGTCGGAGGCGGCGCGGTCGCTTCGATGCGCGGGCTTCCTTGCGGCGGGTGAGGGTGGCTTCGATTTCGGCTTCGGTAATGGTTGCGGTTTTGGGGCGGATGCGGAGGTCGGTGCGAGACACATCGCAAATTGCTAGGCCCAGGACATCATCGATCGCAGCGAGCGTATTCAGTCTGTCAGAAGGCGATTGATGCTCTGCGCCCGGCCCAAGAACCAGTTCAATTTCCAATAGAGCGTTTTGCGCACTAAGGTCATTTGAAATTGCTTGATCGACCATGAGAAAGTTGTTCGCTTCGTGGGCGGGCAAAGCTTCTGTAAATTTTTGTAGGGTCCATTCGCCAGCCGCGTGTATCGGCGACCATACAGATGAAGTTGTTTCGAAATGTTGCGCCTTTAATCGCTCCACATTCATCACCATCCGCTTCAACCGCGTCAGCGCCGCCCGCAGGCCTTCCCAGGAAAACTCCAGCTCGCTACGGTAATGTGCTTGTAAGCACATCAGGCGATAGGCGAGGGGATGGTAGCCTTTGTCGATCAGCAATTGCACGCGCAAAAACTCGCCGCTCGATTTCGACATCTTGCCGCTGCGTTCGATCAGGAAATTATTGTGCATCCAGATGCGCGCGCCGCTGGCGTCGCTGCAGCTATGCGCCTGGTTCTGCGCGATTTCATTCGGGTGGTGGATTTCGCGGTGGTCGATGCCGCCGGTGTGGATGTCGAACGGAAAACCGAGCAAGGCTTCGGACATCACCGAGCATTCGAGGTGCCAGCCGGGGGCGCCGCGGCCCCAGGGCGAATCCCATTCCATCTGGCGCGTTTCGCCGGCGGGCGTTTTGCGCCAGATCGCGAAGTCGGCGGGCGCGCGCTTGCCGTCGACGGGGTCGATACGGCTCTCGCCTTCATCGGTGCCGTGGCGTGCCAGCCGGCCGTAGTCGGCGACGCTCGTCGTGTCGAAATAGAGGCCGCCCTCCAGCTCGTAGCAATGCTTGGCGGCGATCGCTTTGGCGAAGTCGATCATCTGCGGGACATAGTCGGTGGCGATCGACCAGTGCGCCGGCTGGCGGATATTGAGCGCCTTCACGTCGGCCCAATAGGCCTCGGTATAGTGGCGTGCGATGTCACAGATCGACTGCGCCTTTTCAGCCGCCATCCTTTCCATCTTGTCCTCGCCCGCGTCGGCGTCGTCGGTCAGATGGCCGACGTCTGTGATGTTGATGACGTGGGTGAGCTTGTAGCCCTTGAACGACAGCGTGCGCCCCAACGTGTCGGCAAAGACATAGGCGCGCATATTGCCGATGTGCGGATAATTATAGACCGTCGGCCCACAGCTATAGACGCGCGCCTCGCCCGGATGGACGGGCTGGAACTCTTCCAGCTGGCGCGTCAGGCTGTTGAACAGCATCAGCGGCTGCGGGGCAGGAGCGTCGGTCATACCGCCGCCCATGCCTTGCCCTTGGCCGATCCGTCAACCGAAAGGGTCAGGGCCCCTCGGTCGGCGTCCACAGATCGTCGTTGCCCGCGCCGGTCACCGGATCGTCGAGCAGCGGTTCGCCGCTCAGCGGATCAAGGTCGCGCATCGTGATCAGCGGCACCGGCAGGCTTTGGCCCTCGCCGTCGTCACCCTCGGCATCGGCTTCCTCCTCGATGACGTCCTGCACCGGGAAGCTGTTTTCCAGGCCCACAAAGGCGCAGCTTGCGGCGTTTGCGATGACGCAGCCGTTGAAGGTCGAGCGAGGGTCGAAGCTGCCGGCAACCGGCGCCGCGCCGGCGATGGTGAGCAGCGGGATGGTGTTGAGCCCGGTCACCTGACCGGTCGCCCCGATCTGGACGCCGTTGATGACGATCCGCGACGGTCCTTCGGTCAGAACATCGAGTCCGCCCGCGCCAAAGGTCAGCCCGCGGCGATTGGCGAATTCGGTGCCGGCGCCGCTGTTCTGCACAGCACAAGCCGCCGACGACATCGGCGCGGATGCCGCGCGCGAACAACGATCCTTCTTCAAGGACGATGCCGTCGTTGAGGGCCAGGCGCGCTTCGATCGCATCGGTCGTCGTGGCAAGGCCGACGTCGCCGATCGCCGCCGTCGGTCGCCACGATGATGTCGTCGGATTGCAGGTTGAGCTGACCGCCCGGCGCGTTGTTCGCACCCAGCAGCCTGACGGTACCCTGACCCAGGATGATTTCCAGCGCGTCATCGGCGAACAGGTTCAGCGCGTTGGTGTCGGACAGGCCGGTCAGTTGGACACTGCCCAGCACCCTCATCTTGCCGGGGGTTCTGATGGTCAGCAGTCCGCTGGCCCCCAAGTTCGACCCCGCGGCTCCCCCTGTCATGGTGAAGCTATCGACGATGACATCGGGCGGCGCCGCCGATCCGACCGAACCGCCGCCGGCCGCCGCCACTTCGGGTGCGAAAATCTCGATCTCGCTGCCAAAGACGCGCGCCAGTTCCGCGGCGTCGATATGATAGCCGCCCCGCGATCCGGTGCCGCCGACAAAGGTCTGGTTGTCGTTATTGTTGTTGATGATCGACACTTCGCCGGTCGCTCCGGCGGTGCCGACGCGGCCGGTCGATGCGATGTCGATGTTGGCGGAGGCGAGCGAGATCGACTGGCCGGTGACGACGCCGGTGATGCTCAGCGAGGTGCGCGCCGACGCGGCAAGGCCGCCGTTCACCGAAACATTGTTCAGCGTCATGAAGCCGTTGCTGGCCTCAAGCTGCGCGCTGCGCGCGGTCAGCGTATCGATGCCCAGCCGCTCACCGCTGCTGGAGAAATCGGCGCGCCCGGCAATGCTGCCGTTGGTCACGAACAGGTCGCCAGCGCGCACCACCGCGTCGCCGACATCGGTGATGATATTGGCGAAGACCATGCTGCCGCCGTTGATAACGATCGAATCGGCGCGGGCGTCGATGTCTCCCGACGAAACCAGCGTGCCGAGGGCGATCGCGCCATTGTTGCTGTTCAGCGTGGTCGTGCCCACGGCGAACAACTGCTCCGCCGTGATGCCGGTGGCGCCATCGACCGCGACATTGTTGCCGAAGATGCCGGTGACATCGACCACAGTCCCCGCGGTCAGGGTGACATCGCCCAGCGCGCGGATACGGCCGCCGGTGATATTGGCCGTCGAGGCGACGACGATCGTGCCGTCCGCGGACAGATTGTTGATCGGATCGCCGCCGGGAGCCGACAAATTGGTCATAGTGACCGCATTGGCGTTGACGGCGATGTTGCGGCCCGCCTCAACCGGTCCGGTAACGGCAACCGTTCCGGTCGAAGCGATGACGACATCGGTAAAGGCGTCGAGGCCGGAGAGGATCGTGTTGCCGCCTTGGGTGCGAATATCGCTGGCGCCGCCGGTGGCGCCGAGGCCGAGCGTGGTCGCCGCGTTCAGCGCGATCGCGCCAGCGGCGACGGCGGTAATATCGTCCGCCGCCGACAGCCCCGCGGCATCGATCGATCCGCCCGCCGACAGGATGATATCGGACCCGTTGGTCGCCGATGTTCCCTCGCCCTGCGAAATCGTGAAGCCGTTGCCGGCGGCGTAACTCCAGCGCGCGGGTGTCGGTGCCAACCCCGGTGGCGCGGACGTTCGCCGCCGCGATGTCGCCGGCCGCGCGGACGTCGATGTCATCGCCCGCGGTGACATCGCTCAGCGACGCGGTGGTGCCGGCGATCACCAGCATATCCTCGCCCGCGCTGGCACCGGTCAGCGTTGCCGATCCGCCGGCGTTGACGCCGAACATGCGGGCCGCGGCGCTGTTCGTCAGCACGACATTGCCCGCCGCATCGACGAACACATTGCCTTGCGTCCCGACCCCGTTGCTGTTGACGAAGCCGCCGTTCGCGGTGGCGGACGCATTGATGTTGGCGCCGGAATTCAGGAACACATCGCCGCCCGAAACAAAGGTGCCGGTCAGATTGCCGGCGGCAAAGACCGAAACCACCCCATCGACATTCGCCTGGTTCACCGCAACGGCGCCGCCGCTGCCGATGGCGAAGAACGACGCGTCGCCGGTGACCGAACCGGTGATCGCGATGGCATTGCCGTTCAGGTTGATATCCCCGCCCGCCGCGATGCTGCCGCCGGAAATCGCATTGGTCGCCGAAAGCGTGACGGTGCCGCCGGCATCGATCGCCGCAAAGGATATGCTGTCGCCGGTGATTTGGGTGGCCTGCCCCGATCCGAGAGTGCCGGTGGTGGTCACCGCCCCCAACGCGGTCAGCGTCAGATTGTCGAATGCGTTGAGGTTGCCGCCGCCGATCGTGCCCGCCGATGCGGTCAGGACGATGTTCGAACCGTCGGCCCGCGACGTCGTGATCTGAAAACCGCCCGGGGCAACCGGGCTGGGCGGCCGATAGGTCAGCGTCCGGTCGTCGCGGCCCAGACCCGTCGTGGTGATCCCGTTGGCGATGATCCCGCCGGCGGCGATCGCCGTCACGTCGTCGCCGGCGGTGAGGCCCGTCAGCGTCGCCGTCGTTCGCGCCAGAACCAATATATCCTCGCCGGCATTGACCCCGCTCAGCGTGGCCGAGCCGCCGGCGTTGACGCCGAACATGCCGGTCGCGCTGCTGTTGGCGAGCGCGACATTCCCCGTGGCGTCGGCAAAGACGCTGGCCGCGATCGGCGGGCCGCTGCTCGAGCTTTCGAACCCGGTCGCATTGGCCGACGCATTGATATTGGCGCCCGAATTCAGCCGGATATTGCCGACCGCATTATAGGTACCGGTCAGGTCGCCGCGTGCAAAGATCGAAATATCGTCTGCGACCGTGGCCAGGTTGATCGCGACCGGTCCGGCGCTGCCGATGGCAAACAGCGAACCGCCGCCGGTAATCGTGCCGCCGATCGCGATGCGCGTCGCGGTGAGGTTGATCGTGCCCCCGGCATCGATCGATCCGCCGCTGATCCCGTCGGCACCGGCAACGTTGCCGCTTGCGGTCAGCGACACCGATGCGCCGGCATCGATATTGTTGAACAGGATCGACTGGCCATTGACCTGCACAAAGCCGCCCGCGGTCGAATTGCCCAGATCGACCGCGCCGGGCGAGGTGATCCACATGTCGCCGCCGGTGATGATCGAATTGAGCCCGGTGCGGAAACTGGCGCCGCTGGCGGTGAAATCGTTCAACGCCTCGGCATGTTCGACCGACGCGGTGCCCGCAGCGGCGATCACGATGTCGTTGCCGCTCAAGCGATCGACCCCGATGCCGCCCAGCGTGGATGTGAGCGTCAGCGTGCCGCCCGCACCGATCAGGCTGCCCGCCGCGCCGCTGATGCTGCCCGCGGTCGCGGTCAGATTGCCGCCCGCCGCGATCGTCGGTGCAGTGCCCTCGCGCGCGCTGTGCCGGATATCGATCTGGTCGCCCGCATCGATCGTCAGATTGCCGCCCGCGCGGACGGTGCCGTTCGACTGCGCATAGGTCCCAACCGAGCTGTCGGTGGTCAGCGACATGGCGCCGGTGGTGGCGATGGTGCCGCCTGATGCGGCAAGGAAAATGCCAGCCGGCGCCGTGTCGGTATCGTTGTTGGTCGGCGGCGCATCGCCCAGTGATTCGGCGGTCAGGCAGTCATCCGGATGCCGGCGGCGCCCGCCGTCCGCATTTCGATACGTCCGGCGATGTCGCCATTGGCGGCAATCGTGGTTACGCCCAGGTTGATCGCGGCGGGGGTTTCCGCCCCTGCCGCCTCGATCAGCGCGCGGCCCGCCGCCCGGCCACCAGCTGCGCCACGCGGCACCATTGCCGTAGTTCCGGTGCCGCCCAACCCGCCGTCGCCGCTGACGCCGCCGACCGGCATCGTGACCGGGCTGCCAATGGAGGTATCGTGCCGCCATTGGCGACAGGTCGCGATCGGGCGCCGGTTGCGGCGCCGCCGTCACCGCCGTCGCCGCCGACAAAGAGGAGGAGGAGGGCGCCGCCACGCCGCCGGTGCTGCCGGTCGCGTGCGCTGCCGGCCGAGATCAGCAGCCGCGCCGCATCGGCTGGCGGCGACCGTTGCTGGCGATACGGTGCCGCCGGTACGCGGCCGCGCCCGATCCGCCCGCGCCGCCTGCTGCTCGCGCCGGTCGTGGCACCAAAGACGACGATCCGGCGCCGCCGCCATTGCCGCCGGTCTCCCCGGCTTGGAAATTGGCCTGGCTGAGCAATTTACGTCCGTTGGCGCCCGTCGCTTCGATCCGGCCGGTGCCGCCCGCCCCGTTACCGCCGTTGCCGCCCGCGCCAGTGTCGCCGAATGCGCCGTCGCCGCCGCGCGCCGAAGAATCGACGTTCATGAACATCATTCCGGCGTCAAAATCGTTGACGATGATCTGGGCGAGACCGCCCAGCGCGTCGCCGCCGCTGCCGCCGATCAGGCCGAACCCGCCGTCGCCGCCGCGCGCCGCGGCGGTGCTCGCCACCACGCTGGCGTTCACCGGCGCGGTCAGGTTGATCGTCGCGGTGCCGCCCCGGCCGTTGCCGCCATCGCCGCCAATTCCGATCCCGGTGACCGAACCGGAACTGCTCGACGCGAACACGTTGCCTCCGTTGCCGCCGAAACCGCCGGCACCGGCGATCAGGTCACCGCCACCAGCGTTCCCGACAGCATGTCGATCGTTGCGGTGCCGCCCTGACCGTCGCCGCCGAGTCCGCCTGCGTCGGCAATCCCGCCAAGGCGCTAGAGCCGCCCGCGCCGCCCTGGCCGTTGGCAAAAGCGGCGACGGTGCCGTTGGCGGTGACCGCCGCCCCGTCGATGGTGAGCGACGCGGTGCCGCCGATGCCGGTCCCGCCGGGGCGGCCGGGAATGATATTCGCCGCATTGTCGTCGCTGCCGTCGGGGCCGGCGCCGCCGGTGCCGTATTGCCGAAGCCGTGATCGATCCGCTGTTCAACGCCCCGCCGAGCAGGGCGATCGTCGCCGTCCCGCCGGTGCCGGTGCCAGCGGTGCCGTCGGTGCCTCGAATCCGCCGCCGCGTCGGCGCCGACGAACAGATTGCCGAGCTGCGCTGTGCCGCCGGTCATTGTGAAAGCGGCGTTGCCGGCGCTGCTGTTACCCGTCGTCGCGTCGATTTGGCCACCGGCGAGAACCGACAGGGTGCCGCCGGTCAGCAACTGCCCCCCGGTCATGGTCAAGGCGGCGCTGCCGGGTGCGCCATTGGCGCCATTGGAAACCAGCGACAGATCGCCGGTCGCGCCGATGATCTGACCGGCGCCGACGTTGAAGGTGGCGCTGGCGTCGCCGATGAAGGTGCCGTCGCCCTGGACGACGACGCGTCCCAAATGAGGTGGGGGCACAAAGGTCGATGGCCCCCCGGTCGGCACCTGTTGCAACGGCTGGGCCAGGAAAGCACCGCTGGCGCGAGCAAATGTGTCGCTGCGGAACAGCGTGTCATTGACGGTGATGTTGGCGGCGGCATCGCTCACCGGGCTGGAACCCAGTTCGCCGTTGAAGATGTTATAGCCCGCCGACAGGCGCACGGCGCCGTCGGCGGTCGGTCTGCGCGGTCACCGCGTCGTCATACCCGACCCGTCCCGACACCAGCATCGTGACCGCGTCATTCTTGGGAATGGCGACCATATAGATGCGGCTCTGGTCGGTGTCGCCCTGCTGATGCGCGGGGCCGGTCGTGGTGCCGGTGTGGGTCATGACGTTGCCGCCTTCGGCGCCGACCAGCACGTTGATGTCGAACAGGCCGCTGTTGATGCGGATGTCGGTCTGTTCAGCGGCGACATAGGCGACCGATCCATCGACGCGGACGGCGCCGGCCTGGACGATTCGCGGCGCGACAAGCGCGACATAGCTGCTGCCGGGGTTGAAGGCGTTGCCGGTATCGATGCGGCCGTTCACGGTGACTGCCGACGTGCTGCCAGCCGTGCCGCGGAACCGGATTTCGCCGCCGGGGCCGAACAGCCCGCCGGTGGTGATGACATCGTTGGTGGTGAGCACCAGGCTGCCGACATTGATACGCCGGTCGCCGCCGATCAGGATGCCGCCGGCAATCATGAACTAGCTCGGCCGCCGCGCGCGCCCGACGCGGCGCTGCTGGTGCTGTTGACGGTGCCGTTCAGCGCGATCTGGCGGCTCAGCGATCCGCCGGCACCGTTTATGAAACGGTTGAGCACCGTATAGTTGCCGTTGCCGCTGAAATTCAGCGTGTTGCCCGCCGGCAGGAAATCGATCGCGCCGCCGGTCGCCGCATTGTCGGTCGGCGTCCAGTTGATGATCGTTTGCGCGCCCGTCGTATTGACATTGGTCGGTCCCGGTCCCGGCGGCGAAATCGTCGGGGCGCTGAGCCCCGGGCCGGTGACGCCTTGACCTGTGCCCGCAACCTGCGCCAGCGCCGGACCACCGCAAGCGAGGGCGGCCATCGCTGCCAGAATCGCGCAGCTTTCGAGCAGGCGGGGCTTGCCCTGACGGGTCGGGGCGGAGGTTGCGGTGGCACGCATGTCAGTCGTCCTCGATGCAATGGTCATGGATCAGCGCGCCTTCACGCCGAATTGGGTGGTGAGCGATATCAACAACCTGGGGTCGGGCTTTTCGGTCAGGAAACCACCGCGGCTTGAGCGGCACCGCCATCGTCACGTCGAGCCGTGCGACGTCGCCGTAAGCGACGCGCACGCCGCCGCCCGCCGAATAGAGTTTCTGCGGGTTCAGACCGTCGAACGCGCTATCCTTGTTCCATACCCACGCCGCGTCGAAAAAGACGAAGGGCTGCCAGGCGAAGCTTTTGACATTGGCGGGGACGAACGATCCGTAGCGCGCCTCCAGCGCCACGCCGACGCCGCTGTCGCCAATGATCGTGCCGGGGTCGAAACCGCGTCCGACGGTGAAATTGCCGCCCGAAAATTCCTCATAGGCGAACAGCGGGTCGCTCGCCCATTGCGCTCGCGGTGCCACCGCCAGCGTGAACAGCTTCGCCGGTCGCCATTCGGCGAGCGCGTTGGCGCGGACCAGAAATGCATCGGGCTGGCCTTCGACCCGGGTCAGCGGGATGGCGCCGGGCAGGAAACAGGCGGTGCCGCCGGGGCCGCAATCGTCGCTGGCGCCCAGAAAACCAACCCCCTGCCGCGCTTCGAGCGAGGTCGACAGCGACCAGCGCGGCTCCGACGGGCTGAAGCCGCTGCGGCCGGCGACCGATGCGGGGTCGATCCAGTTGGCATCGGCGCGCAGGTTGAAAACGCGCAACCGGTCGCGGTTGATCGTCACCCCGCCCAGCGCGATGTCCTGATCGATGAAATCGAGCCCGCCGCCGAGCGTCAGGCGGTGCGCCTGCGTCAAGGTGACGGGATAGGATGCGAACAGGCTGGCGATCTGGGTCTTCGGATTTGACCGGGAAAGCTGCGATGTCGGGCCGCGTCCAGGCATAGGTGTAACTCGCGCCCAAGTGCAGCCCCTGGCCGGCGGTTACGGTGGCTAACAGCGCCAGGCGACACGCTGTAGCGTCGAAGTCGGGGTCGAATAAGTGTTCGTGATGTCGCCCATGCCGGTCAGGCCTCGGCGAAGCGAGCGCGCTGCACCGCTTCAGTTGCTGATGACCGCGCGATGCGGAAATTCTGCGATGCATTGCACTTCCGTGCAGGGTTCCGCCACCGTCACTTCGCCCACGACTTCGCCGGGCGCGCCGCCCGGACGCAGCGTCAGGCGGGCATCGAGTCCGGGAATGTCGCGCGCCAGCAGCAGATAACGTTCGGCATCGACGATGTTGAACACCGGCTCGTCATCGAGCCGCGACAGATAGCGTTGCAGCAGGCGTTCGTTGGCGCCGGCTTCGCCGCGCACCTCGATCCGCGTCATCCGCGCCGCCAGGATATCGAGTTGGACGACCCCGTCGCCGATCGTTTGCGGCGGCACGCGGACCGCCGCCAGATAGCCTTTGGAGCGCAGGATCGTCGCGGCGCGATCGCGAATGTCGCACACCGCCGAAATCGGCAAATCCTGGCCGACCCGGTCGGACCAGCTGGGCGCGAGCATCGCGGCGTCGATGCCTTCGACGCTGGAAAATTCGACACCGCGCAGGATGAAGCGGACATTGGCGAATTCGGGATTGGCCAGCGGGCAGGGTGCGCGCTCGATGCTGTCGTCGGCGGATACGACGCGCTCGTTCGGCGCGGTGACCGGCGCCAGCGTCGGTTGCTGGATTTCTTCGCGGGTCGGGATTTGCGGTGTCGCCTGGCCCAGCGCCACGGTCGGCAGCGCCGCTGCGATCAGTCCCGCCGAACAGCGCAGCGCGGCGCGCAGCATCGGCCTTTTCGGCCGAAAGCCTTCAATATGTCGCAGATCCCCCGTGAACATCGCTACCCCTTGCACGCACAGGCCGCCGCGATCGTCGCGGTATGACCAAATCTTTTGGCTCTGCCGGGAACCGGCAGGGCGAATATGCGACCCAAGCGAGCGGTTCTGCTGTAAGATCAGCAGCTTTTTCTTCTTATTGTTATCAGATGCACCGGATGGGTTCAATGCCCAGCCGGACCTGTCAACCTTATCCTGCGTCCGCGTCCGAAATCGTATCGACCAGCCGATTGAGCTGCGGCGTGCAGCCCTTGGTCACCAGCATGTCGATCGATCCTTCGATGGTATCCGGGGCATTGGCCAGCGGCGTCAAACGCACCGTCACCGGTTTGGCAAGGCCGCCGCCCGACAGCTTGTAATCGACGCCATATTGCACCGGCAACGTGTCGGTCGGCCATTTGCGGAAATTGGCGCCGTCGACCAGCGCGACGGTCGCTTTCTTGCCCCCCTTCGATTTCCAGCGCGCGGTGTCACCCTCCATATTCGGGCGCCACGGCATCAGCGTCGCCGGATCGGCGACGCAAAAGGTGCCGGCTTCGCGGTAGTCGAGCAGCCACAGGTTGGGCGCGCGCACATCGACCGGAATCGGATCGTTCGCGCCGCGCGAAAATCCGCCGCGCGACCGCGTCGTCGGCCCCTTGGCGAGCATGCGGGTCACCGTGCCGCTCATCGACTGGCTGGCCTGAACGGTGCCGCTGGCGCCGAACGTGCCGGGTCCCCGACAGCGCTGCGGTCTTGCGCCGCGCATCAACACGACCTTGTCGCCCGAAACGAGGGTCAGTTTGTCGGTGGATTTCAGCTTGGCGCCGGTCGGATATTTGCTCGCCGATGGTCCGGTCGAACGGACGACCATAGATTGGGCGGCGGCGGTGCCGACGACGGCCACCGTCATCACGGCGGCGGCGGCGAAGAGGCTCGAGCGGCGCATCCGCAAGTCAGGAAAGGACATAGCTTTCTCCATTTTCGGTCGTGTTCAAACGGTCTATCAGAAACATGATGGCTGGATCCTGACCGAATTCGGCGGCCAAGGCTGTGGCGCAGGTCACATAGGCGTTTTTATCGCCCGCGGTGTGCGCGGCGACAAGCGCCGCGATGCGGGCGCGTCGTGCTGCGCGGGCGGCCTTGAGGTCTTCGTACCGGCCTGGGCGGGCGTGTGCGAGCATCGATCCGGCCCATCGGACCGGTACCAGTCAAGCCCCGAGCGTTCCGCCGCCTCTCGGCTGACCAGCACGCGCGTGTCGAGGTTCTTGTTCGCCGCCTCGAGCCGCGCGGCGGTGTTCATGCTGTCACCGAACGCGGTGTACTGAATGCGCCCCTCGCCGCCGAAGTTGCCGACGATCGCCTCGCCGAAATGCACACCGACGCGGGTGCGGCCGATCGGCGGGACGCCTTCGGGCGGCATCGGCGGAACTTCTCGCCCGCTTCAGCAGGGCGATCGCCGCCGCTGCCGCCTGCGGCCCGTCGTCGGGCCGGCTGAGCGGCGCACCCCAAAAGGCGACTATGGCATCGCCGACGAATTTGTCGATCGTACCGCCATGTTGCAGCACGATGTCGGATAATCGGTCGAGATAGGCGTTGAGCAGCCGCGCAACGGTTTCGGGGGTCGTCGCATGGCTCAGCTTGGTGAACCCCTCCAGGTCGGTGAAAACGCAAAAGATGTTGCGCCGTTCGCCGTGCAGCGACAGCTGGTCGGGGTCGCGCATGATCTGCGCTGCGACATCGGCGGGCAGATATTTGCCCAGCGCCGATTGCGCAAAGGCCCGCTGGCGCGATCCGACGGTGCGCGCGGCGGTGCCGACCGTGGCATAGCCGAACAGCCAGCCGATCGCCCAGCCAAAGGTGGGCAGGGTGGTGGTGTCCACCCCGCGGCCTTGCAGCCAGAACGGAAAGGCGATGAAAAACGCCATCTGACCCACGAAGGCGAGCGCGACCCAGCGCGCGCGCAGGTCGATCAGGCTGGTCAGCCCGCCCGCCAGTACGATCAGGATTGCGAGCACCGTCAGCGCTGGCTGGACAGCGGCCGAGACCAGGCGTTGTCGAGCTGTTGCGCCAGCATATGGGCGTGAACTTCCAGCCCGATCATCGTTTCATGCTGGCCGGTGATCGGATCGATGAAGCGGCTGAGCGGGGTGTTGAACTGGTCGTTGTCGATGATGTCGCCGCCAATCAGGACATAGCGGCCCTTGATTCCTTCTGCGAAGGCGGCGCGCGTTTCATCGTCCATCGGGATCGCGAAACTGTCGATCGGGATGTTGGAAAACACCGGCTCTTCTTGCCCCTCGGCAGGCGCGCGCCGGGACCAGAAAACGGATGCTGCCTTGGAAATTCGCGTAGGCCGGATCGACCGGGGCGAGCACGTTGGCCATCAGCAGCGGCAGGTTCTTCGGCCGGTCGGGCCATTTGCGGATCACGCTGTCGTCGTCGGTGCGGAACAGCACGCTGGTCGGCTTTGTCTTGTCGGTGACGACATCCGCCTGATAGGCCTCGAGAAACTTTTGCTGTTCGTAAAAGATGGCGAGCGGATTGCTGCTCTGCTCGGCATAGGCGAGCCAGGTTGGCGTTGTCATCGCGCGCAGCTGCGCTTTCAGCACCGCGTCGTCGGGGCGCGCAATCAAAGACGATATCGATGCCGATCGCTTTGGCGCCCATCTGGTCGATGTTGCCCAGCGCTTTGGCCAGGATCGTCCGGTCGAGCGGCGAGCGCGGATGCCGGTGCTGAACGAGTTTCGTCGTTATAGTGACCAGACGCACGCTTGTCCTGCTCGACATGCGGCGTCGCATCGCGGTGGCGCGGGCGTCATAGAGCGCGCGCTCGGCCGCATCGAGTAGCGGCATCTGCCAGCTGAACCGCGCGATCAGAATCGCGACGATCAGGAACAGGATCGCTGCCACCATCCGCGACGGCCCCAATTGCATGACCAGTCGGCGCGCGCGCTTGCGCAGCGGGACGGCGGCTCGCTGGCCGTCCGACGCGGCGACGCCGGCCGCGGGAGTGACTGGTTCGGGTCGTCATCGGATCAGGGGCGGCGCGGCCGGCGGCCTCCCGGCAGCGTCGGCGTGCGCGTCGCAGCGGCGCGGCGGCCGCGGTCACCGCGTTGCCGCGCAGCAGCGCCTCGGCGCCGTCGCCGATGATGGCAAAACCCGCCCGATAAGGGTGCAGGTCTGCTTGTCGTTCATCAGCCGCAGCTGGGTACCCCACATCGCGTCGGCGACGCTGGTGCCCTGATCGGCGGCGAACAGCCCGCCGATCAGATGTTTGGTCGCATCGAAATCGTCGGGCGCCGGCCAATGGCTGGCGATCACCGATCGCCCGCCCGCCCCGATGAAGCTGCGCACAAGGCCATCGAGGGCGTTGCCGCCGCCGGACAGCCCGGCCTCGCGCGTCGCGGCGACCGACGCCGCGCCCGCGGTGTCGCACGCCGACAGGATGACGAGGTCGGCGTCGATCTTGAGGTTCAGGATCTCGTGGAAAGGTCAACAGCCCGTCCGACCCGCTGTCGCCGAACGAGGTGACCAGCGCCGGCCGGGCCGGGGCAGGCCGAGGCGCGGCGCAGTGAC
>CBDIQD010000004.1:0-215852 GCA_965283845.1 Sphingomonadaceae bacterium
CGCCCCGCCCGAGACGAGCAATTTCTCGGTCAGCGTCGTTTTACCCGCATCGGGATGCGAGATGATGGCGAAGGTGCGGCGTTCGGGATGCGTCTTGGACATGGCGCGGGCGCCTAGCAGGTGGGGCCGGATGTGGAAAGGGGCTGGCGTCGGCGCCGCGCCGGACGCATGATCCCATGATGCGCTCCCTGCTCCCCATCGCCGCGATCTCCACCGCTCTGGTCGCCGCGCCCGCCGCCGCGCAGGACTCGCCATTTGTTGGCGAATATAGTCTGGCCGAGGGGCCAGACGTCGGCGGTGGGCTCCTCATCCGGAATGATGGCCGCTTCCAATATAGGCTCGCCGCGGGGGCGCTCGACGAACGAGCCGAAGGCCGCTGGGAAAAGCGCGGCGACATGGTCTGCCTGACCACCGATCCAAAACCGGTGCCGCCTGCGATGGAGAAAGGCGCGCTGCTCGAAATCGACGGCGCCGTCCCCACCCTGCTCGTCACCTGGCCGAACGGCAGAGGCATCCCCGGTGTCGATTTCACGATCGGTTTCGACAGCGGCGATCCGGTGGAAGACTATACGCAAGTCTATGGCTGGACGATGCCCGCCGATGACAAGCGCGTCCCGCGCTGGATCGAGGTGCGCGAGTCCATCTACGACATCACCGCGCCGCGCTTCGAACTGACCGAAGCCGACGGCGGCAAGCTACGCGCGATCATCGTCCCCAACGACATTGGCGTGGTGAATTTCGATGGTGCTTGCGCCGAGAAGACCGAGCGCGGGGTGACGCTCCACCGCACCGAAGGCGAAATGCGGTTCGTGCGGTTGCGCGGTGAGTAAGGGCGGCTTCGGGGTGGGTTTGAGACATTCCCCTCCCTTCTAGGGAGGGGCTAGGGGTGGGTTGCGAGCGTTAGCGAGCCGAGGAAGAGCACCGCCTTCGGCGGCTACCCACCCCCAACCCCTCCCTTGAAGGGAGGGGAAAAGAACGTCCGCAACCGGTAAAAGCAGTCACCCGCCTCCCGCCCTTCCCTCTTGCACTCGCCCCCCAAATGAGTCACACCTTACGTGAACGTAAAGGTAAAGCGCCTGCGAGAGGATATTTCCCCATGACCGACATTCCGACCTTCGACACGATCAAGCTCGAGATCAGCGACGATGTCGCGACGATCACGCTCAACCGGCCCGACCGGCTCAATTCGATGCCGCCGGCGATGGCCGACGACATCCGTTTGGCGCTCGACCATCTCCCTGCGCTCGGCGCCCGCGCGCTGCTGATCACCGGCGAGGGGCGCGGCTTCTGCTCGGGCGCCGATCTCGGCGGCGACCGTTCCGCGTCGGCGGTCGGGGGCGGCGCGAACAGCCGCAAGGCGCTGCGCAACCATTATAACCCGATGCTGCTCGCGCTCGCCAACCTCGACATTCCGGTCGTCACCGCGGTCAACGGCCCCGCCGCCGGCGTCGGGTGCAGCTTTGCGCTGTCGGGCGACTTCACGATCGCGGGCAAAAGCGCGCTAGTTCGCCAGGCTTCGTCAAACCGGCGATCGTCCTGGCGACGGCGGCTGCCATGGCTGCTGCCGCGCCTGGTCGGCTGCTGCCGCGGCGGCGGAGATGCCGCTGCCGGCGACATGATTGCGCGCCGAAGACGCTCGCTTGCGGGCTGGTCTCGCGGGTTGCGCCGGATGATGGACCTGCTGACCGAAGCCCGCGCGCTCGCCGCCAAGCTTGCCGCCGAGCCGCCGCACGCTGTCGCGCGATGCGCAAGGTGCTGCGCGACGGCCTGTCGCAAAGCTATGCCGACACGCTCGATGCCGAAGCGAAGGGGCAGTTCATTGCGGGCAACAGCGCCGATGCGGTCGAAGGCATCATGGCGTTTGTTCAGAAGCGCAAGACCGCGTTCAAGGGGGCGTAGACCAACCATAGCCGCTCGCGTCGAGCGAAGTCGAGACACCCATCGGTGTAGCGCAAGATCGAGGGGCATCTCGACTTCGCTCGATGCGAACGGATTTTTGGGTTCGTCCCTACTCCGCGCGCTTCCGCGACCATCACCTTCTTGTAAATACTGTGCTTCGGATAACCGCACACCCGCATCACCATCGGCTCGAAAAACTCCAGCGGCTCGCTGTCGTAAGCGGGATCGAACGCCGGCGCGTCATAGGCTTCGCAGAAATGGGCGCACGCCACATAATGCGGGCTATCGCGAAACTGGTCGCGCATATCGCGGTCGAGGCCGATGTAGTGGAAGAAATAATGGCCCTGAAAAATCCCGTGATGCTGGACGATCCACAGATTTTCCTCTGACAGGAACGGTTTCAGGATCGCCGCCGCGACATCGGGATGGTTGAACGCGCCCAGCGTGTCGCCGATGTCGTGGAGCAGCGCCATCACGACATATTCCTCGTCGCGGCCATCCCTGTGCGCTCTGGTCGCGGTTTGCAGACAATGCTCGAGCCGGTCGACCGGAAACCCGCCATAATCGCCGCCGAGCAGCTTGAGATGGTCGAGGATGCGCTTGCCATTCTGCGGCGCGAATTCCTTTTGTTCGCGCGCGATGATGTCCCAGTCGTTCTGCGTCCCGTCGATCATCGACCGGAAGGTCGCATGGTCGTGCGTCATCTCGTTCATGGCAGCCTCTCTCCAAAACTGGCCTATGTTTGTATCGCGTGGATCAGGATTTTCAACATTATTGGAGTGGCTGCAGAATCCAAATAACCTATTTGGATAAAAATGTTGACAAATACATCCACATGTTCTACTTACGTTCTCGGGCCGGCAAGTGCTTCCCAAGCATTTTCCAATCTCGAAACGTTTAAGCATGACCTAACAATAAGAGGAAAAATCATGACCAAAGGCATAGAAAAGGAAACCATCACCTTTTCCCCGTTCACACAAATCATTGATGGCGAGGAATACAGATCATACGATATCTTGGGGAAATCAAAAAATGACAGCGGAACGTTGGGCCAATATGAGAGAATTGGCTCGGTTGGACCTGACACGCGAGGCCGAGTAGGCTGGATCAATGACCGATCAGTTACGATATTCTCTGGCTGCTACTTGACTGACGGGTCGTCGCTCGAAGATTATGTAGAAAGCAGGGTCGGCAGCCTAAGCTTCGACATGGGCGGCAGCACCCCGCCACCTCAAACACTTGAACAAAATTAAGGCTATTCAAACTCGGCGTTCACCACGCCATATTTGACAGCTTCCTGTGGCGTCAGGCAGCGGCGCGTCGACTGGTCCGTGCCGCTGCCTTTCACGGCTTTCTGCTTGTACTGATGTCCGTGAGCAGTTCGCGAGACAGGAACATGCGGATCATGAAATCATTGTCTTCGCTCGCCAGCTGCGCGGCGTCCTGCTCGATCTCGCCGATCAGTTCGGTCGTTGCATCGGTACCCATCGCCACACTATAGTCGATTGTACCACGATCGCCGGTGCGGGTGAACATATGGACCATGAATTGCCCGCCGGGATCGATGGTGCGCGATCGCCCCCCCATGAACATGAAGTTGCAGGCGCTGTAACAGGCCCAACCCGAAGGAATGCGCGTGACCACGTCCAGCGTATCGCGGATCAATCGCCCCGCCTCGTTGCCCGCGCGGCATCGCCTCCAGGCGAACTGAGCCATATTTCGTCAAGGCCCGGATGCTTGGCGAGCACGGCCTTGAGCCGCGGCACGACATCCTTGTCGATACGCCCCTCACCCTTGACGATCTTCCACCCGTCCTTTTCGAAATAGGTGAATTTCATCTGCGGGTTGGTCGACCAGCCGGGATTCAGCGGGCAGGTGGGATTGACCGGATCCTTGGCCGGGGTCGCCCCCAGGGTCAGCGAGGCCGCGACGCACAGGGCAAGGCGCGGCCATCGTGTCACGCGGCCACCACATATCGCGTTTGACCAGGCTCCTTGCACATCCGCTTGGTGACGCGGGTTTCCTCCCCCTCGACGATAATGAAGTCGGTCACGTTCATACAGCGCCGCCCGCCGCCCTCGGTGTTGATCGACGCCACCTTGACCGTGGCCGCAGAATCTGGGCGATCGACAGGGTCGAAACGCCGGTCGCGCCGACCGCCTCGCTGGCGTAGATGACACGGTGAAGCAGCCTGCACCTGCTCGCCGGGGTCGAGGCGGCACGCGACCGCGTCGGTCAACGTCCCGCTGACTTCGCCGATCGGCACATAGCTGTACACCCCGGCCTTGCTCGCGGCGTCGCCGACCGCGTCGTTGATCACATTGCCCAGGATATTGCGGCCGATGCTGTTGCCCTTCTTGCCCTTGGGACAGCCGCCCTTGCCGTCGTCACTGGGTTTCGGCGCCGGGGTCGTCACCTTGCGGAGCAGGCCGCCGAACTGCGCCTGCGCCGGTGCGACCGCCAGCAAGCACGCCGCAAGCACCGCCGGGGTCGCCAATATTCTGCGCATCATCGAATCCACCCTTGCCGCGCCCGGAACCGGGCAATCATGCGACGCCTATAGGGGCCGTTCATGCCACCCGCTGTGATTTTCATCAACTCTGCAAGATATGTCATCCAGACAGGTTGAATTAACCCCGAATATGTCACAGTAACGCCGCCATGCTCTCGCAAAAGACCCGCTACACGATCCGCGCTTTTCAGCATCTTGCCGACCATTGGGGCAAGGGGCAGGTCCAGCTGGCGGACATTGCCGAGGCACAGAATATTCCGCCCAAGTTTCTGACCGTGATCCTGTCGGAAATGGCGCGCGAGGGCTTGCTGATTTCGCAGCGCGGACGCGACGGCGGTTACCAACTGGCGCTGCCCCCGATCGACATCAGCTATGGCGATCTGGTTCGCCTGACGCGCGGGTCGCTCGCGCTCGTCCCCTGCGCGGCGCGCAACGCCCACGAACATTGCAAGAATTGCCTGCCCGAATCCGAATGTCGGCTGCGCAGCCTGATGTTGACGGTGCGCGACGACACCGCGTCGATCCTCGACCGCATCACCCTGGCCGACCCGATCGCGCTGGAACCGGTGTTCAACGAGGTTGCTGGATAGACGTTGCGCGATACGGCGGAATATCCGCTTTCGACCGTTAGTTGCCGTCAGGCTATTATGAGATTCGCGCAGAGGCGCAGAGAACGCAGAGATTTTCACACCCTACTCTCTGCGTTCTCTGCGCCTCTGCGCGAAATATTTGCAAGGCGGCATCAGAGTGAAATCGGCCGTCGCCCCCGCGAAGGCGGGGGCCGCTGGCGGTTTGCGCAGCGACGCAGGAAAAGGCCGCTTGCGGCCCCCGCCTTCGCGGGGGCGACGATCGGGCGCAAGGGCAGCTCCCCACCCCTAAAACGCCACCGCGATCCAGTTCGACAGCATCGCGCCGCGCCCAACAAAAAAGGCCCGCTTTCGCGGACCTTTTTGAAGAAGTGGTGGAGCCTAGCGGGATCGAACCGCTGACCTCCTGCATGCCATGCAGGCGCTCTCCCAGCTGAGCTAAGGCCCCACATCTTCGCTGGATCGCTTTGGGCCGAAATTCTCGGCGGGCTGCGATCGGGTTGCCGCCTTTAACAGTGCGGGCGGGCGATGCAAGGGGCCAAATGCATCCTGCGATGCCTTTTTGGCCCCCTGAAACCAAACGCGGAAAAAATCAGGTTTCGACGTCGTCGTCATCCGCGGTCGCAACGCCCAGATCGTCGTCGCCGCCCAGATCGACGTCGTTGTCCGGCGAGTCATTGTCCTCGTCGACATCGACGTCCAGATCCAGATCCTCGTCGACGACGACCTCTTCTTTGGCGACCTTGCCGGGCTTTTCGGCCTCGAACGGGGTCGATTGCTTCGATTTCAGCACCGATTCCGGAATCCAGTTGTAACCGCAATTGATGCAGTTGATCGGATCATCCTTGGTCAAATCATAGAATCGGGTGGCGCATTTCGGGCAGCTGCGTTTCGTGCCCCATTCAGCCTTTATCATATATGCCTCATAACCTTCTGGAAAGAGATTAGAATTTCTGGAGAGCGACGATTGCCTGCGCGGCATCCATCAAATCGGCGTGCGCCTTGCCAGATTGCAAGGCCGCTGTCAAAAGCCGCTCGCCATGACCGATCAAACCGCCACGCCGCGCAGCTTTTCCGCTTCCGTTCCGCTTACCGGCCAAATCGCGATTCCGGGCGACAAAAGCATCTCGCATCGATCGCTGATGTTGTCGGCGCTGGCGGTCGGGACCAGCCGCGTCACAGGGCTGCTCGAAGGCCATGACGTGCTCGCCACCACCATCGGCAATGCGCGCGATGGGTGCCAGCATCGAACGCCGCCCCGACGGCGAATGGGTGATCGACGGCGTCGGCGTCGGCGGGCTGCTCCAGCCGCAGGGTGCGCTCGACATGGGCAACAGCGGCACCTCGACCCGCCTGCTGATGGGCCTGGTCGCCAGCCACCCGATCACCGCCACTTTTGTGGGCGACGCCAGCCTGTCGGGCCGCCCGATGGGCCGCGTCATCGATCCGCTGTCGCAAATGGGCGCCGACATCACCGCGTCGCCCGGCGCTAAGGGGACCAAGACCCTGCCACTGATGGTGCGCGGCATGGCCCCCGCCATCCCCTGTCCTACCGCCTGCCCGTCGCCTCGGCGCAGGTGAAAAGCGCGGTGCTGCTTGCCGGGCTCAATACGCCGGGCATCACCGAAGTCATCGAACCCGTCCCGACCCGCGACCATAGCGAGCGGATGCTGCGCGGCTTCGGCGCCGACCTGACCGTCGAAACCGGCGCCGACGGCAGCCGCCATATCCGCATCCGCGGCGAGGCGGAGTTGAAGCCGCAGACGATCATCGTCCCCGGCGATCCGTCGTCGGCGGCTTCGGCATCGTCGCGGCGCTGCTCGTCGCCCAGCCCGACCTTGGCCAGACCATCCTGACCGCCGCCGTAAGGTGACTGACGGGACGGGTGCCGTGCCGATCGGCTACCAGGCCGACCTGATCGACCCGCGCGACGTCGGCGGCGAGCCCGTCGCCGACCTGCGCGTGCGCCACAGCATCCTGACCGGTATCGATATCGATCCTGCCGTCGCCCCCAGCATGATCGACGAATTTCCCGTCCTGTTCGTCGCTGCCGCCCTGGCACAGGGCCGCACCACGACCACCGGCCTCGACGAACTGCGCGTCAAGGAAAGCGACCGCCTGTCGGTGATGGCGACCGGCCTCAAGGCAATCGGCGCGCGGGCCGAGGAGACGGCAGACGGCCTGATCATCGACGGCAGCGGCGGCGACCCGCTGCCCGGCGGCGCCACCATCGCCGGGCATCTCGACCACCGCATCTGCATGAGCTTTGCGGTCGCGGGGCTGGTCAGCAAGGCGCCCGTGACGATCGACGACATCGCGCCGATCGCGACCAGCTTTCCCAATTTCGAAGCCTTGCTGGCGGATTTGCAGGACGCCTGAGCTGTGACGCGCGTCACCGATCGCCGCGTCAGGTCGTGACAAGACGCGGGCAATCCGCTTATTCTATTGCAAACGCTATCAAGGATTTATCGACGATGATCTTCATCCGCGCCGCCGCGATTGCCGCCGCTCTGGTCCTGTCCTCGCCGGGCGGCGTCGCGCATGCCGGCGAACCCGTCGCCGATCCCGCCTTCGACCGCGCCGATGCCAGCTTCTCGCGCTACCCCTTGAACCTGCCGAGCACCCCGCAGGCGATCGGACGGTTGGTCAACGGCGACATCTGCGACGACGAGGACGGCCTGCCTTGCGAATGGCAGGATGCGGCCGGGGTCGTCCATGTCTTTGCCGGCGACATATTGGCGATCAAGGTGCTCGACGTCGGCGCCGGCAGCGGCAACCTCGCGGCAATGGGCATCGGCGCGGCGCGCACGCGCAGCGACGTTCTGGCCAGGGTGCGCGCGTTCCTGCCCGAAATCGCGATCGACTGCCTCGAAGCGGACAAGGCAGGTCAGGGTCCTGGCATCGCGTCCTGCGAAGGATCGTTCGACAACGGCGGCTGGTTCAAATTGCTGTTTGGCCCCGACAACCGATTGACGAGCGCGCGCATCGACGCGTTCCAGATCAACTGATGATCATCGCCGTCGACGGCCCGACCGCATCGGGCAAAGGCACCATTGCCCGGGCGCTGGCCGATCATTTCGGGCTGCCGGTGCTCGACACCGGACTGCTGTACCGCGCGGTCGGTTACCAGACGCAGCTCAACCACGGCGATGCCGACAAGGCGGCCGACGCGCTGGCCGCCTGCGATTTCGCCGACGCGCTGCTCGATCGCCTTGTTGTTCTTCAGCAGGCGGCGGCCTCGCCAGCCGCGTGTCGGTCCACCCGCCGGTGCGCGCCGCGCTGCGCCAGCGGCAGGTCGATTTCGCCAACCGGCCCGGCGGCGCGGTGCTCGACGGGCGCGATATCGGCACCGTCATTGTGCCGCACGCCGATGCGCCTGTTCGTCACCGCGCGCGCCGACGAGCGCGCCCGCCGCCGCCACGCCCGAAACCGGCGTGGCACGAGTGTCGACGGGCCTGAGTGCCGCGGTGGCCGGCAGACGTCCAGTGGCGCGCGAAGCCCGCGACACCGGCCGCGCCGATGCGCCGCTGCGGCGCGCCGACTGGGACGCCATGCTGCTCGACAGCAGCGACATGCCGCGCGAGGCCGCAATTGCCGCCGCCATCGCGTTCGTCGAACAGCGTCTGAGGAGCCGCGCCTGAACCGCCTTTCCACCTTGCGTTTGACGGGCCCCGGGACTATAGGCGCCCGGTCCGACGGGCCTTTCAGCCGGTCGAGGCATGGACACCGCCGCCCCGATCCGGAGCGTCGGGCGTGACGGGTTGATCTCGTCGCGCCCATTTTGCTTTGCCCCTGCCCCGCCCGAACAGGTCCGAAGGATGTTCTGCATCGCATCCGGCGGGCAGGACATATCGGCCATTAAGACCAGCGGAACCAACCGCTTGGCCGGAACAAATGAAGTAAGGACATTATCTCTATGGCCACTACGGCTTTCCCGACGCGCGACGATTTCGCCGCGATGCTCGATGAATCGCTTGGTGGTGCCGACGGCGGCTTTGAAGGCCGCGTCGTCAAGGGCACCGTCACCGCGATCGAAAACGACCTGGCAGTCATCGACATTGGTTTGAAGAGCGAGGGCCGCGTGCCGCTGCGCGAATTCGCCATGCCGGGCCAGAAGGCCGACATCAACGTCGGTGACGAAGTCGAAGTCTATGTCGACCGCGTCGAAAACGCCAATGGCGAAACCATGCTGTCCCGCGATCGCGCCCGCCGCGAAGCCGCCTGGGATCGCCTGGAAGAAGAATTCAACAAGGAAGCGCGCGTCGAAGGCGTCATCTTTGGCCGCGTCAAGGGCGGCTTCACCGTCGATCTCGGCGGCGCCGTGGCGTTCCTGCCCGGCTCGCAAGTCGACATCCGCCCGGTGCGCGACGTCGGCCCGCTGATGGACCTGCCGCAGCCGTTCCAGATCCTCAAGATGGATCGTCGCCGCGGCAACATCGTCGTGTCGCGCCGCGCCATCCTCGAAGAAACGCGCGCCGAACAGCGCTCGGGCCTGATCCTGAACCTCGAAGAAGGCCAGATCATCGAAGGCGCCGTCAAGAACATCACCGATTATGGTGCGTTCGTCGACCTCGGCGGCATCGACGGCCTGCTCCATGTCACCGACATGAGCTACAAGCGCGTCAACCACCCGAGCGAAGTCATCAACATCGGTGACACGGTGAAGGTGCAGATCATCCGCATCAACCGCGACACCCAGCGCATCAGCCTCGGCATGAAGCAGCTCGAAAGCGATCCCTGGGAAGGCGTCGCCGCCAAATATCCTGTCGGCGCCAAGCTGTCGGGCGTGGTCACGAACATCACCGATTACGGTGCGTTCGTCGAACTCGAAGCCGGCATCGAAGGCCTGGTCCACGTCAGCGAAATGTCGTGGGTCAAGAAGAACGTCCATCCCGGCAAGATCGTCTCGACCAGCGCAGGAAGTCGACGTCATCGTCCTCGAAGTCGACAGCGACAAGCGCCGCATCTCGCTGGGCCTCAAGCAGGCTCAGTCGAACCCCTGGGGCGCCTTTGCCGACACCCATCCGGTGGGCAGCGATCGTGGAAGGCGAAGTCGAGGGCGGCGAGTTCGGCCTGTTCATCGGCCTCGACGGCGACGTCGATGGCATGGTCCACATGTCGGACATCGCCTGGGGCATCTCGGGCGAAGAAGCGTTGCACCTCCACCGCAAGGGCGAGGCCGTCCAAGTCGTCGTGCTCGATGTCGACGTCGAGAAGGAACGCATCAGCCTCGGCATCAAGCAGCTTGAAAAGGGCGCTCCGGCCGTTGGCGGCGGTGCCGCTGCTGCTGCTGGCTCGGTGAAGAAGAACGACGTCATCACCGTCACCGTCCTCGAAGTCCGCGACAACGGCCTCGAAGTTCAGGCCGGCGACGATGGCGCGACCGGCTTCATCAAGCGCGCCGACCTTGGCCGCGACCGCGACGAACAGCGCGCCGAGCGTTATCAGGTTGGTCAGAAGTTCGATGCGATGGTCATCGGTTTCGACCGCTCGAAAAAGCCGAACTTCTCGGTCAAGGCGATGCAGATCGCCGAAGAGAAGCAGGCGGTCGCGCAATATGGTTCGTCGGACTCGGGTGCCTCGCTCGGCGACATCCTTGGCGAAGCGCTGAAGGCCGGCAAGAAAGATTAATTTCAAACTTGCATAGCGAAACGAACGAAAAGGCCCGCGGAGTGTCCCTCCGTGGGCCTTTTTATTTCAGTGATATATTTTGACCAAACAGTGATTCATGATACCTTCCGCGCGCGTTGGGAGGGGTCTCACGCACCATCAACCGGTAATGACCGGACACCTGCTTCGGCAGGACACGCGTGATATATATTAGGGGAAGCAGATGATCCGGTCAGAACTGGTTCAGAAAATCGCGAGCGAAAACAGCGATTTGCGGCTCGATGAAGTCGAACGCATCGTCGACACATTCTTCGATTCCATCGTTGCCCAGCTGGCTGAGGGCGGCCGTGTCGAGTTGCGTGGGTTCGGGGCGTTCTCGACCCGCTCGCGCGAATCGCGCACCGGCCGCAATCCGCGCACCGGGGCCTCGGTCGATGTGAAGGCGAAGTGGTGCCGATTCAAACCGGGCAAGGAAATGCGCGAGCCCAGGTGGAACGATGTGATCGCGCGACTGTCTGTCATCCCGGCGAAGGCCGGGATCTCGACATGGCGTCGGAACGCAACGGTGAGATCCCGGCCTTCGCCGGGATGACGGACTAGTGAGCGTGCACAGTTCTTGAGCCGATACCCCGTCCGGAATATCCAGAAAATCACCCCTAGGCACACCGCCAGGAACAGCGCCACCGCGCCCATGCTGACTTCGATCCCGACATCGCCTTTGCCAAAGAAGCTCCAGCGGAAGCCGCTGATCAGATAGACGACGGGATTGAACACCACGGCCCTTCGATGGCAGCGCGTCCATCGGCAGCATGCGAGCGAGTAGCCACTCGCGGTCTGGTAGATCGTCTGCGGCAGGTACTGGCGATAGCGGTCCCGGCCCGGCGCCCAGACGCCGATGATGATAAGCCGAACAGGCTGAAGGTGACGGCCGTCAGCACGAGATAGACCAGCATCCAGACCGGATGCGCGATGCTGCAGGTCGACGAACAGCGCTTGCCGTCGCGAGCACGATCAAGCCGAGGATGACCGACTTGGTCGCCGCGGCGCCGACATAGGCGATCACGATCTCCAGCGGCGACAGCGGCGCCGACAGCATCTCGTAAATCGTGCCGGTCCATTTGGGCATATAGATGCCGAACGACGCGTTGCTGATGCTTTCGGTGAACATCGTCAGCATCATCAGCCCGGGGACGATGAACGCGCCATAGGGAACGTCGCCGACTTCGCTCATCCGGCTGCCGATCGCCGACCCGAACACGACGAAATACAGCGCGGTGGTGATCACCGGCAGCATCAGGCTGGTCCAGAAGGTCCGCCCGAACCGCGCCAGTTCAAAGGCATAGATCGCGCGCACGCCGCGCCAGTTCGCGGTCATGCGGCGTCTCCCTTGGTTTCATGCACCAGCCCGACGAAAATATCCTCGAGCGAGCTTTGCCTGGTGTGCAGATCCTTGAAGCCGACCCCGATGTCGCTCATCCGCCGCAGCAGCGAAGGGACGCCGGTGGCTTCGGCCTGGCTGTCGAATTCATAGACGAGCTCATGGCCGTCGCCGGCAAGTTCCAGCTTCCAGTCGGCGAGCTCTCCCGGCACCGCGTCCAGCGGTTCGGCGAGGTTGAGTGTCAACGTCTTGCGCCCCAATTTCTTGATCAGTGCATGTTTTTCCTCGACCAGGATCAGCCGCCCCTTGCTGATCACCCCGACCCGGTCGGCCATTTCCTCGGCCTCTTCGATATAGTGGGTGGTCAGGATGATCGTGACGCCGCGCTCGCGCAGCCGGTGAACCATCTGCCACATGTCGCGGCGCAGCTCGACATCGACCCCCGCGGTCGGCTCGTCGAGGAACAGGATTTCGGGCTCGTGGGAGAGTGCCTTGGCGATCATCACGCGGCGCTTCATCCCCCCGACAATTCCATGATCTTCGAATCGCGCTTGTCCCACAGCGACAGATCCCTGAGCAGCTGGTCGATGAACGCGGCGTCGCGCGGCTTGCCGAACAGCCCGCGCGAGAAACTGACCGTCGCCAGCACCGTTTCGAACGCATCGGTGTGCAGTTCCTGCGGCACCAGCCCGATCAGCGACCGCGCCGCGCGATAGGCGCGGGCATGGTCGTGCCCGGCGACGGTGATCGTGCCCGCTGCGGCGGTCACGATGCCGCAGATGATGCTGATCAGCGTCGTCTTGCCGGCACCATTCGGCCCGAGCAGCGCGAAGATCTCGCCCTGGCGCGATGTCGAGGTCGACGCCGCTCAGCGCGGTGTGACCGCTTTATAGGTTTTTCCCAAGCCGGAAATTTCGAGAACTGCTGTCATGCCCCGCCGTCTAGCCGAGCCGCTCCATCGCGGGAAGCGGCAAACATCGCTTGACCTTGCTGGGCCCATCGGCTTGACCGACGTTCGCAAGCGGACGTGGCGAAATCGGTAGACGCAGCAGACTTAAAATCTGCCATCCTCTGGATATGCGGGTTCAAGTCCCGCCGTCCGCACCAGCCTTGCCGCGGGTCTCGCTGTGCGGCCCGGATGACTACTTCCGGTTTTGCGCAGCATCACTATGATGCCATCGATGCTCCCGAACAACGACAGACGCGCCACCCGAAAACCGATCGCCATCGCCGCGAGCCTTCTGCTGCTCGGCCTTGCCAGCTGCGGCCTGTTCGGCGAGCGCGGCCCGGTCCGGATCGCCGCGATGAGCCCCCTGAACCTGGCGGCAAGTCCGGCGAGCGGCGAGTTGTCGACAGCCAATGCCGCGCTGCTCGATGCGACATCGCAAGGGCTGGTCAGCTATGATGGCGAGGGACAGATCGACACCGGCCTCGCCGATCGCTGGACCGTCACCGCCGACGGGCGAAGCTATATTTTCCGGCTGCGTGAGGCCAAATGGACCAATGGGCGCAAGGTCACCGCGCAAGATGTCGCGGCGATCCTGCGCGGCTATCTGGCGCCCGCCAGCCGCCATGTCCTCAAAAACGACTTTCCCGAGATCGAGACGATCAAGGCGATGACCGACACGGTTATCGAAATTCGCCTTGCGGTGCCCCAGCCCGCCATCCTCGAACTGCTGGCACAGCCGTCGATGGCGATCGTCAACAAGGGCATGGGCTGGGGACCGATGCGGGCGCGCAAGATCGGCCGTGCGATCCTGCTGTCGCCCGTTCCCGACCCGCTGGCCGAGGATCAGCAGGCAGCCGAAGCCGCCGCCAACGATCCCGCCGCTTCTATCGAACTCGTCGGCACGTCGCCCGCCGGCGCCCTCGCCCGCTTCAAAAATGGGTATGCCGACGGCGTCATCGGCGGCCGCTTTTCGACCCTGCCCTATTTCGCCGCCTCGAACATCGGCCGCTCGCGGCTGATCGTCGATCCGGCCCCGGGCCTGTTCGGCTTGGCGTTCGTCCGGGCCGAAGGTTTTCTGGCGACCGACACCAACCGCAATGCGCTGGTCCGCGCGATCCGCCGCGAGCGGCTGATCGAAGCTTTTGGACTGACCGAATGGCAACCGCAGGTCACTTTGCGTCCGGCGCTCTATACCCGCGACGGCGGCCCCACGCCGCTGCTCCCAGCGTGGGCCGAATATGACGAGGCGTCGCGGCGCGTGCAGGCCAAGCGAGTGGTCGATGCCTGGCTCGCCGCGGGGAACGAGATCGAACCGCTGCGCATCGCGGTGCCCGATTCGCCGGGCGGGCGGATTCTCTACGCCTATGTCGCGGCCGATTTCGCGGCGATCGGCGTGCCCAGCCGCCGCGTGGCCATGGCGTCCGCCACCGACCTGCGGCTGATCGACGAGGTTGCGCCCAACGACGATGCGCTATGGGCGCTGCGCCGGCTGTCGTGCCGCCGCGACACGCTGTGCAATCGCGACGTCCAGGACCTGATCGACCAGGCGACGCGCAACATCGATGTCGGGCAGCGGGGCCAGCAAGTAACCGAAGCCGAAACCATGCTGACCCAGCACGCCCCCTTCATTCCGCTGGCGACGCCGCTGCGCTGGTCGGTCGCGTCGCAGCGATTGACCGGTCTGCGCCCCAACGGCCGTGCGCAACACCCATTGAATCGCCTGATTGCCGCACCCAATTAATCGAGTGGCGCCGTCGTGGCGCTTTTTGAAAGCACGCCCATGCCCCCCACGCCGCCCAATGCCGACGCCATCTTTGAAGCGCTGATCCCCAATCGCAGCGACCCCGCGGCGCTGCGCAAGCGCGTCGAAACGATGGAAATCCTGCTCGAACGCAGCTTCGTCATCCCCGGCATCAACCGTCCCGTCGGCCTCGACGCGATCGTCGGCCTGATCCCCGTTGTCGGCGACGTCATCGCCGCAACAATGGGCGCCTACATCATCTGGGAAGCCCGCAACCTGGGCATGCCGAAATGGAAGATCTGGCGCATGGTCGGCAACCTCGGCGTCGATACCGCGCTTGGCGCCGTGCCGCTGGTCGGCGATGCTTTCGACTTCTTCTTCCGGTCGAACACCCGAAACCTGAAGATCATCAAGAAGCATCTCGACAAGCATCACCCGGGTACGATCATCATCGATCAATAACCCACGAACGGGGGGAAGGTAGTTACGCTCGCAACGGCCTTCCCCTCGGGTGTGTAATGCTGCTAGCACAGCACCACCACACCCCAGGGAGACTTAAGAATGATCCGCGCCAGCCTTGCCGCGCTTGCCCTCAGTTGTTCGTTCGCCGCCGTCTCGGTCGCCGCACAGGAGGCGAAAGACCCCTATCTCTGGCTCGAGGATATCGAGGGCAAGAAGGCGCTCGACTGGGTCAAAAAGGAAAATGCCGAAACCGACAAGCTGATCACCGGCCGCCCGGGGTTCGAGGCCGATCGCAAGCGCGCGCGCGATATCCTCGACGACGACCGTCAGATCGCCGAACCTGGCGAGGTTATGGGCGAGACGATCACCAATTTCTGGCGCGACGCCGCCAATCCGCGCGGGCTATGGCGGCAAAGCCCGCTCGACGCCTATCTCGCCGGCAAGCCCGTCTGGACGACGCTGATCGACGTCGATGCGCTCGGCAAGGCCGAAAAGCAGAGCTGGGTGTGGCACGGCGCCGACTGCCTCGCCCCCGACTACAAACGCTGCCTCGTCTCGCTCAGCCCCGGCGGCACCGACGCCGACATTGTCCGCGAATGGGATCGCCCGACCAAAAGCTTCGTGGAGGGCGGCTTTACCCTGCCGCAAGCCAAGAGCAGCGTGACCTGGGAAAACGCCGACACTTTGCTCGTCGCCACCGACTATGGCGCGGGCAGCATGACGGCGTCCGGCTATCCGCGCATCGTCAAACGCTGGAAGCGCGGCACCCCGCTGGCGTCGGCCGAAATGGTCGCCGAGGGCGAGGCCGAAGACGTCGGCATGAACGTCTTCGCCCTCACCGACGGCGACAAGCGCTGGCCGATGATCAGCCGCGGCAAGACTTTTTACACCAGCGACACCAAGCTGCCGAACGTCGACGGCTCGCGCTATATCTCGTCGATCGTCCCCGACACCGCCAGCGTGCGCGACGTCATCGACGGCCAGCTGATCATCTTCCTCAACCAGGATTGGGCGAATATTCCCGCCGGCTCGCTCGTCTCGCTGTCGCTCGCCGATATGTCGGCGGACCGCAAGGTGAAGATCGTCACCGCGATGACCCCGACCAAGGCGCAGGCGATCGAAAATGTCTCGGCGACCGACAATGTCCTGTGGGTCAAGGCGCTCGACGATGTCGAGGGCAAGCTGTTCGCGCTGCGCCGCGATCCGAAGACCGGCGAGTGGGCCCAGAAAGAAGTGCCGCTCGCCGCCAATGCCACCGTCGGCATCGCCGGCACCGTGGCCAAGCGCGATATCGTGCTCGCCACCGCCGAGACGATGCTGACCCCGCCGACCCTCTATGCGGTGTCCGAAGCCAAGCCGCCGCAAGCGGTGCAGAGCCTGCCCGCGACCTTCGATGCCAGCGCAATGACGGTCGAAAAGCGCTTCGCGACGTCGAAAGACGGCACGAAAATCCCCTATTTCCTCGCGCGCAAGACGGGCGCGATTGGTCCCGTCGCGGCGCTCGTCCACGCCTATGGCGGCTTCCGCGCCGCGCAGACGCCCGGCTATCTCACCGGCCAGCCGTACCGCGCCGGGCCGCTCGGCCTCTATTGGGTCGAAGACGGCAACGCCTATGTCCTCGCAAACATCCGCGGCGGCGGCGAATATGGTCCCGCGTGGCACCAGGCGGCGCTGCGCGAAAAGCGTCAGAACAGCTTCGACGATCTCCACGCGGTGGCCGAGGATCTGGTCGCGACCGGGGTCAGCGCGAAGGGCAAGATCGCGATCTCGGGCCGGTCGAACGGCGGCGTGCTCGTCGGTGCGGCGATGACCCAGCGCCCCGACCTCTACGGCGCGGTGATCTCGGGTTCGCCGATCAAGGATATGTGGCGGTACGACAAGATGCTCGCCGGCGCATCCTGGGTCGCCGAATATGGCGACCCCGACGTGCCCGCCGATTGGGCGTTCCTGTCGAAATATTCGCCGTATCAGAACCTGAAGAAGGGCGTGAAATATCCGCCGATCTTCCTGTATCTGTCGACCAAGGACGACCGCGTCCACCCCGGACACGCGCGCAAATATGCCGCGCGCCTCGCCGAATACGGCAACCGCGTCTATTATCACGAATATATCGAGGGCGGTCATTCGGTTGGCGCCGACCATGCCGAGGATGCGGTGCGCGCCGCGATGCTCCACGCCTTCCTGCTCCGCGAACTGGTCGAGAAGAAATAGCGCGCGGCCGGACGAGCTCGGGCGGCGACTGGCCGATCCGGTCGTCGTGTTTGGGCTTAGGATCTCGTCGCCGGACACGCCGAACCGGCCAGTTCCAGAAAGGAACCGGCCGGACAGCAGGCCGACCAAAGCTGGCGGGTGCCGGGGTCATCAGCCCTTGCATGGCCTGCTTGTTCTTGTTGCGCGCATGCGGATCAGGCAATCCGGCCGGTTGCCGTTGCTGAGCGTCGCCTGGAATGTCGTATTTTCCGCGTCGATGCGACCCGGCTTGGGCGCCGTGGCCGTCGCGGCCCGATACGCCGGCGTTGCGGCAGTATGCGCGGCGGGCTTGGCGGCGGTGGTGGTCGAGGCGGCCGGGGTCGAGGCAAACACCGGGGCGGTGATCATCATCGTCGAGGCAAGGCCAAGGCCGACCAGCGTGTGAAAGCGTGCCATATTCTTCACTCCTTAAATCCGCACGAAGCGGATGCGATGAACCGGTATGCCCAGGCGGGACCGGGAGGGAGTCGGGGGAGGCCCCGCCTTGGACGCCCCCCTTTTAACCCCGTTGATCCAACCGGGGCATGGCCGCGACATGACAATATCGTAATCCTCGCGCCAGCTTCCGGACGGGCGCAGATGCCTAGTCTTTGTTTCATCCACCGACGGGAACGACGCGCGATGACGCCGATTGCGAAGGATGTCCGATGAAGAAATGGCTGTTCGCCCTGTTGCTCATGGTCGCCATCGCGTCGGCGACCTATCTCTATGCCGGATATTACAACGGGCCGCTCTTCCGCGACATGCCGGCCGCCGATGCCGGCCCCGCAAAACCTGCAATCGTCATGCTGTCGGGCGATATGGGCAACCGCATCGGCAAGACGCCGCGGATCGCAGCGCGGCTGCACGCGCGCGGCTATGCCGTCGTCACGGTCAATTCGCTGACCTATTTCTCGCCGCGCCGGACGCCGCAGGAAGCCGCCCGATTGATCGAAACCGCGATGGCCCGGGCGATGACGCTGGGAAAGACCGATCATGTCGTGCTGATCGGCCAGTCGTTCCAGATGCCAGCTTCACGCCGGCCTGGCGCAATTTCCGGCCGCCGCCCGCCGGCCGATCCGGTCGGTGGTGCTGATCGTACCCGGCGAGGACATCATCTTTCGCGCCTCGCCGATCGAACTTGCCGGGCTCGAAACCCCCGACCAGCGCGCCTATCCGACCGCATCGCGGCTCCGCTGGGGTCCCGTCACCTGCATCCGCGGCGCCGACGAAACGGACAGCCTGTGCCCCGAACTACAGATGCCCAACGTCCGCCGGATCACCCTGCCCGGCGGGCATGCGCTTGACTCGGACTATGGCGCTATCGAAGCGGCCATATTACCGGCGATCATCGACCCGCCAATGGCAAGGAGCCAGTGAGATGAGGGGTTTGGCCTTGGCGCTGTCATTGGCGCTAACCGGCGGCGCGCAAACCGCGGCGGCCGTGACACCGTTCGGCCTGTGGCAAAATCCCAAAGGGACGATCCCGGTGACGCACCCACAGCTGCGGCCAACTGCTATGCGGCGACATCGTCTGGGCCGGCCCGAAAGCGATCGCCGATGCACGCGACGCCGGGGTGACGTCGCTGATCGGCACCGAATTGCTGAGCGACTATCGCGCCAGCGGCGCCGGCCGCTGGACCGGACAGGTCTATGTCCCGGACCAGGGGCGTCGCTTTTACTCCACGATCGAATTAAAGAACCCGAACAGTCTGCGGATATCGGGCTGCATCCTCGGCGGGCTGATCTGCAAGCACCAGTTGTGGACGCGGCGATGACGACATTCGCAAAGGCCGCGGCATGGGGCCAGCGCAACAAGCGGATCCTGTCAATCGCCGCCGCGCTGCTGGTCGCGGCGTTCGGCCTCGCGGCACTGTTCCGGCTGCTCCATTCGGTCCGGCCGCATCAGGTCCGGCACGCCTTCGACGCGCTGTCGGCGGGCCAGATCGGCGCGGCGTTGCTGTTGACCGCCGCCAGCTATCTGATGCTGACGCTGTACGATCGGTTCGCGTTGCAGGTCATCGACCGGAAACTGCCGTGGCGGACCTACGCGCTCGCCTCCTTCACCAGCTACACGCTCAGCCACAATCTGGGGCTGGCGCTGCTCACTGGCGGGTCGGCGCGCTACCGCGTCTATCGCGCCGCAGGGCTGAGCGGCGGCGAAGTCGGCAGCGTGATCGCGCTGGCCAGCCTCAGCTTCTGGAACGGCGTCATCCTGCTCGCCGGCCTCGCCGCGCTGGCCAACACGCATATCCTGCCCTTTTTCGATTGGGGACTGTCGCTCCACTGGCTGCATATCGCCGGGCTGGGCGTGTTGACCCTGTGCCTCATCCCCTTACTCCTCCGTCATTTCGGGCTGAAGGCGGTCGAGATCGGCGGCTGGCGCACCCCGTTGCCGAACCTGCAGCGTAGCGCGGGAATGACGGCGATCGCCGCGCTCGATCTCGCCGCGGCGAGCGCAGCGCTCTACGTCCTGCTCCCTGCCCCCGATCCCGCTGCCGAACTCGCCTTTTGCTGGGCTATGCGCTGGCGATCATCGCAGCGCTGATCAGCCATGTGCCCGGCGGGCTCGGGGTGTTCGAAGCGGTGGTGATCGCGACCGTGCCCGGCGACAAAGCGCAGCTGCTCGCCGCGCTGCTCGCCTACCGCGTCATCTATTACCTCCTGCCGCTGCTGCTCGCGGCGCTGCTGCTCGCGTGGCACGAAAGCAAGGCGTGGCGGCCGGGCGCAAAGGAGCTTGCGCAGGTGGGCCAGTCGCTGCTCCGCGACCTCGCCCCGCCGCTCCTCGCCGCGCTGGTGTTCGCGGGCGGGCTGATCCTGCTGCTGTCGGGCGCGACCCCCGCCGACGTCAGCCGCATGCACGACCTCAAACATGTCCTGCCGCTGCCCTTTGTCGAAGCGTCGCATATCGCCGCCAGCCTGTCGGGGACGCTGCTGCTTTTCCTCGCGCCCGGACTGCTCCGCCGCCTCGACGGTGCCTTCGCCGCGACGCGCGCGCTGCTGCTCGCCGCGATCGTCTTTTCGCTCGCCAAGGGCTTCGATTATGAAGAGGCGTTGATCCTGTCGGCGATCTGCGCCGCGCTGCAATGGAGCCGGCCCGCCTTTTATCGCACAACGTCGCTACTCGACGCCCCGCTGTCGAGCGGCTGGATCGTCGCCGCGATGACCGCGGTGATGGCGTCCGCCTTCGCCGGCCTCTTTGCCTATCAGCATGTCGCCTATACCAGCAGCCTGTGGTGGCAGTTCAGCCTGAACGGCGATGCCCCACGCTTTTTGCGCACGCTGTTCGCCATCGCGGTGCTGGTCGCCGGTCTGGCGCTGTGGCGGCTGCTGGCGCCATCGTCGCGCGCGGGCGGGGATACTCATGTTACCCTGGATCAACTCGGACCGGCGCTTGCGACCGCCGACCATAGCGATGCGTTCCTCGCCTTCACCGGCGACAAACAATTCCTGCTCGCCGACGATGGCTACTTTGGAGACTTCAACAAATGGCAGGGCGCCAACTGGATCGTGCGGGCGACCCGGTCGGGCGCGAAATACGCTGGGCCGACCTGCTATGGAAACTGCGCGAACGCGCCGACGCGGCGCAGGGCCGCATCCTGCTCTATCAGATCAGCGCCGCCTGCCTGCCGCCCGCTATCGATCTGGGCCTGTCGATCGTCAAATATGGCGAGGAGGCGCGGGTCGATCTGGCGGCCTTTTCGCTGACCGGTCCGCAGGCCAAATCGCTGCGCCATTCCGAGCGCCGCGCGGTGCAGGAAGGCGCCACATTCGCGATCATCCCGGCGGCCGAGGTGCCGCAGCATCTGGCCGAGCTGAAAGCCGTATCGGACGATTGGCTCGACGCGAAAAAACAGCGTGAAAAGGCGTTCAGCCTCGGCAGCTTCGACCCCGCCTATCTGACCCATTTTCCCTGCGCCGTGGTGCGCGTCGGCGACCGCATCGTCGCCTTTGCCAATATCCTGGCGACTCCCAATCATGCCGAGATGTCGATCGACCTGATGCGCCATGCGCGCAATGTCCCCTATGGCGCCATGGATTTCCTCTTCGTTCGCCTGATCCAGCATGCCCAGTCCGGGGGGTATCGCTGGTTCACGCTGGGGATCGCACCATTGTCGGGGATCGACGGACGCAAGCTGGCCCCGGCATGGGCGCGCGGTGCCGCCTTCCTGTTCCGGCATGGCGAGACGCTTTACGGCTTCGAAGGGTTGCGCAGTTACAAGGCGAAGTTCGCGACGCATTGGGAACCGCGCTATATCGCCGGGCCGCGCGGCATGGCCTTTGCCCGCGGCATGACCGCGGTGCACCACATCGTCTCGCGTCCCGCCGCCGCGAAGGACGATGGCGCGATCGCCGCGCAGGCGCTGCGCGAACCGGCCCCCGCAGCTTCGTCTTCGCCATGACCGCGCGAGCCGCTATAGACGGCGGTCAGGCACATGCCCTCGGGCTGGAAAGTTTCGCTATGTCGCAAAAGATATTGGTGATCGAGGACGACCGGACGACCGCGGACTTCATCTGCAAAAGCCTGATCGAGCAGGGATTTCTGGTCGATCATGCCGCCGACGGGCGCGACGGCCTGTTCCATGCGACCGACGGCAGTTACGACGCGATCGTCCTCGACCGCATGCTGCCCGGGATGGACGGCATGGCGGTGCTCGCCGCGATGCGCGCGGCGCAGATCGCCACGCCGGTGATCATCCTGTCCTCGCTCGGTGCGGTCGATGCGCGCGTCGAGGGACTGACCTCGGGCGCCGATGATTATCTCACCAAGCCGTTCGCCTTTTCGGAGCTGCTCGCGCGGCTGAAGCTGCTGATGGCGCGGCCGTCCGCCGGCGCGGCGACAGAGACGATGCTGGCGTGCGGCGATCTGGAAATGAACCTGCTCGCTCGCCGCGTGACCCGCGCCGGCAAGCGTGTCGACCTGCAGCCGCGCGAGTTCCGGCTGCTCGAATATCTGCTGCGTCACAAGGATCAGGTGGTGACCCGGACGATGATGCTGGAAGGCGTGTGGGAATATCATTTCGACCCCGGCACCAATGTCGTCGATGTCCATGTCAGCCGGCTGCGCCGCAAGGTCGACGACGGGTTCGACAAGCCGCTGGTCCACACCATTCGCGGCGCCGGCTATATGCTCGGCAGTCAGGACTAGCGTCTGATGCGGCGCTGGATTTTCGGCAGCACGATCGTTCGCCTGACGCTGATGCTCGTGCTGGCGCAGGTCGCGGCGCTGGCGCTTGGCCTGACGGTCATCCACCGTTTCACCGCGGCGACCATCCTGTCCGACGCGCGCACCGCCGCCGAGGTCGCGCGCGACGATCCGATGAGTTTTCAGCAAGGCCTGTCCGGCCTGATCGAGGCGATCGACTATCGGTTGAAAGCCCGCGACGACCGCAATTTCATCGTCCTGCTGAAAGCGCCCGACGGCAAACGCCTGGCTGGCAATCTGCGCGAATGGCCGGCGACCGTCGCCGATACCGCGCCCTGGCGACAACGATCGCTCACCCGCGCCGGCGCGACGGCTGCCGAACCGATGGGGGTGGTCACCGCGCGCCTGCCCGGCGGCCATGCGTTGCTGACCGGCGAGGTTTTGGAAGCGCAGCGGCAACTGGTGCAGGCCAGCGAGGCGGCGTTTCTCTATGCGCTTGGCGTTGGCGTCGCGATCGCGGCGCTGATGGCGGCGCTGGTGGCGTGGATATTGGCGCGCCGGATCGATGCCTTTTCGGGCGCGGCGACCGCTTTTGTCGGCGGCAAGCTCGACACCCGCGTCGAGCGCGACGAAACCGGCGACGCGTTCGACCGGCTGGCGCTGTCGATCAACGCCATGTTCGGCCGCATCGCGGGGCTGGTGCGCGAATTGCGCATGGTGACCGATTCGATGGCGCATGACCTGCGCTCGCCGGTGTCACGGATGAAGGCGCGCCTCGAACAAGCACTTGGCCGGACAAGCGATGCCGACGCGCAGGGGGCGATTGCCGGCGCGATCGAGGAAGCCGACAGCCTGCACCGCCTGCTCGACACCGCGCTCGAAATCAGCCGCGCCGAGGCGGGGATCGGCCGCGACCAGTTCGCGCGCTTTGCCGCGCATCCGATGCTGGACGACATGGCGGAGGTTTATGGTCCGCTGGCCGAGGATCGCGGTTTTGCGATCAGCGTCGATGCGCCCGCCGACCTCGACATATTCGCGCACCGCGAATTGCTGGTGCGGGCGCTGTCGAACCTGGTCGACAATGCGCTGAAATATGCGGCCGGCGGATCGACGATCCGGATCGGCGCCCGCGCCGCGGACGGCAACGCCGTCGACCTGACGGTGAGCGATGACGGCCGGGACTGACCGAAGCCCAGATGATCGATGCGGCGCGCCGCTTTGTCCGCCTCGATCCCGGCGCGCGGCGGCAGCGGCGCGGGGCTCGGCCTGGCCGCTCGTCGACGCCATCGCGCAGCTGCACGACCGGCGCCATGCATGTCGAAAGCAATCCGCCGCGATGGGCTGGCTCGTCCGGCTCAGCCTGCCGATCGCCGCCAGCGGCCGCCTCCCCTGACGTGAACCGGCATAGGTGATGACGAAGCAGGCGACCGTCATCAGCACCGATGCCGGCCAATGAAGCTGGCGTCCGCCAATTGCTCGAGCCGGTGCAGGCGCTGCGAAGAATTCAGCCGCAGCGCGAAATAGGACGACAGCATCGCGGTGAGGAAAAACAGCGCGTCGAGCGACAGCAGATCATCGGCGAGCGTCGTGCGCCGGGCGACGCTGATCGTAACCTGCAAGATACCGATCCCCGTCAGGCAGACGCCGATCATCGCCGCCGCAATCGGACAGATCAGCCGGCAGGTGCGTTCGTCGAGTTCGGCGCTGGAAATGGGCAAGGACATATCATCCTCCATCGGCACGCGGACCAGATCGCGTCAGCCGAGGCGGATGATATGCACCACGACGTGACCGCAGCATGGACGAAAAATTACGGATGACTTGCCGATGCGGAGCGGCGCGCGATGCCAGTTAAAAATCGCAACGCCAAAATATGGTGGCAGGGCTTGTATCGAACGCAAAAATTAGCGTCTAATTTAACAATAGGTTAGGTCGTCAAGAGGGCCTAATTCCCCACACTTTCCCCACACTTTCGTTCATTAGGCGAAAAGATTCGAACGACCGTATTCAGAAGCGCATCCATTTTCGTGGAAAATCTCGTCTCGATCAACCCCCGTTTCGAATGAGAGAACACTCGCTCGTCTGATCAATGCAACCCATCGGAATGCGCCCGCGCGGTCACAGCGTTGCTCCGTTCGGAACACCCGTGGACGAGTGGGCAGCGACAGCCTGCGATTGCTTTCTGCTGGGGAGTGCGGCGACCAGTCGGGCAGACCCGAGAGTTGCGGCGACCGCGCGGACCGGATGATGCGCCGTATGGAGCCAGCCGGGCAGCGGTTGTCTCGCGCGCGCCCGAGACGCTGTTTGTGTGCGGCTTGGCGATGGCCGGGCCTTATCTTCCGCCCAATCAACTATCCATCCGGGTGAGACGGCACGCGGTAACCTGTTATAAGACGTCGGCTCGGTATGAAGGTGGGTCCTCAATCCATTGATCAAGCTGGGATTCACGCCAGCCGACCGAGCTTTTGCTCAGACGGATTTGCTTCGGGAAAGTCCCTTCAGCGATCTTTTCGTAGATCGTCGATCGTGACAGGCCTGTTCGCGAAATAACTGTCGGGAGGCGTACGAGTCGGTCCGTTCCGCCGCTCATGCTTTCCTCCGGCGTAGCTTGCTGAACTCCCGATCACTTCCGATGAACCGTTCCACCATCGGCGCGATTAGCTTTTCGGGCGCGAGCGGGGTCGCCAACCCCGTCAATTTTGCGTGGACGGCCGCATAGTCCGCAAGATCGCGCATGAGGGATCCTGGCAGCTCGACAGTCAGCTTGACCGGCCGCTCCTCGACGACCGGACCGAGGCGCAGCTTGCTCATCGCCGGCTGCTCGCCAGCTGTTCCTCAAGAATAAGATCTCGGGTCACGATCACTCGCAAGGAGAAGCCCGGCCGCACTGTGAGCGTCGGCGGAATGGAAAGTTCGCGTTCGACTATCCGACGCCCGGCCTCGTTCGCGCTGTCCTGCAAACCCGAGCGTAGGGCCCGGACGAGGTCACCATCGCCGTCCGCGGCAAGCTCCGTTCCGATCCCAAGGAACGATGACACCAACGCTGCCCGAAGCATCCGGCCCCAGTGATTGTTCACCCGGTCCTCGGCACCGGCCATACCCGAGGCGTCGCCCGCCGGCTGGCGATCGAGCCGGATCGACCCGCCGCCCGGAAGAATGAGACGATCCCATGCAAGCAGGAGACGGCGCTGGCCAGCTGCGACGTCGCTGTCATACTCGCCGACAAGCCGCCCACCTTGTGGAATGAGGAGCAGGCGCCCGGTCGGGCTATCGTAAACATTCTGCGTGACCTGCGCGGTAATCTGGCCGGGGAGGTCGGACCGGATTCCCGTGATCAGAGCGGCGGGGATAACCGTGCCAGCCTGAATCACGGCCGCCGAACTCGGCGCGATGATCCGCTCGGAGCTTTCGAGCGCGCGCTGCGGCCCGCGGGCGAGAAAGGCTTTGCGCGCCGCCGCGGGCGTACCCTCCTTGGCCGGTTCTGTGGCTGCCGGCTGGGCATCAAGAATTCCGGGCGCAGCGGCCGCGGCGCTGCCGCCGCTCAGAAACAGGCGGCTTCCCTCGGCGGCCTCGCGCTCTTGGATCGCACGCTGCTTCGCCTGCTCCCTCGCGGTTTGGCGCGGATCGGCCGTTGGCGGCCCCATCGTCGGGACAGTACAGGCTCGCCCGCCTGTTGCGCCGACACGATCGGCCGCCCGAGATCCCCGGGGAGCGGCGGTCCGAGCTTGGGAACGGCGCCATAGTCGGCGGGTGCTCCCGTAACGGCCTCGGACCGATTGGGCGAGGTGACCTCGTAAAGCTCCTGCGCCGCTTTTGGATCGACCGGGCGCAGCGCCCAGAGAAGCGCGCCCCTATCACGATCCCGGCGGTCCCGCCAAGCACTGCAAGTGTCCTGCGCGACAGGCGCATGACGCGCGGTCCCTCGGCCTCGGACGAAAGCCGTCGGGGCTGGCGGGCGCGACCGCCGCGGCATCCGGCGTCGGTTCGGCGAGCGGCACCTCGCCTTCCGCGTCCGCGGGCCGGCTCACGGGCGCACCCGCACGGCCGGCACGTCGCGGACGATCCGGACTTTCCTCGCTGCCCTTCCGGCACCCAGGCGAAGCTCTCCGCTATCGAACAGCCGATCGACAATCATGAAGCGGCCGTCGACGCGGTAGTTCAAAAGCTCGGCCGCCCCCTTTTCGCCGACCGCAAAGAGCGGCGGCATTTCGCCGGTCGCGATCGAAGGGCCGAACTCGACAAAGAGCTGTCGGCCGTCGTCGAACGCGCGCACCGGGCGCCAGGCCACCTTGTCGCCGCTGATCCGGTAGGCGAAGTTGAGCGACGGCAGGTCGATCCCGCCGGCAATCGGCGCGGCCCGGACCCGCTCGGCCTCGGCCGCCCTGAGCGCGATCAGTTCGTCCTGCGGATAGCGCCACGAGACCGCGGCCATATAGGTCGAAGGCGTCGCCCGCAGTTCGATGTGGTAAGTCCGGCGGCTCGTGTTGATGATCAAATTCGTGACAATGTCGGGCCGCGTTGGTTTCACGAGGATATGAACGCGCCGCGTCGCGCCCTCGCCGCTCAGCGTGTCGCCGATGATCCAGCGCACCGTATCGCCCGCTGCGACCGGACCGGGCCCGACCAGTTCTTCCCCTTCCTGCAGCGCAATATCGGTGACCTGCCCCGGCGCCGTGTAAATCTGGAACAGCGCGCCTTCGGCCCAGGCATATTGCTGGATCGCATTGAGGAAGGTGGCGCGTTCGGGCTCGATGCGCGCCGCGTCATTGGCGCGGCCGACCTGGGCGCGCAAGCCATTCTGGCGGCGCTGTACGGGCGCGAGCGCAGCGGCATGGGCGAGCACGCTGAAGTCCGATCATTGATTGAGCTCCTTCGAAAGATTGATGGCGGTCACGAAGACGCCCAAAGGATTTTTCCTGAGGGCATCGGGGGTGCGCGGCGGCAGGATCGTGACGGTCACGATCGCCGACCAGCGCGAGGTTTCGATAAGGCCGCCGTCCTGGTAGCGGCGCTCGGTCCAGGCGATGCGGAAGCTGTCCTTCGACGCGCGGATCACGCTCGACACATCGACCGCGACCTGCCGCTTGCCGACCTCGGCGAAGGGGTCGTTGTTTCGCGCATAATCGTTGAGCGCCTGCGCGCCCGACGTCGCCGCGAAATCATAGGCACTGAGCCAGTTCGCACGCAGCACGACAGGATCGGCCGGGATCGAGCGGATATGCTCGATGAAGCGCGCGAGATGCTGCGCGTCGGTCGGGTTGTACGGCTCGATCGCGGGACCGACGGCGCGCACCTGGCCGAGCTTGTCGACCTCGACCACGTAGGGCGTGATCTGTCCCGCGGAGCGACTGCCAGACGAGCGCCGAGGCGAGCCCGCCCGAGAGCGCGAGGCAGCCGAAGAAGGCGAGCCGCCAGTTCTTCGCCTGAACCCGCGCCGTGCCGATGCGGTCGTCCCAAATCTGCGCGGCACGCTGGTAAGGCGTCACCGGCTCGGGCGACTTGCCATAATGTTGGTGGGGTCGTCGGAACATGGTCTCAATCCTTCTGGCTGATGTCGGGGGATGAACCGGCGCCATGGCTGTCGCCTTGCTTCAGGGTCTGCGCGCCGATCGTGGCGCCCGAGGTGATCGCCTGGCGCCGCTTCATCGCGGCCGCCCAGGCCGGCTGACCGGCCGTCTCCGCCCCGGCAGCGGCTGGCGCTGCCCTGCCGGCCCGCCCTTCGGCAAAATTCTGGCGAAGCTTGGCTGCGGCCTGCCGGAGCGGCGAACCGGCGACGCTGCGCGACGATCTGCGCGCGACGCTGGCGCAGACCTGCCCGCGGCGCTCGCATCCTGGCTCCGCCTGCCGCTGCCCGGGCTGCGCCGCGCCCGCCGATGCTGGCCGCAGCAGATCCGCCGTGCCCGCCGGGCGCGCCGCGCCGTGGCGGTCGAGGTCGCACCGGCGGCGCCCGCGGCCGATGGTAGCTCCAGCTGCCGACGCGGTCCCAGCGGCGGCGCCAGCGCCGAGCTGCGGTCCCCCGGCAACGATGCCGTTGGCGACGCTCGGACCGAAGATGCCGAGGCCCAGGAGCGTTAGCGCTCCGAGCGCGATCGCCATCACCTCGCGAATATCGGGCTCGGTGCCGAGGCCGGCTTCCATGAAGCGCTCGAACAGGGTGACGCCGATCCCGGTGATCACCGCGAGCACGAGCAGCTTGATGCCCGACGAAATGACATGTCCGAGCACACGCTCGGCCATGAAGGCGGTGCGATTGAAGAAGGCGAACGGCAGCAGGACGAAACCTGCGAGGGTCACGAGCTTGAACTCGAGAATCGTGACGAAGACCTGCACCGCGAGGATGAAGAAGGCGAGCACGACGATGACCCAAGCGATCAGCAGGATCAGGATCTGGACGAAGTTTGTGAAAAGCCCGACCGGGCCGACAAGGTCCGCGGTCCCATCGAGCAAAGGCTCGGCAGCATCGAGGCCGGTCGCGGCGATCATGCCGGGGCGCATGAAGTCGCCGATCGCCATTGCCCCGCCGCTGGCTTTCAGGCCGAGCCCGGCGAAGCTCTCGAGCAGGATGACGGAGAGCGCCTGGAAATTGCCGATGATGAAGGCGAAGACGCCGATGTAGAGCGTTTTCTTGATGAGCCGCTGCAGCACATCCTCGTCGGTGCCCCACGCCCAGAAGAGCGCCGCGATCGTCACGTCGATCACGATAAGAGTCGAGGACAGGAACCCAACCTCGCCGCCAAGCAGTCCGAAGCCGCTGTCGATATAGGTCGAGAAGACCGACAGGAAATTGTCGATAACGCCGGTGTCGTTCATTGCTCGGGCTTTCCAGAACGGAAGAAGTGGCGCCGCTTGGCTTCCCAGGCCGCCTCGCATTCAAGATCGGCTTCGGTCGCGGTTCGGCAGCGGCGCAGCGTGTCGCCATAGTCGGGGAGTGCGTCCGCTCCGGAGATCTGTGGAGCGGACGCACGGGGCGCGGGCGGATCGAGCGCGGCGATGAGGGCAAGGGTCAGCGCAAGACCCAGGACGATTGCCGCCATCACCAGCCCGCCCGCCCGGCCCATCTCAATTGCCCTTGCGGAAGCGGCGGAAGCGTTCGCGGCCTTCGGCCTCGGCGGCGGCCGCACGCGCGGCACCCAGCATCTCGGCGCGGCCCTGTGCCGTCATGACGGCGGCGAGATCGGCGATCTGCTGCGACTGGATAGCGAGAAGCTGGTTGCCAGCCTGCGCGGCCTGTAGCGCGCCGGTCGCCGACTGGCTGGCGCCGACGACCGTCGAGATCGACGTCCGCGTGCCGCCCATGTTCGAGACGATGCCGGCCTGCACCTTCATCGCGTCCTCGAAGGCGCCGACGCTGTCCTTCCAGCGCGCCTCGGCATTGGCGACGAGCGCCGACGCCGGGCCCGAGAAGGCGGTGCCCTTGTAGCGCTGCTCGAACCCCTTGCGGATGTCGGCGACATCATAGGCGATGCCCTCGGCTTCGGTCAGCAGCTGCTTGGTCTGGTCGATCTGTGCCTGCAGCTCGCCCAGCGTCGAGGTCGGCAGGCTTTGGAGGTTGCGAGCGTCGTTGAGCAGCGAGGTCGCCTGGTTCTGGAGCTGCTTGATCTGGTTGTTGATCTGCTCGAGCGTGCGCGCAGCGGTCAGAATATTCTGCGAATAGTTGCGCGGATCATGGACGACGCCGCCGATCTGCGCGGCCGCTGGCGCCGCGACCATCGGACCTGCGGCGGACGCGAGCAAGGCGGCGGCAAGGACGCGGGCAATATGCTTCTTCATTGGGGGGACTCCTGATTGGGGGCGACTGCGGGGGCAGCAGCTCGGTCGCCCATTCGAGCTTGCGGTGGGAGAGCCAGGCGGCCGCGAACCCGTCGCGGCCGTGCGCGGCGAAAAGCTCGCCGATGCGCGTCTGGTCGGTCTTCGAGGAGGCGGCCGTGAAGGCGAGCGCGATGTCGCCGAGACCCAGGTCGAAGAGGCGATTGCCGCGGCGCGACTGGCAATAATAATCGCGCTTCGGGGTCGCCCGGCTCAATATCTCGACCTGCCGGTCGTTGAGCCCGAAGCGTTCGTAGATGCGGGCGATCTGCGGCTCGAGCGCGCGCTCGTTCGGCAGGAAGATGCGCGTCGGACAGCTCTCGATGATCGCGGGCGCAATGCTCGACGTCTCGATGTCGGCGAGGCTCTGCGTCGCGAACACCACGCTGGCGTTTTTCTTGCGCAGCGTCTTGAGCCATTCGCGAAGCTGCGCGGCGAACGCCGGGCTGTCGAGAACGAGCCAGCCCTCATCGATGATGATGAGCGTCGGCGATCCGTCGAGACGGCCCGCGATGCGGTGGAAGAGATAGGACAGCACCGCGCCCGCCGAGGCCGCGCCGACCAAGCCCTCGGTCTCGAACACCTGCACCAACGCCTCGCCGAGTTTCTCCTCGTCGGCATCGAGCAGCCGGCCCCACGGTCCGCCGACCAGATAGGGTGCGAGCGCCTGCTTGAGCTCGATCGACTGGAGCAGGACCGCGAGCCCGGTCAGCGTGCGCTCCGACATCGGTGCGGTCGCGAGCGAGGTCAGCGCCGACCAGAGATGCTCCTTCGCGGCCGGATCGATCTCGACGCCTTCGCCCGCGAGCATCGCGGCGAGCCATTCCGCCGCCCAGCTCCGCTCGGCCGCCTCGTCGATGCGCGCGAGCGGCTGCAGCGCCACCCCGCCTTCTCCGTCGTGCAGCGCGCCGCCAAGATCCTGCCAGTCGCCGCCCATTGCGAGCGCCGCTGCCCGGATCGAGCCGCCGAAGTCGAAGGCGAAGATCTGCGCTTGCGGGTAGCGCCGGAACTGCATCGCCATGGTGGCGAGCAGCACCGACTTGCCGGCGCCGGTGGGGCCGACGACGAGGCAGTGGCCGACGTCGCCCACATGAAGGGAAAGGCGGAACGGGGTCGAACCTTCGGTCTTGCCGTACAGCAAGGGGGCATCACCGAAATGCTCGTCCCGTTCCGCCCCCGCCCACACGGCGGATAGGGGGATCATGTGGGCGAGATTGAGCGTTGAAATGGGAGGCTGGCGGACATTGGCATAGACATGACCGGGAAGGCCCCCGAGCCACGCCTCGATCGCATTCATGCCTTCGATCGTGCAGGTGAAGTCGCGGCCCTGGATGGCCTTCTCGACGAGACGAAGCTTCTCGGCCGCGAGCGCCGGATCGGCGTCCCACACGGTCACGGTGGCCGTCACATAGGCGATGCCGACATGATCGGCGCCGAGTTCCTGTAGCGCGATGTCGGCGTCGGCGGCCTTGTTCGAGGCGTCGCTGTCCATCAGCACCGACTGCTCGTTGGTCATGACCTCCTTGAGGATCGCCGCGATCGACTTGCGCTTCGCGAACCATTGCCGCCGGATCTTCGTCAGCAGTTTTGTGGCGTCGGTCTTGTCGAGCATGATCGCGCGCGTCGACCAGCGATAGGCGAAGGCGAGCCGGCTGAGCTCGTCGAGCAGCCCCGGCCAAGTCGACGACGGGAAGCCGGTGATCGTCAGCGTCCGCAGATGCGCCGAGCCGAGACGTGGCTCGAGCCCGCCGACGAGCGCCTGATCGGTCAGCAGCGCATCGAGATAGACCGGCGTCTCGGGGACGCGAACGCTCTGGCGCTTGGTCGAGACGGTCGAGTGGAGATAGGTCAGCGTCTCGCCGTCACCCAGCCATTCGGCCTCGGGCATGAAGCCTTCGACGAGATGAAGCACCCGGTTCGTGCGATCGACGAAGCTCACGACATGCTCGCGCGGATCGACGCCCGAGCGCGCCATGCCCTCATAGAGCCACCCTTCCGCACGCGAGGCGTCCTCGGCGGGCGGAATCCACAGGAGGGTCAGATAATAGCGGCTCTCGAAATGCGCCCCTTCCTCCCGGAATTGCTCGCGGCGCTCCATATCGACCAGCGCCGAGGCCGGATCGGCGTGTCTCCGATTGCGGATAGTCGCTCGCGGGCAGGCGCTGCGCCTCGACGAACACCGCCCAGCCTGAGTCGAGGCGCCGCAGCGCATTGTTGAGCCGCGAGGTCACGGCGACGAGTTCGGCGGGCGTGGCGCTGTCGAGATCGGGACCGCGGAAGCGCGCCGTGCGCTGCAGCGATCCATCCTTGTTCAGCACCACGCCCTCGCCCACTAGCGCGACCCACGGGAGAAAATCGGCAAGGCAGGCGGATTTCGAGCGATATTCGGCGAGGTTCATCATGGCCGCATCCAGACAGGATATTTGAGGTGACGCCGGGCGACGTCGACGAAGAGCGGATCGCGGCGCGCCGCCCAAACCGAGAGCACATGGCCGATCGCCCAGATGGCGAGGCCCGCGATCCAGAGCCGGAGGCCGAGGCCGATCGCGCCCGCGAGCGTGCCGTTCACGATCGCGAGCGACCGCGGCGCGCCGCCGAGCAGAATCGGCTCGGCGAGCGCCCGGTGAGCAGGTGCGAAGAAGCCAGGCACTTCCCCTTCCCGGTCCATCAGACCAGCGCTCCGCCGCCGAAGGAGAAGAAGGAGAGGAAGAAGCTCGACGCGGCGAAGGCGATCGACAGGCCGAACACGATCTGGACCAGCCGACGGAAGCCGCCCGAGGTGTCGCCAAAAGCGAGGCTGAGCCCGGTCACGATGATGATGATCACCGCGACGATCTTGGCGACCGGCCCCTCGATGCTCTCGAGGATCGACTGAAGCGGTGCTTCCCAAGGCATCGACGAGCCTCCCGCATGGGCCGGGGCAGCGACGACGAGCGCGACGAACAGTGCGGTCGAACAGAGCATGGCGCGGCATGCGCCATGCCGGCAGGCATGGATCATCATAATTCTCCTTCGGGCTTGATGAGCGGGGTGATGCAGAACTCGCCGGTCGCAGGGTCCAGACCATCGACACGGGTGAGTTCGGAAAGGCGGCGCCCGGTGCCGTCGCGTACCAGCACGGCGACTAGGTCGATCGTCTCGGCGAGCAGCGCGCGCGGGACCATCACCACGGCCTCCTGAATAAGCTGCTCCATCCGGCGCAAAGCGCCGAGTGCGGTCCCCGCATGGATCGTGCCGATGCCGCCGGGGTGACCGGTGCCCCAGGCCTTCAGAAGCTCAAGCGCCTCTGCTCCGCGGACTTCGCCGATCGGGATGCGATCAGGCCGCAGGCGGAGCGAAGAGCGGACGAGATCCGCGAGCGTCGCCACGCCGTCCTTCGTTCGCATCGCGACCAGATTGGGCGCTGCGCATTGAAGCTCGCGCGTATCCTCGATCAGCACGATACGATCCGAGGTCTTCGCGACTTCGGCGAGCAACGCGTTGGTGAGCGTAGTTTTTCCGGTGCCGGTACCGCCCGCCACCAGAATATTTTTACGCTCGGACACTGCACAGCGGAGATCTCGGCCGAGAGGTCCGACATGATACCGGCGACCGCATAATCGTGAAGGCTGAACACCGCGACGGCGGGCTTCCGGATGGCGAAGGTCGGCGCTGCCACCACCGGCGGCAACAGCCCTTCGAAGCGCTCGCCGGTCTCCGGGAGTTCGGCAGAAACGCGCGGCGAGCCCGCGTGGACTGCAGCGCCGACATGATGCGCGACGAGGCGAATAATGCGTTCGCCATCGGCGGCGGCGAGAAGAATGCCGCTGTCGGCGATGCCGATGCCCAGCCGGTCCACCCAAAGCCGGCCATCGGGATTGAGCATGATCTCGATGACCGAAGGGTCGGCGAGCCATTCGGCGATGGCGCCGCCAAGCGCGGTCCGGAGCATGCGCGCGCCGCGTGACTGCGGCTCGTTGCCGGTCGGTGCTGCGCCCATCGGAGTCCCCGTTCATTGGTCCGGGCAACGGCGCCCGGCTCGACGGGGACGAGTAAGAGACGCAGAAAAGTGCCGACTTCAACAATGATTTACGTGCGTCAAACGATCGGAAAGAATGACTAGTGCTTGCCTATGCAGGCGGCGCTGCCTGAAGCCGTCTTACCGCGACTCGCCCCGATGAGGCTTGCGCGCGGCGGTATTTTGACAATTGTGTAAACATGAATGATTCGGGGTCGCACCCACCTGACGAAGAAGCTCGATGGAACCGCCTGACCGAGAAGCAGCGCGCGTGCCTCGACCTGCTCATCGAGCACAAGACCTCGAAAGAGATCGCCCGGCTTCTCGATATTTCGAAGCACACCGTCGATCAGCGGCTGAATCTGGCGCGCGACACACTCGGCGCGCAGGATCGGAACGAGTCCGCCTTCGTCTACCGGCAGATGAAGGACAAATACGACCGAGTGACATACGACGCGGTGGAGGTTCCGGCGACGCGGGCATTGGTGCGATCCGAGTTTCCGGACGGCGGCTCGCCCAACCTCATGGAACTGCACGACAGTTCGGCGTTGCGGGGCGGGTCATCGGGAATTCGCCCGCCGTTCAGAGGTCTTTTCAAGCGCGATCATAATTCGGCAAACCGGCTTTGGATCTATCTCGCCGGACTTGCCGCTGCGGTCTGGATTGTCCTGGGTGGTCTCGGCGTTGCCCAAGCGCTGAACCAGCTGATCCAGAACTGACCTCTCTTCAAATCGGTCCAATTGGCTGAGGCTTTGCGGCTTCGGCGAAGGAGAACCTATGTCTCAGAATATTGCCGCAATGGCGGCCCGGCTGCATCGCGACGTTCCAAACGCCGAAGGAAGTATCGACGACGCCCTGATCGCCGTGGCTTCGCTCACGACCAGCGTCGTTATGGCACGGCGAGCGATCGGCGCGCCGGCGAAGACCGGACAAGGAACGATCATGCGGTTGGTCGAGGCGCAGATGTCGCTCGTCAAGGTCAGCGGCAGCATTCTTCGCGCGCACAATGAGCTGGCCGAGATCGGCAAGGAAACGGCCGGCTACGACCTGCGCGAATGCCCGTCCGCTGCCGGCACGGAGGTCGTTCCGCTTTCATCAGCTGCATGAAGCGAATTGACCGAGAGCGATCCGCATGAAAAGTCACGAGAATGCGCATAGCCATTTTCGCCACGATATTGCTGATCGCTCTCGTCTATGCGGCGTGGAAGGGTGGCGGCCCGGAGCGAGCGATGGTCGGGATAGCCGTTACCATCGTGGTCTGGGATCGCTTGTTGGTCGCTTCTGGGCTGGTCTCATATCATGCGCTCGATATTGGTTATCTCGCGCAAGACGCATTCGGCGCTCTCTTGACGCTTGCCCTGGCGATGGTCGCGTACCGCTTCTGGACGCTCCCCGCGGCGATCCTTCATACTTTGCCGCTGCTCGCCCATCTGAGCCGAGCCGTGGACCTCTCCATCAGTCCTGTCGTGTATCTGACGATGCAGGTCGCATCGTCCTGGCTGGTGCCACCCCTGCTAATCCTTGCAACTTGGCATCACCAGCGTCGCCTGAAGCAGTTCGGCAGCGATCCGTCCTGGCACATCTCGTGGAAATCGCAGCCCCGGGACGCGGCGCAGCAGTCGCCAACGCTCTCCTAGACGAATTCCAGTCGCTCGGTCGCCTGTGGGCGCAAGAGCCCGAGGCCATAGCAAGGATCGTCGGCAGCAATTCGCCAGTGGCGTCCCTCATTCTGCACGCCCGCGACGCCGCAATCGCGGCGGCGAGTTCCGACATCCGAGGAATTCGCATCGATCCGTTCGCAGCTGAGGTCAGACAGTATCTGATCTTGTCGATGGGCAGCCTTGCCGACGAGCGCTTCCGCATCCTCTTTCTGGATTCTTCACACCGCCTGATCGCCGACGAAGAGATGCAACGCGGGTCGATTTCCCAGATCAGCCTCTATCCGCGAACCATCTTTCGCCGTGCGCTCGAGGTGAACGCCGCCGCCATCATCCTCGTCCACAATCACCCGAGCGGCGATCCGAGCCCAAGCGCGGAAGATATCGAAGTGACCAGGCGCCTCGACCAGATTGGAAGATCGCTCGGCATCGAGGTGCTCGACCATATCATCGTCACCGCCGCCTACGCCCATCACCTCATCAGTCGCGATCCGACGGCCCCTCGGGAGGGGGCGGCACCTTTCACCCTGCGAAGCCCTGACAACCAGCAGACATCGGACGGCGAGGACCTGGCGCTCGCCAACGCACGGGCGACGATGCGGCGACGGCTGCTCCGCCAACAATTGCTCGGCGCGCCCGAGCTCTTCGGCGATCCAGCGTGGGAGATGCTGATCGATCTCTTCATCCACGAATGCGAGCGAAAGCCGATCTCGGTGACCTCGCTATGCGTTACACCCAGCATTCCCATGAGCAGCGCCATTCGGCTCTGTCAGAAGCTCTGCGACGCCAACCTCATCCGGCGTAAACCGGATCTCTATGATGGTCGCCGCGTCTTCATCGAGCTCAACCCCGACGTGTCCCACCGCCTCCGCGCCTATTTCCTCGCCGGGTCCGATTGAGCTCCGTCGCGGCTCAACTCTGCCGCCAGCTTGGCGCCGCCGTCCATCCGCTTGGCGAGCGCATCGACAAAGCCCTCCCACCGCCGCTTGCCGGTCGCCTGCGCAGCAACGAGCGCGTCGTCCGGGAGCGGAGCCGTGCTGGTCAGCCAATGCCGCACAAAGAGCGCCAGCGTCTCGTTGGTGAGGTCGGTATGCCATTCGAGGCGTTCGAGGAGGCGGACCAAGCGGTCGAGGCGGCGGATCAGCAGCGCTTCGGCCCGGTCCTGATCCTGGGGTAGCAACAAGGCGGTAAGCGCGGCCTCCACGACCTCGGTCTTGGTGGTGCCGCGCTGCCGGGCCCGAACTTCCACGCTTCGCACCAGACCAGCGTCGAGGCGGAACGTCTGCTTGATATGAGCGCGGCTCACAGGTCGATCCCGTCACCGGGATCGAGCGAGGCATTGCGCGCCGCGCGCGATAGGCGGCGATCAGCAGCCGCCCGGGCGCGGGCTGCGTCGGCCTGCGCGTCGTCGTCCGCATAGTCGAACTCGCCCTGCACCGGGCGGCTTGGCGGTAAGACATCCTCATGCGGGGGAAGCTCGGGCTCCTGGCGGATCCCGCCGTTCGCCGCGTCGCTCCCGCTATCGGGCTCTTCCTTCGCCGCGGGCGCTGGTAAGGCAGGCCGCGCAGGCGCCGTCGCCCCTGCATTCGGGTCGTCCCAATCATTCGGCTTCATTGGACTGTCCTTTCGGTCCGGCGGCGCGATGATCCGCGCACGAAACCGCGCATCGAGAAAATAGCGCGCCTTCCTCGCCCGGATCGGCGCAAGACCCGCGACCATCACGATCTCGTCGTCGGGCGGGAGCTGCATCACCTCGCCGGGCGTGAGCAAGGCGCGGGCCGTCTCGGTACGCGATACCATCAGGTGACCCAGCCAAGGTGAAAGCCGGTGGCCGGCATAATTCTTCATCGCGCGCTGTTCTGTGGCGGTCCCGAGTGCGTCGGATATGCGCTTGGCGGTTCGCTCGTCGTTCGTCGCGAAACTGACGCGGACATGGCAATTGTCGAGGATCGCGTTGTTCTGGCCATAGGCCTTCTCGATCTGGTTGAGCGATTGGGCAATCAGGAAAGCCTTGATGCCGTACCCAGCCATGAAGGCGAGCGCGCTTTCGAAAAAGTCGAGCCGCCCGAGCGCCGGGAATTCGTCGAGCATCAGCAACAGCCGGCGCGGCCGCGCCGCGGGGTTGAGTTCCTCGGTCAGGCGCCGCCCGATCTGGTTGAGAATGAGGCGGATCAGCGGCTTGGTTCGGCTGATGTCGCCCGGCGGCACGACGAGATAAAGCGAGACCGGAACATCATCCTCCATGAGGTCGGCGATCCGCCATTCGGACGATCCGGTGACGGCGGCGATGACCGGGTCGCGGTAGAGGCCGAGAAAGGACATGGCCGTCGAGAGCACGCCCGACCGCTCATTCTCGCTCTTGTTCAGCAGTTCCTGCGCCGCTGCCGCGACCACCGGGTGGACCGATGTGCCGAGGTGCTTCGTCGTCTTCATGCGCCGCAGCGTCGTCTCGATCGGGCGGCGCGGGTCCGACAGGAAGGCGGCGACGCCCGCGAGCGTCTTGTCCTCCTCGGCATAAAGGACATGGAGGATTGCGCCCACAAGCAGCGCATGGCTCGTTTTCTCCCAGTGGTTTCTTTTCTCGAGGCTGCCCTCGGGATCGACGAGAACGTCGGCGACATTCTGCACGTCGCGCACCTCCCACTCGCCGCGGCGGACCTCGAAGGAGATTGATAGGCGGCCGAGGCCTTGTTGGTGGGATCGAAGAGCAGCACGCGGCCGTGCTTCGCGCGGAAGCCCGCGGTAAGCTCCCAATTCTCGCCCTTGATGTCATGGACGATGCAACTGCCGGGCCATGTCAGCAACGTCGGGATGACGAGGCCGACGCCCTTCCCCGACCGCGTCGGCGCGAAACAGAGGAGATGCTCGGCGCCATCGTGGCGCAGATAGCGTTTGCCGAGCCGCCCGATGATCACCCCGTCCTCGCCGAGCATGCCGGCGGCGCGAACCTCGCGTTCGCTCGCCCAGCGGGCCGACCCATAGGTCTCGGCGCGGCGCCTTTCGCGGGCGCGCCAGATCGACATGAAGATCGCGACGATGATTGACAGGAAGCCGCCCGAGGCGGCGATCGCCGCCCCGCGATAGAAGACCGGCGGCGCATAGGCATCGAAGGCGAACCACCACCAGAAGAAGGCAGGCGGCGGATAGACGGGATAGCCCGATAGGAGGAACCAGGGATCGCCGAGCGCCGCCTGATAGCCAAGCTCCCATGCCGTCCACTGCGTCGCGGTCCAAACCGCGCCGAGGACGATCAGGAAGATGACAGTGATTTGTCCCCAGAGGATGCGGTCGTTCATCGCTATTCTCCTGTTCGGTCAGATGCCGATCCCTCGGCCGCGGCCGAGCGACCAGTCGATGCCGCCGGTCGCTGTCGCGGTTCCGCTGATATGCTTGCCGAGGTGCGGCTCGAGCGCCGGTCGCCAGGGCACGAGCTGGAAGCCGAGCCCGTCGTCGATCATCGCGAAGCGTCCGAGTCGAGCTGCACGCGCTCGCGGTAGATGCCGCTGACATGCGGCCCGCCGCCGATGGTCGATGTTCGAGCCCGGTTCGCGCCGCGATCGGTCCACCATGCAGACATCGGCGCGCCCCGCAGAGTCTCGACCGGTCCAAGGCCGATGGTCAGCGGCCGCTGAGGCTCGTTCTGGAGCAAGGGCTATGCAGGCCAGTTCGCTGGCCGGACCTGCTGCGACGCCATGGGCATCGGGCGCAGCAGCTTCTACGCCGCGTTCACCGACAAGCGCAGCCTGTTCATCGCCTGCCTCGACCTGTTCGCCGAGCGCACAGATCCGAGCGAACCGCGAGCGACATGTGGCGGGCGCCGTCGCGGCCGTCCCAGTGCCTCAGTTCGACGATCGCGCCAGGCTTTGCGTCGGCGGTCCACTCGAGGTCTGGAAAGCGGATATGGTGGGTTCGGCCATCCACCCCGTCGACGATCGCATAGGCGGAACCCGCGAGTTCGTCGTCGAGCCCGCGTGCGACGAGGCGGCCGATGACTGCCCGTTCGCCCTGTTCGCCGATCGCCAGGGCCGAAGGATCGAATGCGATCCCGCGCGCCGACATCTCGCGGTGCATGGTCTTGATGATATCGCCGCGTTCCCCGATGGCGCGAAGCCTCACCTCAGCCGCCGGATCGATGAGATATTGGGCGGGGCCGACCCGGGATACGAGCCCCAGCGCTTCGAGCTTCGCGACGCGCCCCAACAGGTGCCGGTTGGCTCCCGCCTCGCGCCCCGCGACCGGACGGAGGTCGATGATTTCATTCTCGCGCGATCGCCGCGCGAGCTCGGCATCGAGGCTGGTCCAGCGCTCGGCCTCGACTTCGCGGCGCAGGGCGGCATCGACCTGAAGCTCGCTCCGTGGCCCCAGTTCGAGAGTCGCAAGTTCCGACGCACGGCCGCGCACACCCTCTGCCATATAGCCCCGGTCGACGACGAGATCTGCCATCGGCAGCGACCCCGCGCACCAGCACATGGATGTGCGGATTGTCGGTATTCCAATGATCGACCGCGACCCAGTCGAGGCGCGTCTCGAGATCGACCTCGAGCTGGCGCATAAGGTCGCGCGTGTAGCCGCGCAGGTCGCCAAGCTCGGCCGCATCCTCGGGACTGACGATAAAGCGGAAGTGGTGACGATCGCCGCCGCAGCGCTCAGCGAAGGCTCCGCGATCGGCCTCATCGCCGGCGGCATCGAACATGGAGGCGTCGCGTCCGTCGCGGGTTACGCCGTCGCGTTCGAGATAGGCTATGTGACGTCCGAGTGGGGTGGCACGAAACCCCGCCCCGCGCTGCCGGACGATCCGCGCCATCACGGTGACACGGCGCATCGCCGCGCCGCGCCGTATGACCGCAAGCGCCCGGCGGCCGCGCCCATGGCGGCCGGTCCCGCCGCGCGAAGGCCCGGCGCGCCGGAGCCGCGTGGCGCCGGAACGCGCGGCCGCACGCCGCACCTCCGCCGCGAGCCGCTTGCCGCGGCCAGCAGAACCCGCCCCCGCGTCTCTCCCCGTCCCGGCCTGACCCGGAAATCATTGTCGTCACCGCTCATCGACTGCGTGCCAGACGGCAAGCCGTTGAAAGGAAGACGTATCCCGCATCAAATATGGCGCGGCGGACGATGTGCCATACGCAAAAGCCGAGACAAACCAACCACATACCGCCAGCGAGCTGGCCGGTCTTTTATCTTGCCATGCCCCCTTCCCCTTCCACACGAGCCAAAACCCCCGAGCCAACAGGTCCCGGCAAGCCATCGAAGGCGAGGCGCGATGGGTCATTGGTCGCGGCCGGAAAGCGGAACGAAGAGCGCCGCAGGCGCGCGAGGTGATGCAGCTTCTGCTGCATTTGCGCTGCGCCCGGATTGCAGCGGAGGCGCACCGGGCAGCGCGGTCGCATCGTCGCCGGGGCGTTCGGCGAACAGCGAAGCGCTGCGCCAGGACGGTGCCGTCGGTGTCGGCGCGGGGGCGAGCGAAGCGACGCCCGATGCGCCGATCGCCGGAGCAATCGCGGCAACATAAGCGATGGTCTCGGCGGGAAGTCGGCGCCGTCCCGCCGCATAGGCGTCGGCGCGGCCGGGACCCGCATTATAGGCGGCGAGCATGAGCGAAACGTCGCCATATCGGTCCCACATCATGCGCAGATAGGCTGCACCCGCATGGATATTCGCGCGCGTATCGAAGGGGTCCGGTCCCAGCCCATATCGCGCAGTCAACATGGCCCAGGTCGCGGGCATGATTTGCATCAATCCCATGGCGCCCGTGTGCGACACGAGCGCGCGACTCGGCCGCGGCTCTTCGACGTCGCATGACGCGCGCATATCCATGCCTCGGGAATGGCGAACCGCTGCGAAGCCTCGCTCACATGCGGTGCATAAGGATGAGCGGCAGGCGCGGCAGCCGCTCACGGGCTGCCGCCGGACCGGCAGGCAGCGCCGCGAGCGCCAGCAATGCGGCAGCGGCGATGCGCATGGCGCGGAAGCGCGCCGAGCGAGCCGAAGGCCGCATCGCTCAGCCCTTCGCCTGCGGTGCCGGGCGCGACCACAGAAGATGATATTCATCCTCGTTTCGCGTGGAGCGAATGAGATTGGCGCGCAGCGGCGCGGGCAAGGCCGGGTCGTCGATCTGCAGCGCGATATAGGAACCGGCGCGCTCGCCGCTGCGGTCCCAGCCCGCTCCGATCTCGATTCCATCGTCGGCCTCGACGAGCAGCACCCGCCAGCCTGGCGCGTTTTCCGCGTCGGACGGCGCAGCCGGAACGATCGCGATCATCGCGTCGAGCAGGAGGGTCCGGATCGATCCCGCATAGCCATCGCCTGCGGTCTGAAAGCTTCCGATCATCATGATGTCTGTTCCTCGTCCGGCAAGTTGGTGGAATGCCGCGCGCCGTTCCGGCGCCGTGAAGCGGCGTGGCGATAAGGCGTCGCAGAAGCGACTGGATGCCGCTGGCGCCGATTACGGCGGATGCCGATCAGCAGCCGATAGGCAACCAGGGCGACGATGAGCCCGAGGACGAAGAGCTCGCCGCGCCCCAGCTGGCGGCAGCCGAGCCACAGCGGCAGCGTCCGTCCCATGCGGTCGGCAGATCGCGCGCGCGCCGCAGGCGCGCCGTCGATCGTGACGAAGACACCGCTCCGGCAGACGAGCGCGCCGCTCGTTGCGGCAACCCGTTTCAGGAGCGGCGCGCCGCGCGGCAGGTAGCCGCGCTTCGAAAGCCAGGCGGAGAGCGGCGCGGGCGGCGCAATGGCGACAAGGTCGCCGCGCGCAGGCTCGGCGCCGACGTCGATGGCGTAGAGCCCGACAGGCACGCTCGCGCTCGCGTTCCAGATGAGCCGCGGCTGCGGCGCGAGGATCGCGGCCGCGCCGAACAGCCCGCAAAGAGCGCGCCGCAGGCCGCGGTGGTGCGGAGCCACCGCCGGTTCATGGCCGGGCCTCGCCGCGGCGCAGCCACGCGGCATGGCGTTCAGCCGAGTAGGAGCGGAACGGCAGCGCGGCGGCGAGCCGCTGCCCGATATGGCGCCAGTGATCGGGCGACACGTCGCACGCGTCGACGCCCGGCGCCTCGATCATGTCGATCTCGCCGCTGCGCCAGCGTCATTCGAGGTCGTAAAGGCTGAGAAGAACTTCCCCTCCCGGGTGAACACCCGGATGGGTACCAAAGGGCGCACCGGGTGCTACCGTCCTTATGATGGCAAGGCTCCAGAACACACGTCCGAGATCGTTCACGGTGCAGCCGAGCAGCCCGAAGCTCGCCCCCGGACGGAAAGATGCGATGCGCTTGTGCGGACCGCCGGACCGCTCGGCCGCAACCCGCCCGAAGCGGAGCTGCTGTTCGAGACGGCCCTCGATCCAGGTCATCTCGACGTCGGTGAGGCCGCTTGCAGGGAGCCGAACGCCGACAGGCGGAGGGGCGGCCGCCTGCACGGGCGACGGCAAAGCCGAGGCCATTCGCAGGCGCATCAACGGCGCCCCGGGCGCAGCGGCGAGATATCGCCAACGCCGGGATCCGACGTCGATGTCTTGCGTCCGATCGCCGCCCAGGCGTCGAGGTCGGCGATTGCATAGACGACCCGGCCGCCCAGCTTGTGATAGCGCGGCCCGGTCCCGTAGCAGCGATGCTTCTCGAGCGTCGCCGCCGAGAGGCTCAAGTGGACGGCCGCCTCCGGCGTTCTCAGATAGCGGGCGACAACGGGCGTGGGACGATCGGACAATGGGGCCTCCTGCCAAGGACCGGAACCGGGATCAGGGTTCAGGAACGAGGAGGCGTTCTTGGAAAATCAGGCGGAGGATTCGGAACGGACAAAGTGATGGGCGTTGGAATGTCCCGATCAGTCTGCGCCGAGCAGCGCGCTGAATCCGCCGTCGCGCATGGCAACGGCGGCGCGTTGCCAGCGCGCGATGCGGCGGCGTTCGCTCGATGCGTCCCATTCGGCGGCGGAATAGTCACGCGTCTCGGCGAGCAGCAGCGCGGCCGCCATGTCGCGGGCCGATGCGCCCTCGGCCATGGCGTCGAGAAGGCGAAGCCATTGCACCAGGCGCCAGTGCTCGGTCGCACCCGGAACGCTGTCGGGCGCGGGACGAGCGCCACCCGTATCGAGGAGTTCACGGTGCAGCGCCATGATCAGCGAGGCACGGAGGCCGGCCTGCGCATCGGCGGGCGTGAGGTACGCCAGCCGCTCGTTCGCGCAGCAGCGCCGGATCAGCAGACGATAGTGCCGTCCCCCGGCGAGCAGGACGACATGCCAGTCGCGGATGAGAGCAACTCGGCGGCAATCTCGGGTCCGTCGACGATCTCGGCGAGGCGCAGCGCGGCAAAGCCCTTGGGCGCCGGCCGCGCGATCGTGACGAAGGCGCAGGTCTGCGGCCGCCACAGGGCGGGTGCGGCCGCGGCCGGAAGATCAGGATCGAAGGCGAAAGACCAACCCCCAGCGGCTGGCGAGCCGCCGAAAGAGCCGCGTGCGGTCGGCGCCCGGTGCCGCCGCGGCGGCGGCATAGGCGCCGCGATAAGCGGGGCTTCGCCGCAGGAATTCCTGCGCGAAGTCCGCGCGATCATATCGCTCGAATATTTTCGGAAAATATGGCGACTGCCATCCGACTGCCTGATCCATTCGCACCTCCGACCCGTTTGAGGAGAATAAACCGCCGTTTTCGGCCGGTTTTGGCCCGCCAACGGCGGCGTGGTTACCGGCGCATACATCATGGGCTTAGCGCAAAAATATCCGAGCTACGCACGCTAAAGCCCTCAATCTGGATGTAACATCGCCCGGCCGAAGCCGGGCGATGGTGCGGCATTAATTGTCACCGCGGCGGGACTGCCGGCTCCAGACCAGGTCATATTCGCCCTCTTCGCCGGCGAAGAGCTGCGCGAAGATCGGGGCGATGAAGCTCGGGTCGTCGAGCTTGACCGAAAGATAGGAACGCTTGTCCTGGCTCGTCTTCGACCAGGCTGCGCCGACCTCGGCGTCGCCGACGAAGACGCGGTGGCTCGGGGCGTTGCCGCTGTGGTTCTGCTCGGGGGTGATGCGGACCGATCTGGCCTGCACCGAAAGCGTGACGATCTCGCCCTGATATTCACCCGAGACGAGTTTGAAGCTGCCGATCTTGCTCATGACGATGTCCTTTGCTGCATGTCGGGCCGCACCAGCGCGACCTCGATGCGCATCGACCGCCGGCAAGGGAGCGCGCCGCAGCCGCCAGGCCCGAAGCGAAGCGGAGGACGGCGGGCAAAGAGTTTCATGGCTCGCGAGGAACGGCGGAACGCCGGGGGAAGAAAGTCGCAGGCCCGCCGTTGCGGCCAGCGATCCAGCGTCAGCGGCTTGCCGGCAGATGGCGCAGATCGGAGGCCGGGCTGGTGCGGGATGCTGCGAGGCTTCGACGCGAATTCGGTAGTTGAGCGGACCCGGTTGATTCAAAGAGATCAGGCTCAAGCTCTGCCGGTCGCTCCGCCGCGCTTGCGCTTCCTATCGGCTGTGCCGAGCCCCCGCCAGGCTGCAACGGCTGCCGCGAGAGCGCCTGCCAATCCGAGCATCTCAAGCGTATATCCTCCGCCAATCGCGAGCCCGGCCAGCCCCTTCGCGGCCTGATAACCGGCAAAACCGGCGGGGCCGGCAAATGCCGCCGCGACGACCGCGCGATAGAAGGGCGGCAGGACAGCGCAAAATGCCCGTCCGGTAGCGAGAATGAGAGCTCCGACCAGCAATCCTGCCGCGATCGAGGCCGGATAGCCGAAGTCGCGGCCGATGAGGCAAATCGAAATGCCGATGCCGGCGTAAAGCGGAAGCGCCACCGCAGCCAGGCGAAACATCAGCACGGCGATATAGATGGCAGCCGCAGCGCCGAGGATGATGATAAAGGTCACGGGCGTCCTCCTGTCGGACGCGCTCTCCACCACCACCACAGCGCAATCTGCTGGGCGGGCATAGCGAAATCGCCCCGAAGGTGAAACCGGAACCGGGTCCACCCTGGAGCGAAATCCCGCACGATATCAGCGGTTGAACGGGTCATATTCGCAGACGATGCAGGCAGGATCGCCGTCGAACTCGTCGAGCGGCATGACCGAGTATCCAGCCGATGTTTCAATGAGGACGATGATGGTCATCATCGTGCGGGCAAGGTTCCAGCCAAGCGATTGGGCGGTAGAAAGCGACATATCGGGGCTCCTGCATCAGGAGCGGGACCAGTCCCGCTCGACAGTCGCCCCGCCGGACGGGGACAGGCCGCAGTCACCGCGGCAAAGCCGCGGCCCAAGCTTGCGCAGGGACCCTGCAAGGGTTGACTGTAGGAGGCCGGGCCTCGGCCAAGGGAATAGCGGCAATCGAGAGCGGGACTGGTGCCGCGGCGGCGGAAGCCATGTCGGGCCCCTCCTCCCGGTTGCCGTTGAAATATGGCGATGGCTGCCCGATGACGAGGCGGACCGATGCTGCCGCTAAGCTTGCTTCGCGCTACTCGACTGGAAAGGCCGACCAGATGGATGACGATTTACGCCAAGCGCTCACGTCGCTCGTCCGTATCCGCGACGAGGGCAATCTGGTCGACCGCGCCAGCGACGAAGGTGGCTATATGTCGCAGGAGCTCGAGGATATTCTCGACGCGATAGAGGCCGCGCTCGACAAAGCGTGATGCGAACATGCGAATGCGGCCCCGCCCGGAGGCGGGGCCGCGATGCTGCCCGGTCAGTTGCCGGGGGCGTTCCAGATCAGCACCTTCTTCGAAGGATCGTCGCCCGGTGCGTTCGCGACGTTGCAGAAGATCTCGCCGAGTTCGGGGGCGGAGAGCGACACCGAGATATATTCGGCGCCGGTCGAGCGTGCGGTCTTCACCCAGCCGCCGCCGAGTTCGAATCCGTTTCGCCGGCTGACGACGCGAAAATCGGGCTCGCTTTCCTTCATCTTGCGGCCGTTCGGGACGATTGCGATCGGCACGGTGACCATCAGGGTCGCGAGCGTGCCTTCATAGCTGCCGTCGTCCTTGAGGGTCAGATTTCCGATGGTGGTACCCATGTTCAGTCTCCTTTGATGCTCGGGGACCATCCCCGATGGCGCCAGAAGGAGGGGCCGCGAGCCGCCGTCACCGAGCGCATGCGAGGGCGAACCCCCGCAGGGGGTTGACGGCATTAGGCGAGCCGAGCCCCGCAATCAGGCAGCCAATGAGGGAAAGGTCCCATGCAAAGGGAGCCGATGGGTTTCAGCGAAAATCATGACTCGGGATGCGAAAGCCGGGCTCACGGCTGCCCGGCCCACCCCCGCTCCACGCCCCGTCCCCGCGTCCCGGCGTAATGCCCGGCCCCTTCAATGAGCCGCACCGCCGGCTCGTATCTCCGCCCCGCGGCAGCCCCCGGCACCCTCGCTTTCCGGCCTTTCATCCACAGCGATGATACCGCTTCGCCGCAGCGCGCCTTGACGAAGAGCAGGCAATGAGAACAAAGAAGGAACATAAGACCAGCTTGCCGAGTTATCCGCACCTATGCGCCAGTCCGCCATCCTTGAAGAAATTCGCGCCAAAATCGCCCAAATCGAAGGCGTTGGCGCGCGCCATGACGTCATCCCGTTCGGGATCGATGATCTCGACTCGCGAATTCCCGCGCGCGGAATCGCCACCGGCGCGCTCCACGAGCTCGCCGGCAGTCCCGAACTGGCGGACGATGCAAGCGCCACGATCTTCCTCGCCGGTATCCTCGCGCGGAGCGACGGCCCGGTTTTCTGGTGCCTGCGCTGGCGCGATCTCTTCGCCCCCGCGCTTCATCTAGCCGGATTGCACCCCGACCGGCTAATTCATGTCGAAGCGGGCAGCGACACCAACGTCCTCCTCGCGATGGAGGAGTGCCTCCGCCATCCGGGACTCGCCGGGGTCGTCGGCGAGGTCAAGAAATACAGCACAATCGCTTCGAAGCGGCTGCAGCTCGCCGCCGAAGCCTCGGGAGTCCCTGCCTTCATCTTCCGCCGCGCCTGCAAGGCCGGCGAGCCTGCCGAAGGCAGCGCCGCCGTGACCCGCTGGCGCATCACGGCGAGTCCGACCGAGGATCTCGGCATCCCCGCGATCGGACGCGCGCGCTGGCGCGTCGCGCTCGAGCGCGCGCGAGGCGGCAATCCGCACAACTGGATCGTGGAGGGCTGCGATGCGACGGGTCGTATCGCTCTTCCTGCCGCACTGGTCGACCGACCGGCTGCGCAGGAAGATGCGCAAGCCGCAGCCTGACGGCAGCGCCCCGCCCCGCCCGCTCGTCACCGCGATTCCCGACCATGGCCGGCGTATCGTCGCGGCGACGTGCCGCGAGGCCCATATGCTTGGTATTCAGACAGGCATGACGATCACGAAAGCGCGGACTTTCGCGCCCGAGCTCGATGTCGTCGACGCGGAACCCGAGGCCGATCTCGACGGGTTGCGGCGCCTCGCCCTCTGGGCAGGCGCACGCTATTCGCCGATTGTCGCGCCCGATCCGCCCGACGGGCTCTGGCTCGACATCACGGGCTGCGCGGCCATCTTCAGCAGCGAGCGAGCCTTGCTCAAGGATCTTCATCGCCGCGTCGCGGCCTTCGGCCTCAGCCTGCAAATTGCGGTCGCGGACACGGCCGGCTGCGCGCATGCGGCCGCCCGCCATGTCCCCGCCGGGCGGCCCGTCACGGTTGAACCCGGAGCGCACCGAAAGGCGATCGCGCTCCTGCCCGTCGCAGCGCTCCGCCTGCCGTCCGCCGATGTCGACGGCCTGCGCAAATTGGGTTTCGAGCAGATCGAACAGCTGATCGGGAGCCCCCGTGGTCCGCTCGCGAAACGGTTCGGGCGCGAACTGCATCGCCGCCTCGACCAGGCACTCGGCACGCTCCCAGAGCCCATCGAACCGCTCTTCCCCGAAGAGCTGCCGCAGGCGAGGCGTGGCTTCATGGAGCCGCTCGCGACAGCAGACGCCTTGGCGCAGGTGATCGGCGACCTTGCGCACGATATCGCAGGCCAACTTACCCGTGCCGGAACGGGTGCGCGGCGCCTCGACTGCTATTTCCACCGCGTCGACGGGCAAACGCAGGCCATCCGTATCGGAACCGCATCGCCGTCGCGCGATCCCCGGCATCTCGCGAAACTGCTCGCCGCGCGGATCGAGAGCATCGATCCCGGTCTCGGGATCGAGGCGATGACTCTCGTCGCCGCGCTCGCCGAGCGGCAGCAAGGAGCCAGGCCGACGCGCTCGAAAATATCGGACGGCGCGGCCCCGATCTTCCCGCGCTCGTAGACACGCTCGCCAACCGCTTCGGGCAGCGCGCGCTCCAGCGCGCGGCGCCGCGACCGAGCGCGATGCCCGAGCGCTCGGTCGCTGCCCTCCCCGCGCTCGCGCCCGAGACGGGCGAGAGCTGGAGCGAATGGCCGCGGCCGTCGCGCATGCTCGCGCGGCCAGAACCTGTCGATGTCGTCGCCTTGCTTCCCGATGATGCCCCGCGCCTCTTCATCTGGCGCCGCAAACGCTACCGCGTCACGCAGGGCGACGGACCCGAGCGGTTGCAGGGTGAATGGTGGCGCGAAGGCGGGATCGAAGGCGAAACCCACCTCACCGTCCGCGACTATTATCAGGTCGAGACCGAGACGGGCGGCCGTTACTGGCTCTTCCGCCTCGGCGACGGGGTCAATCCGGCAACCGGTTCGATGCGCTGGTTTATTCACGGAGCATTCGCTTGAGAATGCGGCCACAGACAGCGTTGCTTTCGCATGACCGATGAAGGTCCGGCCTATGTCGAGCTACAGGTCACGACGCACTTCAGCTTCCTGCGCGGCGCCTCCTCGCCCGAAGAGCTCTTCACCGCCGCGGCAATGCTTGGCCTGCCCGCGCTCGGCGTCGCAGACCGGCACAGCGTCGCCGGGATCGTGCGCGCGTGGGACGCCGGGAAGGTCACCGGCGTCCGCGCGCTGACCGGCACGCGCCTCGATCTTGCCGACGGCACCGCACTTCTTGTCTATCCAACCGACAAACCGGCCTATGGCCGGATGTGCCGGCTGCTCAGCGTCGGCAAGACGCGCGCCGGCAAGGGCGCCTGCCATCTCGACTGGCCCGATCTTGAGGACTGGAACGAGGGCCTGCTTGCGATCCTGCTTCCCGACCGCGCCGATGGCGCAGCCGAGGCGGCGATCGCCCGCGCGAGGCGCATTTTCGGCGATCGTCTCCATCTGGCACTCACGATCCGGCGGCGCCCCGGCGACGCTATCAGACTGCGCAATCTCGCAGCATTGGCCGCCAAAGCAAAAGTGCCGACGCTCGCGACCGGCGACGTCCTCTATCATATGCCCGACCGGCGCCTGCTGCAGGATGTCGTCACCTGCATCCGCGAGAAATGCACGATCGACGAGCTTGGCGATCGCCGCGAGCGCTTCGCCGACCGCCACATCAAGACGGCGGCCGAGATGGAGCGCCTGTTCCGCCGCTACCTCAAGGACAGCGCGCCGGTCGCACGCACGGTCGAGTTCGCGAAGCGCTGCACCTTCAGCCTTGAAGAGCTGCGCTATCAATATCCCGACGAGATCCAGCTTCCCGGACGCACCCCGCAGGAGGAGCTTGAGCGACTGACATGGGAAAAGGCCCCCCTTCGCTACCCCGAAGGCGTCAGCACCGAGGTCCGTACCCAGCTCGAGCATGAGCTCAGATTGATCGGCGAACTCGATTACGCGCCCTATTTCCTGACGGTGCACTCGATCGTCGCGGAAGCGCGTCGCCGGGAGATTCTCTGCCAGGGCCGCGGCAGCGCGGCGAACAGCGCGGTTTGTTACGTCCTTGGTATCACTTCGATCGATCCGGTGCGGTCCGAACTCCTGTTCGAGCGTTTCGTCAGCGCCGAGCGCCGGGAGCCGCCCGATATCGATGTCGACTTCGAGCATGAGCGGCGCGAGGAAATCATCCAGTGGATCTACGAGACCTATGGCCGGACTCGCAGCGCGCTAACCGCGGTCGTCACGCGTTACCGCTCACGCGGCGCCGTTCGCGAAGTCGGCAAGGCGCTCGGGCTTAGCGAAGACATCACCGCGGGGCTCGCCGGCGCGGTCTGGGGTTACAGCCGCGAGGGTGTCGAGGAAAAGCATGCCGAAGCGCTGAACCTCGATCTCGGGGACAAGCGCCTCGCGCTGACGCTCGAACTCGCGCGCACGCTCATCAACACGCCCCGCCACCTGTCGCAGCACCCCGGCGGCTTCGTGCTGACGCGCGACCGGCTCGACGAACTCGTGCCGATCGAACCCGCCGCGATGGAAGACCGGCAGGTCATTGAATGGGACAAGGACGATATCGACGCCCTGGGTTTCATGAAGGTCGACATCCTTGCATTGGGCATGCTCAGCTGCATGCGCCGCGCCTTCGAATTCCTGCATGATCACAAGGGACTGAAGCACGATCTTTCCACCATTCCCGCGGAAGACCCCGCGACCTACGCGATGATCCGCAAGGCCGATACCCTCGGCGTCTTCCAGATCGAAAGCCGCGCGCAGATGGCGTCGATCCCGCTCATGGCGCCGCGCACTTTTTACGATCTCGTGATCCAGGTCGCGATCGTCCGTCCCGGCCCGATCCAAGGAGACATGGTCCATCCCTATCGACGCCGCCGAAACGGACAGGAGGAGGTCACTTACCCGACCCCCGAGCTCAGGCGCGTGCTCGAGAAGACGCTGGGCGTCCCGCTCTTCCAGGAGCAGGCGATGCGCGTCGCGATCGAATGCGCCGGCTTCACGGCGAGCGAGGCCGATCTCCTCCGCCGCGCGATGGCGACCTTCAAGCTCACCGGCGGCGTTAGCCATTTCCGCGACAAGCTGATCGATGGCATGGTCGGCCGCGGCTACGACCGCGAGTTTGCCGAAAAGACCTTCAAGCAGATCGAGGGTTTCGGGAGATACGGCTTTCCCGAAAGCCACGCCGCGAGCTTCGCGCTCATCGCCTATGCCTCGTCGTGGATGAAATGCCATCATCCCGACGCATTCTGCGCCGCGCTGCTCAACGCCCAGCCGATGGGTTTTTACGCGCCCGCGCAGATCGTCCGCGATGCCCGCAATCATGGCGTCGAGATCAGGCCCATCGATGTCAATCACAGCCGCTGGGACTGCACACTCGAAGAAACGGCCAACGGCAAATATCTGGCGGTGCGCCTGGGCCTGCGCCTGCGCCTGCGCTCTCGCCAATGAGGATGGCGCCGCGGTCGCCGCGGCCCGTGCCGGCGAGCCCTATAGCAGCGCCGAGGAAATCCAGCGCCGCGCCGGGGTCGGGCGCGGCGCGCTCGACCGGATCGGCGATGCGGACGGCTTCACCTCGCTCGGAAGCTCGCGCCGGGAAGGGCTATGGGAAGTGAAGGGTTTGGGGCCTGCCGCCCTTCCCCTCTTCCAGGCTGCCGACGAACGCGCCGGACGTCTCCAGCGCGAAGCGCTGGAACCCGAGACGCTGCTCGCGCCGATGGGCGAAGGCGCCGAGGTCGTCGAGGACTATAGAGCCTCAGGTCTTTCACTGAGGGCCCATCCCCTCGCCTTCCTGCGCGACGAGCTTCGCTCGCGAAAGATCATCACCTGCCGGGAGCTTCAAGGCATCAAGGACGGCCGCTGGGTCATCCTCGCCGGGGTCGTTCTCGTCCGTCAGAAGCCGGGCTCGGCAAAGGGCGTCATGTTCATCACCCTCGAAGACGAGACCGAGGTCGCGAACCTCGTCGTGTGGACCAATGTCTTCGAGAAATATCGCCGCGTCGTCCTCGGCGCCGCGATGATGGGTGTGCGCGGTCAGGTTCAGCGCGAGGGCGAGGTCATCCATATCGTCGCGCAAAGGCTCGACGACCTCTCCCCGCTGCTCGCGAGCGTCGGGCAACGCAAGGATATCGCCGATATCTACAGGGTCGGCCGCGCCGACGTCGTCAAGAGTCCCGTTGGCCCCGACCCCCGCGATCCGGAGACGAAGCCGCTCGGCCGCAATCCGCGCGACATCTATATTCCGGACCTCCGCCTTGGCTCCGGCATCATTCCCGGCCAACCCACCGAAGGCATCAAGATCAAACCTCGGGATTTCCGTTAGCTTTCAGATGGCAGGCGGCGGAACCCGACAGGGCTTCAGGGGTCTAGATCATGAGGGGCCAGCGCATGCCCCGCCAAGGTCGGCCCGGCACGCAACAAAATGGAGTGATGCCGATGAACCGCCTGATGATCCTTCCTCTCGCCGCCGCAACCGCCATGGTCGGGGCCTGCGCCTCGACCGGTAGCAGCTACGCCTATGACGATGGCGGCTATGGCTATTATGATCGCGCCTATTACGACCAATATGGCCGCTATGACTATGACCGCCCCGACCCGCGCTACAGCGGCTATTATGCGGAGAATTACTATCGCAACGACCGGAGGTATCGCGAACGCCGCCTCAACGACAACGACCGCATCTATCGCGGCCGCGACGATAAATATTACTGCCGCCGCAACGACGGGTCGACAGGACTGATCGTCGGCGGAATCGCCGGCGGCGTGCTCGGCAACGTCATCGCCGACGGCAGATCGGAAACGCTGGGCACCGTGATCGGTGCCATCGGCGGCGCAGCCGTCGGGCGCGAAATCGATCGCAGCAATGTGCGCTGCCGATAATCGAAAAATAATCGACGGCCGTTGGAACGATCCTGCGGCCTGCGCGTATCTACTTTGCAAGCTCGGGTCTCAGGACCCGACTTCAGGAAAGCCCCGCAGCCTTGTGCAGCGGGGCTTTACCTTTTTGGGCGTCGAATGCGCCCCACTTCCAACTTTGTTAACGCTCGGGGTCTAGGCTGAGCGTGCGGGATTTCAGGAGGTTCGGCCGTCCGCAGGCGGAACCGGTCCTCCCGGTGGGCGGTAATTCTCGGCAAGGAGCTGAGCGATGTCGACCCCGGTCAAATATTCACCCGATGCGATCGAGATCGAGCTTATCCGAAGTCTCTACGATGGCCTGCTGCCCTCGCTCGTGATGTCGCTCGGTTTTCTCATATGCGGGGCGCTGATCATCGAACAATCGGGCGACATGCTGATCGCGAGACCCTATGCGATCGGCGTCCTCGCCTCGATCGCCCGGCTCCTCGTCGCCTCGCGTGACGCAGCCGCCGCGGATAATACCGCGATCACACTCGGTGAGGCCCGCCGGCTCGAGCGCCGCTATGCAGCGAGCTATATCGTCTTTGCAGCCATGCTCGGCTTCTTCGCGGCGCGGGCGCTTGCCTTACCCGATCCAGCCATCGACAAGCTCGCGATCTGCCTCGTCATCGGCTATGCGGCCGGCGTCGCGGCGGGGACGAGCCTTCGCCCGCGCATCGCCATCGCCTCGCTCCTTCTCGCCGTCATGCCGCCGGTCGTCACGATGCTCGTTGCCGGAAAGCCACTCCACATCGCGACCGCGCTGATGACCGCCGCCTTCCTAGCGGGCGGTATCTTCAGCTTGCGCAAACGACACGCCCGCGCCCTCGACGACATCGGCCGCCGGCTTACATTCGCCTCGCTCGCGCGAAGCGACGGGCTCACGGACCTGCCCAACCGGTTGGCGCTGCGCGAATGGTTCGACCGCAATGTGCGCGCCGCAAAGCTCCGCCCGATCGCCCTTCATTGCCTCGACCTCAACGGCTTCAAGCGCCTCAACGACAGCTTCGGCCATCCCGTCGGCGACGCGTTGCTCACCGCGGTGGCAAGACGAATTTCGGGAACCTTGCGCGAAGGCGACATTGCCGCGCGCCTTGGCGGCGACGAGTTCGTGATCGTGCAGCTTCAGATCGGCAATCCCGACGAGGCCTATATGCTCGCGGAACGCGTCGCAGCTTCGATCGCGCGTCCCTTTGCCGTCGGACGCCATGATATCCGCGTTTCGACGTCGATCGGTTATATCGTGTGCGACGACCTGTCGCGCGACCTCGAACAACTGATCAGCCTCGCCGACGAGGCGCTTTATACCGCAAAGCGAAGCGGCCGCAGCATCTGCCGATATCGGGACGCTGCAGCCGTGCAGGCTGCGGCTTAAAACCCGCGCGGTTGCGGCAACGTCCGTTCACGCCGCGCGTTGGTGATGAGAGGGGCGATCAAGGACGACTGATGCCCCGTATTCTTCTGCTGATGACCTCCGTTCTCGCGCTCGGCGCCGCGACACTCTCGCTCCAGTCCTGCGGCAGCGAACCGGTCGAGGCCGCGCCGCCGGATGCAGCGACGAGTGCGCTCGTCACGCTGCCCGACGGCTCGACCATGGCGGCGGCATCGGGATCGCTGACGCGCGAGATGGCCGATTGGCTTGCATCGCGCGAGGGCCAGAGCAGGACCTTCACCTTTCAAGGCTTCGAAGAAGACAGGCCCAAATTGACGAGCATCGGTCTCGGCCGAGCCGCGGACCTCGCCACCGTCCTTCGCGCGGCTCCGGCCGCGACGATCGAAATAGCCGGCGAAGAAGCCCAGATCAGAATCCTCGCCACTTTGCTCGAGGATCGCGGCATTGCCTCCGAGCGCATGATGATCGTTCCCGCAGCGGGGATTGGTACGGCGATGCTGACGCTGCATCGCGGCTCTACGGCTCCTCTGCTGACGGCAAAATCATGACGTCTGACCGAGCGAAAACACGCCAAGCCTAGACGGTCAAGCCCTTGAACCACTGCGCATACGGCGTGTTGATGGCCATCCGCCGATTATAATCGGGGGCGCCATCGTCCCACCAGACCGGTCCGCGTTCGCCAAGCGCGCGCTTCGTACGATCGACCGCCGATCGGGCGTGTCGCAACGCCACAGCATCCCTGTTTCGCAGCGCGTCCTTCACGCCCCGGCGCGCAGCCATAAGTTCGGAGACCAGCCGAATGCGTGTATCTTGCGTGAGCGACGGATCAGACATGCGCCACAGACGCCCGCGCACCACAAAGTAGCGACCGTCCGTGGTCACAGGGCCGTCCGGCTGTAGTTTAGACAAAGCTGCTTGCGGTCGCGGTGTTGGGCGCGCGCGCTGATCGTTCGATAAAGGCAAGCGCCGCGCCGGCGACTTCCTCCCATCCGTGCTCGTTGCAGATGTAGTGACTGCGACCGGCGAACGGCAGGAATTCGGTCACGCTGCCCGCATCGGTATAGGCATCGAAATTCTTCTCGGTGAGATGGGCGGGAATGATCTCGTCCTTCTCGCCGCCGACCAGCAGCAGCGGTGCGTGCGGCGCATCGACATCGATCCGTCCATCGGCGCCCATGCAATCGCGAAGGACATTGCGGCTGTCATGCGTCGCAGTACGTTCGAACTCGCCCGCCGCCTCCTCTTCGGACAGCGTATTCGCGAAGGCACCGTGAAAGGTCTTCGCGTCCATGAGGACCGGCTCATTACCCTTGAGGGGATTGGCGATAACTGCACTATTCTTGATGAAGCCCCAGTCGAAGTCGATCATTGCATTCGGCGCGACCGAATTGATTGCAACGCCGGCGGAAATCAGGCCGCGACTGGCAAATATCTGGGTGATGAGCCCGCCGACCGAGTGTCCGATCATGACGGGGTGCTCCTTCCCGGCAACTTGCGCCTCGATAGAGGCGATGACCTCCGCGAGATGGAGATCGCCAAGACCCGCTGGTGGATTTTCGCGAAGGGAGCGCGGCTCGCCTTCATGAAGCGGCCAGGCGGGGGCCGCGCAATTATATCCGCGTGCCGAGAAATAACCGATCCAATTCTCCCAGCTTTTCGGGTTTTGGAACATGCCGTGGACGAAGATAAGGTCGGTCATGAAACGTCCTTTCGGGGGAAGTAGTCGTGTGCCGGCGACCGAGGGGTTTGTGATCGCCGGCACCCGTGAGGATGGCAAAGTCGGAAACTTCGGCCATCCCGGAAACTCAGGGCAATGTGCGGCGTCCGCGCCCGAAGACGAAGGCGACGATGAAGAGGACGACGCCGATCACGAGCAAGATCTTGGCGAAGTCGGCCGAAAGGCCGGCGATGCCGCCGAAGCCGAGAAGCGCCGCGACGAGCGCGACGACGGCAAAGATGATAGCCCATCTGAACATGATAATTCTCCCGTCTGGACGCAGTCCGCCACTCGCCCGACCGCACTTGCGGGGGACGTTGAAAGCTGCGCCAATTCATCCGTGGTGGATGTCCGGGCAACGCTGGCTCGCTTCGAAAGTTCCACGCCGCCCCGGCCTCGGCACCCCCGGAATAACCTGTGTTAATCCGAAAATTTTCTCGGGAACGCTTGCCGTCGTCGGCGCGTCATTCGGGGTTGAGAGCGCCACTCCGCTCAACCGGCGGAAGAGGTATCGAAGCCATGGTGCCGACAGAATCGCGGCACAGACAGGCGCAGATTGACTGCGCCTTCTGGGCCGGGCCGCAGCTCCCGCGCGGCCCGGCTTCGCGAGCGCAGATACAGGAGACCATGATGGCGGATGACAAGAGACTGACGGGCGCCTCCAAATCGCGATCGGATCAGCCTTTCCGAAGATTATGAAGTCCGCGATTGGACCGAGAGCCTCGGCGTGGGCGAGGATGAACTTAGCGAGGCCGTCGATGCTGTCGGAAACAGCGCGGACGCCGTGCGCGCCTATCTGAACCACGGCCGATGACCTGGGACGCTGCAGCAACGTCTCCGGTGGAGCGGATAGCCAGGGTCCTTGCCGGACATGAGCTCAGCCGGAACGGCGAAGGCGAACTGCGGTCGGCGGCCGATGCCGTCGATATGCTCTGGCCGGAGTATACCGCCGCGGCGCTCGCTATCCTTAAGACGATGCGGGAGCCGAGCGGGCGCATGCTGGCTGTCGGGGATGCCGGGGTGTGGGAAAGAATGATCACCGCGGCGATCGAGGACGAGACGATCTCCGAGAGCTGATCGTTCAGCCACGCGACACGAGGCCGGTGGTAAAGCGGCGGATATGCCTCTCACCACCGATCTCCCTTGGGAGCAACTCGCGATCTATGCGGCTGGCGCCGCGCTCGTCTTGATCCTGCTGTACGAGGAGCCGTTGCGCGTGCTGCGCGGCCTGTTCAAAAGCCTTCGCGCCCCCGGCTTCGGGGCCGCTTTCCGCCAGTTCCTGAAGGACCTGCCGCGCGATTTCAGCCGCAACCGGTTCCGCCGCTTTGGCCAGGCGGCGGTGCTCGTGGGGGAGTTTCCCGAGGCCGGCGGCTGGCTGCACGCGCATTTCATCCATACCCCCGCCTACCGTGACGGCGCTATCGCAGGAGACCGCCCGCGCAGCCGGGGTCGAGGCCGATGCAACGCTGCTGCCGCTCCTGATGCAGACCGCGAACGGGACGGTGCGGGCCGAGCCCGGAACGGTCGATGCGCTCGCGGTCGGCGCCATCGGGGCACGGCGGCTAAAGGTCGTGATCTCACCCGCGCTCGGCAATACGGACGTGCTCGGTATGAATTTCCTGTCCCAGCTCGCCGCCTGGCGCGTCGAGGGCCGCACGCTCTTCCTTGTTCCTCAACCCGCCGCAGTTGACCCCTGATCGACACAGCGCAGATCTCGCATTTGTTCCATTTTTGTTCTATAGTGCATGACCGAATCGCAGCGAAAGACCGGCCATGGGCGACGTAATCCAGTTCGACAGATCCGAAGGAGACCACCGCATCGGCGGCCATGCTGCCGCCAATGATTTTTTCGCACCCGGCGGTTTTCTCGCCGCGATCAATGGTGTGCATATCACCGGCGCGCATCTCGCGCGCGCGATCGAGACGATCCGGCATCTTGTGGTGAAGAGCCCGAGCGACGTTGCGGAGCATGGCCGTCTGCTTGAGCGTTTCGCGCGCGAGCATGGACTTGGTGATCATGGCGGCGCCGCGCTCCACGCGCGCGCAATCGCCCTCGATCGCTGGGCGCAGGAATTCGACCCGTTCGGCGAGAGCGACATCAGCGGCTTCTACGCCGCCGGCGGCAGCGCTCCGCTCGTCGAAACCGAGATCGGTCTCGGATTCGAGCCGGCGAGCTTTGCGGAACAAGTCCAAAAATGGACGAAGATTTTCGCCTGAAGCCGAGAGATGAGCCGCCTCTACACCCTTGCCGCCACGGCTTCGGACGTCGCCGATCATTTCGGCGCCGGCGGCTTTACCGATATTGCAGTTCCCTCGGAGACGATCGAGGCCCTCCCCGGCCTCGTCGTCCACGAAACGAACGGCCGACGGCACCTTCGCCAGATGCTCTGGGGCTTCCCGCGCCTCACCCGCGAGATGCGGCTGCGCGGCGATCCGCCGGGCCGCATCGGCCTCGTCGCCGATCTCACCAACCCGATGTGGGAAGGTCTCGTCGTCGAGCCCAGATATCGCTGCCTCATTCCGCTGACGCACTTCGCGAACCCCAACGGCTCGCCCGGCGAGAAAACCCGCAGCTGGTTCTCGGCCGAAGGCCAGCCGATCATGGCCTGGGCCGGCTTCGCGAAGAACACCCCCGAAATGGGTCCCGTTTACGCCGGCATGACGATGGAGGCGAACGAACTCGTCCATCCCACGAACGACCGCATGCCCGTCCTCCTCAAGCCCCATGAATATGAGCGCTGGCTCCACGGATCGATCAAGGATGTCATCGGCTTCCAGTTTCGCCCACCCCCGCCCGCGGAAAACTTCGTCGTCGAACATACCGACGATCTCTGGCGCAGCGGCAAATTGCCCCCGAGCGCGCGGCCCCAGCAAGCGCTGCTCTAGCAGAGCGCCATTGGCGCCCGCGCCCTTCCTTCCCGGCCCGATGCTGATAGACTGACGTCCATGTGCAATCTCTACACCGAGCGCAAAAGCGCGGCCGAGGTCGCGGCGCATTTCGGCGTCGACCTGCCCGTGCAGCCGTTCAACAGCGCCGAGGATGTCTATCCCGGCTATTCGGGAATGGTCGTCCGCGAAGAGGAGGGAAAGCGCGTCCTTCAGTCAATGACTTGGGGTTTCCCGCGCCACTCGAAAAGCAAGAAGACGGGCCTGCCCAACAAGCCAAGTCCGACGAACAACGCACGCGACGATCAGCTCTTCAATTCTTATGGCATGTGGAGCGAATGGTTCGCCCGGCCGGCGCATCGCTGCCTGATCCCCTTCACCGCCTTTGCCGAGGCCGTCGGTGAAAAAGGCGCGATGACGAAGACCTGGATCAGCGTCAGCGATCAGCCGCTCGCAGCCTGGGCGGGACTCTGGCGCCCCACCGACGAATGGGGCGACGCCTATACCGGCGTCATGGTGGACGCGACCGAGGAACTGCTCGATATCCACGACCGCATGCCGGTGATCCTCCGTCCCGAGGATCATGAGACCTGGCTGCACGCTCCCGCCGACGAAGCGTTCGAACTCGTGCGCAAATATCCCGGCGACCGCCTTGTCGCCCAGCATAGCAGTGACCCATGGAGTAACCGCAGCAAGACCATGCCTCAACCGCCCGTGATGCCGACCCTGCTCTGATGTTCACCGAGGAGCGCCATCTCTGGGCCTGCGCGCTCGCGGTCGAGAAGCAGCATGGAGCGGGTGCGCCGCGCTTCGTCGCAGCGCGCATCGGCGCGCTCGCACTCGTGGGCGATAATGCGGGCGTCGAGCGCGGGAAAGCGATTGCGGCGAAACTGGACGCACTTGCAAGGGCATGAAACACGGCCCTGTCAGCAAAAGTGCCGCGGCGCAGGCCGATTTGTTCGGCCACGCACGGCTTCCCGGTCTGGAAGCGGCCGAAGCCTTCGTCACGGAAGCCGAGGAAGCGGCGCTCATAGCCCATATCGAACATGCAGGGCTCGAGGCATTCAAATTCCAGCAATGGGAGGGCAAACGCCGCACCCGCTCGTTCGGATGGAGCTATGATTTTCAAACGGGCGTTTTCGCGCGCGCGGCACCGATCCCCGACTGGCTCGCGCCCATGGCTGCTCGGGCTGAGCGTTTTGCAGGACTCGGCCTCGGCGCCCTCGCGCAGGCGCTCGCTGATATCATACGGCCCCGGGGCCGGCATCGGCTGGCACAAGGACCGGCCGGTCTTCGAGCATGTTGTCGGCATTTCGCTGGGAGCAGAGGCGACGATGCGTTTCCGGCGCCGCAGACACGACAAGTTCGACCGCTTCGCACTGCCGCTCGCACCGCGCTCGATCTATCACCTCGCCGGCGAAGCGCGGCGCGGTTGGGAGCATAGCATCGCGCCGATCGAGGAGGCGCGCTGGTCGATCACCTTCCGCAGCCTCGCGAGATGATCGCGATAGCGGAGGACGATGTCCGCTCCTATAGAAGCCGCCCGGTCGGCGAGGGGCCGACCGAATAAGGGAGATATTGAATGAACCATGCCGACCTTTCGGACGCGGTTGCGACGATGCTCGGAACCAGCAAGGCCGACGGCAAGAAGGCTGTCGACGCCGTGTTCGCCGCGATCGCCGACGCCGCCGCAAACGGCGAAGAAGTTTCGGTGAACGGCTTTGGCAAGTTCAAGGTCAAGGAAAGCGCAGCCCGCGAGGGCCGCAACCCTTCAACCGGTGAGACTATCCAGATCGCAGCCTCGAAAAAGCTCGGCTTCGGAGCGGCCAAGGCGGTCAAGGATCGCCTCAACGGCTAAGACCCGATGTCAGGCGCCGAAGGTCACTTGGCCTTCGGCGTCGATCGGCCAAGCCGGATTCCACGCGATTTCCCATGCATGATCGTCGGGATCTGCGACATAGCCCCGATAGCCGCCATGCGGCGGCGCGTCGCCTGGCCGCAGCACCCGGCCGCCTGCAGCTTCCAACGCCGCGATCACCGCATCGACCTCTTCCGCCGTCCCGACATTATGCGCGAGCGCGAAGGACCCCGGGCCGCCGAACGAGGTCCGCGTCATGTCTTCGGCGAGCTTTGCTTCAAGCCATGTGCCGAGGATGAGGCCATTCATCTGATAGAAGGCGATTTCCTCGTTCGCGAACACCGGCGTCCAGCCAAAGCCCTCGCGGTAGAAGCGGCGGGACCGGACGAGGTCCGCGATCCCGAGCGTCACGACCGCAATCTGCTGCTGCATCCACCTGTCTCCGCTATAGACCCCTCGACAACGACAAGGGGACAGGCTTGTTCCCGCGAGCGTGAGTCTCCCAAAGTCGTTCTCCCCAACAAAAGCTCGTTGGGACCGCGAAAAATAACCAACGGGAACCTGCCTGCACGAAGCGAAGACTCGGAAGGAAATTCGAATAAAGTTGATCGAGATCAGCACGATATCACAGATCGTTCGGAACAAATCCTCACGCGCGCGCATTCTTGTTTTGCCTCGTCTCTCCTCCTGGTTCCCGGGAGACGAGGCTCCCTCCCGAGCTGTTATTCCTGCCAACGAATTGGTTGAAAGGGTCCGGCGTCGCGGGCAGAAGCGCTCGATGAACCAGCGCCTCCTCTTCATCGCCGCTTCGCTCCTTTCGCTCAGCGCTTGCGCAGGGGCCGAGCAAGCCCCGCAGCATCCTCAGCTCGCAGTCCCGCACGACCGGCCGCTCACGCTGACGAGCTGGAATCTCGAATTTCTTGCCGAGCGGAACGGCGACGGGTGTCAGCCGCGAACCGACGCCGACTATGCCGCCATGCGACAAATTGCCGACGGCCTCGACGCAGACGTGATCGCGTTTCAGGAAGCGGAGAGTGTTGCGGCGGCGGAGCGTGTGTTTGATCCCGCCCGCTATGCCATAGTCATGGAAGAGCGCGCCGGCGCACCGAGCGGGACCTGCGGCGGCGAGCACAAGTCGCAGCGCGTCATTCGACAGGCAGTCGGCTTCGCGATCCGCAAGACTATCGCGTTCGACCGCCACGCCGATGTGACCAGTCTGATGCTCGGCAATCCGCAGCTGCGCTCGGGGGTCGACATCACCCTTCGCCCGGCGGGCGCGAGACCCCTTCGCCTCCTTTCGATTCACCTCAAGTCGGGCTGCTTTGCCGGAGATACCGCCAAGGCCTGCCCGATCCTCGCAGAGCAGTACCCGCGCTCGAGGCGTGGATCGATGCGGCTGCCGAAGCGCCCGTGCGCTTCGCCGTACTCGGCGACTGGAACCGCAGGCTTGGCCTTGAAGGCGACCGCGTCTGGTCCGAGATCGACGACGGCACACCGGCGAACGCAGACCTCCGGCTCGCCGATGCCGGGACGCGGCCGAAGTGCGATCCGCGCTACGACAGCTTCATCGATCATATCGTGCTCGACCGGCGCGCCGGCGCGGACATGCTAAGCTTCGCCGAGACGCTCTACGGGAAAGACGTCAAACATTATTCCGATCATTGTCCTGTATTGGTGTCGCTTGCCCGATGACGGGAGAACCACCATGGACCAAGAACTCGTCGAAGCACTTGAATTTCTGCTCGGCCGCGATGACGACGGCGCCCTGTTCGATCGGGAAGCGCCGGACGGCGGATATCGTTCGCAAGGTCTCGAAAACGCGCTGAGGACGATCCGCCGCACGCTTCGCGCCCGAACGGATTGACCTTGGCCGCAATGCCGCTGGCCCGGAGGGCCGAAAACCGCACTCTTGCAGGAGCCGCAGCCGGGGCGGCGTGCGCGCGGGAGCGGCGGGCCGGACGGGGCGGAGCAGCGGCCGGAGCCGCGCGCAGCGCGGCTTGCCCGCCGTGAAAGCGCGCGCCCGCACCGGCAAGAAGCGAGGCAAGTGTGCAGGCGCGGCCGGACATCCGTGCGACCCCTGGCCGAGCCTGCGAGGCCAGAGCGCGCTCGACAGATGCCGCGCTCAACCCCGGCCGAAGCAGTCTCTGATCACAGCTCTGACGATGGACAAGCGGTGCATTGAGCGAGAATGATCTGCCAGCGGTCACCCTGCTGCTTCCAGAGACGAAGATAGGAGAAGGTTCCGAAGAAGCTCGTGCCGCCATAGGATCCGGCGACATCGGTCGTCACGACGACGCTCGCCAGGTCACCATAGGGCCGAACGAGACGGTCGCCCCGAAAATCGAGTGAACTCAAGTCGAGCAGTCCCGAACGATGCGCCGCGATATCGTCGTCACGCGATCGCCTCACACCCTGTTGGTCGACGAAGATCATATCGTCCGCAAGCAGCTGCTCCAGCGCTTCGGCATCGCCGGCCAGCATCGCCGTACGAAGCGCTTCCTCGCATACCGCTATCGCTTCGATCACCTGCATCCATTTCGCTCCCTCGGGCCGAACCGCCGTCCTATCGATCAACGAGCAGGACCGGCAAATATTGAAAGACGATTCCGAGCCCGCCGAACGCCAACGCCAGCATCGCCGCGCGCCGTCGCCACCCGGCGAAAGGATCGCCGGGAGTTTCACGCGATACCGCTAAGAACATCCACGCCGCAGCGCCGAGAAGGACCAAGGTACAAAGCGATGCTACGAGGCGTACGCCGGTGCCGCTGCCCCCGAACTCGGCAAGGAGGTAGAGAAGGAAGAAATGCACGGCCCACAGGATGAGACCGCCCATGATGATGAGCCAGCTCTTCATCCGCCAACGCCGACCAGTCGCGAAACGAGAGCGCCCGTCGCCCCTTGGGCCGCGGTGTAGACGAGAAAGAGCATCGTGAGGTCGATGCTGTTGTTTCTCGGCTGCGCGACAAGCCCCCGCACACCGCGCGCGGCGCAGTAGAGCGCCATCAGCATTGCGATCGCCGCCGCACAGGCCTGGAGAGCCAGCAGCGCGTAGGCGACGGCCCCCTGCCCGCTCGCGGTCGGATCGAGCCCGCTGCCCGACCAGCTTGCGTAATCCAGACCTAGCGCCGCACTTGATGCCGCTGCGGAGAACAGAAGCGCCATCACCGACCAGAATGGCGAGCGTCGAAGGACCGAGCGCGCTGCGAGCGCGAACCCGATCGCGGCAGCGTAGAGCATGAGCATCGATATCGCCCGCCGAGCGGCGGCGGCGGCCGCCAGAAGCCAGGCTGGTTCGATGACAGGAAAGCAAGGCTGAACAGCGCCATGAGAAAGATCATGCCCATCACGACCAGCAGGATGATCATGGCCCACCAGCCATGGCTCGACGGGCCGGTGACATAGGTCGGGACGCGAATGTCGGCGCCGATGTCACGCTGGTGTTCGCGATCGGCCGGTCGGTTTCCCAAAGCCATCGCAGCACCGAGATCACCGCCAGCACGCCGCTGACCCATGCGAAGAGATAGGCCTGCACCGTCAGCGCGAGAAAAAAGCCCGCGGTAAAGATCGCGGCGGCGAACGGCCATGGCGACGGCCCCGGCATGATTTGAAGATATTGGGGCTCGGCGAGCAGCGGGCTGGTAACGATCGTCTCGCGAAGGCCCGTCGCCGAGCGCGGCAGGAAATAGCGCCCCTTCTCGACCTCGTCGGCGAGCGCCGGATCGTCCCACAAGGGCTCGCGGCTCGTCACGACCGGGATCGAGCGTGTCGAATAGAGCTCGCTCGGCAACCATTCGAGCGTGCCGCCGCCATAGACATTCCCGGCATTGCCCTCACCCGGCGCGAGCCGAAAATTGCGAGCCAGGTCGACGACGAAGAGGAGCACACCGAGCCCGAGCATGAACGCGCCGACCGTCGAGACCAGATTAGGCAGCTCAAGGCCCTGCCCCGGCAGATAGGTGTAGACGCGCCGCGGCATGCCCTGCAGCCCCGCCAGATGCATGGGCAGGAAGGCGACATTCATGCCGGTGAACATGAGGCCGAACACCCATTTGGCGAGCCGCTCCGACAGCGCGCGCCGGCTCACCATCGGGATCCAGTAATAGAAGGCGGCAAACAGCGGAAAGACCATGCCGCCGATCAGGACATAATGGAGGTGCGCGACGATGAAGTAGCTGTCGTGCGCCTGCCAGTCGAAAGGCACCATCGCCACCATCACCCCGGTCAATCCCCCGGTCACGAAAATGACGATGCTCCCCATCACGAAGAGGCCCGGAGCATTGAACTTCGGCTTCCCGATCGCGAGCGTTGCGATCCACGAAAAGACCTGGATGCCCGCCGGCACGCTGACGGCCATCGAGGCCGCGGAGAAGAAGCCCGTCGTCATCGGCGGCATGCCCGTGGTGAACATGTGGTGCGCCCACACGCCGAAGCTGATGAAACCCGTCGCGATCATCGCGAGCACGATCAGCCGGTAGCCGACGAGCCTCTCGCCCGCGACGGTCGCGACAATCATGCTCATCATCCCGGCCGCTGGAAGGAAGATGATATAGACTTCGGGATGCCCGAAGAACCAGAAGAGATGCTGCCACAGCAGCGGATCTCCTCCGCGCGTCGCGTCGAAGAAGGGCCAGTTGAACGCGCGCTCGATCTCGAGGAGCAGCGTGCCGAGAATGATGCTCGGAAAGGCGATCACGATCATCACTGCGAAGACGAGCATCGCCCAGGCGAAGATCGGCATCTTGTCGAGGCGCATGCCCGGCGCGCGCGTCCGTAGCACGCCGACGATGATCTCGATCGCGCCCGCGATCGCGCTGATCTCGATGAAGCCGATGCCGAGTAGCCAGAAATCGGTGTTGATCCCCGGCGAATAGGCTTTGGACGTCAGCGGCGGATACATGAACCAGCCGCCGTCGGGCGCGAGCCCGACGAAGATCGAAGCGAAGAAGCAGAGCCCACCGACGGCGTAGGCCCAGAAGGCGTAGGCGGACAGCCGCGGGAACGGCAGATCGCGCGCCGCGAGCATCTGCGGGAGCAAGAGCACGCCTGCCGCCTCGACCGCGGGCACCGCGAAGAGGAACATCATCACCGTGCCGTGCATGGTGAAGACCTGATTATAGGTGCCCTGCGGCAGGATCTCGAGCATCGGCGCGGCGAGCTGCGCGCGCATGAGCAGCGCGAGCACCCCCGCCATCAGGAAGAAGAGGAAAGCGGTTCCGAGATAATAGATGCCGATATAATTATTGTTGACCGCGAACAGATATTCCCAGCCCTTGGGCTTGCACCAGATCCGGCGGAGGTCTTCCTCCTCTTCCTTCGGCCGCTCGTCCCTCGTCGGGAAGCGCTCGTAAAGCGCGGGATCGAAACCCGTTTCCGATCTCATTTGAGTGCGACCAGATAGGCGGTGAGCGCCTGCAGTTCCTCGCCGCTGAACTGGTGATAGGCGGGCATGCGGTTCGCGGGCTTGATCGCCTGGCTGTCGGCGACCCAGCCCGCCATCGTCCCGGGATTATTGGGCAATATGCCCGCACCAAGCGTCTTGCGCGAGCCGACATGGGTCAGATCGGGACCGGCGAGTCCCTGTGCCGGCGTGCCGCGGATCGTGTGACAGGCGGCGCAGCCGCTTGACAGAAAAAGCGCGAGCCCCTCGTCACCAGCGCCGTCAGCGGGGCGGCGCGAAGCCTGCCACCGCGCAAACTCCGCCGGGGCGTGCGCCACGACCACAAACCCCATGAGTGCGTGGGGGCCGCCGCAATATTCGGCGCATTGCCCCTTGTAGACACCCGGCGCATCGGCCTCGATCAGCAGGCGATTGGTGCGCCCCGGGATCATGTCCATCTTGCCCCCGAGCCGCGGCACCCAGAAACTGTGGATGACGTCGGCCGCTTCGAGTTCGAGCAGCACAGGCTGCCCTACCGGAATGTGGAGCTCGTTCGCGTCGCGCAGCGTCTCGCGGCCCTGCCCATCCTGATAATGGACGCGCCACCACCACATCTCGCCGATGATCTTGACGCGCATGGCGCCCTCGGGAACGCGGGCCGCCGAAAGCGAACTGGTGAGCAACAGGCCCCATACGAGCAGACCCGTGAGCACGACCGAGGGAAAGGCAAAACCCAGGATCCAGATCGCCTTCTCGCCGCCGAGCCGGGTCTTGAGCTGTGGCGATCCGCGCAGCGCGACCCAGAGCGCGGCGAGCACGATCGCCAATATGACGGTGCCCCCGACGAGCAGCACCCAGGCAAGGAGGGTCACGGGCTCAGAATAAGGTCCGGCGGGATCGAGCACGGCAGGCGGCCAGCCCTCGGAAGGCAGCGTTCGCTCAGTCATCGAGGCTCAACAGCCAAGCGGCGATGTCGTCGGCTTCGGCTCTTTTCATCAGGATCGCGGGCATCGCGGTTCCCGGCACCATCGCCGGGGCGTCAGTTACGAAGGCAGCGAGGAGCGGCGCGCGATTAGGGAGGCGGCCAGCGATCAGCGGGCGGGCGCCGAAGCCCGCGAGCGGTGGTCCCACCCGCCCTTTCGGCCACGCGATCCCCGGCAAATCATGGCAGGCGCCGCAACCGAGCCGTGCCGCTGCGTCGCGGCCGCGCGCGACGGCGTCCGTGTCGGCGGGCGCCGTTTCGACCGGCGCGGGCGCGCAGGCGCCAAGCAGCATCAAGACCGAAATCGCAGCGCCCCCTTTCATAGCCGTTCACCGTCCTTGTTTCACTTTGGGAACCACCTCGCGCAGCCATTGGTTCCCGATGCGTGCGCAAAGCCCCGCTTCTCCTCCTCTTGCTTCTGCCAGCATGCCATGCGCCGGCACCGCCCGATCGGTTTCGCGCGAGCGGAGAGACGATCGCCATGAGCGGCGGCGACGCGGGCGCCGAGGCGGCCTGCTTCACCTGTCACGGACTGAAAGGCGAAGGCGACGGGCGCGACACGCCGCGCCTCGCCGGGCTTGATGCGGGCTATCTCCACCGCCAGCTCGACGATTATGCGAACGGTCGCCGCGAGCATCCGGCGATGCGAGCAATCGCCCGCAAGCTCAGCGACAACGACCGCTCGAAGGTGTCGGCTTTCTACGCAGCGCGGCAGCCGGTAGCCTGGCCTGATCGAAGCCGGAATTCCGGCGAACTCACGCTCCGCCACGACGCTCGAACGTCACCGCGCGCGGATCCGTCCTGCGCCTCGTGCCACCGGCATTGGCGGCGGGGGCGATGCCGCCAACCCGCCGCTTGCCGGTCAGCCCGCCGCCTATATCGCCGGTCAGCTTCACGCCTGGCGCGAGGCGAAACGCTACAATGATCCGCTCGGCGAGATGCGCCGTGTCAGCCGCCTGCTCTCGCCCGCCGAGCTGGCGGCGGTGTCCCGTCATCCGGCGTCGTTTCCGCTCCGTCCTCCGGAAGCTCGGGCAACATCCCCCGCAATACATCGTGCCGATCCCAGAAATGATGTTTCAGAGCCGCGCCCACGTGCAACGGGATCATCGCGACAAGAAGAATGATCAGAAGCGCGTGGCCATGCCTTCCGCCCAGTCGAGAAGTCCACCATTGGAATCCTTTATCCAGACGTGGTCGAGCAGGGTCATGTGCGGCCAGGAGGATCCATCGCGACTTCGAGCGGCTCGCCGCCGACCACCGACCACATCGCCCAGCTCGGCAGAGCGGAAGACCGAAAAAGCAGACGTAGAAGAGGATGTGCGTGACATAGGCCGCCACCGTCTGCCAGCCGAGGCGGTCGGCATCGTTGACCGGTCCCGGCACGATCATCCGCCAGATCGCGCGGAGCGCGGCAAGCACGAGCATCAGCAGGCCGAGTTCGGCGTGAACCCGAAACGCCTCCAGCTTGTCGCCGCCCGCATCGATGCGGCTCATTCGCCAGCCCCAGCCGAGCTGGAACAGGATGAGCGCAGCCATAGTCCAATGGAATATCTGACCCACAGGCGAATAGCGCCCGTCAGCGGCATAACGCGCCGCCCACGCCTTGATCGCCTCGATCACTCTGCCACCCGCGGCGGCTCGCCGAGGAGGTGCCAGCCCGTCCAGAGCGCCGCGCCGAGGTAGAGAAGTGCGGCGGGCGCCCACATGATGAGCCCCGCGAGTTGCTGATCTTCGAGCGGTCCCAGGCCCCATGCCATCGTCGTCGCAAGATGGGGCGCGTAAAGCGGTGTCCCCGCGAAGGTGATGAGCGCCCCGAGCAGACCCATCTGCACCATCATCGCTAGCAGGAGGCCGATCGCGAGCGGCGGCGACGATGATCGGAGCGACGCCCAGAATGCGGTCGCGGTCGCGAGCAACGAAAGCTGCATCAACCAGAAAGCACCGTCACTCGCCAAAGCGAGAGCATAGGGCGTCGGCGCATGCCAGACCCAGAAGGCGAGGATGTGCGCGGCCGCCCATAGCGATGCACCGCCGCGCGGCCGAAGCCGCGGCAGGCCGAACGCAAACAGCGGAGCCGCGAGTGCGGTCAGGATGATATGATGCGCGACGCGCACCGAGAAGAGCGCGGACGAAAGAGCGCACAGCGGCGACACGAACAGCAGGACGATCAGGGCGAACCCGGCCCAAAAAGGGCCGCGGGCCTGCTGCCGCATCGCGATCAGCGCCGCAGCGACCAGCGCCGCCAGCAGCCAGGGATCGAGATTCCAGCGCGTCACCCAGTCTCCCGGGATCGGCGCGGGACCGCAATAGGGTATCGAGGCAGGATCCATCGAATTGCCAACGTCGCGCCCTGCGCGCGGGTTCCGGGAAACTATTGGGCGGTCGGCGCATTATCCAGACGGGGGCCTGCATGGAGATCAATATGGCAACGGCCCCATCGCCTCGCATCGACCCGCCCTATCGCCGGCACACTCCCCATCCGCTGCACGCCATTCTGCTCGCATTCCCGGTCGCCCTGTTCAGCAGCGCGCTTCTTTCCGACATCACCTATCTCAACAGCGCCGAGATGCAGTGGAGCAATTTCTCGGCCTGGTTGATCACGGGCGGGCTGATATTCGGGGCTCCCGTGCTCCTATGGTCCGCCATTGCCCTCTTCCGTGACCGGAAGCGGCCCACGCAAACGCCCGCTGTCGCCTATTTCCTCCTGATTCTCGTCATGTGGATCGCGGGCCTCGTCAACGCCTTCAAGCATAGCCAGGATGCCTGGAGTTCGGTCGGCACGACCGGCGTGACACTCTCGGTTCTATCCACACTTGCAGCGATCGCCGCCGCCTGGCTTCTCCACGCTGTAAAGGAGCCGCGCGCATGAACCGCCAGACCTCCCTCGGCCTCGTCGCTGCCGCGGCGCTGGCGGCCGCGCCCTCGCTGCGGCCGGCCCCGGATGATCCGGTGGGTGCCAGCCCGAACCTGCCGAAGATCGACGAGACGCTCGTCCCGCCGATGAAGATCGCCAAGCCTGCAGGCTGGAACGGCGAGCTTCCGACCGTTCCAGCAGGTTTCACGATCACGCCGGTCGCCACCGACCTCAAGATTCCGCGGCAGATCCTCATCCTCCCCAATGGCGACATTCTCGTCGCCGAAGGGTCGGGCGGCCATGCACCGAAGCTCCGCCCGAAGGACGTGATCGCGGGTTATATCAAGAGCCTTGGAAAATCCTCGGTGAAGGGCGGCGACCGCATCACCTTGCTTCGCGATACGAACGGCGACGGTAAACCTGAACTTCGCACGAGCTTCATCGAGGATCTCGACGCGCCCTATGGCCTCGCGCTCGTCGGAAATGACCTCTATGTCGCCAACCAGGGCGCGCTGCTGCGCTTCGCCTATACGCCGGGCGCGACGCGTATCGCCGGCAAGGGCGAGGAAGTGACCAAGCTTCCGGCGGCGATCAATCATCACTGGACGAAATCGCTCGCCGCGAGCGCGGACGGGACGAAGCTCTATGTCGGCATCGGCTCGAACAGCAACATCGGCGAGCGGGGGATGAGCATCGAGGAAGATCGCGCGGTCGTCTGGGAAGTCGATGCCGCCACCGGCGCGAGCCGCATCTTCGTCTCGGGCATCCGCAACCCGACCGCCCTCGCCTTCGAGCCATCGTCGAACATCCTCTGGGCGGTAGTGAACGAACGCGACGAGCTTGGCGCCGAGCTGGTGCCCGATTATCTGACCTCGGTGCGCGAGGGTGCATTTTATGGCTGGCCCTACAACTATTGGGGACGCCATCCCGACCCGCGCGTCCATCCGCAAAAGCCCGAACTCGTCAAAACGGCAGTCACTCCCGATTATGCGCTTGGTTCGCATGTGGCGCCGCTCGGGCTGAGCTTCGCGACCGAAGGCGGTCTGCCGGGCTATGAGACGGGCGCATTCGTCGGAGAACATGGCAGCTGGAACCGCCAGACTCTCGCCGGCTACAAGGTCAGCTTCATCCCCTTCGCGAACGGACGCCCTGCCGGCAAGCCGAAGGATTTTGTGACCGGCTTCATCAAGGATGTTCTAGGCGCGCGGGCGCCCGGTCGGCGTCACCTGGGACCCGGCGCGCGGTGCCCTCTGGATCGCCGACGACCTTTCGAACACGGTGTGGCGCGTCACCGGCCCCCGCGCACTCGCGATGCGATCGCCGGTTTCCCCAGCGGCCGGTCAGAAATGATCAGCTGGCGCCGCCCGGCTTGAAGCGGATCACGCGCCAGACATAATAAGCGAAAAGCGCTGCCATGATCGCGGTGCTCACCGGGCCGACCCACGTCTCGACGCCCTCGAAGCGCTCGGCGAGCAGATAGCCCGCCATCGCGAGCGCAGCGGTCCAGACGCCTGCGCCGAGCGCCGACAGCAGGAGGAAGCGCGCCGGCGGCATCGCGAAGATGCCGGCCGGGATCGAAATGAGCGTACGAAGTCCGGGAATGAGATGGGCGAGCGGCACCGCCCATGTGCCGTGGCGGCAGAACCAGCGCTCGATACGCGCGATATCGTCGCCGCTGAGCGTGATCCAGCGTCCGTGACGATCGGCCCAGCGGCGAAGCCGCTCGTCGCCGATCCTGCGCGCGATCATGTACCAGAAGAGTGCTCCCAGAAGGGTACCGGCCAGCCCTGCGGCGATCACCAAGGGCAGGCTGTAGCGCCCATCGGCGGCGCCGAAGCCCGCGAGCGGCATGATGACCTCAGACGGGATCGGCGGGAAGACATTTTCGAGAAACATGAGAAGGACAATGCCGGCATAGCCCATCGTCTCGACGAGGTCCGTGATCCAGTCGGTCATGCGGCGGCTCCCTCATCGCGATTCCCTCGGACGATCCGCACCGGCACCGATTTGGCGGCGGGCACATGGCTCTCCTCGGCATGATGATCGAGCGGCATCAGCAGATTGCATTCGGGATAATAGGCGCCGAGGCAGCCGCGCGGGATCGCATAGGGGGTCGCGATCAGACCATCGCGTCGGCGTCGCCTCCCGTCGCCGGCGTCGCTCTCGAGCGCGACGATCTCGCCTTCGGCGATCCCGGCCTCCGCCATGTCCTCGGCGTTGATGAACAATATGTCGCGCGTTCCTTTCACGCCGCGAAAGCGGTCGTGATAGCCATAGATCGTGGTATTAAACTGGTCGTTCGAGCGCAGCGTCGTAAGCCGGAACCGGCCCGGGACATCGGCAAAGCCTGCAGCGGACAGCCCGGAAGGCGCATGAAATTCGGCCTTGCCGCTCTTCGTTTCCCAGATGCGTTCGGCGGCATTGTTGCCCTTCCAGAAGCCGCCGGGCGTGAAGAGCCGCCGCTCATAATCGCCGAAGATGTCGGGATAGGTCTCCGAGATCGCCGCGCGGATGCGGCTGTAGTCCGCCACCCATGCGTCCCAGTCGAGCCTGGGATTGGGGGGCAGGATGCGCTTGGCGATCGCCGCGACGATCGCGGGTTCGGACAGGAGATGCGGGCTCGCGGGCGTCACCTTGCCGCGCGACCCATGAATGCAGCTCGTCGAATCCTCGACCGAGACGGCCTGCGGTCCGCTCGCCTGGACGTCGCGCTCGATCCGGCCGAGACATGGAAGAAGAAAAGCCTGCTTGCCCGGGAAGAGATGGTTGCGGTTGAGCTTCGTCGCGATCTGCACCGAAAGGTCGAGGCTGGGCCAAGCCGCTTCCATAGCTTCGGTTTCGGGTACGGCCCGCAGGAAATTGCCACCCAGCCCGACAAAGCCCCGCACCGAGCCATCGATGATGCCGCGGCAGGTGCCGACCGTATCGAGCCCTTTCTTGCGCGGCGCGGTGAAGCCATATTGCGCCTCGAGCCGCTCGACAGGCACGAGCTCGGTCTTTTCGGTGATGCCGACGGTGCGCTGCCCCTGCACGTTCGAATGTCCGCGCACCGGCGTCGGGCCGGCGCCGGGCTTGCCGATGTTGCCGCGCAGCAACAGGAGATTGACGACCATGCGGACATTCTCGACGCCCTTCACATGCTGCGTCAGTCCCATGCCGTAGATCGCCATGACCGCGCCCGCGCCCGCATAGACACGCGCCGCCGCCTCGAGGTCGGCGCGCGGCAGACCGGTTTCGGCTTCGATGTCGCCCCACTCGGCTGCCCGCACCGCATCGGCGAATTCGTCGAAGCCGACCGTATGGCTGGCAAGAAATGCATGATCGAGCACTTCGGGCTTGCCGGCGGCGCGCGCCTTTTCGTCCCACAACAATAGATATTTGGCGATCCCGGTCATCGCCGCGATATCGCTGCCCGCGCGCAGCTGGTGATATTGGGTCGAGATGGACGTTTCCGTGAGGGTCAGCATCTCGGCCGGGTTCTGCGGATCGGTGAAGCGTTCTAGGCCGCGCTCGCGCAAGGGGTTGAAGGTCACGATCTCGACCCCGCGCTTTCGGCAGGCGCGCAAATTATGGAGCATGCGCGGCGCATGCGAGCCGACATTCTGACCGAAGAAGAAGATCGCGTCGGTCTTATCGAAATCCTCGATCCGCGTCGTGCCGACCGGCACGCCAAGCGCCGCCTTCAACCCGACCGACGTCGATTCATGGCACATGTTCGAGCTGTCGGGGAGGTTCTGGTTCCCGTACATCCGCGCCATGAGGCCATACATATAGGAGGCTTCGAGACTGGTCCGGCCCGAGGAATAAAAGGCGACCGCGGCGGGATCGAGCGGGCGCAGCGCGGCGCCGATCGCGTCGAAGGCCTCTTCCCAGCTGCAGGCTACATATTTGTCGGTTGCCGCATCATAGCGAAGCGGATGCGTGAGCCGCCCCTGCTGTTCGAGATCGTAATCCGTCCAGCCGCGCAGCTCCGACAGGCTGTGCTTCTCGAAAAACTCCGGCGTCGTGCGGCGTCGCGTCAGTTCCCAGGCGGTGGCCTTCGCGCCTTCTTCGCAGAATTCGGCGGGATGATGATCGGCGGGCTTGGGCCAAGCGCAGCTCACGCACATGAAGCCTTGCGGCTTGTTCTGGCGTAGCAGCTCCCGGTACCCGCGCGCGTCGATGCGCTCGCGGGTCAGGATATCGGCGAGCGAGCGGACCGATCCCCAGCCACCCGCGGGCCCGCCGAAGCTGTAGATATGAGGCCGGTCGCCGCGCTGCCCCATCGTCAGACCGTGACCCGGGTTCTGGCAGTTGAGCGCAGCGACGTTGAACGCGGCGCGGAAGTACCACAATTTCTCGTTGTCATCGATGTCGCGCATCGGCGTATCGCGCAGGCCGTCGGCACGCAGCGCGGGCACGGTCATCGCCAGCATCGCGTTGGAGGGCGGGCTGGGCATGCGCGGCGGGGCGACAGCCACCGGCGGCGGCGGCGGGGCAACCGCGAGGCCTCCTCGTCCCATTCGACCGACGCATCCTCGACCGGCTGCTTAGCCAGGTCATGGCAGAGCTGGACCCGAAATTCCCAGAGCGCGTCGAACGCCGAAAGCTCGCGGCGCAACTCTTCGCGGATCGCATCCTCGCGCCCCGCGACGTCGATCGTCCGGCCGGTCAGCGCCGTCATTTCAGGCGCGAGCGGGGCGAGGCTGAACTTTGCGATATAATCGCCGAAGCGGAAGGCGGTCGCCGAATAATAGGTCTCGCCGAGCGGCTCGCTATTCGGCGCACCCCCGAGCGTATCGACCGCGGCGGGTGCATCGAGACCGACAGCCGCATAGGCGTGATGCACGCCGCGGAGCGCCGCCGATACGACCTTCTTCGTGCCCTCGAGGCGGTCGGTGGTCTTCGCGAGCAGCTTGAGGTTCGCGAGGAATTTGTCGGCGGTCTTCGCTTGGAAGATCGGGCCGTTGACGAGAATGAAGTCCTGCGCGCCGCCCTCGGCGCCGGCGAGCCGCGCGCCCTCCGCATCCTCGACCTTGATGGCGATACCGCGCGGCAGGCTGATCGCGTCGGGCAGGATATCGCCGGCATTGGTCGAGATACGGATCCAGGCGCGGTGCGCGCCCGGCACTGCGAACAGCCCTTGCGCCAGCTCATCGGGAAGGCCCTCGTCAACGACGAACTCGGCTTCGAGGATCGCGTGGGCCTTGGCATGAACCGCGCGCACGGCGTTACCATAATCTTCCGACGTCTTCTCGAGGATCGTATCGAAGGCCGCGTTGATGTCGGCGATCGTCTCTGCCTCGTCCGGTAAAGGGGTCTCGATAGCGGGGGTATAACGCACAGGGCTGGACATTGTCGTTCTCCATATCCCCGCTCCGGCCGGCTGGCCGCCTGCACTCAACGAGCGATAAGCCGGATGGATGCGGGCGGTTCGAAAAAGCCGTGGAGGCAAAATGGCGCGTCACGTCGCGCCAACGAAATCCGCCGGATAAGAAACCCGTTGCTTGCTAGGCGCGTGAGGCAACCGCCGGGCTTGCCGACCGTTTGCAGCCCATGGCCAAGTCCCTTGCCGTTCCGGCAGCCCGAAAAGGCATGCCCAGCCCCAAGCTGCGCAAGGCCGAGTTTCTCGCCCGCTATCTCGAGCAGTTTCGTGACGAAGGCTTCGACGCGGTCCGCGGCGAGCTAGATGGCATCGCAGCGATCGCCTGGGAGGCTTATCGCGACGAGCGCAAGAGTCCGCAAACGCGAAAGGCCGGCAAGGGCTTCGCCGACCCCGACTATGACCTCTCGATCGACTGGCTCGCCGCCCACGCGGCCGTCGAAGAGGCACGCAAGGTGCACGCGCGGGGAGATGGCCCTTGCCGCATCCTCATCGTCAACGGATCGGCGCGCTCGGAGCACACATGTCCCGGCGAAATGTCGAAGAGCTGGCGTATCGCGCAGATCGCCAAGCGCGTGTTCGATCAGAAGGATTTCGAGGTCGAGATGCTCGACCTTAGCCGCCTCAATTCCGAATATGGCCGCAATATCCACCCCTGCAAGGCCTGTTACTCCACCGCCGCGGCGCTCTGCCATTTCCCGTGCAGCTGCTATCCCAATCATTCGCTCGGCCAGACGCAGGACTGGATGAACGATATTTATCCGATGTGGATGCGCGCGCACGGCGTCTTCCTGATCTCGCCGGTCAACTGGTTCATGGCGAGCTCGCCGATCAAGCTGATGATGGACCGGATGGTGTGCATGGACGGCGCCAACCCCGACCCATCGTCGACCCATGGCAAGGAGGCGGGGGAAGCGAAGGCACTCGAACTCGCCGGCTGGGACTATCACCGCGAACTGGAAGGGCGGCTGTTCGCCGTTGTCGTGCACGGCGATGTCGAGGGCGCCGAGAATGTCCGCCGCTCGCTCTCCGACTGGATTACGTCGATCCATATGGTGCCCGCGGGTCCGCGCGCCGAGCTCGATCGCTACATCGGCTATTTCGAACCCTATGCGACGAGCCACGAGGCCTTCGACAGGGACAAGGCGATGCAGGGCGAGGTCCGAAATGCCGCCCTCACCCTTCTGGAGGCGGTGCGCGCCAAGCGCGCCGGCACGCAGGTCGCGGCAGGATCAAAACTGAAGCAGCCGCGCGACAAGTGAAGCGGCGCCCCGGCGCCCTGCGCCGGATCTGCCCCTCTCGGCACGCCCGCTTTCCGGCCCTTCCCGCACCGTGCTGCAACCAGCCGCCAACGCAGGTGTTTGTTTTGCATAAGAAACAAGGAGCATGTTCCCATGTCGCACAAGAAAATCTCCCTTCTCGCTGCAAGCGCGATGCTCGCGCTATCGCTTCCCGCCGCTGCGCAAACGGGCAGCGAGCAATCGCAGGATGCGCAGGAAAATCGCGTTGGCGCGATCATCGGCGCGCTGTTCGGCGATCGCCTCGGCGCCTCGACTTCGATCGAGCGGCAATGGGCCGCAGGGCGCAAGCCGCTTGCGACCCAGCAGAGAGATTCGGCGGGGCTGCATCGACGCCGACGTCCGTTCGGGCGCGCTAACCACGAGCAATGGCTCGCGCATGAAGAGCGAATATGGCGAGCTCGTCGCGCTCGAGGCGCGTTTCGGGGCCGATGGCCGTTTCACGACGCAGGAACGCACCGAGCTCGGCGATCGCTACGGCGCCCTCACCCAGGCGCTGTCCGAAGGCGGCTATGGGGAGGATGCGCAAGATAGCCGCAGCGTCGCCGACGGGCGCGCCGAATTCGAACGCCGCGTCGACGCCGCCGTTTCGGCGCGGCGCCTCAGCCGAACCCAGGCGAGCGCGCTCAAGCGCGACTATGCCGCGCTGATCCAGATCGAAACCAGCTACGCGCGCGACGGCCTCAGCAGCCGCGAACGCGACGATCTCGATGCGCGCCTCGATGCGCTCGACGCGCGCGTCGGAGACACAGCCTATGGCGGTGATCCGGTCCTCGACAACCGCACGCGGCTTGCGAACGTCGAGCGCGCGCTCTCGGGCAGCGGTATCGGATCGAGGAACCAGCGCAGATCCGCGTCGAGCTCGGCGATCTCACGCGGCTGGAGGCGTCTTATGCTAAGACATCGCCGAGCAGTGACGACCGGGCTTATATCGAGCGGCGTATCTCCGACCTCGAAACACGCGCACGCGTACGGCGCTAGTCGCGCTGCGCCGAGGCGGCCATAGGCGATGCGAACGCGTTCCGGGAACGTGAGACTTCGCCGGGCGTAGCGCTTCCATGACGCTTCGCATCGCCCGCCCCTCGCCCTGTAAGGCAACTGCCCTGGCTGGTGCAGTCAGCGCGATCGTCGGCCGATGGTAGGCCAACCGCAAACCGGAGAATCTCGCTCGCCGGCGCATCATATCAGGGCGAACATCGTACTCTATGGAGCGCTCTTCGCCAATTTGGGCATTGCCGTCGCCAAATTCGTCGCGGCGGCCATCAGCGGCTCCTCGTCGATGCTTTCGGAAGGGGTCCATTCGCTCGTCGACAGCGGCAACCAGATGCTGCTTCTCTACGGTCAGGCGAAGGCTAAACGTCCGGCCGACAATCGCCATCCCTTCGGCTATGGCCGCGAGCTCTATTTTTGGGCGTTCGTGGTCGCAATCCTCATCTTCGCCGTCGGCGCCGGAATTTCCATTTATGAAGGCTGGATCCACTACCGCGATCCCGAGCCGCTGCGCGATCCCACGATCAACTATGTCGTGCTCGCCATTCGCCTTCCTGCTCGAAGGCACCTCGTGGACGATCGCGGTGCGCGAATTCAACGCCGGGCGGCGCGGCCTTGGCTGGTGGGCCGCCGTGCGGCGATCGAAGGATCCGGCAGGCTTCATCGTGTTGTTCGAGGACAGCGCCGCGCTCGGCGGGCTCGCGATCGCCGCCGGCGGCATCTGGCTGAGCCATGCGACCGGCGACCCCCGGATCGACGGGATCGCCTCGATGGCGATCGGCGCAATCCTAGCGGCGGTCGCGATCCTTCTCGCACGGGAAGCGAAGGAGCTGTTGATCGGCGAAGCGGCGGATCCCGAACTGATCGCGCGCATCTGGGCCATCGTCGAACGGCACCCTGAAATTACCGCGGTCAATCATGTGCGGACGATCCACACCGCGCCCAATTCGATCTTCGTCGCGGTGAGCGCCGACTTCGAGGATCATCTCGCCATGGGCGAGGCCGAGACGCTGGTCGAGGCCATCGAGACCGAGCTCAAGGCGGCGTCGAGCGATATCAGCTCGATCTATATCCGGCCTGAAAAGCAGTCCGATGCGCTCGTCCAGCCGCGCCCGTCGGCGGCGCCCGATCCCGCGCCGAGGTTTCCCGGCAAAAGCTAGGCTTTGAGTTCGCCGGGTCGCAACTGAATCCTGATGACCGCGCTTGTTCCCGGCAAATCGCGCGAGGCATCGACCGCGCCGTAAGTCACGCCGGCCTTGTGGGTCCGCGCCAGCGCTTCGATGAGGCGCGTACCGAGACCCGTGCCGCGCGCTGTCCCGTCCGCCGGCATCCCGGCCCCGTCGTCGACAACCGCGAGTTCGAGCGATGTCTCGTCGGCCCTGCGAAGCGATATCCGGATCTCGCCATCATGGCTGTCGCTATAGGCATATTTGCAGGCATTGCTGACCCATTCATTGGCAATCATGCCGAGCGCCACCGCCTTGTCGGTGGCGACACGCATGGGCTCCACGTTCGCGATCACGCGTCGCGCCGCGACACCCGTCGACCAGGTCGCCGTGAGATCTTCGGCGAGGCCGCCGAGATAATCGTCCATCGCCACATATTCGACGTCGTCGGTCGTATAGAGGCGCCGGTTGACTTGCGCGACCGTCGCGATCCGTTGCTGCGTCTTCTGCAGCGCCTCGCGGGCCGCGGGATCGGCGAGCGTCTTCGTCTGGAGGGCGACGAAAGACATCACCATCTGGAGATTGTTCGCGACGCGGTGGTTCACTTCCTTGAGCAGCGCCTCGAGCCGGGCATTGGTCGCGCGAAGCTCGGTTTCCGCCTCCGCCCGAGCGCGGCGAAGCTGCGCGCGTTCGAGCACCTGCTCGAAACTGGAAGCCAAGAGATCGAAGAAATCCTCGCCGACCGACTTCACCACGCAATCGTCGGCGCCCGACTTCAGCGCCGCGACGGCGATGCGGCTTTCCTCGGAACCCGTCACATAGACGACGGGCGGGCAGTCGCTGAGCGCGCGAAGGGCCTCGAGCGTCGCAAGACCGTCCTGCCCGGGCATATAATGATCGACGGCAATGAGATCGAAGGCGGAGACCTTCGCCATATCGACGCCCTCGCCGCCGCTCGCCGCGAGGCTGACCTCGTAGCCTTTCCGGCCAAGCGCGCGCGACGCAAGCCGCCGCATGCCATCGTCGTCATCGATATAGAGGATGTGGGCCAGGGCGGGTCTCAAACCGGATCCGGATCGGGGACCTGGATCACTGACAGGAAGAGACCGAGCTGGCGGATGGCGTCGGCGAAATTCTCGTAGTTCACCGGCTTGGTAATGTAGACGTTGCAGCCGAGATCATAGCAGCGCTGGATCTCGACCTTGTCGTCGGTGGTCGTGAGCACGACGACGGGTGTGCGGCGGAGCGGACTGCCGTCGGCCTTCAGCTTGGCGAGAATGTCGGTCCCGCTCATGTCGGGCAGATTGAGGTCGAGGAGCACGAGCGCGGGGCCGTTGCGGACAGGGCCGTCCGCTGCATCGTAGAGGAAGTCGAGCGCCGATGTGCCGTCCAGGAAGTGATGGATCTTGTTCGAGATGCCGGCGCGCCGGATATTCTTCTCGATGAGGCGCGCGTGCCCCTCGTCGTCCTCGATCATCACGATGTTGACGGGCAATTGGTCAGGCATCTTCTTCTCCGTTTTGCCACACGAGGGGCAGGATCAGCCGAAAGGTGGAACCCGCACCGAGTTCGGACTGGATTTCGATATTACCGCCGAGGCGATAGGCAAGCGCGCGGGCGTGGGCAAGGCCGATCCCCTCGCCTTGCTGGTCCTGGACACCGGACCTCCGGAAGAGGTCGAATACGCGCTCATGATCGCGGGGCTCGATGCCCCGGCCATTGTCGGCGACCGAGACCCATGCGCGTCCGAGATCCGTTCCGCCGTCGACCCGGATGATACCGGCCCGCCCCGGCTGCAAATATTTGAGGGCATTCTCTACGAGGTTCGAGAGGATCTGCTCGACCGCGACCCGGTCGTTGATCACGGTCGGCAGGTCCGACACTTCAACCGTGGTACCGGTCTCGTCGATGCGGTGTTGGAGGCTGCCAACGATCGCGCGCACGAGGTCGCCGAGCGCAAGCGTCTCGGGTGCGAGCATGCGGCGGCCTTGGCGCGAGAGATTGAGGATCGCGTTGATCAGCCGGTCCATCTTCTGCGTCGACGTGCGGATGAAGCCGATCGATTCCGGCAGATCTTCCTCGATCGCGAGCCGGGTCGCGGCATCGGGCGCCTGCCAGCCCTGCGCATCCCCCTGCTCGAGATAGCCCGAGATCGCCTTGCGCGCGGTCTCGAGTTCGGCGGTGAAGCCCATCACATTGACGAGCGGCGAGCGGAGATCGTGCGACACGATATAGGCGAAGCGCTGGATCTCGGCATTGGCGCGCTTGAGTTCGCCCGTGCGTGCATCGACCAGCTCCTCAAGCCCTTCGTTGAGACGGCGCAGTTCCGCCCGCGAGGCGCGGAGTTCGACAAGATTGTTGCGGACGAGGAGCAGCGTCGCGGCGGCCACGACCACAAGGAGAATGCCGGTTCCGATCAGCGTCAGGGTGAACAGCGACTGGGTGCGTTGCTGTCGCGCTTCGCGATTCTTGAGCAGGGCGAGCTCGCTCGCGAGCATCGTCTCGACGAGCGCGCGCGCGGCCCGCACTTCGAGCACCCCCTTGTCGTTCGTGAAGTCTGCGATCAGCGCTGCGCGGTCCGTGCCGCGCAGGCCGAGCGTCGCCCGGTAATGACGGCCATAAGCATCGAGATGCCCGCGAAGCCTTTCGGCGCGGCCGCGCTGGTTCGGATTGTCGCTGATCAGCGTGATCGAGGTGGTGATCTGACCGCCTCGCCAGTGCCGCCGGCCTCGTCCATGATCGTCGAGAACGCCGGGTTCTGCGTAAGGATCAGTCCGCGGCGCGCGGTCTCCATCCGTTCTGTCGCGCTGGCAAAGGCGCCGAGATTGGCCTCCACCGCGAGCGTGTGTGCGACCATGCGCGCGTCGGACTCATTTTGGCGCTGCACAAAAAATGCTGTCGATGCCGCAGCGAGGAGCGCGGCAAATCCAATGGTGAGGAGAATGATGATCAGGCGGCTCGCCCGCGTGTCGCGGCCCAGCGACGAGATCCTGGCCGATTCCATGTAAATGCCCCTCGGCCCCGGTCGATCAATTTCCGCCGTGCATGCACTGCCGCGCCCTTCGTGGCAAGCAGCCTCACCAACCCGGCCAGCCCTGAACGTGCCGAGTCCCGCGCGGGATTAACCTGGATCAATAGGATTTCGGATGAGTGTCGCCGAAGCGCTGGCGTAGGGGGGCGGCTGGGCGATTGAGGTCACCAGGATGAAGCGGGATGTCGAACGGTCATGATCGCGGTATAAGTGGCTCGCAGATTATAACGGGGAAGAGATGTCCAGGAGGATATTGATCGTCGAAGACGATCCGCTTGTCGCCATGATGCTGGAGGATGCGCTGGGCGCGCTGGGGCACGACATCGTCGGGGACGCTGGCGATATCGCCACGGCGCTCGGGCATATCGCGGCAGGCGGGTTCGATGCAGCGATCGTTGATGTGTATCTTGAAACGGGCTTGCCGTGCGATGCGGTCGCAGAGGCTCTTGCGGCGCGATCGATCCCTTTTCTCGTTGCGACCGGCGGTTTCGTCGGTCAGCCCGGACCGTGCTGGAACGACCGGCCGATCCTCGCGAAACCCTTCACCCTCGACAGCCTCGAAGCCGCGCTATCCGGCCTCGCGCAAACGTAGGCGAGCGCGCACCGGCGGTCAGAGCCCGGCTTTCTCGAGAGCGGCCGCGACCTCGCGGTCCAGTGCATTCGATCCCTTCGGCGTCGCGCGGTTCAGCAATGTCTGTATCCGCCTTTGCGCGACCTGCAGGGCCTTGTGGCGCACCTCGCGTTCGCGGTTCGTCCGCCAGGATCGGCTCTCGCCCAAAAGGGCGGCCCATTTCGCCTCTTCAGCGGCAAGTAGGGCGAGGGCAAGCCGCAGACCGTCGCGTTGTCCGCGTGCATGATCGTCATTCATCGAAGCCTCCCCACGTCACCGGCAATCGCAACGAAAGGGCCTGCGCCAGACGTCTTCCCACTCGCGGCTCCCTCTCCGGTAGGAACCTTTGCCGCGCACGCGGACTGTTTTGCGGAAAGGAAAGAAATCATGAAAGACGAACCCGAGAAAGGCGACGTGGTGACCTGGAAGAGCCACGGCGGACGCGCCGAGGGCAAGGTCGTGAAAAAAGTGACGAAAGCGATGGACATCAAGGGCCATCATGTCGCGGCATCGCCAGAAAACCCCGAATATCTGGTCGAAACGGCCGAAGGCAAGCGAGCGGCCCACAAGGCCGGCGCCTTGAAACGAAAAGAGCCGCGTTAAGGACGGCTGCCGAGCTCGGCCGAGCTGCGGCCTCCGGTCCTGCCCGCCGAAGCGCACGCGATCCTCGTTCACGAGGCCGCATCGATCATGATCTGGAGTGCTGCGGCGACCGCCTGATCGAGAACATTGCGGCGGCCGATATCGCCGAAGTGAAAATCCTCGACGTGTACGGCGTCGGCACTGGCCACACCGATGTAGACCAGACCGACTTCCTCACGACCTTCGCGAGGCCCACAAAATCCCGTCATCGAAACGGCAATATCGGCGCAGCTCTTGCCGAGGGCGCCCGTCGCCATCGCGGCCGCGACTTCGGGATTGACGGCGCCGCCCCGTTCGGCGTCTTTCCGAAAGACACCGAGCATCTCGCATTTGGCGTCGATCGAATAAGCGACGAAGCCGCGCTCGAGATGGGCTCCGAGCGCGGCATCGGCGGCGAAGATGGCTGCCAGCTGACCGCCTGTGCAGCTTTCGGCTGTCACGAACCGCAGCGTCTTCCCGGCGAGATGCCGGGCCAGCTTGCGCGTGCGCCGTTCGATCAGCGTAGCCGCGCTCACCTTACATGGTGGCGAGCTCGGCAGGCGGCAGCCCTGCGGTCTCGGCCTGGCGCTTCAGCTCTTCCTTCCGCGCGAGCATCCTCTCGCCTAGCGCGTCGAGGTCGACATCGGCGGCACGCGCCTGCTGGAACATATTGTCGTGCTGCTTTTCCTCTTCCTTCACATGGTGCTTGATCTCTTCGGACAGCACCGTGACCTTTGCCTCGAAAAATTCGTCGGCGGGTCCGGAGGCGACGATGTCGTTGATCAGGATCTTGGCGCCGTCATGCTCGACATAGGCCTCCTTCAGCAGGTCGTCGTCGATCTTTCCTTTGAGCGCCGGATAGAAGACTTCTTCCTCGATCTGCGCGTGAATCTTGAGTTCGGTGCAGATCCGGTCGGCGATCTTCGCCTTGCTGTCGCTCCCGCTGGCCTTCTCGAATTCCTCGAACAGGGCTTCGACCGCACGGTGGTCGGCCGCGAGGATATGGGTGGCGTCGGTGTCGATTTCGGTCGGTTTCATGGCAGTCTCCATCGTCGTGCCCCGCGCCTGTTCAGCGCGCGGCGGACCCGAAAGTTGCGATCGACTGATTTACACCGCGCCATCCTCGGCATCGCGCTGCTCGCGGCTGTCGCCGTCCGAGCGCTTGATGAAGCTGATCTTGCCTTGCGGTCTACTGGCAGGATCGCCCATTCGACGTCGGAGAGGTGGGCGATACCTGCAAGCCGCATCTCTGACTCGATTTCATCGGTGGTGAGACGGTCGCGGTGAAGATTGTCCCGGATGATTTCGCCCTGCTTCACCACGACGCGCGGGTGGCCTTCGAGCAGGTTCTTGAGCCGCGGAAAGAGATAGGTCGTCCAGCTCAGCGTGAGCGCCCAGAAGGCGAAGGTCACGATGGCGAGCAACGCGCCGGTCAGGCTGAAATCATTATGGGTGACGCCTTGCTGGATGAGGTCGCCCATGACGACGAGCAGAACCAGTTCGAATGGCGTCATCTGTCCCAGTTCGCGTTTCCCCATGAGACGGAGCAGCGCATAGAGCAGGAAAAACATCACGCTCGCGCGAAGGACGATATCCATCAGGGCAGGACCTTGATCTGGAAAGGCATACTGCCGAGCCGCCGCTCGCCGTCGAACAAAGCGATGTCGCCCCTGGTTCCTGCGAAGAGCGGCGGGTTGATTTGCCCGTCGATCTTGACGACGAGCGTCTCGCCGGCGCGAAGCTTGCCATAGGAGAAACGATAGGCGCCGTCCTTGTAGCTTTCCTCGGCGGCGGCGGGGATCATCGTGTTGATCGTCATGTCGGTCCAGAGCGACGGCGAGACCGCAAGCACGGCGTCGGAAATGTCGCGGGTCGCCTCGACACGAATGCGCGTTTCGAAAAACTCGCCGTTGCGAATGACCGAGGGCGTCTTCACCTCGAGCTGAGCCGCCCCGAAATCCTGGCTGCGTAGCGGACTCGGCTGTCCGCCGACGAGGCCCGACAGCGCAATTGCGACGACCGCTGCCAGCAGCACGAAGGAGACGGGGCTAGCGTGGCGGTGCCAGCGCTGTCCGGAGATCATCTTCTCGCTGATTCCGTCGGGGCGACGGCTGTGGGCTGCAGCCGCGTCGCCCCCCGTCCCATCTGCACCCGCCGTCAAGCGAGGGGCTCCGGCCACGGCCGCGCGAGATAGGTACGAACCGCATCGGCGCGATCGCCGACTGCCGCGACCGCGATCAATATCTCGGACTGACTCACGCCCAATATGCGCGCCCAGGCGAGCATCGCGTCGGGCGCGCTTCGATCGATGCGGCCACATTCGAACTGTTGGTGAGGCATGACCGTCTCCCGTCGATGATGACGGGCGAACGCTTACAAGGTACGAAAGTTGCGGACGCGGCGACGTTCGCCGCGGGGTGAAAGAAGGGTCGCAGGCGACTTCCAGTCGATCGTCGAAAATCCCCGCTCCTGCTCTTTCGCGCGCGCCGCGAAACGCCGCGATGCGACCAAAGTTGCGCGCGGCGATGAAGATAAATCCGGGCGATCGCAGGCAACTTTCGTCCACGCCCAAGGGTTTCTCGAGCCAGAACCCACAGCCAATGGACATGATCATGAGCGTCAAGGGACAGATCAAGGAAGCTGCCGGCTATGTGAAGGAAGAAGCCTTCGAAAATGGCGACAGCCCCGAGGCCAAGCGCAAGGCGCAGGAAGGCCGCGACCTTCGCAACGAAGGCCGCATCGAAGACGGCAAGCCGCCGAAGACGGGTACTCCCGGCACCGAAGACTAATCCTCCCAGCCAGTTGATGGCCCCCTTCGGGTCCGCGCATGCGGACCCCTTTTTTTGCCCGGCGTCCCGACCACCGCTGGAGGAGAATTCGCATTGACCCAGACCAAGTCGGGCGAACTTCTGCGCGGCCGGGGCATTGTCGCAATATGACACCCCGCATAGCCTTTGTCGGTGCCGGCCCGACCACTCTCTACACCTTGCATGCGCTTCTCGCCCACAGCCCTCCGCCCTTCTGTCTTGCCGTGTATGAAGCGCAGGCGAGCGCGGGCCGCGGAACGCCCTATCGGCCGGGCTGGAACGACCCCGCCATGCTCGCGAACATCGCCAGCATCGAAATCCCGCCGCTTGCCGAGACGCTGTGCGACTGGCTGATACGCCAGCCGCCGGAACGCCTCGCCGATCTCGGCATTGATCCTCATGCGATCGGCGAACGTACCTTCTATCCGCGCGTCGCGCTCGGCGAATATTTCCGCGACCAGTTCGAAGCCGTTATCGACCTGGCACGCGCGCGCGGGATCGAGGTCGAGCTGCGTACGCGCTGCCGCGTCGAGGACGCCGTCAGCACATCTGGCGCGATGCTACTCAAGATCCGCACGCGATCAGGCGAACTCGCCGACGAGGCTTTCGACCATGTCGTCCTCGCGACGGGCCACCAATGGCCCGCCGAGCCCGAGGTTCGCCCGGGTTTTTTCCTCAGCCCCTGGCCCGCCTCGGCTCTGGCCGCGGTGCCGCCCTGCGACATCGGCATTCGCGGCAGCTCGCTCACGGCCATCGACGCCTGTATCGCGCTCGCCGGCACCCATGGCTCGTTCGACGAGGCCGATGACGGCGAGACGCATTATCGTCCGGCACCCGCCACCGACGCGTTCCACATGACGATGATGTCGAGGAAGGGTCTGCTCCCCGAAGCCGATTTTTATGCGCCGCTGCCCTACGAGCCGCTCGCAATCTGTACCGAGGAGGCAATCACGCGTCTTGTCGCGAGCCGAGACGACCAGCTTCTCGATGCTGCCTTCGAACTGTTCAAGGCGGAGCTTGCAGCCGCCGATCTCCCTTATGCCGCGGGCATCGGCCTCAAGAATCTCGACCTCGAGGGCTTCTGCGAGGCCTATTTCGCGCGGCGCGCGGCGACCGACCCGTTCGAGTGGGCCGAGGCCAACCTTGCCGAAGCGAAGCGCGATTATGCCGCGAGGCACACCGTCGCTTGGCGCTACGCAATCCTGCGCATGCACGAAACTCTGGCGCTTCTCGCGCCGCATCTCGAACCGGACGGCCGCCGCTATCTCCGCCATTTCAAGCCGGTCTTCGTCGACGACTATGCCACCGTTCCGCACAAATCGATCCGGCGATTGCTTGCCCTCCACCGCGCCGGGAAGCTCGATGTCATGGCGATCGGCGACGACTACCGCATCGACACGAGCGGCGAGGAGGCAGGCGCGACGCTGGTCCTGGACGGCGAGCACCGGCACTTCCCGGTTTTCATCGAGGCGATGGGTCAGCGCCCGCTCGGCGCCGCAGCTTTCCCTTTCCCCTCGCTGCGCCGACAGGGGATCGTGCGCGATGCTGAACCTGGCGCCGGCAAGGCGGAGGCGCGAGGTATCGCGATCGACGAAGCGTTCCACCCGCTTGCGGACGATATCCCGGAAGCCCGCCTCTTCTGCCTCAGCTTGCCCTTCCTTCTCGGCCGCCACCCTTTCATACAGGGAATCACGAGCTCGCACGAAATGGGTCTGGTCGTCGGCGAACAGCTTGCCGCGGCGATTGGTGGAGCCAGCGCCGAAGAGAAAGCGGCATGAAGCTTTTCGCCATCTATATCGGCGGCGAGATGGCCGGCGCCAATATCGAGCTGCACGACATGCGCTTCGTCGCCGCGCCCACGATCACCGACACGTATGACGCGCTCCGCCGCCAATGGTGGGGCACGCCGGGCAGGCTCCATATCGACTGCTGGGCCGAGATCGATCACGCCGATGGCTATGACATCGTCCTGAAGCCCGAGCCTTTCGAGGGTCCGGAACGGCTCTATTATGTCAATCTCGGCGGCTATGTGCCGGGCGAATTTCTCGAGCGCCACCGCAATCTTTTCATCGTCGGGGACACGCTCGCGCGAGCGAAGTCACGCGCACTCGCCTCGGTGCGGCAGTGGCTGCAGCCGCACCGCGACGAGATGTACGAGGCCGAGCAGGCCTTTTCGCTCGACGCGGTCGCCGCCGAAGCCCGGCTCCACATCCATCTCGTTCCCGCTCCGCGGCGAGAGCTCGCAATCACCTGCGAATATCGTCCGATCCGCGCGCCGCGGCGGCAAGGCCGGACCGCCGCGTCCGGGCCCTGACCCAGGGCGCACGGCCAACCGCTCCCGCCGCAACTCCCTCCTTCGCGGCGCATTGATGCAGACATAGACGCTCCAGAAAAAAGGCTCCTCCCATGACCATGACGATCGAACAGCTCTCCGAAAAAATGAAGGATATCGACTTCGCGATGCTCGCGACGCACACCGCGGGCGGCGCCATCGGGTCGCGGCCGATGAGCAACAATCGCGAGGTCGATTATGACGGCGATGCCTGGTTCTTTACCGACGAGACGGCGCTCATGGTCGCCGATATCGCCGCCAACCCGAACGTCAATCTGAGCTACCAGGGCAAGTCCGGGCTACTCGGCATGCGTCCCTTCTTTCTCGCGGTCGAGGGTCATGCCGCGCTGATCCGCGACAAGGCCCAGTTCGCCGAACATTGGACGAAGGGCCTCGAACGCTGGTGGCCGGACGGGATCGAGACGCCCGGAATCGTCCTCATCAAGGTGTCGGGCACCCGCGCGCATTATTGGGACGGCGAGGACGAGGGCGAATTGCCGCTGTGAGACGGCGCGGGAAGGGGAATCGCGCCGCTTCCCCCTCCCCGCTCGGGCAGCCGGCGCCACAACGCCGCTGAGCCGTCCGCGCCGTCCCCGCCAATCGCGCCCCGAGAAAGGCTCGTCCATGCCGAATACGTCCGATAGCGACCCTGCAACCCCCGAAAACTTTGCTCTCGAAGGGGGCTGTGCTTGCGGGGCGGTTCGTTACCGCCTCGAAGAGAAGCCCTATGACACCGGATGGTGCCACTGCCGGGTCTGCCAGCATGTCTCGGGTTCGGGAGGCATGGTCTTCACGACGGTGCATCTGGACCGGTACCATATCCTCGCTGGCGAGGAGCATATCGGACACTTCGCATCGACGAGCTTCGGGACGCGCAGCTTCTGCCGGATGTGCGGCTCGCCGCTGACGATCCATGTGCGCCATCAGGCCGACGAGATCGATATCGCCGCGGGCACGCTCGACGATCCCGAAGAAATTGCGCCAGCCTTCCATCTATATACGGCCGAGGCGCCGAGCTGGATGCCGATGGTGGCATTCCTTCCGCGCTACAAGGCCCTCCGACCGAAGACGCGCGGGCTCGACGAGGGCGTGACGGAGGCGGGCTGAGGCACCTTAGAAAATCAAGGTGAACGCGATCGCGTGAGTATTCCGCCTCGAACTGAGAGAGCGATAGACGGCAAAGGGCTCCGCCGATCGGCGAAGCCCTTCGTCGCTCTCGAACCCGGACCGGCGGGAGCCCCCCAGCTCCCGGCCCGGACGAGAATCAGGCATGCGCCTTAGACGAGCAGAATCTGGCGGACCTTGATCCATGTTTCCCAAGTTGGCGATTGCCGAGACGAGCCGTTCGCTCTTCCCTACGCAGACAGGGACGTCACCGCGCAGGTGAGGGATCGGCTCGACAGCTACCCGCCGCGTCTGGGCCGGGCGCAACCGCTTGTCGAGCGGAGCGTTTCCGAACCAGATCGCGACGAAACCGAGCGTCGAACGGACGCTTGCTACCTCATTGAAAGGACAGATCATGCGCATCCTTCTCCTAGGTGCCTGCTCCGCACTTCTTCTCGCAGCCTGCGACAGCAAGCAGGAAGCGGCCGAGGACAGGATGGAACGCGCGGCCGAGACCAGCGCCACTGTGGCCGGTCCGGTCCCCGCGGCGCTCGGTCTCAGCGAGGCACAGCTTCTCGACGCCGACATCGTCGGTGCGGACGGGAAGGATCTGGGCGACGTATCGCAGGTACTGCGCGGCACCGACGACAAGGTGGACCGTCTTCTCGTCGAGCTCGATGGCATCGGTCCGGACCGCTATGTTCATGTGCCGGTGCAAGGCCTCAAGGTCGTCGTGCGCGGCGACGACACCGATCTTCAGACGAGCATGACCAAGGCCGACCTCGACGCGCTGCCCGAGGTCAAGCTGCCGGCGCCTTGAGATCATGATGATCGAGGGATGTGAGCGGTGACGGTAGAAATCTTCCACCGGCGCATCGATGTCGGCGGCGTCGGCATCTTCTACCGCGAGGCGGGCCCGCCCGACGCCCCGGTGCTATTGTTGCCGCATGGCTATCCCTGCTCGTCGTTCGAGTTTCGCAATCTCCTGCCGCGACTTGGCGATCGGTGGCGGCTGCTTGCACCCGACTATCCCGGCATGGGCTACAGCGATACGCCCGAGCATTTCGATTATAGCTTCGGCGGCTATGCGAGGCTTCTCGACGGGTTCGTGCGCGCACTCGGCGTCGAGAATTTCGCCATCTATCTTCACGATTTCGGATCGCCAATCGGCGTGCGTCTCGCGATCATGAAGCCTGAGCGCATCGTCGCGCAGATCATCCAGAATGGCGATATTCCGTACGAGGATGCGCTGGGCGACAAATATGCCGAGATCGAGAAGAGCTGGTCGCTTCCCGAGCCCGACATGCGCGCCGAAATCGGCAAGGCAATCAGCGAAGAGGTTTTTCGCGACGAGTTTCTGAATAACGTACGGCCAGAGCTCGCCCCGCGCATTCCACCCGATCTCTGGCAACTTCACTGGTCGCTGATCACCCCGAGGCGCCGCGAGATCGCCATCGACCTCATCGCCGGCCTCAAGGCCAACCGGTCCTGGTTCGGCGAACATCGGCGCTATCTGCGCGACCACCCCCCGCCGACGCTTATCGTCTGGGGACCGCAGGATTTCTATATGCCCGAGAAGTCCGCGCGCGCCTATCTGCGCGACCTTCCGGGCGCCGAGCTGCATCTGCTCGACGGCGGCCATTGGCTGCTCGAGACCAATCTCGAAGAATTTGTGCTGCTGATCCGGGACTTCCTGGACCGGACGCTGAGCTGACGCCAGCCGGCGCCACGGTTTCATTCGCGCCGCCGGAGCCGATCCGAGGCTCCGAAACGATAAAGGGCGCCGGAACCGGCGCCCTTCACCCTGCCCTTAGGGAAGGCAGTCTTATTTCTTTTGCGTGTCGCCGACGCCGGTCTCGGACGGAGCGATCTCGCCATTGTCGTCCATCGCATTGGCTTTTTCTTCGCCCTGCTCTTCGACGACATCGGCCTTCTGCTCCATCGCTTCCTTGGCGGGGCCTTCGGGCATCGCGTCGGCCTGATCGTCGATCGCCTCGGCTTTCGCTTCGGCCTGGTCCTCGACCTTGTCGGCGGCGGGGCTCTGGCACGCACCGAGCGCGAGGGCCGAGGTTGCGGCGAGGGTTACGAACAGCTTCTTCATCGAAAGTCTCCCTGTGATGACTGCCCTTGCTAACGCAGCGAGGGCCACGGGGTTCCGCAAGGCCGCCCAGTGAAAAATCGTCAGCGCCGCGAAGCCATAATCCGAGCGATCATGTCCTCGTCGCGAAGCCGCCGCCAACGCGCCTCGACGAAGCTGTGGACGCCGAAAAGAAAGAGGCCGGCGGCGACGAGCAGATAGAGGAGCGCAGGACTGTCGGTCAGCGCCGAGAGCGCGTCGCCGAGACCCTTGACCTCTCCCGCGGCGCCGAACCAGCCGCCGCGAATGAGCGAGGCGCCGATGACCGCGAACACGACCGCGCGCGCCGCAAGTCCCGCCCGTCCCACGGGCACTGCCCACCCCGACGCGGCTGCATCGAGATGCTTTGCAAATTCGGTGGTCCAGGCCTTGACGGCTTGCTGCACGGCCGCCGCGAGGAAACCGGCGCCGACGAGCCCGAGCAGGAGGCCGCCAAGCGGCAAATCGAGCAGCATGCCCGCCGCTTCTTTTTCGCGCCCTTCTTCGGCGCCGCCGCCCGAGGCGAGGCGAAGCGCCGCCCAAGCCAGGATGAAATGGGCGATACCGCTCGCCGCATAGCCAACACGCACCGCGACACCCTTTGCGCCCGCCCCCTTATTCTCGCTGTCGAGCGCCGCCCCGTAGAGGCGGTAGGCGCCGTAGAGCGCCAGCCCCATTGCGAGGAGGGCGAGAAGGATCGAACCGGCAGGCATGTCGCGGACAGAGCGGAACACAGCCTGCGGACTGGCGTCGTCGGCAGACGAACCGGTGAGCGCAATCCATGCGAGCAGGCAATAGACGACCCCGCGCGCGAACCATCCCGTCCGCGCAAATGTCTCGAGCCGCCGCAGCCTGTCCATGGTCACTGTCCTGATGGTTGAACCATCAAGCCAACGCAGGCTGGACCCGGCAGTTCCTCGCCACTCCCCAGCCGCAGGGGATCACCCCCTCCCGGCCACTCCATTTCGCTCACCGCCGCCGCACCGCCCGTGCCGCCACAGCAACTTCAGCGGTTCAGCCGGAAGATTTCGCAAAGGCCCCGGCCACGAAATCGCGGCCTGTCCGCAGGCCGACCGGATCGACGCTGTGCCCGACGCCGTAGGAGATATGCGTCTCGACCTCGACGCCGAGCCGCTTCAACTGGCTCTCTGACATATGCAGCGCCGCGATCGGTACGACGGGATCGGCCGTGCCGTGCACCAGCAGCACCGGCGGTTTCGACGGAACATGGTGCGCGAGATCCGCTGCGCCGGCGAGCATGCCCGAATAGCCGACGATCGCCGCGACGGCGCGCGGGCGGCGAAGGCCGATCTGGAGCGCCATCATCGTGCCTTGGCTGAAGCCGACCAGCGCAAGATCGGACTCGCTGAGGCCATATTGCGCGAGCTTCCGGTCGATGAATGTGTCGATCGCAGGCGCTGCCGATGCAGCACCCGCGGCCAGCGCGGCCGGCGCAAAGCCCGACAGCCCCCACCATTGGTAGCCCGCGCCCATCATCGAACATCGCTGCGGCGCGTGTGGCGCCAGAAAAAGAGCGTCCGGAAGGGCTTCCTGCCACTGCCGCGCCAGCGAAATCATGTCGGCGCCGCTCGACCCGAAGCCGTGGAGCAGCAGCACGATGTTTTTGGGGCCCCTCCGGAGCGAGGTTGCAGGCTGGCACCGTTCACGATCTTGGACAAACTTCTTCTCTCAGCTTCGGCAGCGCAGGGCGCGCACCCGGGCGGTAAGGATTGCAACGCTGCATAGGTAGAAAGTCGGCCGCGCATTTCCAGACCACCGCCGCAGCGCAGCTCGGCATGAGCCAAGTGCTCCGCAACCAAGTGTAGGACCCGCCGGTTTGTCGATGACAGGCAGAACAGGAGGAGTCTGGCAATGGCACGCAAATCAGAGGCCGGAAAGGTCGGAGAAACCGCGTCCGAGAAGCGCGGAAAACAGACGGCGGCAAGGAAACTGCGGAAGGAGGTCGGCGATACGAAGACGATCCGCACACCGCCGAAAGACCGGGAATCCGATCTCGACCGCGCGCCGAAATGGGAGCCGCGCTATGCCGGTTCCGACCGGCTCAAGGACAAGGTCGCGATCGTGACCGGCGGCGACAGCGGGATCGGGCGCGCGGTAGCCGTATTGTTCGCACGCGAAGGTGCGGACATCGCCATCGTTTACAAGAGCAACAAGGCCGATGCCGAGGAAACGGCTTCGCTCGTAGGCGCCGAAGGGCGCACCGCGATCCTCGTCAAGGCCGACGTGGGTAAAAGCAGCGCCGGAAAGACTATCGTCGACAAGGTCGTGAGCAAGCTGAAGCGCATCGATGTTCTCGTCAACAATGCGGGCGAACAGCATCCGGCGGACGATATTCGCGACATCAGCCCGGAGCAGCTGCAGCGCACCTTCGCCACCAATATCTTCGGCATGTTCTATCTTGTGCAGGCTGCGCTGCCGCATCTCAAGAAAGGCGCGGCGATCATCAATTGCACGAGCGTGACCATGTATCAGGGGAGCGGTGGTCTGCTCGACTATAGTGCGACCAAGGGCGCCATTACCGCCTTCACGCGCTCGCTCAGCGAGAATCTGATCGAGAAGGGCATCAGGGTGAATGCGGTCGCGCCCGGACCGATCTGGACCCCGCTCAATCCACGCGGCGGAGCGCCCGCCGAAAAAGTCGAAAGTTTTGGCGAGACGACGCCGATGAAGCGACCGGGAGAGCCCAACGAGGTCGCGCCGAGCTTCCTCTTTCTTGCGTGCGACGACAGCAGCTACATATCGGGCCAGGTGCTCCACCCGAACGGCGGAACGGTCGTCAACGGATAGACCGCGCCGAGCGGCAATCATATCTGGGCGCCGCCGGCGCTCGCAACGATTGTCACGCGGTGCCGACACGGCCAGCGCGCTCGTGTCCGTCTCCGGAAGCGAGGTCTTGCATGCCACCGATTAGCGTCTTTAGCGGAACCCCAAGATGTTCCGTTGGTTGACCAAAGGGGGCCGGATAGGGAGAATTGTCATGCCCCGTGGGGACAAATCAAGCTACACCGATAAGCAAAAGCGCAGGCCGAGCATATCGAAGAAAGTTATGAGAAGCGCGGCGTCGGCAAGAAGGAAGCGGAGAGCCGCGCATGGGCAACGGTGAACAAGGAGTCGGGCGGCGGCAACAAGTCGGGTTCCGGCCGTGGCCAGCCCGATACCCATGAAGCCTCGAGAAAAGGTGGCCGCAAAAGCGGTGCGGGCAAGAGCAGCGAAAAGCGATCGGCGGCCGCGAAAAAGGGTTGGGAAACGCGCCGCCGAAATGCCAAGGGATAGCGGCGGACGAGATTAGCAAGGACCGACAAAGAGCCCCTATACGGGCGCTCCGGTCCAGGCAGCGCCGCCCTCACCCTCATAAGATTTCAGGCGATCGACTAGGCTTCGGCGCTCCGCCGCTACCTCGCGCAGGAGGAGGATCGCGGCCTCCCGGTCGAGGCCGACAGGATCAAGACGTCCTTGATCGATCCGCGCGATGAGGTCGGAGAGGAATTTCAGTTCTTGCCCGGCCAGCATCAGAAAGGTGTCACTCTGGTTCATGCCTGTTCAACGCCCCGGTGCCCCGGCGGGCTGCATGCGGCGGAAGTGAAGTCCGACCGGCAAGCCTCCACAATCTTCGTCGTTGAAGCATTCTTATCGCCGACTTCGCAATTTTCCGGCGTAACAGGACACGCTGACCGCGCTCAATCCGGATCACGCATGCGAGAATTCGGTATAACCTGCGTTAATCCGCCCCGAATTTCGGGCCTTTGCGCAGAAACAGGGGCAACTCGCTCGCTTGCGCGGCGTTCATTCGGACATGGTCCAGCCGGTCGCTCATTTCGAAAACGGCGGAAAGTCGATCGGGTCGAGCTCGCGCGCCTCCGCCCCGACCCTAGAAGGTTGATCCTATGTCTGCGACGATCCAGCCCGTCATTCTTTGCGGCGGCGCGGGTACGCGCCTCTGGCCTGCTTCCCGCGGCGCGCGTGCCAAACAGTTTCTCGACATCATCGGAAAGGAGAGCCTGTTCGCCCGCACGCTCGATCGGGCAACCGGAGCCGGCTTTTCGGCGCCGCTCATCGTGTGCGGCGCCGAGCATGTCGCGATGGTGCGCGAGCAATCCGAGGGTCGCGACCTTCGGCTGATCGTCGAGCCCGCGGCGCGCAACACCGCTGCCGCCATCGCGCTCGCGGTCGCTTCGTCGGCCGATGACGTTCTGCTGCTCGTCATGCCGAGCGATCATGTCATCGCCGATGTAGCCGCATTCCGGGGCGCCATCGCCAAAGCCGCCGATCTGGCGCGCGACGACTGGCTGGTTACATTCGGCATCGCCCCCGATCGGCCCGACACCGGCTTCGGCTACATCGCCAGCGGCGGCGCCGCTCGGCGGCGCGGGATTTGCCGTCGCCCGCTTCGTCGAGAAGCCGCCCCTCGCCGATGCCGAAGCGATGCTTCGCGAGGGTGGCTACAGCTGGAACGCCGGCATCTTCCTCTTCCGGGCCGGTCGCATGCGCGAAGCGATGCTCACGCATTGCCCGGCCATATATCGCGCGGCGGAAGCCGCGGTCGCCAATGCGCTGCACGATGGCGATGCCCTGCACGCGGCAAGCGCGCCGTTCGAACAGGCGCCCTCTGATTCGATCGACTATGCCGTGATGGAGAAAGACGCCCGCGTTGCGGTCGTCCCCGTGTCGATGGGCTGGTCGGACCTAGGCAGCTGGCAGGCGGTGCACGCGCTCGCAGGTGCCGACGCTTCCGGTAATGCTTGCAGCGACGATCTTTTCGCACACGACAGCCACAATTGCCTCGTCCGCGCGCCCGGAAAACGCGTGTCGCTCGTCGGCATGGACAATGTCGGCGTCATCGTCGACGGCGACGATATCCTCGTTATCGCGCTCGACCGATCGCAGGAAGTCCGCGCCGCAGCCAAGGCGCGCGCCTGAAGTCGACGCCGCGGCCGCTTTCCAACGGGGTCAACGCAGCTGACTGTCCTTGCTTCCCCGGCGGTTGAAACCGGCCGGACGGCGTTCGGCGTCGCGAAGCGTCTGGCACCCGATGCAGGTACGGCTCGCAGGCAAGGCCTTTCGCCGCGCCTGCGGAATCCGCTCGCCGCAATCGTCGCAATAGTCCGCGCCCTTGCCGGACAGCAGCCGCAGGCGCGCCTCCTTGACGGCATCGCTCACCGTGTCGTCGATCTGCTCCTGAACGGCGCCGTCGCGCGCCCAGCCATTCGCCATGTTGAAGCTCCATGTTTCGGGGACGAAAATGGGAACGCATGGCGGGGCGGGCAAGTTGCCCCGCCACCGGGAACGATCGCGGCGCCGGATGGTCATGCGGCCAGACGCCAGAAAGACCGCCGCACCGAGCCCTGCAGAGCGCGCCCCCTCTTCGAAGCGCGGCGAACGAAAGGCTGCGGCTCCCCCGCCCTTTCGTCCGGTCCAGCTGGCGACGCTCGTCGACAGCGTTCCCGCCGGCAGGGGCTGGGTTCACGAGATGAAATATGACGGCTACCGCCTGCTGATCGCGGTCGGCGGCGGCGAGGCCCGCGCCTATACGCGCTCCGGTCTCGACTGGTCGGAGCGCTTCGCGCCGCTCCTCGCCGAGGCCGCAAAGCTGGAGGTAGACAGCGCGCTGATCGACGGTGAAGCGGTCGTGCTCGATGCTGAAGGCCGCTCAAGCTTCCAGTCACTGCAAAATGCCCTGAAGTCCGCGCCCGATAGCATCGACTATTTCGCCTTCGATCTGCTCGCGCTGGACGGCGAGGATCTGACCGCCCTCCCCCTCCTCGACCGCAAGGCGCATCTTGCCAAAATTCTTCCCAAGGCCTCCAGGCATATCCGCTACTCGGATCATATCGCGGGCAGCGGCGAGGCGTTGCTCGAGAGTTTCTGCGCTGCGGGTCTCGAAGGGGTCATCTCGAAAAAGGGCGATGCGCGCTATGTCGGCGCGCGCGCGGGAAGCTGGCTCAAGGCCAAGTGCATCAAGCGGCAGGAGTTCGTCATCGTCGGCTGGACACCCTCGGACACGTCGCGCGCCTTCCGCTCGCTGATGCTTGGCGTCCATGAGAAGGGCGCGCTGCGCTACGCGGGCAAGGTCGGGACCGGTTTCGATACCGAGGAGCTCTTCCGCCTCCAGGCGATGATGAAGCCGCTCGAACGAAAGGAGCCGACGGTGAAGGCGCCCCGCACCGAGACGCGCGGCGCGCACTGGATCGAGCCGAAGCTCGTCGCCGAGATCGCCTACACCGAGATGACGAACGATGGCACGCTCCGCCACCCGAGCTATCTCGGCCTTCGCGAGGACAAGAAGGCGGAGGCGGTCGTCATCGAAAGCGAAGCGCCGGTCGCCGAGGTAGCGCACGCCTCGCCGGTACCGATCAGCAACCCCGACCGCGTCATCTTTCCCGAGGCGGGACTCACCAAGGGCGAGCTTGCAGAATATTATGCTGCGGTCGCGCCGATCATGCTGCCGTGGGCGGGTTCGCGCCCGATCAGCCTCGTGCGCTGTCCGCAGGGCCGCGCCAAGAAATGCTTCTTCCAGAAACATGATGCCGGAAGCTTCGGCGATGCGGTGAAGCAGGTCGCGATCGAGGAGAAGGATGGCGACGATCAACCCTATCTCTATATGGACACGCCCGAGGGCCTGATGACCTGCGTCCAGATGGGCACGATCGAGTTCCATGGCTGGGGGGCGCGCATCGAGGATGTCGAGAAGGCCGATCGGCTCGTCTTCGATCTCGATCCCGACGTCGGTCTCGATTTCGAGGCGGTCCGTAGCGCCGCCTTCCAGTTCCGCGACATCCTGAAGCAGATGGGCCTCGAGACCTTTCCAATGCTCACCGGCGGCAAGGGCGTCCATGTGATCGCCCCGCTCGTGCCGCGCGCCGAATGGCCCGAGGTCAAGGACTTCGCGCACCGGCTCGCCCGCGCCGTCGCGCAAATGGATCCCGATCGTTTCACCGCCGCCCTCCCCAAGGCGCAGCGCAAGGGCCGGATCTTCGTCGATTATCTCCGCAACCAGCGCGGCGCGACCGCGGTGATGCCCTATTCGGCGCGCGCGCGCGAGGGCGCCCCGGTCGCCGCGCCCATCAGCTGGAAGGAGATGGAGACGATCGACAAGCCGTCGCATTTCCGCATCACCGACGCGAAGGCGCTGCTGAAGCGCGCCGGCCTCAAGGCGCTGCAAGGCTGGGGCCGCGCCGACCAGACGCTGCCCGACCTGTGAAGATCGCGACCTATAATGTGAACGGCATCGGCGGCCGCCTCGACATTCTGCTCGGCTGGCTCGCGCAGGCCGAGCCCGACATCGTCTGCCTGCAGGAATTAAAAGCCCCTCAGGAGAAATTCCCCGAGAAGGCGATCCGCGACGCGGGCTGCGATGTGATCTGGCACGGCCAGAGCCGCTGGAACGGCGTCGCGATGCTGAGCCGCGTCGGCGAAATCCACGAAACGCGCCGCGGGCTCCCCGGCGATCCCGGCGACGAGCAGAGCCGCTATATCGAGGCCGCGGTCGGCGGCATCCTGGTCGCCGGCCTCTATCTTCCCAACGGCAACCCCTGGCCCGGTCCGAAGTTCGATTACAAGATGCAGTGGATGGCGCGGCTCGACGCGCATCTGACAACGCTTTTCGACCTCGATGCCCCCGTCGTCATTTGCGGCGACTTCAACGTCATTCCCACCGACCTCGATGTGTACAAACCCGAGAACTGGAAGAAGGACGCGCTCTTCGCGCCCGAAGCCAAAGCCGCCTATCGCCGCATCCTCGACCAGGGCTGGACCGATGCGATCCGCCACCTGCATCCCGATGAGCGCATCTACAGCTTCTGGGCCTATTGGCGGCGCTCGTTCGAACGCAATGCCGGCATCCGCATCGACCATCTGCTGCTGAACAAGCCCGCGGCGAAGCGGCTCGAGGCAGCCGGCGTCGACACCCGCCCGCGGGCGCTCGACAAGACGAGCGACCATGCGCCGGCCTGGATCGAACTTGGCGCGGCCGACCATCCTGAGCGAGCGCGGCGCCTGCGACCCCGCCACCTTCCGCAACCGCATGCTCGCCGCCGAGCGCGACCGGCTGCTGTCGGGCGCGGTGACGGGGCCGATCATCGCGGCCGGCTCGCGCTTCGGGACTGCCGAGGACACGCCCCTACCCGCCGCGCACGCGGGCGAGATCGTCGGCGAAGTCGACGACGGCGCGGGCGTCCAGGCGCTCGTCGTGCGCATCGGCGGTACCACCGATCGCGGCGACGGCAGCCATTATCATATCACCTGGTCGCTTGGACCGGGCCGCGAGGCGAAGGAGAGCAACGACGTGCTCGCCGCAACGAAATGGCAGCGGGTGCAGCCTCCGATCGCCATCGCGCTCGCGCCCGCGCGCTGGACCGTCTGACAAGCTCGGATCGGCAGGTCGCGGGCCGCGAAAAAGGCAGGCGCGCGCGTTCGCGACTGTCCGGCCATTTCCAGCTCCCGCTTTCGATCCCGTTGCGGTGATCGGGCTTCCCTTCCCATCGCCGGCGCGGAACGCTCGGCGACCGCGCGCATTGAAGGAGCATTGGCAAAGGAGTGAGTGACGATGGCTGCGCGCCCTTATTGGAAAGGCCAGATCCGCCTGGCGCTCGTGTCGATCCCGGTCGAGATCTATTCGGCGACGAAGAGCGGGGCGACGATCGCCTTCAACCAGATCCACGAACCGACCGGCAAGCGCATCAAATATGAGAAGGTCGTCCCCGGCGTCGGCCCGGTCGATGTCGACGAGATCGTCAAGGGCTTCCAATATGCGAAGGACCAATATGTGCTGCTCGACGACGAGGAGATCGAGGGGGTCAAGCTCGAGAGCAAGAAGACGCTCGAGCTCACCCAGTTCGTCGAGGCCGAGGATATCGACGAGATCTATTTCGAGAAACCCTATTATGTCGTCCCCGCCGACGATCTTGCCGAGGAAGCGTTCATCGTGCTGCGCGAAGCGCTCCGCCGCACCGGCAAGGTCGGTCTCGGCCAGCTCGCGATGCGCGGACGCGAATATGTCGTCAGCATCAAGGCGTGCGGCCGGGGTCTTGTCATGGAGACGCTGCGCTATGCCGACGAGGTCAACAAGGCGGCGAGCTATTTCCGCGACATCGCCGACAGCGATCCCGACGAAGATCTGCTCGATCTCGCGACGACGCTGATCGACAAGAAGACGGGCAAGTTCGATGCGAGCGACTTTCACGATCGCTATGTGGAGGCGCTAAAGGAACTCATCGAGCGCAAGAAGAAGGGCAAGACGCTCAATCTCGACGACGACAAGGACGAGAAGGCGCCGAGCGGATCGAATGTCGTCGACCTGATGGCCGCTCTGAAAAAGTCGATCGGCGACGGCGGCGGAAAGGCGAAGGCCGGCAGTGCCAAAAAGGCGCCCGCCAAAAAGGCCCCCACGAAAAAGGCGCCAGCCAAGACAGCCGCGCGCAAGCGCGCATGAGCGGCGCCTTCGCAGTACCGATAACCGCCGGAGCTTCAGGCACCGGGACCGAACCGCTTGCGCGCCGGGTCGCGCTCGCAGCGGAAATAGTCCTTGATATGCGCGTTGAAGAAGGCGCCGAGCGATTCCGCGGCGCACAGCCCGTCGTAGATCGCGGGCGGGACGCCATGATAAAGATATTTGCCGCTGTCCCGGAAGTTGATGGAAAGCACCGACGCCGCCTCGTCATAGGCGACATGGTCGATCATGGTCGAGCGGGTGAAACGGCGCGCGCGCATATCGGCAGAGCGCGCCGTAGCCGCACCGGTTCCCGCCAAGGCGCGGGCGAGCGCGCGCCGGCGGTCCGGGCGAGCGTCCCCTCCCCGCAGGCCCGGCCCGCCTCCCCTTTCCGGCCCTGATCGATGGCGAGCGAGCCGACAGGAGACGAGCTTCGCGCAATGGCCGAGCATCGCGGCATGAAGCTCGTCCGGTCGCGAAAGCGGACGCCGGGCGTCGGCGACTATGGGAAGTTCGGCCTCACCGATGCAGGGGGCAAGCCGCTCCTCGGGATTGGAAAGGAAGGGCTCACCGCAAGCGCTGCCGACATCGCGCAATATCTCCGCGGCGGTGCGGCCGACAGCTGGAAACTCTCGGCCGAACGCGAGCCCGCAGCGGAGCCCAAAAAGAAAACAGCCAGAGCCGCCGAACCCCTCGAGGAGCAATCACCCATCCGCCGACGCGGAAAGGCGCGTCCGTCTGAGCCGCCGGAGCCTGTGCGAAGGCGGCAGGATCCGCCGCCGCCGCCGAAGGCCAAGCCGGTGCTCAGGATCGTCACACCCCAGCCCGTGCCCGAACCCGTTCGCCCTGCCGACATGCTCGTTCTGGCAACGACCGAAAAGCTCTCGGTCGTCTGCTCGCGCAGCTTGCCGAGCCGCCGAAGCGCATATCGATCGATGCGAACATCGATGCGATCGGCAAGGCGAGGGCCGGACTTCTCGTCGCCGACGCCGGCGGGCTGGTCGGATGCTGCGCCTGGGCCGCCGTTCCGACCTTGCAACACGGACTCGTCGGCCGCGTCACCCTGCTGCTCGTCGATGGGGATCACCGCCGCCGCGGCATCGGGACGGCACTCCTGACGGCGGCCGAGACGGCCGAGAAGCTCGCCACGCTGCCCGAAGATCGCCAGCGACATCATGATCAACAACCGCCTGCAGCAGTCTGCAATGCGAAACTGCGCAGAAGAGTTACCGGTTCGTGCGTCCGGCGGGAGGACCGCCAAAGGCCCGCCGAGGCTGAGCAGGCACCAGCACCCAAATCATATTTCCTTGCGAGCGCCAAGCCATGCGCCTTCCCTTGCCCGGCAACATCGGCATAAAGCATCATTGCCGGAACGAAGCGCCGCGCGCCGACGTCTCTTCCCATGCGATCGGTTGTGCCTCCGCAGGATCGACCACCGGATGAAATTATGTTCGAGCGCCTGAAAATCCTTGCCCAGCATGCGATGCCGAAGCGGCACCTGACCGAATTCGCCGGCCGTGTTGCCGCGTCGTCGGGCCGGCTGGCCCCTAGGCTCATCCAATGGTTCGTCGACAAATATGGCGTCGACATGAGCGAGGCGGAAAATCCCGATCTTCGCAGCTATGCAAGCTTCAACGACTTCTTCACGCGTCCGCTGAAGCCGGGTGTCCGCCCGCTTGCCGATGCCGATTTCATCTGTCCGGTCGACGGGGCGATCAGCCAGTTCGGCGCGATCGACGATCATCACATCGTCCAGGCCAAGGGTCATAGCTTCACCACCGCCGCGCTTCTGGGCGGCGACACTAAGCTCGCCTCGACATTCCAAAACGGTAGCTTCGCCAATCTCTATCTCTCGCCCAGGGATTATCATCGGCTGCACATGCCATGCGACGGCGAGCTCAGACGCATGATCTACGTCCCGGGCTCGCTCTTCTCCGTCAATCCGACGACCGCGCGCGGCGTGCCCGGTCTCTTCGCGCGCAACGAACGGGTCATATGCCTGTTCGAGGTCCCCACTCACGGCCATTTTGCGATGATACTCGTAGGTGCGACCATCGTCGGCAGCATCGCAACGTCATGGCATGGCGTGTTGAATGCAAAGCGATCGGGCAAGATATCGTCATGGTCCTACGCCCCCGATGAAGTCTTGCTGCGCAAGGGCGACGAGATGGGTCGCTTTCTCCTCGGCTCCACGATCGTGATGCTGTTCGAGAAGCAAGCGATCGCGTTCAACCCCGATTGGTTTCCCGAACGGCCGGTGCGCCTCGGAGAGGAGATGGGAAGCGCCGTAGAGAAAGCCTCGGGCGGATAGCCGATCAACCCTGTAACATGCGCGGCAGCCGACGCGCCTCGCTAGGCGTCTCGGGCGGCAGGACGGTGCCAGGCCAGCTGGCGCAGGCGGATCGCCCTCCATCGGTGACGCGCCAAGGTGGCGCAGGGCGTCAAGGCTTGTGCCAACCCGCCAGAAAACGCGCGCCGGCTCCGGCCTCGATGGTAGCGAAGTCCTCGGCCCACAGGCACTCGCCCGCCTGCGCGGTCACGCCGTCAGCCGCGACCGTGCCGCTGAGTGGGACGATCATCGCCCCATCCCTCGCATCGGCAAGCGGCGAAAGGTCGTTGGCGTTCAGGTGCGCGACCGCGAGATGGCGGCTGTCGAGCAACAACGCGCTCTCTGCGATATCGACTTGGCGGCAGAGATCGCGTGACATTGGCGCGGCCTTCGCGACCGCCGTCCCATCAGCGAGGTGCAGCTCGCGCGGGCGGCCGTAATCGTAGAGACGATAGGTAACATCCACATTCTGCTGAATTTCGACGAGTGTGACCCCGGTGCCGATCGCATGGACGGTTCCGGGCGGAATATGAAAGAACATGTTCGCGCGCACCGGATGCCACTCCATGAGCGCCTCGATAGCACCCGTGCGGGCGGTATCGGCAAGTTCGCGCTCGCCGAGCGCGCGAAGCGTGCCAATGCCGAGCACCGCGGCCGGCTCAGCGTCAAGAATGTACCAGCATTCCTCCTTGCCTGCGGGAAGTCCGCGCGCCTGCGCCTGCCGGTCGTCGGGATGGACCTGGATCGACAAGCGCTCGCTCGTGAAGATATATTTCACGAGCAGCGGATTGGATTTGGGCGGACGAAACCAGATTTCGCCGACGCGGCCACCAGTCCGTGCATCGAAGGGCGGAGGAAGCCGATCGACGCCCCAGGGTTTCTCGACCCTGATCGTATCAAGCTTCTGTGCTTTCATGGTCACATCCATCACTCCCATTCTGAAGCATATGCCGGTTGGCTCCGGCGCAGCGCATATTCCCAGGTGCGGCCAGGAAGGCGGACAGCGCAAATGGCGTCGGCGACGCGCCGGAAGAGCGGGTAAACCTGTTCCTCGCGAGTCGGCATGCTACCGAAACAATGGTCGCCAGGCCGGGTTGCAGCGACTAACCCATGTTGTGACGATTTAACTGTAGCGCGCCGACCGCCTCTACATCTTTGCTTCCCAATGCCGGCTGTCGTGCCTTCCCTGCGGGGCGCCGCGCGATGCTCTTCACAGCTTCCGACAGTCTCCCACAGGCAGACACTTCAACCCCTTGAAATCCTGACTATAGCTTTCCTACATCCACGCCGCAGCCGCTCGGGCTGCAACATCCTCAACTTGGCATGGAGAAGAAGATGTCCAGCAAACATATCGATTATCTGCGGCGCGAGCATGCCCGCCTCGACGCCGAAATCGATCGGGAGGCGCAGCGCCGCCAGCCCGACGAAGTCCTGATTGCGCGGCTCAAGAAGCTGAAGCTGGCGATCAAGGACCAGATCGCGGCATGGAGCCGCGATACCGGCGACAGTCACGTCGCCTGACCCGATCGCGGAGCCGCGCGCGTTGCGGCTCCGCGCTTTGGCGCTGCGGATTTTCGGAACATGGCGCATCCAGAATCTTCGCGCGCGCGACCTCTTGAAATCGAAAAATGGCTTCCTAATTTTTTCCCGGATGCCGGATTTTCCGGGTCCTGAGGACATAGAGAGCGCCGGCTCTAAGTCCCGGCGCATCTCATGCCCGAATTGCTTCAATCAGGAGGATTTGGAAATGAGAACCGACTTTGACTTTACCCCCTACCGCCGCTCGACGGTGGGCTTCGATCACCTCTTCGACCTGCGTCGAGAAGGTGCAGCGCGTGCGAAACGTCCGATGGCTTGTCCCGCCGTTCGACATCGTGCGCGATGCCGATGACCGCTTCCGCGTCACCTTGGCCATCCGCGAGTTACGAGCCCGACGAGATCGAGATCGTCGCGCAGCAGAACCGACTGAGCGTCACGTGCCGGCCTCGTCGAAATACGCAGCGCGCATCGGCACCGCGGCATCGCGCGCCGCGCGTTCGAGCGCCGCTTCCAGCTCGCCGACCATGTCGAGGTCGGCGGCGCGAGCTTCGCCGACGGGCTGCTCTCGATCGAGCTCAGCCGCGTCGTCCCCGAGGCGATGAAGCCGCGCAAGATCGAGATCGGCGGCGGCGACACCGAGCCGCGCCGGATCGGATCGTCAAACGAAAAGACGCTCGAAAAAGCGTAACAACGGGCGGGGCCGCCGTTCAGCGTTGGCCCCGCCCTTCATTATCACAATGCATTCAACCGCCGGACGGTGGCGGCCGCCGCCCCGATCTCAATCGAGCGAGCGAATGATATCTGCCGCACTCCACTCGGCGGGTCCGATCAGCATATCGTGCGCGATCCGCACCGAATGGAGTGCGGCTTCGATCTGCCGCCGCCACATGGCAAGAAAGTCGAACAGCACCGGGAAATCCGGTGGCACATCATAATCCTGCCAGACGAAGAGCTGGAGCAGCGAGGGGTGATCGGGCCGGTAATAATGGATCTCGGCGGTCGTCAGCCCGTAGCCGTCCAACTGTGCGATCAGCGCCCGGTCGGTCATGGCGCGCGCGCCTCGCCGCCATCGAGCGACCGAAGCGCCGCGAGCACATCGTCGACTGGCACCGCTCGCCTCGCCCCCGGGGGTTTGCGAAGTGCGGGCTTGTTGCGGACCGCCGAGCGATCCGATGCCCAGGATGCGAGAAGGGCGCGCTTGACCTCGGGCTCGAGGCTCGGGTGACGCGCCACGTCGAAGGGATGAAGAAAACGGGAAAATGGCTCGGACATGATCGTGCCTCCTTCCTTGTAGCCTTTCCTTTCTCGTCGTGCGGCAAGGTGCCGCAGAGACAGATTTTGGGAGCGAAGCGAGTCGAGTCAAGAGGCGTCAGCCCCTTGATAAGCGGCATTTGTTTCGCGCTGGCGAGAAAGCGAAAAAAATTTCACCGAACCTCTTGAAGCGAAAAAATCGCTTCCTAGCTCATCGGCGCCGCGCGTCCCGGACAGGCGCGCCGGCTTATCATATCGTTATGCAACATGGAGGTTATGCATGCATTTCCGTCCCTTGCACGACCGTGTGGTCGTCCGCCGCATCGAGGCCGAGGAAAAGACCTCGGGCGGCATCATCATCCCCGACACAGCCAAGGAAAAGCCGCAGGAAGGCGAAGTCGTCGCCGTCGGCCCGGGCGCCCGCGCCGAGGACGGCACCATCGCCGCGCTCGACGTCAAGGCCGGCGACCGGATCCTGTTCGGCAAATGGTCGGGCACCGAGGTCCGCATCGACGGTGAGGAACTGCTCATCATGAAGGAGAGCGACATCCTCGGCGTCATCGAGCAGGCCGAGGCGCTCAAGCAGGCGGCGTAACGCCCATTCATCACCCACTGAAAGGACAGCAAGAAGGAGGTAAAAATGGCTGCCAAGGAAGTGAAATTTGCGTCGGACGCGCGTGATCGCATGCTGCGCGGCGTGGATACGCTTGCGAATGCAGTGAAGGTCACGCTGGGCCCCAAGGGCCGCAACGTCGTGATAGACAAAAGCTTCGGCGCACCGCGCATCACCAAGGACGGCGTCACCGTCGCCAAGGAAATCGAGCTTGCCGACAAGTTCGAGAATATGGGCGCGCAGATGCTGCGCGAAGTTGCGAGCAAGCAGAACGACAAGGCCGGCGACGGCACCACCACCGCGACCGTGCTCGCGCAGGCGATCGTCCGCGAAGGCTCTAAGGCGGTCGCCGCGGGCATGAACCCGATGGACGTCAAGCGCGGCATCGACCTTGCCGTCAGCACCGTCGTCGAGGATCTCAAGGCGCACGCGAAGTCGGCCGACCGCACCCGAGATCGCGCAGGTCGCGACTTCGGCGCAACGGCGACGAGGAGGTCGGCAAGATCCTCGCCGAGGCGATGGAGAAGGTCGGCAATGAGGGCGTGATCACGGTCGAGGAGGCGAAGAGCCTCGCGACCGAGCTCGAGACAGTCGAGGGCATGCAGTTCGACCGCGGTTACCTGAGCCCCTATTTCATCACCAACGCCGAGAAGCTGAAGGTCGAGCTCGACGATCCCTACATCCTCATCCACGAGAAGAAGCTCTCGAACCTGCAGGCGATGCTGCCGCTGCTCGAGAGCGTCGTCCAGTCAGGCCGGCCGCTGCTCATCATCGCCGAGGATGTCGAGGGCGACGCGCTCGCGACGCTCGTCGTCAATCGCCTGCGCGGCGGACTCAAGGTCGCAGCGGTCAAGGCGCCGGGCTTCGGCGACCGCCGCAAGGCGATGCTCGAGGATATCGCGGTACTCACCGGCGGCAATGTCGTCAGCGAGGAGCTCGGCATCAAGCTCGAGAGCGTCACGATCAACATGCTCGGACGCGCCAAGAAGGTGGTCATCGACAAGGATAATACGACGATTGTCGACGGCGTCGGCGCGAAGTCGGATATCGACGGCCGCGTCGCGCAGATCCGCCAGCAGATCGAGACCACGACAAGCGATTACGACCGCGAGAAGCTTCAGGAGCGGCTTGCCAAGCTCGCGGGCGGCGTCGCGGTGATCCGTGTCGGCGGCGCGACCGAGGTCGAAGTGAAGGAGAAGAAGGACCGCGTCGACGACGCACTCCACGCAACCCGCGCGGCCGTGGAAGAAGGCATTCTTCCCGGCGGCGGTATCGCACTGCTCCGCTCGCTGAAGGCGCTCGAGGGCCTCAAGGCCGCGAACGACGACCAGCAGTCGGGCATCGACATCGTTCGCCGCGCGCTCCGCGCCCCGGCGCACCAGATCGCTGACAATGCCGGCGAGGACGGCGCTTGGATCGTCGGCAAGCTCCTCGAAAGCGAGGAGTATAGCTGGGGCTTCAACGCCGCCACTGGCGAGTATCAGGACCTCGTCAAGGCAGGCGTGATCGACCCCGCCAAGGTCGTACGCACCGCGCTGCAGGATGCCGCGTCGGTCGCGTCGCTGCTGATCACCACCGAGGCGCTCGTCGCCGAGCTGCCGAAGAGGAGAAGGCCGCGCCGATGCCGGCGATGGACTTCGACGATATCGAGGGCGGCAGGAAACCGCCGCCCTCACCTGCCATGTTTCTGTGCGAAGCATCAAGGAGATCGGCAATGCCGTTCGGAGGTCATAACATTCGAAATTGTGTGTCGGAGATCAAGCTGCGGCATGGCAAACAGGCCGACTTCATCGTCTCCAGGCAGGTGCAATGGTCGCGCGACCGGGGCAATGACGAAGAGATCGCATTCTGGAACGCCGTGCTGACTGACTTGCATCGAACGACTTCTCCGCATTGAAAAGGTGGCCGCCAAGGGGCGCTCCGATTCGAGCGGGCGACCGCTTGCCAGCCGATGCTTCCAATTCAGTTCGTTCGGCCGGTCATACCTCGGCTTTGCGCCCAGCCGTAAAGATCGGCGATCATGCCTCGCTCGATCTCGGGCTGCAGAAAGATCACGACGGCTGTTTCGGCTTCTCTGTCGATGAAGCGCATAGTCGCGTAAAAATTGCCATCCCGCTCGGTATCGCCGCCCTCTATTTCGTCGGGCCATATCTCAATCGTTCGCACGGGCCTCTCCTTCCCATTCCGCTGTCCGCGATCGATGACGGGAGAATGCCAAAGTGCTGGGAGGGTTGCAACTCAGATGGGCGCAACCGGGGAATAGAAATGGCCGGGCCGCATCGAAGTGCGGCCCTGCCCCGAGAGGACGCCTCGGCGTCACTCTTCTTTCCGACGTCAGCGGTTCTGACGATTCTCGTCGTCGCGGCCGGCCTGGTTTCCCTGGTCCTGGTCATTGTCCCGACCGGGCTGGCGACGCTGCAGATCCTGCTGTTCCTGCTGGCCGGGGTTCTCGTTCGGATTGCGATCGGCTTGGCCGCCCTGCTGGTTGTTCTGTCCCATGTGGGTCATCCCCTTTCCAAACTGCCTGGGCGGCAGGCTTGGAAACGACGCGCCATAAAGCAGCGAGTTCCCGCCGCTTTCAACAGCTTATCGCAAGAATCGCCGTGCCCGCACGCGATTGCCTTTTCACAACTCAACAGTCCCGTATGGAGCTCGGCACAGCTACGCCCGCGCCCTGCGGTCGGCCACCGCTGCAACGATCGCATCGCAAAAGTCCGGCAGGTCGTCGGGACAGCGACTGGTGATGATATTGCCGTCGACCACAACGCTCTCTTCGACCACCTGGGCGCCGGCATTGGAAACATCGGTGCGGATCGACTTGTAGCTCGTCATTCGCTTGCCCGATGCGAGCCCGGCTTCGGCAAGAAGCCACGGCGCATGGCAAATCGCGGCAACCGGCTTGCCAGCACCTGCGAAGGCCCGAATGATCGAGATCGCCTTGTCCTCAACCCGCAGCAAGTCGGGATTGATCTGGCCGCCCGGCAGGACGAGCGCGTCATAACGGTCGGTGTCGACGTCGGCGATCTTGAGATCGACTTCGACTTCGTCGCCCCAATCGTCTTCGTCCCAGCCGGTGATGTCGTCATCGTCGATCGATGCGATTTCGACCTCCGCGCCGGCGTCCTCCAGACGCTGAAGCGGCACTTCGAGTTCGGATTGTTCGAAGCCATCTGTCGCCATGATCAGGATTCTGCAGCCGGCGAGTATATCGTCCTTGCTCATCGGAAAGCTCCTTTGCGGTCCCAAGACCAATGCGCCGCGGCGATCGTAGTTGCCTCCCGTGCCAGCGCGCGCGGCTTTCTGTTCTCCTCTATCGACAATGGCTGCACCGATGCCTGGGGCCAAGATCGCGTCGAGGGCGGCTTCGACAGTTTTCCAGCATGGCAGCGTCCTTGCGTCCCGTCTTTGCAACCTTTCTTCGCCAACTGCATTTGAACGGCGCACGGGCTTCGACGGTGACCGGTCGGTCTGCCGCCGCCATGTGCATCGCTTCGCGTATCGCCGCGGCTGTTCGATCCCACGTCTCAGTCGAATTGCCGTCGGCGTACGCATTCAATCGTCGTCCGTGCCACTTGCATGGGTTGTCCGAATATCCAACGCGGATGGCGGGACGACCGCCTCCAGACGATAGTCCGCAAAACCCGACTCAGGGCGATCGGTTTTGGAACAGGAAGGATATATTTGATTTCGTCGGGCGCCGGAAACCGTTCCAGTCCAACGGGCTCCTCCTGTCCAAACTCATGAAAAACACAGCGTTGGGCACCGAACGGTGGATTTATCGACCGTGATCGTGCGCACTGCGCCATCGCGCGCAAAGGCTATGTCGGAAAGATGACCAAGGCGATATTACTCGTAGAAGACGATCCGCTCGTGGCGATGATGATCGAAGCCTATCTCGATGTCTTAGGCCATGAGCTGGTTGGTCCGGCGGAAAGCGTGGCCGCCGCGCTGAACCTGATCGGGTCTGCAAGGTTCGATACTGCCATCGTCGATGTGCATCTCGCCAACGGCGAGATCAGCGCTTCCGTGGCAACGGCGCTCAAGGCCGCGGCCACGCCCTTCCTCGTTACCACCGGACACCAGGTTGAGCTCGATCCGGCCTACGAAAGTGCCCCGCTCCTCGCCAAGCCCTTTACGCTCGCCTCGCTGGAAGCAGCGCTCCTGAACCTCGACGAGGTGTCACTGCGCGACTGACGCCGCCACTGCCTCGACGCCGACTGCGCTCCAACATGTGCATGCCCCTCGCTACGGCGGCGAGCGGGTTGCGTAAAAGCGCCGCCGCCCGTTCGCTGCGCGGCTGTGCCGGTGAGACCGCCGTAGCTGCTCGTCGGTGCAAAGCGTGCTGCAGCAGACAGCGATGGCCGCACACGGACAGTCAGCTTTGAGCCGCTCCAAGCGCAAAAAACGGACGGTCCGTCAGCGTTGGCAAATGGCATAACCGCGTCGTTGCTGGCGGGCGGCAACGGCTTCTTCGCGACCAGTGTATGCCCGAAGGGTCATATTGGCAGCGCGGATGATCGACTGCATGACATCGCCATGCTCGCCCGCATCCCCCGTCGGCGAGACACTGGAAGGAATAGTCGATGAAGCTTTCGCTGATCACGCTCCCGCTCGCCGCCGCCGCTCTCCTCGCGGCAGGCGGCGCATTTGCCAAAAACCCGACCGTCGGCGGCGCCGCGATGTACGAAAACAAGAATATCGTCGAAAACGCTGCAAACTCCGCCGACCACACGACGCTCGTCGCTGCCGTCAAGGCCGCCGGCCTGGTCGACACGCTAGCCTCGCCAGGACCTTTCACCGTGTTTGCACCGACCAATGCGGCATTTTCGAAGCTGCCTGCCGGGACCGTCGATACGCTCCTCAAACCCGAGAACAAGGGCACGCTGACCGCCGTGCTCACCTATCATGTCGTGCCCGGAAGGCTGACGGCAACCGATCTCGCCGCGCAGGCGAAGGCTGGTGGCGGCAAGGCGGTGCTGACGACAGTGCAGGGCGCGAAGCTGACCGTCTGGGAGAAAGACGGCGCCTGGTATGTGTCGGATGTCAAAGGCAATAAGGCGAAGATCGGCCCCGCCGATGTCCTGCAGTCGAACGGCGTCATTCACGTCATTGACACGGTGCTGATGCCGGCCTGACCGATCGGATGGGCCCGTCCGGATGTCCGGTCGGGCCCGTTCGCTCAAGGCCTCGCCGCCTGCCCTGGAAGTTCACATCTTCTAATGGCCACGCCGGGCGCTGCGAGAATGGCGCGCGCCGGATCCTCAGAACCCGGCTTCGACCGCCAGGCGGATGGCGTCGGCATTTGTTTCGACACCAAGCGAACGCAGCAGCGCGGCGCGGTGCATCTTGACCGTCCGTTCGGACAGGCCGAGTTCGAACCCCATCTGCTTGTTGAGCTGGCCCGCGGCCATCAAAAGCAAGACCTCGCGCTGGCGCGGCGAAAGTTGCTCGATCCGGCGGCGGGCTTGGGCCTGCCGGTCCGCAAAATCTGCGGCGACGTCTCCGACCTCCATTTGCGAACCGAGAAAATATTCCAGCGTTCCGTCGCTGCCGAAGATCGGCGCGACGAGGACGGCGTTGCGGAACGGGCTTCCGTCCTTCTTGTAGTTCAATATCTCGACGAGCGCGGGACGCCGCTCGCGGATCGCTCCCCGCAGCTGACCGGTCAGCTCTTTCTCGGTCTCCGGGCCGGCGAGAAAGCGGCAATTGCGGCCGATGATTTCGGGTGCGCTATAGCCTGTAAGGGCGACGAACGCATCGTTGCACTCGACGATAGGATTGTCCGGCAATCGCGGATTGCTGATCACCGCCGCAATCGGGCTCGTGGCGATCATCGCCTCTATCGACACGCGAAACCTTCCTCTCTCATGGGCATCAACCTGCCCGAAGGGACATGTTGCGGCAAGACCGACGGTGGAGGCAAGCATGCGCGATGGCCCGGCACCCGCTTTCCTCTCCCTCTTCCCGGCCCGAACCGGGAAGAGCCACGCGTCCGTCACAGGGACGCTTGCCGGAGCCAACGCACCAGAGCAGGCATCGATGCGCGTCGCGGTAATCGGCACCGGTATCGCGGGCCTGGCCTGCGCTCAGACGCTGCGCTCGGCGGGCCATGCAACGACCTTGTTCGAGAAGGCGCGCGGCATAGGCGGGCGAATGTCGACGCGTCGCTGCGCGGTCGGCCCCGAGGCCTTCAGCTTCGATCACGGCGCAACCCACTTCACCGCGCGTTCGAAGGCCTTCAAGGCGCTCGTCCTCGATTGGCAAGCGCGTGATCTTGCCGCGCCCTGGCCTAGCGGGGGGGTGCATGCCTGGGTCGGAACGCCGACAATGAATGCACCGCTGAAGGACCTTGCGCGCGGCCATGATATCCATCTCGGGACCGCAATTACCGCCATCACGCGCCAAGGCGCGATCTGGTCCCTGTATAGCGAGAGGCAGCGCTTCGATCCCTTCGACGCCGTCATCCTTGCGATCCCCGCCGAGCAGGCAGCGCCGCTCCTGTCGCTCCACGATTTCGAGATGGCGCGCGCGGCGATGAGCGTCACGTCGCGGCCGGTCTGGACCGCGATGTTCGCATTTCCCGAGCGCATCGCGGCGCTGCCGGATTTCCTGCGTGGCCCCTCGCCGCTCGTCTATGCCGTTCGGAACAATGCGCGCCCGGGACGCAGCGGCGCGGAGCACTGGATTGTGCAGGCGGACTGGAGCTGGAGCGAGAGGCACATCGCGCAGGAAAGCGAGGCAGTCTCCTCTGACCTCCTCGCCATATTGCAGGACATCGCGGGCGAAGCGTTGCCCGCACCGTTGTTTGCCGACGCCCAGCGCTGGCGTTTCGCACAGCCCTCGGGCAGCGAGCTTGGTCATCTATGGAACGGCGCGATCGGCCTTGGGGCATGCGGGGACTGGCTATCACACGGATTTGTCGAACATGCCTGGCAAAGCGGCCGCGCGCTTGGCGAGACCATTTTGAGCGAGGCTGCGGGCGAGCAGCAGCAGCAGCAGCAGCGACAGTCACAAATCCGATAATTTCATCCCCGCTGAACACCAGCCGTCATCACAGGATCAGATCTTGAAAAACGCCGTTGTCATAGGCGCCGGCATCGGCGGCCTTGCTCTTGCCATTCGCCTCCAGTCGTCCGGCATCGCCACCACGATCGTCGAGGCGCGCGACCGCGCGGGCGGCCGGGCCTATGTCTGGGAGCAGGGCGGTTTCACCTTCGATGCCGGACCGACGGTGATCACCGACCCGGCCTGCCTCGAAGAATTATGGAGCCAGAGCGGCGCGCGCATGGCGGACGACATCGAGCTGCTTCCGGTCATGCCCTTCTACCGGTTGCAATGGCCCGACGGCACGACCTTCGATTACAGCAACGACGACGAGGCCATGGATCGCGAGATCGCCGCGCTCAGCCCGGACGATGTCGCGGGGTATAAACGCTTTCTGGCCTATTCGGCGTCGGTCCATGCCGAGGGTTATGTCAAACTCGGGGCGGTTGCCTTCCTCGACTTCAAATCGATGCTGAAGGCCGCACCCGCACTTATGCGACAACAGGCATGGAAATCGGTCTATGCAAAGGTCAGCGACTATATCGCCCATGAAAAGCTCCGCGAGGCTTTCTCCTTCCATACCCTGCTCGTGGGCGGCAATCCGATGACGACCAGCGCGATCTATGCGCTGATCCACAAGCTCGAGAAGGATGGCGGGGTCTGGTACGCGCGCGGCGGGACCAACCGGCTCGTCGCCGGCATGCTCGCCCATTTCGAGCGCCTGGGCGGCAGGGTGATATTGGGCGACGCGGTGACCCGCATCCATTGCGAGGCCGATCGGGTCACGGGGGTAAGTCTCAAGAGCGGATGCCGCATCGAGACGCACGCGATCGCCTGCAATTCGGACGTGATGCACAGCTACCGCGATCTCGTCGATCACCGCCGGGGCCCGCAGCAAGCGCGCCGCCTTGCGCGCATGTCTTGGACGCCGAGCCTTTTCGTGCTCCATCTCGGCGTTCGCGGGACCTTCCCCGACATACCGCACCATATGATCCTGTTCGGCGCGCGATATCGCGAGCTTCTCGCCGATATCTACGATCGCGGCGTGATCGGAGAAGATTTTGCGCTGTATCTGCATCACCCGAGCGCCACCGACGCCTCGGTCGCACCGCCGGGCCACAGCAGCTTCTACGCGCTGGTTCCCGTCCCGCATCTCGGGCATGCGCCGGTCGACTGGGCCGTCGAGGGCGACCGCCTCGCCGCGCGTATCGTCGATATGCTCGAGCAGCGGCTCCTGCCCGACCTTGGCGATCGCATCGTCACCTGCCGTCACTATGCGCCGAGCGATTTCGAGGCCGATCTCGCGGCCCACCAGGGCAGCGCGTTCAGCCTGTCGCCCAATCTCACGCAAAGCGCGTGGTTCCGGACGCACAACCGCGACGATGGCATCGACAATCTCTATTTCGTCGGGGCCGGCACGCATCCGGGCGCAGGCATTCCCGGCGTCGTTGCCAGCGCCAAGGCGACCGCCGCGCTCATGACGGCGGACGCTGCAGCGCCCGCCTGACCCTTGCTCGCTCGCGAACGCGTCATCCGACCTGAGATCAAGTGCCCCCGCCTCTGGCATAGCCAGATCGGCACGGACAGCGGCGCCGCCCGCGTCAATATTCGATCGGGCTGCCGTCCCATGCGAAGAGGCCGCCGCTCTCGGCGGGGGTCAGCCTCTCGATGACGGCCAGAAGATGCCGCGCGCTGTCTTCAGGCTCGAAGAGCCTGCCTGCCGGAACGTTGCGCTGAAACGGTTTCGAAAGCGGGGTGTCCACCGTCCCGGGATGAAGCGCGACCGCGATAGCCTCGGGGTTCCGCACTGCGAGCTCGATCGCGAAGCAGCGCACGAGCGCATTGAGCGCCGCCTTCGATGCCCGATAGCTGTGCCAGCCGCCAAGGCGATTGTCACCGATCGAGCCGACGCGCGCCGACAGGAAGGCGATCACCGCGCAGCGATCTCGTGCCAGCAGGGGCAAGAAATATTTGGCAGCGAGCGCAGGCCCTATGGTGTTGACCGCGAAAACCTCCGTCATCGCCGCAGCATCGATTTGCCGCGCGCTCTTTTCCGGCCCAATGCCCTCATCGTGCAGCATACCGGTCGCGACGACCACCAAGTGAAGCGGCCCGTCCGCAGCTATGCGGTCGGCCGCCTCGGCCAGGCTCGATTCATCGAGCAAGTCGAAGCGTAAAGGGAGCACGTTCGGAGGCGCCCCGGCACGCGGAACACGCGCGCCGGCATAGACTGTTTCATATCCTGCCTCGGCCAGCCTATCGACGAGCGCCGCCCCAATCCCGCCGCTGGCTCCGAGCACACACGCGCGCGACTGCTTCATCTGCTTTTCCTCTTGGCGAGGACATGCCGACCGGTGCATGGAAACGCGATATGGTCTTTGGTGCAGGACGCCGGCGACCCGCTTTCGCGAAGGAACGACGATGATCGGGCACCACGGCAGCTGCCATTGCGGGCGGGTTCACTTCGTACTGCGCGACGAGCCAACCGAAGTCATCGAATGCAATTGCTCGATTTGTCGGCGTACCGCCGGCCTGTGGCACTATTGCCCGCCGAAATCGGTCACGGTCGAGGGAGAGGAGCAGCCTACCAGCAGGGCGATCGCGCGCTCGACACATGGCACTGCCAAGCCTGCGGCTGCACGACACACTGGACGCCAATTGATCCCAATTACCAGCGCATGGGAGTCAATCTCGCGATGTTCGAACCCGATTTGTGGCGCGATTTGCCGCGCCGTCTCGTTGATGGCGCGTCTTACTGAATGGAGTTGGCTCTGTCCGGTTGGAGAACGTCCGCTAAATGCTCAGCATTTTTTCAGCTTCGGCATGGTCACGCCGGTGTCGGCCCTCGCCACTCCGCTCGAATACGCTGGCCAGTGGCAATCTTCCACCGCCCGTTGATGAGGATCCTACCGGGAGGCATGCGATGTTGCACGCGATCCGCAACGGCGCGCGCGATGACGCGTCTCTCGACCGTTGGCCGCACCCGAGTGCCTGAGCGCGGTCTTGGCGGATCGGAGGTCGGTCGCTGATATTGCCGGGAGCGTTTTCTGCGCCGGGTCGTTCCTATCCGCATGGAGCCTTGCCGCGATATAAATTTGGATCGGCCGAGCTTCCGCGATCGTGGCCGCAAGCCGGTCAGCGGTGAGATCGCAATGGAATGAAACTCTGGCGCGCCCCGCAAAACCCGTCGAACGACGACAAAGTCGGCTCCTCGCTAGCGGCACACAGGATTGCCCTCCTCTACGCCTTACGTCATCGACGCCTGCTCGACTTGATAAATCCGACGCGCTTCACCGAGCTAGTTCAGTTCCGCAAATTGAATGACCGGTCACCGTTGCAAACGAAGCTGCTCGATAAACTCGAGGCAAAACGCCTGGCATCGGAGCAACTCGGCGCGAACTGGATCGTACCAACGCTCTGGCAGGGCCAGATTCTGCCGCGCTTCATTCCGTTCGCCGTCCCATCTATCGTCAAGGCGCGTCATGGGTGTAATCAATATCAAATCCTGGAGACGTTTCCGGATTGCGAACGCTGGAAGCAGGTACAGCGAGCCGCGCGCCGGTGGCAGCGCCGGGATTACGGCCGCTGGCTCGACGAATGGGCTTATCGCAATGTGCCGCGCGGCGTTTTCGCCGAGCCGTTGCTCGGCGGCGCCCGTCCTCTCCCCATTGACTACAAGATCTACGTCTTTGGCGGTGTCGCGACGCATATCCAGGTACATCTGGGGCGCGGTGTTCGTCACCGCTGGATATTGCACGACCGCCACTGGCGGCAGCTCGTTGCTGCCGCCGATCAGCCTTCGCGACCGTCCACCCTTGACGCGATGCTGGAAGCCGCAGAGGCACTTGCCGGGACCATGGCCTTCGTGCGGATCGATTTTTACGAGATCGACTGCCAACCGCTGTTCGGCGAATTTTGCCTTTATCCTGGCTCTGGCCTCGATCCTTTTGCCGCCGACTGGATCGACGTTGAGTTGGGACGTCTTTGGAAGGATGCGTTGGAGAGATCGGGTTCCCCGGCAGCCAGTTCGCCGGGCACGACGCGCACGCGGCTCACTGGGGTTGATCCCTTGCAGATTTAATTTGCCGCTCATGGCCGGTTGAAGACCGTCTGCTTTTAGGAGCCAAACAGAGAGAGCAGACGTTCCGCCACGGGCTAGAATGCTCGCTCTCTAGGATACGGCTACTGGCTAGACTTCGATGCCTTGCAGGGCCAGAAATCGGATACAATTAGGGCGGCGAACCGGGAGCTTTCATCGATCATGCCGGAAAGCGAGACTTCGGAAGGAGGAAGCGGGTTCAGGCGGACGCCGGACAAGCAGCTCTATGACATGACCGAACATGAACTGGTCAGCGAGATATTGTTCGGTTCGGCCCGGCTTTATGAGTTTTTCGGCTTCGTCATGACCGATGTACACGGCCTCAAGGCAGCAGATGGGTGGGAGTATGTTTTTCTGGGAAATATTCCCCGAACCGACCTGGGACTGCCGAGATTGGGACAGCCGGGAGATATCGACCTTCTCATCATTCCGCACCAGGGCAACAAGTTCCACCTCGGCAAGGCAGCCGCGATCGAGATCAAGCGCCTGTCGCTCAAGGCGCCGCGATGGAACAAGAGCACGGACCGGCTGGGGATCACTCAGGCCAATGGCCTGCTGGAGGCGGGCTTCCCCTATGTCGGAATCCTGCACCTGATCGTTCACGACAGGGGACCGGACGAGAATCACAAGCCGATGATGGCGGCCCGCGTGGTCGATCAGGACGGGACCATGGAGATCGAGGGCAGCTCAGTTACCGATATGACGGGCTATATATCGTCCGAACGGCAATTGGGCCGGCTGCTGGCCCACAAGCCCAATCCCGTCATCGGGTTGAACTGCGTCTCGCTCTGCGATGTCGAGCAGCCGGCGCACCGAGGCGTCATGGTCGGAATGCCGAACGGACGGCCGGCCAAAAGGAACCCCAAAGCCAGCCTTGAATGCGTGAGGCAGATATCGTCATTCATGGAACGGCTCGCGGGGGCCACCGCCTGAGGGGTCGCCCCCGGATCTCAGCGGGACTGTTTGTTTCGGGATGTCCACCGCCGAGACGCGGGCTTTCAGAGAGGTCATGGCCAGACAGCAAAGAGCGGACAACCCATCCACGGCCCAATGCAGTCTATGGAGGTCTCATTTGCATGGGGTGGATTGCCTGCGACCATCCATAACTGATATGCTTCAAGTGTTGCGGACGCGTCGCAAATTTTAAGGGGGACCAATGAGTTCGCACGCCCGTGTAGCGGCAAAGAATCTTGGGGCATATTACACGCCCGAAACAATGGCGGACGTTCTTGCCGAATGGGTAGTTCAAACGGGCGAAGAAAGGCTTCTTGAACCAAGCATCGGCGACGGCGCGCTCGTAAAGGCCGTGCTGGCCTGCTCGGCGCGGAAAGCTTCAGGGACCGCAGGCCTGCGCCTCATTGGATGTGACATCGATCAGAGAGCCGTCACCGACGTTCGCGCTTGGCTTCCCGATGGCCATCATATGATCCGACAGAATTTCCTAGAGGCGGGTCACGCCCTTATCGGCAAAGTTGATGGGGTAATCTCCAACCCTCCGTTTACCCGCAACCATGCTCTTCCGAAGGCACAACGTGACGAGTTGAGAGAGCGATTTGGCTATAAGGGTGCTGCGGGCCTTTGGGTGCCATTCATTCTCCACGCCATTGGCTTTCTAAAGCCGGGCGGACGTTTGGCCGCTATTGTGCCGGGGGCCGCCCTCTTTTCGAACTATGGCCGCGAGACGCTGGAGCGTATTTGTCAGAAGTTCGAGCATGTCGAAATACGCGAGATCGTCGACAAGCCTCTGTGGTCGCACCATGCCGAAGAGCGCGGCGCCATTATTTTCGCGCGCGGTTACGGAGAGGGATCATGTCCGCTTCCGCGCGCTACGCGATGGTCGGCCGCCGGCTCGCGTGTTGCAGACATCAAGCCGCGCTGTTTCGGACAAGCCTTGCTTGGCGCGCACCAGCTCTCCGAAATTGCGTCGCTGTCGATTGGTGCCGTGACCGGGCACAACAAGGTTTTTCTTTTGACCGATGTGGAACGAAAGGAAGCTGGGATAGCGCTGCATGATGTGACGCTCGTCGCGGCTCGCGCACGCCATGTACGTAGCCTCGAGATTTCTGAGACAGACTTGCTCAATCTAGCGAAGAATGGCGAGCGGACTTGGTTGCTGACACCTCGCGATATCGAGCGCAAGCGAGTGGGTGTGAGGAAGCGACTGGCTCTCATCCCGCCAAGTAAACGGCGGTCCGTCCTATGGCTCAACAAGCGAGCGCCTTGGTGGAAAGTAGATCAGGGGCCGGGATGCGACGCGATTTTCACGTATATGAACGATGTCGGCCCCCGGATTGTAATCGGGACTGGCACACTTCGATGCACGAACACCCTTCACCAAGTTCGATTTTCGTCTGATCTCTCGGCAGATGAGCGACGAATTGTAGCGCTTAGCATGGTGTCAAGTTTCGGTCAGTTAGCGGCAGAACGTTTCGGCCGATCCTACGGAGGCGGCGTCCTCAAATTCGAACTGACCGATGCTCGCCGTTTCCCGATCCTCCTCCATAAGGGGATCGGATCGAAATCGGCATTTGAACGGGCGGACCGCGCGATCCGGACCGGGGACATAGACGAGGCACGCTGCATTGCCGATGCGCTTCTCCTGCCGCCGGTTTTCGGAGCTTCGTGGGCGAAAGCCGCCGCTGAGATGATGAGCGAAGCCCTAAAGCTTCGCGATTCGCGGCGCGGAACGAGCAAGCCGTGAGCGAGGAGCTTCGCTTCACCACCGACGCAGGTCTAATCAACCGCCTCGGGCGAGAATTGGTTGGACGGCAGGAAACCGCACTCATCGAGCTTGTTAAGAATAGTTATGACGCCGACGCACAGAATGTGACTGTGACCCTCGAGCGTCACGCGCTGGTCATCGAAGATGACGGATCGGGGATGACCCGTGAGGAATTGATTGCGGGCTTTCTTCGCCTCGCGAGCACTCTCAAAGTTTCGGAACCTCGTTCGAGACTGTTCAGTCGCCAGCGTGCAGGTCGGAAAGGCATTGGTCGCTTTTCAACCCAGCGCCTCGGCGAGGTGCTCCGCTTGCAGACGTGGACCAACGACGCGGATCCGGGCATCGAACTGGTCGTCGATTGGCAGAAGTTCGAGAGTGGGCGCGATCTTGACGAAGTGCCTGTCTATCTGGGCGCGGAGCCGCCGCGCAAACGGGGAACGATCATCAGGATCGAAGGACTGCGCGATGACTGGTCGGATGCCCAGATACGCCGGTGCTGGCGCGGACTTCTAGCACTTCAGCAGCCCTTTCCGGTGGTTCCCGTCGAGCGACGTCCCAATGCCGATCCCGGCTTCAAGGTCTCGTTCCTTCGCGATGGCGGTTTATTCGACGACCCGAGCTTGGTTGCAGATTTTCAGACGGAAATTCTTTCCCATCATCACGCGCTCATCGAGTTTCGCGTAGATGACGACGGAATGGCCGAGTGGAGAATTTCGCAAAACAGCTTCGGACCTGATCGCGGATGGGCAAAGATCCATCACGAGCTACGCGATGCGACCGAACCGCCTAACTATTCGGTGCTGCGCGACGTAGCGATGAAGGCGCATTATTTCATCTTGGCGCCGGACCTTTTGCCGAATTTAGCGTATTCGCGCGTTCGGGATACGCTTCGCGCAGAAGGTGGAATTAGGCTCTATCGGAATGGCTTTCGGGTCATTCCATACGGGGAACCAGAAAATGACTGGCTGCGTCTGGACCAGATCTACGCGCAGCGCGGCGCCGTTCTAGCCCCGATCGCCAACCGCAACTTCTTCGGTATCATCGAAGTATACGATCCAGAGGGCGAACAGTTCGAAGAGCATACGTCGCGCGAGGGCCTAATCGAAAAGGAGGCATTTCTCGAACTGACTGGTCTTGCAACTGCGGTGATAGTGACGGCCGTCAATCGTATTGCCGAGGACCGGGGGCGCAAGCAAAGCGCCGGGGGATCGACTCAGCGCAAGGCCGACGAGAATCTGGAAAAACTACGCGACGCGGCGCGCGCTGCCCGTGAAGCCGAAGAGGAACGAGCGCGGGAGGCAGTGGAAAAGGATACGGATGAGCCGCCTGCCGGTAATGCCAGCCCCGATCCTCATCCGAAGCCGGCAGGCGGCGAAAGCTCCGCGGCGCTCATAGAGGAATCGATCGATCTGATCGAGAAACAGCGAGCGGAACTTGCCGACGAAGCGGCGCTGCTTCGCCTCCTTGCGACGCTTGGCCTGACCACGTCGGAATTCAGCCATGAAACAGGGATGACATTCGAAGCTGTACGAATGGACTTCCAGTCAGTCTTCGAAATAGCGCTTAGCGCACGACCGGGCGACAACGCCTTTGCAACACAGGCAGAGCGCGCAAAATCGATGCTGGCGCGCCTCGACGCGCTGACCGCCTATCTCAATGAGCTAGCCTCCGCACGATCGGTGCGTCAGTTGGCGCCCGTCAGCGTTAGTAAGGCGCTTGGCGAATTCGAGACCGGTGTGTCAAAGCTCGCGGAAAAGGCCGGAATCGACTTGATGATCGATGTGCCTGCCTACGATCCACTTTACACGAGGCCAATGCACGCGGCCGAGATCGCTTCCATCCTCCTCAATTGCTTCTCCAATTCGCTGAAAGCGCTGCGCCGAGTCGACAGTGAGCGGCTCATCCGTGTTGAGGCGGCGGCTGGTGAGGATCGCGACATCGTCATTCGCTTCTGCGATTCCGGAGACGGGATCCCGGACGAGCATAAGGAGAAGGTGTTCGATCTTTTCTTTACAACACGAACCGCGGCTCCTGCGACTGCCAGCAATGCCGAGCAGTTTTCGGGAACCGGCCTCGGCCTTTGGATCGTTCATCAGATAATTTCCAAGGCCGGTGGCGATATCGAGGTGGTTGACCCGCCAGCAGGCTTTTCAACGTGCCTCGAAGTTCGACTGCCCGCGGAGGATGAGGACGAGGAATGAACGACAATTGGCGTCTGATCGACGACAGTCCCGAAGAGGCAGCCGCCTTTGCCAACGGCCTCAGTAAAGGCGATGCGCTGAAGATCATGCCGATGGGCGCGCAGGAAGCCGCTGCTGCGATCAGCGCCGGCACATTCGCGCCATCAGGGGTGCTGATGGATGTCGATCTTTCCAACGAGGCGGGTAGCCAGCAGTCTGGGCCGGGTATGGCGCAGGACATCCGGGTGGCGCAGCAGAAGCGAGCAGTTCCTGGATTCCCGATCGTGCGCTTTTCTCTCCGCGACAAGGTACTTGAGAATATCGGACATGATTCCAGCAGCGACGATATCTTCGATCTGAAGATCGAGAAAGATGGCCTGAGCACGCCCGAAGCCCGGACGGCGGCGCAGGCGAAACTCATCGGCGTGCGCGAGCTTTACGACGCGCTGAGCGTTGAGGGAGCGGAGTTGCTCCAGATCCTCGGTCTAACAGACGAGCAATGGTGCCAATGGGGAAGTACCAGCTTCCAATCGGACTTCGACATCGGTGATCGGGTTCATCTGAAAGCGGGTCCGCTCGTTCGAATGATGACGCATCCCGGTTTGCTGATTGACGAAGAGATGCTCGCGGTGCGCCTGGGGGTCGATCACTTAAATTCGAAGGGTTGGGAGAAATTGGCGGGCGAACTCGAACCCTATGCCTATCGAGGCGTCGCCGACGGCTGCTTCGTACGCTGGTGGGCGCGGGGTATCGAGGATTGGTGGCAGGAAGTGATCGGCGCCGATACGCCGCTAGCCGGAAGCACGATCGCTCAGCGGTTGGAGCTTCTTTCGCCGATCATCGCCGACCTCGTGCCGCTTCAGATGCCAAAGGGTAGCCTTGGCGAACGGCCTTGGCGATACTGCCTGCTCACCAAGGAATCGCAGCAGCAGTTAATCCCGGTCGATCCGGCGCGCGCGGTAAAGGTGAAGCCCCGCAGTAGCATGCCCACGTGGCTCGACCCACTATATGCCGCCTTGAGCATTGCACTCCAGAACCGTGAAGATCCGAGACTGGACAAGGAAGATTTGCGGCGGCTCCAGATTTACATACGCGAGGGCTGAATGGTTTTTTCGCTGCCGGATGAGCTTGAACGGCTGAGCGCAGTTCTCCGGCGAGAGCCGACCACCAACGCGACCGCGGACGCGCTCGACACAAATATGGGCCGGTTCCGTAGTCAGTGGATCAACAACCGCCAGATGAGGGAAGCCAGCTACCCCTTCCCGTCCCGAGAAATCAGGGCCTTCACCCGAACGGCTGCGAGCTTCAGGCATCGTATCTTGATTTTCAATTCGAGTGGAAAGAGGAAGAAGGAGCTCCTTGGCGAGCTGAATACCAGGTTCGGGTCGAGGGCTATCTCGACGCGGACGGCGCGCTGTTCGAACTTCAGGATCATTGGCGTCTTGACACCGACATGTATGCTCCCTGCAGGCGCGAGGCCGCCGACGGCAACGCCAACCCTTCCAAGGAGCCGCACCCGCTGTTTCACTTTCAGCGAGGGGGGCACGCCCAGGATGCATTTGCAGCAGTCGACTTTCTACCGGCGAACCCGTGCACCGTTTCCGGGGTATGGAAAGGGCTGATGCAGAGTCCCGGGCCACGAATTCCGGTAGTTCCGCTCGATCCATTATTGGCGATCGATTTCTGCCTCAGTCAGAACGACGGAACGATCTGGCGGCGCCTCCGCAACTTCCCCGAATACCTTGATCTGATCGAAAGCGCTCAATCGCGCCTTTGGTTGCCCTTTTTTGCCCAACTACAGGATCAGAAGTTCCGGCGAACATGGTTTGGCCCGTCAATGCTGGTTTGACGATGACGCTCGTGGGCAGCCGCACAGCCTAGGCGGCGATATCGCGGCCATCCCGAGCGCGCATCTGGCGCCGATATTTCTCCGTTCATTCGGCATAATGGTTGGCGCAGGCAATCGCGCTGCCGAGATTATGATTAAGGTGGAAAAAGTTGCCGGGGCAGGTCAAATGTTTTTCCAGCTCCTCGCCAATCGCTGCGCCTGCCCCCAGTTATTCCTCGCCCCATTGCCGCTTGCGCGCCGCAACCTGACGCACCGCTCTTCGCTGTTCGGCGGCCATGCTCTGCTGGATTCGGCGCGCTTGGTCGCGGACGAAGGCCTTCACCTTGGGCCGCGGGTCGTCCTTATAGGCCTCGATCCGGGCGCGCTGGGCCGCTTCGGCTTCAACGAAGCCGAACTCGCCGACCAGCACGCCCGTCTGCGCGAGGACACGTACGACACTGGACAGGAGGGCCTCGCCCTCGTCCAGCGCGTCGACGATATCCATGCACAGCGGATAGACTCTTTCCGAGCCCTCATACGCGTTGAGCAGTCCGGTCACGAACCGGACATCGCCGGCATCGCCTCCCGCGACAAGGTCGCGGAGCCGCGCCAACACCGCATCCGGAAGCTCGGGATAGACATTGTGGAAGAACCGCCCTCCGTAAAATTCATGGAGCTCGGGCACGATCTCGTACCAGCGCCGCGCGGCGGCTATGACTAGTTCCGGATAGGGAACGAGCGCCTCGCGGAGCTCGTGAATTTCGAACGGGATCGGACTGAAGCGACGGGGCGAGTCGCCTTGTTCGCGGCCGCGCCGAATCCGCGTTTCGAAGAATTCGAAGACCAGGTTCGGGAAGCGCGCGGCCACAAAGGCGAGGATCCGGTCTTCCTCGAACCCGACCTCGCGAACTTCGCCGAAGGAGGCGAGCACACGCTGGGCCTCGCCCTCGTCGAGCGCGGAGATGAGCTTGCCGTCGCGGCCGCCCCAGATATGATGGACCCAATCCTGCTTGCCTGCATCGATCAGGAAGCCGATCGCCGGCATGAAGATGTCGGTGATCAAGCGCCGATCGGCAGTCTCGTCAAAATGGAAGATCGCCCCGGTCGTTGCTGCGATCACCGCGTCCTCGTCGACGAGCTCGATCGCGCGGGCCGTCAGAGCGGCCAGCATGTCGACATCGGCAGGCCCCGGAAGCGCAGATAGTCGGCGGGGGTGGAGAGAAAACGGCCCTCGCCCTGCCAGCGCGACACGGCACGGCGTATCCGGTCCTGTTCACCCGCCTCGTCGAGGCCGAGCAGGATCGGTCGCAACAGGATCGCAAGCTCGCCATCCATCGCTTCCAGAAAGGCCCCGGCGATCCGCGGCTTGTACTCGCCACGGCGGCGGAACAGGTTGCCGAGCGCGAAGATGCTCGGCGCGCCCGCCCCGGGCCTCGGCAATGAACAGCCGGGCCCGCGCAATCCACGCATCGCCCGCATCGTCGGCCATGCCGCCAACGATCTCGGGATAGGCGGCGGTTCGCCAGGCCTCGGTCGGCCGCCAGCCGACGGCGTCGCCGTCCCATGCGTTCGGCCGCACCGAATCCCGCCCCGCAAGCGTCTTGTAGAGCGCATATTCGGCGTCGTCGCCAAGCGCCGCGCGTAGCGCCGCGATCGCATCGACCAGCTCCGCCTGTGCGGCCGCGGCATCCTCACTTGCGGCCAGAAATTCCGGCAGAACCTCGAAGCGGTGATGGACGTGGAGCGCGTTGACCTCGCTCTGGCGCCGCAGCTCGAGCCCCCATCCCGGGATGCGCGCGATCTCGATCCGCAGGACCGCGGCGGCATCGCGGCGGATGAGAATGGCCAGTTCCGCAGTGCCACCATTGAACGGATGCTGGCCCGCCTTGCGCAATTCGGCGAGCAACGCGCTGCGCGCCGCATCATCGAGCGATGCATCGAGCAGGCGCTCGAGCAAGGCAATCGTCTCGTGACGGATCGAGATCACCTCTGCCGATACCGGGATCACGCCCTGATGGATCGTCACCGTTTCAGCGTTCGAACTCATTCCCTGAATGTCCGCCGAGAGGATGTTGCCGAGCATCGGGGCGATCAGCCCCCGCGCCAAGCCAAGCCCGGCGGCATCGACCTTCGCGATACCATCGAGAATCGTCCGCGCGATCGCCGGTCCATGCGCCTTCCAGATCGCAAGATTGTTCGCCGACAGCTCGCGCCCGACGTCGATCCAGATCTTCCGCTCGGCGTCGGTCATAGCGCCCGCGTGCAGGCGGACCAGCGCATCGAACGTCGCCGCGGGATCGATATAGCGCGCCCGCGCGATCAGCTGCCCGGCCCGGCGCGCCACCTCCTCACCGCTTGGTCCCGGATAGCTCCCATAGGGAGTCTCGACCTTCCCGGCAGCGGACCCGCGCACGCGTTCGACGGCGCCAATCAAGTCGGGCAGATGTTTGAGGAACAAGGGGTGCGGTTCGTCCACCTGCGACAGGATGAGGTCGTCGAACATCCCGAGCGCGTCGCTGAGTTCGCGATTGTCATTCGAGCCCGCGAGTGTCGTGAACGTCGCATCATAAGATCCGTCGGCCTCGATCAGGCGTTGCATGTCGCCGGCGATCTGGTCGAAGTCATGCCCCGCCGGGACGAGATATTTGTCCATGACCTCGTTCATGCGCCGCTTGATGACCTCGAGCCGCTTCGTCCCAATCCGGCCGATGTCGGGCTGCTTGTAAAAGGCGTCATGATCCATCTCAGCCCAAGCGTGGTTGAGCAGCGTCTGGACCTGGATTTCGCAGCGCATGCCGGCGAATGCGGCATATTCGGGAAGCGCAAGCCGCTCGGGCTTCAGTTCCACCGTATAGTTGGTGCTGTCGAACCGGCGATTCTCGGTGTCGGTTCCCGGCACCGGGTGATGGACATTGACGTTCACCACCTCGAAATTCTCGCGGAGGATGCCCTCATGCCCGAACTTGTCGACCTCACCGTTGGTCAGGAAGACGATCCGCGCGCCGGCGAGGTCCTTCAACTGCGTGTCGATCGCGCTCGCGGGATCGATCTCCTCCTTTGCGAGCTTCTTCGCAAGCGAATCCGGGTCCTTCGCGCGCCCCTTGATTCCGTGCGGGACGAGGTCATGCTGCTTAACCGCGGCAGCCAGGATCATCTGGACGGCATGGACCAGCGCCTCATAGCGCGCGCGTCCGCTCCTCACATACTCGTCGAAAGTCATGGGCCCCTGCTCTTCTATTCCATGCGAACCGCGAATGGGGTTGACCAAAGTGGTGGTTCGCCGAGTACCGCTTTCAAGCGACGGACAAGCGGTCGGTCAAACCTATATTCGTAGGGGAAATCTAATGTCCGCTCATAGGCGGTATCTGAAAAGCGAACAAACGGCGTAAATCAGGCGCAAAGCCGCCCGAGAGATGCTCTCAGTTTGGATGTATCTCTGGTCGACGGCCTCGCATCTATCAGCTGCGACGCTAAGCTAGGCCACGGAAGTTCAGCGGGAGTGGCGATTTGCGTGCGATGATGACGTTGGCGATTGCAGTCACCTTGGCGGCGTGCGGACGAAGCGAGCCGCGCAGTCTGCGGTATTTCGAGAGCCATCTGGAGGAAGCGCGGGATATCGTCGCTGCTTGTGAGGACGATACTCACCGCGGCGATGAGTGCCAGAACGCAAGCATCGCAGTCGAAACCGCGGAAGCCCGAGAAAAATTCGAACGGTTCCGCGGCAAATAAGCGAGCGGTCGAGCCTTATCAGCCTGCCTGCTTTGCGGTGGATTCCAGCAGAGCGATCCGCTCGGCGCAAACCGATTCCACCACCTTTGCCAGTACTGTGACGCGTTCGCCGAGCCAGGAAAGCTCATCCTCGGTAATGCGATAATGCTTCGAGTAGCGCGCCTTGATGTAAGCTTCCTTGAGCTTCTCAAAACGTGACCGGTCGGATTTCGCGTCACGCGGCCAGACGTCCGCGAGCCGAAGATCGATACGCTCAGCCTGCGTCCGCAGAAACGCTAAATTATGCACATGCGGCGAATAAAATGAGCAGACTAACAGCGCACAGTTGTAGAACCGCTCTGTCGCCTGGTGGAGCTGAAAAGCGGCGTTGTTCAGCCGGCCTTTAGCGAGATTGAAGCTATAGTTATCGAAGAACTCGCCGCCGCTGGGAAACCACTCATCGAAATATTCCCGCGCCATCTCCAGCGCTGCATGCGGCGTTTTAGGCTGTGGCTCAGGCAACTCATCGTCAACCGCCTGATAAATCGCAATCCCGTCGCGCGCGACGTCCATGAAGAAATAGCGACCCTGCGACAGCCCGGAGTTCACTTCGTCGAGACTGTGCACGATGAAGTTCACCGGCGTCCGCAGCGTCTTCGTTACCGACAGTTCGCGAATGAGCCGGTCGTCGAGCTTCGACCAATAGTCGGCGCGATCGGTCAGCCGCTTGTCGTTGACGATGATCAGCAGGTCATAGTCGGACTGATAGCCCTTGGCGGTGTGCGGCTCGTCGACCCACCCTCCCCGCGCATAGCTGCCGTAGAGAATGATTTTCGAGATGCGCCACTTCTTCTTCCAGCCCTGCGTCGCGAGCGCCAGCGCATCCTCGAATTCTTCGAAGACGATCTCGACGACGCGCTCGAGTTCGCGCTGCTTGTGCGGGGGAAGATGGTCGATACCGCTTTTCATCGTCGTCACCCTATCAAGCCGGCGGCTTCCGCGCACCAGCTATTGCAGCCAGTGCGAGGATAAGCCGCGTGTTTCTTGCACGCCGTCAGTCGGCGGGGTTCCAGAGCAGCGCATACGCGTCGGGATTGTCCTGGCCTGCCGCGCGGGCAAGGTTCGCATAAAGGCGTCGCTGCCCGAACTCGGGGGCTTCGAGGGCGAGCGACACGTAGCGCCGCTCGGACACCGCCGCGAGGCGGACCCATCCCGCGCCGATCTCGACGTCGTCGGAGTAGACGCGGTAGTCGGGCTGCACCTCGCTCCCCTTGCCGCGGTTGATTCGAATTTCGATCGGCACCCGGATCGAGAGGGTGCGAAGTTCGCCGACAAAGCCTTTCTCGATCGTGCCGCTGACAAAGCCGATGGCTCCCATGATGTGTCTCCTGACCTTGCCCGCGAGCCCGTCCCGCGGCGCAGAAAGGCAGCCGGGGCGCCGCAAGGCGCCGGCGCACCCAGAGGGCCGTAACGGCAGTGGAGGACGGGCATGAAGCCCGTTGCGCCGGGACTGCGCCCGTCATACGCCTCAAGCGCGGGTCGGGATCGCGGCGGATCCAGTCAGGATGGCGCCCGGCGAGAAAGGGCCGACGGCAGCATGTGCCGGACCCTGCCCTCTGGCTCTCGAGGTCTTGTATCGAACCGATCGAAACGTAGGTTATCGAGCGCTCGCGAGATGGCTCTAGCGTGTCGATCCAGACCAGTGGAGTGAACCACCGCCGCGCCAGCCCAGAGCGGCTCCGATCATCACTAGAAGCGCGGCGATTGCTGCCGCCACCGCGACCGCATACGCCTCTTGTCCGCCGGCTGCAAAGATTGCTGCCAGCGCCCAGAGGAAGACGAGTGCGAAGGGCGGATTGCCCTTGCCCCGCGCAAGGGCCGCGGCCGCGATCAGACCGCCGACGACGATAATCGCGGCGGAGATGAGCGGCGCGACATCGGGCGCAGCGTCGACGCCATAGTAGCGCAACGTGGCGGCGACGTTGACGATCGACGCCGCCGTCAACCAGGAAGCGAGCGCCGACAGCGGCAGGATGGCGCCCCAGCGCTCGGCCGCCGAAAAGGGCGCGGTCGAGGCGGCGATACGGCGATAGGCGATGAGGATCGAGACAAGCGAGCCGAAAATAATGAGGGTCGATACCGCGTCGATGTCCCCGAGCTGCACCCAGGTGGCCCAAAGCGCATTGCCGAGAAAGGCGCCGGCCGCAGGCCAGCGCAGCGCGGCGAACACGGCGCTACCGCGCCCGGAAGCGGTGAACGGGAGGAGCGCGAAAACCAGCGATCCCAGATAAAGCGCTCCCCAGATCGAGAAGGCCCAGCCCGCCGGCGTTATCAGCGTCTGCACGACGTCCGAGCGATCGCCGACCGGCGTGCCGATCCCCATCGCGGGCAAGAGGGCAGCTCCGATCTGCGCCAGCGCACAGAGAAGGACGACGATACGCGCCGGATCGGCGGCGGGTGCGGGGGTTGCGATGGTCTGGGTCATGCAACTCTAACCGGCGTTGCGCCACTTTGTTCCGCGGCTTGGACCGATCAAAATTGAGAGGCATGCGAACGCCAGCGGACATCCGGCTTTGCCATCCTCCCGCCAGGCAGCTCCGGCCAGTGGCGGCGCGCCTATGCTTCGATCGGCGAGCCGCTGTCCGGAAGAGCACCACCCGGCGCGGCGGCGCCTTCCGGGGCGACGCCGTCGACCTCGACAAGATCGTCGCCGACGAGCGTGCCCGTGATGCGCACGCGCTTCTCGACATGGTCGACGGGGGTGCGGCGAAGGTCGAGCCGCCAGCGGCCGCCGAGGTCGCGGCGAAGCGCAAAGCCGCCTGCCACCCGCAGCAGCGTCCCCGACTCGTCGATGCGTGATCCGATTCCAGCCATGGCTACGCCTTAGCCGAGCCGCGCCATACTCGCCAGCCACGAGCAAGGTTTGAGACGCCCACCCTGCGACCCGCTCCCTTCGGCCATCGACCTTCGGCCCTCACCTTCGAGCCTCGAACCACGAACCGCGCGAGCCTCGCGCGCTCCAGCCGCGCCCAAGATGCTGGTCATGCGGGAAGCTCGAGGGTGCAGCAGACACCCTCGGGCCTGAATTCGATCGCGGCGCTGCCGCCCTGCCCGCGGAGCGCCCGTTCGAGCATCCGCGTGCCGAAACCCGTGCGCGCGGGAGGCGCGACGGGGGGACCGCCCTGCTCGCTCCACCGCAGGCGGAGCCGATCCCGGCCGCTCTCGTTCACCATGTCCCACTCGACCGCGACCGTGCCGGCATCCCCCGACAGCGCCCCATATTTGACCGCATTGGTCCCGAGTTCGTGCAGCGCCATCGCCGCGAGCAGCGCGCGCGACGCCGGCACCTCGGCGTCCGGCCCCGCGAGGCTGATGCGGCCCGGCTTCATCTTGTCGAAGGCGTGGAGCGCGCGCTCGATCATTTCGCCGGCCGATACCGTGCCCCAGTGGCGTTCGGTGAGGAGGTCGTGCGCGTCGGAGAGGGCGCGGACGCGCGCCTCGAACGACTGACGCTCGGCGGCGGGCGTCTCGCGAAACGTCTGCGCGGCGATCGCCTGGACCATCGCCAGCGTGTTCTTCACCCGGTGGCGCATTTCGGCGAGGGTGAGCTGGAGCTCCTCTTCGGCCCTCACGCGCGCCGCGATCTCGACGCGCGCCGCCTCGTGAAGATGGGCGTTGTCCATCGCCACCGCCGCCTGCGCCGCCACTGCCTCGACAAGCTCCTCGACCCGGATTGAACATGGCGGGCTCGTCATGGCCGAAGAAAAGACCGCCGAGCACCGCGCCCGAGCGCGAGATGACGGGAACCGCGAGATAGCTCACGACGGGCAGATGCCCCTCCGGCATGCCGTGGTGCGGCGCGCTCAGGCCGTAGCGCGGGTCCTTGCGGATATCGTCGGACCGGATCGTCCCCGCTCCGCGGAACGTCGGGTCGAAGACGGCGGTATTGCGCGGCATGCCGAAGCGCTCGAACGCCTCGCGCGGGGCGCCGGATAGCGAGAAGAGCAGATAGCTTTCGCCCTCGTCGCCCAGCACATTGTAAAAGAAGGCGCCGAAGCGCGCACCGCTGAGCTCGGTCGCGATATCGGTCACCGCCTGGACGATCCGTTCGAGGTCGAGATCCTGCGAGACGAGGAGGGCGGCGCGATTGAGGTGGGTCAGCCGCTCGGCCTGACGGGCGAGCTGCGCCTCGACCGCCTTTCGTTCCGAAATGTCGCGCGCGATCTTCGAGGCGCCGATGATCGTGCCGTCAGCGCGGCGCACCGGCGACACGGTGATCGACAGATCGACGAGGCTGCCGTCCTTGCGCCGCCGGACCGTCTCGAAAGGCGGAACGCGCTCCCCGGCGCGAACGCGCTCGATGATCGCGGTTTCCTCGCTGCGGCGTTCCTCGGGGATGAGGGTGAGGATCGAACGGCCGACGATCTCGTCGCCACAATAGCCGAACATGCGTTCGGCCGCGGGATTCCAGCTGGTGATGATACCGTCGAGCGTCTTGCTGACGATCGCATCGTCCGACCCGTCGACAAGCGCCGCGAGGTGCGCGGCACTTTCGCGAACGGCTAAGCCGCTGTTCGCCGCTTCGCCCTCGATCAGCGTCTCACGCATATGTCATGGTCCCGGCCCCTCCGATGGCCCCTGCGTTCCCGAAACGGGATTTCGCTATGGCAAAGAAACCCTTGAGGGGTTGATGCGTTCCGCCGAGACTGCCATGCGCTCAGGCGTGACGCCGAGTGACCTCTCTACTTCGATCCATGTTTCAGGGCGAAAGTCATCAGCGTGCCAAACCCGTCCCCCGCCCCTCTTTGCACGGCGATCGTCGCTGAAGACGAATGGCTCGTCCGCATGGACATCGTCGAGGCGCTCGAGGCAGCCGGGTTCGCGGTTCGCGAGGTCGAAAGCGCCGAGGACGCGCTGCTTCTGATCGGCGAGGAGCGACCGCATATTCTCGTGACCGATATCCGGCTTGCCGGCGCGCTCGACGGATGGAGCCTCGCGGCAGCATATCGCGCCGCTCATCCGGGCGGCGGCGTCGTCTATGCCTCGGCCAATGTGCCGCTCGCCGACCGCCAGGTCGAGGGCAGCTTCTTCTTCTCGAAGCCCGTGCTGATGAGCGCGCTCGTCGATGCATGCCTCGGCCTCTGCGCCGGGCAAGACGGCCGGCCCGCCTGAGGCGAGTGGGGGGGCGAAGGAGCGGGGCACGCGTCCATCGCGCGCCCGTCACCTCCGCAGCGCGGGTCAGGCGGCGGCGGCCCCTGACTGAGCAGAGGGCCCCGCGGTGCCTTGGGATGGGGGGAGGCCGTGCAGCTTCCAGAGATTGGCTTCAGTCTTGCTCATGCGAACGAGAAGCTGCTCGCCGTCCCATAGTTCGACCTCGGCACTGCCGCGATCGTTGAGCGCGAACTGAAACGCCTGATAGGCGTCGGGCGCACGAAATTCGACGCGGCGCGGCTCGCGCGCATCCTCGCCATGAAAAAGAAGATGATAAAGGCGCATGACATGCTCCATTCCTGTTCCGGAGCAAGCGCGACCCTGCTCTCAGCACCGATCGGAAGGCCTCATGCGAAGAACGAACTGCGAAATCAGGCAGCCGCAAGAGACGACGACGAGGGTGGGACTCAGCCACTTCTGCATAGCAGATTTCAGGGCCCAAGGCGCGAAAATCGTGATGATCGAGATCAATCCTGCACGCGCTGCGGCGGGCTGGGCCCCATCCGCCCGTCGCGTCGCCAAGTCCATCGAGGCCGGTTTTGCCCAACGACTATGTGGGCCGAACGCGCCCGGCCGAGCAGCTTTCGTGCATCTGTCGAAGCGATAGCCTGCCCCGTGCCCCTCAGTGCTGGTCCGCCATTACATGCCCTTCGACACGGCGCAGCCAGTTGTGAAGCCGCGTCGCAGCCGCGGCGCCATGGCCCGTCGCGGTGCTGATCTGGTCGAGCCCGGCGAGAACATCGCCGGCGCCATAGACGCCGGGCATCAAAGGCTCGGCAAAGGCATCGGCTGGCAGGCAGCGATTGGCGTCGCCTTGGAGACCGAGCCCCGCCAGCAATTCGCTGCGCGGTTCGGACCCGAGCGCCGGATAGAGGGTGTCGAAGAGAAGTGGCTCATCCGCACCCTCCAGCTGCACCGCGATGCGCCCGTCCCGGTGCGCGAGGCGAAGCAGCTGCCGCTCCTCGATCCGCACGTCGCTTGCCAGAAGTTCGGCACGCTGCGCGGGCGTGAGCTCGACCTGCCACTTGGGGATGAGGGTCACATCGTCGGTATATTGCCTCAGGAACATCGCCTCGGCGGCGCCATGAAGGTCCGACCCGAGTACGGCGATCTTGCGCCCGCGATGCTCAAATCCGTCGCAGATCGGGCAGTAGCGCAGCGCGCCGCTCCGGACGGCGGCGTCATGGTCGCCGCTGGCGAGCACCGCCTGCAGGTGGTGACGCCGGTCGCGAGAATGAGGCCGCGCGCGCCGAGAGGTGCCTGCCGTCCTCGAGCCGCGCCGCGAACGGGGTGCCGCCGGCGACCTGCGGACAGGCAGTCGACACGCGCCAATTCGATTTCGGCACCGTATCGCCCTGCCTGATCGGTGAGCCGCGCGACGAGATCGGCTCCCGATATCCCGTCCGGAAATCCGGGCACGTTCCAGGCCATCGGCGCGCCAAGCGCGCGCGATCGTCCGTCATGGAGCACGAAGGTGCGGCGGCGATAGCGCGCAAGATAGAGGGCGGCGGTGAGCCCTGCGGGTCCCGCGCCGATGACAAGCGCATCATAAGCGGGCTCGCCCGGAGGGTCGCGGCCAGCGGGCATGCCCGCTCCCGTTCCGGCCCCACCCTTCATCCCTGCTGCGGCCTGATGTCGAAGGCGGCGATGCGATCGTCCTCGCTGAGCGCCGCCGCCAGCGCATCGGCACATTCCTCGCCATAGCCTGCGGCGATGGCGGTGACGCCGGGTGCGCCACCGGCGCGCGCTGTTCGACGGTGATCGCCTTGAGGCCATGTTCGCCGAGCAAGGCGATGACCTCGGCCGAGGCGATGCTCGTTCCCGCCCGATAATCGAGCGTGATATGCGCGATGCGCCGCTGCGGCGCGTGGCGCTCGGTCCAGGTGACGGCAGCGAGCACGAGGAAGGTCGCGACGCCGCCGAAGATGGCGAGTTCGTAGAAGCCCACCCCGAACAGGATGCCGAGCGTCGCGGTCATCCAGAGCGACGCGGCGGTGGTAAGCCCGCGGACGTTGAGCCCCTCGCGAAAGATCACGCCGCCGCACAGGAAGCCGATGCCGGTGAGCACGCCATGCGCCATGCGCACCGGGTCGATGCGCACGACCTCGGTCGGCGTGTCGGTGAGCCATTCCATCTGGTGGACGGCCGACAGCATGAGGAGGCAGCAGGACAGCGCGACGAGGATATGGGTGCGCAGGCCCGCCGGGCTCGCGCGATATTCGCGCTCGCCGCCGATGATCGCGCCGGCGATGACCGCGCCCGCGATCACCGTTGCCCGCCGACGACCGCGGTGATCGAGCTCAGACACCGCGCATCAGCCCCGGGACGAGCGGCAGCAGCTCGCGCGCAAGATAGCCGAGCGGCCCCATGGTTTCGCCGAGCCGCCGCCCCGCTTCGCCGTGCAGCCAGATGCCCCAGGCGGACGCCTGCAGGGGCGAGAGGCCTTGCGCGCCGAGCCCGGCGATGAGGCCCGCCAGCACGTCGCCCGAGCCGCTGACGGCAAGGCCGAGCCCGCCGCCCGCATAAGCGAGACAGCTTCCCTCGGCGATGAGATGGCTGGTCGCGCCCTTGACCATCACCGCCGCGCCGAAGCGGTCGGCCGCCTTGCCGAGCGACGCGAGCGGGTCGCTCGCGACCTCCTCTTTCGCTACATCGAGCATCGCGGCAAGTTCGCCTTCGTGCGGGGTGAGGATTGTGTGCGCGGCGCGCGCCCGGATCGCATCCGAATGTGCGGCCGCCGCGCGCAGCGCGACGGCGTCGAGGAGGAGGAAGATGTCCTCGGGCAGCGCCGGCGGCAGGGCTTCGAGCAAGGTCCGGACGATGTCGGCGTCGATCATCGCGGGCCCGAAGACGATGGCGTCGTGCAGCGCCACCTCGGCGAGCAGCAGTTCGGCCGCCTCGGGCGCAATCTCGCCCGCTTCGGTTTCGGGGAGCGCGACGACGGCGCAGGCCGGAAAGGCGATGCCGATCGGGATCGCGGCCGAGGCGATCGTCGCGATCGTCACCTTGCCCGCCCCGGCGCGGAACGCCGCCTCGGCGGTGAGCAGCATGCCGCCTGGCACCCGGCGGCAACCGCCGATCACGAGCACCCGGCCGCGGCCGTTCTTGTCGACATTGTCATGATGATCGGGAAGCGGATGCGCCTTGAGCCAGGCGGTGTCGAGCGGGGTTGCCTCAGCCACGCGCGGCCACCATCGCATCGGGTTCGCGGGTGACCGGGACTTCGCCCTCCATCGGCGCAGTCACATTGTAGCGCGACAGGACGAGGTTGCCGTCGCGGCCCACGTCAGCGTCGAAGCGATATTCGGTGATCGCGCAATTGGCGACGTCGCCCTCGCTGTCGATTGCCAATATCTCGGCTCCTCTCGAGATTCTCCAGCAGGTAGCGCAGGCAAAGGACGACGACCTGGTGCGCGACGATCATCACGCGCCGCCCGCCATAATGGAGCGAGACGGTGTCAAGGAGCGAGCGGAGGCGCAGAATCACGTCGCACCAGCTTTCGCCGCCCGGCGGGCGGTGATAGAATTTACCGAGCGCCAGCCGGAATTCGGCCTGATCGGGATGCGCCGCCTCGATGCCGCGGCGCGTGAGGCCGTCGAGGATGCCGAACTCCTTCTCGCGCAGCCGCTCGTCGATGCAGATTTTCTCCTCGGCCGCGCAGCCTCCCGCGCTGCGGAAGATTTCGGCGGTCTGCACGGCCCTCACATAGGGCGAGGCGAGCATGATCTCGGGGCGGCCGTCTTCTTCGCCCGCCGCGAACCAGGCGCCGAGCGCCTGCGCCTGTTGCTCGCCCAGCGCCGAGAGGGGCACATCGACATCGCGGTGGTCGAGCGCGATGCGCAGGTCACCCGCCGCGTCGGCGGCATCGCGCGCGACATTGCCCGCGCTCTGGCCGTGGCGAACCACCCAGAGCACCGAAGGCCAGCGCGGGGTCATCGAATGGCTTTCCTCGTCATCGAGACGCTAACGCCTCCAAAGCCGAACTTGTTGCCTTGGCGGTGCGGGGCGTCCGGCAAGCGGTCTGACGCCGCCGCCGCGGCCCCGCCATGCCGACGAGCGCTGCCTGCCATGCCGGCGCAGCTGCCCGCTCGAGCGAGGACCGGGGAAAATCCGGCAGGAACCTAGTCCGGCGTCTGGCGATTGTGAGGCTTTGCCGGCTGCGCGCCGGCGACAGCGAACAGAGGAGACAATCATGAAGAAACTCGTCGCCTTCGATCTCGATGGAACCCTGGCGGAAAGCAAGCAGCCGCTCGCCCCCGAGATGGGCGCGGCAATCGCGACGCTCCTGGGCGTCGCCGAAGTCGCGGTGATTTCGGGCGGCGACTGGCCGCAGTTCGACAAGCAGGTCGCGAGCCGGCTTCCGTCAGACGCCGATCGGGGCCGGCTCTGGCTGATGCCGACGACGGGCACGAAGCTTTTCGTCCACCGCGGCGGCGGCTGGACGCCGCTTTATGCCGAGCTGTTCAGCGACGAGGAAAAGGCGCGCATCCTCGCCGCCTTCGACGCGTCGCTCGAGGCGACGGGGTTCGTTCCCGAGGAAGTCTGGGGCGATCGCATCGAGGACCGCGGCAGCCAGATCACTTTCTCGGCCCTCGGCCAGCAGGCGCCGATCGCCGCCAAGGAGGTCTGGGATCCCGATTTCGCGAAGCGGCGGATCATCCAGGCGGATCTCGGCGAGCGGCTCCCGGGCCTGTCGATCAACATGGGCGGCGCGACTTCGATCGACGTCACGCGCGAGGGCGTCGACAAGGGCTATGGACTCAGGAAGCTGAGCGCCGAGAGCGGAATCGCGCTCGGCGACATGATCTTCATCGGCGACGCGATCTTTCCGGGCGGCAACGACTATCCGGCGAAGTTGCTAGGTCTCGACACGGTGCGCGTGCGCGACCCCAGGGAGACGATCGCGGTGATCGAGGCGATCGTCGCCTGCCTCGGTTGAAGGTGCGTCAGATGACCGCGAGCCGCGCCGCGCGCCGGGCCCTTTGGCCGCACCGGCGCCGCGCCGCCGCCCTCCCGCACGCATGATAAGTTCGGCGAAGCCCTGAACGCGCCTGCCCGCCCGGCCCTGCCGCCACGGGCCGCGCCGTCGCGAAGGCGACCGGAACACGCACGGCGCCCCGGACCGTTGCCGCACGCCAAAAGCGTATAACTTCGATCAACCCAGCTCCTCTTTCACGCAACAAGCCGGACAGGCGCGGGGTTTCCATATTGGCCCGCCTCGGGCCACATGGAAAGGATGCGTCATGGCACAGAATGACAAGAAAGACGGCAAGCAGCAGGGCAGCTCGTCCGGCAAGGGCAGCCAGCAGCAGCAGGACGGCGGCAAGAGCCAGTCGGGAGCCGACAAGCAGTCGGGCAGCAAGGACCAGGGCAAACAGCGCAGCTGACCTCCGCCCCCGCTTTCCGGGTGAAATACCGGGCCGCCGGCGCCGCGGCCCGGTCTTTCACGCGGAAAGCCGGGAGGCCGAGGCGCAGAAGATCATTTGAGGAGAGACGAGATGAAGACATGGATTGGAGCCGCGGCGATCGCCGCGATCGTCGCGGGATGCGGCGGACCCGATACGCGCTGCGAGGAGCAAGCCGCCGCGTCTGCCGACACTGCCGTTGTGGCACCCGAGCCCGGTCCGGCCGCCGCAACGCCGGCGCAAGCAGTCAGCACGGCCGATTATGTCGCGCAGGCGGGTGCCGGCGACCTCTGGGAGATCGAATCGTCGAAAGCCCTCCTCGCCAAGTCCAAAGATGCGAAGGTCAGGGCCTTTGCCGACATGATGATCGACAATCACGGAAAATCGACCGCGAAAGTGAAGGCGGCCGCCGCGAGCGCCGGGGTCGAGGCGCCGGCACCGAAACTTGCTCCCGACCAGGAGAAGATGCTGGCGGACATCAAGGCCGCCGATGCCGCGGGTATCGACAAAATCTACCTCGATCACCAGAAAACCGCGCATGGTGCGGCGCTGGCGCTTCATCAGGGTTATGCCGCCTCGGGCGAGGCAGTCCAGCTCAAGCAGGCGGCGGCCGAGATCGTTCCGGTTGTGGAGGCGCACCGCGCCGAACTCGGCAAGCTGGCACCCTGACAGAGGCCAGGAGGCAGTGTCATGAAGCCGCCGCGCGCTATGCGCGGCGGCTTTCGCTTGCTGCCCCTCGTCTCCCGGGAAACGCCGCACCGCATCCTTGCCGCCAGCCGCCGCACCCTTTCAGTACTGGAGTTCCCATGAACGACCGGATCGCGCCCCGTAGTGGCGTTGCCTTCACGCTTCCCAAGGACAAGATTCTCTTCGTCACCGACCCCGAGGGGGGGCAGGTCAGCGACCTTCTTGCGTTTCGTGCGGCGGATCCCCGCGAAGCGATCTCGAACGGGCGGACGTTCGACTATGAAGAGACGATCCGGCTGACGACAGGCAATCGCCTGTGGTCGAACCGGTCAAACGCATTGCTCGAGATCGTCGAGGACAGCTGCGGGGTGCATGATTTTCTGCTGACGCCATGCAGCGAGGCGACCTTTCGCCATTTCTACGCCGACAAGCCCGTTCATCGCGGCTGCTTCGGCAATCTGGCCGAGGCGCTCGAGCCATATGGGATTGCTGCCGACGCCATTCCCGTCGCGTTCAACCTGTTCATGAATGTGCCGGTCGGCAGCGACGGCAAGATCCGCGTCCTTCCGCCGACGACGAAAGCCGGCGACTTCATCCGGCTTCGCGCGCTCGACGACCTGATCGTCGGGCTCACCGCCTGCTCGGCCTACGACAGCTGCGGCGGCAGCTTCAAGCCGATCGACTACCGGATCGAGTGAACCGGCGGGTACAGCACTGCCACAGCGATTGCGCCGCGCCGCCCGACCGCCGCGAGGGCCTAACGGCTCCCGCCAACCGGCGCGTCCGCCCCCTTGCCGGGCGGGGGCGTATCGGGTTCGGCGGCGCGCCCGCCGCCGCCTTGCGGGTCGCTGTCATAATCCTCAGCATTGCCTTTGCCGCCGGCACCCGCGCCGCTTCCGCTGACAGGACCGCTGCCGGTGCTGCGCCGATGGCCGCGGTTGGCGGCGCCCGATACGTCGCCGGCCTCGCGCTCCCCGGCGGGATAGCGGTCGGGCGTGGTCGTTCCGACATTCTCCCGGCGTTCCACGGGCTCTTGCGGCAGCGACCCGTCCCCGGCGGAGCCCCCATCCCTGCTGTCATCGCGATTGTTCATGATCGTCTCCTCTTCAACAAATGGGGCCGGATCGGCCAGATCAGTCTTGCTTCCCCGACCCCGGCTCGGCCAGTTTCCGGTGCATCTCGGCTGTCGCCGCTTCGCTGAGAACGCCCGAGGCAAGGACCTGCGCCTTGTTCTTGAGCCCGTGAACGACCGCATGCTCTCCTGCGAGGAGCGCATCCCATCCGGTTTTCGCCACATCGGCGGGATCGTCTTTTTCCGATTGCCCGACCTTCGTGTCGAGCATGCCGGCCCGCTCGAAAAAGCGCGTCTCGGTCGCGCCGGGTTTGAGACAGGTGATGGTGACGCCGCTGTCCTTCAATTCGTTGCCGATCGCCGCGGCGAAACTGTCGGCGAAGGCCTTGGTGCCGTTATACACCGCCTGAAAAGAGCCGGCGAGATGACCGGCGATCGAGCCGGTGATCAGTACCTTGCCTTCGCCGCGCGCGACCATCGCCTTCAGGACCGGCTGGAGCAGCAGCAGCGTGCCGGTGATATTGGTGTCGATGACGTGACGCCACGCGTCGACGGGCTGGTCTAGAAAACCGCGACCGAGGCCGTGACCTGCGTTCGCGACGAGAATGTCGATCGGCCTGCCGCCCGCAGCGGCGAGAAGGCGTTCGACGCCGGCTGGGGTCGCCAGATCGGTTTCGACCGTCTCAACCTCGACGCCCTTTGCAAGAAGACCTGCGGCAGCATCGACGAGCGGCTCGTCGGCCGCGACGATGAGGTGGTAACCATCCTTCGCAGCGAGTATGGCAATCTCGCGGCCGATGCCGCTCGAGGCACCGGTGACGATAGCGAGTTTGCGATCAGGCATGTTGCAGCTCCTGCCGGGCCGAGATGTCCCCTTTCTTGAGGCCGGGTTTCAGGACGATCTTCGTGTAGAGGTCCTGGTCATCGTGCCAATGCCGGTACATGTCGGCCGCGTCTTCAAGCGGCGCGTGATGCGAGATGAGCGAAATGGTGTCGAACTTGCCTTCGCGGATCATGTCAAGAAGCTCGCCCGAATAGCGCTGGACATGCGTCTGTCCGCTCTTGACGGAAAGGCCCTTCTCCATGAGCTGGCCGAGCGGGAATTTGTCCGCAAAGCCGCCGTAAACCCCGGGGATCGACAGGCGGCCGCCCTTGCGGCACGCAAGGATCGCCTGGCGCAAGGCGTGGATACGTTCCGTGGACGACAGCATCTTGACCTTGACCTGGTCGAGAATGTTGTCGGCCGTAAACCCGTGGCTCTCCATTCCGACGCAGTCGATGCAGGCGTCCGGCCCGACGCCGCCGGTCATTTCATCGAGCGCCTCGCAAACGTCGACCTGTGTATAATCGAGGATCTCGGCACCATATTTGCGCGCGAGCGCGAGCCGCGTCGGAAAATGATCGATCGCAATCACGCGCCCGGCGCCCAAGAGCAGCGCCGACTGTATCGTGAACAGGCCGACGGGGCCGCAGCCCCAGACGGCAACGGTGTCGCCGGGCTCGATATCGGCGTTGACCGCCGCCTGCCAGCCGGTCGGGAGGATGTCCGAGAGGAAGAGCACGTCGTCGTCGGGAAGGTCGTCGGGAATGACCACCGGCCCGACATCCGAATAGGGAATGCGGACATATTCGGCCTGTCCGCCGGCATATCCGCCGGTAAGGTGCGCATAGCCGAACGCCCCGCCCATCGCATGACCCATCATCAGCTCGGATGCATCGCGCGTCTCGGACGGATTGCTGTTGTCGCAGGCGCTATATTGCTGCTTCTCGCAGAAGAAGCATTGGCCGCAGCTGATCGTGAAGGGAATGACGACGCGCTGGCCGCGCTTCAGCGTCGAGGCGGCGCCGGTCTCGATGACTTCGCCCATGAATTCGTGGCCGACGATGTCGCCCGCGCGCATGCCCGGAATATAGCCGTCGTAAAGATGAAGGTCCGAGCCGCAGATCGCGGTCGAGGTCACGCGAATGATCGCATCGCGCGGGTTGACGATTTCGGGATCGGGAACGGTTTCGACACTCATCTTGTGGCGTCCCTGCCAGGTAACGGCGCGCATGGCCTTCTCCTTGATGTGATTGTGCTGCGGTTCGGCGTTCAGATGTGCGGCTCGGCAGGGCTCTCGGCGCCTCGCGCGGAGGGCGAAGCATTGGTCGTCACTTCGCCCGTTTCCATAAGCTGCTTGAAACGGTGAAGGTCGCGCCGCGCCTGCACTTCGGGCTCGCGCTGAAGGAGCTTGGCGGCGAGGCGCCCGACCTTCCCGGCGGGCGGGTCATAGGCGAGGATCAGGCTGACATAGGTGCCTCGCCCCGCCGGCGCGTCGGTGAAGCGCACCTCGCCGCTGTTCGCGATGTCGGAGGCCGGCGTACTTTGCCAGTAGATCGATGTGTCCTCGACGCGCTCGGTGATGCGGTTGACCAGTGTCACCTCGCGCCCGGCGGGCGCCTTGATCGTCCACTGCGAGACATCGTCGCCGAGGTCGTCGACCGCGACCACATTCTCCATGAACTCGGGAAAGCGTTCGGGCATCCATGCCGCGTAGAGCTCGGCGCGGGGGCGATTGATCAACACCGACTTGCCGAACAACGCGCGGGAGGAGGTTTTGTCGAGCGTCCAATGCGGCGCGTCGGTCGCGATTGTTTCTTCCTGCCCTCGGCTCTCGCGGTGCCGACGGCGCTGCCAGAGCGCCGCGCCGGTTGCGAGCACGGCTATGCCCGCGCCAGCAGCGGCAAGAATCAGCGGATCGGGAAGGTCATTCTTGGATCTGGACATGGATCATCTCCCGCCCGGGCAGAGACCGGGCGTCATCTGGGGAGCGTCGGCGGGGCCGGCGCCGGTCGGGGAAGCAGCCCCGGCTTCGGGGCGATGAACGACTGACGCCCGTCCACTGCGATCGTTCCGCGGTTCGAGGATTAAATCGGCGCTCCGAGCGCCCAGTGAGACAGGCACCGGGGCAGCTGAGCAGCAACACCCACGCCGGTTCGCTCGGCCATTCGCCGTCACGATCCCGTCTCCGCATGCGGGGCGGCGACAGGCTTCGATTCGGGCGACTCTTTCTGACGAAGGAAGATCGACAATAGCACGAGAACGGCGGTCGACAGAAATTCGCTCTGCCAGTTCTGGAAGGATTCGAACCAGAGGCCGGGGTCGCCGAGATAGGCGAAGGTGGAAAGGGCGATTTCGCCATGCTCGCGCGCGTCCTCGGCGGCCGCGCGCGCGCTCTGCGTCCAGTGGAGGATGAAGGAGGCAAGAAACAGCATCGCGAGCACCAGCCCCAGCGACCGAGCATAGAGAGCGCGCGCGAGACGACCCTTGCGCAGCACCGCAGGGGCACCGGGCTTGCCCGCCTGCGCGGCAAGATCGGCGTCGCGTAGCGGCGCGTCGGGACCCCGCGATTCGGCCGAACCTCGCTGGAAGAGGAAAGCCGTCAGCGCGACATAGGCGGACATCTGGAGAAACTCGCTTTCCCAGTTCTCGAACACCGAGGACAGGAATTGCGGACTGCCGCCATAGGGCCAGAGCGACAGACCGGGCTGATGGTGCCGCGCAGCGTCCGCGAGCGCGACATGCCACCCCGTTACCCAATGGCCGACGATCGACGCTGCGAACAGCAGCAGAAGCACGACGGTGAGACCATTATCCTTGAGCCGCGTCATGGGCCCCTTCCTTTCTGGTACCCCTCGGCCCATCGCCCGCCGCCGCCGCGGGGGCGAGCGACGCCTCCGTGGCTATCTGTCCGCGTGGGGGCCGCGCAGGCCAGGCGGCGCCGTCGAGCGTATCGCGCTTCTCATATTCCGCCGCGCTCATCAGCAGCACGAGCCCGTCGGCATGACAGTCGAGCATCGCCGCCGGTACCGCGCGCAGCGTCTCGTCGATGCCGCCGAGCCCGCCGCTCGCGACGACGACATAAGAGAGGCATCCGCTTTCGCATTCGATCATCGCATCGACCGCCTGGCCGACAACTTCGCCGCGGATATCGCTCACCGGAAGACCGCCTAGCGCACTCGCGGCGAAGAGCGAGGGCGAGGCCGCGATCCGGCTTCGCTTCGCGGCACGCCGCGCGCCATCTTCATAGCCGCGCTGGCGGCCGAGCCAGCGCCATATACCGACGAGGTTGACGAGCGTCAGAAACAGGTTCGTCGCAAGAAGATTGGTCTGGCCCGATGTGAACCCGACGACCGACCAGGCGAGCGAGCCCAAAGTGAACACGACGAAGCCCGAGCCGGTCACGCGCGCGCCGAGATTGGCTGCCGTCATCATCGCCGCGATCATCGTCGCGGCAGGCGCAATCAGTCCGGCGGCCTCTTCCACGTGCGGCTTCTCCTCGGTCGGCGGCACCCGCTGGCGCCGCTCCCGGGCAGAACCCGCCGCCGTATCACTGCGTTCCCCCGGACGGCGGCGATGCAACATCGATCAATGCATTTATCGGCGCCGCGCGCTGTGCGTCGGCTCCCTGGCGCCAAATCGGCGACGGCCCCGTCGCCCCTGCACGGCCGCGATCAGGCGATCCTTCAGGACCGCCTGGCAGCGAGTTGTTCTTCGGCCCGCCTCGCCGCCTCGATAAGACTTTCACCGGTACTGCGCGCCGCCGCTGCGGTCATTGTCAACGCGACACCGTCGGGGCCATCGAGCAGGACAACGCCATCTTCGGCGGTGGCGATCCCCGCTTCCGTCTCGGGCGGCGGGGGGGAAGATAATTCATCGGTCATCGGCGGGGCCTCTGGTCTGGGGGCGGTGGAGATTCGGGATCGGCGATATAAAGATAGGCTCGGGATCTGAACTGCCGCGCCGCGCCAGCTTCGCGGCATCGAGAATCTCGACCTTGCCGTTGCGGAACGTGCAAAGCCCTTCCTCGCGAAGATGGCGCACCACCCGGTTCACATGCACGGTCGTCAGGCCGCATATCTCGGCGACATCGGCCTGCGTCAGCCCGAGCGTGAACTGGCGCCCGTCGCTCAGCCCCGCCGACTGGAGACGCACATTGGTTTCGCAGAAGAAATGCGCGACGCGCCCGATGGCATCGAGGCGGCCGAGTCGGAAGAGCCAAGCGCGGTGGATCGCGGCGTCGAGCAAGGTCGCAAACCACAGCTTGCGCGTCAGCTCGGGCATTTCCTCGGTGATCGCGTCGAGCTCGACATGCGGGACGATTGCGATCGTCGCCGGGGTCATCGTACCGACATCATGGTCGAGGTGTTTCAGCGGATAGGCGTGGAGGTCGACGAAGTCGCCGGGCAGGTGAATCGCGACAAGCTGGCGGAGACCGTTCCGGTCGTCGAGGTAACGCGACATGATGCCCTCGACGAGGAGCGTGCTCTGGTCGAGCCGCTCGCCGGCGCGCGCGATGATCTTACGGGCGTCGACCGACATTGTAGTGCTGATGGAGGCCTCGAGACGCGCGCGCTCGCGGGGTTCGAGGCTTACCCCGCGACGGTCTCTCAAGAAGCGATCGGTTAACATCACTGACGTTCCCTGTTTCGTCCGAAATGCGTGAGCGGGCCTGCTCAACTGCGAAAATTCCGAAAGCCCGGCAACCCCTCGCAAGGGAAGCGGAATCGTCATGATCGAGGTTAATCGCAAACCCGGTGCAGCAACTTTCAAAGCGCGAACTCGTTCCATCGCCGGGTCCGGAGGGCGCGCTTACACGCCCGCCGACCGCATTACGCTCCCCTGCCGCGCCCCTCAGACAAAGCGAGATCCGACATGGCCAAATCCCCCACCGCCCCCTCTTCCACCCGCGCGGACGCCGCGAAGTCCAAGCCTCGCCGCGGCCAGAGCGCCGCTGCGATCGCCGGCAAGGACATGGGCGGCGAGTCGGTTCGCAAAGCGCCAGTCTTTCCGGCGGATGCTCCGATCACAGAGAGCTTTGGCGAGGATCGTGGTAGCGGCGGCGAGACGCATCAGGCGGGCGCCGGCCATGCGCCGCTTACTACCCAGCATGGCGTGCCGGTCGCCGACGACCAGAACAGCCTCAAGCAGGGCGCGCGCGGCCCGACGCTGCTCGAGGATTTCCATTTCCGCGAGAAGATCTTCCACTTCGACCATGAGCGCATCCCCGAGCGCGTCGTTCATGCGCGCGGCTATGGCGCGCACGGCCATTTCGAGCTCACCGACAGCCTTGCCGACGTCAGCCGCGCCGACATCTTCCAGCGCGTCGGCGAGCGCACGCCCGCCTTCGTGCGCTTCTCGACCGTCGCGGGTTCGAAAGGCTCGTTCGACCTCGCACGCGACGTGCGCGGTTTCGCGGTGAAGCTCTACACCAAGGAAGGCAATTGGGATCTCGTCGGCAACAATATCCCGGTCTTCTTCATCCAGGATGCGATGAAATTCCCCGACCTCGTGCATTCGGTGAAGCCCGAGCCCGACCGAGCCTTCCCGCAGGCGCAATCGGCCCACGACAATTTCTGGGATTTCGTGAGCCTGATGCCCGAGAGCTTCCATATGATCATGTGGGTGATGTCTGACCGCGCGATCCCGCGCTCCTTCCGCACGATGGAAGGCTTCGGCGTCCACACCTTCCGCCTCGTCGACGCCAAGGGCAAATCGACCTTCGTCAAATTCCACTGGAAGCCCAAGCAGGGCCTCCAGTCTGTAGTGTGGAACGAGGCGGTCAAGATCAATGGCGCCGATCCCGATTTCCATCGCCGCGACCTCTGGGATGCAATCAACAGCGGCGACTTTCCCGAATGGGAACTCGGCGTTCAGCTGTTCGACGACGCCTTCGCGGACAAGTTCGAATTCGACGTCCTCGATGCGACCAAGCTCATCCCCGAGGAGCAGTGCGCCGGTCCGACACCGTCGGCCGCCTCGTTCTCGACCGCGTCGTCGACAATTTCTTCGCCGAAACCGAGCAGGTCGCCTTCTGCACCCAGAACATCGTCCCCGGCATCGATTTCTCGAACGATCCGCTGCTCCAGGGCCGCAATTTCTCCTATCTCGACACCCAGCTCAAGCGGCTCGGCGGGCCTAACTTCACCCATATGCGCGGTCAAGCGCTCCGAAATGTCCGATCGCACAATTTCCAGCAGGACGGTCATAGCGGCGCCTGCCAGCCAGGCGACGCGCCGACTCCGGCGCCAGCGTCGCGCGGCGACCGCCTCGCTGCCTGGCTGGCCGGCTCACGCCACGACGACCTCAGGCCGAAGACGGGCGCCAAGGGCCGCGTCCGCCCCGAGAGCTTTGCCGACCACTACAGCCAGGCGCGCATGTTCTACCGCAGCCAGAGCCCGCTGGAGCAGGCGCACATGGCGTCAGCGCTGGTGTTCGAGCTGTCCAAGGTGGGCACTCCCCATGTACGCGAAGCCGTGGTCGGTCATCTGCTGCATGTGGATGCTGACCTGGCCCAGCGCGTGGCCGACGGCCTGGGTCTGCAAACCCTGCCGCCCGCCCCCGCCGCAACCAAACCCGTCGCCGACCTGCCCCTTCGCCGGCCGCTCAGTATCCTGCTCAACGGCCCGGCGAGCTTCGCCGGACGCAAGCTCGAGATCCTCGCGACCGACGGCGCGGATGCGCGGCTCTTCAAGGCGCTGACCAAGGCGGTCGACGCCGCCGGCGCTGTCTGGGAACTCGTTGCACCGAAGATCGGCGGGATCACGCTCTCGGACGGCACGAGCGTCGCGGGCCGGCACAAGATCGACGGCGGGCCGTCGGTGTTGTTCGACGCGGTCGCGCTTCTCCCGAGCGACGATGGGGCCGCGCTGCTCGCAGGCGATGCGGCGGCCAAGGACTTCGTCAGCGACGCCTTCGCGCATTGCAAATTTATCGGACATGGCGCCGAAGCGGCGCCGCTCTTCGCGGCCGCCGGCCTCGCCGATAAGCTCGACGAGGCTTGCATCGCGCTGGCCAAACCTGGCGATGTCACCGCCTTCCTCGATGCCTGCGTAACGCTTCGGCACTGGCCGCGTGAAGCCGGCGTCGACCTCGACGCAAAAAGCGGAATGAAGGAGGCGGCCGAGACATCGGCATCGCGCAAGGCGGTATCCGCTCCGGCAGCGAAACCGGCTTCCAAGCCGGCACGCTGACCGGCCTGGGCGAAGGAGCGGTATTCATGCAATTCGCGACCGATCGGCTGGTCTTCGGCCCCGACGATGTCGATCTGTCGCGCTCGCCGCTCGCGGGTCAGCTCGGCCGCGAGACCTATGTGCTCGGGGCCTTCAATCCGGGCCTGTTGCGCCTCGCCTCGGGCAATCTCCTGATGATGGTGCGCGTCGCCGAGGCGCTCCGGGCCCTGATCGAGGATGGTCATGTTCATTCGATCCGGTGGGAGGCTGGGCGCTACAAGGTCGATAGCTGGCCGCTCGAGCTTTGCGATACGTCGGATCCCAGAAAGTTCATGGTGCACGGCGGTAGCTGGCGGGTCATGGCACTAACCTCGCTTTCGTGGCTGCTTCCCGTCGAGCTCTCGCCCGACGGGCTCGAGATCGTTGCCGTCCATTACGACAAGGCGGTCGATCCGGGCGCGGATTTCCAATGCTATGGTGTCGAGGACGCGCGCATCAGCCGGGTCGGAAGGCGCTGGCTGATGACCACCTGTTCGGTGAGCCCCGAGCGCCACTCGACGACGCTCTACAGTTCGGCGAACGGCCTCGACTGGGTCTTTGAGGGGATCGTTCTCGATCATCAGAACAAGGACATGCTGATCTTCGAGGGCCTGATCGACGGCCGCTACTGGGCGCAGACGCGGCCGCTCGGCGATCTTTATTTCGCCTATCCGCCGGGATCGAAGTGGCGCGCGGGCCCCTCGATCAACCTCGCGACCTCGCCCGATGCTCTGCACTGGAAGCCTCATGAGGCCCCCGGCATCCGTCCGCATGCCGACACGGTGGCGACCGCGCGCATCGGCGGCGGCACACCGCCGATCCGTACCGACGCGGGATGGCTCACGCTCTGGCATGGGGTCGAGCCGAAAGAAATCGTCGGCATTTACCGCACCTACTGGTCGCTCCTCGATCTCGACGATCCCTCGGTCGTCCTCCGCACCGATCACCAGCCGCTCCTCGAGGCGAACCCCGAGCTTACGCGTCCGCTCGAAGACAAGCTCTATATACGCGATGTCGTCTTCACGACGGGCATCGCCGATGGCGGCGATCATTATATCGTCGCGTCGGGGGAAGCCGATCTTGCTTGTCGGATCACCCATGTCCCCAAGGCCTGTTTCGGTGACTGACCAGCGCGTGGAGACGCGCCGCGACACGCCGCTGACGCCCGATCTCGTTCGCGTTCGCGCCGAGCTCGCGGCCGCTACTCCGATCGTCTCGCAGAAAATCGACGACCTCTCCGTCGAACTTGCTGCGGGCGGCGAAGCGCTCTGGCTGTTCGTCCGGCGCGCCGACAGTGGCGGCGTCGCCCTGCGCGCGGCCTCGTGGCCCGGCGCGGCGAAGGTCCGCCGCGTCAAGCGCGCTGGCGGCGAGCTCGCCCGCGTGCATGTCGAAAGTGCGATCGGCGCGCATGAGGTCGCGCTCGAGGCGCGACCCGGGCCGCTCCCTGCCTCCGCCTTGTCTCGACACTCCGCCCCTCGGCGCCGCTGCTCCTTCCGCCCGGAGCGCGCGATCTCTTTCCTTTCGACGCCCAGGACGATCCGATGGGGACCCGCGGAACCGTCGAGGCGGTGCAACGCGGTCTCAACGCCGGGCTCCTCTACGGCGAACTTACCGACCCCGCCTTCGGTGCACTTTCTCTATTTCCAGGATTTCACCGCGCTCAATCCCTATTTCCAGGCGACTGGCACCAATCCGGATGCCGCGGTGGGAGGCATCTGGCCGGGGCTGGGCTTCCGCCTTCCCGGCCAGACGCTTCACACTGCCGACGAAGCGGCACCGCTGGCGCCCGGGATCACTTATACGCTGAGCGATGCGAGGCTCGTCGTCCGCGACGGCTCTCCGGCAGACGAGCGCGACGGCGCGCGGCGATTTCTCCAGATGCTGGGCGCCGTCTATCGCTCGCTGTCTCTGCCGCCGACCGAATATCGCGACTGGCGGCAGAGGGCCGCGCGGACGGCGCGGCATCTCGGCACCGCGCCGGAGGCGACCGTGCGCCATTATGGTCATCGGTACATCCACCCCTATACGGATGCCGAATATCCGGACGCCATGGTCCAGATGTCGATCGTGCAGGCGCTGCACGACTGGGGGAAATGGCGCGACGAGGTTCATCCCCTCGAGGAAGAATTCAAGGCCGGCCTCGGCAAATTTTACGACCGGAAGCTCGAGACGCTGCGCCGCTATCTGCCCAATGTCGGTGACGACAAGGATGCCGACGCCGTCGACAGCTGGTATCTCTACCACCCGCTGCTGAACCTCGGAAAACTGGCGCTCGATGGCGACCCGAAGGCGCGGCGGCTGTTTCTGAAATCGCTTCCTTATGCGATCCGGGCAGCGCAGCATTTCGCTTACAAATGGCCGATCCAGTACAAGATCACCGATTTCTCGGTCATCACCGAGACCGCCGGAGCCGACGGGCGCGGCCAGACCGATGTCGGCGGCATCTATGCCTGGGTGATGCTCGAGGCGTTCGAGCTCACCGACGAGAAGCTGTATCTCGACGAGGCGTGCGCCGCGATCGACACCGCGGTCGGTCTGGGTTTCGACATCAATTATCAAGCCAACCTTACCGCCTGGGGGGCTGCCGCCTGCATGCGCTTGTGGCGGGTCACCGGCCGCGACGTCTACCGCGAGCAGAGCTATGTCTATCTCGCGAGCTTCTTTCATCACACCGAGATCTGGGAAAGCGAGATCAGCCTCGCCGTTCATCACCGCAACTTTCTGGGCGCCACCTGTCTGCAGGACGCACCCTATATGGCGATCTACGAATGTTTCGACAGCTTCGCCGCTTTCGAACATTATCTTGCCGACAGCGGACCCGACCTCGAGCCTGCGGCGCGCATGCTGATTTCGGAATATTGCCGCTATGCGCTCGATCGGGCCTGGTATTATTATCCCGACGCGCTGCCCGCCGAGGCCGTCTCGGACGAACAGCGCCCCGGTAACGGACGCATCGACCGCGCCCTCTCCTTCCCCGTCGAGGATCTTTATGCCGACGGTCAGCCCGCGGGCCAGGTGGGGCAGGAAGTCTATGGCGCCGGGGCCGCATTCATCTTCGCGACCCGCGCCTTTCACCGCGTCGACGGCGCGCCGTTCGACCTTTATTGCGATCATTTCGTCCGTGCCCTCGAGCGCATGGCGCCAGCGCGGCTCTCGCTTCGCCTCGACGGCGGCGAAGGCTGCACGGCCCGGCTCAGCTTCGTCCGGAAGAGCCGGGACGAGCTTCCCGCGATACGCGTCGCCGCAGCGGACGGCGATGCGATCCGGCCCGACGGGAAAAGCGGCGACCGCCTCGATTTCGTCGTTCCGGCGAATGGCAGCCTCCTTCTCAGCTGGAACTGAGGCGTCCGCCACGCACGGCCGGTATAAACAGCGCAACATTTGTTAATCGGTGCGGCGCCGCGGCAACTTTGAGGCCGCCCCCCCGTTGCCTTTTCAGCCTCCCGGATTTTCTCTCAAGCTGGAGACAGACATGGCACACGCAATGACGGCGCCCCGCCGTTCGTCGGGGTTCGGAAAAATTCTCGGTATCGGTGTCCTCGGGGCGCTGTTCTGGTTCACGCGCAAGCAGGCGCCGGCCGCCCCAAAGGACGATAGCCATTCGGCCGCATTCGCCGATGGCGAGACGCATCCCGAAAATTTCGATCAGACCCGCTCGGCGGGACCAGACGGCATGCGCGACGAGGTCCGGCGCGAGTGGGACCGCGTCGACCAGGCCGCCGACGAATCCTTCCCTAGCAGCGATCCGCCAGCTTACTGAGGGGCTGACGATGAACGCTCCCGTCATCGGCCAAGTCACGGCAGTAACATCGGACGGCCCGGCGGCCGCACGCAAGCCGACGCTCATGCTGCACTATGACGAAGATCATATCGGCCTCGAGAAGCGCCTCCTCTTCGAGGCGGCGAGCCCCGAGCGCGCTCGATATCGCCGCCGGCGAAGCGGCTGGCCGCTGCGCGCGGCTGTTCGTCGACGGCGCGCCGCTCTGCAGCCTGCTCAAGGCCGATGATGACAATCCCTACTGGGTCGTCGCCGCGCCGACAGCGCGAACGAGAGCCGATCCCGTCTCCGCGACCTTCGAGGAAAAGCCATGATCGATGAAGCAGACGCGCACACCGAGGCTCCCGACATCAAGGGCCGGCGGGCGATCGCAACCGGGGGCACGACCGGGATCGGCCGCGCGATCGCGGTCCTCTTGGCAAGTTACGGCGTCAAAGTGTTGATCTGCGGCCGTACCCCGAACATCTGGAGGATGCGCTGCAGCGCGTCCGCGAAGTGGGCGAAGGCAACGGGATCAATGTGGATCTTTCGGTGGCGGAAGACGTCGACCGGTTTTTCGAGGCAGCGCGAGACTTTCTCGGCGAAATCGACATTGCGGTGATCAACGCCGCCGTCCCGGCGGCGGCGCTCGCCGACGCAGGCGAGAGTGAGGCGCGCTACCAGCTCGAGACCGACTTTGCCGCCTATCTCGTCTGCGCCCAGGAAGCGGCGCGCTGCATGTCGGCGGGTAGCGACATCATCGTGATCGGATCGATGACAGCGGTATCGCGCGGTCCGGGCAGCTCGATCTACGTCGCGGCGAAAAGCGGCATACAGGGCTTCGTCCAGTCGTTCCGCAAGGAGCTGGCGGAGCAGGAGGTCAAGGTCGGACTGATCGAGCCCGGGTTTACCGGTGCCGACTTCCAATATCCCGAATTCCCGCCCGAGAAGCAGAAGGAACTGATCGGCAAGCATCAGATGCTTCGCGCCGAGGACATCGCGGTCGCGGCCCACTTCATGCTCGTTCAGCCGCGACGCACGGCGGTATCGCTCATCCGCGTCGAGACCCGCCTCGACCATCCCTGACCTTTCGAAGGAGCCTTCCCATGTCCCTCAACATTTTCGCCAACGCGCGCCAGCCGCTGGGCAACCCGGCCTTCCTGCTCGGTGCGGCCGCGGCGGGATTTGCCGTCGGCCTCGTCGCCAACCTCGGCCGAAAGGCCGCGGTGCAGAGCCTCACCGCGCTCAAGGGACAATGGGACGAGGGCCTCAAGGCCGAACACCGGTTGACGATGACGCTGTTCGACGCGCTCGAGGCGACCGACGAAAGCGACGTCAAAAAGCGCAAGGCTCTGCTCGTCCAGCTCCAGCACGCGCTCGCCAAACATGCGTTCGAAGAGGAGAATGTCGTCTATCCGGCGATGCGCGACCATGGCCAGATCGAGGACGCTGACAAGCTCGTTCACGACCATGGCTATGTGAAGCAATATCTTTTCGACCTCTCGGAAATGGACGCCGCCGACCCCGCCTGGATCGCCAAGGTCCGCGAATTTCGCTCCGAGATCGAAGCGCATGTCGAGGAGGAGGAGCAGCGCCTTTTCCCCCGCCTCAGGGCGGCGCTCGGCGCCGATGGCAACAAACATGTGACCGCGGTGATGAACAAGGCTGGATTTGCCGCCGCCTGAGCGCCATAGGCGGGCATGAGGCCCGCCCGATCGGCATGTGTCGTGGTGCAGTGACGAAGGGGCGGTGGCCGGATCGAAACCCTAGGCAGACTTGTGAGTTGCCGAAGGTGGGAGAAGTTGGATGCCCCGTTATTATTTCCACAGCAGCAGCGGCCAGCGCGAACTCGACGACGAAGGCGTCGATCTGCCCGACACGGCCGCAGCCCGGGTCGAAGCCGCCCGCTATGCGGGGCATCTCCTCGGCGACAATCCCGAACTCATCAACGATGTCGATACGCTCCGGATCGAGGTGACCGACGAGGATGGCTGCCTTTGCTGCGCCGTGCTCGTCGCATCGGTCGACGCCAGGCGGAAGATCGAGCGCCCCGCGCCCTCCAAATAAGCCGGCTGGGCTTCTAGCTCATGCTCGCGAGCAGCCGCTCGATCGGCGTCGTCGCAAAGCCGATCGCGCTGTCCGAAATCCCGTAAGGTATGAACAGGTCGCCGCCGACGCGCATGGCGCCGCAGGTATAGACCACATTCGGAACATAACCTTCGCGGTCGCTCTCGGCGGCCGATAGGATCGGGCACTCGGTGCGCGCGATGAGTTTCGTCGGATCGTCGCGGTCGAGCAAGGCTGCGCCAAGGCTGTATTTACGCATCGCGCCGACGCCGTGCGTGAGAAGGATCCAGCCCTCGTCGCATTCGATCGGGCTGCCGCAATTGCCCATCTGGATGAGCTCCCACGCATAGGCGGGACGCATGAGGATCTGTCCCTCGTCGTCCCAGTCGGTGAGACTGTCCGACGCGATGATGGTGATGTTCTTGCCGTCCTGCCGCGCGATCATGAGATAGCGGCCGCCGACCTTGCGTGGAAACAGACGCCATGCCCTTGTGGCGCGCGGCGCGGCCCGACAGAGGCTCGAGCGAGAAGCCCGAGAAATCGGTCGTGCGCAGGAGTTCGAGCGGATCGCCTGCCCCGAATAAGCGGTATAGGTGCCGATATATTCGGTGCGGCCATCGTCGTGCACGAAGGGCACCAGACGCAGATCCTCGATGCCGCCGCGCTGCGCCTCGGTCATCGGAAAGAGAACGCTGTTCGAGATCGCACTGTCGGGCTGGCGGTGGACATTCACCTTGCCGTCATCGCCAAGCCGATGGCGGTCGTCGGCAACCGCCGCCATCGCGGGTCCCGACTGCGGCCAAAGCGTGAAGTCGCCGCCCTCGCCGATGATCCCCTCGCGGAAGGCGACCGAGCTGATATGGCCCTCGCCCACCGCGCGCATCGACATGAGAAAGCGTTGCTGGTCGGCGGCAAGGCCGCTCTGGTCGGGATGCGGGACGACGCTCGGGTTCATGAGCGCGGCGGCGGCATAGCTATATTCGTGGCAGAAATAGGCGCCGATCAGCCGCCGCTTGACGGGCGAGACGATGGCGGGATCGAGCGCCAGATCTTCCGCGACCTCGGCGAAGCGTTCGTCGAAGATCCGCCCGATCTGCCAGTGGCGCTCGGAAAAATCCTTCCACACGAGGCCGAGCTGTGCCTCGGCCTCCTCCTCGTCCATCGCCAATATGTCGGCAGCGAGCTGCGCCGCCCGCGATGGTTCGGACACATTGGACTGCCAGGCGAGGTGGAAGGGCCTGAGCACGACCCGCGCAGGGTCGGCCGCAAGCTTGTCATGAAGAATGTGCAGCGGCGTGTGGTTCGGATTGCAGATCAACATCGCTGGCGCTGGTGTCCTTCGCTATCCCCCGCGTCCAGAATGTATCGGCCATCGCGCGGTGCGCAAGGTGAAAAGCCAGCGCGGACTCGGCCCCGACATTCGAATTGACCCCGTGACGGGTCAGCCCGTCGCAGCAGCGCCCCGTTGCCGAGCTCGCGATCACCGCGCCGCGGTCGTTCGCGCCGAGAAACCAGCCATAGGCCCGCTCGGCCCGGTCATGCCAGCGCAGCTTGCCCGTCAAGCGGTAGGCGGCGGCGGCGGCATCGACCGTCGCCCAGGCTTCGAGCGGCTGTTGATCGAACGGAAAAAGCTCGCCCTCGGCGCCGAAGCCTTCGCAGCCCATCGGACGGAAATGCCCCTCGCTGCTCGTCTGGATGTCGCAGAGCCAGTCGAGCGCCCCGATGCCGGCCTCTTCCATCGGAACGGAATCCAGCCGTCGGCCGGCGCGCAGGAGCGCCTCGGCGAGACGCGCATTGTCATAGGCGAGAGCGGGTTCGAACCACTCCCAGCCGCTCCGCCGCGCGCTGCGCCAGAGCGCGTGCAGGAAGGCGCCGCCGCGCTCGACGATCGCGCCTGCCGCGGCATGCCCCGGCTCGCGCGCCAGGAGTTCGTCGGCTCCGAGAAGTGCGAACGCGATCGCGCGCGGACTTTTGAGGTCGGCTGCCAAGCGGGCGGTGCGCGCAAATAGTCCCGCGCACCAGGCGCGGAGTTCCGGCGTGCGCGCGTGCGCTGCGCCATGGCCGAGCGCCCAGAGCGTGCGCCCGTTGCTGTCTTCGGACCCTTCATCCTCGAGCCAGCGCCGGTCATAGGCCATGAAGTTGCGGAAGCGCCCGCGATCGGGGTTCCAACCATGGTGAAGGAAGGCGGCGTAGCGCGCGAAGAGCAGGCCATATTCCTCCTCGCCGAGCGACGCGCTCGCATTGACGAGCATCAGCGCGCGCGCATTGTCGTCGATGCAATAGCCGTGATTTCGGTCGGGAATGAGCCCCGTCCCGTGCTGCAATATGCCGACATCGTCCGAGAGCGCGCGGATCGCGGCGAAGGAGGGGAACATCCGCCGCGGCTCGCGCCGCGCCGGCACGGCCGCGACGTTTTCGATCAGCGATGCAAAGCGCGCCGCGATGACCGGCCAGGCGGTAGACCGGCCGCGCGCATAGGCGCGCTCCTGGAGCGCGCGCCGTTCGCCTGGGTGTGCGAGGAGGAGAAGCACTGCCTCGGCAATCGCGTCGCTGTCGGCCCCGCCGAGCAGGATGCCCACGTCGTCGGCGAGCAGTTCGCGTGCATGCACAAAGGGCGTCGATACGACCGCGCGGCCGAGCGCCACCGCATAGGCGAGCGTACCCGAGGTGATCTGCGCGAGATTGGGATAAGGAGCCAGATAGATATCGCATAGCTCGATCTGTTCGAGGAGTTCGGGCAGGTCGAGAAAGCGGTTCTCCCAGGCGATATTATCCGCGACGCCGAGCTCCCCGGCGAGGTCGGCAAGGCTCTGCCGATAGGCTTCGCCCTCGGCAGCGACGAGATTGGGATGGGTGGCGCCGACGATCCGATAGAGAATGTCGGGATATTGGGCGGCAATCGCCGGCAGCGCGCGGATGGCCGCTTCCAGCCCCTTGCCCGGCCCGAGGAGGCCGAAGGTCGAAACGACCGGACGGCCCGCAAGGCCGAGCCGCTCGCGAAGCGGCGAACATGCCTCGAAGGCCCGGTCGGGGGTGCCATGCTCGATTAGCTCGATGCGCTCTGCCTTCGCGCCATAGATGCGGATCAGCGTCTCGCGGCCGAAGGCGCTCATCACGACGAGCTTCGCCGCCTTCGCTACGAGATGCTCCATCACGCGCCGCTGGTCGGCGCTCGGCTCGGCGAGGATGGTATGGAAGGTGACGATCAGCGGCGCCGCAACGCGGTCGACGAGCCCGAGTATCATGTCGCCTGCGGGACCCCCGAAAATCCCGAACTCATGCTGGAGCCAGACCGCGTCGGCACCGCTTGCGTTGATCGCCTCCGCGGCAGCGCGATATCCATCGGCATCTTTCTCATCGATGCCAGCAACGGCTGCGGAATCGCTCGCATCGCCCGGCCTGGCTGCCATCGCATAGACATCGATCGCCATGTCGGGACGCGCGGTCGTCAGATGGTCGTAAATGTCGGCGGTGAAGGTCGCGATCCCGCACTGGCGCGGCCGGAAACAGCCGATGAGCGCGAGGCGCCGGGCGCGCGCGGCAATACCGGCAACGGGCCCGCCGTGGCGGCTCTCTTCATTGTCGAATGCGGTAAGGAAGCTGGTCTCGCTGTCGAATTTCATCGTTGTGCCTTCTGTCCGGTCCCCCCGAATGAAGAACAGGCGCGCGCATCGACCTTGCCCTTCTTCCCCTCGAGACGGGATTCAGTGGAGAACGGTCGAGCCCGAAGGGCGCGCCCCGCTCTGGCAGGAGATGCGTCATCGCCTGCTTCCCCAACGCGCCCCCGCGCGTGCAGTTGCCGACCCGCCGGCAACAATCGCCATGATCCAGGTTAACTCCGGCAACCGGGCCCAGCCGCTCGCGTTGGCAGCTGCAGGACCCAACCCAAGGACAAGCATGCCGCGCTTCCCCCTCTCCCCTCCCGGCCCCATCTTTTCGCGCGCCCCGGCTCGAACCGCGCCCCTCGACCGCGGCAACCGGTCGCTGCCCCTGCAAGGCCGGCGCATTGAGTTCCGCCCAGCTGCGCGTGCTCGAACGCTCGGTCTATAACGGCCCCAACCTCTACAGCCGGCGTCCGATGATCCGGATCCGCGTCGATCTCGGGATCCTCGACGATTATCCGAGCGACCGCCTCCCGGGTTTCGACAATGCCCTGCAATCGCTACTTCCCGGCCTCGTGGACCATGGCTGCAGCTATGGCGCGCCTGGCGGCTTTCTCCGCCGGCTCGCCGACGGAACCCGCCTCGGCCATATCATCGAACATGTGGCGATCGAGCTGCAGACCAGCGCCGGGGCCGCGGTCACGAGGGGCAAGACGCGCAGGGTGCGCGGCAAGCCGGGCCAATATGATATTCTCTACTGCTACGCCGATGCGCCGAGCGGCCTAGCCGCCGGGCGGGCAGCCATAGAACTCGTGAACGCGCTGCTTCCGACTGCGATGCAGGGTGCCGAAGGGCTCGATCGTATCTCCCCGGAGCTCGACGGCAGAGCGACCGATACAGACACGAGGGTGAGCGCGCTTCGAGCGATCGTCCGCAGGAACGGGTTCAACTTTGGCACCGCGGCGCTCGTGGCGGCTGCGCTGCGCCGGCATGTTCCGGGTCCTGCGGCTCGTCAAGGCAAGCCTCATCCAGCTCGGCACCGGCCACCGCCAGCGCCGCATTCGCGCGAGCGTGACCGGCGCGACATCGCTGATCGGCGTCGAACTCGCCGCGAACAAGCAGGCGGCGAAGGAGATGCTCACGAGCATCGGTATCCCCGCACCGCTCGGCGAGCTCGTGCGGACGGTGTCGGAGGCGGAACGCGCTGCCGCGAAGCTCGGCTGGCCGGTCGTTGTAAAACCGCTCGACGGCAATCAGGGCCGCGGTGTCACCACGAGCGTCGCCGACGATGGAACTCTTTGCGACGCCTTCGAGCGAGCGCAAGCCATCGCACCGCGTGTCATCGTCGAGCAGCAGCTCGTCGGAGCCGATCACCGCATTCTCGTCGTCGGCACAGCCGTGGTCGCGGTCGCCGAGCGCGTCGCCGCGCATGTGGCCGGCGATGGCAGGAACAGCATCGCGGATCTGATCGAGGCGGTTAACAACGATCCACGCCGCGGTGTCGGGCATGAGGCCGTTCTCACCCGGATCCGCATCGACGCCGCGCTCGAGGCCGTTCTCGCCGAGGCGAACTTCACTCTCGCGAGCGTGCCCAAGGCAGGCGAGATCGTGACGCTCCGCGGCGCCGCCAACCTCTCGACCGGCGGGAGCGCGATCGACCGGACCGATGTCATTCATCCCGAAAATGCGGCGATCGCAATCGACGCCGCCGCCGCGCTCGGACTCGACGTCGCCGGCATCGACATGATCGTCCCCGATATCGCGCAAAGCGTCCGTGCGTCGGGGGGCGGCATCGTCGAAGTCAATGCCGCGCCCGGGCTTCGCATGCATCTTGCTCCATCGGAAGGGACGCCGCGCGACGTTGCGCGGCCGATCATCGCCTCGCTCTTTCCGAAAGGCCAAAAGAGCCGTATCCCCATCTTCGCGGTGACCGGAACGAACGGCAAGACGACGACGGTGCGCATGCTCGCGCGAATCCTCAAACACCATGGCCTCACGACCGGCTTCACCTGTACCTCGGGCGTCTATGTCGGCGAGACCCGCAGCGCCGGGGGCGACGCGAGCGGTCCCAAGAGCGCGCGCATGCTGTTGCGCCACCCCCGCGTCGAAGCGGCAGTTCTCGAGACCGCCCGCGGCGGAATGCTGCGCGAGGGCCTCGCTTTCGACGCGTGCGACGTCGGGGCAGTCCTTAATGTCACGCCCGACCATCTCGGCCTCAAGGGCATCGAGACGCTCGCCGACCTGGCGCGCGTCAAAGCGATCGTTGCCCGCAACGTCAAGAAGAGCGGCGCCTGCGTTCTCAACGCCGCCGACCCGCCCACCGGCCGATGGCACGCCGAGCCCGCGGACGGATCGTCTGGTTCACCGGCGAAACGGTAGCGGATGCGTTGGCACCGATCCAAGCGCATCTCGAGAGCGGCGGACTGGCGGTAAGCTGCGAGCGCGGAACGCTCATGCTGCACCGGGGCAGCGAATCCATGCCGATCATTCCCATCGCGAATATTCCCGTGACGCTGAACGGGACGGCCCGGTTCAATATCGAGAATGCCGGCGCGGCCGCCGCGATGGCCGCCGCCTACGGGATTGCTCCAGATATGATCGCCTCAGGCCTCGCCTCCTTTCGTCCAAGCTTCGAGGATTCGCCGGGGCGTCTCAGCCTTGCCGAGGCGCACGGGGTGCGGATCGTCGTCGATTATGCCCATAACCGCGCCGCGCTCATCGCGCTCGCCGAGTTGCTCGGCTCGATGCGCGGCGACAGCGATGCCCGTGTGATCGGAATGATCGGAATTCCGGGGGACCGGCGCGATTGCGATCTCGTCGATATCGGCGCTCTCTCGGGCGGGATGTTCGACGTCCTGATGCTGCGCGAGAATGTTGACCTCAGGGGACGCCCACCCGGCGAAGCCAATGCCCTGATGCGCAAGGGCGCCCTCGCAGCGGGACTCGATGCGGCCGCGATCGGCATGCACGATGGTGAGTATGACGCTGCCTCGGCTTGTCTTGCGGCCGCGCGCCCCGGCGATATCGTGGTACTCACGCCGACCGACGTCGACGGAATATGGAGGATCGTCGAAGCCTGGGCGGCGGGCGCCGGTCCTGAGGACGCCCGATTGCTGGAGGCGGCGCATGGCTGACGGACGTTGGGCGATCGCGGTCCACGGCGGAGCGTGCCGGATCCCTCCTGCACTGGAGGCGCCGCGCCGCGAGGGGTGCGCGGCAGCCTTGGAAGCCGGCAGGATGATATTGGAGCGCGGCGGCAGCGCGCTCGAGGCGGTAAAGACCGCGGTCTGCCTGCTCGAGGATGATCCGCTGTTCAACGCGGGCCGGGGATCGGTGGCGAATGCCGACGGCGAGGTCGAGATGGACGCGGGTATCATGGATGGCGCCACGCTCGACGTCGGCGCGGTTGCTTGCGTGCGGTTCCTCTACAATCCCGTCGAAGCGGCGCATGCCATGCTTCGCGAGCCGCCCGTGCTCCTCGTCGGTGCCGGAGCCGAGGCGTTCGCACGAGCGAGCGGTATCGCGGAATCCATGGAAGCCATGCGCCCGGCGACAGCGGGCGAGAGCGACCATGATACGGTCGGCTGCGTTGCGCGCGACCGGGCGGGACATGTTGCCGCGGCTACATCGACCGGCGGACTGGCGGGCACGCTCGCCGGGCGCGTCGGCGACGCACCGCTTCCCGGCTGCGGCTTCTATGCCGAGGACGGCATTGGCGCGGTGTCGCTTTCGGGCGACGGTGAGGCGATCGCACGGACGCTGCTTGCCGCGCGCGTGATGCGCGCGCTCGAGACAACGGGCGCCAGCGCGGCGGTTACAACGATTTTCGAACCGATGGCGCGCCTCCGAGCCGAGGCGGGCGTCATCCTTCTCGACCGCGACGGCGCGATCGGCATCGCGCACAACAGTCCGCATTTCGCCGCCGCCTATGCCCGCGAGGGAATGTCCGCGGTTTCCGACATCGTCTGGAAGGATCACCATGCCCATTAATCGCGGCCCCCTTTTCCTAATCGGCGGCCATGAAGACAAGGATGGCAGCCGCAAGATACTCGGTGCAATCGCTGCTGAGCTGGGCCAAGGCACGCTCGTCATTGCCACTATCGCCAGCGCGAAGCGCGATGGATATTTCGAGGCCTATTGCGAGGGCTTTGCGCCGCTTGGGATCGGCCGGCTCGTCGAGCTTTACCTCGACGATCGGGATCAAGCACGGGATCCCGCGCTTGTACGGATCATCGACCAGGCCAAAGGTATCTTCTTCACCGGCGGCGACCAGTCGCGCCTCATGAGCCTGACCGGAGATACGCCGATTGAGGTGGCCATTCACGCGCTCCACGATCGCGGGGGACTAATCGCGGGAACGTCGGCGGGAGCCTCGGCGCAGGGCGAAACGATGCTCGTCAGCGGAAGCGGTGAAGAGACTCCGCGCATCGACGATATCGAACTGGCGCCGGGGCTTGGCCTCATCCCCGATTGCATCATCGACCAGCATTTCGCGGAGCGCGGGCGCATCGGGCGGCTTCTCGGCGCGGTCAGCCGTCGTCCCGACTGTCTCGGAATCGGGATCGACGAGGACACCGCGCTCCGGGTCGAGGCCGGAACCGCGCGGGTGATCGGAAGCGGCGGCGTCACAATTGTCGACGCGTCGCGGGCGAGCCGTTCCACGGCGGCGGGCGCGTCGACCGGCGGCATCGTATCGCTTCACGGCGCGACGCTTCACGCGCTGCGCGATGGGGAGAGTTTCGACCTGGCGCCGCGCCGCCCGGAAAAATAGGCTGCGCAGAGGCGCTCAGGGCGCCGCGTTACGTCCGGAGAAGGGACACCGCCAATCCGGGCCGACAGCCCGCCCCGAATATTGCCGTGCCTCCGACACATCGCCGTGACGGGCAAGCATGGGGTTCGCGTTGCCGGCGAGGGCGACGTCGCGTGCGATGATCTTGCTGCGCATCGTCTCATAGACGTCTGTCTCGCGGAGCTTCTCGAACTGGTCGTGCAGGTTGAACACCAGCGCGGGGCGTTCGAAGCGGCGAGCGGGACGGCTGGCTCGGGGGTGGAGCCCGACGACGAAAAAGGCCTCGCCGCCGAAGCTCAACGAGAAGTGCGGATCATCAGGGCTGTGACTGACGCGTGGATCTGGCGGCTGGCCCGCCCAGTCGTCCTTCCGGCTCAGCGAGTCGATACGCTCCCACAGGCATGTCTCGAACGCTTGCTCGTCGAGCCCACCATCCTCCTCGAAGATCACCACGAGCGAATGGAAGAGGCTCGGCGAGCGCGCATAACTCCAGGCGAGATCGAGGAGATTGGGGTAGATGCGCAAATCGTCCCAAGCCGAGCGCATGTCGCGGCCGACGACGAAGCGGATCTGGCTTCGCGCCAGCGCCGACTTCGCTCCGACGCACGGAAAATCCGCCGAACGGATGAAGGCCTGGAAGCGTTGAGCCAGAGGATGGGAACTGTCGTCGGTTGGTGGTAGCATGCTGCTGAAACCGACCTCTCTTGCCGCGGTTGCAGCAAGTTAACCTGGGTTGCGTCGATTCCGCCGTCATCGCCTCGCCGGCGCGCACGCTGTCTTCAAGCGGCTGGCATGGAGATGGATTCATATTGGACGAAGTTGCGCGACACTGACTTGCCCTGCCGCTACGGCGAGCTATGCTTGCCCTGCATCGGGCAAGAAGGCGCACGGTGCCGAGACGTAAGAATCTCGTTCGGAAGCCTTATGATATTCCCATCCGCTGCCGGGTGGCCGACGCGTATGTCCAGGCCCTCGGGCTAAAGGCAGCGGCGCATATTTCCGAATATGTTCTTACCTCCCGGCACACCTGCCTCTCGGCTCGACCGGTAGGCGATGGCAAATGGATTTCGAAGACGACCCCTCAAATCGGCGCGCTCTGTCGTCGGGCGATCCGCTGCCGCCGGGTGATTGGGAAGGCGCTGGCGCGGCCGGTCGCGCGGAAGCGATCTATGCGGCCGAACGGCGTTATGTGACCGCGATCTTCCGGCGCAGCGTACCGCCGCACGAGGTGCCCGACCTCGTGCAGGAGACATTCCGCCGCCTCTTCAGCGCAAAGGGAACGGGAACAGGGCTCCTCCAGGCGTCGCGGGCCTATGTCGCGACTGCCGCACGAGCGATCCTCAAGAACCGGGCTCGTTCCGGGGTTCGCAACCAGACCCACGCCCACCATAGTTTCGAGGACCATGACGTCGCGGGTCCCGATCCCCATGCCGCGCTCGAACACCGCGACACGCTGCGCCGCGTCGAGGACGCCATCGCAAGGCTGAATCCAACCACTCGGGATGTATTCCTGATGCAAACTTTCGACGATCTCAGCTATTCCGAGATCGCACGAATCAAAGGCATAAGCGAAAAAGCCGTGGAAAATCATCTCGTCAAAGCCCGGATGGCCATTCGCAAGGCGCGAGACACGCAATCGTGAGGTCCGTCGAGCGCGAAGCGGCCGAATGGGCCGTGCGGATGCGCGGAACACCGTCCGAGGCCGACCGCGAGGCCTTCGAGCAATGGTATGCGAAGCCCGGCAATGCCGAGGCCTTTGCTATGTCCGAGGATGATGTCGCGGTGGCTCGTACAGCATCGCGCGCCCGTATCGATGCGAAGGCGCGGACCGAACGCAGATCGACCGGCGGTTTCCGCTGGGCCGTCGCGACGATCGCCGCGGTCGGCATCGCCCTCGGCTTCGCCTGGCACATGGCGCGGCAAAGCGACACGCCCCAGATAGCAGCTGGTCCCATGCTGCCCGGCCAGCTTCGTCTCGCCGATGGCTCCACCGTGACCCTGATGGACGGTGCCTGGGCCGAGCCGCAATTCTCCGAGACCGAGCGCCGGATCCGCTTGCACGTCGGCCGCGCACGCTTCGATGTTGCGCACGACAGCGCCCGCCCTTTCATCGTCGTCGCCGGCATCTCCGAGACGAAAGCCCTCGGCACGGTGTTCGAGGTCGACGCGCGTTCGAACGCCCCCAAGGTCAAACTCGTGCGCGGCTCGGTGGAGGTTCGCCTCGGCGGAACGGCAAAGACTGTCCGCCTCGTCCCCGGCGAGAGTGCCGAAGTCTCGGGAAGCGGTCCACGCCTCATCCCGGCGATGACAAGTCCGCTCCCGACAGCGGAACCGACGACGATGCTGGCGGCCGATGGACTTCCGCTCGGCGCGGTGATCGAAGCCGGCGAATAAAGTGCACTCGAGACCGATCCGCCTCGCGGATCCCGCCCTGACCTCGCTCCCGGTGACAGGCCGATTTGACGTAACCAACGGCGCAAGGCTCGCTCGCAAGCTCGCCGCGGCATTGGGGCTCCAAGCGACCGATGGATCGGACGCGATCACGCTCAGCAAAAAATAATTCCCATCGCAGAGGGGGGAAATCTCCTTTCCGGTGTTTTGCACCCCAGACGGTCATCGGTGGCCGCTTGGGGAGGTAGAATGAAGTACAAATTTCTGGCGGCGATGCTCTCGGTGAGCACCGCAGCAATCGCGATACAGGCTCCCGCCGCGCAGGCGCAGGCACAGCCCATTCAGCAGAGCTACAACATTGCCGCGCAGGATCTCGGCGCGGCGCTGCAACGCTATTCGCAGATTTCCGGCCGCGAGGTGATCGCCTCGACCAGTCTCGTCGAAGGCAAGCGCAGCGCCCGTGTCCAGGGACGCTTGACGGCCGATACCGCTCTCTCGCGTCTGCTTGCCGGTACTGGCCTCAATGTCGAACTGGTCGAAGGGGCATGGGTGCTGCGCTCGGGAAACGCCGATGCCGCCGAAACTGGATCGACTGAATCCGGCGGAGAATCGATCGTCGTTACCGGCTCGCGTATTCGAGGGGCTGGTCCAACCGGGTCGCCCGTCGTGTCCATCGACCGGGAAGCAATCGAGAAGAGCGGCTACAGCACGGTCCAGCAGTTGCTCCAATCGCTCCCACAGGCATTTGGTGGCGGCTCGAACGAGGCGACGACCGGCGCGACGACGCGCAACGGCACCGGCAATGACGCGACGCTCGGATCGAGCATCAACCTCCGCGGACTCGGCACCTCGTCGACGCTGGTCCTGATCGACGGCTCGCGCCCCGCCCTCGGCGGCGTCGGCGGCCTGTTCGCCGACATCTCGTTGATCCCGATGGGCGCGGTCGAGCGGATCGAGGTGCTGACCGATGGCGCGTCGGCTATCTATGGCGCCGACGCTGTCGCCGGTGTGGTCAACGTTCGCATTCGCAACCGCTTCGAAGGCGCCGAAACGACAATCCGCGCGGGAACTGCCGACGGCGACTTCAGCGAAGTGCAGTTCAGCCAGATCCTCGGCAAGCGGTGGACCGGCGGCCATGTCATGCTCGCCTACCAATATTCGAGCCGCGGCGCGCTCGCGGGCGCGAAGCGCGATTTTGCGCGCGAGGATCTTCGCCCCTTCGGCGGCCCCGACTTCCGGTCGACGACCGCTGTGCCGGGCACGATCCGGGCCGCAAACGGACAAATATTCGGCATACCCACCGGGCAGAACGGAACGGCGCTCACCGCTGCGCAGATCCTGCCCGGCGTCCAGAACCGACGCGATGGCCGCGCCGAGAGCGATATCCTGCCGCGCCAGCGCGTTCACAGCCTCTATGCCGGTGGCGAGGTAGAAATCACCGATGGCTTGACGCTCAAGGTCAACGCGCTCGCCGCCCAGCGTGATTTCCAGCGTATCGCCAAAGACAATTTCCATCCGCATCGGCCCGCCCTCGCCGGTCACCAACCCCTTCTATGTCGATCCCATCGGGACGAACCAGCCGGTGCAGGTCACCTACAGCTTCGCGAACGATCTCGGCCGCGAGAACCGTTCGGGCCGCGTGCGTGCGATCAACCTGTCGGGCGGGCTTGAACAGCGCCTCGGACCGTGGAGCATCCAGCTCGGCGGGGCCTATGGCCGTCAGAAGGGCAAGGCCAACTACACAAATCTCGTCAACAATGCGCGGCTCACCGCCGCCCTCGCCGACACCAATCCGGCGACGGCGCTCAATGTGTTCGGCGACGGCAGCGCTAACAATCCCGCTACGCTCGACCGCATCCGCGGCAGCTACGGGACGATCGACGATTATTCGAACTGGTCGGCGGCGCTACGGGCTGACGGGCCGCTGTTCCGCCTGCCGGCAGGCGACGTCCGGCTCGCCGCGGGCGCTGAATATCGCCGCGAGGCCTATGATTATTTCGTCAAGAATGATGTCAGCGCCGCGACCCCGAACAACGCGCCCTACCCCGGCCTCCCCGGTCCGCGGCATGTGAAGTCACTCTATGCCGAACTGCTGGTCCCGATCTTCGGCCCCGACAATGAGATGCCTGGTTTCCGGCGGCTCGAACTGTCCGCCGCGGGCCGCATCGAGGATTATAATCAGTTCGGTCGCACCGAGAATCCGAAGTTCAGCCTGCGTTGGGAACCCGCGGAAGGCATCGCGCTCCGCGGCTCCTACGGCACCTCGTTCCGCGCCCCGCTGTTCGACGAGCTGATCGGCCCGGCGCTCTCGCTTTACTCGGTCGAGAATGTGCCCGACCCGGCATCGCCCACGGGGCAGTCGACCGTCCTCGCGCTGTTCGGCTACGCGCCGAATATCCAGCCCGAGAAGGCGACGACCTGGACTGCGGGCTTCGACATCGCACCGCCTTCGCTGCCGGGCCTCCGCGCATCGCTCACCTATTATGATGTCGATTATCGCGATCGCATTGGAACGGTGACCGAGGATTATCTCCGCTTCCTGTCGAACCGCGACGCGTTCGGCGGCGTGGTCATCGACAATCCGCCGCTCGACCTCGTGAATTTCTATTTCAATCAGCCGACCTTCTTCAATCCGTCGGGTTTCGCGCCGACCGATATCGTTGCCATCCTCGACGGGCAGACGCGGAACCTCTCCGCCGAACGGCAGCGCGGCATCGACTTCGACCTTGGCTATGCGCCGCAGCTGGCCGGCGGGACGCTCGCTCTCGGCGTCAGCGGCACGCATATCGTCTCGATCAAGCGGCAATCTGACGCCCGGCGCACCGAGCACCGATGTCGTTGGTTTCTACGCCAGCCCCGTGAAGTGGCGCCTGCGCGGGCGCGCCGGCTGGTCGAAAGGCGGCTTCTCGGCCAATGCCTTCGTCAATTTCACCGACAGCTATATCAACCAGATCGTCGTGCCTGCCGAGCCAGTGTCGTCATGGACCACGGTCGATCTAACCATCTCGCAGCGCTTCGGTGGCGACGGTGGGACAAGCGGTCGCGGGCTGCAGCTCGGCCTCTCGGTCCTCAACCTGTTCGACAAGGACCCGCCCTATGTCATGAACCGCAGCAGCACGTCAGCGATGGGCTATGACCCCGAGAAGGCGAGCCCGGTCGGCCGAATGATCTCGGTCCAGGCAACGATCAAATGGTAGGACGGCTGACGCTGGTCCTTGCCCTGCTGGCCGCGGCATCGCCCGCGGCCAGTCAGACGACGCCGAGGGAGATCGTCGAGACCGCCGATATTTCGGGGCTCTTTGCGTCTCCCGACGGTCGCTGGATCGCCTACAGGATCGACAAGCCCTCCACGGCAACCAACCGGATCGACGTCGACTGGTATCTAGTCGCGGCCGACGGCCGGTCACCGCCGCGTTCGCTCGGCCGTCTCGGAACCGCGATGTGGGACGATGCGGGCGTGATCATTGCCGGAGAAGCCAAATGGGCTCCGGACAGCCGGACCCTTGTCGTACGCGCACTCGTCGATGGACGGGTCGGCCTTTGGGCGAGCGCAACCGATGGCTCGGGATTTCGCCCGGTCGCGGACGGCGACGGCGATATCGAGGCCTTCGCCTTTCGAGCCGACGGCGCACTCGTCACGCGCGAGGGTCCGTCGCGCGCCACCATCGCGCGCGCCGAGGAAGCCGAGCGCGAGACGGGCATCCTCGTCGACGGCGCTACCGACCTTGCCCAGCCACTCTATCATGGCGCCCTCATAAACGGGCGCCCGGCCACGCAGCGCTTCTCGGGCGACTGGTTCGATCGAGCGCCGCTGCTAGCCGCCGCACCGCGCCACTTCTTTCGCTACGATGTCGGGGCGTCCGAACCCGTCGCCGCCGATGCCGCCGGTCAGGCGCTCCTCGAACCACAGCCGCATCCCGCCCTCCTTTCGCCAACCGACTTGCCGGTCGCGCTGCGCACCGCGCTCGAAGCCCGCGGCATGTGTGCCGCAAAAGGCCAATGCGCGCCCGGCGAGCAGCGCCTCTCCTGGTGGGGTGCGCAAGAGCGACGGAAGCGCGGTCGTCGCGCTCCATGACGCGGACTTCGACCAGACCCTGTTCGTCTGGTCGGGACGCAAAGCAAGGCTGGCCCGCCTCGCTGCATCGGACGGACAACTCTCGGGCGGTCGCACCCATTATCTTCCATGCGCCGTAGTGCAGGCCGCCGTCTTCTGCGTCGAAGCAACGCCCAAAATCGCGCCGCGCCTCGTCCGGTTCGGCGAGGGCGGCAGCAAGACTGTCATTTCCTCCCCCAATCCAGATCCTGACAGCGAAGGGCTCCTTGCCGAAACCATCGCGTGGCAGGTGAGCGGCAGCCGTGCGTCGGGCGTATTGATCCGCCCGAAGATCCCCGGGCGGCTGCCGCTCTTCGTCACCTACTATCGATGCGCAGGATATCTGCGCGGCGGCGTTGGCGACGAGTGGCCGCTGCGCGCGCTCGCCGCGAACGGGATTGCTGCGCTCTGCATCAATTCGGTGCCGAGCGGCGCGGTCGGAGAAGCGAGATACGAACAGGGCATGGAGGCGGTGCGCGCCGCGATCGATCTGCTGTCGAAGCGCGGAATCGTCGATCCGGCACGGGTCGGTATGGGCGGCCTCAGCTTCGGGAGCGAAGTCACGACCTGGACCCTCCGCCACAGCGACTTGCTCAAGGCCGCCTCGATCGCCTCGGTCCAGCTCGAACCGAGCTATTACTGGTTCAACGCACGGCCCGGGCGCGAGACCTTCATCGAGAATGTGCGCGAAGTGTGGAAGGTCGGATCACCCGATGAATCGCCGGATGGTTGGAAGCGGCTGTCAGCGGCGCTCGACGCCTCGAACATTCATGCGCCCCTGCTGATGCAGCTGCCCGAACATGAAGCGCGGCTCTCGCTCGAACTGTTCAGCAAGCTTGCGACCGCCCGGCTGGCCGAGATGCATATCTTCCCATACGCGGCGCATATCAAGGCCGAGCTCTGCGACACAGCGCTGACCACCGTCTCGGTGCCGGAGATGTTCCGCTACTGGCTGCAGGGCGGCCGCATCACCATCGGCTTCCTCGGCCGGCGCAGTATCAGCGCTGGTCGTTGCTCGAGCCGAAGAAGGAAGACGTTTCGACCGCGCGGACCCAACGCTCGACATCCGCGATCTCGAGCAAGCGGAAATAGTCGAAATTGCCGACGACATCGGCAGCTTCGATATAGGCCGATATGCTCGATTGATCGAGAAGCCCGCGCGCGGCGAGACGGCCCCCCAGCAACAGCGCGCCGAGGTCGTGCCGCTGCCGAAGGAAGGCGGCGGTGCAGAGCGATTCCAGTCGCCCCTTGTCCCGCCGCCACACCACCGATGCCGGCAGGCGGCTCGCGAAGGCCGCCCGAGCGACCGCCCGGTCGCGGCCGCCCGTAAACCAGGCCCAGCTCGGGATCGTCAGGCACAGCTCGACGACGGGCTGCGACAGCAATGGCAGGCCGACATCGCGATCATGCCAGCGATCGGGACGGTCGGCGAAATCCAGGATCCGGCGAATGGCCTCGACATGCTTGCGCTTGCCCCGCGAAGCGCTAGCTGCGCCGTCGTCCCAGGGATGAGCAAAAGGTTCCGCGGGCAACGCCGCCTGATTGCAGAAGCTTGCCTCGCGTGGCCAGCCGCGGCGCGGCCCGGCGCGGCGAGCACGGACGAGCAGGCGGACCGCCTGCCAGATGGTCGCGTCGCCGGCCTGCGCGACGTCGCGAAGCACGGCAAGGTCCGCCGCGAGAAGCCGAACTGCTCGAACGCATCGACCGCGGGGCCGATCGACCTGTCGAAGGCGAAGACATTGTCGCCGCCGATTCCGCCGATCACGGCTTTTGCCTTTCCCCCGCCCGCCTCCTCGAAGGCGTGGTCGAGCCCACCTAAAACACCATAGGCTCCCGGACGTGGGTGCAGATTGGCCGGCGGCGACAGAAGGTCGATCCGTGTGTCGTCGTTCCGGGCCTCGATCATTGCCGCGCCAACGCGCTCGGCGACTGCGCGCGCGAAGCGGCGTTCGTCGCCATCGGCGCCCGGCGTCGCGAAGTTGATCGCCGAAAAGTCCGCGCCCGCCGCAGACAACGAGGCGGCGATGATCGAACTGTCGAGCCCGCCCGACAGTTCGAGAAGAATATCGCTTCGGCCCGAACACCAGGCCTTCACACTATTGTCTATGCGCAGTTCGAGTGCCGAGGCGAGTTCGGCAGCGCCGCTCGCCGCCGGCTTTGCCACATGCTCCCACGGCAACCAGATCGCCCGGACCTCTGCCCCATGCCCATCGAATGCGAGGCTGCAGCCGGGCAGTAGTTCGAGCAGACCCACGATGCCCGTCCGCTCGGTCCTGAGATTACTGTAAGCAAGCGCCTGGCCGACGAACTCCCAGTCGATCGAGACGTCCGACAACAGGTCGCGGACGAGTTCGAGATGCGAGAAGCAGAGAATTCCGCCTGCGTGCCGGCACCAGTACAGAGGCATGCCGGTCAACGCTGCGCGTTCGACGATCAGCATGTCGCCCTGCCGCGCTACCGCGATGAAATTGCCCCAACCGTCCGAGGTGGCGTGAACACTCACTCCGGTTCGGGTGAAAATATCTCCGAGGATGACCGAGCCGTCCGATAGGCGCCGCGAAGGCAGATCCGCGCCTGCGAACAGGATATGGTCATGCTCGATTGCGACCGCGCCAAGTCCGTGCTGCTCGGCGACGGCGGCGACATCCGCCGCCCCGTGGGGAGCTCCCAGAAAGGCGAGCAGACCCCGTTTCATCCGACGACCAGGATCGGCGTGAAGTTGCGGGCTTCGGCGGCCGAGCCAGTCAGTATTGTCTCCGGAGTCTGGAGCCAGCAATGGGCGTTGAAAGGCGACATTCGCACGCCGAAAACAAGGCTCGTGACGATACCGCGCGCAAGAAGGATGCGATCGAGCGCGAGCGCATCGATCAGGCAGCGCGGCGGAATGGGATTGAGCCAGCGGCTTGCGGCATAGGCCGCTGCAACGGACACGGCCGCAGCCTCGGCTCCCGGGACGCCAACGGCGCGCTTTCGTTCGGAAAGACGGACCACAGTCGCGGAAATATGCTCGGGCCTCATCGCCCGCCGCGCCCACCGAAGCGCGCACGCCGCCGTGGCAATCATCCGCAGGCCCGTTCGTCCCTCCGTCGCCATGAGATCATCCTCGGGCACATCGATCTCGGTCGGTCCGATGCTGGTCGATGTCCGCGAAGGCATGATGAGACCCGTTCGCTCGAGCCGCATCATGGCTTCACTATCGTTGGGTTCTCCAGCCCGGAGGCGATCGAACGCCGCGCGGTCTGCCCCGCGCAGAGAGAAATATTTGTCGCGGGCGAGATCGAGGAAGACAAGCTCGCCGCCCACCTCGCAAAATCCCGTCCCGGTCGCCAGTTGCCAACCCGTTGCCATGATAGCTGGAGCTTCCGGAGACCCGGCACGGCCGGGCCCCCGGGGTGCCATCAGTCCTGGACGAGACCGGGGCGCAGCATGCGGCCGCCGGATTCGATCGGCAGGCCTTCGTCGCCGGCGGTATCGGTCGTGACAGTGCCGAGCTCGACGAGCTCTTGGGGTTCGCGTTCCATGGTCATTTCCTTTCCTCGATCATCGAAGGGCGATGCCGGGAGCCAGCTGCCCGGCCCCCGGCGCCGTGGTCAGTCCTGGGTGAGCCCGGTGACCTTGAACTTGCCGGCACCTTCGATGCCCAGCGGATCGAACAGGGCGTCCTGTGCGAACGCCTGCAGCAGTTCGATCAGTTCATTGGTTTCGCGATCCATGATCGTTTCCTTCCAACATGCCGCGGAATTGCGGCTCGATCGAAGCTAGGCCGGCCGCGCCGTATAGGAATTTTATACGACTCATATCTTCCGAATATTATCGCAGCGGCTCCGAGCGCTTGCGGATCTCGGCAGCAACGCGCCCCGCGAACGCTGCCCGTCGGCGATGGAAGCGCGTGATTTTGCTGCGCAATGCGCTCCAGCGCCCGAAGCGATAATCCTCCGCCATCGCCTTCAACGCATCCCCGGCATCGGCATCTACGCGGGCCTCCAACGCGCGAATTGTCATGCTCCGCTCGACGATATTGATGATTGCCGCGCGAAGTTCGCCGTTGGAGCTGCCGATCGCGATGGTCCTGAAGAGACTTTCGATCGCCTCCGGATATGAGTCGTGCGTCGCAAGGTCAATGAGACCACCGGGCAAGTCAGGCCGCGGGGACCGCCCCTTGAGCGCCATCGACAAAAGCGCGCCAGCCCAGCCGTAAAGGTCGACCAGGTCGGCCTCGCTGAGGAGGGGTTGGCGGAAGCCCTCCTGATGCCAGCTCTCGATGATCCGCTCGCCCGAGAGACGATAGAGGGCGTCGCGGACCGGGGTGGCGCTCGAGGCGAGCGTTCTCGAAAGCTGCGCGGCCTCGAGGCGGGTGCCTGGCGGATAGGCGCCCGACAATATGCGGGCCTTCAGATCCAGATAGACCCGCTCCATCGTGGCGCCCGGGCTCATGCCGCCAGCGCCCCGCGCTCGCCTTCTCCTTCCGGCCGCTGCGCGGCGACATAGTCGGCGAGGAGTGCCTGCTGATCGGGCCGCAGCGCATCGATCGCGGCTATCGGGTCCTCGGGATAGCCACCGAACAGGACCGATGGGCACTGTCCCTCGAAGTTGCCGAGATTGGGCCGGTGCTGGGCGTAGCCAGCAAGCGCCGCCACGTCGGGCGAGAAGGTCCGCGCAATCTCCGGCGGATAGGCGAGCCATTGATTCTCATAGGGTTTCAGCCAACCGAGGCAGTAGCTGACGATAATCCCGCGGCGGACGTCGCGGCTCCGGTTTCCGCCGGCGCCGTGCAGCGTCGAGCCGAGGAAGACGATCGCGTCGCCGGGCTCGGCCTCCGCAATAATCGGCGCCTCTTTGGGCTCCTCGACCAAGGCCTCGACGCCATGGCTGCCGGGCCAGATGATCGTCGCGCCATTCTCCTCGGTGAAGGGTGTCAGCGGCCACATGACATTGACCAGATATTCGACCTCGCCCAGCGCACCTTGCCACATATCCTGGTCTCGGTGCGGGAATTGCGCGAGCGCGCCGGGATGCAGCTCGATCGCCTGGGCGAGATTGAGCTGGATACGCTCGCACCAGTTTCCGAGCGCAGTCTCAGCCAATTCGAGGATCGCCGGGTTCATCACGAGATCGGCCATATGCGGCGAGCGGATCAGGAGGCGGCCGAACCGCTTGGTCCGCTCGCCATAGAAACCGCCCTCGCAGAAGGGCGTCGCCTCGTAGCGTGGTCCGAGATCCACGGCGATCGCTTCGATAAGCGATGTCGGAGCGGCGCCCTGCAGAACCGCATAGCCGCGGTCCATGAGGTCATTTGCGGCAGGGGATCGATGAGATCGCTCGTCGAGGGCGGCGTGGTTGATCAGCATCTTACCCTCCTTAGGCTGCGCAGGCGGCCGAGGCCGCGACTGCATTGCTGACGATGCCTGCGGCCGCGAGTTTTGCGACGGTGGAGGCATCGATATCGATACGGAGGCCAACGAGCGCCTGCCCACCGTGGAGGAGCGGCTCGCCGAGTGAGTGACAGTCCCAGCCGAATGTCTGGATCTGACGGAACCAAGGCAGTTCGGCAACGCCGGTATAGGTGCTGATCTCGTTGGCGAGCGCGAACTCTGCAAGCCCGACCAGCAGCGCGTCGCGCGCGATCCGCCGCTGCCGCGCGCCGATGCCTGGCGATAGGCAAAAGCGGGTGATTTCGAGGACGTTGGGGCCCTGCGGCACGTCCCCTGCGACCAGCCCCGGGAAGAGGCTGTCGAGGAGGGCAGGCCGGGTGGTGAGTAGCAACCGCGCCGAGGCGAGATGCTCGCCGTCCGGATCGGTCACGATCAGATAGGTGGCATCGACGTTATCGAACTGGTCCAGCTCGAAACGATCGGCCAGCGCAGGAATATCCCATTTCAGAAGATCGATGAAGACGCGCTTGCGCGCCTCGAACATCGTGCGCATCGCCTTGTGCTCGAGCGCCCGGTTGGTGGAATCGACAATAAGCAGCATGGATTTGCCTCCGTTTGAAAAGAGGCGTTCCAATTGAAGGGCTTTTCGCCGCTGCACCATAGCATGATCGGGGGGTGTCCCCGATTTTTCTCAGCGCTTGGCGATGTCCTCGAAACTTATGTCGCCATCGTACAGCGCGCGCACGGTGAGCGTGATACCGCCGTTCGCCTCGTAGCGCTGGCGGGCATTGCGCAGATGTTCGCGCACCGTGTCAGGACTGAGACCAAGTCTTAGCCCTATTCTGGGCACGGACTCACCCTTGGCTGCCCATATCAGCACCTCGCGCTGCCGACGGGTAAGGCGTGGCCCGATGTGCGCGAGATCCGGATAGGCGATAAGGCGCGCCGCATCGAAAGCGGGACCGCCAATCATCCGCGCAAATTGCAGCGCGTCGGCACTCGCAGAGCTACCCGGCTTCCACGCAAATGAAACGGAGCCATGCGCATGGCCGGGAAGATGCGCCGGCACGGTGAGACCGTCACCGATGCCGTGCCGCCGCGCCTCGGCAAGAATGACTTCGTCTTCGGGCCGCTCGGTCTTCATATCGTGCCAGAGGAAACCCGACATACTGCGCTGGCTCTCGCGGTGAACGGGATCTGTGACACCCAGACGTTGCTCGTCGAACCAGAGAGCCCATTCTTCCGGATAATTGTGGACGCGCACGCCCCGATCCGGAGCCGCCAGGAAGTCGATATGGTGACTAAGTGCGAACCACGAGCAGCCCATTCGCGAACACGCTTCCTGCAACAGGTCGGCGAGACCCGCCTTGTCCTTCACCCGGCTGACGTCGAGCGCAAATGCATGCGCGGCGTCCATCGTCGGCATTATGACCCTTGGCGCGCCGACCGGCGTTTCCGACCTGCCGGGTCCGCGAGCCCCTCGTCAGTGCGTGCGGCCTTGCCCTCTTACAAGGCTGGCCGGCCCGCGACGGCCGATCACCGCTGGTCCAGGCGATCTTGGGAGAATCTGAAAGTGCGGGCTAACCCCATATTATTCAAATATATTCCAGAGATAGAACCAGATTGAGGCAATTTCCGCAAAGCCGCGGAAATCCGCGGCTCAGCCCCCGCCCTTGCGGAAGTCCCACAGTGGAATTCCCATTTTCATCGCCTTGTCGGCGAGATTGTCCTGAATTCCGGTTCCCGGAAACACGATGAGACCAACGGGAAGCGCCTCGAGCATCCGGTCGTTGCGCTTGAACGGCGCTGCCTTGCCATGACGATTCCAATCGGGGCGGAAGGCAACCTGCGCAATTCCGCGGCAGTCGGCCCAGCAGGCAGCCACGCGTTCGGCCCCGGTGGGCGTCGCCCCGTGGAGAAGGATCATGTCGGCATGCCGGACCCGGACCTTGTCGAGTGCGCTCCAGATGGCGTTGTGATCGTCGCAGTCGCTCCCGCCGGTAAAGGCGATGCGGGTTCCTTCGGGCAGCAACGCCGCAGCCTTCTCGCGAAGCCGCGCGTCGAGAAAGTCGCGGCTGTCGATCATCGATGCCGTCAGGTTGCGATGGTGCGCTCGCGATCCGGTACGAGGCGCCCAAGCCTTGCGGAGCAGAAGCCGGAATTGGTCGGCGGCGGCCTCGCGGAAAAATTCCATCGCGTCGCGCCGCTCGATCAGGGAGATGCCCTCGCGCGTTGCCCGCTCGAGTTCGACCGAGCGGATCTCGCTGCCATCCTGCTCGCGTTGGAGCCGTCGCTGGGTCTGCTCATTGTCGTCGAGCTGCCGCTCGACCCGCTCGCCGGCACGGTGGAAGATGTTGACGAGATTCCAGAGAAGGTCGTCGAGATCGGGCTCGATCCGGGTCTCCACGAGACACCCCGCTAGCGCATCGAACATGTCGGCGATGGCACCACCGGCAAGATGCGCATCGGGGAGCGGTCTCGGGTCGGGTTCATCCTCGAAGGGCCGATGACCGAAGAGCTGCATTTCCTGAAGCAGATAGGCCGTCGTTCCGGGTTCGGCTGGATGGTCGTGAGGGGTGGCGTCGCCGTGCATGATGGATCTCCGTCTGATTGTGCCGCGCCTCGCGCGGCCTTCGTGGCGACGGCCCGCGGCATGCGGGGTGGGTCCGCATCACGGCGCGCCGCGACCGGAGCGCAGCGGAGGATGGAGGACGCGCGGCTATTTTGCTTCGCGATGCAAAGGGGCCGCGAGGCCCCGGCGGAAAATAGCCGCGCGTCCGCCATTGCGGCCCCGCCCCGTCTGCCGCAGTCGCCCTCTCGCGAAGGCCGGGCGCGCACGTCGCAGCGGAAAGCCCACGCGCCCATTCGCTGTCCTGCCCCTTCCGGCGAACCCGATGCGTTCAAAGAAACTTCAAGCGATCGGCAGGCAAGAGCTGGCTGTGAAGCGAGGCCGCCATCGCAGCGCGGCCGACTGCCCTGAGGTCGCCGTTGAAATCGCCATGCCGGGGTTCGAGCGGGAGGACGTCGATGCCACATTGTGACGCGCGCTCGCTGAGCGTCGCCAGCGCAGCGTCCCCGGCGGGATCATCGTCGCGCGCGACGTAGAGCCTCTTCAGCATGTCGGGAAACGCGATAGCGGCAAGATGCGCGCCCGAGAGCCCGGAGATCATCGGCAGGGTCGGCATGACCTGCCGCAAGGACAGGATGGTCTCGATCCCTTCGCCCGCCGCCATGACCCTTCCCGATGCTCCGAACCGGACGCCATTACCGAGCAGATGCCCCATGGCGCGACGCGGATAGGCGATCGGCGCCTTGTCGTTCGTTTCGGGATCGAGCCAGGTCCGATGCACACCCGTGACGGTCCCGGCGAGGTCGGTCACCACCGCGATCATCGCCGGCCACGCCGGTCGACCTCCGGGCGCATCGTCGCTGGATGCCCTGTAGAAGCAGTGCGGATGAAAGCGTAGCGGGTAGTCCGGAAGAATGTCGGTGATCGATCGGCCGACCAGGTAGGCCTCACCGATACTCGCCTTCAAGGGCTTGGTCGCAGCCAGCAGCCGACGCGCCGACTCCGGGGACCCGGTGGGAGCCTTTGCGGGTGCAGGATTTCGCGGTGCCTCGGGCGGCGGCGGCAGGCTTAGAAACCGCCGTGCTTCCTCGAGGGTCTCACGAAATGCCGTATGGCCGCAGCTCGCGGCGATGACGTCGAGGAGATCGCCATAATCGCCGCTCGCAGCGTCGGTCCATTTCCCGGGGGCGCCGCCATTGGCACTGGAACCAAGCCGCACATAGAGGCTTCGCCCCGGAGAATTGCTGATGTCGCCGACCATCCAGTAATGGCCTTCACGGCGCCCGTTGGAGAGATAGCGACGGCACACCGCCTCGGCATTCTCCCCGAGACGGCGCGCAACTTCGGATGCTGGACTGGACATGCGGGGCTCCTTCAGGCGGCCTTGCGATCGTCGACCCGCACAATCGGAAACCGATCGACGAGCGCAGCGAACACGTCGGCGCCAGCAGCCCCTGCCGGCACGTAGAGCCTCAGTTTCCACGAGACGATCTCGGAGATCAAGCCCATAGCCTTCAGCCGCTCGACGCCGAGATCGTTGAAGCCCGTAAGCTCGACGCGCCAGTCGTTCATCGCCCGCACCCGACGGACTATTTGCCCCTCCGCGAGCGACAGCACGACGTCGCCCGACTGCACCATGCGCCAGGCGTCGGCGACCGGCAGCTTTGCCGGCGCCTCGCCTGTCACGGCTGCGGCCCATGCCGGAGAGACCTTGCGACCGATCAGCCGCTCGCCCGCATCGGTCTGCAGCCGGTAGACTCGCGCGGACTCCTTCGGCAGCCGCTTCCAGATCGGCAGCAACAGGCCCGCGACCATGTGCAGCGTCGAATGCTCAAACTCGGGAAGCTCGCCGAGTTCCTTCGTCCACGCCGCAGCGAAACTGTCCTCGGAACACTCCTCCCAATTCGTGCCCTCATAATCGTCGGCGAGCATATGCAGTCGCTCGAGCGGCCGCTGCAGACGGATGCGCCGATGCACCGCGCCATCGTCATCGATGATGCTGCGCGCTCGCGACTTCACCGCTGCCCGGCAAGATCGGCTGTTCAAGACGAGAACGCCCATGCCCGTGGCCGCGACCTCGAGGGCATCGGCAAGGCCGATCGGAGACACCCGGTCCTTGCGCTCGATCGTGAGGAGCTGGGTCACCGCGCCGGTTCCGGGATGGGTGTAAATCGTCTCGCGTGCGGCGACCGTGAAGCTTTCGGCACGCAGCGTTTCGAGACCCATCTCATATGTCCCAGACGCGATTGCCCCCTCGATCCGCTGCGACAACAGACCCTCGAACACCTCGAACAGGATGTTCTGCAGGTCGATCGTCAGCGCGAGCATGCGGTTGAGGAAGGTGGTGATCGGCGGAAGCTCATCTTTGAGACCGCCATCGTCGAGGAGCGAGAGTCCCGTCGCCGCTTCGAATGTGAGCAGCGAGCAGCCATCGACCTTGCCGTCGGCGAGCAGGCCGTAGAGCTGACGGAGCACATCGCGGGCATAGGGCGATTCCAGATTGTCGAGCGGACGGAACATATTCTGCCCGCCGGTCTGCCGCTGCGCCGCGCGTGATTGCGCCCAGCGTGTCGAGCCGCCGCGCGATCGTCGAGATGAACCGCTTTTGCGCCTTCACATCGGTCGAAACGGGACGGAAGAGCGGGGGCTGCTTCTGGTTGGTGCGATTGGTGCGCCCGAAGCCCTGGATCGCGGTGTCGGCCTTCCAGCCCGCCTCGAGCAGATAATGGATGCGCCGCCGCTGGTTCTTCACGCCAAGATCGGCATGATAGGATCGCCCGGTCCCGCCGGCTTCAGAGAAGATGAGGATGCGCTTCTCGTCATCCGCCTGCAAGCGCGGGCGACCTCCTTCCCCGAGGGTCTGCACCGCGAAGCGCACCAGCTCCCCTTCCCCGCCGACGGGCACGATCCGCCGCGATCGCCCCGTGACCTCAGCAACCTGTTCGGTCCCGAAATGCTGCACGATCTGGTCGAGCGCGCCGGGGACCGGCGGCAGCGAGGCGAGCTTCTCGATCATGGCGTCGCGGTGGCGGGCGGCTTCGCGGTTGACGACCGGATTGCCCTCACCGTCGAATACTGGCCGCGACGAGAGATTGCCTTCGCTGTCCTCGCACGGCTCATAAAGCTGCACGGGAAAGCTGTGCGCCAGATAGTCGAGGACATATTCGCGCGGCGTGATGTCGACCGACACATCGCCCCACTCCTCGGTCGGGATCTCGGCGAGCCGCCGCTCCTGAAGCGCCTCGCCGGTCGAAACGATCTGCACCACCGCCGCATGGCCCGCGTCGAGGTCAGCGGTGATGCTCGCGATCGTCGCCGGCGCCTGCATCGCGGTGATGAGGTGATTGAAGAAGCGCTGCTTGGTGCTCTCGAACGCCGAGCGCGCCGCTGATTTCGCCTGCGTGTTCAGTGTGCAGTGGAGACTGCTCGTCACCCCGGACGCCTCCATCGCGGCATCCAAATTGTTGTGGATGACCTGGAAAGCGCCGGCATAGCTGTCGTAGATCCGGCGCTGCTCATCGGTCAGCGCGTGTTCGAGCAGCTCATATTCGACGCCGTCGAACGAGAGCGAGCGGGCCGCGTAGAGACCGAGCGCCTTCAAATCGCGTGCGAGCACCTCCATCGCCGCGACGCCGCCGTCCTCGATTGCCGCGACGAACTCGCTCCGCGTCGCGAACGGGAAATCGCTGCCGCCCCAAAGACCGAGCCGCTGCGCATAGGCGAGGTTCTGCACCGTCGTCGCGCCGGTTGCCGAGACATAAACGATGCGCGCATCGGGGAGTGCGTGCTGCAGCCGCAGTCCCGCACGCCCCTGCTGCGATGGCTTCTGGTCGCCCCGATGGCCCTTCCCGCCGGCGGCATTCGCCATGGCATGGGCCTCGTCGAAGATGATCACCCCGTCGAAGTCGCGTCCCAGCCATTCGACGATCTGGTCGACGCGGCTCGCCTTACCCTCGCGCCCCTGGCTCCGCAACGTCGCGTAGGTGGTGAAGAGGATTCCTTCGGGAAGCTTGATAGGATTTCCCTGCCGATAGCGCGACAGCGGCGTCACGAGGAGTCGCTCTTGCCCCAGCGCCGACCAGTCGCGCTGTGCGTCTTCGAGCAGGCGGTCGGAGATCGACAGCCACACGGCGCGCTTCCGACCCTTGAGCATATTGTCGAGGATGATCCCAGCAACCTGCCGACCTTTACCCGCGCCGGTGCCGTCACCGAGGAACCAGCCGCGGCGGAAGCGGACGGCGGCCTCATTGTCCTCGCTCGCGGCAGTGACCATGTCCCACGTCTCGTCGACCGTCCACGCGCCCGAGAGATGCCCGGCATGGGCTTCGCCCGCATAAATGATCGATTCCAGCTGCGCGTCGGACAGCACGCCGTCGGCGATCAGGAAGGCGGAGGAGCGCGGTCGATAGGATGGCTTCGGCGGCGCGACCGACGCCATCGCGGCCGATTGCACGAGCGCGGTCGGATGCGGTTTCGACGACGGAATTGCGAGCGACTGCAGCGCGTAGGGCTCGTAGATCGCCTCGGCGAGTTGGCCTTCGGGCGCCTGCCAGTCGCGAGATTCATAACCGAGTTCGGGCGCCGCGACCGGGGCCGCAGACGACGAAAGCGTCCGGGCCGCGCCGTTCCCGGCCTGCACCAGAGCTCCGGTAGTAGCCGCGACACCCTCACGGGCCGGCGCCTCCGGAGGTGCCGGAGGCGTCCGGGGCGGCACATCCGCACGGACCCATTGGAGTAAGGCCCCAAGGTCGCCCGCCTCACCGCGCGACGGCGCGATCGCCGAAGCATCTGCGGCAGGCATCTTATCGATCACGAGTAGGCGCGTGCTCGTCGTCGTGCCATGCTTCGCATAGACTTTGCCGGCGATCGCCGCCGAGAACAGGATCGTGCCCAGCGCCTGCAGCCGCACGAACGCATCGCGCCATGCGGGCGCGTCGGGCGAGCAGTTCGCGCCAACGATCGCGACCAGGCGGCCGCCGTCCTGCAGCCGCGACAGTGCCGAGCCGATATGCCGGAGAGCGGCATCGCGCATCGTCCGCTCGACCTTGGCAACCGCCGAAAAGGGCGGGTTCATGAGGATGACGGTCGGACGAACGGCGGGAGCCAGCCTGTCGTCGATCGACGCGGCGTCGTGACGTGTCACGGCCGAGGGCGCGAACAGCAGATCGAGAAGGTCGGCGCGGCACTCGCCCAGCTCGTTGAGCGCGAGGCGCGCGCCAGCGAGCTCGGCGTGAATGGCGAGCATGCCGGTCCCGGCCGACGGCTCGAGGACGGTGTCGTCCGGCTGGATCGAGGCGGCGTGGGCGGCAACGAAGGCCAATGGCAGGGGCGTCGAGAATTGCTGCATCGCCCGACTCTCGGAGGAGCGGCGCGTGTGCGTCGGAATGCGGCCCGCGAGACGCTGCCACATCGCGAGCTGTGCGATCGCGGAGAGCTTGCGAACCGCGGGCGTGGCGCCGTAGCGGCGGAGCAGGAGGATCTGTGCGACCTCGCACGCGTCATAGGCGGCTTTCCAGTCCCACGCGCCCTCGGCGTCGCTTGCGCCGAAGGCACCGGCCATCGCCGCGCGCAGCGCGGCCGTGTCGAAGGGATGGCCCGCTTCGAGCAGCGGAAGGATGGCCTCACCCGCCGCAAGCAGCTGCGCTGCAAAGGGGCTGGATGGAACGGGCGCGGAATAAAGCGCGGCGGCTGACGCCGCGCGCGAAGGGAGGCTTTGCATGTCGGGAATTCCTCGGGAGAGCGGGCAGGAACAAGCCGCCGGCCGCTCTCTCTCGGACCCGATGGCTCATCCCTTCCCGGCCCGTCTCTCCTCTATCCGAACCGCTCGCCATGTTCGGTGAAGCTGTAGCCATTGGCGATAATCGCCTCGTCGACCACCGGGTCGGAGGTCAGACAATCGCTTTCATCCTCAAGTTTTCCGTAGAGCCAGCGGGCGAGGTCGCGCAGCGCCTCGCTGAGGTCGTCCTCCGCGGTCGCGGTCATATCCTGATACCCGAGGCTGTCCCGCTGGACGCCGATCTCCATACTATACTCATGATAGTAGCGGCCGCGGTGACTGATGCGTGCTCTGAGCTGGAAAAAGTTGGGCCACTGGATCGCCGCCAGTGCATCGGCAATCCGATGGAGTTCAGTATCCTTTGGCGCATACTCGCGGATCAATGAGGCGGAACGCTTCGCGTAGCTATAGTCGCCCTCGAAGCAGGCACCGTCCCCCTGGCTCGCGAAGCCCGAGAACCAGATGCAGGGCTTTCGCCGCGTACCGCCCCCGTGGAGGCGAACAGGCACGGTCGCGAGGTCGACGCCCAGAATCTCGCATATCCGTTCGAAATCCTCATAGACGGCCCAGTACCAGTCGTGGTCGAACGCGCCCTGAAGATACCACGCCCGCGCCTTCTCCTTTGCCTCCTCCGACAGTTCCTCGAGGCTATAGACCGTCGTCTCGATAATCTCGGTCATGACAATCTCCTGAAAAAGAAAAGGCCCGGCGCTGCGGCCGGGCCAGGTTGGGACGATGGACGGGTCAGGCGTTGGCCAGCTCCTCGGGCCGCAGTCGGTTCCGAGCCTCGTCGAGGAATGAAGCGGTCGACATCGTCTCGATCGCATCGGCGGTGATCAGCGTCGCCATCCCGCCGAAGCCATCGGGCCGCATCTTGGTGCAGGTCCAGGCAGCAACGACCTCGACATCATCGAGAGCATCGCAGCGTTTGATGATGTTCTGGAAAATGCCCTCATAGCCGATCACCGACATGTCGAGGGCAAGCTCGCCCTCCGCCGGATCGAGCTTGCGGAGATGATCCCGGATCACCGTGACGGCATAGCTGTCTGGGAAGGGATCGACCTCGAGCAGCTGATGCACCTCGGCAAGGTCGAGATGGAGAAGGTCGTTCACATAGTCCTCCGCGAAGAAATAGACTTCGTCCTCGCCTCCTTCGTGGCTGAACATCCCGATCAGGAGACGATGCTCGAGCAAGGTCATCGCGGCGCGCGGGATATCCGGGCGCACGATCGTTGGCGAATGATAGTCAGCCATGCGCCGTCTCCTGTCCGGCCGCCCCGGCGGTAATGTCGGGATCGCCTTCGACAACGAGCGGAGGCACGGTGAACTCGGCCTCGTCGAAATAGGCGAGAATGCCCTCGACGCTGCCGCGCCGGACCACTTCGTGCCGATCGATCAGGACGCGATCGGATTCGTCGACGATGAAGCTGTCAGGCGTGCCTTCGCCGCGGAAGACGATCCGCTCTGCGCTCCATTCGGCGAAGAATCCGCCCGCCCAGAATCGGTAAGGCAGTCCATGATCCTGGCAGAAGGTTTCGAGCGGCTCGACCTTTCCCCAGGCGACTTCGTTCGCAAACAGTTCGAGCGGTTCGCCGACGGTACGGTGCGAAGACTCGAAGGCGGGGCCGTCCCATTCGATGGAAAGGCTCTCGCCCGCGATGACCGCCGCGAGTGCGAACAGCCCGCCGGCGGTGAGATGGCCGCCGAGCTTGAACGATATAGAGACGCGGTCAGCCATGATGACCTCCCGCGACGAGGACCGGCATCGCCGGCGCGTTTGCTTGAATTTCATTTCGCATTTTCATTCTCCGTGCAAAAGCGAAAGCCCGGCGCGATGGCCGGGCTTTCGAGGTGGGACTTCAGGGTGCCGCTATGCGCGGCGGAGATTCATTCGGCGCCGATCGCTTCGGGATCGCCCGCATCCTCACCTCCTTCCTCCGCGAGAAAGGCGGGAAGCTCGCCATCCGCCTCGTCGTTGGCCGGCGCCGTTGCCTCCGGCGCCGGGATGGCAGCGCTCTCGAGTTCGGGCGTTCGCATCGGCTCGGGGAGCCAGCCAGCGTCTTCGAGCAGGCGCTCGGCCTCGCGTGCCATGTCGCCCTTCTTCAAGTGGTCGATCATTCCGGCAAAATTCTCGCCGCGTGCCTCGGCAACGTCGGCAAGAATCCGCGGCTTCGGAACGCTGCTCAGATAGCCGTCGGCGGTCGGGCGCCAGCCGGCCTCCACGACATCCAGCCCCACGGCCCGCGCGAGCACATGGCTGTGCGCCAGCCGCCGGGCGATCCCGTGCGCCGAGACGCGGCCGTCATAGCGCCGGACGATCTCCACCTGTGCATTGACGCCGAGCGAGGCGCAATGCGCAAGAAGGCTCGCGCGGTCCTCGTCGCCGAGTTCAAGCAGCCAGTCCCAGACCTCCTTGTCGCTTTTCGGCAGGCGACCACGCCATTCGTCGATGCGTTCCGCGATCGCCTGCCCCGGGGCGCAGTGACGCAGACCTGCCGGAGCGTTGGAAAAATGGACCGAGTTGATCGACGTCTGCAGACAGCTTTCGCGGCTGTAACCGTAAAAGCAGGACAGGACGAACGCATGGAGCACAGCGATATAGGCCGTCTCCGGGCACTTCGCGAAGGCGTCCTGGAGCGCGAGCGTTCTCCACGCCGTGAGGTCGGACACGAGGCGCTCTGACATCGGCTTCAAGGCACCTTCATCGTCCTGGGGCTCGGCCGCAGCTTGGCCGGGAGCCGAAGGCCCGGACTTGGAACTGCCGTCGCCGCCGCCTGCGTCGTTCGCGCCCTCGTCCGTGCCATGATCGCCCTCCTCCGGCTCGGCTTCGGGTTCATCCTCCGGCCTCACATAGCCGCGCTCGACGCTCAGCCTCCCGTGGATATCGATCGAGACGAACGCGCCGGCGATGGCGATCTCGGCGGCATCGAAGACGATCGGGCGGTCGTTGATGCGGCTGATCTCGGCGTCGATCTCCTCGAGCCGGGTGTGGACCTCGTCGGGAACCTCGTCCGCATCGCTCCATTCGTTGCTCAGCGCTTCGCCCTCCGCTTCGAGGTCCGCGCCGAGCTTCTCCTCCTCTGCGCTCATCGGGACTTCGTCGCCGGCAAGGACGCGCATGCCGCGCCCCGGATTGAAGACATGCTCGATCGCGGCGTCGATCCATTTCCAGCCTTCCTCGCCGATCCGCGCCGCTTCGGCTTCGAACTTCTCGGCGACGAGCCGGTCGAGCAGGCCGACGTCGGTGAGCCAGCCGCCGTGATCGACTTCGAACAGGTCGCGAACGACACTGCCACCCGCCTCGACATAGGCGTCGAGCCCGACGAAGCGGACACGCTTGTCGGATACGCGGACGCTGTTCTCGGTCAGCCTCTGGCGGATGAACGAAGCGGACGGCTGGAAGTCGTGCTCGACCATCTCCCAGACCTGAATCTGGCGCTCTTCATCGTCCGTCACCGTGAAGGCCATCAGGGTCTCGAGCGACATGCCGTCGTCACCATAGATGTCGAGCAGCTTTGGCGAGACGCTCGCCAGCTTGAGGCGCTGCCTGACCACCGCCGGCGTCACGAAAAAATGTGCGGCAATGTCCTCGACGGCATTCCCCTTGTCGGCGAGCGCCTGCATGCCGCGAAACTGATCGAGCGGGTGCAGATTTACGCGCTCCGAATTCTCGGCGAGACTGTCCTCTTCGGCCAGGATATCGTCGTTCGCAGCCCGTACCCTGCACGGGATCGGCGCATTGTTGGCGAGCCGCTTCTGCTTCACCAGCAGTTGGAGCGCGCGGTAGCGTCGCCCGCCTGCCGGCACCTCAAAGTCACCGGTAGGGTTGCCTTCGCTATCGAGGATCGGGCGGACATTCAGGTTATGCAGCAACCCGCGCCGTGCGATGCTGTCGGCCAGTTCGGCAACTGACTGGCCGGGCTTGATCCGCCGAACATTTGCGTCCGAAAGCCGCAACCGGTAGAGCGGGATGGCCTGCGGTTGATCGAGCGTGATTTTTTGCTTGGAAGCCATGACTTATCTCCGCGACGGCCGACCAAGAGACTCTTCTCTCGGCCTTCGAACCGTCGCGAAGCGCCCCTTCCCTCTTGCTCTCGCCCGCGCGGTTGGGGGGAGGCAAGGAAGTGAGCTACCGTTCACAACAAGGATGCGAACTGCTTTTTGGCCCGCGATGATAACCACGTTTCGATGCTTGATAGGGAGAACGGCTCGTCTACTCCGCGTCTCCGCCTCCTGTCTGTTCCCCGTCGTCCTCAACAACTTTGCGGCCGAGGCAATAACTGCCCCACGCACCCATGAGCCTGACACGCTCGCCAGGCTTTTCCGCGGTCCCGAGGTAGGTCGTCCGACGGTAAGCGGCCTGCACTGCATCCGGCGTCTTGTGCGCAAGCGCCGCTTCCACAACGGCATCGGGGAAACCCTCGTTCGCCGCCCAATCGGTGAATGTCGACCGGAAGCCGTGGACATGAAAAGGCTCAGCCATGTCACGAAGGACTTTGAGCAGCGTCATATCGGACATATTCTTCCCACTCGCACCGGGGAAAATCACGTCTGTGTCCGGGAGCCTGAAAGCATGCGCTTTTGCAATCACTTCCAGCGCGGCATCGGACAGCGGCACGATATGCGACTTGCCACGCTTCATATGATCGGCGGGCACAATCCATAGCCGCGCTTCGATGTCGAGTTCGTCCCAGGTCGCCAGACGCACCTCCTGGCTGCGCGCACCGGTCAGGATGAGTAGTTCCAGGGCAAGCCTGCTGTAGGATGGCTTGCGCTGCAGTGCAGTGATGAAACCGGGCAAAGCCGCATATGGCATAGCCTTGCGATTCTCGGTTTTCTTGAGTTGCCGCGGCAAGCCACGCCCCGCTTTCAGGCTGCTATTACCTGAGGGAGCCTCTCGTGAACGCCAGCCCTTTGCATGCGCATAATCCAGCACGGTGCAGATCCGGTTGCGCACCTGACGGGCGGTCTCGGGTATCTCCTGCCAGATCGGCGTGAGCACGTTTATGATGTCAGCCGCGACAATCGCACCGGTCTGCTCGTCGCCCAGTTTCGGGAAGGCGTAATTCTCAAGGCTGGAAAGCCATTGGCGGGCGTAAATCTCGCTCTTCCATCCCGCCTCGTTCTCGGCGTGATATTGCCTCGCCGCCTCACGAAACGTCACCTTGGCAGACGCCTCGTCCTTCCGTTCGGCCAATATGTCGCGCCGGTCGACCTTGACCGCCTTGCGAAGCTCGCCGGCCTTCTCGCGAACCTGCGCCAAGGTGAACATCTTCGCACTGCCCAGCCCGATGTCCTGACGCTTGCCGTCGCGCTGCAGACGAAGGGTCCAAGATGCCCCTCCACGCCTATCGACCTTCAAAAACAAGCCGTCACCATCCTGATAGGTGCCCGGATTCGCAAGAGCGGCCTTGACCGCAACCGCCGTGAGTTTGCCCATGGGAATCTTCCCCCACACTTTCTCCCCACATTCTGGGGAACGCGAGTGTGGGGGAAAGACATTCTTCCCCCACACTTCCCCCACACTACGCTCCGGCTGCAGGCAAATTGCCCCGGACGCATGCGGACGATGCGTGGATGATACGCTAGGTTTTTCGGGATTTCTAGGGGGTTCGGCGGACACCCTCGGATGGGAGGATGGTGGACAGGGCTGGATTCGAACCAGCGTACGGAAACCCGGGCAGATTTACAGTCTGCTGCCTTTAACCACTCGGCCACCTGTCCATGGGGTCCGCTTTGGGAAGCGGTCCAATGGCGAAACGAGGCTTGCCTGTCAATGCCAGTCATGGGAAAGGCCGCGCGTTATGAGACAAATTTCCCGTCATCGTCGTCCCGCCGGCCAGGCCCCGCGTGGACAAGCCATCCGCTTCTGGGGTCGCCACGCGGTTCTCGCCGCACTCGCCAACCCCGAACGCACCGTCAAACGCATCTGGGGCACCCGCGAAGCGCTGGGCCAGCTCGACCTGCCGCCGGTGGTTCCGATCTCTTACGCCGAGGTCACCGACCTTGCACGGCTCGTCGCGCGCGATGCGCCGCATCAGGGATTGGTGATCGAAGTCGACCCGCTTGAGGGCATCTACCTCGGCGATCTGCTGCAGGAAGAGGTCGATGCCGACAGCCGCCGCCCTCTCGTCGTCCTCGATCAGGTCACCGATCCGCACAACATCGGCGCGGTGCTGCGGTCGGCCGCCGCCTTCGACGCCGCCGCGATCATCACGCAGGACCGCCACAGCCCCCCCGAAAGCGGCGTCATCGCGCGCTCGGCGTCGGGGGCGCTCGAAATCGTGCCGTGGATCCGCGTCGTCAACCTGTCGCGCGCACTCGAAGAAATCGCCGAAGCGCAATATTGGCGCATCGGCCTGATGGGCGACACCGACACGACGCTCGGGTCGACCCTCGACGGCAGCAAGGTCGCGCTCGTGCTCGGCTCCGAAGGCGACGGCATGCGCCACAATGTCATGGAGCATTGCGACGTGCTGGCCAAACTGCCGATCTCGCCGCGCATGGAAAGCCTGAACATTTCCAATGCTGCCGCGGTCGCGCTCTATGCGGTGGCGACGTCGGGAGAATAGGCTTTATATCTCCGTTTGTCCTGAGGAGCCGCTGAGCCCGTCGAAGCGGCGTCTCGAAGGACCGCCCACAGTGCTTCGAGACGCGACCAAGCCTTCGCCAAAGCTCAGTCTCGATCGCTCCTCAGCACGAACGGATATTTGAACCGAATCAATCCTCCGCCGCGATCCGCACCTTCAACCCGTCAAGCGCGTCGCTGAATGGCAGCTGGCACGACAGGCGCGACCCGTCGTCGCGGTCGGTGGTCGAATCGAGCAGGTCGTTTTCGTCCTCGCTCATCGCGGGCAGCTGGTCGGCCGCGCCGGCCTCGACATGGACGTGGCACGTCGCGCACGAGCAACAGCCGCCGCACAGCGCGAGCAGTTCGTCGAAACCGGCGTCGCGGATATTTTCCATCACGGTCAGGCTGGTGTCGCCTTCGATTTCATGTTCGGTCCCGTCGCGCGTCACCACAATCAACTTGGCCATGTGCATCCCCATATCGTTTGATTCGGGTGGGCTATGTCGCGCGTTGCGCGGCAAATCAAGCGCTGCTAGTGAAAGGATATGGAACAAAAGGGGAATATGAGATGGGCCTGACCCAGGAGCAGCTGAACGGCGGAATCGATGCGCTGGCCGCGCGCGATGCCAATTTCGCGCGCGCGTTGGGCAACGCCGGCTATCCCGAACCGCGCATCCGCGCCCCCGGCTATGCCACGCTACTGCGCACCATCGTCGGCCAGCAGGTCAGCGTCGCCGCCGCCACGTCGATCTGGAACAAGCTGGAGGCGCAATTCGGCGAGGGCTGCCCGGCCGAGGTGATGGCGGCGGCCGAATTCGACGCGCTGCGCGCCTGCGGCCTGTCGGGCCAGAAACAGGGCTATGCCAAAAGCCTGGCGCAGCTGATTCTCGACGGCGAGCTGGAATTTTGCGCCCTGCCCGCCGACGATGAAGACGCGATCGCGCTGCTGACCAAGGTCAAGGGCATCGGCCGCTGGTCGGCCGAAATCTATCTGCTGTTTGCCGAGGGGCGCCCCGACATCTGGCCCGCCGGCGATCTCGCCGTCAGGCGGCGGCCGCACAAGCTGCTGGACCTGCCCGAACGCCCCAGCGAAAAACTGACCCGCGACCTGGCCGAAGCCTGGCGCCCGCACCGCGGCGCGACCGCGATCTTCACCTGGCATTGCTATAATAATCCAGCTGCTTTAAGCTGCCGCACTGCGGACGCTTTGAAAACGGTCGCCAAGGCGCGTAAGAAGAATGCTCACCAAACTCCGTTCGCCCTGAGCTTGTCGAAGGGCCGTTTTTCCTTCAGCTGAGCGAAAGAGAAGAACGGTGCTTCGACAAGCTCAGCACGAACGGGTTTCGGAAGCTGTCCTGCGTCTTCGCGCCTTTGCGTGCAGACGCAACAGGCCGCGGCGGAGCCTTCCTCGGCCGGGGCTTCTGTCGCTTCTTGGCGGCCTTCTTCGGCGCAGCCTTCTTGGCCGGAGCCTTCTTTGCCGCGGGCTTTCTTCGGCAGCCTTCGCCGGGGCAGCCTTTTTCGCCGCAGCAGGCTTCTCTTCTGCAGTCTTCGCAGGAGCAGCTTCGGCCTTCTTCGCCGGTGCCTTCTTGGCGGGAGCAGCCTCGGCGGCCTCTTCCTTCACGTCGGCCTTCTTCGCCGCAGGCTTTTTCGCCGCCGCCTTCTTGGCCGGCTTGTGGTCATGGTCGTGGCCGCAACCCGGGCCGTGGACATGGCCGCTGTCGTCGTCGGCTTCGATCGCCGCTTCCAGTTCCTCGCGGGTGGTTTCGCGGTCGCTGATCTCGGCCTTTTCGAACAGGAAGTCGACGACCTTGTCTTCATACAGCGGCGCGCGCAGCTGCGCGGCGGCAAGCGCGTCCTGCTGGACATACTCCATGAAGCGGCCGCGATCTTCGGGGCGATACTGCTGTGCCGCCTGCATGATCAGGCGCTGCATTTCCTGTTGCGACACCTGGACGCCATGCGCCTGGCCGATTTCGGACAGGAGCAGGCCCAGGCGAACGCGGCGCACCGCGATCGCGCGATAATCGTCACGATCATTCTCGAGTTCGGCCTTCGCCGCCTCGGGATCTTCCTCGTGGCTGACTTCATGCTCCAGCTGCTGCCAGATCTGGGCGAACTCGGCCTCGACCATCGTCGGCGGCACGTCGAAATCATGGCTCGCGGCGAGCTGATCGAGCAGCTTGCGCTTCATATAGGTGCGGGTCAGGCCGTTCAGTTCCTGATCGACCTGATCCTTCATCAGCTCTTTAAGCTTGTCGAGGCTTTCGAGGCCCAGCGACTTGGCGAATTCGTCGTCGATCTTCGATGCCGCCGGAACCTTCACTTCCTTCACCGTGACGGCGAATTCGGCTTTGGCACCCTTCAGGTCGGCGACCGGATAATCGTCGGGGAAGGTGACCTTGACGGTCTTGTCATCGCCGACCTTGGCGCCGACCAGCTGGTCTTCGAAGCCCGGGATGAGCTGGCCCGAACCGATTTCGACCGCCATGTCTTCGCCGGTGCCGCCGTCAAAGGGAACGCCGGCGACGCTGCCGGCGAAATCGATGATGACCTGATCGCCCTGGGCGGCCTTCTTGGCTTTCGGTGCATCTTCGAAACGCTTCATCTGCGCGGCGAATTCTTCGATCTTGGCCATCACGGCCTTGTCGTCGGTCGGAACGGTCAGCCGCTCGAGCTTCAACCCGTCGATCGACGGCGCCTGGATGTCGGGCAGCACTTCCAGCGCGACGGTGACTTCGGCGTCGCTGCCGGCTTCATAACCATCGGCCAGCGTCACCGCGGGCTGCAGCGCGGGGCGCAGCTTTTCCTTGGCCATCAGGTCGCGAACGCCGGCGTCGATCGCCTTGTTCAGCGCGTCGGCCGACAGCGCGGGGCCGTGCATCTTGCGGATCAGGTTTGGCGGCACCTTGCCGGGGCGAAAGCCGGGCATGCGGACGGTCGGAGCCATGCTCTTCACTTCGTCGTCGACGCGGGCGTCGATGTCCTTGGCGGTGATGGTGACGCGATATTCGCGCTTCAGGCCTTCGTTCAGCGTTTCGACGGTCTTCATTGCCTTGGTCTTATCCTTGCTCAAAATCTCGTATCGATGAACCCCGGCCACATGGCGGAGTTCCCCTATCCCGGCTCCATCCCCGTCAGCGCAAAAGAACTGGTGCGGGCGAAGGGACTCGAACCCCCACATCTTGCGATACTGGTACCTAAAACCAGCGCGTCTACCAATTCCGCCACGCCCGCAGGAGCTGTCGGCCGGGTGCACGAATGCGCGCGCGAAGCCGCGCCCGCCCGTGCGGGCCGCGCGGGGCTATAGCAGACGCGCCGCCAAGGGCAAGCGCCGACAGCCGGACTTTTCGTGGGCGGAACATGCGCCGCGCCCGTTCGTTGAACGGGCAAGGAGAGCCATCATGACATTTGCGTCCAACCTTCACGTGCGGGCAACCGACCCGTTCCCCAAACCCAAGCCCGACACCATCGAACCGATGGCGCCGCCCGAACATCCGGTGCAACCGACGCCGCAGGAAGACCCCGCCGGCCAGCCGGTTGAAATCCCCGGCAGCCCCGGCGGCGGCGATATCGACGAACCCGGCCGCGGCCCGGACGAGGTGCCGCCGCAGCAGATTTGACCGACGATCCTCCTCCCGTTTTCAGGGAGGAGGATCGCCGCATCGCGATCGACGCCATCACCAATTTTTTAAGCCAGCGCGACAGCGGCGATTGGGGCGTCGGCCAGCGGCGTCTTTGAACCGCCGCGGCGGCCTGCCCGCGCGCCTCAGCGGGTGCAGAAATCGACGAAGCGTTTGATCGCCTGTTTGCCGCTCGCGGTGCCCGCCATGTCGGTTGCACGCCCCTTGGCGGTCATCCGCAGCCAGCCGTTCGCCGCAAAAGCGCGGATCAGCGGCGACCCCCGGCAATTTCCTGCGAGCTGAAATAGGGAATTTCGTCGACTTCGCTTTCGCCGGTCAGGTGCAGCTTCGCGTCGCCCGATGCCAGGTCGATCGCGCTCAGATCGGGGGCGCCGCCGGTCACCCCGGCAAAGATGCGGTTGCCGCCCTTTTCGCACATGAAGGCCAGCGGCTGATCGTCCGTATCGGCTACTTCATAGGCCAGAACGGCATCGGACACCCGGTCTTCGTTGACCCGCATCGTCCAGTCATATCCGTCGGCGACCGCGGGCGCGGCGTTCGCTGCTCCGCTCCACGCCAGCATCACCGTCGCGCCAACCAACGCAATCGTTCGCTTCATCATCATCCCGCCCTTCGTCATCATCATAGCGCCAACTTAAGCGCATATGATATCGAAGCCACTGAATTCGCTGTGAACTCGATCACTTACGGGCGTTTAGCCGAGCGCTTTCTTCAGCAGTTCGTTGACGACCTGCGGGTTGGCCTTGCCCTGCATCGCCTTCATCGTCTGCCCGACGAAGAAGCCGAACAAAGCTTCCTTGCCTCCGCGATACTGCTCGACCTTGTCGGCGTTGGCGGTCAGGATCTTGGCGATCTCGGCCTCGATCGTGCCGGTGTCGCTGGTCTGCTTCAGCCCATCGCGCTCGACGATCACGCCGGCGCCGTCGCCGCTCTCCAGCATCTTTTCGAACACCGCCTTGGCGATCGTCCCCGAAATCGTGCCGTCGGCGACCAGGCCGAGCAGTTCGGCGGCCTGCTGCGGCGATACCGGCGAGTCCGATATGTCGCGGCCCATGCGGTTGAGCGCACCGAACAATTCGCTCGTGACCCAGTTCGCCGCCGCAACGGGCTTCACGCCCGCCTCGAGCAACGTGTCGAACCAGCGCGCCGCCTCGACCTCGGCGGTCAGCACATCGGCATTATACGGCGAAATCCCCGCGCTGAGATAGCGCGCGCGCTTGGCGTCGGGCAGTTCGGGCAAGGACTCGCGGCACTCGGCCAGAAACGCATCGTCGAGTTCGAGCGGCAGCAAATCGGGATCGGGGAAATAGCGGTAATCATGCGCATCTTCCTTCGAGCGCATCGACCGCGTCTCGTTGCGGTCGGGATCATAGAGCCGCGTTTCCTGCACCACGGTGCCGCCGCTTTCGATCAACTCGACCTGGCGCTTCGCCTCGCCCTCGATCACCGCCATCACGAAGCGCACCGAATTGACGTTCTTCGTTTCGGTCCGCGTGCCGAATTCGTCGCCGGGCTTGCGGACCGACACGTTGACGTCGGCGCGCATCGATCCCTCTTCCATATTGCCGTCGCACGACCCGACATAACGCAGGATCGCGCGCAGCTTGCGGACATAGGCCCCAGCTTCCGCGGGCGAGCGCATATCGGGCTTCGACACGATCTCCATCAGCGCGACGCCGCTGCGGTTCAAATCGACGTAAGACATCGTCGGATGCTGATCGTGCATCAGTTTGCCGGCGTCCTGCTCGACATGGATGCGCTCGACCCCGATCGCCTTATCGACGGGGATACCGGCCTTTTCATCGGCAGCGATCGTCAGCGAGCCTTCGCCGACAATCGGATGATAAAGCTGCGAAATCTGATATCCCTGCGGCAGATCGGCATAGAAATAATTCTTGCGGTCGAACCGCGAATATGTGTTGATCTGCGCCTCGATCGCCATGCCCGTGCGCACCGCCTGGCGGATGCATTCGCGGTTCGGCACCGGCAACATCCCAGGCATCGCGGCGTCGACCAGCGACACCTGCGTGTTCGGTTCCGCCCCGAACGCCGTCGCGGCGCCCGAAAACAGCTTGGCGTTGGTCGTGATCTGGGCGTGGACCTCCAGGCCGATCACGACCTCCCACTCGCCGGTTTCACCCTTGATGCGATAGTCGCTCATTATTCCATCAAGTCCTTAGAAATGCTGGCCCAGCCGAACAATTGCTCGCCTAGATCACTCCGAATTTTTACATTCACATCGCCCGCAAATGGTCCGACGAGCGTCTTCGACATCCTGATTTGCCGGTTTTTCAGATCGCCCGATTGAATGACGCCGACCAGCTCGTCCATGTCGCGTATGACAAAAGCCAAAAACCTCTCAGGCGTATCCACCATCTCATGCCCGTCCGTCCACCCCCATCCGTAGATGGGATTGACCCAGACAGGCCTGTTTACCACCACTTCTCCGCCCGCGCCGTAAAGCCCGCCCGCTCTTCAATTGCCAGCCCGGCGTTCAGCACGCCCTGCTCGTCGAACGCCTTGCCGATGATCTGCAAGCCCAGCGGCAGCCCGTCGCGGTTTAGCGCCGCGGGCACCGACATCGCGGGCAGCCCGGCAAGGCTCGCGGGCACCGCGAACACGTCGTTCAGATACATCGCCAGCGGATCGGCCATCTTCTCGCCCAGCCCGAACGCCGCCGACGGCGCGGTCGGCGCGAGGATCACGTCGCACACCCCGAACGCCGCGTCGAAATCGCGCGCGATCAGCGTCCGCACCTTCTGCGCCTGCGTGTAATACGCGTCGTAGAAACCCGCCGACAGCACATAGGTGCCGATCATGATGCGGCGCTTGACCTCGGCGTCCGAAACCCGTCGGCGCGCGTCGTCTGCGTACATGTCCTGCAACCCCGCCCCGTCAGGCAGATCGCGCAAACCGTAACGCACGCCGTCATAGCGCGCGAGGTTCGACGACGCCTCGGCGGGCGCGATGATATAATAAGCCGGCAGCGCATATTTGGTGTGCGGCAGGCTGATCTCGACGACTTCGGCCCCGGCATCCTTCAGCATCGCGATGCCCGCATCCCACATCGCGTCGATATCAGGGTCGATGCCCTCCAGCCGATACTCCTTGGGAATACCGACCTTCTTGCCCTTGAGATCGCCCGACAAAGCCGCTTCCCAATTGGGCACCGCCAGATCGAGGCTCGTCGAATCCTTGGGATCGAAGCCCGCCATATTCTCGAGCATGATCGCGCAGTCGCGCACATCGCGCGCCATCGGTCCCGCCTGGTCAAGCGAGCTCGCGAACGCCACGATGCCCCAGCGCGAGCAGCGGCCATAGGTCGGCTTGATTCCCGAAATTCCCGTGAAGGCCGCAGGCTGGCGGATCGAGCCGCCGGTGTCGGTCCCCGTCGCCGCGGGGCACAGCCGCGCCGCGATCGCGGTCGAGCTGCCGCCCGAAGACCCGCCGGGCGCGAGCGCGGCGTTGCCGCCGTCCTTGCGCTTCCACGGGCTGATCACATTGCCGAAATAGCTCGTCTCGTTCGACGACCCCATCGCGAACTGGTCGAGGTTCAGCTTGCCGAGCATCCCCGCGCCCGCGTCCCACAATTTCTGGCTGACGGTCGATTCATAACGCGGCACAAAACCTTCAAGCATATGGCTCGCCGCGGTCGTCTGCACACCCGTCGGTGCAGAACAGATCCTTCATGCCGATCGGCACCCCGACAGCGGCTTCAGCGTCCCCGCGGCCCGATCGGCATCGGCCGCCTTCGCGGCGCTCAGCGCATGCTCGGGCGTCTCGACGATAAACGCGTTGAGCGCCTTGGCGCCCGCGACGTTGGCGCTGAATGCCTCGGCCACTTCGACGGCGCTGAAATCGCCGGCGCGGTGGCCGTCGCGGATCTGCGCGACGGTCAGGTTGGTTAAATCAGTCATGTCCAAAATCCGTTCGCCCTGAGCTTGTCGAAGGGTCGTTCTTCTTTCTTGCGGCGCTCGAAGAAAGAACGGTCCTTCGACAAGCTCAGGACAAACGGGAAAAGAGGGGCAAAGATGGTCATTCGATCACCTTGGGCACGCCGAAAAAGCCGTGCATCGCCGCCGGCGCATTCGCCAGCACATCGTCGCGGCGGCCGCCGCCGGTCAACGGGTCGGCGTCGATCACATCGTCGCGCAGCCGCAGCACATTGGGAATGACCGCGGTCATCGGCTCGACCCCGGTCACATCGACCTCGCCGAGTTGCTCGACCCAGCCGAGGATGCCGTTCAATTCGCCTTCCATCGCGGCGGCTTCCGCATCGCTGATCGCGATACGCGCCAGCGACGCTATTTTCCTGACCGTTGCCTGATCGATTGCCATGTATTTCGCCTTTGCGGGAGAAGGAGCGCCGCTAGCATCCCCGCCGGATTGCTTCAACGCCCTTGTTCCCTTCCCCTCTATGGGGGAAGGATACGCAGCCTTATCGCGAAGCGATTAGGCGAAGTTGGATGGGGGTGATGGCGCGTCCTTCGCCGCCCGCTTCAGGACGCGACCGCACCTCCACCGCTGCGACTAAGCCAGCAAGCTGGCAAGTCTCGCTGCCTCCCCCATCAAGGGGGAGGAATCACTCGAACGCCCCCGATTCCGGCACGCCGTTCACCAAAATCCGGCGTTGTTCGACCGTCTCGACCGTCACGACAGCTTTGGACAAGTCGGTTTTCGCCTGCACCGGACGCGGGTCGCGGCTCAGGTCGCCCTGCACCCAGCGCCCATCCTTGTTCAGCGAGACGAAATCGAAATTCGTCTCCTCACCCGGTTCATTCTGCCCCAGCACCCCGATCTTGTCGGCACCCAGCCACACCGCGACACACGCCTTGGCGCGGCTACACATATAGGTTCCGGCGATACGATCCATCGCCTCGGCGGGCAGCGCGCGATCGGCGGGGATGACGCGCAACCGCTCGGCAAAGGGTTTGAGCAGAGTCGGCCCCTTCGGCCCGGTCAGATCCCAGCGGCTCTTCGCCGCGAGCGCCGCCTTGGCGAGCGTCCGCTTTGCCTGTTGCGGCGATCGCGACATGTCGTTCAACGCGGCGCGCCCACTTGGCCCGAAGTCATACGCCATCGCCGCCCAGTCGAATTTTTCCACCGGCGTCGCGCCCGCCATCAGCCGCGCGATCTGATCGCGCGTCGAAATCGCCCCGAAATCGAGGATCGGCAGCGCGAGAAGGAGCGCGAGCAACGCGACCCCGATCGCCAGCTTCTGCTGCAACGGCCGCAGCACATCGTCGAAATCGCGCCGCCCCTTGACCACCGCCCACAGCCCCGCGAGGCCGTAGGCCAGCGCGATCGTCGCCGCGATCACCCCCCATATCCGCTCGGGGGTCCAGCCATATTGGACGACGCGCAAATGCATCGAATAAGTGGCGATGCCCGCCAGCGGCAGCACCGCGACCGCCAGCACCGGCGCCGCCCAGCGCAGCACCGGATTGGTCGCGCGGTCGTCGGCGCCGTTGCCGATCACCGCGTTGGCGAGCAGCACCCCGAACGCCGCCGCCGCCAGCATCAGCGCCGCGGTCGAAAAACCCGACGCCCACAGCTTGGTCAGTCCCGTGCCGGCGAGCGACAGCAGAAAGATCACCAGCGCCGCCGCCAGCACCGGCGCGAGCACCGCCAGCACGATCATCACCAGCCGCTGCAAGGTCGACACCAGCTTGTCGCGCTCGCGCAGCAACCCCACCGCGCCGCCAAACGCCGCGCCCGCCAGCATCCACCCGAACCATTCGTCGTTCAGCAGGTCGCGGATCAGGTCGATGCCGATCAGGTGGAACATCTCGGAAATCAGGAAGACCAGCAGGAAAGTCACCCCGACGAACGCCAGGCTGGCGGCGCCGATCACCGCGTCGGTCCACGCATGGCTGTGCAGCCGCTCGCACGGCATCTGCCACAGCTTCCAGAACCGTCCGTCGGGCGCGACGTCGCGCCGCGTCTGGAACAGGGGCGTTGCGACGAGCACCGCCAGCAAGCCCGACCAGAACGGCCATTCGACCGGATTGCCCTGAATATTATACCCCGCCGTCTGCCACGCGATCAGCCCCAGGATCGCGCCCCAGCCCAGCGCGAACCCCAGCGCCCAGTGCCAGCGCCGCAGTTCGACGCCGAGCACGAACACCACCGCCGCCGCCGCGACAAAGGTCGCCAGCGCGCTGCGCCAAGTGGCCAGCGGATCGTCATAATGATGGTCGATCAACAGGTGAAAGCTCAGCCCCGCCACCGCACAGATCGCCGCCATGATCCACGGCCGCAGCGGCCAGGGGGATCATTGTCATCGAGACGAGCGGAGATCGACGGCGAATCGGGCGCGATGGGCACAGCTGTTTCGGTCATGCCGCAATCTGGGCTTGTTTCGCGGACGCGGGCAAGCCAAATGCGCTCTGATAACAGACCGGCTTCTCATCCCGTTCGTGCTGAGCTTGTCGAAGCACCGTCCTTCTTTGCCGTAGAAGAAAGAACAGCCCTTCGACAAGCTCAGGGCGAACGGCTAGAGGAAAGCCGCTTTTTTCTCTCCCCTCCCCGCATGGAGCCCCAATGGCCCGCAAATTCCTCTACTTCATCGCCGCGATCATCATCCTCATCCTTGCCGCCGGGGTCGTGTACAGCTTTTCCCCGGCTGGATCGCACGCACCGCTTTCGTGCCCAGCACCGAATTCAAACAGCAGGCCGCAGTTGCGCCCAACGCCTATGACGATGCGAAAATGTGGTTCGCGCGGCCGGGCATGCAAAACGATCCGTCGGCCTGGCGCCCCGCCGCCGATGGCAGCGAAACCCCCGGCACCGAAGGCGCCCCGGCCGGCGACCAGTTGATCGCGCCCGCCACCGCTACCGAAACCGCGCCGCCGCGCGGCGACGCCGCGGTCTTTTTCGTCCACCCGACCAGCTATTACAGCCGCTCGAGCTGGAACGCCCCGCTCGAAGACCGCGATCCGGACCACCGCGCCAATCTGTTCGTCCAGGGCATGGCGAGCGCCTTTGCCGACGCCGGCGAAATCTGGGCGCCGCGCTATCGTCAGGCGACCCTCGGCGCCTTCCTGGCGCAGGACCGGGTGACCGCGGGCAAGGCGATCGACGCCGCGAAGCGACGTCGAGGAAGCATTCGACGCCTTCCTCGCGGGAATCCCCAACGACAAGCCGATCATCCTCGCCGGCCACAGCCAGGGCGCGCTTCACCTGACCACCCTGCTCAAGACCCGCATCGCCGGCACCCCGCTCGCGAAACGCATCGTCGCGGCCTATGTCATCGGCTGGCCGATCAGCCTCGACACCGACATCGCCGGCCTTGGCCTGCCCGCGTGCCCGACCTCTGATCGTGCACCGCCGGCTGGCTCGCTCCGTTGCCGACCCCGCCGATCCCGAAATGGTCGTCGCCGCTTACGACGGCACGATCGGTTTCGACGGCCGCCCGCGCGCCGACACGCGGATGCTGTGCACCAACCCGCTCACCGGCATCCCCGACACCGAAGCGGCGCCCGCCGCCAATCTCGGCACCCTCAAACCCACCGAGGGCTTCAAGAGCGGCTCGCTGATCGCGGGCAAGATCGGCGCCAAATGCGACGACGCGCGCGGTTTCCTGATGATCGGCGACGCCGAGATCGCCAAGAACTATGTGGTCGCGGGTTACGTGCTGCCGGGCAACAATTACCATGTCTACGACATCACCCTGTTCTGGGCGAACGTCCGCGCCGACGCGCTGCGGCGGCTCGCGACGTACGAGGGCAAGCCGTCGCCGGTGCCGCCCTTGGCGCCGCCGGTGATGCCTGCGGCCACGCCCGCACCCGACGCCCCACCTTCGTCACCCCGGACTTGATCCGGGGTCCCGCTCGATGATCACCACCGCCGCCCCCGACTTCGCCGCATACTTCCCCAACGGCGGCCGCCTCGCGGGCCTCGACGTCGGCACCAAGACCATCGGCGTCGCCTTCTGCGACATAAACTGGAGCTTCGCGACCCCCGACAAGACGATCATTCGCAAGAAATTCTCCGCCGACCTCGAAACCCTCAAATCGCTCATCGCGGCTCACAACATCGTCGGCCTCGTCGTCGGCCTGCCGCTCAACATGGACGGCACCGACAGCCCGCGCACCCAAAGCACCCGCGCCTTTGCGCGCAACCTCCTGCCCCTCGCCCTGCCGCTGCTGCTGTGGGACGAACGCTGGTCGACCGCCGCGGTCGAGCGCGCGATGATCGCCGCCGACATCAGCCGCGCCAAACGCGCGACAAGGATCGACAGCGCCGCCGCCGCCTTCATCCTGCAAGGCGCGATCGATGCGATGACGCGCTAGCCATTGCCCATAATCCGTTCGTGCTGAGGAGAGGCTGAGCCTGTCGAAGCCTCGTCTCGAAGCACCGCTGCGCAAGTCCTTCGAGACGCCATTTCGACAAGCTCAATGGCTCCTCAGGACGAACGGCTATTTATCGCAGCGGCGCTTGCGTATTTGCCGCATCCTGCCTAAACGCTCGGCTTTAATGACAAGCGCAACAATCCGACCCGCCAGCGATTATCCGCCCGGCGGCGATGCCTTTCGCCATCGCCACCTGATCGGCATCGCCCAGCTGACCCCGTGGGAGATCAGCTACGTCCTCGACGCCGCCGAGCAATGGGTCGATCTAAACCGCAGCGGCGCCGCCAAGCACGACGACCGCCTCGCCGGGCTCACCATCATCAACGCCTTTTTCGAAAATTCGACCCGCACCTTGCTTTCGTTCGAAATCGCCGGAAAACGCCTTGGCGCCGATGTCGTCAACATGCACGCCGCGCAATCGAGCGTGAAAAAGGGCGAAACGCTGATCGACACCGCGATGACGCTCAACGCGATGCGCGCCGACGCGATGGTGATTCGCCATGGCAGTTCGGGCGCGGTGCAGCTGATCGCCGACAAGGTCGACTGCCCGGTGCTCAACGCCGGCGACGGCCGCCATGAACATCCGACCCAGGCGCTGCTCGACGCGCTCACGATCCGCCGCCGCTTGGGACGCGTCGAGGGGCTGACGATCGCGATCTGCGGCGACGTCCTCCACAGCCGCGTCGCGCGCTCGAACATCCTCGCGCTCACCCTGCTCGGCAACGAAGTGCGCGTCGTCGCGCCGCCGACGCTGACCCCGCCGGCGCTCGACCGGATGCAAGTCACGACCTTCACCAACATGGACGAAGGCATCAAGGACGCCGATGTCGTGATGACGCTCCGGCTTCAGAACGAGCGCATGGACGGCGCCTATCTGCCCAGCGCCCGCGAATATCATACGCTCTACGGCCTAACCCCGAAACGGCTCGAAAAGGCCAAGCCCGATGCGATCGTCATGCACCCCGGCCCAATGAACCGCGGGGTCGAAATCGACAGCAGCGTCGCCGACGATCCGCTGCGTTCGACGATCACCGCATCAGGTCGAAATGGGGGTCGCGATGCGCATGGCCTGTCTGGACGTACTGACCCGCAGGCGCCGCGGCGTGGAGGGCTGGGCATGAGCAAGCTTCCCACCCGCCCGCTGACGATCACCAACGCTGCTCGTCGTCGATGGCCGCATTGCCGCGCTGAACCCCACCGAAACCCCCGACGGCGCCGAAACCATCGATGCCAAGGGCCAATGGCTCGCCCCCGGCATCATCGACCTCGGCGTCTTCGCGACCGACAAGCCCGCCTTCCATTTCGGCGGCATCACCCGCGCCGCGCTGATGCCCGACGCCGGCCCGCTCGATAACCCCGGCCTCGTCGAGCGCGCGGCGAAAGGCGGCAAGCCCGACCTCTGGGTCCATCCGATCGCCGCCGCGACCAAGGGTCTCGCAGGCCGCGAACTCGCCGAAATCGGTCTGATGCAACAGGCGGGCGCCCGCGCCGTCGCCACCGGCCGCGCCCGCATATCCGACGCCGGCGTGATGCGCCGCGTCCTCGCCTACGCCGCCGCGCTCGGCCTCACCGTCATCGCCCACGCCGAGGACGAAGGCCTGACCGCGGGGGCCGTCGCGACCGACGGCGAAATGGCCACCCGCCTCGGCCTCGCCTCCGCCCCCGCGATCTCCGAAGCGATGGCGATCGCCCGCGACCTGATGCTGATCGAGGAAACCGGCACCGCCATTCATTTCCGCCAGGTCACCACCGCCGACGGCCTGGACGTACGTGCGCGCCGCCAAGGCCAAGGGCCTTCCCGTCACCTGCGGCATCACCCCGGCGCATCTGTTCCTGTCGGACACCGCGATCGGCGATTTCCGCACCTTCGCGCGCCTGTCGCCGCCGCTCCGCTCCGAAGACGATCGCCACGCCTGCCTCGCCGCGATCAAGGACGGCACGATCGACGTGCTGGCATCGGGCCACGACCCGCGCGGCCCCGAAGACAAGCGCCTGCCCTTCGCCGAGGCGCAGCCCGGCATGGCGGGCGCCGAAACCCTGCTCGCAATGGGTCTCGGCCTTGTCCGCGACGGCCATGTCACCCCGGCGCGCCTGTTCGACCTGCTCGCCGCCAACCCCGCCACGCTGCTCGGCGTCAACGCCGGCCACATCGCGCCTGATGCCGAGGCCGACCTCATCCTGATCGACGACGGCACCCCGTGGCAGGTCGATGCGAAAAAGATGGCCGCCTACGCCGGCAACACCCCGTTCGACGGCATGCCCGTGCAGGGCCGCGCAACGGCGATGTGGAAGGGCGGATTGCGGGTTCGGTAGGGGGTTTGGGGTGGAGAGCGGTTACCCCCTTTCGTCATCCCGGGCTTGACCCGGGATCCCGCTTATTGAGGCGATCAAGGGCCTTTCACGCAAAGCGGGACCCCGGATCAAGTCCGGGGTGACGAGGTGCGGGATGGCAATTGTCGGCCGCTAGCCGCAGCCTCCCATCAAACCGCCCATTCCCCCGGATCATCTTCTTCGCCAATCAACGCCAACCCATGCGCGATCGAGGTCAACTCGCCCCCCGTCGCGATCCGCTCCGCGCCGAACCGCCGGTCGAACAGCGCCCGGATCGCCGGGATCAGCGACGATCCGCCGGTCAAAAACACCCGGTCGATGCCCTCGGGCGCCACCCCCGCGCGGACCAGCGCCGCGTCCATCGCCGCCTCGATCCGCCGCAGATCGTCGGCGATCCACGCCTCGAAATCGGCCCGCCGCACCGCGGCGTCGATGTCGATCCCGTCACCGGCAAAGCGAAACTCGGCCTGCTCATCGCTCGACAGCGCGCGCTTCAGCCGCCCGACCGCATCATAGAGCGGAAAGCCCTGCTCATGCTCGATCAGCGCGATCATCCGGCCGATCGGTTCGGGATCGACCGCGTCGCGCTTTAACCGTTCCAACTCGCTCAACGTGCGGCGGTTGCGCATCAGCGCCAGCCGCGACCAGTCGGCAAAATCCCTGAAATGGCCGCCCGGAATTTCGAGCAATTTGTCGAACGAGCGATACAGCCCGCCCTTGCCGAGCAGCGGCAGCACCAGCCGATCGACGATGCGGTAATCGAACCGGTCACCCGCAATTCCGATCCCCGACGATGCGAGCGGCACGCAGCAGCGCGCGCTCCCGGGTTCGGCCACCCGCACGATCGAAAAGTCGGTGGTGCCGCCGCCGAAATCGGCGACCAGGATCGTCGCCGGTTCGGTCAGCCGCGCGGCATAGCTGTGCGCGGCGCCGAGCGGCTCGTGGACATAATAGATTTCGGTGCCGAACGCTTCGAGCATCAAATCATAGCGCTGCCGCGCCAGCGCCGCATCGGGCCGCGCCCCGGCATATTCGACCGGCCGCCCGACGATGACGCGGCGCGGGCGCTCGTCAAGCCGGCCGCCGGCATGCGCGACCAGCCGCTGCAGGAACAGCCGCCCCATATCCTCGAACCGGTACGGCTTGTTGAAGATCAGCGCGCGCTCGAACGACGCACTCGCCGCGACGCTCTTGAACGACTGGACGAAGCGGCTGTCGAGCGGCGACTGGAGATATTCGGCGATCGCCCACGGCCCCGCCTCATGCGCGATGCCCTGCCACGCGCGTTCCTCTTCCCAGAAACACAGCGCCGACCGGAACACCGCCCCGGTCGCCTCGTCGCCCGCAAACTCGATCAGGTCCGACCCGCCCTGCCCGTCGGTCAGCGCGACGACGCTATTGGTCGTGCCGAAATCGAGCCCAAGCGCGCGCGGCGCCGCGTTGCTGGTCATGGCGGGCTCCTGGGTTGGTGGGGATCGGCGGGTCGGCGCCTATTGCACGGGGTGGCGCGAGGGGCAAGGATGTGGGCGCAAAGATGCGCGTCGCCCCCGCTAAGGCGGGGGCCGCTGGCGGCCTTGTCTAGCGGCGCTGCGTAAACCGATTGCGGCCCCCGCCTTCGCGGGGGCGACGGCCAATTTCGACCGTCAGAGAGCCTACCCCAACAGAAAAAGGGGCGCAGCCTCACGGCCACACCCCTTTTCCTTGGACTCCGCCGACAGGCTGGAGTTTTACGAATTACCGTGAAGCGAGCCGCATCGGGCTCGCTTTCGACGCCCACTGAATAGCTTCGCTGCCGCCCATCGCGCGGATGAAGCAGGTCTGGCCATGCGCCTTCAATTCGTTGCACAGGCTGGTCGCATCGGCGCGGGTCGCCAGGCCGTTGACGGTCAGGCGGTAAAAGGTCCGGCCTTTGACCGTCGCGGCGTGGCTCGATGCCGGGAAATTGGCCAGCGTCGCATTGCGCTTTTTCAGCCCGCCCCATTTTTCCTTGGCGATGCCCAGACTGTCATGCGCGCCCAATTGCACCGCCCAGCCGGTCGGCTTTTTGCTGTCGAACGCCTTGGGGACGATCCGGGTCGCGAGTTCCAGCGCCTGCTGCTGCATCGGACGGATACGCCCTTCGCCGGCAACGCGCGGCGCGGCGCGATAGGGGGCCGCATCGGCCATGATGACATTGCCCGCAGCCGGAGCCGGCTGCGGCAGTTCGGTGACCGCCACCACGCCATCGGCGTTCCGCGCAGGCATCGGCAGCTCGACGCTGCGAATGGCGTTGCTCGCGTCGGCAAGCGCGGGCGGCGGCGGCGCATAGGCCGCGACCGGGGCCGGATCGGCGCTCGCGAGTTCGACCGCCGGCGGCGCGGCCGCCATCTGCGTGTCGCCGTAATTGCTCAGCGCCAGCTGAACCGGCATGCCGCCGTCGACCTGCGCCTTGGTGCCGATCAGGCTGGCGACGCGCAGCTGTGTATTCGGCGTTTCGGCGAGTTTGGACCATTCGGCCATCCGCGCCTCGAGCTTTTCGGGCGACAGATCCTGCGATGCCAGGATGCGCGCCTGCGCCCAGCGGCCCGCGAGGGCAAAGGCGAGCGCCAGATTCTGCCGCGTCCGCGCGCCGGCCCCGGGGGCCCGCGCGGCTTCGCTCAGCACATAGATCGCGCCCTCGTTATCGCCGGCCAGCGCCAGCGCCAGCCCGGTGTCGGACGCCGGTACCGTATCCTGATGCGCCTGCAACAGCGCGATCGCATCGGCGGTCTTGCCCTGCGCGATCTGCGCCAGCGTCAGCGCGATGATCGTGTTGCTGTCGGTCGTGCCCAATTCCATCGCCTCGGTCAGCGCCGCGGTGGCCGACGCAAACCGGCCGTCGTTCAGATAGGCCTGCCCGAGCAGCGCGCGATAGCTGCCATCGCGCGGGCTCGCGGCGACCGCGGCCTCCGCCAGACCGACCGCCTTGCTGATCTTCCCGGCTTCCAGCGCGGCGCGCGCCTGGCCCGCCGACTTCTCGGCGACGGCGGGCTTGCCGGCGGCGCGCGACGGCGCGTTCGCCATCTGCCCCATCCCGCTGCACCCGGTGGCGACGCTCAGGACAAAACCCGAAACGGCCAGGTTCATCAGCATTTTGCGGTTCATCTCAGGTCCCCTTTGGATTGGTTCAGCGCGGCATCGTCTGACGCGTCGGACGTGCCGCCGGCAGGCGGCTCGCCATCGCGTCGATTTCCGGCAGCGTGGACAGATATTCGTCGAGCAGGTCGGTCAGGATCACCTGCGAAGAGCGGTTCGTCACCGCGCTCGCCAACCGCAACCGCAGATGGCGTTCGGCGTCGAGTCGCAGCGTGAACGCCGCCTTTTCGCGGGCCCGCAGCGCGCGCGGCGCCTTTTCCTTCTTCGGCTTTGGAACCGGCCGCGCCTCGACCTTGCGCGCCACCGCGGCGACGCGTTCGATCAGCGATTCCTGCTGACGGACGATTTCGGGCACGTCCGGCGCTTCGGCTTCGAACGCGTCGGCGCCAAAATCTTCGGCGCCAAAGTTCTCGGCCAGCGCGTCGGAAGCCAGCGGCGTCAGCTCGTGACCGGCGCCGTCGTCGACCGCATGTTCGGCCTCGACATTGTGCGCCGGCACCGAACCGGTCAGCAGCGGCTTCAGGTCGAGCATCCGCGCCGGTTCGCCCGACTGCGCCGGGATCGACATCATAGCCCATGTCGTTCCAGCCCAGGTCGTCATAACCGGTGGAATTGACGGGTGCGGGGCCGCTGCCCAGTGGCTGGCGGCGCATGGCGGGACGCGCGCCGCCCTTGCGGGCCAGCAATCCGGCGCTCAGCGATGCGAGGGGTTTGGGTTCGCCCATGGTTCCGGTCCCTCCCGTCACTGGCCAGCGATGCGGCGGCCAAAGCCACCGCCCATCGGGCGGACCGCGCCATAATTGCCCTGCGTCGGGATCGGCGCGGCAAAGATGGTGCGACGGAAATTCTTTTCGAGCCGGTCGCTCATATAGGTCCACAGCTGGCGGATTTCTTCGGCCGACCGGCCGTTGGGATCGACTTCCATCACCGTGCGGCCGTCGATCATCGACGCGGCATAATCGGTGCGGTGGTGCAGCGTGATCGGCGCGACGGTGCCGTGCTGCGACAGCGCGACGGCGGCTTCGCAGGTAATCTTGGCCTTCGGCGTCGCGCCGTTGACCACGAACACCAGCGGCTTGCCGGCGCGTTCGCACAGGTCGACGGTGGCGCCGACGGCGCGCAGATCGTGCGGGCTCGGCCGGGTCGGCACGACGATCAGTTCGGCGACCGAAATCACGCTCTGGATCGCCATGGTAATCGCCGGCGGGGTGTCGATGACCGCGAGTTTAAAGCCCTGCTGGCGCAGGATTTCGAGGTCGGAGGCCAAGCGCGCGACGGTGGTCTGCGCAAAAGCGGGAAGATCGGTCTCACGCTCGTTCCACCAATCGGCGAGCGAGCCCTGCGGATCGATATCGATCAGGACGACCGGACCTGCCCCCGCAAGCTGTGCCTGTACCGCGAGATGCCCCGACAAGGTCGTTTTTCCCGACCCGCCCTTCTGTGAAGCCAATGCCAAAACGCGCACAGCTGTCCCCTAAAAACCACGAATTGGCGGTGGAATGCCATGCAGGGCGCTAAAATTGAGTTAACGATGATAAAAAGAAGGTGAACGGCTTCTTCGCCATCATGGTTAACAAGGTCTCAAGAGACATTTGTGCCGAAATGGATCAGATATGCTACAAGGCGGGGGTTGCTAACGCGGTGTTAGCCATTCCACGCTAAGAAGCCCCCGGGGACTGCAGCAATGCCAGTCATTGGAGAATATGATGCGTCACTTCCGCACCGCCGTTTCGTTGGCGTTGCCGCTGCTTGCGGCAACCATGCTGACCGCCCCCGCCCACGCCGACGTCAAGGACGGCGTCGATGCCTGGCAGCGCGGCGACTATCAGGGCGCCGTCGCCCAATGGCGCCCCGAAGCGCTCGCCGGCGATGCCGATGCTCAATTCAACCTGGGTCAGGCCTATAAGCTCGGTCGCGGCGTCCCCGCCGATCTGGCGCAGGCCGAAGGCTGGTATCGCCGCGCCGCAAAGCAGGGGCATCTACAGGCCGAGGATAATCTCGGCCTCGTGCTGTTCACCGCCAACCGACGTGACGAGGCGATGCCCTTCATCACCCGCTCGGCCGAGCGCGGCGAACCGCGCGCCCAATATGTTCTGGGCACCGCATTGTTCAACGGCGACCTCGCGCCGCAGGATCTGCCGCGCGCCTATGCGCTGACCAAACGCGCCAGCGACGCCGGGCTCGGCATCGCCTCGGCGCGGCTGGCGCAGCTCGACAGCCTGATCCCGCTCGACCAGCGCCAGCGCGGCCTCGCGATGCTGCCGGAGATCGAAAAGAACGAAGCGCGCGCGCGTCTGGCTGCCGTGACCGCGTCTGCGCCGCGCACGCCCGCCAAACCTGCGCCGTCGCCGATCAAGGTCGCGGCGCTGCCCACGTCGGTCCCCGGCGCCAGCTGCGCGCCGCCGCCGGTGCCGCGACCTGGTCGCCGAGCATCAATGTCCTGTCCTCGCCCGCCGCCAGCGCCGCAGCGGCGGCCGCCGCCGCTACCGCCGATGCCTGTCGCGAGCGACCAGCCAACCGGCACGACTATGTCGCCCCGCCGGAGAGCGGCAAGCTGCCGCCGGCGCCGCAACCGGCAAAGCCTGTGGCTGTCAAACCCGCCCCGGTCCAGCCGGCTCCAAAGCCGGCCAAACCCAAGCCGGCACCGTTCAACGACGATCCGATCGTCGTGGTCGAAACCCCGACCCCGCGCGCGCCGGCGGCGGCAACAGCCCCTGGCGCGCCCAAGCTCGGCGCCGTCTGGGGTTCGAGGCCACTGCGACGCAATCATCGGCCGCGACGATCCCATGGCCGTCACCCGCGCCCGCCTGAAGAACGTCAAGACCGGCGAGATGCAGGAGCGCGCCGTCGACGGCATCTTCATCGCCATCGGCCACGCACCGGCCGTCGAGCTCTTCACAGCGGACAGCTGCGGCAGGATAGCCGTCGGGCTACCTGTGCCGCAGGCATGGGGAGGTGGCCAGCGCGAAGCGCTGAGCGGAGGGGCGACGACGTCAGCGCCATTGCCCCTCCGTCGGCGCTTCGCGCTGCCACCTCCCCATGCCTCCGGCACAGGGAGGATCAAGAACCAGCTACTTCGCGGTCCCCGCCCTCTCCTCCGCCAACCGCTTCGCCAGCAACCCGCGCGACCGGTCGGCATAGGTTCGGCACGCGCCCGGCTTGTCACTATATCGCCCGTCCCCGGCGTTGTCGGGATGCGCCGAAATCAGGATATCGCACGCCAGCGCTTCCATCGTGCGATAGGTCTTCGCGAACCCGGCAACGAACGGCGCGCCCGCCGCCGAGGTAAAGCGATAGCCGTCCGCCGATACCGGATTCAGACTTGAGGCAAAGACGACCGCCTTGCAGCGCTTGCCCTCGCACGCCCGCCAACTCCAGCTCATGCTGCCCATCGTATGCCCCGGGGTCGCATGCGCGGTGATTGCGGTCTTGCCGAGCTTCAGCACGTCGCCATCCTGCATCACGCGCAGCCGCGTCACCGCCGGCCAGCTGCCGCCATAGGCAAGCTGCGGGTCGTCGGCGGCGTGGCGCCCCGACCGCAACCCTTCGGCGCCGCGCTTGCTGGCGACCACAGTCGCGCCGGTGTCGCGCGCCAGCGCGGCGAGCCCGCCGGCATGGTCGAAATGCGGCTCGGTGCTCAGAATAAATTTGATGGCTTTGAGGCTGAACACGCCGATGGCGCAGAACACCAGGATCGCCGGCGCCGCCTGCGGCAGCGCCCCGTCGATCAGCACCAGCCCCGCACCCGTGTCGATCAGGCCGACGCTCATGCCGCCGAAACCGACCAGATAGCTTGTGCCGAACAGCTTTTCGGGTGCTACCGGCGCCAGCCATTCGGCGGCGCGCGACTGGTTGCCTTCGGCGTGCTGCACGGTCGTCTACGGCCGGAATCGGTGTTCCTGAAACGGCGGCAAGCCATGTCATCATGCTGATTGTCGCGATCATGTTCGTCTCCTTCCACGCCGGGATGCCAAGCGGGCCGACCAGCGACAAAGCATCATTTCTCGACATAGCTATGAGAATTATTCATATATTTCGTCATCCGGGACTAGATTTGGGATCCATAGCCACCGCCGCCGCATGAACCCCGGATCGAGTTGTGGGTGACGGGGCCCTGAGTCAGGATTGCCATGAGCCTTTCGCTGCCGCCCCTCAACGCCCTGCGCGCCTTCGACGCCGCCGCGCGCCACCTCAACTTCACCCGCGCCGCGATCGAACTGTGCGTCAGCCAGGGTGCCGTCAGCCATCAGGTCGCCCAGCTGGAACAGCGGCTGGGCACCCGCCTCTTCCACCGCCTGCCGCGCGGGCTCGCGCTCACGGACGAGGGGCATGTGCTGGTCCCCGTCCTGGCCGAGATGTTCGACCGCGTGGGCGCGACCCTGGATCAGTACGGCGACGGCCGCGTCCGCGAGCCGCTGAAGGTCGGCGTCGTCGGCACCTTCGCCACCTGCTGGCTGCTGCCGCGCCTCGACGCCTTCGCCCGCGCCCATCCCGCGATCGACCTGCGGCTCTCGACCAACAACAACCGCGTCGATCTGGCGGGCGAAGCGCTCGATTGATGCGGCCGGGCGTGGACACGCGGCTTCAGACTTCCACGATCCGCGCGGCGACCCTGGTGCGGCCCTATCCGTTCAGCGAACTGCGCAGCGATGCCCCGCCGACCTGATCCCCGAACGCCTGCTCCGCTCGTATCGCGCCGGACGAATGGGCGCTATGGTTCGCCGCCGCTGGCATCGCCGCGCCGCTGCTGCGCGGCCCGATCTTCGACAGCTCGGCGCTCATGGTCTCGGCCGCCGCCGCGGGCCAGGGCATCGCCCTCGCACCGCCCGCGATGTTCACCCGCGAACTCGCCAGCGGACTCATTTCGTCAATGGCACAAAGACGACGGTCGATGCCGTCGAATGCCGGCGGAGATCCTGCTCGACACTGGACGACGGATCAAGGTGGCGCAGGAAATCGCGGCGGACGCCAGCGGCATTCTGCGGATCAAGTCCCAAGAAGGCGAAGACGTGCCGGTTCGGGTGCGGTCGTTGGCAGCATCGGAGCGGCTTCTGGACCCACGCCGCTGCGAGCCACGCCAGCAGCCAGCAGGCTCCCGCTGCCTGCTGCAAGCGAGAGGGGCAGAAGTCAAAATCACCCGCACTCGATGCTGGACAGAATCACACCCCCGCCGCTACCCGCCCGCCATGGGTATAAACGCAACAATCATGAACACCGCCACCGGTCAGCCGATCCAGAAGATGGCCTTCGGCCGCATGCCGAAACCCTGGGCCAGCTTCAATCTGGCAACCGGCGAACTGGTCACCGCCGAACGCATCGACGTCACGCCGCCCGCGCCGGGCAAATTTGCCGCGACGGTGCAAGTGTGGGTGAAGGCCAAGGCGCCGGGCTGAGGCGGCTGGGACGGCTGCTTGGGGGTGGTGGGCTGATATTCCCCTTCGTCATCCCGGGCTTGACCCGGGATCCCGCTTCTTGAGGCGGTCACCGACCTTTCAGGCAGAGCGGGACCCCGGATCAAGCCCGGGGTGACGAGATTTCCAGGACGGCTTCCGACCGCTCCCGGCCGCTCCCTTACCCCAGCACCCAACTCCGCCGCGGATACCCCTGCGCCCACAGCAGCGCGGTCAAATCATGATGCCGCACCACCGCCGCCGCCGCCTCGCCCGCCGACGGATGCGGATAATATCCGACCCCCAGCCCCGCCGCGGTGATCATCGGAATATCGTTGGCGCCGTCGCCGACCGCCAGCGTCTCGGCGAGCGGCAGGCCGTGCGCCGCGGCCTCGGCCTTCAGCGTCGCCAGCTTCGCATCGCTGTCGATGATCGGCTCGCGCACTTTGCCGGTCAGCTTGCCGCCGGCGATCTCCAGTTCGTTCGCGATCACCTTGTCGAACCCGATCGCTTCGCCGACCGGCGCGGCAAAGGCGGTAAAGCCGCCCGACACCAGCACCGAATAAGCGCCATGCGCCTTCATCGTCTGGACCAGCGTGCGCGCGCCGCGGGTCAGTTTCACCCGTTCCATCCGGCAATCGGCCAGGGTCGATTCGGCCATCCCCGCAAGCAACCCCACGCGTTCGGCCAGCGCGGCGCGGAAATCGAGTTCGCCGCGCATCGCGCGCGCGGTGATCGCCGCGACCGCGTCCTTGATCCCCGGCATCGTCGGCCAGTTCGTCGATGCACTCGACGGTGATCATCGTCGAGATCCATATCGGCGATGATCAATTTCTTGGTCCGGTCGCCCAGCGGCTGGACCACGATATCGAGCGAGCCATGGTCCATCAGCGCCAATTCCTTGCGCGCGCTGACCAGGCTGCCGTGAAAGACGATATCGGCGGCGTCGCCCTCGTCCAGCCAGTGCGGCGCGCCGACATCATGCCCCGTTGCCGCCAACCGGTCGATTCCCTCGCGAACCACCTCGTCGGTCAGCTTTCCGGCTGCTATCAGCGTCGCTACGAACATGGCTGCTCCTTCATCATCCTTGGCATCGTCCACCGGTCACCGGCCACCTGTCGCGCTTATTGCTGGCCCCACCGCCAGCGGCAAGAGCGCATTGGCAGTAGCGTTGGCAAAAGCGCTCGGAAACGCAACCGTGGTCAACGCCGACGCCAGCCAGGTCTATGCCGACCTCGCGATTCTGTCGGCGCGCCCGACCGATGCCGGGATGGATGGCGTCGCGCACCGCTTGTTCGGCCATATCGACGCCGCCGAGGCGCATAATGCCGCGCGCTGGGCCGACGAAGCGCGCGCCGTCATCGCCGCCGCGCACGCAGCGGGCAATGTCCCGATTCTCGTCGGCGGCACCGGGCTTCATATTCGCACCCTGCTCGACGGCATTTCCCCCATCCCCGAAATCGATCCCGACATTCGCGCCGCGGTCCGCGCCTTGCCCGTCGCCGACGCCCATGCCGCGCTGGCTCGCGACGATCCCGATACGGCCGCCCGTCTGAACCCCGCCGACACCACCCGCATCGCCCGCGCACTCGAAGTCGTCCGCTCGACCGGCCACCCGCTGGGCCACTGGCACGCAGCGCATACGGGCGGCATCGGCGATACGATCACGCTCGCGCCGCTCATACTCCTGCCGCCGCGCGAGTGGCTGCGCGATCGCTGCGACCAGCGGCTGATCCAGATGTTCGACGGCGGCGCGATTGACGAGGTGCGCGCGCTGCTTGACCGCGACCTCGACACGGACCTTCCCGCCATGCGCGCCATCGGGGTGCCGCAGATCGCGCAATATCTGACCGGCGCCATCGACCGGGCCGCCGCGCTCACCCTCACGCAGGCCGCCACGCGCCAATATGCAAAACGCCAATATACCTGGTTCCGTAACCAGCCACCCGCCGATTGGCCGCGCCACATAGAATCATTAAACAATGATTCTATAGATTATTTTGCAACTATATTACGTGAAAGACTGTTGACAGGATAGAATCATATACCTATTGCCCGCAGCCCTGTTGCAGCGCACAAGCACCGCGATTTTTTGTGGAAAGGAGTTTCGTCGTGACGGAAATGAGTGGTGCCGACATGGTGGTTCAGGCGCTGGTCGACCTTGGGGTCGATACGGTGTTCGGCTATCCGGGCGGCGCGGTCCTTCCCATCTATGACGCGCTCTATAAGCACCCGACGATTCAGCATATTCTGGTCCGCCACGAACAAGCGGCAACGCACGCGGCAGAGGGCTATGCGCGCTCGACGGGCAAGCCGGGTGTCGTGCTCGTCACCTCGGGTCCCGGCGCGACCAATGCGGTCACCGGCATCACCGACGCGCTGATGGATTCGATCCCGATGGTCGTGCTGACTGGCCAAGTGTCGACCGCGCTGATCGGCACCGATGCGTTCCAGGAATGCGACACCGTCGGCATCACCCGCCACTGCACCAAGCACAATTATCTGGTCATGGACCCCGAGCGCCTCGGCCCGATCATGCACGAGGCTTTCTATATCGCGACCCACGGCCGCCCCGGCCCGGTGGTGATCGACATTCCAAAGAATGTGCAGGTCGCGACCGGCCATTATGTGATCCCCGAAAAGATCGCGCACAAAGCTATCGCCCGCAGGTCGAACCCGACGCCGACGCGATCGCGGCGGCCGTCGCGATGATCGCCGGCGGCCGAGCGCCTGATCTTCTACACCGGCGGCGGCGTGATCAACGCCGGCCCCGACGCCAGTGCTGCGCTGCGCCAGCTCGTCGCGCTCACCGGCGCGCCGGTC